>CAJSYJ010000002.1 GCA_910574205.1 Bacteroidales bacterium
ACTTATAATTGTAGCGAATCAGATGGCAATTTACGCCATTTTGAGAAAAATACAGATATTGGTCAATTTTTCCTCAAAAAGATTTGGATTTTATCACAGTATCTAAATCCAAAGTAACATGAATGAACTGATTAACAAGGACAACGAGTGGATAATCCACTTCATGGGCAGTCTCGACAGTCTTTTGGACAGCTTCGAACATCTGACCGCCAATTACCGCCCGACACTGAACGGAGAGCGTTTCTTCACTGACAAAGAAGTGTCGGCACGGCTGAAAGTGAGCCGCCGGACACTTCAGGATTACCGGAACGAAGGGCGCATAGCCTATATCCAGTTAGGCGGTAAAATCCTCTACCGTGAATCCGACATCGAAAGGATGCTGGCTGACAGCTACCACGCCGCCTATCGGTTGACAGGCACATGATTTTCTTGAAGGAGCGCAGTTTGCCGTCTGCCCTATGATTGCGTCAGCAACGGACTTTCGGCAAAAAGAGAAAGGAACGGTTTACGGATGGAGCGTCAAAATCCCGTTTCGTCTGTAAGCCGTTCCTCTCTTCTTTCTTCTGATTTCCCGCCAGTCGCTTGTTTCCGTTGCCGGATGCTCTTCAAGCGTATGGCAGGCAATGGCAAGGTTTTCGGGTTGAATACGCTCCGCAGGAGGAAGATTCCGCCCGAAACGGCTCTGCCGCCCGACCTTGCCGCTGCCATCAAGCCATACGCTACCTTTGCATCCGTGCATCGGGAACGAGTGGCTGACGGGATGAACCTCAACTATACCATCGGTTATTACCTCTGACGCTGACAACAAATAGTGTAATCGGTGTAGCTTTCTTAATAGTGCTAATTTCATTTATTATAAACCGTCTGAACAAGACACTCTCTTTACTGCATATCCTGAATGCAACGGCTATAACCATTTCAATGTTATAGACATCGTAACTGATGCCATCCGGTTGCTTGAGATACTTCATCGTGCCAAGTTTGTTCAGTTCCTTGTTCTTGTAGATGGAACGGATCGCCTTGCGGACATCGCATGAGAACACACCGAACAGGTCGGCTATCTCAAATTGTGTCATCCACACGGGTGCTGTCGGCATAATGACTACACCCGTTTCACTGATTGTTATTATTCCTCTGTCCATAATGTACTGAATTGATACTGTTTACTTATTGTTGTCTGTCTTTTCGCCGATAGATTGTATTTTCCTGCGTTCCATCAGCTTGTCCATGTCCTTTGAGATTTTATCATCAGTTATCCGTGCGTAACCCTGTGTCGTCCGGATATTGGAATGCCCCATCATCTTGGCAATACTTTCGATAGGTATATCCGCCGAAATCAGGAATGTTCCGAAGCTGTGCCGACTTTGATGATAGCTCAAATTTTCCTCTTTGCCTATGATAACACCCATCTCGTGAATATCAAACCAGAGGGCATCACGGCTCGGAAGAGGAAATACGGGCTGTTCGTCATCGGTCGTATTGTACAGTGACAATATCCGCTCCGCTATGGGATGCAGGGGGATGAACGCCTCCACATTTGTTTTCTTGCGGTTGATGCGGATGTAACGTCTGCCTTCTGCATTGCGTCCGATATGATGCGGGTGCAGAAGCTTTATATCCACATACGCCAATCCCGTCAGTGTGGAAAAGATGAATGCCCGTCTTGCAAGCTCCTGACGCTTATCATACATCGGGGTGGCAAGGATTCTCTTGAACTCCTTACGGCTGATGTACTTGTGCCTTGCTTCCGGCTTTGGTTCGTATTCCAGATCCTCGCAGGGATTCACACGGATAATCTCTTTATCGACAGCCAAATAAAGCAGACGGTTCAGCCAGCATAGGCATTTGTTGGTCTGGGAAGCCCCGAAATTCTTGCATTTCTTAAGATATGCCTTGTAAGATTTGCCGAAATCTTCCGTCACTTCCTCAAAGGCGATGTCTTTCTTCCCGAAAGAAGCGAGATAATCCGTCAGGTACTTCTGATAGTACATGGAGTGGCGGTAGGAAGATATGGAATCTATTTCTACTGAATGTTTCCTTAACCGCTCCCTTTCCCATTCCCCCATTTGCAGAAGGGTAACCGGATGAATATTGTTCATGGCGATATGGTTCTTCAGTATCTCCGCACTGACCACGCCTTGCGATTTCAATATCTCATTGTAGGCTTCCTCTGTTATCCGCAGGTATTCCCGTAAACGGCTGTTCTCCCTTGCGGACTTTATCTCGTTCTTCCTGCCGTTCCAGTCTTCCGGTCGGCAATAAATTCCCGTACTGATGACGGTCTGTTTTCCGTCAATGGTTATACGGCAGAGTACGGCAGTCGTTCCGTCAGCCTTTGTCTTGCTGCGGTTGATATAGGGTAACAATGAAAATGTGCTTCGCATATCATTTTATGTATTAAAGTGTTAATTGAAAATCTTTGGTAGCTTTGATAAACTTATCCATGTCCTCGAAAAGTTTCTTCGGGCTGACACGGGCATAGACCTGAGTAGTGGAAATATCGGAATGTCCCAACATTCGGCTGATGGTTTCTATCGGCACACCCGCTTCGAGTGTTATCAGCGAAGCAAAACTATGGCGGGCCTGATGATAACACAAGTTATCCTTGATGCCTGCCAGTGCCGCTAACGCTTTCATGTGCCGTTTCATGTTCGGGTGGTGGATTATCGGGAAAAGCGTTTCCCGTGTTTCGTCCTTGTATCTCTCAAGTAGTGCCAACGCTTCGGGAAGCAGTTTCACGCTCGCCCGATGTTCATTTTTCTTTCGGCGGTATTTCAGCCATAATGCTCCGCTTTCGTCCGTGTACAGGTTCTCATCCGTAATGGAAACCACATCAGCGTATGACACACCCGTATAGCAGGCAAACAGAAAAAGGTCGCGTGCCAGTATGTGCGTCTTCCTGTATGGCGGTATTTCCACGTCACGGATTCTTTCGAACGATTCGCGGCTCAATGCACGTGGTGTCCTTTCTGATTGCCGGGGCAGGGCGAAATGTTGAAAATGGCATTTCTCGGAATACCCTTTCTTGTAGGCAAGGCGGCAGATCTTCTTCAGGATGGCAAGGTAGTGGCGGACGGTATCTATCGCATAGCCTTTCTCTTCCGTGACGAATGTCTGATAGTCGTGGATGAACTGTTCCGTCAATTGTCCGAAAGCCAGATCCTTGACCTTGTACTTGGTTTCGATGAACTCCCCGAGTGTCAGCCGCATATAGTGATAACCGGGATAAGTCCCTTTCGCACGGTCTATGCCGATACGTGCCTTAATGTCGTCACAGATTGCATCTGTCATTTTCATGAGGGTCATCTGCGTTTCCATGCTACCTTGAAAAAGGTCTTTCACATCGATGGCGTCAAAACCAGCCTTACGGGACACAAGGCTGTCGAATGCGGCGTTTACCGCCAACAGCAGTTTTTCAATCCTGGTATTGGTTTCCACAGCTTCCTTGCTCTTGCCGTTCAGACGGTTTTCACGTGGATTCCACAATTCAGGCGTGCAGGACAGCTTGCATCCGAACTGTGCCATCGTGCGGTTCACGGTGATTCTTCCCATTATCGGGGCTTTTCCCGATTTGTCCAGTCCGCTCTTTTTGAGGTAGAGCAACACCTTGAATTTTTCTACTTTCATACGCTTATATTTTTTAGTGCAAAATTACTTGCCGTATAAGCGTTCTTTGATATGCAAAATGCTGTGTATGAGCGCAAACAAAACGGTGAAGGTTTCTTTTCATTGCCTGCCGTTACCTATTCCCGTTTCGGTAACTGCCCGGCTAACGGTTTGGTAACTGAACAACCTCAATATTCCGTTATTATTTGCATTTTCTCCACTTGGCAGAATGCTGAAACAAAGCTCATTTCAAACGGTTTACGTTTTATCTTCACCTGTCCGCTTTTCCTTGCACAGCCTATCACATTCCACCTTGCGAGACATACATTCGCAACTACCGTAACATTGGCAAATAATGTTTCGATAGAGAACGTATCCAAGATGTTAGGTCACTCCAGCATAAGAATGACACAGCACTACGCCAGAATATTGGATGCCTCTATAAAAAATGAGATGATGAAAGTAGAAATGAATTACGCTTAATTCAAAATCCCCTGTTTCTGCCCCTAGAAGCAGGGGATTGTTGTATGTGTACATAGTAATATATAACTAAATTTACTGTCTAGGGGCTGTTTTTGAGAGGTATAAACATACCATTCTAGGCACTGTTCATTGCAAATTTCCAGCTCTGAAAACCTGTTTTCTGCAAAATTTTTCAGAAAATTTTTCTTCATCCGCACTATTTCCATAAGCGTAGCCTACACCAACAAGCACCCTCCCCATCCTTTGGAAGTGGGATAGTCCCCTCCATGACAATAATAAGCTACAAAAATGGAAAAGTTACATTTCATCAAAACCCTCTCAATCGAGGATTTCAAAGCCCAGCAGGGTGTGGAGAAAATCGAAGTAAAGCAGAATACCCAAACGGGAAAATGCTTCCTCATCTACGGATTGGAAACAGGTCCTGTTTCTGAAAAGTTCCTTAACGGAGGCATTACAAACCCCGTAATCTCACAAGTATGCTCCCCCGAGACAGGGGAGGTATTTTTCATGCTCCATCAGAGGGGAGAGGGAGGCGCACCCACCATAGCCACTCTCTGAGAACCATTCACTAGGTATCATTTAGTAAGGCAAGCTGTTCTGTATGGCTTGCCTTGCTTCTTTTTCTTCCGTATTCAATCATTAAAATAATAGTAATATGCAGTTAAGAAAATCATCGAAGAAACAAGCCAAAATCAAATTGGCTCTTCAAGGTCCAGCAGGGAGTGGTAAAACCATGTCTGCACTCTATTTAGCCTATGGGCTGTGTGGAGACTGGAGTAAGATTGCTGTAATAGACAGCGAGAATAACTCCGCTGATTTATATGCCCATTTGGGAGGATATAATGTACTCCCCTTAGAGGGTAAGTATGACCCCGAGACCTACATGGATGCCATCAAGGTATGTGAACAGGCAGGTATGGAGGTCATCATCATTGATTCAATGAGCCAATGTTGGGACAATCTACTGGAATACCATGCAGGACTTCCCGGCAATTCATTTACAAATTGGCAAAAGGTTACCCCTAGAATGACAGCCTTAATCCAAACCATATTGGGTGTAAACTGTCATGTAATCTCCACAATGAGGTGCAAACAGGACTATGTGCTGTCGGAGAAGAATGGCAAGATGGTTCCCGAAAAGGTGGGATTAAAGGCTGTGATGAGGGATGGAATAGACTACGAATATACCATAGTCTTCGACATCAACATGAAGCACCAAGCCCTAGCCTCCAAAGACAGGACAAATCTCTTTGCCAACAAGCCCGAGTTCACCATTACTCCCACCACAGGGAAGATTATCCTAGACTGGTGTAATGACGGGGTTACAATGGAGATGATAAGGACTGAAATCACTAAGGCTGGCTCTATTGAACAGCTTACGGCGGTCTACAATCAATTTCCCGAGTGGAATAGCCAACTGATGGCTGACTTCACACAGAGGAAAGCTCAACTGCTCCAACACAAGGAGGAACAGCCCAAAATCAATTATCAACCTAATTTTGTAAGAAGCGATGCAAACCGTAGTACCCACATTACAACTCCAGCCTGTCAATAGGCTTTTTCCGAACAGATTGGTTCCCAATCTCAATCCTAACCTCAGCAGAACAATAGAGGCTGAAATAGTAGATGTCGCAGAGGAGGTTATCACTACCCAATTCACATCTAGGCTGCCTTTCATAGAGGCGAACACAAAGGAAGTCAGCATACAGCATTTGAAAGAGGATTGTGTTGTGCCCGTATTCTCGAAAGACAATGAAATCACCATCTCACATTCCACCTTCATTGAGGCTGTATGGAATGCAGCTAGTAATGTATTCCCACGAGAGAACATCGAAAAGCCCTCCATCAGAGTAAGCCATGTCATTAAAGGCAGGACACCAGAGGCTATCCACAAGAATGTACGGGAACTGTTGGATGAAGACAAGACAATCTACTATGAGCGCATGATGTTCTGCTTTGAAATACCATCTATCTGCGAAGACATTAGAGGTAATAGACTTAATCTGACCATTGGAGGGGTAATGGCCTACAACCATGAAAACCTCTACTCCAAAAAGGGAATGGAGAAATTCAAAATCTTCATCGGCTTTAAGAACATGGTATGCTGTAATCTCTGCGTCAGCACAGATGGCTATCAATCGGAGTTAAAGGTTATGGAGGCAGGAGGACTGTTCAACAGTGCAGTAGCCTTGTTCCAAGACTACAATATGGCAAAGCACCTATATGAAATGGGTGCATTGCAGGAGAGCTATATGACCGAGCGTCAGTTTGCCCAATTCTTGGGTAAATGCAGGCTATATCAATTCCTCCCCAAAGCCGAGCAGAAGATGTTGCCTCAAATGCTGATGACAGACACCCAAATAGGGATGATTGCTCGAGCCTACTACAATGACGAGAGCTTTGCAATGCCGCAGGGCAGTAAGGAAATCAATATGTGGAATGTCTACAATCTTCTTACAGGGGCTAACAAATCCTCCTATATTGATAACTTCCTCGACCGAAGCCTCAATGCCACCCAACTTGCGGAGGGATTGAACAAGGCTCTGTATGGGGACAAGGAGTATTCGTGGTTTATTGAGTAATCCAATCTTATGTTATGGCATTGTTTATTGTAACTTTGGTGAACCTAATCATTGGGTTTGCGGCACTATGTGTTTTTTATGGTTATCCGAAAGATGATGACGAAAAGCACTCTTTGTAGTTTATTATTAAATGGAAGCCCCGATGCCTCGATGGTGTCGGGGCTTATGTAAAACAAGTGGCCTATGAGAATAAGAGATACATAAATAACAGAAAAACTGCCTGTCATTACAAACAATACAGCCCATGCCTCAGTGGTGCCTATATGGCTTGTTGTCTTTAATTAGTCAAGCTATTTCATTGCTATGTGCGGATTTATGCGTAATTTTGCAATGGAAATCAAAACAGATTGACAATGATATAAAGTTAAACAAGACATATTAGAAAAAGAAGTGTTTGCTTCTTGCTGGAGTTATTCGGAAAATCGCCAATTAGAAGAATATAACCTCTGTTGCAAGTAAGTGAATGCTCATGCCATAGGTGTGGGCTTTCCTTGTTTGTATGGTTATAGGTGTTTGGCGATACCTTCGAATAAGCAATCAAGGTTCAGCCCGCACCTTCTTTTTGTGGTATGGCTGCAAAAAGAGCGATTATGAATGAATTTCTTAACCTCATAGACTATCAGACCCAGCTTGGATGTTTAGAATGGCAAAAGAAACGAAACCAAATATTGAACAGAGATAGCCACAGATGTCAAATCTGTGGTAAAGGGAAAAGTTCACAGGTTAGATTCAATGACCAATGCTGGAATATTGGGATAGACTATAGCAATTCTTCCAGTGAGGTTTTGCCTGTATCTCTAAGTGTCTCGGACTTTAAGAATCTTGTTCATGCTGAAGCCTTAAAGATTGTCAAATATCGAAACGATAACCATTTATTAGTTGGCATAAGTGATAATGGAGTGCTTGGTGTTATGAATGCAGATAATACCCCCAAACTCCAATCGCCTGATAATTTGCGAATCAATTTAATCAAACATCCTTCGGGATTGCTGTCTTTCGTTGTAAGAGACAAAGACATTCCCTCCGACTGTATAAATGTGGAGTACGCGGTATATCTGTCTGAAACACCCATAGTCCTCAATGTTCACCATAAGCACTACATCATTCAGCACAAAGCATGGGAATATCTCGATGAAGACCTTGTAACACTATGCAATGAGTGTCACACAAAAATACACCAAGCAATCGGAGTGAAAGTATATTCCGACGAGAATGGCTATATGAGACATATCCCCCTAACACCATGTGCGAGGTGCTATGGAGCAGGGTATTTCCCCGAATACAAGCATGTTGAAAACGGCATTTGTTTCAGATGCAGAGGAGCTAGGTTTGAAGAACTAATCAAAGAACAGCAATGATGAAAAAAAGTTATATACTAATAGCACTAGGCATACTAGCCTGTCTCTGTGTTATAGGCTACATTGATTATGGAGATACCATCCAAGAGGGATTGACAAACAAAAAAAGCAAGCAATCATCTTTGGAGACTAGTGAAGAATGGGAAAGCCAGAGGTCTAAAGACCAAATCGCGATTGATGTCAGATTTAATCCGACAATGGAACTTACGGATGAGATAATAAATGCTACTCTTGAAGAACTTATCATCAAAGATGTATCTACACAAGATGAACTGTCTGAATACAGGCAACTATTTAAAGAATCGAGGGAAACTACCAGTGAGTATCGAGATAGATTGAGGTATTCTCCATCCGAAATACACCTTAAATATGTATCAGTCAATTCCAACATAGCCAAAATATACTTCCTACAAAACCCAAAAGGTTTCTGCGAACACAACTCAGCATATTATAATCAATGTGTCGAGAAAGTGCGACATAGGATAGAGTTAGAAGAGAGAATGCAGAATATGAAAAAATGGAGTAATTATGATTGAAAAGAATATGGAATTTCCATTATCACTAGGATTGCAAAAAACAGGCTTACCACTTATTATATCCTCCGACAATCTGTGTTTCCTTATTGACACAGGCTCAACACATAACACCTTATTCGGCTTTGTATATGAACATTTCAAAGACAGATTCAAAGTGTTGGAGGAAAAACGCAGCATAATAGGGATTGATGGAGTACAACATGAAGCCCCGACTATTGAAGCTACATTCAATTTCGAGGGTATGAATTACACCTCCTCCTTTGCCGTACTGGATGCCTCTGAAGCAGTCATGCAGGTACAGGAAGAAACAGGGGTGCAAATTCATGGTGTACTAGGTACTCAGTTCCTTGTAGAGAATAAATGGATTGTTGATTTTGATAAATTGATAGTTCGTGATGAGAATTTATAGCTACTTGATTTTATTGTTTCTGTCATTCTTGACAGGATGTCTAGGCAAGTCTGCACGACAAAAAGAGCATATAGGGGATGTGATACAAAACGATACAGCATATGTAATAGAGCCTTTTTTGAAAGAGGACGTTACATATATCGACAAGACTTTAATTATACGTGATTATAATTACTTTCCTCCGCAAGAGTACGAATTAAGTCAAATGGCAATCAAGATACAGTGTGAAACGGCAATGGTTACTACGGATGTTCGAGTTGCCCATACAATATTGGCAAAGGAATATTGGAAGATTGAGGATATGAATGACCCATATTCACCAAGCGCAAAGTTAGCCATATTAAAGACCGATAAGGGTGAAATTAGAATTGCCGAAGTAAAACCAATAGTAGGCAATAAATACTGTGTATTTATTGTAAAATACGATAAACACATTGTAATATCCGAATCTCTTGACACCTATTTGTACTGTCGTTTGCCATCGGAGAATATACTAGAGATTATAAATGAATGATACAACATTAGATAGACGATTGCTTTGGCAACGCACTATTATAGAGTCATTGTTAAGTCAGATAAAAGACAAAACATTCCCCGTCATATTTTCCTCCAATGATTGTGGGTATGGAGCTGTTTATGTGGCAAAAAACATCTCATTTAGTGCAGCACAACTCCGCTCTGTCATACTTAGTGATAGCGATTTGTTATGGGTAGAAAGAAGGATGGTTTCTAAATTTAATCTCGATGTTTTTTTATCCAAGCAAGCAGAATCAATAGTATGGCCCAAAGTGGAAGTGATTGCAAAAGTCAATCATTGTTTGCCCTTAGAGTTGAAAGCCCTAGTAGCAAGTACCAAAAAGAGCAAGAAGCCTACACTGATTGATAATATACATTCAATTCTTGGCAACATTAAAGGAGGGTACTATACTTTTTCATTTCATCTTGCAGACATTCATGACGAACATTGGTTTGTTGGCAATGTAAGCAAACAAATAAAACTTAAGAAACGGGAGGTTCTAGCCATTTTGCGTCATGTATGCAATGATGACGAGCTTTTCAGTGGAATTGCCAACACTTCTTTAGATGAAGATTTCATCAATAAGAGAGCTGAAACAATTGATTTCTCTGCGGATTATCCTTACAAGAACATAACATGGTATTGCGAAGAACTTGACGGATATATTGAGCTATGGGAAAGCAAGATAGAGCAAGTAGTTGATGACGTACGAAGATTAGATAACATTTATATTGACAGGCAGCATGAAAAATAATTTGAAACAAGGCTATCTAGCCATTGAACAACTCAATGTGAAACATCGCTTTTCTCCAAACAATAAGGAGAAGTGCATACAAAAGCCAACGACACAATGATATATCTTGAAAAATTTATATTTCCAGACGTAGATCACGATACTCTTATACATGACCATAGATTGGGCTCATTCTATGATGAGCACTCGTATCCATTCCATTTGACCTCCTCAAAGGCATTATGGTCTCTTGATTTTGAGCCTATAACTATTCTTTACGGCAACAATGGTTCAGGGAAATCAACAATCCTCAATGTCATCAGTCAAAAGCTGTGTGCCAATCGCACCGCAATGTTTAACTCTAGCCCATATTTCGATGAATATGTAAAAAGATGTCACTACAAGGCTAGCGAGAGATTGGCAGGAGAAACCTTATATGACGGATATAGAGAACGGCAAAAATACGACATTGCGAATATTACCACTGTGATAACTAGTGATGACATATTCCATATGATGCAAGAACAACGACTCTCTAATGATATGAAACTTCATAAAAGCCGTTTCCTGCACGATGACTACTATATGCCGGAAGACCTAGCTAAGCATATCAATTTTGAGACAGGCTATAATGTCGAAAAATTCAATAGTGGAATGAAAGTCAGAAAAGCCAAATCTTTCAATCAGTACCTACTCAATACCATAGGAAAGATGGAGCGAGGATTCAGCAATGGCGAGACGGCTTTAATGAAACTGTCCGAAGCTATTGAACAGCCCGGAATTTATCTGCTTGATGAGCCTGAAAACAGTATGTCATGTGACTTTCAAATGAAACTAGCCTCCATAATACAGCATTTAGCTAGACGGGGAGGATGTCAGTTCATAATTGCATCGCACTCTCCATTCATCTTGTCATTGGAGGGAGCAAAGATTTACAACCTAGACCATTTGCCTGTAAATATATGCGAATGGTGGGAGTTGGAAAATATGCGTAGCTATTTTAAGCTGTTTGAGCAAGCAAGAGAACATTTTTTATAACAAACAAATTTACAACAACATGGAACTAACAAAAGAAGAATTGAAGAGCTTAACAGTAGAAAAGCTCAGTAAAATAACAGAAGAGCAACTAAGGGAAGTAACCAAACTAGTCCTCAATGAACTCCACGATTATGAGATAGATGAGCTACCCAAAGAAGTAAGAAGAATGCTCAATATCAAACGGGACAGTTTTTGGGGTAATAAGAACACATGGATAGCACTTATCATTAGTGCACTAGTCATGACTTTGGTTCAAGCTATCATGGGGAAGTAATTTTTGCATGACCGAGCTATTTATCACAGTAAAAGGCATAGGGTTTACAATCTTTCAAGACAGGACAAGGAAGCATAACTTAATCAGTCCTGCTTTCTTGTCCTTTTTCAAAGAGGATTACCCTACTAGTGAGGATGAGTATCTAACCAATCAAAGGGCTGTAGAAACTATTGTCCGCAACAGTGAAGAAGCATTCCCCGTCCTGCCTCCTCACTTGAAGATATACTGCTTTAAGGATGTTTTCAAGGTTGTAGGACACGGCATTGCAAGATGTAGCGACAATAAGCTAAGATGGTGCAGAACAGTCCAATTCAGCTTTGAATATAACTGCCAGACATATAAGCAACTGTTTTATATTGACAAAAGCCTTTGTGTAACAGCCGTATTAGGCAAATACTTGGGATAGTATGAGTAATTAAATCATCATCTTATGAGATTTTATCCATTTGCAAACGTGATAGCCCGTGATTTTCCAACGGAGATAGCTTTGAATAACCCTTATATTTATAAGGATGTTTGTCATATTATCAATGTATCGGAAAAGGAGCATCCATCAGTAATTACTTCCGTGCTTAAGAAACGAGGAATTACAAGTGTGCATATTCCATTAAAAGAAGAAATTGACGGAATGTCCACAAGTGATATTTGCCGAATTGTAAAATTGTTATTGCTTTATGACAAAGCAAATGAAAAGACTGTGGTACATTGTGATTGTGGGCAAAATCGTAGTCGCACGGTTATAGAGGCATTCTATTATGCGAAAAATAAAAAGCATTTTGAAGATTCATATAAAGGTTATCCGAATCATTTGATTTGCAACTGCAAACGTAACTTTATAACATGCGACTTAAAGGATGTTGATAGGCTCCAATTTTTGGAAAAGGTATTATTAGCCCTAGATAGGATTGATTAACTCCTGAAAATAAGTTACCCTGCTTACCCAAAAGGGCAGCAGGGTAACATTTGGTTCCGAACATATTAGCTCTTGGCTTTTACGATGTAGCCATATACTCCGGCTCTTTTTTCTCTTTCCACTTTCATGTCTCTTAAGACATGCCCTAATGCTTGGGTAGATAAGCTCTTATAACCTGTTTTCTGCACCAACATTTGCTGAATTTGAGTAGTAGTTAAGAAGATAGCATCTTCATTCTCCGCAGAACATTTCTCAAAGTGGTTGACAAAAGCCTCTTCTTCCACCGATATATCCCTAAACTCAGCATTCATCTTGTTAAGCTCTTCAATCTCACTCTCATCAAACCAGAATTGAAATCCATTCTTGTACAGATGGACGAGTTGAGCGAATAACTGCTTTATCGGAATGTTATGTTGCAGGTTAATCTTCTCCACATCAAAGCATAAAAATCTTCTATTGCCTGTCAAATCTTTCAAAAAGTGCTTCTTATTGACTGTTCCGGCAAATGAAGCCCTCCTGTGGTAGTACTGCGTAATGGTAGTGTAAGCCCTCCTCAATGCAGTTCCCTTTTGTGTCATCAACTGCTTTACTCCGTCTATACTCTTATCGGACAGATTTTCAAGTTCATCCATTAAAATAAGGACACACTCGGCAATCTTTACGGACGTTTCCTTATCTTTGGTGTGTACATAACCCTCATGGATGAATTCCTGAAATTCAGGCGGTAAAATGGTGTGAAACCACGTTGTTTTACCGATACCTTGAGGCTCTGACAGAACTATTGCAGTCTGATTCACCGTATCTTTATCCCTTAAGGATGCGACAAGTGCTACAAGCCATTTTTTCAAACACTTTGCCCAATGTTCCGGTTGCGTAACTTTGACACTCCTTGCCAATTCAGCTACATAATCTTTACCATCCCACTTGGGCAAGTCGTCCAAAAAACTAATGAAAGGGTCGAAGCTCTCCACATAGTCAGACTTCAAAATCATCAACAGAGTTTCTTTTGAGCACCTAATATTTTGAGCTTTAATCCCTTTGAGAATTGAATTAAACTCGTAGTCATCCAAATAATGGAATGGCTCATCAGCACCTCTGATTCTGACCAGCAATCTCTGTGTGATTGCGTTGAATCTAAATTCGTAAGTTCCAGAAAGAAACCCCTGCACTACCTCTATTAAAGAGTTAGCCCCTGCCTTTTTAGGCGGATTTTCAAGCGGCGTTGGAATTGCCTCTTGAATTAGCGGCTGTTGAGACGATACATTAATCATATCGCACCTCCTTTCGCCGTTACGAGGTTTTGGAGCATTTTGTGGGTCATATACAATTTCCCACCGATACAAATGAGGTTGATTACCCCCTTTGCTCTCCAATTAAAAATCGTCCTCTTGCTGACTTTAAATATGTTCATCAAATCAACAAGGTCGTAAAGGATTGAGTTATCCTTTTCCAAACTTTCTACGGACTGTGACTTTATCAAAGCCTCCGTAGCTGCATTGGATGCAGTTCCATAGTGGTCAGCATGCCAATCCATATTATTAGTTTAAATTAGTGCCCCTGCTGGCAGGGCAAAATAAAGAACTATACGCTCCATCCAGCACCTAAAGCTGACGCAAATGTACTGCTATTTAATCGATTTCACCAAATTTGGAAGCGTGAAATTTGGATGGCTTCCGCATTTTGCATACCTTTGCATAGTAAAGGTCGCATGAACAGCTGATGCAGGAGTTCGTTGGACTTTTCATTGGACATAAGAATTTACAAGGGAACAAATTATTGAAAAACAGCGTGGTATAAGTTTGGGTTCGACTCCCGCCGCCTCCACAAGCGATGCAGAGTATCGCCAAGCGCTCCACGCCATGATTAGGTGTGGAGCGCTTCTGTTCGACGGCTGCCGACAGCGGCGCCGGCCATGCGCAACCGGCATAGCCGCAAGCAGCGCAGCGGCAGTACATCGTACCGGATACAGACAACGCCGCAACGAGGCGGCGCATATTTAACGAGGCAATTAATAAGTTTTTTGAAAAATATTTTCTACATTTAGACCAAACGATTAACTTTGCGCCCAAACAAAACATTAGGTCTTAAATGAATTTTCAATGGTTTAAGGATATCGTGCTGGGAGGAGAGCACCTCTCGTCGGGGGCGATGATCGCCCACACGGTCTTCGTGCTGGCGATAGTCATCGCGGCCGGCATCGCGCTCAGCAAGATCAAGATCAAGGGCGTCTCGATAGGCGTGACGTGGATATTGTTTACCGGCATCGCCGCAGGCCACTTCAACATGGGCTTCGACGCCGCAACGCTCCACTTCATCAAGGAGTTCGGTCTGATACTGTTCGTGTTCTCGATCGGCTTGCAGGTGGGCCCGGGATTCTTTTCGTCGCTCAAACGCGGCGGCGTGACGCTCATGGGGCTTGCGACGGCAGTAATAGTGCTGGGTGCACTGACGACATACGTCATACACCTCGTAACGGGCGAATCCCTGACTACCATGGTGGGTGTCATGTCGGGCGCCGTGACCAACACGCCCGGCCTCGGTGCCGCACAGCAGGCGTATGCCGATACGGCCGGGGCGGCGGACGAAACCATATCGCTGGGTTATGCGGTCGCGTATCCGCTCGGCGTAGTGGGTATAATATTCACAATGATAGCGTTGCGCTATATATTCAGAGTGGATTACAGCAAGGAGAACGAGGGTCTGGCAGCCATTAGCCACGAGTCGTCGCCGGCGCACCGCTACTCGGTGGAGTTTACCAACCGCATGCTCGAAGGCCGCACGATAGCCTATGTGCGGGAGCTTATCAACCGACAGTTCGTCATATCGCGCATCATGCACGGCGACGGCAGCATAACCATGGCCGACGGCGACAGCCGGCTCTCGTCGGGCGACAGGCTGCGCGTGATATGCTCTACGGAGGACAGCGAGGCCATACTCGCATTCTTCGGCCGGCCGATAGAGATGACGGCCGACGAGTGGGGCGCATCGGCAATGCAGTCGACGCCTCTGGTGTCGCGACGCATACTCATCACGCGCCACGCGATCAACGGCAAGAAGTTTTCGGATCTGCGGCTGCGCACACGCTACGGCATAAACATCACGCGCGTGAACCGCGCCGGCGTCGACCTGATACCGTATCAGGGCATGGAGTTGCAGGTGGGCGACAAGGTTATGGTCGTCGGCCCCGAGGCTGCGGTGGCGGAGACGGAGAAGGTGCTCGGCAACTCGTTGAAGAAGCTGCGCGAGCCCAACATAATGCCGATGTTCGTCGGCATAGCGCTCGGCGTGCTGCTGGGATCGATACCGTTGATGAACATCCCGCAGCCCGTGAAGCTCGGACTGGCCGGAGGCCCGCTCATAGTAGCCATACTGATAGGCCGTTTCGGTCCGCACTTCCACATGGTTACCTACACGACGATGAGCGCGAGCCTGATGCTGCGCGAGATCGGTCTGGCGATGTTCCTCGCAGCCGTGGGCATAGGCGCCGGAGACGGCTTCATCGACGCGATTGCTGGCGGCGGTTATCGCTGGATAGGCTACGGCGTCATAATAACCGTATTGCCGCTGCTGCTGGTAGCGTTCATTGCAAGGCTTAAATTCAAGATGAACTACTATACTCTCATGGGACTTATGGCCGGCTCGATGACCGATCCTCCCGCGCTGGGCTATGCCAACCATACGGCTGGCAACGATATGCCGGCGGTAAGCTACGCGACGGTATATCCGGTGGTAATGTTCCTCAGAGTGCTCGTAGCGCAGATGATGGTGTTGTTCGCCGTGTAGGCGGATATCGAAAGCTGCAAAAACAAGAGTCGGTGTTTAGGACACCGACTCTTATTTTTTCGATACTTAGATCGATGTATATGCCGACCGAAAGGCCAATTAGTCAGCCGGCCGTTTCGACGGCTGACGCAGTTTCACAGATTCGCCCGCCCCTTTGAATCGCCCTCCGAGGACGGAGCCTTTTCGTCGCTCGTTCCACCCGCTCTGCGCGGAGCCCGCAAGGCATCGGGAATATCTCTTTGCGGTGCTCGGGAGCAAGAGCCCGAGGATAAGCGGCCTCGCATAGGGCACTGCTCGATACAGCCGTCGCAGCCGCTGCGACCATTGCACCTGCGCCTAAAACGCCTGACGGCCATGCGCACGGCAGCGACGACGGCCGCGGCAAATATCGCGCATACGCTCCAATCCTGCCAATTCATAGAGTGTCATATTATCAGTCCGGCGAGCAGATAGGCCGCATAGGCCAGTGCCCACGCCACGACCGTATTATAGATTACCGACACTACCGCCCAACGCCAGCCAGCCTCGGAGCCTATCGCACCGACGGTGGCTATGCAGGGCATATAGAGCAAGACGAATACCAGAAAGGCTATGGCCGAAGGTATCGACATGCTGTGCGCGATACGATCCGAGGAGGTGGGCTGCACGGAGTCGGACTCGGCGGGCACGGCCGGCACACAGTCGCTGTCGGGTGCCGAATAGAGTATATTCATGGTGCTCACGACGATCTCCTTGGCCGGCACGCCCGAGAGGATCGCTACCGACGCTTTCCAGTTAAGCCCCATAGGCTCGAATACCGGTTGGCAGAAACGGCCTATGTCGCCCATATACGAACTCTCGTAATCGGGCTGCGGCGACTGCGCATCGGCCTCGGGTCGCGGATAGTAGCTCAGGAACCACACCACGATCGATGCGACGAGGATCAGACCGCCCATTTTGCGCAGATACTGCGCACACTTGCTCCACATGTGCTTGACGGTGGTGCGCAGCGACGGTATGCGGTAGGGCGACAACTCCATGACGAACGGAGCCTCCTGCTCGCGGAACATGAAGCGCCGCATGGCACGCGCCGTCACCACAGCCACGGCCATACCGGCCACGTAGAGCAGGAACAGCACCGTACCGGCATGCGCGGTAAAGAACGTTCCGACGATCATCATATAGATAGGCAGCCGCGCACTGCACGACATGAACGGCACGATGAATATCGTAATAAGGCGCGAGGTGCGGCACTCGATAGTCCGGCATGCCATGACGGCGGGTACGTTGCAGCCGAAGCCCATGACAAGCGGGATGAACGACTTGCCGTGGACGCCGACATGGTGCATGACCTTATCCATGATAAATGCAGCGCGAGCCAGATAGCCCGAATCCTCCATAAAGGAGATGAACATATAGAGTATCACTATGTTGGGAAGAAAGGCCAGCACGCTGCCCACGCCGTTTATCACGCCGTCGGTCAACATGTCGCGCAATGCACCCTCGGCGAGGGCGCCGCGCACGGCTTCATACAGCCACTCCTTGCCGCTCTCGATCCACTGCTGAGGGTAGGCTCCCAGCTCGAACGTACAGTAGAACATGAACCACATCGCAAGGAAGAAGATAGGGTAGCCCCATACGCGATGCGTTACCAGAGCATCGATGCTCTGCGTCTTGCCGTTGTCATCGGGGCGGCCGGCGACGAAAGTCTCCTTCAAGGCACCCGAGACGAATCCGTACTTACGGTCGGCAAGTACGGTCTCCACGTCGTCGCCCAACTCGCGCTCGATCGTGGAGGCGGCACTCTCGGCCATGCGGCGCCACCGCTCGAAGCGCGGCGCCGAAGATAACATCGACAGTATCTCGCTGTCGCCCTCGATCATCTTCAAGGCGAAGTATCGCGGCGGAAAGTGGGCGGGCAGCGTATCGCGGTGGCGGCGCATGTCGTCGTTCAGAGCCTCGATATTGTCCTCGACCACCGAGCCGTAATCGATATGTACATGACGCACGCGGTCGTCCTCGTTCTCGTAGACGGCGATGATCGTATCCAGCAGCTCCGCGATACCTCGTCCCGAGTTGGCGACAACGGGCACCATAGGCACGCCGATCATGCGCCCCAGCGTATCGTAGTCGAAGCGGGCGCCGCTGCGTTCCAGCTCGTCGTACATGTTCAGCGCGATGACCATTTTAGGGTTTATGTCGATCATCTCGGTCGACAGATACAGGTTGCGTTCCAGATTGGACGCGACGACCGTATTGACCACGACATCGGGCGTATGGTCGATCAGAAAACGTCTGACGTATACCTCTTCGGGAGTGTAGGCCGACAGGGCATAGGTGCCCGGCAGGTCGGTAAGGTCGATCGTATAACCCTTGTATTTCAGCCGTCCCGACTTGGCGTCGACCGTAACGCCGCTGTAATTGCCTACATGCTCGTGGCTGCCCGAGAGCACGTTGAACAGCGTGGTCTTGCCCGAGTTGGGATTGCCCACCAGAGCCACCGAAAAGCGTTTGCCTGAGCGGGTAACGAGTTGTTCTATGCTGCCGGCATCGTCGTGTTCGTCGACCGCCGAAAGCCGGCGGCACCGCTCGGGATGAACCATGCGCAGAGAGTCGAAACGAAACGTATCCGGACGCTCGGCGGCAGGGTAGACATAACGCCTGCGCGAACGCTTGCGGGCGAGCAGGCGCTGTGCCTCGCGATCGGAGATGACCACGATCATCTCGGCCTCCTTGCGGCGCAGCGACACGTCGTATCCCATGATACGGTATTCGACTGGGTCCTTCAACGGCGCATCGAGCAGAACATCCACGCGCTGCCCCCTTACGAAACCCATCTCCATTATGCGGCGGCGGAAACCGCCGTAACCCATTACCTTGACGACGGTGGCCGATTCGCCCGTTTTCAACTCCGATAGACGCATCATAAATCCGTTTTAGAATGCAAAGATACGCATTTCGAAACAAACACACATACCTAAAATACGGTATTTTGAAGCTGCGGCAGCCACACACGCCCGGCCACACACCTAACGGTAGGAGCACAGAACGATCCGAGACATGCAGATGAGCGCCGCAACTCAGGTCGGAACGCCGGGAACGAACGGCGGATCATGCGATTAAGGCGTTTTTTGACGAAAATAATTTTGCAGTGAAAATATTTTTATATCTTTGCAAAGACAAAACGATAAAACCTATTAATAAATAGCATTATGAAAACATTGGTTGAAAACATCAAAGCCCAGTACGAGGTATTCGCAGAGAACGCTGCATTGCAGGTAGAGAAGAACAACAAGGCTGCCGGTACCCGTGCCCGCAAAGCCGCACTCGAACTTACGAAGCTTCTCAAAGATTTCCGCAAGGTATCGGTTGAAGAGTCTAAGAAATAAGTTTTCGACGAACCGCAAAAAACGGATCATCGCCTCGGGGCAATGATCCGTTTTCGTTTCCGGTGCACAGCTCGGACAGCATCGCCGCAGAGTCCGCCGGGCTACAACCTTTCGATACCCATTTTCCGGAACATCGTCATATCCTCGTCCGTGAGGCCTATCGCGCTGCCGAACTCTTCGGCATGGTTGTGGTCGTCGAGATAGAATCGCGGAGCGTCGCAATCGAAGTCGGACGAGGTCAAAGCCACGCTTACATCGACATAGGGACTTTCGACGGAGGCCATATCTGCTGCCGTATGGAACAGTGCGCGCGTCGTCGCCGGTGCCGCCGTATTGGCCACGGCCGCCTCGAAGCGCTCGGGATACAGCTCGCGGTACTTCTCGGAGAACCAAGCGAAAGCCGCCACATGCAGCTGGTAGTACGTGACAGTGGGCGACGCATGCAGAAACCGCCGGCGGCTGTCGTCGAGCAGATCCTCGCCGTGGTCGCTGCAATAGAGCACCGCCGCGCACGAACCGTCGGCCTCGACGGTCTCGACCAGCGACGCCAATACATGGTCGGTATACAGAATAGAGTTGTCGTAGGCATTCAGCAGCTGCTGCGCATGCTGCTCGGATATCGATACATTGTCGTCGGGCATGAAGCGGGCGAAGTCGCGCGGATACCTCTGGTGATAGCAGAAGTGAGAGCCGTAACAGTGCAGAATGATAAACAGATCGCGGTCGGGGTTGTCGCGGATGATAGCGCCCGTGCGCTCGACGAGCGACATGTCGTAATCGCTCGACAGATACTCCACGTGGTCGGCATCATCGGCAAGATTGTCGATCATGGCGCCCTGCGGCGCCTGATTCGAGACGAACCACGTATCGAAGCCCGCTTCGTTGAACAGCGCAGGCAGACCCGTACGGCGGTAGAGCTCGTCGTGCCTGTCGGTCGATACCGACGAGAGGATCATAGGTACGCTCTTATGCGTCGTGTTGCTCTGCGTGACGATATTGCGGAAAAGACAGATATCATTGCGCCGTGCCAGACGCGGAGTCGTCTCGCGCCCGTAGCCGTAGAGCTGCCAGTTGCAGGCGCGCGACGCCTCGCCGATGACGAATACATACACCTCGCGGCCGTCGCTCCGGCCCGTTCGGCGGGCATCATAGGAGAATCCCTCGCTGGTCGCATCGTAACGCCTGACATTGATCAGCTCACTGATTCCGAGTCCGAGATTATACGATACGTTGACCGGAAATATCCTGTCGCGCAGCACGCTGCCGCCCTCAAACAGATACGCCGCCAACAGCAGCACGAGTCCCGCAGCCATCGCCGCCGCACCGCTGCGACGCATCCTGCGACGGAACGTCGCGCCGTAACGGTAGCGCTTGACGACGATGAATATCGACAGAGCCAGCAACGGCAGAAACAGGGCGAAGACGATCGCGACGGAACCTCCGATGTTGGCCAAAAGCTCGCTCGCCTCGCCGGGGTTCGTCGTCAGCAGATTGGTAAACATGTCGGCTCCGATTATCGAGTTGCCGAACAGCGACAGCAGTACGATCTGGAACGCTGCGAAGAAGATGAAGATAAAACCCCAGAGCACCATTACTCCGCCGCGCCGCGCAGCCGTGACCCACAGTAGATATATGCCCGACGGCAGCACGAGATTGCATGCCGCAGTCCAGAATCCGTAATTCTCGGTGGCCGTCAGCATGATGTTAGGCAACATCACAGACACGACGAACCATATCGCCGCTAAGGCCGACCACCGCTCGGGGGATATATGTTTTATATCGTTAAAAAGCTTCATTTATATTAAGTACAAAACTATTGGATTTGCGCCCCATGCCCCAGTCCACGCGGAAGTTGGTGCGTTTGCGGAACTCCCACCTCAGACCGATGCCGTAATTGGGCAGCGTCTTGCGCCAAGCGAACTTGTCGCTCGCGGAGAACACGTTGCCGGCACCTCCCCATACGACGCATCCCAGACGGTTCCATATCCGCTGGCGCAGCTCGACCTGTGCGAAGAGGAAGTTGTCGCCGTTGAACCGTCCCATATAATAGCCTCGCATGCGCCAGTCGTTGCCTACCTGCGCCCGCAGCAGCCACGGAGTACTCGAACTGTGGAACTCGCCGTACAGATCGACGGCCAGCGTACAGTCGCGCCACAAGCGTCGGTAGAGATCCAGCGTAACGGTGGTGCGCCACAGCGTCGAGGAGATATTGCTCAATGCCTGCGGGCGGACGACATGCTCGACCGAAGCGTAGATGCCGCGATAGGCATTGGTCGTATAGTCGCGCGAATCGTAACTGAGCACCAGGCCGACACCGGCCGTATTGAAGTTACGCCCCTCGGAGCCCAGATACTGGGCGGCATAGTCGCCAAGACGGACGGCTTCGAGATGACGGAAATCGGCGTATGCACCCACATACGTGTTAGCGAACATTTCGTAAACGTACCTTACCGAGACCACGCAACGCTTGGCCGTATAGTCGGTCATGCGGTTATAGAGCGCCGCGTCGTAACCCAGTCCCCAGAAATCGGTCGGTTGCGACGTTATCTCGGCATCGTATGTCAGGCGGTGCTTGTCGCGTGCGAAGAACGTGTTGCCCGTAAGGGCTATGCGGTAGAACCCGATGATCGATACACCCGCCGAAATCGCCACGTCGGACGGCTGCAAGGTCCTGTCGTCTCCGCGGCCGGTGCGATAGAGCAGCTGTCCTACGACACCGAATTTAAGGCTCGTCTCGGCCGAGTAGGAGGGGCCTCCGACTATCGAGAAGTTGCTCCTGCCGTAGTCCGAAACCTCGCCGGCGGGGTTCAGCACATGATCCCGAATACGTTGCATGAAACCGCGCTTGCGCGGTGCCTCGGCATCCGGCTGTAAAGGCGTATAGCGGTATTCGAGCGTATCGCCCGCAGACGTGTATGCCGTATGCTGCGACCGGACGTGGCAGCATGCGAGGCACAAGACGAAAGTAAGGGCGGCCGAACGAATCATTTACAGCGGATCGGCTTACCTATATTTATCTATGACCGAGTAAAATTCTTCGATGTCCTGCTCCGACAGCTCGCCCTTGTGAACGTAGACCAGCTCGCCCTCTTTGCTCACGAGCATCAGCACGAAGCTGTCGTTGCAGTCTCCCAGACGCCATGCGCTGCTAAGCCAGCGGTCGGGGTCGCAGAGGATCGTAGCGCCGTTCTTGGCCGTGCGCTTTTTTGCCATTGCACGCACGGTGCTGTTGGGCACGGGATACCACGAGTCTTTCAGATTGATGATGCCGAAGCCCTCGATATTGGGTCCCGAGGCACGGTGGTTTGTCTCCAACTCGACCGTAAAATCGTGGTTCTGTTTGGCTTTATCCGGATCGACATAGAAAATAAGCAGATTCTTCTCTCCCCACCACGGCATCTTGGTCTTCTTGCCGTCGAGATCCTGCAACTCGACATTACGCACCTTGCGCGGCAACTGCTGAGCCTGCAACGAACCGCACGTGCATACAGCGGCCAGTGCGATCATCAATAACGTCTTGAATTTCATAATAAAAATTTGTTACTAATTAACGCGGCAAATATAATAAAAAAATTTTTTATCGTTCCATACGCCGACTGCGGCTAATGTCCTTAATGTCTTAGGTAATGCTCTATTGAGATAATCGTTTAGGGCAACGGCCGTCAGACACAAAAATCGCACCGTGTGCGAATCGGACTAAAAAGTATATATTTGCAGAAAATAACACGCGATGAAACACAAAATACTGTTCGTTTGCCTGGGCAACATCTGCCGTTCGCCTGCGGCCGAGGCCATAATGAGATCGCTGAGCGTGAAGGAAGGCCGCATCGGGATCGAGATAGATTCAGCAGGCACCTACGCCGGCCACACGGGCGAGCTGCCCGATCCGCGCATGAGACGCGCCGCCGCCGCACGCGGCATAGAGATGACACACCGCGCCCGCCAGATACGCGAAGAGGACTTCGAGCTGTTCGACCGCATAGTGGTCATGGACGACAGCAACTACGAGCGGGTATCGCGGCTGGCGCCCGACCGAGTCGCATTGGGCAAGGTGTACCGGTTCGTCGGATTCTGCACGCATCATCCGCAGTGGTCGTATGTCCCCGATCCGTATTACGAGGGCAGGGAGGGATTCGAGCTCGTGCTCGACATTCTCGAAGACGGCTGCCGCGGTCTGCTGGCGGAGCTCGGCACCCGCGAATAGGACGCATGCCGGATATATTCCGCCGCATAAAATAAATCCGAAGAAACCGTTGCAAAACCGATTAGTTTGCTTATCTTTGTTAAGCAGAAGTGCATATTTTATAAAAAACGATAATACTACAACGATGAACAAGGATTCGCAAGTATTCGACCTGATCGCCGAGGAGCGTTCGCGTCAGATGAAAGGTATCGAGTTGATCGCCTCGGAAAACTTCGTGAGCGATCAGGTTATGGCAGCCATGGGATCTGTGCTGACCAACAAATACGCCGAGGGCTATCCGGCAGCACGCTACTACGGCGGCTGCGAAGTGGTCGACAAGGTGGAGAACCTCGCCATAGAGCGCATCTGCGAACTCTACGGCGCCGAGTATGCCAACGTGCAGCCCCACTCGGGCGCGCAGGCCAACATGGCGGTTTTCTTCGCGATCATGCAGCCCGGCGACACATTCATGGGTCTCGACCTCTCGCACGGCGGCCACCTCTCGCACGGTTCGCCGGTAAACATGTCGGGCAAATATTTCAAGGCGGTAGGGTATAAGCTCAACGAGGCGACCGGTCAGGTCGACTACGACGAAATGGAGCGTCTGGCCGAGGAGTGCCGTCCGAAGCTGATCGTCGGCGGAGCATCGGCCTACTCACGCGAGTGGGACTACAAGCGCATGCGCGAGATAGCCGACAAGGTGGGCGCACTGCTGATGATCGACATGGCGCATACGGCAGGTCTGATCGCGGCCGGTCTTCTCGATAACCCCGTCAAGTATGCTCATGTGGTAACGTCGACCACGCACAAGACCCTGCGCGGCCCTCGCGGCGGTATCATCCTTATGGGCAAGGACTTCGACAACCCGTGGGGTTTGACCACGCCTAAGGGTGTCGTAAAGAAGATGTCGCAGATCATCAACTCGGCAGTATTCCCCGGCATTCAGGGCGGTCCGCTGGAACATGTCATAGCAGCCAAGGCCGTCGCATTCGGCGAGGCTCTCTCGCCCGAGTACAAGGAGTACCAGAAGCAGGTGATAAAGAACGCTCAGGCCATGGCAGAGGCATTCGTCAAGCGCGGATACAAGATCGTATCGGGTGGCACGGACAACCACCTCATGCTGGTCGACCTGCGCACCAAGTTCCCCGAGCTGACCGGCAAGCTGGCCGAGAAGTGTCTGGTAGCGGCCGACATAACCACCAACAAGAACATGGTGCCGTTCGACTCTCGCTCGGCATTCCAGACATCGGGTCTGCGATTCGGCACACCGGCCATAACCACGCGCGGCGTCAAGGAGGACAAAATGGATTATATCGTCGAGTTGATCGACCGTGTGCTCCAAGATCCCGAGAACGAGCAGAATATCGCGGCCGTGCGCAGCGACGTCAACAAGATGATGGCCGAATATCCTCTGTTCGCATGGTAGAAAACCGATGAAGGAGGTAACGGACTTTCTAAAAGGACTTCACGAGAATAACGATCGTGACTGGTTCAATGCACATAAGGGCGAGTACAAACTCGCCCTTGCGTGCTTTAATGGTGCGGTGGAGAAGATCATCGCCGGCATATGCTCGTTCGACGACTCGATAGGTGCGCCCGACGTCAAGGACTGCACCTACCGCATATATCGCGACATACGGTTCAGCGCCGACAAGTCGCCCTACAAGACCTACTTCTCGGCATTCATCGCGCCTAAGGGCAAGTGCGGCGGCTACGGCGGTTACTACATACATATCTCCCCCTCGGGCGACAACATACTCGACGGATCGTACCTGATAACGGGCATCCACATGCCCGAGCCGAAGGTGTTGCAGAGCATACGCGAGGAGATCGAGGACAACGGCGAGGGCATAGAGCAGGCCATAGCCCGTACTGACGGTTTCGTGCTGAGCCGCTGGGCGGAGCTCAAACGCACGCCGCGAGGCTTCGCGCCTGGAACGCCCTACGACTACATGCTGCGGCTGAAAGACCTCTGCATCGAGCGCAAGATAGATCTCGGCTTCATACACGCCGACGATTTCGCCGAGCGTGCCGTAGCGGCATTCGCCACCACCAAGCCGTTTCTGGACATAGTGAACCGCGCCGTAAAGTACGCATACGAGGAGATGATGTAACGGAGGTAACGGACAGGCGGCCGGCAGCGAAATTTTAACACTTGTTAACAAAACGGGGGCAGCAGTATTGTCGCATAATCGTTACCTTTGCAAAAAACAGACGATTATGGGCAGAAAATTCTTTGCAGCACTGCTGCTGTTTGCAACCGCCGTTAACAACGCCGGTGCGGCTACCCAGTGGGTATGGCCAGTGACCGGCAAGCCGAGCGGAAGCGATATACTCTATCGGCCGCAACAATACATAGACAAGGAGCATAATCCGACAAACCTGTTCATCGGGTGTGAGGAGCAAGCGCTAATAGTCTCGCCCGCCGACGGCAAGATCGTGGCGTCGGGCATATGCCTAATGAATACGCTGACCTATGCTGCGATCTACGAATACGACCCCGACAAGGAGCTGCGGCCGCAGGCCGAGGCTATTGCCGCCGGCTCCAAGTCGCGCATCGACAGCCGTTATCTGTGCGGGATGCTATCCATAAGGCTGGACGACGGCCATACACTGACCGTAACAGGTATAGACATAACTCCGGGGTTCAAGACCGGACAGCGCATACACCGTGCTGATACGATCGGGACGGCCGGATACAGCTACAAGCAGATCGGCTCGCCGTCGATATGCGTATCCGTCTCGGACAGCAGCGGCAAATCCGATGATCCGATGACGCCGTTCGGGCTGCCGACCACATATATTCCACCGAGAAAGATTGCCACAAAGCAGCAATTCTCGGCCGAGCAGGCGCGCCGCGATATTCTCGCCATAACGGCAGTAATGAAAGAGGCTTATCCCTCGCTCGACGACATAATAACGGCCGAGGAGTTCGAAGAGTTGGAGCGAGCATTGCTCGACTCGGTGGCCGGCGGCATATCGCGCGCCAAACTTTATTGGTTGATGCAGACGTTGAACGGCCGTATACACGACTCGCACATATATCTCTATCCCGACGAGGATGAGCAATCTAACACCGCCCCTCAGATATTTTTCGGCTGGACAGACGACACCTGCCGTATAACGATATGCTCGCGGAGATACGCTTCGCTAAAAGGCCGCCGCATAGTACGCATCAACGGCGAGGATGCCGACTCGGTACGCATGCGCATCGAGTCGAGAATAGGCGGATACGACGGCTGCATCGAAAGTATGATCGAGGAGCGGCTGGCGATATACAGCACCGCTGTCAAGAACGATGCCTACGATGTGGATATAGTGCTCGACGACGGCACAAGGATCGAGACCAAAGGCGTGCGCGGCTTCAATCCCGCCAATTACACGACGATGTATATGGATTATCTTCTCCAAAACTACAACTATCCCGACAACATCTCGCTGCGCATACTCGACGATTCGGTGGCCTACATGGGCATATCGACATTCTCGCTGAGCAATGTGGAAACCGATGACATAATATCGTTCATCGACTCGGTGGCCGACGTTCCTGCCATGATAATCGATCTGCGCAACAACGGCGGCGGCGACACCAAAGTGTTGAACCGCATTCTTTCGTCGATACTCCACGAGCCGAGTCGCGCCCGCGGCGACATAATGCAGGTAAAGCGGCGCGGCTATTTCTCGTCGTTTCGCGACTGCTGCCTTAACTATCCCGACACGATCGACATATTTCCCGAATACATGCCCAAAGAGGGGCTCGACGGCTATTGGAACGATTCGCACTCCGACCGCATAGCGACAGATACTATCGTAAACTACAAGGGACGCGTATATGTGCTGACAAACGCCATGTCGCGCTCGGCAGCGACGATATTTCCCGCCGAGATCGTCCGCAACCGCCGAGGGGTAGTCGTCGGCCGCGAAACCGGCACGGCATACCACTTCATGACGGCATACAAATTCGCCGACATACGTCTGCCCGAATCGGGGTTCCAATGGAGGATACCGCTCGTAAAGGTCGTTTACGACACCACACGCTGCAAGCGTCTGCCCGAGGGTCGCGGCGTGATGCCAGACTATCCGGTCGATCTGACATTCGATGAGATTTACAACCGCCCCGACTCGATACTGCAATATGCGCTGCATCTGATCGCCGAAGGCAGATATCTTAGCGAGGAGGATCCCTTTGCCGACATCGACTCGGCGGCCGAAGCGGATCGAGATAGCGGCAGCGCCTCGCGGTGGCCATTGATAGCGGCGATAGTCGCTGCGAGCGCCGGCGCGGCGGCAGCAGCGATATCGCGTCGCCGCAGACGATAAAAAAAGGGCTGTCGTTCTCGGCGACAGCCCTTTTCAATAATATTCGGTTTACTCGGACACCAGCTCGAAGCGCGCGAGCATCTCGTATCGCAGCACCAGTTTGCGGTACTGCTCCGACGAACCGTAGCCGCCGTCGGCCGCAACTTCCATCATTACATTGCTCGACTTCATGCGCGGATATACATCGACGCCAGATGCACCGGGTTCGATGATGCGCAGCACGTCGCCGATCTGCTGTCCCATAGCTTCGGCCAGATATGCCGCCTTGTCGCGTGCGGCCTTCAATGCCTCGATCTTGCCCTGACGGCGATAGTCGGCCATGTCGCGGTGCTTCAACTCGCCGATACGCATCGACTGTACGCCGCGCGTATCCACCGCAGCGACGATAGCACTTATACGATCGAAGCTCGGCAGGCGGATATCGAGCTGCTTCGAAACAAGAAAATCCTTGCCCCGCTCGCGCCACCATTCGCCGACCTCCTGAGTACGGATATCGTCGGAGCCGATACCCAGCCCTGCGAGCGTGCGGCGCAGGCCGCTCTCGATAGTAGTCAAAGGCACCTTGGTGCGGTAATCCTCAGGTTTGGACTTGCCGTCGAACTCCTCCTGCCAGTACTCGCTTATCGTTAAGATGAAGTGAACCTCATCGGGGTCGATCTCTATGACAGACGATCCCGTAACCTCGACATATCTCTGCCCGCAACCGCCGTCGACGGCCTGTGCGCGGGCCGCTGCACCGCAGACGAGCAGCAACAGCAAAACCGACAATCTTTTCATAGACAAAAAACGTTTACATTTCAGCGAAATATTTGTAGAACAGCGGCAAAGTCTCTATGCCACGATAAAACTGGTCCAGACCGTAGCTCTCGTTGGGCGAATGTATAGCATCCTGCGACAGTCCGAATCCCAACAGTATAGACTTGATGCCCAATATCTTCTCGAAGCCGCTTATGATCGGAATCGAACCGCCCGAATAGAAGGGCAGCGGCTTGCGGCCGAAGGTCTGCTCGACGGCATGCTCGGCAGCCTTGTAAGCCGGCATGTCAGTGGGCGATACGTAGGGAGCACCGCCATGCAGGAACTTGACATCGACACGCACGCTCCGGGGTGCGATCTTGCGGAAATGCTTCTCGAACAGCTCGGCGATCTTATTGAAGTCCTGATCGGGCACCAGGCGCATCGATATCTTGGCCGAGGCCTTCGAGGGGATGATCGTTTTGGTTCCCTCGTCGATATAGCCGCCCCAGATGCCGTTCACATCCAGCGAGGGACGTATGCCGGTGCGCTCGATAGTAGTGTAACCCGCCTCGCCGGCGACATCGCGCACGTCGACCGCACGTTTGTACTCGTCCAGCGAGAACGGAGCCTTGTTCAGCTCGGTGCGCTCGGAGTCCGTGAGCACACGCACGTCATCGTAGAAGCCGTCGATCGTGACATGTCCGTTCTCATCGACCAGTGAGGCCACAAGCTGCGTCAGCACGTTGGCCGGGTTGGCTACGGCACCGCCGTAGAGACCCGAGTGAAGATCCTTGTCGGGGCCCGTTACCTCGACCTGCATGTAGGTGATGCCGCGCAGGCCGCATGTGATCGACGGCGTGTCGAACGATATCATCGACGTATCGGATACCAATATTATATCGGCCTCCAAAAGCTGCTTGTTATCGGCGCAGAACTTATACAGACTCGCCGAGCCGATCTCCTCCTCGCCTTCGAGCATGAACTTGACGTTGCACGGCAGAGAATCGGTAGCGCACATAGCCTCGAAGGCCTTGGCGTGCATGTAGAGCTGCCCCTTGTCGTCATCGGCACCGCGACCCCAGATGCGGCCGTCGGCCACCACAGGCTCGAACGGATCGGTGCGCCACTCGTCGAGCGGATCGACCGGCATCACGTCGTAATGGCCGTAGACAAGCACGGTCCTGGCCTTGGGGTCGACGATCTTCTCGGCATAGACCACCGGGTTGCCCTCGGTAGGCATGACCTCGGCACGGTCGGCGCCCGACTTTACCAGAGCGGCGGCAAGCCACTCGGCACATGTTTGCATGTCGCCCTTGTGAGACGACTGCGCGCTGATAGAAGGTATACGCAACAGATCGAACAACTCACTGAGGAATCGATCTTTGTTCTGCTCGATATAAACTTTTACATTATCCATATTAGTTGAAGTTTTAAGGTTTCCGAGTCGGATTACAGGTTACATATTCGTCCTATCTCGGCGATGAAGCGCTCGGCCAAAGCATCGGCCTCGGCCATAGTATGCGCCTCGGTATAAACGCGGATGATAGGCTCGGTGTTGGATTTTCGCAGATGCACCCAGCAATCCTCGAAATCGATCTTAACACCGTCGATATCATTCACGCGCTGATCGGCATAGCGGCTCTTTATCTCGACCAGAACTTTATCTACGTCGATAGCCGGCGTAAGCTGTATCTTGTTCTTCGAAGCGAAGTATGCCGGATAGCTCTTGCGCAGCTCGGTCATGCTCTTGCCGCACTTGGCCAGATAGGTCAGGAACAATGCCACGCCGACCAGCGCATCGCGGCCGTAATGCAACTCGGGGTAAATGACTCCGCCGTTGCCCTCGCCGCCGATAACGGCTCCCGTGCGCTTCATCTCGGCTACGACGTTCACTTCGCCCACGGCCGAGGCCGAATAGCTGCAACCCTCGTAACGCTCGGTAACATCACGGAGCGCGCGCGACGAGCTGAGGTTGGATACGGTATTGCCCTTGGTATGCGACAGCACATAGTCCGCTACGGCCACCAGCGTATACTCCTCGACAAACATCGAGCCGTCCTCGCTGACGAAGGCCAGACGGTCGACGTCGGGGTCAACGACAATGCCAAGATCGGCCTTGCACTCGACAACGGCGCGCGAGATCTGCGTAAGGTTCTCGGGCAGAGGCTCGGGGTTATGGGCGAACTCGCCGTCGGGCGTGCAGTTGAGCTCCACGACCTCGCAGCCCAATTCGCGCAGCAGAGCCGGGATGACGATACCGCCTACGGAGTTGACGGCATCGACCGCGACCTTGAAGCGGCGCCCGCGCACGGCGTCGGCATCGACCAGCGGCAGCGCCAGCACGCGGCGTATATGCTCGTCGTTGAACGGATCGCGGCTGAGCACGCGGCCTATGCGGTCTATGTCGGGAAACTCGAAGCCGGTATCCTCGGCCATAGCCAGAACGCGCTTGCCGTCGGCATCGCTCAAAAACTCGCCGCGCTCGTCGAGCAGTTTCAAAGCGTTCCATTGGCGCGGATTATGCGATGCGGTAATGATGATACCGCCGTCGGCGTTGTTGGCGATGACGGCCATTTCGGTTCCGGGCGTCGTGCAGAGCCCGACATTGATTACGTCGACGCCGCAGCCCAGCAGCGTGCCCTCGATCAGATCGTCGACCATAGCGCCCGAGATGCGGGCGTCGCGACCAACGACGACGGTAAGACGACGGCCGGAGCTCTTCTCCGAGAGGAAGCGCACGTAGGCCGTGGCGAACTTGACGATATCGATCGGTGTAAGGTTGTCGCCCGGCACGCCGCCTATGGTTCCGCGTATGCCTGAAATGGATTTAATCAGTGTCATATCGATGCAGTGTTGAAAAATTTTTAACGAAAATATTTTTGTTATTCAATGCAAAAGTATTAATTTTACGCTAATAAACGGATTAAAAATAATAAAATTATCCAGATATGAGAATAATTCCATCTTCCGAACTGATTATCAATCAGGACGGATCGATTTTCCATCTCCACCTGCGTCCCGAGCAGTTGGCCGACACGGTAATACTCGTGGGCGACCCCGGACGCGTCGAGATGGTTTCGAGCTTTTTCGATACGATAGAGTGCAAAGTTTCCAACCGAGAATTTAACACCGTTACCGGAACCTACAAGGGCAAGCGCATGACCGTGCTGTCGACCGGCATCGGCATCGGCAACATCGACATCTGCGTCACGGAGCTGGACGCACTGGCCAACGTCGACTTCGAGACGCGTCAGGCACGCGAGACGTTCCGCCGTCTGACGCTGGTAAGACTGGGCACCTCGGGCGCCATACAGCCCGATATCAAGGTCGGCGAATTTGTATTCTCGCGCACGTCGATCGGCTTCGACGGCCTGCTGAACTACTACAAGGGACGCAACGACGTATGCGAGCTCGACATCGAAAAGGCATTCATGGCGCACACCGGCTGGAACGAGCTGCTGCCGAAGCCCTACTTCATCAACGCCGACAAGGAGTTGTGGGAGCTGTTCAAGGACTCGGTTACCGAGGGCATGACCATAGCCGCCCCGGGATTCTACGCCCCTCAGGGCAGGTGGGTAAGACTCGAACCGCAGGATGCCAGGCTCAACGAGAAGATCGAATCGTTCGACTACGAGGGGCGCCGCATAACCAACTTCGAAATGGAGGGTTCGGCACTGGCCGGACTGGCCGCCCTTATGGGACACCGCGCCACGACAATATGCACTATTATTGCGCAACGCATAGCGCTCGACGCCTGCACCGACTACAAGCCTTTCGTAAGAGGCATGATCGAAATGGCGCTCGACAAACTCGCAACATTGGAATAACAGACGAAAAACAAAAAACGGAACAACATGAAATTTACAGTATCAAGTTCGGCGCTTCTGTCGCTGCTTGCAACAACGGGAAAAGTCATAAGCAACAAAAATACGCTCCCGATTCTCGACTACTTCCTCATGGAGTTGAAAGACGGCGAGTTGAAGGTAACCACATCGGATCTCGAAACGACGCTCGTGGGCTCGATCAGGGTCGAGAACATGGAAAGCGACGGCGTGATAGCCGCACCGGCCAAGCTGATGCTCGACTCGCTCAAAGAGTTCCCCGAGATGCCTCTCGAAATCGAGGTCAACGACACCACGTGGGAGATCAGAATCAACTGGGCGAGCGGCTCGCTCTCGATTCCGGGCGCAAGCGCAGTGAGCTATCCCGCAGTACAGACCGTAGGCGCCGAGCGCAAGGAGATACTGCTCGACGTCGACACGCTCATAGCCGGTATCAACAAGACGATATTCGCCACGGCCGACGACGAGTTGCGCCCTGTGATGAACGGCGTATACTTCAACTTCGAACCGGGCAGCCTGACCTTCGTGGCCACCGACGCGCATAAGCTCGTCAAGTCGGCCGCCGAGATCGCCGACGTCGATTTCACGGCATCGTTCATCCTCCCGAAGAAGCCGGCCAACCTTCTGAAAACGGTTCTGCTCAAAGAGGAGGATCCGATCAAGGTGACGTTCGACGCGAAGAACGTGATATTCAACCTGAAAAACCACACGCTCGTATGCCGCCTGATCGAGGGCAACTATCCCAACTACAACGCCGTAATACCCACGGCCAACCCCAACAAGGTGCTCGTCGACCGCATAGAGCTGGTCAACGGCATCAAGCGCGTGGCCGTATGTTCGAACCCGACGACCAACCTCATCCGCATGGATATAGGCGGCAACAAGATCAACCTCACGGCACAGGACATCGACTTCTCGGTATCGGCCAACGAGAGCATCAGTTGCAGCTACGACGGACAGCCCGTGACGATAGGTTTCAAGTCGACTTTTTTGGTCGAGATACTCTCGAACATCGACACGCCGACCGTATCGGTCGAGCTGGCCGACTCGACGCGTGCCGGTGTCTTCAAGCCCGTATACGACGACAAGCGCACGACATCGGTGCTGATGCTGCTCATGCCCATGATGATAAACGCATAACGAAACGAGGATCGAACAAATATGGAGTTGAAACTCAAACGCCCGATCGTCTTCTTCGACTTGGAGACGACGGGCGTTGATACTGCACACGACCGCATAGTCGAGATATCCATGATAAAGATCATGCCCGACGGAGAGCGGATCGTAAAGACGCGCAAGCTGAACCCCGAAATGCACATTCCCGAGGCGGCCACGGCCGTACACGGCATAACCGACGAGGATGTGAAGGATTGTCCGCGCTTCGCCCAAGTGGCCAAGTCGCTGGCGCAGTTCCTGACGGGCTGCGACTTCGGCGGGTTCAACTCGAACCGCTTCGACATGCCGGTGCTCGTCGAGGAGTTTCTGCGCGCGGGAGTCGACGTCGACTTCAAGCGGCGGCGGTTCGTCGACGTACAGAACATATTTCATAAAATGGAGCAGCGCACGCTGGTTGCGGCCTATAAGTTCTACTGCGATAAGGATCTGACCGACGCCCACTCGGCCGAAGCCGACACGCTGGCGACATACGAGGTGCTGAAAGCCCAGCTCGACCGCTATCCCGAGCTCGAAAACGACATAGACGCGCTGGCAGACTTCTCCTCGCGCGGCGAGACGGCGGACTATGCCGGCAGGATCGTCTACGACGACAAGGGCAGCGAGGTATTCGGATTCGGCAAGTACAAGGGACGCCGCGTCGAGGATATCTTCGAGCAGGACCCGAGCTACTATACGTGGATGATGAACGGCGATTTTCCGCTGTATACCAAGAAAGTGATTACCGAAATCAGATTACGCAAGAAGAACGGCAGATAGAAAAAATGAAACGTTTTTGCATGTTATTGACGGCTGCGATACTGGTCGCGTTGCAGGCCGCGGCGGTCGGCAAATCGACCACCGTAGTCTTCATCAACGGTGCCAAGTACTATGTGCATACCGTCGCGGCCGGCGATACGCTCTATGCGCTGGCCAAGACATACGGAGTGACCGAACAACAGATCATCGACAGCAACAGCGGCCTGAACGCCGCGACGCTCAAAATCGATCAGACGGTAAAGATTCCGTTCGTCGACGAGCAGAAACGCCCGATGACAAAGAAGGAGAAGAGGCGATTCAAAATCCACACCGTCAAGGCGCAGGAGACGTTATATTCGATAGCGCGACGATACGAGGTAGCCGTGAAGACCATAATCGAGGACAACCCCGATGTCGATCCCACGGCACTGCCTATCGGCTACGAGCTGATGATCCGCAAGTCGGAGATCGGCGACACGCCGGCGCATAAGGTGGATAGCCAGTGGAACGATTATAAGGAGACGCTTAACCGCACAGCACCGCTCGACAGCACGGCATACCATATCGTTCAGCCGGGCGAGACGATATACTCGCTGGCGCGGCGATTCGCCATGACAGAGCAGGAATTCATAGCACTTAACGACCTGAGCGACGGGCTTAAAGCCGGCGCTATCGTAAGGGTCGCGGCACCTGCCGACGACCAACAGATGCGTCCGGACGCTCCGCAGACCGAGCAGGATACGCTCGCAGCGTCGGACAGCCGAACCGAGATGACGCGGCCGCGCGCGTTCCGTACGCTCAGCCGCAGCCAGCGGCTCGACATAGCGCTGCTGCTGCCCATACGCACGCAAAACAAGGTCAATGAAAATTATGTCGACTTCTACAAGGGATTCCTTATGGGTCTCGACCGTATGAAGCGCGAAGAGGGTATAAACGCGTCGCTCACGCTGTTCAATACGGCGCATGACGCTGCGGTCATACGCGACATAGTGGACTACGACGAGGGGCTGCGCAACGCCGACCTGATAGTTGGTCCCGTATACGAGGACGAGCTGGATTATGTGCTGCAATATGCCGAACGTAACGACACGCCCGTCGTCTCGCCGCTCTCGACCATAGGCCAAAGACGAAGCCCGGTATTGTTCCAGATGCAGGCTGAGGCACGCCACAAGTACGACAAGTTCGGCGGCATGCTCGACGGCTCGCGACAGATAAGGCTGATATACGCCGCAAGCAACGACCGCGAGTTCGCCTCAGAGATAACCGAGCTGCTCGGCGACACGCCGCACGAATCGTACAACTTCGCTTTCAACCGCACGCCGACACTGCATCGTCGCAATGCCGACGGCAGCAGCGGAGCACTGGTCGACATAAACGCCATGATACGCGACAAGGCCGACAAGGTATTCGTCATAATGGCCGACAAGGAGACCGACATCGACCGTATTCTGACGACGCTATCCTCGGCGCGCACCTCGATAACCGATCGCGGGTTCGTCGCAGGGGACTATATCGTACTCGGCAACCGCAAGTGGACGCGACTGGGCAACATAGACCACAAGGTATTCTTCAAGAACAACGTCGTCTTCGCCGTGCCGTACCATGCCAAGCGCAGCGACGAGCAGATACGCAGCTTCGACGGACAATATATAAAGGAGTTCGGATCGCTGCCGTCGATGTTCTCGTACAGAGGCTACGATGCGGCCGTCATATTCTGCCGGGCGATGTACGAGGGGCTGGGCGAGGGCATGGAGCCGCTGACGACAGTTCCGCTGAAAACGCCTTATAGGTTCGAGTTCGAAGACGGGATGTATGTCAATACGGTATGGACCAAGGAGCATTACCGCAACAACTTCACGATAACCACGGAATAGTCGCATGGCAAACAACATAACGGCACCGATACCGGAAAAGACGGTCGAGCGGCTGAGCGAGTATCGCCGCACGCTGCTCTCGTGCCACAGTCAGGGCATCACTCACATATTCTCGCATGTGCTGGCCGGCATACACGGCATAACGGCCGTGCAGGTAAGACGCGATCTGATGCTGATCGGCTTTTCGAGCGATACGAAAAAGGGATACGACGTCAAGGTGCTGATCGACTTCATCAATAACATACTCGACAGCGAATCGACGGTCAACATCGCGATAATAGGTATGGGACACCTCGCGCAGGCGATAACCAAGTATTTCAACGGCAAAGGTCTCAAACTGCGCATCATAGCTTCGTTCGACATCGATCCGCGAAAGGTGGGGCATGTCATCGACGACATACCGTGTTACCACATGGACGAATTTGAGGACAGGGTAGAGCGGCTCGACATAAGCATCGTGATCGTATCGTCGCCCACCGAGGTGGCCTCGGAGCTGGTCGTGCCCATAATCAATGCCGGCATCAAGGGGGTGCTCAACTTCACATCGGCGCCGCTGCATTTCCCGCAGGGAATAGTCGTCGAGAACTACGACATAACGACAATTCTCGAAAAGGTCGCATACTTCGTCAAGGCCAACGAGGAGAACAACGACAACAACTGACGACATGCGCATATTCTACGACCCGGACAACATCGAATCGCTCGGCAGACCCGTCGTCACGGTAGGGTCGTTCGACGGCGTACATGCAGGACACGGCATACTGCTCGATACGGTAAAGAGGCTGGCGGCAGAGCTGCACGAACAGAGTGTCGTGATAACATTCGAGCCGCACCCGCGCATAGCGCTGGGCACCGACAGCGGGTTGTCGCTGCTGACGACCGTAGGCGAGAAGGCCATGCTACTCGAACGAGCCGGCATAGACAACCTCGTCGTAGCGCCGTTCGACAAGCAGTTCGCCGGACAGACATACGCCGAGTTCATCGAACGGTTCATGGTCGGCAAACTGCATATAGGCGGGCTGGTCGTAGGCTATAACCATCGCTTCGGTCGCGATAACGAGGGCAACTACGACACGCTTGCGCCGCTGGCCGAGCGTTACGGATTCGCCGTAAGACGCGTAGACCAGTACAGAGACGACGACGACAAGGTCAGCTCAACCGTAATACGCGCTCTGGTCGCAGAGGGCCACATGAAACGCGCCGCCCGAATGCTCGCGCACCCATACGCGGTCGCTGGCACAGCGGTCGACGGTCGCATAACGGTCGACAACCCCTACAAGCTGCTGCCGCCCGCAGGGCGATACGATGTCGCGATCGGCGGCAGACGCACCACAGCATCGGTCGACGGCAGAGTCATTCTTACAGATATACCGGATTCAGATGTAGTTATAGAATTTATATAAAGGTATGGTAAGCCACGAAATAAACATACGCATCCTTTACAAGCATACCGACCAAATGGGCGTTGTGCATCACTCCAACTATATCGTCTTCTTCGAGGAGGCACGCACCGAACTGATGCGCAGCATCGGCATAACGTATGCCGACGTCGAGCGCCGCGGCACGATGATGCCGATCCTCGACGTCAACGTGAAATACATCCAGCCGGCACTCTACGACGAGATAATATCAGTCAGGGCAAGCATCGACACGATGCCTATGGCACGCATGGTCTTCGCATACGAGGTGCGCGGCGCCGACGGCCGCATGATCGCCACCGGCTCGACGACACTCGGATTCATCGATGCGGCGACGCGACGGCCGCAGCGCGTCCCGGCATGGCTCGTCGAGATACTCGAACCGATACTCGATAAATAGAAAGATGTCGACCCAGCGATACATAAATATGATAACGGCCGGCTTCGCGGCGCTGGTCATCGTCTATGCGGCATCGTTCGCAGCGGACGATCCGGCATTGCTGAGGCCTGCGGCCAAGACTCTGCCCGTGCTGTTTCTCTCGATCTGTGCATGGCGCGCAGGCGGCTCTGGCATATCATTCGTGCCGGCGGCTCTGCTGCTGTCGAGCATGGGCGATCTGGCCGGCGACCTGCATGCGTTTCTGTGGCAGATAGGCCTGTTCGCGGCGGCCCATACTGCATACATAGCGACATTCTGCCGAAGACGCCGCGCCACACGCGGCGCGGTAATATTCGTCGTGATGTTGGCACTGGCGGCCGCAGCACTGGCCGTATACTTCATATCGCACATAGGAGATACCACTGAAAAGATATTCATCGCAATATATATAGCCGTCATAACCTGTATGTGCGCCACGGCGGCATTGCAGCAGAGCCGCTACCGCGCACTATACGCTGCGGCAGCGCTCGTGTTCATCTTCTCCGACGCCTGCATAGCGTGGAACAAATACGTCGAGCCGATACCACATGCGGCGGTATGGATCATGTCGACCTACTTCGCAGCACAATATACGATTGCCCGTCTCTACATACGCGAACGGTTGGGCTGACACGCCGACTGTCCGCCGCAGCCGCCATATGACACCGGCGGCGTAGTATTCATGTCAAAATGTCAGTGTCAAGCAGGTGGCACACGGTTTGTTCGTGTCCATAAGGTTACAGCGAACAAACAAACTAATAGACATATAACATGAAAAACGGGAAAATAGGGGTAACGACAGAAAACATCTTCCCCGTAATCAAGAAATTTTTGTATTCCGACCACGAGATCTTCCTGCGAGAGCTGGTATCGAACGCCGTCGATGCGACGCAGAAGCTCAAAACGCTCTCGTCCAAGGGCGAGGCCAAGGGCGACATGGGCGATCTGACGATCCGCATAAGCGTGGATGCCGACAAGCGGACGCTGACGGTAACCGACCGCGGCATAGGCATGACGGCCGACGAGGTGGACAAGTATATCAACCAGATCGCATTCTCGGGTGCCGAGGAGTTCATGGCCAAGTATAAGGATCAGGCCATAATCGGACATTTCGGACTGGGATTCTACTCGTCGTTCATGGTATCGGACAAGGTCGAGATATTTACCCGCTCGTATAAGGACGGCGCCCGCAGCGTACATTGGAGCTGCGAGGGTACGCCCGAGTTTACGATGGATGAGATCGACGACGACCGCGACCGCGGAACATCGATCGTACTGCACCTATCGGAAGATTGCGCAGAGTACTGCCAAAAGGATAAGGTCGACGAGCTGCTGAAAAAGTACTGCCGCTTCCTGCCCATACCTATCGCATTCGGCAAGAAAACCGAGTGGAAGGACGGCAAGTATGTCGACACCGACCGCGACAACATCGTCAACGACACCGACCCGCTGTGGACGCGCAAGCCGACGGAGATTACCGAGGAGCAGTACAAGGAGTTCTACCGCGAGCTTTACCCCTTGGGCGACGATCCGCTGTTCTACATACATCTGAACATCGACTATCCGTTCAACCTTACGGGCATACTCTATTTCCCGAAGATACACAACAACTTCGAGATACAGAAGAACAAGATCCAGCTCTACTCGAATCAGGTCTTCGTTACCGATCAGGTCGACGGAATAGTACCCGAATACCTGACGCTGCTGCACGGCGTGATCGACTCGCCCGACATTCCGCTCAACGTTTCGCGAAGCTATCTGCAAAGCGACTCCAACGTGAAGAAGATTTCGAGCTACATCACGCGCAAGGTGGCCGACCGCCTGCAAGAGCTCTTCTCGACGATGCGCCCCGACTACGAGAAGAAGTGGGACGATCTGAAAATATTCATCCAGTACGGCATACTGACCGACGAGAAGTTCGCCGAGAAGGCGCAGGGATTCATGCTCTGGAAGACGATCGACGGCAAGTATTTCACCGGCGAAGAGTTTACCGAGGCCGTCCGTGAGAAGCAGACCGACAAGAACGGCAATCTGATAATACTCTACGTCGACGATCCCGTAAGCAAGGATTCGTTCGTCGAGGCCGCACGGTCGAAGGGCTACGACGTCTTGGAGATGAACGGCCAGCTCGACAGCCACTACATCAACTGGTATGAGTCGAAGAACGAGAAGACGCGCTTCGTGCGTGTCGACAGCGATGTGATCGACAAACTCATACAAAAAGAGCAGACGCAGAGCATGTCTCTGAGCGAGGCGCAGCAGCAGATAATGCGTCCCGTATTCGAGAGCCAGATGCCGGCCGACGAGAAGATACACTACAACATAGCCTTCGAGCCTATGTCTCCCGACGAGGCTCCGGTGGTCATAACGCAGAACGAGTTCATGCGACGCATGAAGGAGATGGCGCAGGTAAGCGGCGGTTCGATGAGCCAGTTCTACGGACAGATGCCCGACAATTTCACGATAGCCGTAAACGGCAACCACCCCATAGTGATAGATATTCTGAGCGAGGTGGAGAAGGAGTACGGCGACAAGCTGCGCACGATAACCAAGAAGATCGACGCCGCCGAAGCCGAGCTGGGTCGCTTCGAGGAGGTCGTCAAGGGCAAGAAGGAGGATGAGCTGACACCCGAGGAGAAGAGCGAGCGCGAGTCGCTGTCAACCAAGGTCGACGAGCTGCGCAACCAGCGCGACAGCCGCTTGAAGGAGATAGGTGCAGCCAACGGCAAGATACGCCAGATAATCGATCTGGCACTGCTTACCAACGGCATGTTGAAGGGCAAAAACCTTTCGGACTTCATACAGCGAAGCATATCGCTCATCGAGAAGTAGGGTAGCCGAACAGATGATCGCAGCCGTAAACCCGTCGCGGGTTTACGGCTGTTTCGTTTTGCGCGCAGCGTCAGGCACAGGGTCGGAGGACGACACTCCGTCTCGGGCAAAATCCGGCCGGCGTATATTTGTCTACCGCCCCGACCATTCTTCTCTCCGACTGAACCGAAGATGCTCCCGGATATATTTCTTTGGGAATTGACTTAGAAGACAATCACGCTAAATTAGGCAACGGATAAGTAACCTGTCAAGTGTTCAGAATCACTTCATTTTTCCGGGATCCAAATCTCTCTTTTAGCTATTGCAAAGAGAGCACTTTTATTCCTAATCCATACGCTCATAGTCACTTCGTATTTAATTTTTACATGGATAGCAAAACTGCAACGTGCAATAATTCTTGGCATTTATCTTTATAAGATAATTAAAAAGAAGATATTATGGAAAAATTTATCGAAACTCTCGAAAAGGAGGTCGAGAAAAAACCGAGGTCTCTCGAACATTCCCATTTGAACGTTCTTAAAAAATCGTCGGAGGCATCGCTCGTACCGGGCAATTCCTTTCAACTGTTGAAAGAATTTATCGACAGCCATATACCCAAAAGTGTAGCAGAAGAAATAGAGTTTTTCAAGATCGTCAAACCTCGGTTATATAATCGTTCTTTTTAAGGTAGAACGAGACCTTTACTTCCTCCTGTTTCATAACCTTGATGCCGTCTGCCGAATACTGGCTTACAACACCTTAACATTATTTGCCTTACCGTTGCACTGCTCTCGGATTTTCTTCGTATCTTTGGCTTTACCGAAGATCCTCTCGTTCGGCAAATTGCAAACACGTTTGCATTTGCCCTCGCTTATTCGTATCTTTGTCTCGATATGAAACCGCAAATAGCCGTCATAGCCGACAATACGCTGACCTGCATGGGTCTGTGCAGCATAATATGCGACATGCTGCCGTGGGCGGATGTGGTCGCATACAATTCGTTCGAGCACTTCGACGGCGAATCGCACGAGCTGGTGGTGCACTACTTCGTCTCGGCCGGCATCGTATTCAGAAACCCGGCGTTTTTCAACGCCAACATCAAACGCACGATAGTCGTAGTCGAGGGCGACTCGACCCCGTTCTCGCTGACTGGGTTCCGCACCATAGACGCTACCGGCAGCGAGCAGCAGATCGTGAAATCGATTCTGCGCATACACGAAAGCGGCCACCCGGGCGGCCACGGCATGACGGTCGGTTCGTCGCGCAAGCTGTTGCAGACGCTGCTCTCGCAGCGCGAACGCGACGTGCTGGCGCTTATGGTCAAAGGTTTTATCAACAAGGAGATCGCCGACAGGCTCAACATATCGCCTACGACGGTAATATTTCATCGCAAGAACATATCCGAAAAACTCGCCACGCGCTCGATAGGCCGTCTGACGATATATGCCGTCATCAACGGCATAGTCGATATAGCGGAGTTATAACGCCGGCACGCTTCGCATCATGCGCCGGTTGCGACGGCACTATCCGAGTAAAGAGTCGTAAATCGCATCGAACGCCTTTCGCAAGGCGTTGCGGTCGTCGATGAGCGCACGGAACGCTTCGAGCCGGCGGGCATTGTCCGACTCAGGAATCCACAGCCGCAGATAACCGCCGCGCCCGTATTTCTTCGAGATGTGCGACAGACAGCGCTCGAAATTCTCTTCGCGGTTCATCTCGGGATAGTGCGCCAGCGTATACTGTATCGTCCGGCGCAGCGTGATGTCGGCGTCGATCTGCCGGTCGGCCTCGGCCACGATACGTCCGTAGATGCTGCGCGGCGCCCGCGCCGAGGAGGCGCGATGATCCTCGACCGCCTCGCCCATGACCGCAATTCTGTCGGCCGAAAACCAGCGGCGCAGATTATCGTCGCCAGTCAGTATCCGTCGCGAAACCTCGTGATGATGCTCGCGCCCCTCGACAAGACCTGTATCGTGATATGCCGCAACGACATAGACCATATCGGGTTCGACATCGTAATACCCGGCCAGGCTCATACTGTGGGCTATGACAGCACGCACGTGATCGAGGCCGTGCGCCGCATCGAAAGAGGCGTAACGCGGAATTATCTCCCGCTCGACGTATTGTTCTATTTCACGGTTCATGCGTGCAAAGATAACCCGAAATACGGCTCGCCGGCAAATGTTCGTATAATAAAAACGGGCGCCCTCCATCGGGGACGCCCGTTAGCCATATCCGTCTCGGCGCTACTGCTTGACGCAGCGCAGCGGCGTGGCATTTGCACGCTGCAAGTTGCGGTGCGGCTCATAGCCGTTGTAGGTACGCGTAACCGTATTCAGGTCGAAGAACATGCACCGAGCATCGTCGCCCGAAACGTTGCAAGACCAGTAGTAGCCGGTCCACGGCAGAGGACGGTCGGGATTGGAGTTGACGTTGTCAAGTCTGCCGTCGAAGTAGTTGCGGCGACCGCCGGCTGTAAAGAAATAGGTTTTGCCCGTAGAGGTATCTTCGAGGTGCCAGCCGTACATCTTTTTGGCCTGCATCCAGTCCATGCCGTCATCCTCGGGCGAAATGGTAAGCGCGGCGAATATGTCGCCGGCAGCGACGCGCCAGCCTGCGGGGCACGGATCGTAATCGCTCTTGGCGCCTGTCTCCGGCCACAGCGTATCGTCGTGCTGCGAATAGAGCCAGTCGAAGCCGTTGTTCTCGGCACCGGTAATCATGGCATCGGGATGAGCGACGGCATACTCGACCGTACCGGTCGAAGCGTCGCTTGCCGTATATTGCAGATAGATGCGGCGGCCGGCGGCGTTATACATGCGGGCATCGGTATTGCCCGAAAAGTCGTAAGACGCCGCACCGACCAGAGGATCCTTGCGTCCCCACTGATAGTACATGCCGTAAGAGTGCAATATCTTCTCCTCGTCGGCCTCGCCGTTGCTGTTGACATTGGCTCCGAGATTGCGGTTCATGACCGTGCGGCCGGCGATTTCTACGGCATCGGCCGCAGGATCGGTCGTAGTGACCCATATATGCCAGCTCCAAATGATATCGCCTGCGGCATTGCGTGCTGCAATGACAGCATTGCCCGGCGTAACGGCGTCGGGCTTTTCCTTATCGTCCTTATCTTCGCTCTCGGCCTTCTCGATATAGAACGAGGCAACGCCATCCTTGAACGTAAGGTACTTTACCAGATTATTGGAGCTCTGCCACAGCAGCTCGACGCTCTCGGTCTGCAACGGCTCGCCGCTCGTGCCGCGCCTGAACGGATCGAACAGATAACGCGTATCGGGCTTGGTGGCGATATAGCAGTTCGAAGGTGTCTGGCGGTAGTCGACATCGGGATTTTGCAGTATGGCGACATATACGCTGACCGACTGCGTAGCGCCCGTGGGAGTATATCCGATCAGCGAAACTTTACCCTCGGTAGCTTCGTCGTCGTCGAACGTCGACGGCGCCGTAACGGTAATCGTGCCCTCGTAGAGGTCTATGTCGTCGACACGCCAGCCGTCGGGATACGACACCACACGGATCGAAGTGATGTTGTGCGTGAGGAACGAGGCCGTACCGGTTTGTCCCGGCGCCGTAAGAAGTATGCTGCCCGACGGAACGACGAACTGCTTGACTTCTGTCTTCTCGCACGCGACGGCCGCAGCAAGCGCCACTACGACGACTACGGCACGCAAAATATTCTTCATATATCTGAAATTAACTTTTTTCATAAGTTGCAATATCTGGGCAAAGATACCAAAATTGAGTTAAAAAACCTACTTGCGTTTACATTATTTGCATTAGGAACAATTCTTGTCTGAGACACCAACGTAACATCACTGCAAAAATTGTATGTCTATGACGGAAATAATGACCGGATCGTCCGAAGCCGATTCTCGTTACCGTATCGTCGTTACCGAGAGCGGGCCCTATCTCGTATATGGCCGCCCGCCATTGGCGCAACAGTTCATCATGGCGAACGACCGCGGCGAAAGCTGGTATTTTCAGGAGGGGAAACACTTCTCCACCGAGGCCGAGCCTACGGCGCTGTGCCGCTGCGGAGCATCGCACCGCAAGCCCTATTGCGACGGCTCGCACCGCGACGCCGACTGGAATCCCGAGCTCGAAAAGGGCAACGACCGTCTGCTGGATAACGTAGAGGTCAAGCGCGGCGAGCGCGTCAGCGTAAGCGACAATCCCAAGTACTGCGTATTCGCCCGGTTCTGCGACGCCGAGGGCGGCATATTCGCCCTTACCGACCGTTCGGACGAGAGAGATGCCCGGCAGATGGCCGTCCGCGAGGCGTCGATGTGCCCGAGCGCTCGGCTCACGGCATGGGACAACGCCACCGAAAGACCATACGAATACAAATACGAGCCGAGTCTGGGGCTGATCGAGGACAATGCCATAGGCGCCAGCGGCGGTCTGTGGGTAAGGGGCGGCATAAGAATGACCCGCGAAAACGGCGAGCCGTTCGAGATACGAAATAGGGTAGTTGTATGCCGCTGCGGGCAGTCGGCCGACAAGCCATATTGCGACGGTACGCACGCATCGATCAAGTGGCGCGACCAGCTGGAAGGCATGCCCGAGGGCGAGACGGTGCCCGAAGAGGTGTATTGAAACTGACGGCTTCATATCGGAAGCTGAAAGGTAGATCAACCATAGTTTTACGTATGATCGGGAGACGGATCGTTTTCCGGTTATACGTTTTTTTTGCTACCTTTGTCGGCTGAAACAAAACCCATTATCATGAAAAGCTACTCTCCCTCGCTCAAAGCGAATACACGAATCGACGTAGCGGACATTCTGCGCGGCATAGCCATAGGCGGAATAGTATTGATACACTTCGTCGAGCACATGAACTTCTACGTATTTCCCGAACCGACGGCCGTCGACCGTGCCGTATGGGATACGGTCTTCTTCCTGCTGGCCGGCAAGATGTATGCGATATTCGCGCTTCTGTTCGGTCTGAGTCTCTATATCCAGCACGACAATCAGGCGCAGAAGGGATACGACTTCCGGCCGCGGTTCGTATGGCGCATGGTGCTGTTGATGATATTCGGCCTGCTCGACTTATGCTTCTACAACGGCGACATACTCTTCATATATGCCGTATGCGGTTTGATCGTACTGCCGGCGGTAAGGGCAAGCAACAAGTTGCTTGCGGGCATCGCGGCGATACTGTTGCTGCAACCCGTCGAGCTGGCATATATAGTCATGGGATTGGCCGATCCCGCCACACAGCCTCTCGATCTCGGCTCGGGCGCACACTTCGCCGCTATGATCCCCGCACAGACCGACGGCTCGGCGTTGGATGTGGCCGCCGTAGGCATCCGCCACGGACTGCCCTGCAATTTCCTCTGGGCGATAGAGCACGGGCGCATGACGCAGACGCTGTTTCTGTTCATCGTCGGCATCCTTCTGGGTCGCCGACGGCTGTTCTACGACGAGGGCGGCAATCTCAGCATCTGGCGCCGCATACTGGCAGGCTCGATAGCAGCTTTCGTGATTATATATCCGCTGTCGCGGACACTGCCCCAAGCCGTGGACAACGTATGCGTATCTCACTCGCTGGATATCATGCTCTCGATGTGGCGCAACTTCGCCATGACGGCATTCATCGTATCGTCGGTGGTAATCATATTCTATCGCGTACCGCACGGACGTGCGCTCATGGCCATAGCGCCTTACGGCAAGATGTCGCTGACCAACTATATCGGGCAGTCGGTCATCGGAGGCATGCTGTTTTACGGCTGGGGATTCGGACTGTACCGGTACTCGGGACATACGACCAGCCTTTTGATCGGTGCGGCCGTGGTGGTGCTGCAATGGATGTTCTGCCGTTGGTGGCTCGCACACCACAAGCGCGGTGTGCTCGAAGAGTTGTGGCACCGCGCTACGTGGCTCTGCCCGCCGAGCCGGTAGGGCAAGAAACGGTAGGATTCAGACGAGAAACGCTGCTCCCTTTTCAGAGAGCAGCGTTTCGTTATCTCAGGTCAGATATTTCTCTATAATTCGAGCAGTCCCTCGGGCAATACGAACGTTATCGTTCGTCTCTCGAAATCGATCCCGGCAATGAACTCCTCTACGGCCGGCACGAGATACTCGCGGCCATCCAGAGTAAGCTCGAACAGAGGGTTGGCCTCGCTGTCGAAATAATCTGTCAATTCGCCCGTGAGCTCGCCCGCACGTACCTCGAAGCCGATCAGATCCTCCATGTAGAACTCGTCGTCGGCAGTCTCCTCGCACTCGGGCAGCAGCAACTCTCTGCCCAGCAGCTCCTCGGCGCGGCGCGGCGTATCGATATCGTCGAAGCGGAGTATGGCGCCCGTCTGTCCGCGACGCTCGAATGAGGCACAAAAAAGCGGAACCGCCAACTTGTCGATCTCGACAAAAAGCGGTTCCGTCGTGCGGAAGTCCTCGGGGAACGCAGGGTAGAGAACGGCGCTCACGCCGCCGTCTACTCCGAAGAGCTTGGTTATGCGTCCCACCGTCTGCATACCCGAAAACTACTCTGCGGCAGCTTCCGTGGTCTGCTCGGCCGTCTCTGCTGCGGCTTCTGCCTCGGCAGCAGCTGCGGCTGCGGCCTCAGCGGCCTTCTTCTCGGCCAGAGCGGCTGCGCGCTCCTCCTTGACCTTGGCCTCGGCTGCGAGCTGAGCCTTTCTGGCAGCAGCTGCGTCGGTCGACAGCTTGTTGGTCTTGGCAGCGATCTTGCCCTCCTTCTGTTCAACCCACTTGTTGAACTTGGCTTCGGCATCGGCATCGGTAAATGCGCCCTTGGCTACACCGCCCAGCAGGTGTTTCTTATACAGTACGCCCTTGTACGAGAGGATAGCTCGACAAGTATCCGTAGGTTGTGCGCCTTTGAGTAACCAATCCAAAGCTCTATCGAACTTCAAATCGATCGTAGCAGGATTCGTGTTGGGGTTGTAGGTACCCAACTTCTCGATGAATTTACCATCACGTGGCGCTCTGCTATCTGCGGCTACGATATGATAGAAAGCATAACCTTTCTTACCATGACGAGCCAAACGAATTTTAACAGCCATTGTGCTAAAAATTTTTTTGGTTAATAATTACGCATAACCCGTTCGGGGTTTTAAGCCTGCAAAAATAACAATAATATTTCTATCCGCCAAACATTTCGCAGCAACGTCGTCGAAAAAAGGTCGATACATGCGAAAAAAAATCCGTGCGGCCGCACCGCCCCCTCTTCCCGAGCAGCATAAGGTCGGATCCGACGAAAAGGGTGGTATACAATTTGCCGATAGCACAAAGCGCCCTCGCAGGGCGTCGAGACTAAATATCAACCGAAAAACAAAGGAGGAAAAATTATGATGCCTGCAACAAAAAACCGCAACTGGCTGCCGAGCCTGTTCAACGATTTCTTCGGCGACGAGTGGCTCGCACTGCCGCAGTACAAGCGCATGACCACGCCCGCCATAAACGTCATCGAGAACGAACACGACTATACAGTGGAGGTGGCAGCACCGGGCATGACCAAAGAGGATTTCCATATCGACCTGAATGCCGACAACCAGCTGGTCATAAGCTCGGAGAAACGCACCGAGAATTCGCAGCCCGCGGAGAACGAGTCCAAGAAGGAGAAGGGGCACTACCTGCGCCGCGAGTTCTCGTACAGCTCGTTCCGGCAGAGCTTCTCGCTGCCCGAGACGATCGAGCGCGACAGGATCTCGGCCAAAATGGAGAATGGCGTATTGAAGATCGAGATTCCGAAAAAGAGCCAGACGGCAGCCGAGGCGAAAGCCAAGTGTATCGAGATCGAATAGCCAAGCATCGGCATCGGGCATATGGTCGATGCAGCCCCATTAACGGCAATCCCCGTATAGCACCTTTGCTATACGGGGATTGAAGTATGTATTCACGCAGCGGAATCGCGGCTATTCGCATTTTCCCGAAATATCCGATATCGAACCGTCGGCATCGACTGCCAGCATGATATAGCGATAGCAGCCGTTGTATCCGTCCCACAGTCCGACGCGATAAGTATCCCGGTCGGCACACAGCTCGACAGTGAGGTTTTCGAGCATGCTGCGGTCGCAGTCCTGCGCCTGCAAGAACGGATCGTAATCGAGCTCCGAACCGCGCAACCGTTTGACAAGGGGAGCGGCGACGTAACGCTCTATGACGGTCTGTCTGCGAGAAGATGAATCGGCTCCTTTGCACAGGCATGCTTCGATATACTCGGCGTAGAACGATCTTATGCGTGATGCACCGTCGCATTCGGCGGCGAGGGCAGTACAGCCGCAACCGCAGGCCTCAGCCCGAAACGGAAGCGACGCTGCCGCAAGCAACACTGCACAGCAGATAGAATAGCTTAATTTCATGGCCGTTAGATCTATTTGTTTTCCGAGACCCACTGCGTGAGCTCCACGAAATCGGCCACCGACAGCTGCTCGGCGCGCATCGAGAAAAAGCGGTGTTCGCGCCCGCCGAAGTCGCCGAATCCGGCACGCAACGAATTGCGCAGCATCTTGCGGCGCTGTCCGAACGAAGCCTTGACAACACGTATGAACAACGCCTCGTCGCAGTCGAGATGCCCGACGCCGTTGCGGCGCAGTCGCACCACGGCGCTCTTGACCTTGGGCGGCGGAGAAAAGACCTTCTCGCCGACGGTAAACAGATACTCTATGTCGTACCACGCCTGCAACAGCACGCTCAGTATGCCGTACTCCTTCGAGCCGGGAGGCTCGGCCAGACGCACAGCCACCTCGCGCTGTATCATACCGACGCACTCGGGAACGATATCGCGGTTTTCGAGCACCTTGAAGAATATCTGGGACGATATGTTGTACGGGAAATTGCCGATTATCTTCAACCGCTCGCCGAAGCGGGCGCGCAGGTCCATAGCGAGAAAATCGCCCTCGACGAGTCGCGGCGCAAAAGCGGGGTAGTGGGCATGCAGATACTCGACCGACTCGGAGTCGATCTCGGCGCCGTAGGTAACCACGTCGTCGCGCTGCAACAGAAACTGCGTCAGCACGCCCATGCCGCAGCCCACCTCCAATACCGTGTCGGGCTCGGCAGCGGTGCCGCCCGACAGCGAATCGCATATCTTGCGGGCTATGTTGAGATCGGTCAGGAAATGCTGACCCAATGCCTTTTTGGCTCTTACTTCGGTCAAATCAATCGGTATAAATCAGTTGGCAACCTCGCTGAGGAACTTGATGCGCACCAGTCGTATCTCCTCCTCGGTGTACTCCGAGCCGAGCTCCTCTATCGCATCGTCAAGAGAATCGCTCTGCGCGTCCTCCTTAAAATATAGGTATATGTCGTCGACCTTGTCGTCGTCCATGACCGTATTGAGATAATAGCAGATGTCGAGACGCGTGCCTGACTTGACTATCGCTTCGATCTCCGTCAGAAGCTCGTTCATATCGAAGTTGCGGGCGCGCGCTATATCCTCGAAATCCATCTTACGGTCGATAGACTGTATGATGAATATCTTGTTGCTGGACTTGTTGGCGACCGCCTTGACCACTATATCCTGCGGACGTTCGATATCCTTCTCCTCGACATACGCCTTAATCAGCTTGACGAACTCGGCGCCGAACTTCTGAGCCTTGCCGGCTCCGACACCCGATATGCTCTGCAACTCTTCGAGCGTGACGGGATACTGTATCGACATATCCTCCAATGACGGATCCTGAAATATTACGTAGGGCGGCAGGTCGTGCTGCTTGGCCACCTTGCGGCGCAAGTCTTTAAGCATGGCGAACAGCTCCTCGTCGGCCGCTCCGCCGCCGCGCGCCGAGACCTGCTCGGCCTCCTGCTCCTCACGGTCGTAATCGTGGTCGAGCGTGACGGTAACGGGCGAGGGCGAGGCGATATACCGCAGTCCGGCATCGTTGATCGATATAAGTCCGTAGTTCTCTATATTCTTGTCGATCAAGCCCATTATCAGAGCCTGACGGATTACGGCATTCCAGAAGCGCGCATCCTTCTCGGCGCCTGCGCCGAACCACTCGCTCTTATTGTGACCATAGCTCTTTATCATGGCCGTCATCTTGCCCGTAAGCATCGAGACGAGATAGTCGATCTTGAACTTGTCGCCTATGTCGCGCAGAGCCGAAAGAGCCATGCACATCTGTTCGCGCACCTCGACCTTGGGCTTGGGGTGGCAGCAGTTGTCGCAGTTGCCGCAGTTGTCCTCCGTGTAATCCTCGCCGAAGTAATGCAGCAGCGTCTTGCGGCGGCACATCGAGCTCTCGGCATAGGATACGGTCTCCAACAGCAGCAGTTTGCCGATCTCCTGTTCGGCTACGGGCTTGCCCTGCATGAACTTCTCCAACTTCTGTATATCCTTGTAGTTGTAGAACGTAAGGCAGTATCCCTCGCCTCCGTCGCGGCCGGCGCGGCCGGTCTCCTGATAGTAGCCTTCGAGCGACTTGGGTATGTCGTAATGTATGACGTATCTCACATCGGGCTTGTCGATACCCATGCCGAAGGCTATGGTGGCCACTATTACGTCGACGCGCTCCATGAGGAATGCGTCCTGATTGTCGGCGCGCGTCTGCGCATCCATGCCGGCATGATAAGCCAAAGCCTTGATGCCGTTGGCCACGAGCAGCTCGGCCAGCTCCTCGACCTTCTTGCGGCTCAGACAATATATTATGCCGCTCTTGCCCTCGTGCTGCTTGATGAAGCGAATGATATCGCGGTCAACGTTGTGCTTGGGACGTATCTCGTAATAGAGATTCGAGCGGTTGAAAGACGAACGGAACAGCGCGGCATCGGTCATGCCGAGGTTCTTCTGTATATCCATTTGCACCTTGGGCGTGGCGGTGGCCGTCAGCGCGATCAGTGGCGCGGGACCTATGTCGTTTATTATGGGACGTATACGGCGATACTCGGGACGGAAATCGTGTCCCCACTCCGAGATGCAGTGCGCCTCGTCGATTGCATAGAACGATATCTTGATCTTTCTCAGAAAGGCAATGTTATCCTCTTTCGTCAGCGACTCGGGTGCGAAATAGAGCAGCTTGGTGCGGCCTTCGAGCACATCCTGACGCACCTGCGCAATGGCAGACTTATTCAGCGACGAATTGAGGAAATGGGCGATGCCCGACTCGGTAGAGAACGTCCGCATCGCGTCGACCTGATTCTTCATAAGTGCGATCAGGGGCGATATGACTATGGCCACTCCGTCCATTATCAGCGCAGGCAACTGGTAGCACAGCGACTTGCCTCCGCCGGTAGGCATAAGAACGAACGTGTCCCGGCCTGCCAATACGTTGCGTATGACGGCCTCCTGATTTCCCTTGAACGAAGAAAAACCAAAATACTCCTTTAACTTCTCGTGCAACAAATCCTCCTCCCGGAATTTCATATCAGTTTTCGATCACAAAATTTTACTCAAAGATAAAACTATTTTTGGAAAAAATAATAACTTTGTAAAAAAATATGGCAACTCTATGCGACTTTTTACAAGCGAGCTGGTCAAGTCCTACAAATCGCGCACGGTAGTCAATCATGTTTCGATCGACGTCAACCAAGGCGAAATCGTCGGACTGCTCGGGCCCAACGGCGCAGGCAAGACGACGACATTCTATATGATAGTGGGGCTTATCAAGCCCAACGAAGGACATATCTATCTGGAAGACGGCAACGGCAAGGTTACCGACATAACCAAAGAGCCGGTATACCGCCGCGCGCAAATGGGCGTGGGATACCTCGCGCAGGAGGCATCGGTGTTCCGCCGCCTTTCGGTCGAGGACAATATACGCGCCGTATTGGAGATGACCGACTTTTCCAAGCAGTACCAGCGCGAGCGCTGCGAATCGCTCATAGAGGAGTTCCGCTTGCAGAAGGTGCGCAAGAGCTTCGGCAACCAGCTCTCGGGCGGCGAGCGCCGTCGAACCGAGATAGCGCGTGCGGTGGCGATCAATCCGGCATTCATATTGCTCGACGAGCCTTTCGCAGGCGTCGACCCGATCGCAGTGGAGGATATCCAAAGTATCGTAGGCACGCTGAAAGAGAAGAATATAGGCGTCATAATAACCGACCACAACGTCGACGAGACGCTCGCCATAACCGACCGCACCTATCTGCTCTACGAAGGCAAGATACTTAAAACGGGTACGGCAGAGGATCTTGCCAACGACGAAATGGTAAGAAAGGTTTACCTCGGCAAGAACTTCGAGCTTCGCACCTCGCCGCAAATGGCACGCGAGAGGGCCGGACAGCAACAGCATAAGGAGCCGGCAACGCAAGACCAAACCAAAGAGTAATCCGATATATGGACAGTTCCGTCCCGTTAGGGAATGTATTGAAAGGCGAAGTAACTCCGCCATGCTCCAAGAGTTACGCACAACGCGCACTGGCGGCAGCATTGCTGGCCGAGGGACGCACGACGCTGCGCGGCATAGAGATGTGCCGCGACACGCAGGCGGCCATAGAGTGCATCGAGGCACTGGGTGCACACGTAAACGTAATCGATGACGATACACTGACTATCGACGGAGGGTTCGCTCCCTGCGCCGACGGGTTGCATGCGGGCGAGTCGGGTCTCGCCGCACGTCTGTTCACACCTATTGCGGCGCTGCACGACAAGCCGATTACGGTTAGCGGCGAGGGTACGCTCGCGCACCGCCCCATGTCGATGATCGCACCGCCCCTGCGGGCGCTCGGCGTCGAGGTGCGCGACGGAGGCGGCAAACTGCCGATCGAGGTGTGCGGTCCGCTGCGCGGCGGCCGCGTCGTGGTCGACGGGTCGCTTTCGTCGCAGTTCGTAACAGGGCTGCTCATAGCATTGCCACGAGCCGAGTGCGACTCGACGGTCATTGTCGACGGTGCCGTCTCGACGCCATATATCGAGATGACCGTCTCGACGCTCGAACGCTTCGGCGTGGAGATCATGCACCAATGCGACGACTATACCGAATTTTATATCGAGGGCGGACAGCGGTTCACGCCCGCCGACTACCGCATTGAGTGCGATTGGAGCGCCGCAGCCATAATGATGATAGCAGGCGCCATAGCAGGCGAGGTCGTCATACGCAACATATCGATGTTGTCGAAGCAGGCCGACACGGCCGTATGCCGGGCGCTGGAACGTGCCGGCGCATCGATCATCGTGGAGCAGGACCGCATAACGGTATCGCATCGCGAGCTGCACGCTTTCGAGTTCGACGCGAAGAACTGCCCCGATCTGTTTCCGGCACTGGTGGCGCTTGCCGCAGCTTCGGAGGGCATGAGCACCATTTACGGCATCAGCCGGCTGGCTCACAAGGAGAGCGACCGCGGCGAGGTACTGCGCGAGGAGTACGGCAAGCTCGGCATAGAGATCGAGCTCGACGACGAGCAGGATGCCATGCGCATATTCGGCGGCATGCCGTCGGCAGCCGATGTCGACAGCCACGACGACCACCGCATAGCCATGTCGCTGGCCGTAACGGCACTGCGCACCGAGGAGCCGATCGCAATTCGCAACGCCGAATGCGTAGCCAAGAGCTACCCCTCGTTCTTCGAAGATCTCGATTCGCTGAAAACAAACCGAAAAGCATAGGTATGAACACGTTCGGACGACGTTTCCGCATTACGATCCGCGGCGGCTCGCACGCCTCAGAGGTCGGCATCGCAATCGACGGCGTGCCCGCAGGCATCGCCGTCGGGGAGTGGATGTTTTCGGACGATCTGGATCGCCGCCGCCCTGCGGGCATAGGCACCACGTCTCGCTGGGAGAGCGACATTCCGCACATCGAGGGGCTGTGCAACGGCCTCACGACAGGCGGCATAGTAGACATATCGTTCCGCAATGCCAACGTCAGAAGCGCCGACTACGAACGCTTCATCACACAACCGCGGCCGTCGCATGCCGACCTCACGCAGCGCCGCAAGTACGGCAACGGATACGACATCAGCGGAGGAGGCATGGCCTCGGGCAGAATGACCGTCGCGCTGGTGGCCGCAGGCACGCTGGCCAAACAGATCATACCGTGGGCCGTGTTCTCGACCCGAGCGGTAAGCATAGGCCGTCAGAGCGACCCGGCGCTGTTCGACAGCGAGATCGGACGGGCCACACGCGAGGGCGACTCGATAGGCGGCATTGCGGAGTGCCGCATAACGGGCGTACCCGCCTCGTTGGGCGAGCCGTTCTTCGACTCCGCCGAGAGCGTCATAAGCCACCTCGTATTTTCGATTCCAGGGGTAAAGGGCATCGAATTTGGCGACGGCTTCGACGGTACGCGCAAGCGCGGCTCGGAGCGCAACGACATCATAATCGACGAGACGGGACGCACGGCCACCAACAACGAGGGCGGCATCAACGGCGGCATTACCAACGGCAATGACATCATCTTCCGCGCAGCGATAAAGCCCACGGCGAGCATCGCTATGGAGCAGACTACATACGACTTCATGCAGAGGACGATGATGCCGCTGTCGATAGGCGGCCGTCACGATGCCTGCATCGCCAGGCGCGCAGCGGTCGTAATCGAAGCTGCCGCCGCCATTGCACTGGCAGATCTATGGCTGATACACAACGATCCGAAATGACATCGCGACGCGACATAATGCACCGATTGACGGCCGCAGCCGAACCGCTGTACGGTATCGACGAGGCGCGGCAGATAGCCCGTATCATCCTCTGCGACAAGTGCGGCATATCCCTGAGCGAAATACTGGTACATCCCGACGGGGATGCAACGCTTGACGACATAGACTCGATAGAGGCCGACATAGCGGCATGGCGCCCCGTGCAGTACATAACGGGGCGGACGGAGTTTTGCGGGCTCGACATGGTCGTGCGCGAGGGCGTACTCATTCCGCGCCCCGAAACGGAGGAGCTCGTCGAGACGATACGGCGCGAGGCGGCACCCGCGAGCCGCATACTCGACGTGGGCACAGGCAGCGGCTGCATAGCCGTAGCGCTCGCCCGCCTGTTACCGCAGGCCGACGTAACGGGCATGGACATATCCCACGAGGCACTTGCCGTCGCGACCGAGAACTCACAGCGCCACGCACCGCAGCTGCATCTGGCCCAGGGCGACGCACTGGGCGATTTCGCCCGGCTGTTCGACGGCCGATTCGACATTATCGTATCCAACCCGCCATATATCCCGCAGAGCGATATTACAAACATGCGGGAGAATGTAACGCACCACGAGCCGCATCTGGCGTTGTTCGTCGACGACGACGATCCGCTCGTTTTCTATCGCTCGATAGCGCGCAACGGCCAGGAGCTGCTCGCCGACGGCGGACGTCTCTACTTCGAGATATACGAGACATATGCCGACGATATATGCGCGATGCTCGAACAAATGGGGTATTGCGATATAAGAAAGAGTATCGATTTCAGAGATAAACCGAGATTCGTATGCGCAACGAAGGATTCGACAGCGAAATGACGCGTCCGCGCCGCGAGCCGCGGCAGAAAAGCGCCGGCGAAGCGTTGTCTGCGCTGATGCGGCTGTGCTCCCGCGCCGAACGGTCGTCGGGCGACGCCATGCGACTGATGCGGCAGTGGAGCGTCGCAGAGAACGAACGCGAAGGGGTATTGCGCAGGCTCGTCGAGATGAAGTTCATCGACGACAGCCGCTATGCCGAAGCGTTCGTCAGGGAGAAGACCGATCTCGCAGGCTGGGGCGAGTACAAGATTCGCATGGCACTGCAACGAAAGGGTATATCGCGCACGACCATAGACGATGCCTTGCGCACCACCGACAGAGATACCATGCGCATGCATCTCGAACAGCGTATCGTGCGCAAGATGCGAACGGTAAAGTACACTTCGCCATACGATCTGCGCACTAAGCTGATGCGCTATGCTCTGTCGCTCGGTTACGACTTCGACACGGCGGGCGATGCCGTCGAAAAGACGATGCGCGATATCCCGCCGCAAGAGTGACATATAGCCACCCGCAAATGGAACTCCGCCGGCAGCAGCAGATCTACCATGCACAACTTGACACCGGGCCGTATAATATTCGCCGTCAGGTTTGGAGTTTCGGACAAAATATATTACTTTTGCATCCGCAGCGCGATATGTGCGCCGTGTAGGTCTCGTAGCTCAGCTGGATAGAGCAACAGCCTTCTAAGCTGTCGGTCGTGGGTTCGAATCCCGCCGGGATCACAATAGATACATAATCAAAGATAAAGCCGCTCTTTCGAGTGGCTTTTATTATTCGGGAATGTCGTGCCTGCGCAAAACAATATTGTTGAATAGCTAAATAATTTCTGCGCAAACAGCAGATTATCGTTGCTGTTATATCCGCGAGGTTTCCAATGGAAAGACGAGCGCAGTAAATACGCCGGAATCACACGCCACAACGTCGGCAGACGACTTGGATCCGGCGATTTTGGCTCCGCAGCTATAAGCTGTTAAGACAATTATCGGGAGGGGAGTATAATAAATCGACGATATCGATGATTTTCAGAATAAAATACCTATCTTTGAATTTGTCGGAGATACGTCGCCTCGATAACAACACGGACAAGTCTGCCGTTGTATTCGGCTTATGCCTGTCTCTGATACTGCTAAGAAATATAACCTAAACCCCAACAATATGAAATTAGAAGATTTTACCAACCTGTATTCGTTATCCAAGACTCTGCGTTTCGAACTGCGGCCGATCGGCAAGACACGTGAAAATATCGAAAACGGAGGCCTTTTGAGGCAGGACGAGGATCGTGCTGAAAAATATGTACACATAAAAAAACTAATCGATGAATATCATAAAGCATATATCGATAAACAATTGTCGGGTTTAGTGCTGCAATACGCCGATATCGGTAAAGCCAATTCATTGGAGGAGTATTATCACTCCACAAGAAAGAGCAAAGATTCGGACAAGGATAAAATTGTCAAAATCCAGGATAATCTGCGTAAACAAATTGTCAAACGGTTGAAAGACTCAGACGAATTCAAGCGTATCGATAAAAAAGAGTTGATTCAATCGGATCTGGCAGAGTTCATAAAACCAGCCGAAGACAGAGCTTTGATTGCCGAATTCAAAAACTTCACAACATATTTTACCGGATTCAATGAAAACAGACAGAACATGTATTCGGACAAAGCTATATCTACGGCAATAGCTTATCGTCTGATACATGAGAATCTTCCGAAGTTCATAGACAACATAGAGACATTCGATCGCATCGCCGGTATAACGGAATTGTACGACCAAACCTCCTCCGATGCCGAAATTTTCCGTCTGGAACATTTTTCGGAAACACTGAGCCAAAAGCAGATCGATGCCTATAACTCCGTTATGGGCAGATATAACATGCTTATCAATGAGTACAATCAGACGCATAAACAGTCGCGCCTACCTAAATTCAAAATGCTGTACAAACAGATTCTTAGCGACCGCGAACACCCCTCGTGGCTGCCCGAGCAGTTCGAGTCGGACACGGCTGTATTGACAGCCATTCGCGAATGTTACGATGATCTGCGCATACCTATGGCCAATTTGAAAACGCTTTTAGAGGGGTTGGCAACTATGACCCGAGTGGAATATTTTTGCGTAATGACCAACATCTCTCTCAGATATCCAAACGATTGACAGGTGATCGGAGTAGCATTGAACGTAGCGTAACAGAAGACCTTCTGACATCGAGGAGACTCAACAAGCGAAAAAGCCGCACAACCGACGAGGAGGAATCGAGAAAACTGTTCAAGCAAAAGGGTAGTCTGAGTATAGGCTATATAGCTGACACGGCCAAAATCGATGTCGAAAGATACTTTGCCAAACTCGGTGCAATAAATACGGTAACGGAGCAGAGCGAGAATCTATTCGCCAAGGCTGAGAATGCCCGCACGACAGCGGATGAGCTGCTCGCAAATGATTACCCGGCAGGCAAGAGGCTCGTTCAGTCCAACGACGACATAGCATTGCTGAAAAATCTGCTCGATGCTTTAATGGAGCTGCAATGGTTCGTCAAGCCGCTGCTTGGCACGGGGGACGAAGCCGGAAAAGACGAACGTTTCTATGGAGAATTTGCACAGATATGGGAGCAGCTGGATCGTATAACGCCTCTCTATAACATGGTGCGCAACTATGTTACCCGCAAGCCGTATTCGACCGACAAATTCAAGCTCAACTTTGAGAGCGCAGCGCTTCTCGGCGGCTGGGACAAGAACAAGGAGCCGGACTGTCTGTCGGTAATCTTACGCAAGGATGAGCAATATTATCTCGGCATAATCAATAAGAATCACAAAAAGATATTCGCAAGAGATATCTTGCCGTGCGAAGGGGAGCGTTACGAGAAGATGGTGTATAAGCAAATTTCTATCTCAGCAGGCATAGGCGGATTTTTCAGGAAATGTTATAGAACGGCCGAGCAATATGGTTGGTGTTGTTCAGACAGCTGTTTAAATGATGAAAGAAAGATAATAATAAGAGATGATGAGGCAAGAGAAAATTTAACCGAAATAATTAATTGTCAAAAAGATTTCCTCAATAAATATGAAAAAGATGGATTCAAATATAGAGACTTCGGATTCCGATTTGCAGCATCATCTGATTATGAGAAGTTGAGTGATTTTTATAGAGATATCGATGAGCAACGTTATAAACTATCTTTTACACCAGTATCTGCGACTTATATCGACTCGCTCGTTGAAGAGGGCAAACTCTATCTTTTCCAAATATATAATAAGGATTTTTCGGCATATAGCAAAGGTACTCCCAATATGCACACGCTGTATTGGAGGATGCTCTTCGACGAGCGCAATCTATCGGATGTCGTATATCAGCTCAACGGCGGAGCAGAGTTGTTCTTCCGAAGAAAGAGTCTTCAAAACGGCCGTCCGACGCATCCGGCAAATATTCCTATCAAAAACAAAAACAGTCGGAATGACAAAAAAGAGAGCCTGTTCGACTACGATTTGATCAAAGACAGACGCTATACTGTGGACAAATTTCAGTTCCATGTCCCGATAACCCTCAATTTCAAGAGCGACGGGGCGGGCAGGATCAACGAGCGTGTAAGGGAATATCTCCGCTCGGCGGACGACGTTCATGTCATAGGCATCGACCGCGGAGAACGCAATCTGCTGTATCTGGTCGTGACGGATATGGACGGCAATATCTGCGAACAATTCTCGCTCAACGAAATTTGTAATACTGATTATCATTCTTTGTTGGATGAACGCGAACACAAACGTATGCAGGAGAGACAGAGCTGGCAGGCGATAGAGGGCATCAAGGAGTTGAAAGAAGGTTATCTGTCTCAGGTCGTACACCGAATCGCGACACTCTTGGTTAAATATCGCGCCATTGTCGTACTGGAAGATCTCAACTTCGGCTTCATGCGTAGCCGCCAGAAGGTAGAGAAGTCTGTATACCAGAAATTCGAACACATGCTCATAGATAAGCTCAATTATCTGGTCGACAAGAAAGCCAATCCGACAACGCCGGGCGGTCTGCTAAAAGCCTATCAGTTGACAGACAAATTCGAGAGCTTCCAGAAGCTCGGCAAACAGAGCGGATTTCTATTCTACGTTCCGGCATGGAATACATCGAAGATCGATCCAGCAACCGGATTCGTCAACATGCTCGATCTCGGATACGAGAGCATCGACAAAGCCAAAGCACTGCTCTGCAAGTTCGACTCTATACGCTACAATGCGTGCAAAGACTGGTTCGAGTTCGCTCTCGATTACGACAAGTTCGGCAGCAAGGCCACCGGTACCCGCACGAAATGGACTGTTTGCACCTACGGACAACGTATCGATACTTATCGCAACAAAGATTCGCAGTGGGTCAGCCGCGACGTCGATTTGACAAATGAGCTGAAATCACTCTTCTCCGAACACGGCATAGACATTTACAGCAATCTGAAAGATGCAATAGTCGCACAAAACGACAAAGAATTTTTCGCGAATATGCTGCGGATATTGAAACTGACCATGCAAATGCGAAACAGCAAAACGGGTACCGACATAGACTATATCGTCTCGCCCGTCGCCGATGCCAACGGCAGATTCTTCGACAGCAGGCAGGCCGATGCGACCATGCCCAAAGATGCGGATGCGAACGGAGCGTATAATATCGCACGTAAGGGCATTATGCTCGTACAGCAGATCAAGCAGTCCGACGATCTGCGTACAATGAAGTTCGACATAAGCAACAAGAGCTGGCTGCGCTTCGTCCAACATACGAACCAGGCGGACGAGTAATGGATAACCATATAGCCATTACGGCTCTCAACGACTTTATCTTCTGTCCGTATTCCATATACCTGCATGCAGTGTATATGGGATCGGACGAAGATATTTACAAGGCCTTACCTCAGATCAAAGGGACTATCGCCCATAGCGGCATAGACAACAGAAACGGCAGCCGCCGCAAAGCGGATATTGCGGCATTACCGGTATACAGCGACGAGCTGGGACTGTGCGGCGTGATCGACTTGCTCAGGCAGGACAGAGGTTTGCTTATCGAACGCAAGTACATAATCAAGAATATCTTTCGCGGACAGTTATATCAACTGTGGGCACAATACTTCTGCCTCACGGAAATGGGATATAACGTCGAGAGTCTTGCATTTTACGAGATATCGACCAACAAAATGATATATAGGGCATTGCCGACGGATGCCGATAAACAAGAATTGATTTCTGTCATAGATCAATTCCGCAAATACCGGCCGGATAAAGACCATATAGATATCAACCCTAACAAGTGCCGGCACTGCATCTACTGCAACCTGTGCGATAAAACACACGAAGACAATGTTTACACATAAAGACATATCGACCAAAACCATTTTCGTTATCAACTGTATAGACTCCGAACGCAGATTGCGGGTAAACGGAGGACAGCTGATGCTCGAAGAGTCGGACGAAGGCAAACATACTACACTGACCAAGTTCCCGTTTCAGAAGATACTGGCATTGTTCGTCATAGGTCCGATAACTATTACAACTCCTCTGATAGATAAATGCAAAAGATACGGCGTAGCTCTTGTCGTGATGAAAACCAATCTTCGTCCAGTATTCGTATGGGCAGATTCGGCCGAAGCCAATTTTCTACTGCGCAAACGTCAGTTCGAAATGCCGAGCAACGATCTTAGCATCGCCAAATTTCTGGTACGCAACAAAATAGAAAACCAATACCGAAACCTGATACGGACGCGCAGAAAGGATGAGGCAACACTGGATGCTGCCGAATATTGTCTCGCGGCGGTCGAGACGATCGAGGCGACCGACGACTATGAGAGATTAATGGGGATAGAAGGTTCGGCTGCAAAAATCTACTTCGGTGCATATTTTCTCGATTTGGAATGGAAAGGCAGGCATCCCAGAGCCAAATGCGATGCCGTCAATGTAACCCTCGATATCGGTTATACGATACTTTTCAACTATATGGAAACGTTCCTGCGGATGTTCGGTTTCGATCTCTATATAGGCGTATATCATCGGCTGTGGTTCAAGCGCAAATCATTAGTATGCGATATGATAGAACCATTCCGATGTATAATCGACCATACGGCACTGCTTGCCTTCCATAAAGGCCGGTTCAAACGGCAGGATTTCATGCTGTATAAACAGACATACCGGCTCAAACCCGACAGATGCGGTGACTACTATCGCATTTTTTACGATGCGTTGATCTCTCGCAAAGTAGATTTCTTTAAGTTCGTGCAGCAATACTACCGCTGTTTCATGGGGTGCAAATCCGCATCTTCATATATTGCATTCGAATACCGATGATTATAGTAAGTTACGACATAGCCGACGATAAGATGCGAACGCGTTTTTCGAAGATGCTGGCCAAACACGGTGCCATACGTCTGCAATATTCAGTCTACGAAATTAAAAACACGAAACGCATCGTCGATAACATGTTAATTAAAATCGGCACCTACGCCAAACATTTTACTATGGACGACAGCGTCGTCATATTCGACGTTGCAGATAATGCCATTACAAAATTCGGTAATTCGGTTCACAGAGACCGAGATGTAGTCTATTTGTAACGAGAGACAGTCAATGCAAAATTATCATTGCCAACACAAGATACTGAATATTTACAGTTTACACCGTTAAAATATATAAATTATCGGTTATAGGGAGGACAAATTGTAATATTATCTGGCCACATAAATTTGTAATATACAGATATATCATTATATTTGTACCGTATTTAGAGGCTATAAAAGCCATATAATTTCTACTATTGTAGATCTTCTGTTTGATATTGTATCCACGATGTTTGGCTATAAAAGCCATATAATTTCTACTATTGTAGATTCTTGGCCAAGGTTTTAAGGACTTTTCTAGGCTATAAAAGCCATATAATTTCTACTATTGTAGATGAGTATTTCGAGCTTCGGGCGGATGCAAGGCTATAAAAGCCATATAATTTCTACTATTGTAGATCGATTGCAACTCGACCATGCGCTGGTCTGGCTATAAAAGCCATATAATTTCTACTATTGTAGATCCAAAGATCAACTTATCGACATCCTCACGCGGGGGCTATAAAAGCCATATAATTTCTACTATTGTAGATAGGAATCCGCGGAGTCCCGCGTACTCTCGGCTATAAAAGCCATATAATTTCTACTATTGTAGATTCGGACACGACTCGGCGGCGCCCTCGCTCGGCTATAAAAGCCATATAATTTCTACTATTGTAGATAAGGGGAGTACGCTCTCTTTTTTATATGAAGGCTATAAAAGCCATATAATTTCTACTATTGTAGATTGCCTGCCCCTCGCCGGATACTCCGACGGGGCTATAAAAGCCATATAATTTCTACTATTGTAGATTGCAAATATCCTCGATCTCCTCTTTCGACGGCTATAAAAGCCATATAATTTCTACTATTGTAGATTGACAGTTGAAGACTTGGCGATCGGCGACGGCTATAAAAGCCATATAATTTCTACTATTGTAGATTGACAGTTGAAGACTTGGCGATCGGCGACGGCTATAAAAGCCATATAATTTCTACTATTGTAGATCGGATGCCAATACGGATGTTACCGTGGTCACGGCTATAAAAGCCATATAATTTCTACTATTGTAGATTCGACCTCTTGGGCAAATGCGCCGTCGGCTATAAAAGCCATATAATTTCTACTATTGTAGATTCGACCTCTTGGGCAAATGCGCCGTCGGCTATAAAAGCCATATAATTTCTACTATTGTAGATAATCGAGGTGGAAAGTCGAGCATATCTCGTGGCTATAAAAGCCATATAATTTCTACTATTGTAGATTAGCTATGTCAAAATACTGGGTTCTTATCGGCTATAAAAGCCATATAATTTCTACTATTGTAGATATGGTGCAGCATGAAACAGAGCGCCCTCGGCTATAAAAGCCATATAATTTCTACTATTGTAGATATTTGGACGGTACGGTCGAGCGTCTCGTCGGGCTATAAAAGCCATATAATTTCTACTATTGTAGATATAACTCAAAAGATTGTTGCACAGACTTTTTTCGGCTATAAAAGCCATATAATTTCTACTGATGTAGATTGGGAAACCTATTTTTGAGGCTTAGAAAAGTCAAAAGCCATTAATAGATTTTACTTCCCGTATCTGTGGCTACGCAGAAGATACTTGCGGTCGGCAAAATGCAAGTAAACTTGCTTTTGCGCTCGCTTATTCATATCTTTGTTCTCGAATTATGGCAGAGATAACTAATTATAAATATCGCGTGGAGCCGCAGGATGTGGATTTCACGCTCAGGGCATCGGCGCCGTCGGTCGTAAACTACATACTAAATACGGCCGGACTGGATGCTCACAACAAAGGATTCGGTGTAGAGGTGTTGCAGCGTCAGTCGTTGTCGTGGGTGTTGTCGAGGCTGTCGGTCGAGATAGACTCGCTGCCGGCACAGTACGACGAGTTCAAAGTAGCCACGTGGATCAACGAATTTAACCGCCTATCCTCGACGCGCAACTTCACTCTGCACGACCGCAGCGGCATGCAGTTCGCACGTGCAGTATCGCAGTGGTGCATGATAAATATCGAGAGTCGCACGGTAGCCGACATGTCCTCGCTCGAAGATACCTATCGCGCAGCCATGGTGGCTTGCCCGTCGCCTTGCGGCAAGCCGGCCAGGATAGGGGCGATCGACCCGCAGCACCATATAACGAGGCCGGTGGTTTACAGCGACCTCGACTTCAACCGCCATGTCAACACGTTGCGTTACATAGAGATGATTTTCAACGCTCTGCCGATCGAAAGGATAGAGCGCAACGAAGGCATGCGCATCGACATAAACTTCATAGCCGAGGGGCGCTGGGGCCAGACGCTCGACATAGGCCATGCCACCGACGGCAACAGAACAAATTTCGAGATCAAGGCCGACGACGGACGCACGCTTTGCCGCGCGAGAGTAGAGTGGCGATAACCGCGGCCCGCGGCGGACGATAAGGAGTTTTGGAACGGTTGTTGAACCACGGTTCCAAAATTCTTTTTTATGAATACCGAGAACAAATATCAGAAAAGCATCGACTGTCTGAACGATGCGATAGGCAAGGAGATCGCCACCTCGTTGCAATACATGTACTTCCATGTGCATTTGGAGGATGCGGGCTACAAATATCTGGCATCTTACTTCCGCAAGGTCTCTATCGAGGAGATGCGGCATATCGAGGAGTTTTCGGAGAGGATCATGTTCCTCGAAGGCGATGTCGACATGAACCCGGCATTCGAGACTCGCCGCATAACCGACATAGCCGATATGCTCCGTTTCGCGATAAAGGTCGAGCAGAACACGATCGACACCTATAACGCAGCGGCGAAGACGACGGCCGAGATCAACGATACGGTCACGCACCATATATTCCAGCAGGTCACGCAATGCGAGGAGCAGCATCTCGACAACTTCCGCATCGAGTTGCAGAACATAACGGACTACGGCAAGAACTATCTTGCTCTGCAATCGATAGGACACAGCAAAGAGATCGCGAAGAAATAGTGCGGGATAATTTTCGTCCCGTCAGCGCAAACCGGAAGTCGAGGGTAAAAGCAAACTATTGTTTATACCCTCGACTTAATCGTAATTTGGCTGCGCCGAATATACTCCGTATCGTTAAAAGCAAATAAAATTTGCTTTTAACGCCCTCGACTTAATCGTAATTTGGCTGCGCCGAATATACTTCGTCTCGGTAAAATCAAATAAAATTTGCTTTTAACGCCCTCGACTTAATCGCAATTTGGCTGCGCCGAATATACTCCGTCTCGGTAAAATCAAATTAAAATTTGCTTTTAACGCCCTCGACTTAATCGCAATTTGGCTACGCCGAATATACTCCGTCTCGGTAAAATCAAATTAAAATTTGCTTTTACCCTCGACTTAATCGTATATTTGTAATCATGAACGGCGAAAGACTGAAAATAACGATCGTCGGTCCGGCGCACCCGTATCGCGGCGGACTGGCTGCGATAATGGAAACCATGGCACGCGAGTACTCCTCGCGCGGACATCAGGTCGAAATACTGACATTCACACTGCAATACCCGGGATTCCTGTTCCCCGGCAAGAGCCAGACGGTCGATACGCCGCCTCCCGGCGACCTGTCGATCGAGCGCGCCGTGTCGACGATCGACCCGTTGTCGTGGATCAAGGTAGGACGCCGGCTGCGCCGCCAGCGCCCCGACATCGTTCTGATGAAGTACTGGACCCCTTTCATGGCACCGTGCTTCGGAACGATAGCCCGCATAGCCCGCAAGAACGGACACACCAAGGTACTGTGCCAGATCGACAATGTGGAACCGCACGAGAGACACTTGGTCGACAAGCCGCTGAACAGATACTTTCTCAACTCCGTCGACGGATTCGTATACATGTCGGAGCAGGTACACCGCGAGCTCGCGGCATATACGTCGGCACCGGCACTGTTCTCTCCTCATCCGATGTTCGAGAATTTCGGGACACATGTCGACCGCGACGAGGCATGCCGCGAGCTGGGCATCGACCCGTCCGACCGTTACGCACTGTTCTTCGGACTGATTCGCGACTACAAGGGTCTCGACACGCTGCTCGAAGCATGGAGTCGGTTCCGGCGCCAAGGGCACAAACTTATAGTTGCCGGAGAGTTTTATGCTTCGCGCGAGAAATATATCGAGCTTATAAAGCGCGAGCAGCTCGAAGACGATGTCATCCTGCACGACTTCTTCGTCGCCGACGACCGCGTCCGCCTTTACTTCTCGGCGGCCGACTGCGTAGTGCTGCCATACAAAAGCGCTACCCAGAGCGGCGTGACGCAGATAGCATACAATTTCTGCACGCCGATGATCGTAACCGATGTAGGCGGTCTCTCGGAGATCGTGCCCGACGCAGAGGTAGGATACGTTTGCCCGCCGACCGTGGACGGCGTATACGATTCTCTATGCCGCATCTACGAGGGCGATACGCTCGACCGCTTCGCCCGCCGGATCGAAACCGAGAGGCGGCGCTTCTCGTGGGCGGCGATGTGCGACCGTATCGAGGAGCTGTACGACACCGTGCAGAAGAGATAGGGTAGCGGGCGCTGCGGCTTCGCGCTACAACAATCCGGCCTTATAGTAGAGCACGATCTGTTCGAGCACGGCATCCTCGCCATCGGGATCGTACGACAGTTTGAGATCGTTGCCGAAAATCTTGGCGACCAGCTGCCAGAATCCGGCGGTAAAGCCGCTTCTGAACTCTTTGATAATCATGAATGCCGTATGGTCGGTCTCACGGTCTATCAGCTTCAACAGTATGCGCCCCTCGAATCGCGTCATGCGCAGCAGTACGGGCGACAACTCCTCTTTGAGCGCCTTTTCAAGCTCTCGTGTATACTGCCGCCGGTCCTTGCGCCGACCGAGCGAATCGAGTTTCGCATCGAGATTCTCCATACGCCGCGATGCCTCTACGGCCAGCGGATATACCTTCTTCACGGCACGGATCATCTTCTGGTAACGGCGCAGGTCGGCCTTGCGATTGAACACGTATACCGGCAGCGAGGTAATGTGCATGGTCGAGTCGCCGCCTGCGTGATGCTCCCACTCGACACGGCTCGCACCGCGCACGCGACGTCCCTGAGCCGCGATGTCCGACACCACAGCCAAGAGCATAACCGATATCAATAATAGTCTTGCATACATTCCTCTGCAAAGATAACTGTTCGGCATCGACATATATTGTCACAGCCCAAGTTTTCTTCAAGCCTCGGCATAGCACAACATGTTCGGACTATGACGCATAATCTGTATATAATTCGCAGTCACGGACAGAACCGACGAAAGCGACCGTCTCGCAGCATCTGAAAGAGTTGAAAGAGGCAGGGCTGATACAAGGAGAGATAGAAACACCCAAAGTAAAGTACTGTATCAATCGCGAGAATTGGAAGATAGCCTCAATGCTTTTCTCCAAACTATTCGGGCAGTGTGCTTGCAAAAAGGAATGTTGTTGCGAATAACGGCATTTTTTTAGCCATAATGTTCGTCATTTTGCGAACAGCGAACATAAATAAAGATAAATGCAGATGCGTATGAACAGATTGATTTTAGCATTGGCCGCCTGCTGCTCATTGGCTGCCTGCGACAACGGCAATGCAGGCAAAGGCAGCAGGGCAGAGGAAGGACAATCGCAGAAAGACCATGTATAGGTATTGTATTTCCATAGCAAAAAGCGGTGCGCCGCATGTATGGCGATAGAGACGAGAACACATGAAGCGATAGAAGCGGAATTTGCCGAAGAGCTGAAAAGCGGAGCACTCGTTTTCAAGACAATCGACATCTCCGAACCGACTAACGAATATATCGCCGACAAATACGAGATCGCATGGTCTTCACTCTTGGTCAGTAATTGGAGAAACGGTAAAGAGACTTATGACAATATTACGGAATATGCTTTTGCCAATGCCAGAACCTCTCCCGATAAATTCAAGAACGGCGTAGCTCAAAAATTACGGACCTTATTGAAGTAAAGGCTTATGGAATGGTTACAGACACTATTGGACAGCAGCACGACACCTGCGCTTACAGCCTTTATTTTGGGGTTGCTTACGGCAGTTTCGCCATGCCCGCTGGCAACCAACATCGCAGCTATCGGATTCATCGGAAAAGATATCGAAAACCGCAGTAGGATCTTCCGCAACGGTCTGTTTTATACGCTCGGTCGTATCATCGCATATACGATGCTCGGGATCGTATTGATATCGATACTCAAAGAGGGTTCGAGCCTTTTCGGTATTCAGAAGGTAATCGGTAAATACGGAGAACTCATACTCGGCCCGGCCCTGCTTTCGATAGGTTTGTTCATGCTGCTGGGCAGCAAACTGAAATTATCATCTTTCGGCTTCAATGGCAACAGCGAGGGGCTGGCCCGTAAAGGCGGTTGGGGTGCGTTTCTGCTCGGTATATTGTTCGCAATGGCATTCTGCCCCACCAGCGGAGTATTCTATTTCGGGATGCTGATTCCGATGTCGTCAACGGCTGCGGCCGGCTACCTGCTGCCAGGATCGTCCTTGCCGATATGCTTATCTGCAATGCGAAATTAGCTCCGCTCGTTCCAATGATCGTAGCGATTACCGCTCTGTCGTTTATCCTGATTCTCGACAATCGCGATGAAGAAAATCGGGAATGGGCATTCGCTTCATGGAGGTTTGCCAAACAGATCCTGCCTTTGTTGGCCATCGGTGTAGTAACAGCAGGATTCCTTTTGGGCTCGACGCACGGCAACACCTCCATTGCCGGAATCATACCTAACGAGTGGGTATATCGGGCAGTAGGAGGAAATTCTCTGTTGTCCAACTTCTTTGCAAGTTTTACCGGAGCATTCATGTACTTCGCCACCCTTACCAAGGTGCCTATTATCCAAGGCCTTATGGCTTCGGGCATGGGAAAAGGGCCTGCACTTGCACTGCTGTTGGCAGGTCCGTCGTTGTAGCTGCCCAACATGCTGGTAATTCGAGGTGTTATGGGAACGAAAAAAACGATAGTTTATGTAGCTTTGGTCATTGTACTGGCTACGGTCTCCGGATTCCTATTCGGGAATCTGATTTAATCCGGCTCATACCGGCACGAGTATTATTGCTCGTGTCCGTTTTGTGCATTCGAAGAATTGCTTTATATTTGTATCCGTATAGAGTTGTTCGAAAACATAGCTACACGGATCAAAACAGTTGCCGAATAGCTGAACGCTATCGCTCTATCGCTCGGCTAAACGTATTTTCTGACGGTAAGGCCGATAGGTTGAAAACTAAAATATACATAATAATTATGTTGGAACAAGGACTCGAATACGAAATACCTATGCAGGTAACACCCGAGAGCACGGCCGAATATATCGGCTCGGGCGACATGGCCGTCTTCGCCACGCCGGCTATGATAGCGCTTATGGAGAACGCCTCGATGCTCTGCGCGGCGCCTCATCTGCAACAGGGCAAGACGACCGTCGGCGCAAGCATGTCGACGAGCCATGTGGCACCGTCGGCCGTCGGAGCGACCGTCAGGGCGCATGTTAAGCTGACGGCGGTCGAAGGCCGCAAACTCACGTTCAGGGTCGAGGCCTTCGACGGCGACAAACTCATAGGCGAGGGCGAGCACGTCCGCTATGTGGTCGACCGCGAGAAATTCCTCGCAAAACTCGCCAAGCGGCAGTAGCGCGGCGACATACATGGGGCACCGAAATTCGCGTTAAAATTTTGCCGTTTCAAAACTTTACACTATCTTTGCTGCGCTTTCGAGCGACTGATTGAGCTATGGTGTAATGGTAACACAGCAGATTTTGGTTCTGTCGTTCTGAGTTCGAATCTCGGTAGCTCAACCAAAGCGATAGAGGCCCGGCATGCGTGTCGGGCTTCGTCATTGAATAACATCCAGCAGCAGGCATTATGGCTTTTCCCATAGAAAACAAACTCGTCGTGGCGGTCTCGTCGTCGGCATTGTTCGATCTGTCGGAGTCGGACAGAGTATACAACGAACACGGTCTTGCGGAGTATCGGCGCTATCAGGAGCATAACATCGATAACCCGCTCTCGAAAGGGGTAGCGTTTCCGTTCGTCAAGCGTCTTCTGAGCTTCAACGAGATATTCCGCGACGAACAGCCCGTCGAGGTCGTACTGCTGTCGCGCAACTCGCCCGAAACTGGGCTGCGCATATTCCGCACCATAGCCCATTACGGGTTAGACATATCACGCGCATCGTTCTTCTCAGGCGAGTCGCCGTACAAATATCTGCCTGCATTCAATGCTTCGCTTTTTCTGTCGGCTTCAGCGACCGACGTGCGCAACGCATGCGACGCCGGTTACGCCGCCGGACGCGTGCTCGACAGCAAGATCGCCGACGACGATTCGGACAACGAGCTGCGCATAGCCTTCGACTTCGACGGCGTGATAGCCGACGACGAGAGCGAGAAGATATACAAGGAGCAGGGGCTGTCGGCATTTCATCGCCACGAATCGACGACCGACGCACCGCTCGACCCGGGTCCTTTGGCCGATTTGCTGAAAAAGATATCCAATCTGCAACGGCTCGAAACAGGACGCATAGATGTCGATCCGACATACCGGCGCTGGTTGAAGATATCGATCGTCACTGCCCGCAACGCACCTGCCCACGAGCGCGTCGTAAATACGCTCAAAAGCTGGGGCGTAGAGGTTACCGAGGCTTTTTTCCTCGGCGGCATATCCAAAGACCGCGTGTTGGAGGTCATGCGGCCGCATATCTTCTTCGACGACCAGATGTCGCACCTGAATCATCTGCACAACGTTCCGGCAGTACATATCCCCATGGGCATAGCCAACGAGTAATTTTCGCGCAAGGGTTGCGATATATGATTTTTTATTGTATATTTGTACAACATAATCTTTATCCGCATGACCAGACAATATCCCGAACGTTATATCGCTCCGGAAATGGACGTGATCGACATAGCCGTCGAGTGCGGCACACTGCTCAGCGGCACGGGCAGCAGCACGATCGATCCCGTAGCAGAAACCGAATACGAAGACATACTATGAAACCTATCGTCGCAACGCTTCTCACGGCTGCGGCACTCTCCGTCGCATGCAGCAGCTACGACTCGCATTCTGCGCCGCAGGCAGAGCGCATATCTTTTTCGATCGCCGCATCGGCCGACATGTCGCGCACGCAGTGGGGCGAGTGCGAGGAGGGCGCCTACGCGGTAAAGTGGCAGCCGGACGACCGCATACGCGTCATGCTCTCGTCGGCAGATAATATCGGCACCGGGTCGATCGAGCATATATCCGCCAACGGACTCGGTGCATGCTTCGCCGTCGACATGTCGCTCGCCTGCGAGCCGTCGGAGTATATCTGTTATGCCTGTTGCCCCGAATCGGCCTGCAAAGATATGACGCCGGCCGAGGATGATTCGCAGGGACATGTCTCACTCGCCTTTACCGTACCGACACGGCAGATGCCTTCCGACAAATCGTTCGATCCCGACGCAGCCGTCATCTTCGGTCGGTCGACCGCCGCCGACCGCATGCCCCAGGTGTTCGACATGCGCTTTACGAGCGTTGTGGCATACGGCAAACTGACTATTATGGATTTGCCGAAAGAGCCGGACGAAAGGGTTGTTTCGGTCACACTGCGTGCTTCGCGGCCGCTTACCGGCCAAGCCGTATATCGTTCGGGCAGCGAGACGACGTCTGTCTGCGCCGAAGCCGATGCGTCGAACGATCTGGAAATAGAATACGCCTCGACCGACGATAACTTCTCATTATGGTTCGCCTGCATTCCGGCCGCGCTCGGCGGCGGGGAGCTGTGCGTCTGCGTCAAGACAGACAGAGGGCGCTACGAGAAGCTTATCGATCTATCGGACAAGGAATTTTCGTTGGAGCGGAACCGCATCCTGTCGTTCGCGGTAGACATGGGCAAGACACAACGCTGCGATACTCCGATCTGGCATCGTATCGCATCGCCGGATAGGATACGCGACGGCGACTACATCATCGCATGCGGCGGCAGTTATCTGCCCAACGATACTTTTGTCTCGACGACGAAGCATCCGCAGGCGGTGGAATTGGGCAATGACGTCCATATAGAGAGCGACCGTCTCACGGGCAGTGTCAAGGAGGGCATGCGCTGGCATCTGAGCACGGAGGCAGACGGATTCATCGTGAGCAGTTACGGCGATCCCTCGGCAATGCTCTACGCCACCAATACCTCCGACGGGATATATGTCGACGGAGCGCGCCGCCTGACATGGCGATTTACGGTCGAGGGCGGAGCCATGCGCGCACTCTGCCGCAATGCGCAGGATACGCGTTATCTCGGTCTTGCCGGCAACAAATGGCGTTCGTACAAGACCTTCGACAACATCAACTACGACAGCAGCGAAATAACGCTGTACGGGTTGTACGTAGAGTAGTCCGGCATGCGCAGGGCGCAGAACGAACGCAGCTACCTCAGCGCGCCCTCGTCTCGGAGTATGCGGCACTTCATCGCCGAGCCCCAGTAATACTCCCCGACGGAGCCGTCGCTGCGCACTATACGGTGGCACGGCACCAGCAGCGAAACAGGGTTGCAGGCTACGGCGGAGGCAGCTGCACGCACGGCACGCGGGTGTCCGGCACGTCGCGCCAGCTCCGAATAACTTACCGTTCGGCCGCGCTCGACACCGATAAGGGCACGCCACACGTCGACCCTGAAAGGCGTTCCGATAAGATGCAGCACCACATCGTCCGAAAGAGGGTCTACCGTGCGCTCGCACTCGGCCAACCGCATATTCGGGAATGTATCCGCCACGTGCCTCAGAACGCAGGCCCGATCGTTGCGCGTGAATCCTAAATAGCACAACCCCTTGTCCGTGAAGACCGCAACGGCCTCGCCGTAAGGCGTATCGACGAACGTATATCCGGCATCGAACGGCTGCCGGCGATCGTATGAAACTTCGATTTTCATCGCTATGGTATTTTTACAAATATACGAATAAGCGAGAGCAAAATCAAGTTTACTTGCATTTTGCCGAGCGGAAGTATATTCGACGATGTAAAATATACGCATAAGCGAGGTCAAATGCAAGCACCGGCTCGGTTATGCCCGGACCGGAGTATCTCCGGCCGGATGAAATACAGCCTTCTCGCCGATAGGCACAGCCGCCGCGACCGTAAAACGAATTACCCGCCATGCCGCGAGGCATGACGGGTAATAGTGCAACTATTATATGCGGCAGGCGCCGAGTATCCGGGCGCACTGACCGGAACTAACACTCGTCGCCGTAGATATATTCGAGCAGTGCCGCCAGACGGATGCCGCCTTTGAGCAGCTGCTGCTCTATGACAGGAGCGTATTTGTTGATATAGTCGTATGATATCGACGCTCCGGCAGGCGTATCCTCATAGATACGACGGCTCAGAACGACCGTCTCCTCGATCCAGTCATTGGGGCAGCCGGCAGCTATCGAGGCAGCCTCCTCGGCCGTAACGCGGTCGATCTGGTACTGCCACTCCGAATAACTCCAATTATGCGCCGACTCGACCAACTTCGAATCCCATACGCTGTGCAATTTCGTATTCGAATGGAAATACTTGACCTGAATGTTGTTGCCGCCGCGGTCGCATTTGTGTCCCGCGTGCATCGGGCAGTGCATGTCGCCTACCAGATGAATGAGCATCATCAGATCGACCTTGTCGCGCTCGGGCGAAAGACCGCCGTTTTTCAGGCGCGAAACGATTTCGTTTATCGCAACGACCACATCGCCTTTCGGGTGCTTCTCCGACTGGGCGTAGGTCTGCTCCTCCTCGTCGACATTGACATAATGCCATGTCGAAGTAAAGGCGTAGTCGGGCGTATGGCTCGCATTGTCCATCCAGTTGGCATAGTAGACCAGCGAATGACCGTCGAGCAGCGCCGTGACTTTGGCAGCCACCTCGGGCGAAAGATGATTTTCGGCTATATAGGCCACCGTATCGTGCCCCTTCTGTCCCCAGCCGAAAACGTCGGTCACGGCTGCAAGGCACAGCATCGAAATAAACAGTCTCTTCATAATGTTTTGCGGTTATGTTTACTGGTTCATGGTCGCGAGAAACTCCTCGTTGCTCTCCGTTAGATGCATCTGCTTCTGCAAGAATTCCATAGCCTCTACCGTAGTCATATCCGACAGATACTTGCGCAGTACCCACGTGCGGCTCATGACATTGGGCGAGAGCAGCAGATCCTCGCGGCGCGTACCCGAGGCGATAACGTCGACGGCAGGGTAGATACGCTTGTTCGACAGCTTGCGGTCGAGCTGCAACTCCATGTTGCCCGTACCCTTGAACTCCTCGAAGATAACCTCGTCCATCTTAGATCCGGTATCGATTAGAGCCGTGGCGATGATCGTCAGCGAACCCTTCTCCTCGGTGTTACGCGCAGCACCGAAGAAGCGCTTGGGCTTGTGCAGCGCATTGGCGTCGACACCGCCCGAAAGCACCTTGCCCGATGCCGGCTGCACCGAGTTGTAGGCACGCGCCAGACGCGTTATCGAATCGAGGAATATTACCACGTCGTGACCGCACTCGACCATGCGCTTCGCCTTCTCCAACACCATTTCGGCGACCTTGACGTGACGCGCCGCCTGCTCGTCGAAAGTCGACGCGACGACCTCGGCCTTGACGTTGCGCGCCATTTCGGTGACCTCCTCGGGGCGCTCGTCGATCAACAGTACGATCATATACACCTCGGGGTGGTTGTCGGCTATGGCATTGGCTATGGACTGCATCAGCACCGTCTTACCCGTCTTGGGCTGTGCGACGATCAGCGCGCGCTGACCCTTGCCGATAGGCGAGAATAGATCTATGATTCGGTTCGACAGCGAATTGTGCCCCTTGCCCGTAAGGTTGAACTTCTCGCTGGGGAACAGCGGCGTCATGTACTCGAACTGGACGCGGTCGCGGATATACTCGGGTTTAAGACCGTTTATCTCGTTGACATGCACCAGCGGGAAATACTTCTCGCCCTCCTTGGGAGGACGTATCGTGCCGCTTACCGTGTCGCCCGGTTTCAGACCGAACAGCTTGATCTGAGAGGGCGATATATATACGTCGTCGGGCGAGTTGAGATAGTTGTAATCGGCCGAGCGCAGGAAGCCGTACCCGTCGGGCATGATCTCCAAAACGCCCTCGCCCTCGATCTCGGCGACGAAATCGTCTTTCGTTATAATATCCGTCGGCAGGCCGTCGGCATAGACCGTATCATCGTCGTCGATCTGCGGCATCGCCTCGTCGACAGGCTGCATGTCGTAGACCGCCTCGGCGGCAATCTCCTCGGCCGCCACGACCGCATTTTCCACCATGGCCGACTTGGGCTTGCGTCCTCGTCGCTTTGGCTCCGGCCGGGGAGCGGACTGCTCGACGACGGTCTCTTCGGCCGTCTCGCGTGCCGGCGCAGCATCGTCGCTGCGCGAATACGTATCGTGTGTCTTGGCCTCGCCGCCCACCTTGACACCGCCCATGCGCGGGCGACGGCCGCGCTTGGCGGGCTGGGGCTGCGATTGTTCGGGTTCTTGCTGCGGAGCTTCGCCGGCCGTCTCGACGATCTTGGCCAACAACTCTCTTTTTTTCAGGGAGGTTCCGTCGATACCGAGCACTTTGGCTATGGCTCGCAACTCGACGAGAGTCTTACCCTCCAACGCAGTTAAATCTTGCATATGTAAAAAATTAGTATGTATCCGTGATTAAATGAACAGAAAATAACTATCCGACCGAAAGCAGTGCAAATATAATACATTTTTTATAATAACCACTATTTTCGATGACAATAATAAGGATAATAGTCGCCGCCGAATAGGGATTTATCGCAAAAAAACGTACATTTGTCTGCTGATTGTAATACATGCAGAAATTATGGATTTGGTTTTCAGATACAGAATGCTGAGCGACGAGAGCGACCATTTCGTCCGCGACCTCGAAGTAATGCCGGAGATGACGCTGACAGAGTTTCATCGCTTCGTCTTCGAGGCTCTGGGATACGACGAGGCCATGGTCTCGATATTCGCATCGGACGAGATGTGGAAGCGTCAACAGGAGTATACTCAGATCGATATGGGCGGCGATGCTGCTTCGGCGCCAAAACCTATGGACAGCGTGAGGCTGCTGGAAGTTACCGACCGTCTTCACGGACGCATGATATATGTGTTCGATATGCTCAACGACAGGGCTCTATACCTGGAATTGGTCGAGGTAAAACGCCCCGAAGCGGGTATGGAATATCCGCGCGTAGCCTTCGAACACGCCTCGGCGCCTGACCAGTACGACCCCGAAGCCACCGTCGACGAAGGCTCAATATTCGAGGAGATGATGGGCGACTACGGCGATTTCGACGGAGACGACAGCTATGACGACGAGATCTGAGAGGCCTACGCTTGTGGTCGTGGTCGGCGCGACAGGTTCGGGCAAGACCGACCTTAGCATACGGCTGGCGGAGCACTACTCCTCGCCGATCGTATCGACCGACTCCCGCCAGATATACAAGGGCATGCCCATAGGTACGGCACAGCCCACGGCCGAGCAGCTGAGCAGGGTAGAGCATCACTTCATCGCAGAACGGCTGCCGCAGCAGGATTTCAACTGCGGAGAGTACGAGACGGAGGCGCTCCGACGGCTCGAAACGCTTTTCGAGCGACACCCGCTCGTGGTCGCCGCAGGCGGTTCGGGGCTCTATATCCAGGCTTTGTGCCATGGCATGGACGATCTGCCGACAGCCGACAAGGAGCTGCGGCGCAAACTCAAAGAGCGTCTCGACACCGAAGGCATCGAAGCTCTGGCCGACGAGTTGTACCGGCTCGATCCGCAATGCCACGCCACGGTCGACAGATGCAACCCCGCCCGCGTGATGCGAGCCTTGGAGGTGTGTCTGTCAAGCGGCCGGCAATACTCGCAGCTGCGTACCGGCCGACGTCGGGAGCGTCCGTTCCGAACGATCAAGATAGGCACCGACATCGAGCGGGCGGAGCTGTATCGACGCATCGATCTGAGGGTAGATCGCATGGTGGCCGACGGACTCGAAGACGAGGTGCGGTCGCTGCTGCCGCTGCGCGACTGCAACGCTCTGCAAACGGTAGGGTATCGCGAGATATTCGACTATATCGACCATAAGACGAGTTTCGACGAGGCGGTCGAAGCCATCAAGCGCAACACCCGCCGCTATGCCAAACGCCAGATGACGTGGTTCAGGCGCGACCCCGAGATAGCGTGGTTCGCCCCCGAAAAGGTCGAAGAGATAATAGCATATATCGACGCAAAGGTTTTGCAGAATTAAATAAAAGTAGTACTTTTGCACAATCGTCCGACGGCGAAGGGCTCGAATGGTGGAATAGGTAGACACGCCGGACTTAAAATCCTGTGACCAGTAATGGTCGTGCCGGTTCGACCCCGGCTTCGAGTACGACAACGACGAATCCCGGAATCGGTACATCCGCTTTCGGGATTTCTTTTTTCATGCATAGTTCTACGCACCGCAATTCATGACCGCAACATACGCCGACACGATGCCATATACGAAACGCCCCTGCCGAGTACATGCGGCAGGGGCGATAGCATAAGCCGAGATACGATCCCGGCATAAGCGTCTTTACGGCTATTTCTTTTCGATATGCGATATGCTCTCGCGCATCTGCGTATCGGCCATGACATTCTTCATCTTGTAGTAGTCCATCACACCGAGATTGCCGTTGCGGAACGCCTCGGCCATAGCCAGCGGCACTTCGGCTTCGGCCAGGATGACTTTCGCACGGGCATCCTGCGCCTTGGCCTTGTTCTCCTGCTCCAACGCTACGGCCATAGCACGACGTTCCTCGGCCTTGGCCTGCGCGATGTTCTTGTCGGCATTGGCCTGATCCATTTGCAGCTGAGCGCCAATGTTCTTGCCCACATCTATATCGGCAATATCGATCGAGAGTATCTCGAATGCGGTTCCGGCATCGAGTCCCTTGTCGAGCACCACGCGCGAGATCGAATCGGGATTCTCCAAGACCACCTTATGCGTTTCGGCCGAGCCGATCGACGAGACGATGCCCTCGCCCACACGAGCCAGCACGGTCTCCTCGCCCGCACCGCCGACAAGCTGGCGGATGTTGGCACGCACCGTCACTCGCGCCTTGGCGATGAGCTGTATGCCGTCCTTAGCCACAGCAGCCACCGGAGGGGTGTTTATGACCTTAGGGTTGACCGACATCTGCACGGCCTCGAACACGTCGCGACCCGCCAGATCGATTGCCGTAGCCATATCGAACGACAGCATGATGTTGGCCTTCTGCGCCGATACCAGCGCATGCACGACATTAGTAACTTTGCCGCCCGCAAGGTAATGCGCCTCCAACTCGTTGGCGCTCAGATGCAGGCCGGCTTTCGTTCCCTCGATCATCGACGATACGATCTTCGATGGCGGCACCTTGCGCCAGCGCATCAGCACAAGCTGCAACAGGCTTATACGCACGCCCGACACCAGCGCCGAGAACCACAATCCGATCGGAATAAAGTAGAATATGAGCCATATCGCCGCCAGCCCCAAAGCTACGACGATAGCAATCATGTGAGTTTCAGTCATAATGGTTTTATTTTACAGGTTTGACAATTATTGAGAAATCATCGAAGTCGACAGCCTCGACCTCGACTCCCGAGTCGATATAGCCAGCCTGCGACTTGGCCTCGTACATACGGCCTGCGAACTCGACGCGACCCACCGGCGCAAGGCGCGAGACGGTTCGGCCGCGCTCGCCGACAGCCACCGGCATCGACTCCTCGCGGTTGGACGATGTAATGCGCTGTTCGAGCGACAGACGCCGCCACGTCTTCGAACGCAGCGATACGGCAATGACGATCAGCGACAGCACGACTATCGCCGCGATGCACCACAATCCGGTCTCGGTGGAGAATCTGTCGAAAGCGACATATACGGCACCACCGTAACATGCCAGCGAAAGGAATGCACCTACCGAGAGTCCCGGCAGCAGAAACAGTTCGGCGAAAAGAAACACCAAGCCGCAAACGATCAACAAGATTATCATCCACATAGGCTTCTTATTTTGAGGTTATCATTCTACTTCTATCTCCATGACCTCGACACCGAGGCGCGGATCGGTACGGCCGATCATCTCGGCCAGTCTGTCGGCCACGGCGCGGTCGGCGTATGTGCCGACGACATATTCGCCGTCTCCGGCACGCGAGATCTCCTTGCCATCGCCCTCAGCCGCGATCATGTCGACCACCTCGCGCGGCAGCGCCTCGGGCGAGGCGATCTGCACGGCATACCGTATACCCGTGACCGGCTCCGCCGAAGGATCCTCCTCCGCAGCCAGAGTCAGGTTGGTCATCTCGCCGTCGGCCCAGCGGCATATCTGCGGTGCGCGGAAACCTCTCTCCGAGAGCTGCTGCTTGGCTCGCTCGGCCTCCGCACGGGTGGCATAACCGCCGGCATAGTAACAATACATCTGCTCATCGTCGCGATCGATATACAACGGATATACGCCTTTGAACAGCGTCATCGGCTGTCGCGTCTTGAATCTGCCCAGCAGTAGGCGGTATATGGTGCCCTCGTCGTAAACCTTCAACTTGGGCAGCGGATTATTGGCATTATAGAACGACGTGCGGCCGAATGCCACCGGCTGGTAGTCGAGGAACAGACGTCGCGCCAGATCGATACGGTCGAGGCGGTAATCGTATTGCGGAATGCTCTTGTCGGCCGCCGCGAGCGAGTCGACAGCCGCCGTGAGCGACATTGCCTCGGCGAAGCGCCGCTCGTAGCCGGCCAAGACGGGCTTGCCGACGCAGTAGCGTGTCAACGCATCGGATATGTACATGCCCTCGGCGCCGGCACTCTGCTGACGCATCACTGCAAATTCGCTCTCCATACGGTCGAGTATGTCCGTGCGGCCGTGCTTCTCCAACACAAGACCGTAGGCATACGACTTCGAATCCACGATATGCGACCAGTCGTCGGCAATGCTCTGCGACAACGAATCGAGACATCTGCGGCACGCACCGTAATCGGTATATATCGAGTCGGCCGCGATCTCGTCGTCGGCCGCGGCGTATGCCAGTGATAGTATCTTCAACCTGTCGTAGGCAGCGATCAGCGTGTCGACGGCGCGGACTATGGATATCTCTCGCCCATGCGCCGACCGCAATTCTGCATAATCCTCGGCCGAGAGTTCCTCGCGCAGACAGTCGTTGTCGACCAGATTGCGTCTGACGACGACCGGGCGCACGACACCCGTATCGGTCTGCTCCCCGACATCCGTCCGCTCGACGCTGCTAAGACGCGACAGCACCCACCCCTGTTCGATCGTATTGATCCTATCGGCTATGAATCCCTTGCGGGTGCGTATCTGGAATATGTTGTCCTCCAAGCCGACTATGTAATCCGCAAAGCCGTCGCGGTCTTCCACCTCGACGAAACGGCTTCGCGCCGACTCGATGAGATTTACGATCGAGTCCTCGCGGTGTTGCAGGATCTCGGTGTCGCGTAGCAGCGACATATACTCCTCGTTGCTCTCCAACCCGGCTATGCGTGCCGTGACCGTCTGTGCCGACAGATCATCCGCAGCACATACCGCCAGCAACGCCGAAAGGGCCGATATGAATCTTAGAAGGTTCTTCATTATCTCCAATATCTGATAAAGAAAAGCTGTATGAATCCGAATATTTCCAAACGTCCCAGCAGCATCAGCAGCGAGCCGTTGAGTTTCAATATGGCGGGGAATGCGGCGTAGTTGTTCATCGATCCGACATCGCCGAAGCCGGGGCCGACATTGCCAGCGCACGCGATAGAGGCCGAAAAGCCCGTTATCAGATCGGCACCGAACATCGTGTTTACCACCGTACCCACCAGAATCAACATTATGTATGCCACGACGAATATTACCACCGAGTCCAGCACCGCATCGTCCTGCACCGTACCGTCGATCTTGGTACGTATGACGGCATTGGGATGCTGTTGCAGTTTGAGTCTGTTGCGTATCATCTTGCCCGACAGCAGCAGACGGTTGACTTTCATACCGCCCGCCGTCGAACCGGCACATGCGCACACCACCGAGCAGAAGAGCAGCAGCACCACCGCCAGCGATGTCCACGTATTGGTATCGGCTATGGCGAAACCCGAAGTGGTGGTTACCGAAACCACATGGAACAGCGAGCGCCGCAGCGAGTCGACGAACGAGGGATAGACGTCCTGCCCCCACAGGCTCATAGCCACAACGAGGGCTATTACGGCCATCATGCCGACATAAACGCGAACGACCTCCGAGCGGAATATATTGTTGCGCCGGCCGAGTACCGTGGCGTACAGTATGCCGAAATGTATACCGGCCAGCGTCATCGCAACGACGAGCACGGTCTCTATCGCCGCACTGTCATAAAATGCGATGCTCGTATTCTTGGTGCTGAATCCGCACGTGCTGCATGCCGACATGGCATGCGTAACGGCATCGAACCAGCACATGCCCGATATTTTAAGCAGCAGGGTAGTGACCAGCGTAAGACCCACGTACACGATTATCAAGATGCGCACTATGACCTGGGTGCGATACTGGTAGTTGTCCTTGGCTATGGTCGACAACTCGACATTGGAGAGCATGAGCTTGTTTTTGCCAAGCGACGGCAGGATAACCAGAGCGAACATAACAACGCCCACGCCGCCGATCCATGCCGTCGACATGCGCCAGAACTGCAATCCTCGCGGCAGATCCTCCACGTCGTTCAGGATCGATGCCCCCGTGGTAGTAAATCCCGAGACGCTCTCGAACCATGCGTTGACCGGCGTGAACTCGCCGCCCCATATCAGATACGGGAACATGCCCACGATGCACGCCACCAGCCACGAACCCACGACGATGCAGTATCCCTCCTTGATCTTGATCTGCTCGGCACGCTCGACGAAGATCAACGGGAAGCCGCCCAGCAGCGCCGTCAGAAACGACGACAGCAGCAGCGGATAGTAAGCCGAATCGCGTCCGTTGACAAGCGACACGACAGCCGACATGAGCATGAATGCCGCTATGAACAGCAGCACCATACCGATGTATCGTATCACGACATGCAGTCTCATAAATCAAACGGATTCGAGTTAAGCGCCGGCAATCATGGCAGACGCGATATAAGCGACTTGATCCTCTCCTTCAACTCGCTCAGCTCGTCGCGACATGTCATCGTCGCATCGAACGGCACCTTGAAGGTCAGAAAGTCGCCCAGACTCTTGTTCATGCGCAACACCGGACGGATGTAATAAACCGATAGGAAATAATAAAACATAATTACCACGACGATCATTACCACCAGCGAGATGAATACGGGCGTAACCGCACGGTAAGCCGTGCGGCTCAGACGGTTGACATCGGGTCCGAGGGTGCTCTGCGCACCGGTCATGTATCTGGTTATATGCGACGCGACGTCGACGTATTCGTCCTTGTAGGAGTCGACATACCAGTCGCGCGAGGTAAACTGCTCGTCGAACGGCAGCTTGCCGTCGAGATAATCCATGACCATCGAATTGAGCACGCCGACATGTACGGCGAGCGAATCGACAGCCGCACCGTCGACCCTTGCATCGGCCAGCGAGACGGCATCGGAGAGACGTGCTATGGCATTCTTGCAGACATCGCGATAGGCGAGCGAGTCCTCGCCGATAACGGCCAGACATATCACGGCATCGTTCTGTTCGTTGAGCGCCGAAATCATCTCGCCCGCCAGCTCAACGTTCGACTTGCTCGCAAGCAGAATCTCCTCCGTGTCGTTGCTGACACGTCCCAACTCGAACAGCGACACCATTCCCGAGAAGAACAGCAGCAGTACGATGCTGACGAATCCGACAAACATGCGTTTGCGTATTCCGCCGATCGTTAACAATTTGAATCGCGACATTGCAATAGAGTTAAATATCCGCAAAGATAACGTTTTCGGGCTAATTAAGCAATTATTTCCGCCGTTATATCGCCGTTTTCGTCCATGTGCAACAACCGCACCCTACATATCCGGTTGACGGCTCCGGCATCGTAAGGCGCAACCGCGCGCAAGTAGTTTCCCGTGTATCCGTACATCATGCCGCCGCGCACCGTGCTCTCGAACAGCACCTCCGCCTGCGAGCCGACGTATCTGCGGCAGAAATCCCCATGCAGGCGCGCCGAGAGCTCTTCCAGCCGCTGCACGCGCCGGGTCGCCTCCGACGGCTGCACCTTGCCGGGCAGCTCTACGGCCGGCGTTCCGGGTCGCTCCGAGAATGGAAATATATGCAGGAACGACGGTGCGAGACCGTCCAGGAAATCGTATGTACGCCCGAACTCCGCATCGTCCTCGCCGGGAAATCCGACGATCACGTCGACACCGATGAAGACATCGGGCATCGACTCCCGTATGCGGGCGATGCGCTCTGCATACTTGGCCGTCGTATAACGCCGCCGCATCAGACCGAGAATCCTGTCCGAACCGCTTTGGAGCGGTATATGGAAGTGATGCTGAAACTTGGACGAGGCCGCGCAGAATGCTATGATCTCGTCGGTCAGCAGATTAGGCTCTATGCTCGATATCCGGTATCGTTCGATGCCCTCCACTGCGTCCAATGCGCGCAGCAGCTCGATGAAGCTCTCGCCCGTAGAACGTCCGAAATCGCCCGTATTGACACCCGTGATGACGATCTCCCTCTGTCCGCCGGCCGCTATCTCGCGCGCCTGCGAGACTATATCGGCAATCGGTATGTTGCGGCTCCCGCCGCGTGCATAGTGTATCGTGCAGTACGAGCACTTGTAGTCGCAGCCGTCCTGAACCTTCAAGAAGGCACGTGTGCGGTCGCCGCTCGAAAAGGCAGCGAAGAAGCGCGTCAGGTCCTCGACGTGACAGCTCGACACGATGCCGCCGCGCCCGGCCAACAGCTCTACCACCCGTTTATATATATCGCCCTTATCGTTGTTGCTAAGCACTATATCCACTCCCTCTATCGCCGCAATCTCGTTCGGTTTGAGCTGTGCGTAACACCCCGTTACCGCGATCACGGCATCGGGGTTGCGCCGATGAATCTTGCGTATTATATTGCGGCACTTCTTGTCGGCATGCTCCGTTACCGAGCAGCTGTTTATAACGGCGATATCGGTGGCGGCATCCGGTGCGACACGCACGAAGCCGCCCTTGTCGAACTCGCGGGCAATGGTCGACGTCTCGGAAAAGTTGAGCTTGCAGCCCAACGTATGAAAATTGACTCTCTTATGCTCCATGTAATCTCCTCCCGCAGGTGCGGGATACGTTTTATAATCGGGCGAAGTTAGTAAAAGTTGTACGAAAGTGGAAAAACTTTTAGCGTTATGACGGAAAAAACGGTAAATTTGCACACATATTTTTTCGCAATTTGGAGTTCATTTACGACATATTCCGCTACGACTTTCTCGGCAACGCCTTTCTGGCATGCGTGCTGTCGGGCATAACGTGCGGCGTCATAGGCACATATATAGTCGCACGACGCATGGTTTTCCTCTGCGGAGGCATCACGCACGCATCGTTCGGCGGTCTGGGCATAGCGTTCTATTACGGTTTCGACCCGTTGGCCGGAGCACTGTGCTTCGCCGCCATATCGTCCGTGGGTACGGAGTGGGCTTCGCGCCGGGGCCGCATACGCGAGGATTCTGCCATAGGCATAATATGGTCTGTCGGCATGGCCGTCGGCGCCCTGTTCATGACCCTGCGACCGGGCTATGCGTCGGACCTGACGAGCTATCTATTCGGCAGCATACTGCTCGTCGACCGCACCGACATCGTATTCATGACACTCCTTACGGTTGCCGTTGCGGCCGGAGCGGTGCTGTGGATCAGACCCATAATGTATATGACGTTCGATAACGAGTATGCCGCCAGTCAGGGCATACGCACCGAGCGCATATCATATATCATGGCCGTCGTGACGGCCATAACGATCGTACTCTCGATCAAGATAATGGGCATCATCCTGCTGCTGTCGCTTCTGACCATGCCGGTGGTAATAGTCAACTCCGTGACCAAATCCTACGCGGCGATAGCCGCATGGTCGGCCGTAGTCGCCACAGCGGGCAACATCGCCGGTTTCGTCCTAAGCTATCATCTCGACATACCGACTGGCAGCTGCATAATATTTACCTTCTGCGCGGTGTTGGTTATCGTAAAACTGTTAACTTTGCGCAGAAAACAAGTCGCCGGAGCATGAAAAAGATATACAAACTGGTGCTTAAATCCTATCTGGGACCGTTGCTCATAACGTTCTTCATCGTACAGTTCGTGCTGATGATGAACTTCGTATGGCGATATATCGACGATCTGGTGGGAAAGGGTCTCGACGTAAGCGTCATTATCGAGCTCATCGCCTGCGCCACGGCCAACATGATCCCGCTGGGTCTGCCGCTGGCCATGCTGCTGTCGGCGATCATGGCTATGGGAAACCTCGGCGAGAGCTACGAGCTGCTGGCGATGAAGTCGGCCGGCATGTCGCTGCCGAAGATACTGCGGCCGCTGCTTGTCATCGTGGGCGGCATAGCCGTGGGCAGCTTCTTCATAGTCAACAATCTCGTACCGTTCGCCAACCAGCGCATGTTCGAGATATTCCACGACATACGCCAGCAGCGGCAGGAGTTGGAGTTCAAGGACGGCCTTTTCTTCAACGGCTTGGAGGGCATGAGCATACGCGTCGGCAAGCAGGACGACGACACCAGACTGCTGCACGACGTACTCATATTCGACACCCGCTCGTCCAACGGCGACATGACCACGACCGTCGCCGACTCGGGATACATCAAGATGTCGGACGACAAGAATTATCTGTATGTCACGCTGTTCGAGGGCGAGACATACGAGCAGACGCGCGGCGCGCAATGGTACGACCGCAACGGGCTGCGCCACCACCTTTTCGAGAGGCAGGACGGCACCATACCTCTGTCCAACCTGTCGCAGAGCGACAAGCCCAACCGCGCCAACGAGGCGCAGACTCGCAACATGTCGGAGTTGCAGGTGCTGATAGACTCGTTGCAGACGGCGGCCGAGGCGGCCAACTCTATGTCGTATGCGCCGCTTATCAAGGAGCAGATCTTCGTAAACGACATATCGGTGCTGCCGGGCGACAGCATACGCATCGACAAGAGCCGGTTCAAGCCGATCGACATATACGACTCGATAGCCGCCCTCGGCACACGCGACCGCTACCGTGTCTACAACGCCGCCAACAATGCGGTACGCAACTCCCGCGGCATCTACTCGTTCGACGAGCAGTCGTCGAAATATACGCTCACGCAGCTTTACAGGTCGCGCAACGAGTGGCACCGCAAGCTGGCTCTGCCCATATCGATATTCGTATTCTTCCTTATCGGAGCGCCGCTCGGCGCAATCATCCGCAAGGGAGGCCTCGGAACACCGATAGTCATATCGGTCATATTCTTCGTCATATATTATGTCATAAGCCTCACGGGCGAGAAGCTGGCCAAGGAGGGTACATGGGATTCGCTCTACGGCATGTGGCTGCCGATATTCATCCTTTCTCCGGTCGCGCTATACCTTACGCGCAAGGCCACCAACGACTCGTCGCTGCTCGATACCGACTGGTACGAGGCGCAGATCAAGCGTCTCAGGCGCAAGATCAGGAGCCGCTTCAAGAAGCAGCTGCGCTGGTGGCACAAAAATCGTCCATGGAGAAAACGCCGCAAAACAAAAAGAATCTGATTCGACACTATGAACGCAAAGGATCTACGCATCATATTCATGGGTACGCCCGAGTTCGCCGCAACATCGCTCCGACGACTCGTTACCGAGGGCTATAACATCGTCGCCGTGGTCACGACGCCCGACAAACCGGCCGGCCGCGGACAAAAAATACACAAGAGCGACGTTAAGGTCGCGGCCGAAGAGCTCGGTCTGCCGATCCTGCAACCCGAGAAGCTGCGCGCACCGCAGTTCGTCGAAGCGCTCGAAGCGCTCAAACCCGATCTTGGCATCGTCATAGCCTTCCGCATGCTGCCCGAGATCGTATGGGGCATGCCGCGGCTGGGTACGTTCAACCTGCATGCTTCGCTGCTGCCGCAATACCGCGGCGCGGCGCCTATCAACTGGGCGATAATCAACGGCGAGACCCGCACGGGTGTCACGACGTTCCTTCTGAACCACGAGATCGACAAAGGCGCTATCATCGACCGCAGCCAGACCGATATCCTGCCGCAGGATAATGTCGGCACACTATACGACAAGCTGATGCACATGGGCGCCGATCTGGTCGTCTCGACCGTCGAGAAAATCGCCTCGGGCGACTTCGCCCCGATCGAGCAGGCCGGCACCGACGAATCGACGCTGCACCCCGCGCCCAAGATATTCAAGGAGGACTGCCGCATAGACTGGTCTTGCCCCGGCAAGCGCATAGTCGATCTTATCCGCGGCCTGTCGCCATATCCGGCGGCATGGACAGATATCTGCCGAGAGGGTAGCGAACCAGTCGCATGCAAGATATTCGAAGCGCACTTCGAAGCGTCGGACGACGACCGTGCGCCGGGCTCTGTAACCACCGACGGCAAATCGCATCTTGGCATACGCTGCATCGACGGTATGATATATGTCGAGCGTATACAAATGGCCGGCAAGCGCGCCATGACGATCCGCGAAGCCCTTGCCGGGTGGCGCGATGCCCAGACGTGCACGATGTCTTGAGCCGCACTGCGGTCTCAGTCGGCCATACGCTTCAACATACGCGATATGGCATCCATAGCCATTGCCCAACCATAATTGAAAAAAAAGTCGTTACACTCTTCCGGTGTCGCGGCTCTGGCCATGCGGTATGTATCGGGCAGCAGCATGTCCGATCTGAAATGACGCATGTCCGACGAAGATACTTCCAGTACCACACCCTCGCGCGAGCTCTTGTCATACACACCCGCCAATACGACGGACTTATCAGCGGAACGATCGTCGGGGGCGAATACATACAGTAGTCCCGACTCGAATAAAATATCTTCTATTCTCTCCATAACGGTTAGAGTTTATTGTTGTCAAACCGTCTCCGCTCGCGCATGGCAATCGATAATCGTACATAGGATGATCACCCGTTTCAATGTTGAAAGCCGAGGTCGACGGGTGGGCAAGGAACCGGCACGGAAATGCCTTCGGTTTAGCTTCGGATCTATTCGCAAAGATAATCGATATTACGTTACCAAAAGCAAAATTATTGATCTATTTGCATTTACAACTTTATATTGCATCAGCAACCATCATTCGCAATAGCTAAATTAATCTCCGCCCATTCGTATTTTACGAATTATTATACTTCCTTTGTTTCGACATATTAACACGGATGTGTAAACATATTCTCGTCGGACGTACTTAGGAAATTCATCGAGCAAAAGAATAAGCAGGCATCTTCTCGCGCCCTATCCGTCATCGGATATAGGCGTGGGGCTGTTGCTTATTTATTGCAGAGGTTTCCTAAGACCTGTCCGAATGAAATAAGTTTTCAGCACCACGCTTTCTTTTTACCATTACCATATCGAGGTGCGGATATACGAACAACCCGAACATGAACCGATCTATCGTACTTATTCTGTTGTCGATCATGGCGCTATGCGCCGGTTGTACAACAAGCGAACCCTCGCGCGACAAATTCGTCATACGCCCGTCGTTTCTCAACATCTATCTGTTTGCAGATCGTCTTATATATGACAAGGATCCCGACTCGACCTATTGCTCGACATTACGCCTATTGCTCGGCCGCGACTCTTCGGCGTTGTCTGCTATCGCGCACTCCTCGACGGATAATCCCGAACACGCCTATCTGTTGGCAGCATATTACTATCGCGACGGAGATTACGAATCGATGTTGCGGTATCTGAGAACGGCCGCAGCCCGACTGCCGCAGGCGCGCTGCGATCTGGGATTATGCCATAAACTCGGCATAGGCACCCGTCGTGATCCGCAGCTCGCACAAAAACATCTGAGAGAGGCCTCTGCACAAGGGTGTACCGAGGCCGACTATTATCTGATACGTCCCGCCATATTCGACGCACTATATCGGTATAATGCAACCGACATGATCGACCGCGACAATATAGCTGCGATTATCGAGCGTCTGCACCGCCCGGCAGACAACGGCAATGCCCGCGCCTGTTACTATTTGGTGGTATTGTATTATCTGCAAAGCATAACCGATAATAACCCGCACAGCCAGACCGAAGCCATGAAATATTTGAGAACGGCTGCCGACTACGGCATACAGAAAGCCATTGAAATGGTCAACGAATACAAGTCCACGAATAAGATATGCCAGCTGCAATACGCATTTATAATCGACGATGACAATGCTCGAACCGCCTATCTTCAAGGATCGTATCTATATATCAACAGCACGGATGAATCCGATGAAACGAAAAAAGAGAGAATGCGAATAGAGGCCGTAAATTATTTGCACACTGCATCGAAGAATGGAATACGCCGGGCAGCCGAAATGGTCGAAGAATACCACAAAACAAATCACATATATCGACTGGAATACATCGACATGCAGATAATAGATAATGACAACTATGCTCTGAGTGACAATGGAAAGATCGTATTATCTTGACATAGCCAAAGCTACGAATAAACAGAAAATCGACGGCAAGCCGACCCGATAGACATGTCATCCACGATCGGATTCTTGACCTCGGTCTTTCTCTTTCGCATCACGCCAGAAAGGGCAGGCGCTTACTGGCGAGACGCGAAGTCGGTTCGCTGCGTGCTACTCCGTTCAGAATGACAAACGTTCTGTCATGTCGAACGAAATGCAATGTAACGAAACAACTTCTGGTGCGGGATACGGTTTATCGTTTGTGTACATCACTCTCGCATATCATCTCTAACAGATTCTTCGTTCCGGAGTATCCTCCCATGCATCATGCGCTCTTTTTCGTCAAAAGGCGTTAGTTACAAGCCACACGTGAAAAATCCGCAAATGGGCTGTACTTGTCGTACTGCCCATCTGCGGATTTGATAGAGGCGAAGCAAATGCCGCTTATAACGAAATAGAATTAGCGGATCTGCTTGATTATCTCGCCGCCATGATGAATTGCCTCCTCGTTCTGCGGCAGCATCTTCCACGCACGCTCGGGCAGCGTGTGTTTCAGACCCTCCATGACGTTCTCCATTTTGACGACGGGGCGTACTTTGAGATAACCGCCCAGAATCATCGTGTTGAAGAGCTTGGCCTGACCCATGCGGGCGCACTCGGCCGTAGCATCGATCGTGTAGACGCTGATGTCGGTACGCACCGGATGACGCGTAATGCCGTTGGTGTCATAGATAAGCACGCCGCCGGGCTTTACCATAGCTTCGAACTTCTCCATAGACTGCTGGTTGAGCACTACGGCCACGTCGAACTCGTGAGCGATAGGCGACGAGATCGGCTTGTCGGACAACACGACCGTTACGTTGGCCGTACCGCCGCGCATCTCGGGTCCGTATGACGGCATCCATGTTACCTCGAAATCCTGCATGACGCCCGAGTAAGCCAGAATCTTACCCATAGTGAGGACACCCTGTCCTCCGAAACCTGCAATAATTACTGTCTCTTTCATATTCCGCTTACTCTTTATTGTCCTTCAAATCGCCGAGTTCGTAGAACGGCAACATATTCTTTTCGAGCCACTCGTTAGAGGCCACCGGCGAGAGTTTCCAACCGCTGTTGCAGGTCGATACGACCTCCACGAGCGAGAAGCCCTTGCCCGCCATAGCGTTCTCGAACGCATGACGCAGCGCTTTCTTGCACTTGCGCACGTTGGCCGGAGTGTGGACGCTCTGACGCGTCACGTAGCATACGCCGTCGAGATGCGCCAGCATCTGGGCGATCTTGTAGGGATAACCGTTGAGCTTGGGATCGCGGCCGTAGGGGGTGGTGGCGGTCTTCATACCCAGCAGGGTAGTGGGCGCCATCTGTCCGCCGGTCATACCGTAGATCGCATTGTTGATATATACGGCAACGATATTCTCGCCGCGAGCCGCAGCGTGAATCGTCTCGCCGGTACCTATGGCCGACAAGTCTCCGTCGCCCTGATAGGTAAACACCATCTTCTCGGGGTGCAGGCGCTTAACGGCGGTAGCCACGGCGCAGGCGCGTCCGTGCGCAGCCTCAGCCCAGTCGATGTCTATGTAGTTGTATGCGAATACCGAACAACCTACGGGCGATACACCGATAGTGTCGTGTTCGAGTCCCATCTCTTCGATAACCTCGGCAACGAGTTTGTGAACCGTACCGTGGCTGCAACCGGGGCAGTAGTGCATGACATTCGGCAACATCAGTTTCGATTTGCCGTAAACCATATTTTCCTGTTTGATTTCTACCTCTGCCATAGTCTATTTCTTGTTTATAAGTTTCTCTTTAAGAGCCATAAGCACCTCGTCGGGCGAGAACATCATACCGCCCTGACGACCGTAATGCTCGACCGGAGCCATGCCGTTGACGGCCATGCGTACATCCTCGACCATCTGACCGGCGTTCAACTCGGCCGACAGGAATCCCTTGACACCGCGCTCGGCCAGCTCGCGAATGGGATTCTTCGGGAACGGATAGAGGGTAATGGGACGCAGCAGACCCAGCTTGATACCCTCGGCACGCGCCATTTCTACCGTAGCCGAGCATATACGCGCCGACGATCCGAACGCCACGATCACATACTCCGCATCGTCGCACTCGATAGCCTCGTAACGCACCTCATTGTCCTCCATAGCCTTGTACTTGGCTTGCAGACGCAAGTTGATCTTCTCCATGACCTCGCTCTGCAACTCCAAAGAAGTCACGACATTACGCTCGCGCGACTCGGGCTTGCCATAGATAGCCCACGACTTGCACTCCTCGGCGATCTCCTCATTGGTCTTGCGCGCACGCTGAGGCGCCAGAACCACCTTCTCCATCATCTGGCCGATAGCGCCGTCGGCGAGAATCATCGCCGGATTGCGATACTTGAACGCCAGATCGAACGCCAGTCCCACGAAATCGTGCATCTCCTGCACTGAGTTGGGAGCCAGCACTATAAGGTGGAAGTCGCCGTGAGCGCCGCCCTTGCAGGCCTGGAAATAGTCGCCCTGCGAAGGCTGGATCGTACCCAGACCCGGACCGCCGCGCTGGCAGTTGACCACAACGCACGGCAGCTCGGCACCGGCCAGATAGCTCAGGCCTTCGCTCATAAGGCTGACGCCGGGGCTCGACGACGAAGTCATCACACGCTTGCCCGTTGCGGCACCGCCGTATACCATATTGATCGACGCCACCTCGGACTCGGCCTGCAACACGACCATGCCGGTCGTCTCCCAAGGTTTGAGCTCCATGAGCGTCTCCATAACCTCCGACTGGGGAGTGATAGGATAACCGAAATATCCGTCGCAACCGTAGCGAATCGCCGCATGGGCTATCACTTCGTTGCCTTTCATAAGTTTTACCTCTTTCTCTGCCATAATCTTATTCGAATTTTTGGCGATAAACCGTAATACAACTGTCCGGACAGATTATACCGCACGAGGCACAGCCCGTGCAGGCATCCGGATTAACCATGACGGCGAACGGATAACCCTTACCGTTCACTTCGCTCGACAGACCGAGCACGTCACACGGACACGAAGCCACGCAGACGCCGCAGCCCTTGCAACGCTCGGTATCGACGACGATTTTTCCCTTGATTTTTGCCATAACGACAATCCTTTATTTGTTTGTTAATAGTTAGTTTCTCTGGCTCTAAAATTAAACCTAACAAATTTAATAAAAATATCCGTAACACCGGTATGTTTTATAGAATATTTTAACATTACGCTTTCGATATATTATCATAACGCCTCCACACGGTTGCAGGAGGTATATTCGACTTTTCGGAGTACAAGCCGTTGCGGCCGAACAGACCGGCCGCCGTGCGTGCGTGCGTTTCTCTCGTCGCAAGGCAGCCGAATTATCCGCATCTTCGGCCGCGCCGAAAATACTCCGGCCGACAAATACTATTAAACTTGCTTTTGCCCACGCTTATACTTATCTTTGTTCGAAACTATCAAAACCCATAACGTTATGGCTCTTATCAACTGCCCCGAATGCGGCTCAATCATCTCCGACAAAGCACCCGCATGTTCCAAATGCGGCGTAACGATCAACCCCGCAGCCCAACAACCCGCCACGCAACCGCGCATGCCGGCGATATCCGCCCGCACTGCCGTCGGCATAACCGTCGCCGTGATCGCACTTATGTACGGCCTGATCAATACGCCATGGCTGGTCCTGCTCGGCGACTATCCGCAACACATGCAAATCAACATGTCCTACTACGGCATAGCGGCGGCGGCAGCGACATTCGCCGCAGCAGGATTCGCACTGACCAAACAGCGGCTCGCCACGCTACTGTCGATAGTCGCGGCAATGGGTGCGTCCGTCGCCGCATGCTTCGCCTTCAAAAACAATATAGTATTCGACGCCCCGACCGGCGACATGCCCGATTATAAGATTCTCTACGCTCCCCTGACGGTATATCTGCTGTCAGGCATCGCGGTTGCGGCGATATGCGCAATCGGACTTGCCGGCCGCAACATACCCGACCGCTCGGAGCCGGCAGCGACGACATCGTGGCTCTCCGTGGCCGGTATCGCGCTGTGCGCACTGCTCGTCGAAAGCTACTCGACGGTATGGTGCGAGGTTACGATGCACGGTTCTGCGACACCTTTGACCGGCACGAGCTACATATTGTCGTCTGTCGCTGTCGGAGCCATGTGGGTGGCGATGTTCGGCGTATGTATAGGACGCTGGCTCATAACGGGCATACTGGCCGCAGCCAACATGCTATATGGAATATACACACTTGCGACCGACGGATTATCGGGTACGTATCAGGCTCTGTACAGCGACTCCATAGCATCCGAAACCGTATTCTCGGGCGTATTTACCACCATAGTATTAGCCGCACTGCTGCTGACGCTATCTCTTGTCGCAGGCAGATGCCGCAGCGCTGCTGTGAGGGCATAGCACAACGAGAAACCTGTCCCAAAGCAAAAGCCCGCGCAACATTGCGCGGGCTTTTTCGCCATATAAGACCGAGTCTATTTCTCGTCGAAAGAGTGGATAACCACACCCGAACGCAGCTTAGGCTCGAACCACGTCGTCTTGGGAGGCATGATGTTCCCCGTATCGGCAATGTCGATCAGCTGCTGCATCGAGACGGGGTAGAGCGCAAAGGCCACCTTCATCTCGCCGCTGTCGACTCGCTTCTGCAACTCGCCCAGACCGCGGATACCGCCGACGAAATCGATTCGTTTCGACGTGCGCAGGTCCTCGATGCCGAGCACTTCGTTCAACACGAGGTTCGAGAGCACCGTAACATCCAGAACGCCGATAGGATCGTTGTCGTCATAGGTGCCGGGCTTGGCCGTCATCGAGTACCACTCGCCGCCGATATACATCGCGAAGTTGTGCAGGCCGGTGGGAGTGTATATCTCCTTGCCCTTCTTCTCTACGTCGAAGTTCTTTTCGACAGCTGCCAGGAACTGCTCCTCGCTCAGACCGTTGAGATCCTTCACGACACGGTTGTAGTCGATGATGCGGAGCTGCGATGCGGGGAACGTCACGGCAAGGAAGAAGCAGTACTCCTCGTCGCCGGTATGGTTTGCGTTGTTGCGCATGCACTCCTGACCTACGCGTGCGGCAGCGGCCGTGCGATGATGACCGTCGGCGACATAGAGCGCCGGAATCGTGCGGAATATCTCCGTGATGCGGTCGTTGGTGGCCTTGTCGCGGATTACCCACATGTGGTGGCCGAAGCCGTCGTCGGCCGTAAAGTCGTAATCGGCGGGCGTCGACTTGACGATACCGTCGACAATGGCGTCGATCTCGGCATTGTCGGGGTAGGTAAAGAACACCGGCTCGATATTGGCCTTTTGGTTGCGGACATGGATCATGCGGTCCTCCTCCTTGTCGGGACGCGTGAGCTCATGCTTCTTGATAGCGCCCGAGAGGTAATCGTCGAAGTGGCAGCACATCGTCAGACCGTACTGCGTGCGGCCGTTCATCGTCTGCGCATATATGTAATAGTGCTCCTCGCCGTCCTGCACCAGCCAGCCGCGCTCTTTCCAGAGGCGGAAGTTCTCCATAGCCTTGTCATAGACCTGCTGAGAGTGCTCGTCGGCAATGGGATCGAAATCGATCTCGGGCTTGATTATATGGAGCAGCGAACGCTCAGTCGCTTCGCGCTTGGCCTCGGCCGAGTTCAGCACGTCATAGGGACGCGATGCGACTTCGGCTGCGTACTCCTTCGGTGGACGTATTCCCTTGAAAGGTTTGATTCTTACCATAACTTGTTGCTTTGTTTACTTGTTAACCTGAAAACGAACGTTGCCCGTGGCAAAGAAATCGGCTATCTGACGAGCTGCCGCCAGACCTGCGTTGATGTTGGCCTCGGCGGTCTCGGCGCCCTGCTTCTTCGGCGTAGCGAAGAAACGCTTGCCGAATTTCTCCGCAAACTGCTCGGCAGCCTCGGGGGCGATATCTGTAACATATTTCAGGTCCTCGCGCTCGCTCATGGCACGCGTCAGACCATCCTCGTCGATAACCTCCTTGCGGGCGGTATTGACGATCGTCGCACCCTTGGGCATCGACATGGCCAGATCGTAACCTATCGACTTGCGCGTCTGCTCCGTTGCCGGAATATGCAGCGACAGATAATCGGCTGCGGCATAGAGCTCGGCAACCGAGTCTACCTTCTTCACGCCGTCGCGCTCGAACACGGCTGCATCGGTAATGAACGGATCGAATGCGATGACGTTCATGCCCAGAGCCTTGCCCTTGATGCCGACCAGACGGCCGACATTGCCGTAGGCGTGGATCGCCAGCGTCTTGCCCTGCAACTCCGAACCCGTACCGGGAGTAAAGCGGTTGCGGGCCATGTAGACCATCATGCCCAGAGCCAGCTCGGCAACGGCATTCGAATTCTGACCCGGAGTGTTCATCACGACGATACCGCGTGCCGTAGCCGCTGCAAGGTCGACATTATCGTAACCGGCACCGGCACGAACGACGATTTTGAGCTGCTTGGCGGCGTCGATGACCTCGGCCGTGACCTTGTCGCTGCGGATGATGACCGCATCGGCATCGGCGACAGCCTCCAACAGCTGCGCCTTGTCCGTATACTTCTCCAACAGCGCGAGCGTATGACCCGCGCCCTCTATGATTTCGCGAATACCGTCGACAGCCTTCTTTGCGAAGGGCTTCTCGGTAGCTACCAAAATTTTCATCTCTTCCAATAATGATGTAAAACAAATAGGTTTTTCTCGTTTCACATCCCGCATAAACGGGATGATCGTCGCACACACGGCCGATTACTTGTGAAGCTGCTCGAACTCCTGCATGCAGGCAACCAGAGCCTCGACGCTCTCCTTGGGCAGAGCGTTGTAGCACGATGCACGGAAGCCGCCTACCAGACGGTGCCCCTTGATACCCACCATGCCGCGCTCCTTGGCGAATGCCATGAACTCGGGAGCCAGATCCTCCTTGCCCTCGGCCATGATGAAGCAGATGTTCATAAGCGAACGGTCCTCCTTCTCGACAGTGCCGCGGAACAGCGGGTTGCGATCGATCTCGTTATAGAGCAGATCGGCCTTCTCCTTGTTGATGCGGTACATCTCTTTCAGACCGCCGATCGACTTCAACCACTTCAACGTTTCGTTCATCACGAAGATCGGGAATACGGGAGGAGTGTTGAACATCGAGTTGTTGTCGACGTGCGTGTTGACGTTGACCATCGTCGGGACGTCGCGAACCACCTTTTGAAGCATGTCGTCACGGATGATGACGAACGATACGCCGGCGCACGAAAGGTTCTTCTGAGCACCGCCCACGATCATGGCGTACTTCGATACGTCTACCGGACGCGACATGATATCCGACGACATGTCGGCGATCAGAGGTACCGGAGAGTCGATGTCGGTGTGATACTCCGAACCGTAGATCGTGTTGTTGGTACATATATAGAGGTAGTCCAGATCCTCGGGAATGTCGAAGCCCTTGGGGATATAGGTAAAGTTCTTGTCCTCCGAAGTAGCCAGCACCTGAACCTCGCCGTAGCGCTTGGCCTCCTTGATCGACTTCTTGGTCCATACGCCGGTGTTGATATAACCTGCCTTCTTGCCGAGGAAGTTGGCGGGAATGTGGAAGAACTGCGTGCTCATACCGCCGCCGACGAAGAAGATCTTATAGTTGTCGGGAATCTGCATAAGCTCGCGGAACAGCGCCTGCGCCTCGTTTACCACAGCCTCGAACTCGGGCGTGCGATGAGAGATAGAGAGCAGCGAAAGACCGGTGCCGCCGAATTCGATTACGGCCTTGGCCGCGTTCTCGATAACTACCTGAGGCAGAACAGAGGGTCCCGCATTGAAGTTGTGTTTTTTCATAGTTAGTATTGTTTTAGAGTTAGACTATACGTTTGCTTCCATAGTTACACAAAGATAATCGATTTTAATCAAAAAAGAAAAATTTTCGTAAAATATTTATTACTGCTAACAATCCGTAGCATTTGCAGCCGTCTCGACGACGAATCGTAAGTTGTCGAACGTGACTTTCGATACGATCGATACAGCGGTTTCGGTAATTTTGCGTATATTTGCAGTTAGTAAGAAACAAATCTGCGCTATGATAAAATCTATGACCGGATTCGGCAGGGGGGAAGCGTCGCTGCCGGCAAAGAAGATAACGGTCGAAATACGTTCGCTCAACTCCAAACAGCTCGATCTTTCGGTGCGCATGCCGTCGGCATACCGCCAGCTCGAATTCGACATCCGTTCGGTGGTCCAACGCACCTTGCAGCGAGGCAAGGTCGACCTCAACGTCGCGGTCGAATCGTCTACGGTCGAGGGTGTGGGCACGATCAACCGGGAGATATTCCGCTCGTATCTGCAACAGAGCGTCGACGCCCTGTCGTTCTCGGGCATCGACGCCGATTACGACGCACTGGTTCCGGCCATACTCCGCATGCCGGGCGTCATATCGTCCGAGACGGAGACACTCTCCGACGAGGAGCGCGATGCGCTGATGTCGGCCGTCGACGAAGCGCTGCGCAACATCGACGCATTCCGCCGTCAGGAGGGCGACATATTGATAAAAGATCTGCTCGAACGCGTCGACAAGATCGAGGCATACAAGGCCGAAGTAGAGCCTTACGAGAAGATGCGCCGCGATACGATCCGCAACCGCATCCGCGAGAACCTCGCGCAGCTGCCCGTCGAAGTCGACGACAACCGCTTGGAGCAGGAGATGATATTCTATATAGAGAAGCTCGACATTACCGAGGAGAAGGTGCGCCTGAGCAACCACTGCCGTTATTTCCGCGAAGTAGCTGCCTCGGAGCAGGGCGCCGGCCGCAAGCTCGGATTCATCGCACAGGAAATGGGACGCGAGATCAATACCCTCGGCTCCAAGGCCAACGAGTCCAACATGCAGATACTCGTCGTAAAGATGAAGGACGAGCTGGAAAAGATCAAGGAACAGGTACTCAATATATTATAGAAAATGGGCAAACTCGTGATATTCTCTGCCCCGAGCGGATCGGGCAAGACGACGATCGTAAGAGAGCTGCTCGGCATATTCCCGCAGTTCGAATTTTCGATCTCGGCCACCTCGCGTCTGCCCCGCGGCAGCGAGCAGGACGGCATCGACTACTATTTTCTGACTAACGACGAGTTCCGCAGTCTGGTCGAGAAAGACGGGTTCGTCGAGTGGCAGGAGGTATACGCAGGCACCTGCTACGGCACGCTGCGAAGCGAGTTAGACCGCATCTGGCAGAAGGGCAACATCATCCTGTTCGATGTGGACGTAATGGGAGGCATCAACCTCAAACGCATATTCGGCGGCGACGCCTGCTCGATCTTCATCATGCCGCCCTCGATCGGGGAGCTCGAACGACGCCTCGTAGGCCGCGGCACCGACTCGCCCGAAGTAATAGCCAAGCGGCTGGCCAAGGCCGAATTTGAGATATCGAAGTCGACCGAGTTCGACCACATTGTAGTCAACGACGATCTCGATGCCGCCGTTGAAGAGACGCGCCGCATAATAGAGAGCTTCTTAGCATAGTTATCCTATGAAAAAGAGAATGATGCTATACTTCGGATCGTTCGATCCGATACACAAAGGACACGTCGCCCTGGCCGAATATGTCATCGACGAGGGGCTGTGCGACGAGACGGCGCTGGTCGTATCGCCGCAGAATCCGTTCAAGACCGATACGTTGCAGACCGACGAGATGCAGCGCTTCGAAATGGCCGAGATCGCCTGCGCCGACTCGAAATACCCCGAGCGCATACGTCCGTCGGTGGTAGAGTTCATGCGCCCGAAGCCCTCCTATACGATCGATACGCTCGACTATCTGACTCAGAGCTACGGCGAGCAGATGGAGTTTTCGATCCTTATGGGCAGCGACAATGTCGACCGTCTCGACGAGTGGCGCGACTACCGCCGCATACTCGACACATATAGGATATATGTATATCCGCGCCGAAATGCCGAAGCCACGAAGTTCCTCGACCGGATCACGATGCTCGCCGACGCGCCTCTGGCTGACTTCTCGTCGACCGACGTCCGCGCCGCTGCCGAGCGCGGCGAGGAGCTCGCACCCATGGTCGGCGCACGCGTGGCCGAATACATACGCAGCCGCAGGCTTTGGACATCGGCCTCGCGCATAGCCGGCTATACGGCATTGATAGAGCGCAATCCCGACTGCGCCGCGCTCTATGTCGAGCGCGGCAAATGCTATTTCCGACACAACGAGTGGGGTAGCGCTATCAACGATTTCCGCCGCGCCCTGAAACTCGACCCCGACATGGCCGAGGCGGCGCAGTTCATCGAAATGGCCGAGGAGATTCTCGCATTCCGCTACACCGATATATACAACCCCTGACAGATGATTGAAATAGACGACAAGATAGTCAGCCTCGACATACTGCGCGAACGCTTCGCATGCGACCCGTCGGCGTGCAAGGGCGCCTGCTGCGTCGAAGGCGACGCCGGAGCTCCACTCGAATTCGACGAGATAGACATCCTCGAAGAGGAGTATCCCAACTATGCGCCCTACATGACGGCGGAGGGCAGGGAGGAGATCGAACGCTCGGGCTTCATGGTAGTCGACACCGACGGCGACTACACCACGCCTCTTGTAGACAACGCCCAGTGCGCCTACTCGTTCGTCGAGAACGGCATAACATACTGCGCAATCGAGCGAGCCTACCGCGAGGGGCGCACCTCGTTCGTCAAACCCGTCTCTTGCCACCTATATCCGATAAGGGTCATGCGCTTTTCGAACGGCTCGACAGGGCTCAATTATCACCGCTGGAAGATATGCGAGTCGGCATGCGCCTGCGGACGACGCCTCGATATACCGCTCTACATAGCTCTGCGCGAGCCTATCGTCAGACGATTCGGCGAGGAGTTCTATAAGGCTCTCGAATGTGCCGCCGACATGCTCGGCCAATCGAAATAGGACAGTCCGACCGGAGCCGAAACCCGATTAACAACACACTGCAATGAATATCAAGATACTGTTAACGATACCCGTTTTATTAGCGTGCCAGAGTCTGGCAGCGCAGCAGGACACGGTGCAGACAGCAGCGGCTGCCGCAGCCGACAGCACCGAGGTAAATAGACAGATGCCGCCTGCCGTTCCGGTCGATCCCGTACGCACCATAGGCAAGGTTGCCGCGATCGATACACTGCCTACGGGCAACGATGCGCTGCGAATAGTGCTCTTCAACGACAACACGTGGCGCTACGTCCTCTCGCAGGATTACGTGCAGGACACGACCGTCTTCGCCGACCACTGGAATACCTCGTCTATCCACGCCTATAACGACGTCGAGTTGTCGTCTCTGCCCGAAGCGGCGGCTATCATGCTCGTAGACTCGCTCAAAAGCTATCACTATCCATACCTCGGACGCATGAGCTCGCGCTACGGCCTGCGACGCGGACGGCCGCATCAGGGCGTCGACCTGCCGCTCAAAACGGGCGATCCGATCTATGCCGCATTCGACGGCAAGGTGCGATACTCGGGCTACAACGGCGGCGGTTACGGCAATCTGGTGGTCATACGCCATACCAACGGACTGGAAACATATTACGGGCACCTCTCGGAGCGAGGCGTCGAAGCTGGCGACTGGGTGGTTGCCGGACAGCAGATCGGCTGCGGCGGCAGCACCGGACGCTCGTCAGGACCGCATCTCCACTTCGAAGTAAGATACAAGGGACAGTCGTTCGACCCCGAGCGCGTGATCGACTTCGACAAGGGGCAGCTCAGACGCGACGAACTGCTGCTCAAACGCCGTCATTTCAGCATCTACTCGAAATTCGGCCAGAACTTCGACGACGAGGAGGCCAACGAGAAGCAGGACGAGGCCGAGCGCAAGGCCGCTGCCGCAGTGCAGTACCACACCATACGCAAGGGCGATACGCTGGGACACATAGCCCGCAAGTACCACACGAGCGTAAAACGCATCTGCCAGCTCAACGGCATCAAGGAGACTACGATCCTGCGTCTTGGCAAGCGACTCAGAGTAAGGTAACATCCGCCTGAAAACAAAAAAGCTCTGTACGATCGTCGTACAGAGCTTTTTCTTTATACCTGCCCGATCAATACTCCCGGGCGCCGAATATAGCCGTACCGACGCGCACGGCCGTCGATCCGTACTCCAACGCGATAGGGTAGTCGTCCGACATGCCGATAGACAGCGTATCGAACTCCTCGCCGAACGACTCCCGCAGCTCGTCGAACAGGCTGCGCACACGCTCGAAATCGCGCCTTACGATCTTCTCGTCATCGGTGTTGGTCGCGATAGACATCAGTCCCCGCACGCGCACGCCGCTCTTCGAAGCCAGATCTCCGCCGGCTACATAGGCGCGCAGCTCATCGGGATCCCAGCCAGACTTGGTATCTTCGTCGGCTACGTGCACCTCCAACAATATATCGATGCGGCGAGAGCAGCGCACGGCCTGCCGGTCGATCTCGTCGACCAGACGCGCCGAGTCGACCGAATCGATCATCGTCACGAAAGGCGCTATCATGCGCACCTTGTTGGTCTGCAAATGGCCTATCATATGCCAGCGTATATCCGCCGGCAGCACGGCCTGTTTGGCCGTCATCTCCTGCGGACGGCTCTCGCCGAATGTTCTCTGTCCGGCGTCATACGCCTCCATTAGCCGTTCGGCAGGATGAAACTTCGAAACGGCGACCAGCTCCACCCCCTCGGGGATGGTCGATCTTATCTTCGACAATCGATCTGCAATGCTCATAAATGTGAAATTATCGGATGACAAAAATACGAATTTCATCGCGACGGCCAAAAATTAACGAATTATTTTCTATCTTTGATTTTCGTATGTGATACTCTTAAAACCCGGAAACTAATAACGAAATCTATGAAACGATTCAACATCACTCTGGCGGCAGCGGCCATGATTATGGCAAACGCCTTGCCGTCAAGCGCATGCACCAACTTCATCGTCACGCGCGGCGCCTCGACCGACTCGTCGGTCATGGTCAGCTACGCGGCCGACTCGCACCAGCTCTACGGCTGTCTCTACCACTACATGCCTTCGCGCCGCGCGGCTCGGACGATGCCCGTGTACGAGTGGGACACCGGACGATACATAGGCGACATAGCTCAGGCGGCACAGACATACACGACCGTGGGTAACATGAACGAACATTCGCTCATCATTACCGAAACCACCTTCGGCGGCCGCCACGAGTTGGAGAATCCCGACGGCGGCATAGACTACGGTTCGCTGATTTACATCACGCTGCAACGCGCACGCACGGCACGCGAGGCGATCCGCATCATCGTCGATCTGGCCGACACCTACGGATACTGTTCGAGCGGCGAGTCGTTCACGATCGCCGATCCCGACGAGGCGTGGATAATGGAGCTTATCGGACGCGGCAAGCAGGGCAAGGGCATAGTATGGGTTGCACGCCGCATCCCCGACGGATATGTCTCGGCTCACGCCAATCAGGCACGCATCACGACCTTCCCCAAGGACGATCCCGAGAACTGCCTCTACTCGGACGACGTTGTGGAGCTGGCACGCAGCATGGGCTGGTACGAGGGCACGGACGAGGATTTCAGCTTCGCCGACGCATACGCACCGCTCGATTTCAGCGCCATGCGAGGCTGCGAAGCACGCGTATGGAGCTTCTTCCGCACAGTGGCCGACGACATGGACAAATATGTCGACTATGCCATGGGACACAACCCCGACAACCGCATGCCGCTCTGGGTCAAGCCGCGCACGAAAGTATCGCCCAAAATGGTCTTCGACGCCATGCGCGACCACTACGAGGGCACACCTATGGACATGACGACCGACCTGGGCGCCGGAGGCCACGGCCTGCCGTATCGCTGGCGTCCGATGAACTTCGAGGTCGACGGCGTCGAGTACTGCAACGAACGCGCTACGGCCACGCAGCAGACGGGCTTCTGGCTCGTGGGACAGGCACGCAAAGGCAAGACGGGCATCCTTTGGTTCGGCGTCGACGACGCGGCCACGTCGTGCCTGACTCCGATATACTGCAACTCGACCGAGGTGGCAGAGTGCATCGCCGAGGACAACGGCTCGATGCTCGACTATTCGCCCACATCGGCATTCTGGATATTCAACCGCGTAGCCAACTTCGCTTATCTGCGTTATGACCTGATAGCCGCCGACGTGCGCAAGTCGATCGACCAGTGGGAGAACGACAAACTCTCGCAGGTCGCCCGGATCGACGCAGCCGCAGCCGCGATGTCGCCGGCCAAAGCGCGCAAGTACCTGACCGAGTACAGCGTAAATACCGCGCAGCAGCTGTTCGACCGCTGGGTCGAGCTCGACCGATATCTTCTCGTCAAGTATATCGACGGTAATGTCAAGGGCGAGAATGCCGACGGCTTCATCGACAACGGCAACGGCCGCGACATACCGGGCAAGATCGAGTGGCCGGGCTACAACGAGAAGTGGAAGCGCGCCGTAGCGGCCGACAACGGCAAGGTACTGCGCGTAGTGAAGTAGATAATGACTTAACCGAAATACTGCAACCATGAATTACGATATCATCATCATCGGCAGCGGTCCGGGAGGATACGTTGCCGCCATACGTGCGGCACAGCTGGGGCGCCGCGTAGCGATAGTCGAGCGAGCCGAAGCCGGCGGCGTATGCCTCAACTGGGGCTGCATCCCGACCAAGGCACTGGTCAGAAGCGCACAGGTATATGCCGACTGCAAGAGCGCCGCATCGTTCGGCATAACGGTCGAAGGCGATATCAAGCCCGACTGGCAGAAGATCGTCGCCCGCGAGAGAACCGTGGCCTCGACGATGAACAAAGGCGTACAGTTCCTGCTTAAAAAGAACAACATAGAGTTCATCGCCGGACACGGGCGACTCGCTTCGCCCCATACGGTCGAGGTCGAGGGCACCTCATACGAAGCCGGAGCCGTCATCCTCGCCACGGGAGCACGCCCGCGCGAAATGCCGTTCATGCCAATCGACGGCCGTCACGTGGTTTCGTCGCGCGAGGCGCTGACACTGCCCGAGCTGCCCGAATCGATCGTCATCGTGGGCTCGGGCGCTATCGGCAGCGAGTTCGCCTATATCTTCGCGACGCTGGGCGTCAAGGTAACCATAGTCGAGTACATGCCTCAGATCATGCCATTGGAGGACGAGGACACGGCGGCAGCCATGGAGCGCGCTTTCCGCAAACTCAGAGCCAAGGTACTGACTTCGACCACCGTAAAGCAGGTATCGGTCGGCGACGACGGCCGCTGCACGATCGAGATCGAGGGCAAGAAGGGCGCCGAGACGCTTACGGCCGACGTAGTGCTGTCGGCCGTCGGCATCAAGTCCAACATCGAAAACATCGGACTCGAAGAGCTGGGCATCGCCGTCGAGCGCGACAAGATCAAGGTCGACGAGCACTTCCGCACCTCGGTCGAGGGCGTCTACGCCATAGGCGACATCATCGCGACACCGGCGCTGGCGCATGTCGCTTCGGCCGAAGCCATTCACTGCGTCGAGCATATATGCGGTCTTTCGCCCGAGCCGATCGACTACACGACTATCCCCTCGTGCATCTTTACCTCGCCCGAAGTGGCGTCGGTAGGTCTTACCGAGCGTCAGGCCAGGGAGCAGGGCATAGAGTGCAAGGTCGGACGATTCCAGTATACGGCCTCGGGCAAGGCGACGGCGGCAGGCGAGCGCGACGGATTCGTAAAGCTCGTCTTCGATGCCGACGACAAGCTCATCGGTGCGCACCTCGTAGGACACAACGTTACGGAGATGATAGCCGAGCCGACGCTTGCCAAGCGTCTGGGCGTGACGGCACACCGTCTCGCACGCACGATCCACGCGCACCCGTCGATGAACGAGGCGGTCATGGAGGCTGCCGAGGCCGCTACGGGTGCCGCCATTCACGGTTAACGGCTATCCGAGGATGAGATATTTCATCGAACTGCAATACGACGGCGGGGCATACTGCGGCTGGCAGCGCCAGAGCGATGCCCCTTCCGTCCAACATACCGTCGAGCGAACGCTGACAACGCTGCTGCGCGAAGCGATCGCCGTTACCGGTGCCGGCCGCACCGACACCGGCGTCAACGCATCCTATTACGTGGCGCACTTCGACACGGCGGCGCCCATCGCCGATGCCGCACGCATAGTCTACAAACTCAACCTTATGCTGCCGCCCGACATCTCCGTCATGCGTATCGCGGAGGTATCGCCGACGGCGCATGCGCGGTTCGATGCCGTCGAGCGCGAATACACCTATTTCATCCGCAACCGCAAGTCGCCGTTCTGGCGTCATGCCGCATGGCACTATTACGTACCGCTCGACATGGAGGCCATGAACCGCGCCGCCGAAGCCCTGACACGGCACGACGACTTTACATCGTTCGCCAAACTCAACTCCAACAACAAGACCAACATATGCCGGTTATCTCATGCGCTGTGGCAACAAGACGACCAGGCCACTATGCACTTTACCATACGCGCCGACAGATTCCTGCGCAACATGGTCAGAGCGATCGTCGGCACGCTGGTCGATGTGGGCCGCGGGCGCTATACGCCCGAGCAGTTCGAGGATATCATCCGCTCGCGCGACCTGTCGCGTTCGAGCGCCGGCGCTCCGGCACAAGGGCTGTTTCTGAGCAATATACGCTATCCCGAGACGCTGTTCGAAAGAGCCGACCGATAACGCCCACCGGCATAATGCAACGCCCAGTACGCGCCGACGAAGTTCGTCGGCGCGTATTTCGTCTGCCAACGCCCAAACAAACGCCGGCACGGTACAATGTTATTCCGATAATTTTCGTTATCTTTACGCGTTCTAAGCATAACGTTATGAAAGCAGCGATTATAGGATACGGAAAAATGGGACGCGAGATCGAACGCATACTGCTCGACCGCGGTCATACCATACCACTGATTATAGATACCCACAACACCGACGATCTGGATGCGGCGCACCTCCAAGGCATCGACGTAGCGCTCGAATTTACCACCCCCTCAACGGCGTACGACAACATACGCCGCTGCATCGAGACTGGTATCCCCGTCGTCTCTGGCACTACGGGCTGGACGTCCCGTCTGGACGAGTTGAAGGAGCTGTGCCGTCACGGCCGCGGAGCGCTGTTCTATGCGTCGAACTTCTCGATAGGAGTCAACATCATGTTCCGTCTCAACCGCCGTCTGGCCGAGCTGATGCGCCCGCACGGCGAGTACGACGTCCGCATAGAGGAGACGCACCATATCCAGAAAAAGGACTCTCCGAGCGGCACGGCCATAACGCTTGCCGAGGATATCATCTCGCGCTCCGATGTCAAGACCTCGTGGGTCAATGCCGCGAGCGGCGAGCGCTCCGAGCTGGAAATACTCTCTTACCGCGAGGGTCAGGTACCGGGCATACACACCGTTACATACACTTCGCCCGACGACGAGCTGCAACTGCGTCACTCGACCGTCAACCGCCGGTCGCTGGCACTGGGCGCGGTTGTTGCAGCCGAATACGTGTGCGGCCGCACGGGTATCTACACCATGGACGACTTACTAAACTGAGATAAATATCATCATGAAAGGTTTACGAAACATATTCACGCGAGCGGGAGAAGCTCTGTCGAACCGGTGGACGCTCTTTACGATAACGTCGCTTCTGCTGCTCGGCTTTATCGTATGGACGGGCTGGTGGTGGCTCGTAATAGGCGAAGCGCTCGTCTACGATTACTTCATCTCGAAGCGCATAAAACAATGGAACCAAGAGGCTTGCCGACGCAGTAGGGTATACCGCACGGTATACGCCGTCTGGTGCGCCGCCATATTCGCACTCGTATTCGGCACGATAGCCCACATACTCCTATCGCGCTGGTCGACCCCCTATCTGCTTACGCTCGTACCTTTCTTCGCCTACGGGCTCTGGTACGAGCTCAAAGGGCGCAACACGCTCTACCGCAAGCTCTACGAGTGGGTGCACGCTATCGTCTTCGCCGTGATCGTGGCATCGCTCATCCATAAGTTCATATTCCAGATGTACGTCATCCCGACCGGCTCTATGGAGAGCACCCTTATGGCGGGCGACTACATCATGGTCTCGAAGATCGACTACGGCCCCCAGCTGCCGCGCACGCCGCTGGAATTTCCTTTCGTCCACAACACCATGCCCATGTCCGAGACCAAACCGTCGTTCAGCCGGTGCGTGCAGCGTCCTTACAGACGTCTTGCCGGCACCGACCGCATCGAGCGCAACGACATCGTGGTATTCAACTTCCCCGAGGGCGACACGGTGGTCATGGAGTTCAAGGAGGCGAGCTACTACGATATCCTGCGCCAGACGGCCGACGAGATGCGGCAGGACGACATATGCCGCGGAATCACGCGCCGCAATGCCGACTACAACCGGCAGGCGCGCGAGTATCTCAACGACCGGTTTACGATCGTCACGCGTCCGGTCGACAAGAAAGAGAACTACATCAAGCGCTGCGTCGCTCTGCCGGGCGATACGCTCCGAATTGTCGGCGGCGACGTTACGATCGACTCGCAGCCGCAGGCCTTCATCCCTCACAAGCAGTACGACTACATGGTCTACGCCCCCAACTCTACGCGTCCCCAGCACCGCATAATAGAGGATTGCATGCTCGACGAGGCCAGAGGCGGCGGAGCGCAGGTCGAGCGCAGGCTGCAATATCAGGAGACATTCCCGCATGCCGCAGGCTACGGGTGGACTACCGACGACTTCGGCGGCGAGGAGGGATTCTGGATTCCCGCCGCAGGTGCGACTATCGCCCTTACGACCGGCAACCTGCCTCTCTACCGGCGCGCGATAGAGGTCTACGAGGGTCATAGGGTAGAGACGGACGGCGACAAGGTCATCATCGACGGAGAGGCGGCGGATAGCTATACGTTCGCCATGAACTACTACTTCATGATGGGCGACAACCGCCACTACTCGGCCGACTCGCGATACTTCGGACTGGTTCCCGAGGATCACATCGTCGGCAAGGCCGCCTACGTATGGCTGTCGATCGAGCCGCAAAACCCTGCTAACCCTAAGAGTCTGTTCGAGCGCATACGCTGGAAGCGCATGTTCAAATCGATCATCTGACGCGCCGTGGATACAGAGAAGGACAGTTATCTGACCGTCGAAGGCGAAGCCGAGGCCGTATACAGGCAGCTCAGCAGCAAGTTCTTCGCATACGCCTATCACGTCGAATCGGAGCAGCAGATCAAAGAGCATCTCGATGCACTGCGCAAACGCTATTACGATGCGACGCATCACTGCTACGCCTACCGGCTCGGGCACGACGGCGCGACGTTCCGCGCCAACGATGACGGCGAACCCTCGTCGACAGCCGGCAAGCCGATCCTCGGGCAGCTGCTCTCGGCCGATGTGACCGATACGCTGGTGGTGGTCGTGAGGTACTTCGGCGGCACGAAGCTCGGCGTTCCCGGTCTGATACAGGCTTACAGAGAGTCGACGGCGGCCGTTTTGGAGCACAGCACGATAGTACGCCGCACGGTGGACTGCACCTTCGAGGTCGCATTCTCCTACACGGACATGAACGACATAATGCGTATCGTCAAGGATATGCAGCCGCGCATAGTCGAACAGAGGTTCGACAATCTGTGTTCGATGCGTCTGGCGATACGCTCTTCGCATGCCGAACGGCTCGCGGCACGGTTGTCCGATGTCGAGGGCGCGACGGTCGAGCGAATCTGACAAAACCGATTTACAATGTCACACGATAACGCCATACATATCAAGGGCGCACGCGTCCACAACCTTAAAAACATCGAGCTTTCGATCCCCCACGAGACGCTGACCGTCATAACGGGTCTTTCGGGATCGGGCAAGTCGACGCTTGCCTTCGACACCATATTCGCCGAGGGACAGCGCCGTTATGTCGAGAGCCTTTCGGCATACGCCCGGCAGTTCCTCGGCCGCATAGGCAAGCCCGACGTCGACATGATCGAGGGCATCGCGCCGGCCATAGCAATCGAACAGAAGGTATCGACGCGCAACCCCCGCTCGACCGTCGGCACATCGACCGAGATATACGACTATCTGAAACTGCTCTTCGCGCGCATCGGCCGCACATACTCGCCCATATCGGGCGCCGAGGTCAGATGCTACGGCGTGGACGACATCGCCGACCGTGTCAATGCCAAGGGCGAGGGAGTACGCACCGTCATCGCGGCACCGCTCGTAACGGGCAAAGGTCAGGGCATCGTCGAGCGCATGCTGCAACTCATCGGCGAGGGTATCCTGCGCGTCATGTACCGCTCCGAGACGATGCTCGTCGAGGAGTTCATGCCGAGGATCGACCGTACGACCTCGGCTGACGAGATACTGATCGTCATCGACCGACTTAAAACATCATTCGACGACGATACGCAGACGCGCCTTCGCGACTCGATAGCCCGCGCACTCAGTTACGGCGACGGCGTGGCGGCCGTAGTTACCGACTGCACCGAGATCTTCTCGTCGCGCTTCGAGCAGGACGGCATACTCTTCGAACCGCCCACCGAACATCTGTTCAGCTTCAACAACCCGCTGGGCGCATGTCCGCGCTGCGAGGGCTACGGCAAGGTGGTCGGCATCGACGAAAACCTCGTCGTACCCGACAAGTCCAAAACCATATACGAGGGTGCGATAGCCTGCTGGAACGGCGCGACGATGAGCAAGTGGCGCGACGAGCTAATACTCAACTCGTCGAAGTTCGGCTTTCCGATCCACACCCCGTACCACGAGCTGACCGCACAGCAACGGCAGACGCTCTGGCGCGGCAACGAATATTTCCACGGTCTGGACGAGTTTTTCGAATATATCGACAGCCAGCGACGCAAGATACAGTTCCGCGTCATGAAAGCGCGCTATACGGGCAAGACACTATGCCCCGAGTGCAACGGCTCACGCCTGCGCAAGGAGGCGCTGTATGTCCGAATCGCAGGGCGCAACATCGCCGATCTGACGTCGATGAACGTCGATTCGCTGATCGGATTCTTCGACTCGCTCTCACTCGACGAGCACGATACCAAGACCGCGGCACGCATCCTGACCGAGATACGCAACCGTCTGGGCTACCTGTCGGACGTGGGGCTGGGATACCTTACGCTCGACCGGCTCTCGTCGACGCTCTCGGGCGGAGAGTCGCAGCGCATCAACCTCTCGACGTCGCTGGGCAGCAACCTCGTCGGCTCGCTATACATCCTCGACGAGCCGAGCATCGGCCTGCACCCGCGCGACACCGACCGTCTTATAAAGGTGCTGAAACAACTTCGCGATCTGGACAATACGGTCATCGTCGTCGAGCACGAGGAGGAGATCATACGTGCGGCCGATCATATAGTCGACATAGGCCCCGAAGCAGGTGCTAACGGCGGCAGGGTAGTCTTCAACGGCACGCTCGGCGAGCTGCTCGAATCGGGCGAATCGCTTACGGCCGACTACCTTACCGGGCGCCGGCACATCGACACGCCCGCCGTGCCGCGTGCATGGAGCCGCTCGATCGTCATCCGCGGCGCGAGGGAGAACAACCTCAAAAACATCGATGTTAGGATACCGCTCGGCGTGATGACATGTATCACTGGCGTCAGCGGCTCGGGAAAATCGTCGCTCGCCCGCAGCATACTCTACCCGGCATTGCGGCGCCTGCTCAACGACACAGGCACCGCACCGGGCGACCACGACGCTATCGAGGGCGACTGGCGCATCGTGACCAGCGTCGAAATGGTCTCGCAGGCACCGATCGGCAAGTCGTCGCGCTCAAATCCGGTTACCTATCTAAAAGCCTACGACGAGATACGCCGGCTCATGGCCGACCAGCCATACGCGCGGCACAGCGGACTTACGGCAGCCCACTTCTCGTTCAACATGCCCGGCGGGCGCTGCGAGGAGTGTCAGGGCGAGGGCGTCATCAAGGTCGGCATGCAGTTCATGGCCGACGTCGAGCTGACGTGCGACGCCTGCGGCGGCAAGCGCTTCAAGCCCGAGATACTCGAAGTGCGTTACCGCGAGCATTCGATATACGACATTCTCGAAATGAATGTCGACGATGCAATCGGATTCTTCTCCGAAGACAAGGATAACCCGACATGCCGCCGCATAGTCGACCGGCTGCGCCCGTTGCAGCAGGTCGGACTGGGCTATATCAAGCTCGGGCAATCGTCTTCGACGCTCTCGGGCGGAGAGTCGCAGCGCGTCAAACTGGCCTCGTTCCTTTCGAAGGACAACGCCGAGGGCAACATGATGTTCATCTTCGACGAGCCTACGACGGGTCTGCACTTCCACGACATACACAAGCTGCTCGCGGCATTCGACGCCCTGATAGCCAACGGCCATACGATCGTTGTGGTCGAGCATAACATGGATGTCATAAAGTGCGCCGACTGGGTTATCGATCTGGGACCCGAGGCTGGCGACTGCGGCGGCGAGATAGTGGCCGAAGGCACCCCCGACCGGATAATGAAGTGCGAAAAGAGCCATACGGGCAAATTCCTGCGACAACGATGAAAGAGTTCGAAACATATACGCTGCCCAACGGCATACGCGGCATACACCGGCAGACGAGGAGCAACGTCGCACACTGCGCTCTGGTGGTCAACGCAGGCAGCCGCGACGAGCGGCGCTCGGAGTACGGCATAGCGCACTTTACCGAGCATGCGCTGTTCAAGGGTACCCGGCGCCGGCGCGCATATCAGGTCAACTGCCGTCTGGAAAACCTCGGCGGCGAGCTGAACGCATACACCACCAAGGAGGATACTACGCTGCATGCCACTACGCTGCGCTCCGACTTCTCTAAGGCGGTCGAGCTGATTGCCGACATAGCATTCCACTCGACTTTCCCCGAGCGCGAGCTGGCCAAGGAGCGCGAAGTCATAGCCGACGAGATCAACACCTATAAGGATTCTCCGGCCGAGATGATATACGACAGTTTCGAAGACATGATATTCGCCGACTCTGAGCTTGGACACAACATCCTCGGCAGCAAGGCTTCGCTGGCGCGCTACACCACGCAGCACCTGACCGACTTCGTCAGCCGTACATACACCACCGACCAAATGGTCTTCTCGTCGATAGGCGGGTTCTCAGCCCGCACGGCGCAGCAGACCGCCATGCGCTACCTGTCGGAGGCGTCGACTCCGCGGCGCGGCTTCGAAAGGATGCGCGCCGGAGCATACGCCCCGTTCCGCACGGCACAGTCGAAGCATACCCACCAGACGCACTGCATCATCGGCAACCGCGGCTACGGACTGGGCGACGCGCGGCGTCTGCCGCTGTCGCTGCTTACGAACATCCTGGGCGGACCGTCGGCCAATTCGCTGCTGAACATTAGCCTGCGCGAGAAACACGGACTGTCTTACAACATCGAGGCGAGCTACACGCCATATACCGACGACGGCATTGTATCGATATATTTCAGCTCCGACCACGGCAATGCCGACCACTGCATGGAGCTTATACATAAGCAGCTCAAAGCGCTTTGCGACCAGCCGCTGTCGTCCCGCGCGCTGTCGACCGCCCGCAAGCAGTTCATCGCGCAGATGTCGATATCTATGGAGAGCAACGAGGGATACATGCTCGGAGCGGGCAAGAGCTATCTCGTCCACAACGACATGGATACGCTCGACGAAGCCTATGCCAAGGTCATGGCGATAACGGCCGAAGAGATAACCGAAGCGGCACGCGAGACCTTTGCCGATATGTCTTACCTTATCTATAAGTAAATCCTATGGATGCTATCGAACGTTACATACTCGACAACTCTACACCCGAGCAGGCACTGCTCCACGAGCTGGAACGCGAGACTTATCTGCGCGTGCTCAATCCGCGCATGATCTCGGGGCACGTGCAGGGCAGGCTGCTGGAAATGATCGTGCACATGCTGCGCCCGCGGCGCATTCTCGAAATCGGCACTTTCACGGGCTACTCGGCACTGTCGATGGCCGCAGGCCTCGACCAGGGCGGTGTGATCGACACGTGCGAGATCGACGACGAGTTGCAGGAGATGGCCGCCTCGTTCTTCGACCGCTCGCCTCACGGAGGCAAGATCGTACAGCATATAGGCTCGGCTCTGGATATCGTGCCGCGGCTGGGTGGAGTCTACGATCTGGTCTTCATCGACGGCGACAAGCGCGAGTACCCGGCCTATTACGACATGCTGCTCGACGGAGGATATGTCGCAGGCGGCTCGTTCATTCTGGCCGACAACATATTGTGGTACGGCAAGGTGGCAGAGCCGGCAGCGCACAACGACCGCCACACGCAGGCTATCGTCGAGTTCAACGACAAGGTAGCGCGCGACCCCCGCGTAGAGAACATCATAGTCCCGATACGCGACGGCATCAACCTTATCCGCGTAAAGTAGCGGCAATACACTTCCGACGATGAAGATTCTTTGGAGCTTTATTGCGATAGCCGCGACGACTGTCGCCACGGCTACCGCACAGCTGCACCATGTCGGGCAGCGCATAACCGACTATCTGAAAGATGTACCAGCCGAGGTCGGCGTGGCCGTGGCGACCGACCGCGATGAAACCGTTTTCATAGGCAACGACATGCGCTACCCGCTGATGAGCGTATTCAAGTTCTACGTCGCTCTGGCCGTACTGGACAAAATGGATCGTCAAGACTTATCTCCCGACACGCTTCTTCGCATCGAATCGTCGCAGCTTGCGCCAGACACTTACAGCCCGCTGCGCGACCGATATCCCGACCGCGATATTTCGATCTCTCTCGCGGAGCTGTTGCGATACATGATCTCGATGAGCGACAACAACGCATGCGATATACTTATAGATTTTGCCGGAGGCATAAGAAGCGTCGATAGATACATACGATCTCTGGGCATTACCGATTTCAGACTGTCGGTCGACGAGAGACGCATGCACCGCGACATAAGAGATTGCTATCGTAACAACAGTACACCGGCCGAAACCGTACGCCTGCTGCAAAAGGCATACGAGCAGCGGCTGTTCCGCCCCGCATACTACGACCTGTTATGGGAGGCGATGAGGGCGACGAGCACCGGAGCAGACAAACTCAAAGGCCGCCTGCCCGCAGAGGCGGCCGTCGCTCATAAGACCGGCTCGTCGGATCGCACGGCCTCGGGCATCAAGATAGGCGACAACGATGCTGGGATAGTATTTCTGCCCGACGGACGCCGATACTGCATCGCCGTATTCGTTGCGGATTCGCACCTATCCGACAGCGAGAATGCAGCGATAATCGCCGATATATCACGCATGGTATACGACGCCGTGACAGACGAAGAGGACGAGGAGCTTCGCGTCGCGTTTCTTACCGATCTGCATGTCACTCCGGGCAACGACAACGACAGGATGATCGATCATGTCGTCGACGAGATCAACGCCGAAGATTACGATCTTGTAATCATAGGCGGCGACATGACAAACATGGGCAGCGACGAGGAGCTGGCCAATATCCACCGCAAGCTCTCGCGTCTCGACGCACCGCAGTTAGTCGTAGCCGGAAACCACGAGACGACATGGTCGGAGAGCGCCTGCACCCGCTTCGGGGAGCTGTGGGGGCACGACAGCCGCACCTTTGCCGATGCCGGCCGATACCGCTTCGTCGGGTTTCAGGCGGGGCCGTTCATGAAGATGGCCGACGGCACGGTGCGTCGCGAAGATCTGCACTGGGCGGATTCGGTAATGTCCGCTACGCCAAGCAGCCACCGTATCGTCGCCGTATGCCACTATCCGCTGTCGAACGACATAACCAACCGCCGCGAGGTAACGTCGATGCTCCGCTCGCACGACGCGGCGGCGGCGCTGTGCGGCCATTACCACCGGCCGAGTCTCAACAACTACGACTCCATACCCGGCATCATAGGCCGTTCGCTGATGCTCCAAGTCGACGGCCGGCCGACATACGGCTATACCGTTCTGCGATTCTCGGGCGACTCGGTGCGCGTGGAGGAGAAGCTCGTAGGCCGGCAGCCGGCAGAGCTCCATACGATAGCTCTCGGTTACAGCAGCGATATAGCGGCTCTGCCGTGCGACGAGCCGGCAGCGGAGTGCGATGCGGGGGTGTTCGAGGCCGAGTGCGTCGTCGAGGATGAGGCGTCGGTATATACCGGTGTAGCCGTACATGGCGATACGATCTTCTACGGCAACTCGTCGGGACAGATCAAGGCCTTCGACACAAAGCGCCGCCGCATGCTCTGGCAGCGCGATTTCGGAGCGGCCATATACTCCACACCCGTTTATCACGACGGCAGGCTGATCGTAGCCACGGTCGGCGACGGGCTTCTCGCACTCGATGCCGCCAACGGCACGACGCTGTGGTGCAACCGCTCGCTCGAAAGGATGATAGGCGACGGCGTGATCGCAGAGGGATCATTATATATAGGTATCGACGGAGCCATGCTGCGCATAGCGCCCGAAGACGGCCGCATAATCTGGCGATTCGACTACGGGCAGGGGCAGCCGCAGGGACGTCCGACGGTAGACGGCGGCAGGGTAGTATTCGGCGCTTGGGACTGCCATTTGTATTGCATCGACACGGAGACGGGAACGATGCTGTGGAGGTGGAACAACGGCAGCGGGAACCGTCTGTTCTCGCCGGGGCATATCGTACCGCGCATATCTCATGGCCGCGTGATGATCGTCGCACCCGACCGCCACATGACATTCATAGATCTGGCCACAGGCCGGCAGCTATGGCGCATAAAGAGCCGCAAAGTACGCGAGACCACCGGCATAAGCGACGACGGCGAGATGTTTTACGCCAAGACGATGGACGGCGAGATGATAGCCGTACCGGTCGATGGCGACAGCTACACGGAGGCATGGACGGCCGATGCCGGCTGGGGATACGACCACAACCCATGCCCGATCTTAACGCGTGACGGCGTCGCCTACATGGCCAACCGCACGGGTATGATAGCTGCCGTCGACGAATCGGACGGGCGGCTGCTCGGAGCCGCGAAGATAGCATCGGCCGCAGCCAACGACTTCACGGCCGACGACAACGGCGGCATCTGGGTATCGTTCATCGACGGCCGCATATTCCGCATAGGATTGAAAACAGCCGGAAAATAACAGCCTGGGATAACATAAGCAAAACTTATTATTTTCAAAATACCATAAACAACAACACCGATCTGCGGCATACAAGAAAAATTAACGATTATATAGCTGCAGACTTTTGCACAATCCAAAATAAGTTCTAACTTTGTCGGGTTTCGAGGTACAACGATCCGAGGAGCCTCTTATAATACTCAAACTTTTTAACAAGGATCCAGCAATGGAAAAGAAGAATCTTTTTAGAAGGGTGTGGTGCGTCATGTTCATGGCCGTCACGCTCGCACTTGTCGCATGCAGTGACGACAACACCGGGACCGACCCCATATCGCCGCGGCTCTCACTGCCGGAGGAGGCAGAGGAGATGAATTTCTCGGCAGATGAAGGTAGCCGCACCTTCACGCTGACGGCCAACTGCCAATGGAAGGCCTATGCAGGCGAAAAGTGGATTACGGTAACGCCCATGAGCGGCAATGGTACCACAGAGATAACCGTTACGGTGGCTGCGACCGACATCGATCGCGAGACGTACATCGGCTTCAACATTGTCGGCGAAGAGCTGCACGTTCCCGGATTCGATGCCTCGATACATATCGTGCAGAGCGGCAAAGCGGTCGAAGAGCCGCAAGGTACGATAACGATCCCGGAGATCATAGCCCGCATGACCGACCAGCAGGCCGTACTCGACGAGCAGAATGACCAGACGCTGATAGCCGTCGTGACGACCGACCGCAAGGGAGGCAACTTCACGAGCAAGAACCTGCAAGTGATGACCGAAGGGGCGACAGAGAAGGGGCACGGCCTGACGCTGTACGGCAGCAATGCCGTAATCGACCCGAGCAACGAGGCATTCGACCTGGAAGCAGGAGACAAGATCAAGATTACATTCAAGGCCGGACTGGCACGCATAGTCAATTACAGCGGCCTGTACGAGGTTACGGGCTCGGCAGGCGAAGAGTGGGTGGAGATCGAGAAGCTGGGACATGTCGAGACCGCCCCGATCGCAGCCGCGGCCGACTGTCTGGCCGACTACCAGTCGATGCTCGTCGCACTCGACAATGCCGTATCGCCCGCCCGCGCCGTGGAGTGGGGATCGGAGACTTCCACCAAGACCCATACGTTTACCGTCGGCGCGACGCCCGTAACGCTATTCATACAATACGCGTCGCCGACATTCATCGGCAAGTACATAGCTCCCGAAGCTACGGGTACGCTGACGGGCGTAGTGACCGTATACAAGGGCAACGCGCAGCTCATGCCTCGCTCGATAGACGATGTGGCGGCATTCGTCGGCGACAAGCCTGCCGAGACCACTTCGTTCTACTACAACGACTTCGACAAGGAGATAGTACAGAAGATCGACGGATCGTGGCCCTACTGCGATGAGTGGGAGGGCTGGAAAAACGAGCAGGGCACCGGCATCGCGGCGCTCGAATACGAGGTAAAGGGCGTCTCGCCGCGCTCGAACGAGCCGTCGAACAGCCAGTACTCGGACTATCCCGGCTCGGGCGGCAACCTCATTCTGTTCAGCTCTGGCGTGACATACATGTCGATCAACAAGATCGACGTAGGTGCGGAGCGCAACCTTCGTCTCACTTTCGGCGCCATGCGCTACGACATGCAGGCCGAGGACAACCGCTTCCGCAAGGAGGATTTCAACGTTCAGATAAGCCTCGACGGCGGCAGCACATGGTCGGCGCCGCTCGACTACACGCTCAAAACCGAGGGCACAGACCACTACTGGTCGCAGGCGGTGTGCGACTTCACGCTGGCACGTCAGGCCGATAACGTATCGGTACGATTCACATCGCTCACGTCGAGCACAAACCGCATCGACGACGTAGAACTCGCGGCCGGACAAGGCGGACAGAGCGTCGACGGAACGGGTGCCACCGATCCCGCACGCGTAAGCACGATAGCCGAAGTCACGGCGGCGGCAAACGGCCAGTATACGATCCAAGGCAAGGTGTCGGCGACATATACCCGCGGATTCGTGGTAAGCGACGCGACGGGTTCGATAGTAGTATATCAGGGCAACAACCCAGAATATGTAGCGCGCATCGGCGATGAGATACGCGCAGCAGGCGTAGTGACTGAGCCTTACTACGTCAAGCAGATGTCGTATGCCGACATAACGCTGTTGTCGGCGGGCGAGTACGCTTACGGCGAGCCGGCAGCCTACGATGCGACCGCGATAGCAGCCTTCATGGCGGCACCCAAGACCGAGTATGTGACGATAACGGGTACGATGACCGATCTGTCGACGATAAGCGTCGAGGGCACCGACGTCGTAGTGGAGATGCCTTATCTGAGCGACGGACAGATCGACCAGACCATGGTCGGCAAGCAGGTCGAGATAGACGCCTATACCATAGGAACCGACCGCAACCGAACCAAGATAAGCGTAATGCTGGTCGGCATAGACATGGCCGGCGGCTCGATAGTGGTATCGGCCATGCCGCAACTGCTGTCGTTCGCACCGCAGGGAGGCAGCAAGACGGTAGAGCTGACACTCTACAACGGCGAGGGCTGCACGATACGTCCGACGATCGACAACGACAGATTTACGGCGGAGGTAGCCGACGGCAACATCATAGTTACGGCACGAGAAAACAGCGATGCGCAGAACATCGAGACGGCGATGACCGTCGACATAATCAAGGAGTCGGCCGTAGCGGCGACCACGCGGATACGCCTTACGCAGGGTGCGGCGGCGCAGGACGGCCTGATAACCGTAAGGATGACGGCGCAGGATATAATCGACAACCGCAACGGTGCCACGGAGTTGGAGAAGGGCAAGTACGGCAACCAGAACGTCAGCAACATCGACTCGTGGTATACATGGACGCAGTACGGCTACGACATGGCAGGAGCGCGCATAGGCATATCGCAGAAGGGTATAATACCCAACACATTGCAGATGCAGGGCAACGACACGAAGGTTACCAACCAAGGTATAATCGCCAACATGAACTCGCTGGGCAGGATCGTCAAGGTGGTCATACGCACCAAGAACGAGAACCAGTACACGCCCAACCACACGCTCTACGCAGGCACCGAGGCTTGCCCGTCGCAGACGGTCGTAGAGGCTGAGACAGTGACCGAGACCGACACCGTAACACCCGACAGAGTAAGCATATACACGCAGACATACGACCTGACGGGCGGCAATTACACCTACTTTAAGATGCACAACGACAAGGCCGGCGTGGCATACGTCGACTCGATCGAGATAACATACGAGAAATAGGGTAGCGCCTCGTCGTCCGCCCGGCGTTGTCGGGCGGCAGAGCCAAGACCGATAAAAAATTACCCCGCCGCTGCATGCGACGGGGTAATTTTCATTTATCTCCTACCGGCGGTGCCGGCACGCAGAGTATCAGATAAGGTCGAGCTCGCGCTTGATGCCCTCGATCTTGGCATCCAGCTCGGCCTCGACGCGCTCGAAATCGGCCACCGACGCAAGCTGCGCCTTGACGCCGAAGTAGAACTTGATCTTGGGCTCGGTACCCGACGGACGCACCGATACTTTCGTGCCGTCCTCGGTAAGCCACTGCAATACGTTGCTCTTGTCGGTAACGCCCTCGATAGGCGACTTGACGCCCGTAGCGACATCCAAAACCTCCAACGTCTTGTAGTCGTAGATCTTGACCACGGGCGACGAGAGGATCGTGCGGGGCGGGTTCTGGCGATAGTCGACCATCATCTGCTGTATCTGCTCGGCACCGTCCTTACCCTTGCGCACCACGTTGACCAGACCCTCGCGGTAGAAGCCGTACTTCACGTAGAGCTCCTGCAACCACTCGTAGAGGGTAAGACCCATGGTATCCTTGGCCCATGCGGCAGCCTCGGCCGCCAGCGAGCACGACGCCACACCGTCCTTGTCGCGGACGAAATCGCCGGGCAGGTAGCCGAACGACTCCTCGCCGCCGCCTATATATTTGGCCTTGCCCTCGTTCTCGCGGATGATCTTGGCGATGAACTTGAAGCCCGTAAGGCAGTTGTAGCACTTCACGCCGAAGTGTTCGGCAACGGCATCGGGCATCGTCGACGTGACGATAGTCTTGACGACATACTGGTTGCCGTCGATCTTGCCCAGCTCGGCCCAGCGCGTAAGCTGATAGCACATCAGAAGCACCAGAGTCTGGTTGCCGTTCAGCAGCACGTATTCGCCCTTGCCGTTACGCAGTGCCAGACCGATACGGTCGGAGTCGGGATCGGTAGCCATGGCCAGATCGGCGCCCTCCTTACGCGCCAGCTCGATAGCCATAGCCATCGTCTTGCGCTCCTCGGGGTTGGGCGACTCGACAGTGGGGAAGTTGCCGTCCAGGACGGTCTGCTCCGGAACCGAGATAATGTTCTCGAAGCCCCACTTGCGCAGCGATGCCGGAACCAGACGCACGCCGGCACCGTGCAGCGGCGTATAGACGATCTTCATGTCGCGATGACGCGCTATGGACTCGGGCGAGAGCGACAGCTCGTGAATGGCGTCGAGATACTTCTCGTCGAACGACTCGTCGAGGATGTGTATGTTCTCGGGATTGCGTCCCGTGAGCACCTGCGAGTTCTCGGTAATCTTCTCGACCTCGGCGATGATGTTGACATCGTGAGGCGAGGTAACCTGCGAACCGTCGGTCCAGTAGGCCTTATAGCCGTTATACTCCTTGGGATTGTGGGAAGCGGTAACCATGACGCCCGACTGGCATTTCAGCTCGCGTATGGCGAAGCTCAGCTCGGGGGTCGGACGCAGGGCGTCGAACAGATATACCGTAAAGCCGTTAGAGGCGAAGATGTCGGCTACGCGCTCGGCGAACATACGCGAGTTGTTGCGGCTGTCGTGAGAAATGGCCACACGCACGGCCTCACCCTCGAAATTCTTTTTGAGGTAGTTGGCAAGTCCCTGAGTAGCTGCGCCGACGGTGTAGATATTCATGCGGTTGGTACCGGCACCCATGATGCCGCGCAAGCCGCCCGTACCGAATTCCAGATCCTTATAGAAACTCTCTATCAATTCGTTACGGTCATTATTCATCATAAGACGTACCTGCTCCTTGGTCGCCTCGTCGTATTCGCCGTCGAGCCATTTCTGCGCCTTCGACAAGACCGACTGTTCTAATTCGTTAGTCATAATCGTTATTGGTTATATTTATAAATATCGGTTAAGCCGTTTATTTTTCCAATATGCAAATATAGCAAAAATAATTCAATTACTATATATCAACACCTTAAATTGAGAGGCGTCGGAGCCCCCTTTCAGCTATAAAATAAAAATCCGAATTTGCAAGCCCCACCCGGGCATATTTTAATAAAATTATCCACATATTTGCACTGTCAAAAGTGAGCAAAAGACGACACCTATTCCTGAGGTCGATTCACTCCGAACGCCAGACCGCAAAGTAAGTTATCGCTCGACGCCATACCGACAAACAGAGAAAGCACATTAGTAACTATGTTGAATACACAAACATACGCAGATGTTTGGCAGAATTGCCTCGACCACATCAAAGAGTCCATTACCGAAGAGGAGTTCGTCAAGTGGTTCAAGCCGATCGTGCCTATGGGCTTCGACGGCACCAATCTGCGTCTGCGAGTGCCCAACGAGAGTTACGTCGCCAATATCGAAAAGAACTATCTGCAATTCCTGCGCCCGATCATAGCCGAGCTATACGGACGACAGACCAGACTGCACTATGCGGTACCGCGCGCCAAGAGCCGCCCGGTAGAGGTCAATGCCGACACTACGGCCATATCGCGCTTCAATACGCAGACCGACACGGCAAATATAAAAAATCCGTTCGTAATACCGGGCTTGCGAAAGATTTTCATCGACCCGCAGCTCAATCCCAACTACACCTTCGATAACCATATCGAGGGCGAATGCAACCGTCTGGCACGCTCGGCCGGCATGGCCGTGGCCGTCACGCCGGGCAGCAACGCTTTCAACCCTCTTTATATATATGGAGATTCGGGGCTGGGCAAGACCCATATCGTACAGGCCATAGGCCACGAGGTCAGACAGCGCCACCCCGAGTTGCAGGTGCTCTACGTATCGATGAACAAGTTTCAGGCACAGTTCCAGACGGCATACAAAAACGGCGAGATAACCGATTTCATACACTTCTATCAGATGATAGACGTGTTGATAATCGACGATATACAAGAGCTTACCGGCAAGACGGGTACGCAGAACGCCTTCTTCAACATCTTCAACCATCTGCAACTGGCGGGCAAGCAACTCGTGCTCACGTCAGACAAGCCGCCCGTGGAGTTGAAGGATATAGAACAGCGTCTGCTTACGCGGTTCAAGTGGGGACTGTCGGCGCTGCTCGATACGCCCGACTATCAGACCAAGATAAAGATAATACGCTCCAAGGCGCAGAAGTTGGGCGCGCAGATCTCGGACGAGGTCGTCATATATCTCGCCGACAACATATCGGCCAACGTCCGCGAGATCGAAGGCGCATTGTCGGCGCTGGTGGCCAACGCCTCGTTCCTCGGCCGCAAGATAACCACAGCGCTGGCCAAGGATATATTGAAAGTATACGTCAAGCTCACGCAGAAGGAGATCACGATAGAGCATATAACGAAAGTCGTGTGCGAATACTTCAACATAGACATGGAGACGTTCAACTCGGCCAAACGCACACGCGACGTGGCGCAGGCACGTCAGATAGCGATGTATCTGGCCAAGCAGCACACGAAGGCGCCGCTAACGGCCATAGGTTCGGTCATCGGCGGCCGCAACCATGCCACGGTGCTGCACTCGTGCAAAGCCGTAAGCGACATGATGGACACCGACAAGAGCTACAAGCAGCAGATCGAACAGATCGAGAAGATCGTACTGGGAAAGGCATAAGCGGAAAGAGGACATATGTCGTAAGATACGGGCAAGACTATCGGGTCTTGCCTTGTTGTTTTAATATCATATTACCACCCGGAAAGTATTGCCGTCAGCGAATAATTCGTATTTTTGCATACAGGCGAACATCATAACCGGAACAGCCTTCCGCGATGTCCGATAAAATTAACCGCACAAACAATCGCATGGACCAACCCAAGATCGAGAGACTGCTCAGGCTGATGAAGATGCTGACGGCGAATACGGAGTTGACGGTAGATGAGATAGCCGAAAGGCTCGATATGTCGAGACGCACGGTATACCGCTATATAGATACGTTCCGGGCGGCGGGATTCATAATAAAGAAGAGCGGCAGCTACATACGCATCGACAAGGCTTCGCCACACTTCAAGGACATATCGCAGCTGGTGCACTTCACGGAGGAGGAGGCTGCGATTCTCAAACGCGCCATAGAGAATATCGATGAGGGCAACGCCCTGAAACAGAATCTCAAACGCAAGCTATACTCGGTATACGACAACGGTACGCTGCCCGACACGGTGGTAAAGGGCGGCAATGCGGCCCGTATCCATGCGCTGTTAGAGGCGATCGAGCAGAAGCGGCAAGTAGTCCTGCGCGGCTATCGCTCCTCGCACACCGGCACCACGAGCGACCGCAGGGTAGAGCCGTTCGCATTCACGACCAACTACGTGCAGGCATGGTGTTTCGATGTGTCGGACAATACCAACAAGCTATTCGCGACGGCACGCATGGGAAGCGTCGAGCCGACCGACACGCCATGGCATCACGAGCAGGAACACGAATGCGGCTTTACCGACGCATTCCGCATAAGCGGCAAGCGGCGCATGAGGATAGTGCTCGAACTCGGTGTCATGGCACACAATCTGCTCGTGGAGGAGTTTCCTCTGGCAGAGCGCGACATATCGCAGACAGACGACGGACACTGGATACTGGCGACCGACATAGCCGACGTAAAGGGCGCGGGGCGCTTCGTAGCAGGGCTGCTGAACGACATACGCATAGTCGAGTCGGAGGAGCTGAAAGAGTATATAAAGAGCTACATAGCCGCATACGGCAACATTTGAAAGCCAAGCAGATGAAAATTTATACCTGGAATAAATCCGTGTCATAAATTGTCACATAGTTGCGCTTACTTTGCATTATGAAACAAAAGCAATCGCAAATATGGGAATAATCTATTCGATCGAGTGCCGCCATTGCGGCACGATTACCAGACATTACCACGCAGCCGACATGGCATCCGTCAGAAGCTGCGCAGACACGAACCGCTCGCACGTGGAGACCGAATGCGCCATACGGTGTCCGGCATGCGGACACCGTCTCAACGGCTCGCAAGAGGAGTTCGCTGCACAGGTAAACATGGAAGCGGCATGGCAATAAGAAGGGCTGGGCTTGCCGACGACATGACGATGCACCATAAGACAATCGCTCAGAATGTAAATCGTTAAACATAATAATTAAGATGAAAATACTGATATTTATAATCTGTTTTCTGCCGTGGCTGATTGAAGCGTTGAAAAACGGCGCGAAAATTAAATGAATAAAAAACACTGTCAGAATAGATATGTTAGCAAAAATTCACTAATTTTGAGGGAATATTATACATTTGAACCATTATGACCAAATTACAAGCAGGCGACATGGCGCCCGACTTCGAATCCACCACGCAGGACGGCGAGCGGATAACACTCGACTCGTTGCGCGGAGGTCGCACGATACTATACTTTTACCCCAAGGACAACACATCGGGGTGCACGCTCGAAGCCAAGAGCCTGCGCGACGGCAGAGAGCAGCTCGCAGAGATGGGATTCCGCATAGTCGGAGTTAGCCCCGACAGCGAAAAGTCGCACCGTAACTTCTGCGACAAGCACGATCTGGGCTTCACACTCTTGGCCGACACCGACCGCAGCGTATGCGAGGCATTCGGAGTGTGGGTGGAGAAGTCGATGTACGGCCGCAAGTATATGGGCGTGGCACGCACGACATTCATCCTCGACGCCGAGGGGCGCATAGAGAAGATATTCGACAAAGTGGATACGAAGAACCACTACCGACAGATAATAGATTCATACGAAAAACGATAAAAACACGATACCCGATTATGGCAGACAAACAACAGATAAATGCCGACAAGCTCAAAGTGCTTTCGGCGGTTATGGACAAGATAGAGAAGGATTTCGGCAAGGGCTCGATCATGCGCATGTCGAGTCAGGCCGCAGCAGACATACCGGTAATACCGACGGGCTCGATAACGCTCGACATGGCGCTCGGCGTGGGAGGATACCCCAAAGGTCGCGTGATAGAGATATACGGTCCCGAGTCGTCGGGTAAGACGACGCTGGCGATACATGCGATAGCCGAGGCCCAGAAAGCGGGAGGCATAGCGGCATTCATCGATGCCGAGCACGCATTCGACAGCTACTACGCACAGAAGTTGGGCGTAGACGTCGACAACCTGCTAATATCGCAGCCCGACAACGGCGAGCAGGCGCTCGAAATAGCCGATTCGCTTATCAGATCGAGCGCCATAGACATCATCGTCATAGACTCGGTGGCGGCTCTGACGCCGAAGGCCGAGATCGAGGGCGACATGGGCGACTCGAAAATGGGATTGCAGGCACGACTCATGTCGCAGGCGCTGCGCAAGCTCACGGCCAGCATCGCCAAGACAAAGACCGTCTGCATATTCATCAACCAGCTGCGCGACAAGATAGGCGTGGTATACGGCAATCCCGAGACCACGACCGGCGGTAATGCGCTGAAATTCTATGCCAGCGTGCGTATAGACATACGACGCACGGCGGTCATAAAGGACGGCGAGGAGCAGCTCGGAACGCGCACCAAGGTAAAGGTCGTAAAGAACAAAGTGGCGCCTCCGTTCAAGCGCGCCGAGTTCGACATCATGTTCGGCGAGGGAATATCGAAAATGGGCGAGATTATCGATCTTGGCGTAGATTATGGTGTGATAAAGAAGGCCGGATCATGGTTCTCTTACGGAGAGAAGAAGATCGGACAGGGCCGCGACTCGGTCAAGGAGGCGCTCAGAAAGGACGAGGCGCTCGCCGCAGAGGTCGAAGCCAAGGTCCGCGACGCGATGAAGGCCGGCAAGAAGGAGCAGTAAGCAGATAAACATAACAGGGTAGTTTGCCATGAATTACACCGCCGAAGACGAGATATTGATCGACCGACGCTGGAACGAGTTGGTCGAGTCGTGCAGAAAGGCCAGAATATGCAAGAACGAGGAGGATTGGAACTTCATCCGACGCGCATTCTTTCTGGCCAAGGAGGCTCACAAGGGCGTCAAGCGACGCTCGGGCGAGCCGTATATACTGCACCCGATAGCCGTGGCGATGATTGTGGTAAACGAGATAGGCCTCGGCGTGAAATCCGTCGTGGCCTCGCTGTTGCACGATGTGGTCGAGGATACCGACTACACGGTCGAAGACATCGAGCAGACATTCTCGCCGAAGATAGCGGCCATGGTCGACGGACTGACCAAAATGGCCGGCGTATTCAATACCGAGGCCTCGGAGCAGGCTGAGTATTTCCGTAAAGTACTGCTTACGCTGTCGGACGATGTGCGTGTGATAATCATAAAGTTGGCCGATCGCCTGCACAATATGCGCACACTGGGTTCGATGCCGCTCAACAAGCAGATCAAGATCACGAGCGAGACCATATATCTGTTCGTGCCGCTGGCATACAGACTCGGACTGTATGCGATAAAGAGCGAGCTCGAAGACCTGTGCATGAAATACCGGTTTCCGAAAGAGTACGAGGAGATATCGCGCAAGATAGAGGATACGCAGCATGCACGTCAGGCATTCATCGACAAGTTTACAGCTCCGATAATCGAGGTGCTCGATCGCGACAACATCAAGTACGAGATCTCCGGGCGCATAAAGAGCATCTACTCGATATGGCAGAAGATGCAGCGCAAGCAGATATCGTTCGAGGAGATATACGACATTTTCGCCATAAGAATAGTATTTCAGGCATTGCCGTTCCCGTCGGAAAAGACACAGTGCTGGCAGATATACTCTTCGATAACGGACATATATACGCCCAAGCAGGAGCGTCTGCGCGACTGGATAAGCATACCCAAGTCGAACGGATACGAAGCGTTACACTCGACCGTTATGGGGCCCGACGGAATATGGGTCGAGGTGCAGATACGCACGCAGCGAATGGACGATATAGCCGAGCGCGGCTTCGCGGCACACTGGAAATACAAGCACGCCACCATATCCAAAGACGAGGACGAGCTGGATAAGTGGCTGAAAAAGATTCGCAACGCGCTCAACGGTCCGACCGACAGCGCAATAGACTTTCTCGACAACTTCAAGCTGTCGCTATACACATCCGAGATAGTCGTATTCACACCCAAGGGCGAGGCGCACAAGATGCCCAACGGCGCAACGGCGCTCGACTTCGCATACGAGATACACACCAAGATAGGCAACCATGCCATAGGAGCCAAGATAAACCACAAAATAGAGCCGATAACGGCGCATATAAACAGCGGCGACCAGATCGAGATCATAACGGCTGAGACGGCACACCCCAAGGCCGAGTGGCTCGAAGTCGTGACAACGAGCAAGGCGCAGCAGTCGATAAAGACATTTCTCAAACGCGAACGGCAGAACAACATCGAGCATGGCCAGAAGATGCTATCGGAACAGCTCGGACGACACAACATCATACAGAACGGCCGTGTGCTGCGAAAGATAATGTCGTCATACGAATGTCTCAACAAAGACGAGCTTTACAGCAAGATAGGGGCAGGCATAATATCGCTCGACAACCTCGACAAGCTGCTGAAAGAGAACGCATCGAAGAAGATACTCAAATTCTGGAAGCTGTTCATACCGGGCGGCAACGGCAACGCCACGGACGAGACCGGGACGGAGAGCGAGCATGCGGAGACGCCGCAAACGAACCGTGCGCTGGACAAAGAGCCGGAGTTCGTCATTGCAGAGTGTTGCAGGCCGATTCCGGGCGACAGAGTGGTAGGGTATCGCGACCCAGCAACGAATCATATAATAGTCCACAAGGCCACGTGCGAGACCCTGACGCGGCTGGCGGCGCAGTTCGGCAAAAACATCGTCAAGGAGGAGATCAAGTGGTCGCAGCAGAAGGCCGAGTCATATCTGGCGACCGTCGAGCTGCGCGGCATAGACCGGTCGGGAATCATACTCGACATAACGAAAGTTATAACGGTCGATTTCAGCATAAATATGCGAGAGATAAATATCCGCAACCATGACGGAATATTCGACGGACTGATAAGTCTGTATGTGAAAAATACGGAAGACCTGAATGCGCTGCTCGACAATATCCGCAAGATAAAGGGCATCGAAAGCGTCAAACGACTAATCAACTACTGACATGAGCAACACCGGTTTCTTAATAACACTCGTCATATTGATCGCAATCTGGATATCGAACGCCAAGCCTGCAAAGAGAGCTGCCGCCAAGAGGAGTGCCGCACGGACAGCCGACAAGGAGTCGGAACGGAATCCAAGCAGTGAGCACGATCCGCGGAACAGAGATCTTGTGCCGGAGAGCGAGATTGCAGAAATCCTTATTAAGGAAGATTCGCGCATTGAAGACTTTGAGTATATAGATACATTCGCAGCGGTGCAAGATACATCATGCAGCGGACATAAACCTGCAATGGCAGCCGACGGGAGCAGGAAACGGGATTGCGATTACGAGCGTATAAATATAGACGAAACGTGCGCAACGGCAGCTGCCGACGCTCATCGTCCGTTCAACCTCAGGGAGGCTGTAATATCATACGAAATACTGAAACCGAAATTCGACGAATAGCTGCAACCGGCAAGCATGGAGAGGCGAAAAGCTGCATCGGCAAAAGATTATAAGCGGCTCGGCACATCGACCGAGCCGGACAAAGCGAGACGCCGTCTTGAATGGCTGTACGGCTACGCTACCGGCTTCGTCCTCGGTCCGGACCGCAGATAGTAGTCGTCTATTTTACCGGCAACAAAGCGGCCGATTAAGCCGATTAAAGGTATGCAGGAATTGGTATTAACAGGTTCCGATTTTAATACGATAAAGCAAGACAAACGAACAACTCAAATATAAGATAATGGCAACTATTTTTTCACGCATCATAGCAGGAGAGATTCCGTGCTACAAAGTCGCCGAAGATGATCGGCATTTCGCATTTCTCGATATCAATCCGCTGACCAAGGGACATACGCTGGTCGTACCGAAGCGAGAGGTCGACTATATATTCGACCTCGAAGACGACGAGCTGCAACAGATGATCGTTTTTGCCAAGCGCATTGCCCGTAAAATTAAGAGCAAAATAGAGTGTAAAAAGGTGGCAATGGTAGTGCTCGGGCTCGAAGTTGCGCACGCGCACATACATTTGATACCTATAAACAACGAAAACGATGTCGATTTCCATAAGGAAAAGCTCAAATTATCTCCGAAAGAGTTTACAGCAATAGCGGAAATGCTGATAAGATAGAGAGAAAATATATTACTATAAATATATTATTAAACAAGCGGATAGGTAAACCAACTACCTATCCGCTTCATTATATATTAACATAATATAACACTTGAATAGCTCGAAACAAAAAATAGGGTAGAGCAGGATTCGAATATTTTATCCTTCGATTTTGGAGACTAATCATTTACTATTGTAACACCAAGCGATCTTTACAATATTACACATGTCACATTAATAGACATGTATATAATTGTTAACAGTTACAACTGTATCGCGCGATAAACCCGATCGCATGCAGCAAAATTTATCCTTTCGAGAGTAGTTAAAGTAATAAACAATAAAAATTATTTGACACTATATCAATTATTTGCAATAATCATATCCACATAAGCAATAAATAAACCATAGTCGACACGGCATCCGGGGATATTAGTGAATGCAATAGGCATTACAATATACATATATTACTAATAATACAATTATTATATGTTTCATATAAAGTAACGATTGCTGACATCTAAAAATGCTATTTAACCATATATTACAATTTACGAATGTAAACATTATCAACAGTGAGATTTGCATTACTTTTGTAAAAATATTTTGATTACAAAAATAAAGTATATATATTTGTAGAAAATATCGGAAAATGGTTACGAAACTCAACAAACTGCTCGAAACGGAGAATCTGACAGCAACCAAACTCGCCAAGATCCTCGAAATTCAGCCGTCGGGAATATCTCATTTGCTCAGTGGCCGAAATAAACCGAGTTATGATTTTGTTGTAAAACTGCTGCAACGTTTTCCGCGAATTAATCCCGACTGGTTGCTGCTCGATTCCGATAAGATGTACCGCGCTGACAACGAAGGACGTCAACCCGCCCAAGCGACTCTGCCTAATGTAACAGCACACACAGGCAGCCTGTTCGAAACTCAGGATATAAACGCTGCCGGAAGCGATTCTGACGGCATGATAATGTCGGATCGACGAATGCCAGATGCAGAGGACGGATCGGCGCCGAACAAACACAAGCGATCGATACGAAAAATTATCGTTTTATACGACGACCACACATTCGAATCGTTTACCGAATAGTATGCTATACAGTGATTCCACCCGTATTCATAACCAACCGGCTGAGTTTGTTGCAACCGTCACGATTACAGAATAACGACATAGGTAACAAGCTCTTACAGCCGGGCAGATAGGAAATATCTGCATTCATCTACACAGTGAATCGATAGAGGAGCAAACAAGGTTCCGGCGCATGCGTTCACCAAGACGCTGAATTAGTTCGACTTATCCATAACTCTGGGACGCTGAATTAGTTCGACTTATCCATAACTCTGGTATAACACGAGAACATGTCTTGTATTTACCTCGACTTAACGAGAACGTCGAAATGTTTTCGACATTTTCTGCGCCTCGGCAAGTCCGAGCAAGCTCGGCTATGCGCTCGGCTCAACGAAAACGTTAGAATATACCATGCAAACTACCCTCTTCGGACTACAAACACATGTCGTAATATGTCTATTATGTTAAATTATATCGGGGAGGGGGTAATTAGAATGACATTATCATTATTTGTAAAAGTATTTTATTTAACAATATATTGCGCGAATTATATGCTTGATAGATTTAGCGGTATATCATTTTCACACATAGAATATCTGCCTCTACAATGGCAATCTTACTATACTATGCACTGACCGTCGAATGGCTTTGCTACATCTTATTCGCAAGTTCAATTCGACGTATATTGATACGGATAAAAGATTTCGCTCTTGGAACGGCCATATATCCGAACACAAGTCTGAGCGTGCATTGGCGGGTATACCGATATTTTGCAAATAGCCTTAGAATCAATTATTTTGTTATGTATAAGGTTGGACTCAACGTTATTCGACTCTGCTCGACTTAACAAAAATATTGTACGGATTTCGATCTTTTATGTGCCGCGGCATAGTCAGAGCAAGCTCCGATCTACACTCGGCTTAACGAAACGTTTATGTATAAGCTGGCAATTTTATTTCGCGAACAGATATATTCGACATAATTTATTAACTTTGTTCGTCGATTGGATTAACTGAATTATGAACCATATTTTACACCTTATATATATAGGTATTATTATATCGCTTGCCGGGATAGTGTCGGGTTGCAACTCAGACAAGAAGAACACGCAGGATGAAAAGACGATATATGTAACCATTGCCCCGATTAAAGCATTGGTTGAAGATATTACATGCAATGATTTTGAAATCAAGATACTCGTTCCGCAAGGCGCAAGCCCGGAGACATTCGAGCCGACAGCTCGGCAAATTGCCGATCTCGAAAGTGCACGCCTGATATTTCGAACCGGCCTGATCGATTTCGAGCAGGGGCTTACCGATAAGCTAAACAACAGTTCGACTATCGTGAGCCTTAACGCAGGTATCGAACCGCTGGCAGGCAGTTGCTCGCACGCTCATCATGGCGGACACAAGCACGGCATCGATCCGCATATATGGACTTCGCCGAAAGGTTTGAAGGTCATTGCAGCCAATATCTACACGGCTATCGACCAATTATATCCGGACTCAACAAAGTATGAATCAGCATATACTACCCTACTATCTAAACTCGATTCTCTCGACTGCTACGTAACGAGCCGCCTCGAAGAATCGGGCGTGGAGGCGTTTATGATCTATCACCCAGCATTCACATATTACGCCGATGACTACGAGTTACGGCAGATTGCCATAGAGCACGAAGGCAAAGAGCCGTCGCCCAAGCAGTTAGCCGAGCTTATCGAGGCAGGCAGACACAATGGAATGAAACACATATTCTATCAACCGCAATACAGTGTCGATAAAGTGGCCGGCATTGCAGCTGAAATCGGTGCCGAGCCTGTGGTATGCGACCCTCTGGCCGAGGACATAGCATCTGAAATAAAGCGAATTACGGATTTAATTGCGGAATAGGATGCAAAAGCTCGTAGAGATACGCGACCTTACCGTCAGATACGGAAACCTGACGGCCGTAGATCGGGCGAATCTCGATATATTCGACAACGATTTCATCGGCATCATAGGCCCCAACGGCGGCGGCAAAAGCACGCTCGTCAAGGCCATTATGGGCACGGTACCATACAGCGGCGAAATCACGCTCGGCAAGCCGATTCTCAACGGCGGCAAACCGCTTATAGGCTACATGCCGCAGATTACGACCATAGACAAGGCCTTTCCCATATCGGTTCGCGAAGTCGTATTGTCGGGGCTGCAAAACAGCAAAGGCTTTCTACACAGATATGCCAATCGCGACAAGCTGAGAGTAGACGAGCTACTGTCGGACACCGGCATTCTCGACATAGCCAGCCGGCCGCTGGGAGAATTGTCAGGCGGGCAGCTGCAACGAGCGCTGTTGTGCCGTGCGGTAATATCCGACCCGAAGCTGCTGATTCTCGACGAGCCGGCCAACTTCGTCGACAACAAATTCGAGAACGAGTTGTATTCGCTGCTGCGCAGGCTCAACGAACGTATGGCCGTCGTGATGGTGTCGCACGATCTGGGTACGATTTCGAGTTTCGTCAAGAGCATCGTTTGCGTCAACCGATGCGTGCATCGGCACGACTCGAACATCATAACCGCCGAGCAGCTCCACAACTACAACTGCCCGATTCAGGTCATCTCGCACGGCGAGGTGCCGCATACGGTTCTCGAACAGCACAAGCACTGTTCGCACTGCGACAGCGGAAAATAGTATCGCATAAAAATTCACAATCATGGATATTTATACCATTAGAGAATACTGCCTTTCACTGCCGCATACGGAGGAGACCACGCCGTTCGACGAGACGACCCTCGTATACAAGGTCGGCGGCCGCATGTTCGCCGTGACGAGCATGGACTCTCCCGATAATGTCGTCGTAAAGTGCGACCCCGACAAGGCGGTCGAGTTGCGCGATGCGCACGAGGAGATCACGACGGCATGGCATTTCAACAAACGCCATTGGAATTCGATACGTCTCGACGGAGATTTGTCGTCCGACTTCATCACGATTCAGATATTCGAATCGTATATGCAGGTGGTAAAGAAAAACGTCACGCCGAAAGCGCTGCGCGAGCAGATTCTTGCCGAGGTAAAAAACTTCGAATCCCAATAATCGCCGGCAGCATAGGGCGAACCGGCAGTGCTCTACCCCGCCGCACGACCGGATTCCCCCGAACGTCTAATGCTGCGACATGCCGCAGGACATGGGTAACAGCAATACACACCGGCGATCCGATTATTTGCAGGATCATGGCCGAAACCCGAACATGCGATTCGGCACCCGAGCCGCACCGTACTACCCTGCCGCCGCACCAATGATCTCATACCACGGACGGGAAGAAGATATTAGAACACTAACGCGACGCAAGGCGGTCGGCTTGTATTCCCGATACAGTTAGGATACGGTGCGGCCGATAAGCTATTCCTGCCGGAAAGGTAAGCTCCGTCTCCGTCCCTTTTGCAGGCAGCGGGTCGCAGGCAGACAGCCGGCGATGCCCGGTCTGCCAAAATGACAGCCGAATGTCAGCCGAAAGTACGGTTTTGACAGCCTCAGAGGGTTAATGCGTCGCAAAAATGACGCATTTTTCTTTTGGTATAACCTTTGTTCGATCCTTCGGCGTCCTGCGGGACGAAACGAAAACGGAAACAATAATAACAAATAAACATTTACGATTATGAGCAAGATCATCGGCATCGACTTGGGTACTACCAATTCATGCGTAGCAGTTATGGAGGGCAATGAGCCCGTGGTCATCCCCAACTCGGAGGGACACCGCACTACCCCGTCGGTAGTCGCATTCACTGAAAACGGAGAGCGCAAGGTAGGCGACCCGGCCAAGCGTCAGGCGATTACCAACCCCAAGCGCACGGTATTCTCGATCAAGCGTTTCATGGGCGAGCAGTACGACAAGGTAACCAGCGACATCTCGCGTGCGCCCTACTCGATCGTCAAGGGCGACAACAACACCCCGCGCGTCGACATCGACGGCCGCCAGTATACGCCGCAGGAGATCTCGGCAATCATCTTGCAGAAGATGAAGAAGACGGCCGAGGATTATCTCGGGCAGGAGGTCAGCGAGGCGGTGATAACCGTTCCGGCATACTTCTCCGACTCGCAGCGTCAGGCGACCAAGGAGGCCGGCGAAATCGCAGGTCTTAAAGTGCGCCGTATCATCAACGAGCCCACTGCGGCCGCACTGGCATACGGCCTCGACAAGAAGAAAGACGACATGAAGATCGCCGTATACGACCTCGGCGGCGGTACGTTCGATATCTCGATTCTGGAACTCGGCGACGGCGTATTCGAGGTCAAGTCGACCAACGGCGATACGCATCTCGGCGGCGACGACTTCGATCACGTGCTGATCGACTACATGGCCGAGGCTTTCAAGGCCGAGCATCAGATCGACCTGCGTCAGGACCCGATGGCGTTGCAGCGTCTGAAAGAGGCTGCCGAGAAGGCCAAGATCGAGCTCTCGTCGTCTACATCGACCGAGATCAACCTGCCCTACATCATGCCTGTAAACGGCATTCCGCAGCACCTTGTGATGTCGCTCACGCGTGCCAAGTTCGAGCAGCTGTGCGACCACCTTATCCATCGCACGATCGAGCCCTGCAAGATCGCACTGCGCGACGCAGGTCTGTCGGCGAGCCAGATCGACGAGGTTATTCTGGTCGGAGGTTCGACCCGTATACCTGCCATACAGAAGATCGTCGAGGAGTTCTTCGGCAAGGCGCCCAACCGTTCGGTCAACCCCGACGAGGTGGTTGCGGTCGGTGCAGCGATTCAGGGCGGCGTGCTCACGGGCGAGGTAAAGGATGTGCTGCTGCTCGACGTAACCCCGCTCTCGCTGGGTATCGAGACTCTGGGCGGCGTGTTCACTAAGCTCATCGACGCCAACACGACGATCCCCACCCGCAAGAGCGAGGTATTCTCGACGGCTGCCGACAACCAGCCTTCGGTCGAGATCAACGTATGTCAGGGCGAGCGCCCCATGGCACGCGACAATAAGTCGATCGGCCGCTTCCACCTCGACGGCATCCCCGCAGCTCCGCGCGGCGTACCGCAGATCGAGGTAACGTTCGACATCGACGCCAACGGTATTCTCAACGTATCGGCCAAGGACAAGGGTACGGGCAAGGAGCAGAAGATCCGCATCGAGGCTTCGTCGGGTCTGACCGACGCCGAGATACAGCGCATGCGCGACGAGGCGAAGGCCAACGAGGAGAAGGACAAGGCAGAGAAGGAGCGCGTCGACAAGGTAAACGCAGCCGACTCTAACATCTTCGCCACCGAGAAGCAGCTCAAAGAGTACGGCGACAAACTGCCCGCCGACAAGAAATCGGCTATCGAGGGTGCTTTGGCCAAGTTGAAAGAGGCTCACAAGAATCAGGATCTGGCCGCAATCGACAAGAGCATCGAGGAGCTCAACGCCGCATGGCAGGCCGCTTCGCAGGACATCTATGCCCAGCAGCAGGCTCAGGGTGCCGCAGGCAATGCCGGCGCACAGAGCGGAGCTTCATCCAACGCATCGGGCTCAGACAACAAGACCCAGCCCGAGGACGTAGAGTTCGAGGAGGTAAAATAACGAATACGTCGACTTACGACAGAGTGCCCGGCCAACGTGTCGGGCACTCTCTTTTTATGCCGGGCAAGAGCGTCGCAAAGGCTTATAATTATGGCAGCATGATTGCCTATTTCGGCAAAAAGAGTTATCTTTGTACGTAATTTATACATTAGTGGAGCTGCTTATAAATATCGTCACAGAACATCTGAAACACCACAAGCGTCTTGTGGTTCCACGGTTAGGAGCATTTCTGGTCAAGCCCGACGGCCGCACCGTCGTCTTCTCGGAGATGTTGCGCAACGACGACGGCGTGCTTCACGGCCTGCTCACGGCCGCAGGGCTGAGCGAGTTGGAGGCCGACGGGCTCATCGACCGTATGGCTTTCGACATACGTCACGCCGCAGCAAGCGGAAAGGAGTATGCGCTCGACGGACTGGGGACATTCTCGGCCGGCGACAACGGTACCATACGCTTCATCTGCTCCCGTCCCGGATGCGTCGTCAAAGGGTTCGTCAAGCCGTATATTCCGCTCGACGATCGTGCCGTCAACCGCGATGCGAAGTTACCCATAACGAGTCTGCACGCACGCAGCGACGAGAGGCCGGATATGCAGATGTCACGCTCGCACATAGCCGATCCCGACCCCTGCGTGAGAGGGCTCAAATACGGCAAGCAGACGGGGAACAAACGCAAAGCATCGGTTTATATCGTATCCGGCGCCCCGCGAAGACGCCGCCGCAAAAAGGCGGCTATCGTCCTGACCGCCCTATTGATTACGGCCGCTGCGATATGTTATCTGCTGCTGCGTCATGGCGGCGGACATACATCGCGACAGCAGCCCGCCGCGCCCGTCGAGCGAGAGAATGCAACCGTCATGCAGGCCGATACCACGGCGGCCGATACGACACGACTCGCAACCGTGCCGTTGCAACCCGGGCAGGCGGCATCGCCGATGCAGCACGATGCAGCGGATGAGCCGAGCAGCAATACACAGCAAAACGTCGCGAAGCGGCATGGAACGCCCGAGCCGGGAGCCGGGACTCCGGCAGCGGCACGGCACTATACAACCGAACAAGAGAGATAAAAGAAACCGCAATGACCGGCAGCGAATTGATATCCGTAAAACAGAGATTCGGCATCATCGGCAATTCCGAGGCGCTGAATACGGCATTGGAGATCGCCCTCAGAGTAGCACCGACCGACCTGTCGGTACTGGTCACGGGCGAGAGCGGCGTCGGCAAGGAGTTTTTCCCGCAAGTCATACACTCCTACTCGGCACGCAAGCACAACAAATACATAGCAGTCAACTGCGGCGCAATACCCGAGGGAACGATCGACTCGGAGCTTTTCGGCCATGAGAAGGGGTCGTTCACGGGTGCGATAGATGCGCGCAAGGGATACTTCGAGGAGGCCGACGGCGGCACAATATTCCTCGACGAGGTCGGCGAGCTGCCGCTCTCGACACAGGTACGTCTGCTGCGCGTGCTGCAAACGGGCGAGTTCATACGCGTGGGGTCGAACAAGGTGCAGAAGACCAACGTTAGAGTCGTTGCCGCGACCAACAACAACCTTATACAGTCGATCCGTAACGGCCGTTTCCGCGAGGACCTGTACTACCGACTCAATACGGTGCCGATAACCGTACCGCCGCTGCGCGAGCGCAAGGGAGACATATATCTGCTGTTCCGCAAGTTCGCGGCCGATGTGGCGGTGCAATACCGCATGCCGGCCATAGCTCTCGACGACGAGGCCCGCACGCTGCTCGAAAACTACTACTGGCGGGGCAACATACGTCAGTTGAAAAACGCCGCTGAGCAGATTTCGGCCATAGAACAGAGCCGCACAATAACCGCCGCGACGCTGGCCAAATACCTTCCGCAAGAGGACTATGCGGCACCGACCACGACCGGCAGCGCACGCGGCGGATACGACGAGATGAACAGCGAGCGCGAGCTTCTCTACAAGATACTGTTCGACATGCGCAGCGACATAAACGATCTGAAGCGCATGATGACCGAGGCGATGTCGGGCATGCACCGGGCGCAGCCGCATCCGGCCGAGCACCGCGAGGTGGCGGGTCTGCTCTCTCAGTCTACGACGGCCGAGCCGCACCCTGCGATCGAGGTCGAGAGCGCCGAAGTCGTAGAGGAAAATCCGCATCGCGAGATAACCAAAGACGACGTGATGCGCGAACAGATCATGCGTGCCCTACGCAACAACAACAACCGCCGCAAGGATGCCGCCCGGGAGCTGTTCATATCCGAGCGCACGCTCTACCGCCGCATGAAAGCGCTGGGCATCGACGAAGAGTAAACACACCGCACATAGTATGAGACACATTGCAAGATACATAATAGTCATCCTCGCCGCGACGCTCGCCGCCGCATGCGGGTACAAGGTTACCTACAACCTTACGGGAGGCTCGATCCCGCCCGATGCCAAGACCTTCTCGGTGGCCTACTTCCCCAACAACGCACCTATGGTGGCACCGACGCTCAGCACCACGCTGACCGAAGCTCTGCGCGACAAGTTCTCACGACAGACGCGGCTGCAACAGGTCGACGAAGGCGGAGACTTCGCTTTCGAGGGCGAGATAACCAACTATTCGTCGACCACGGCATCCGTTTCGAGCGGCGACTATGCGTTGCAGAACCGCCTGACGATCACCGTAAAGGTCACGTTTACAAATGCCATCGACCAGACGCTGTCGTTCAACAACAAGTCGTTTTCGAGCTATGCCGATTACGACTCCTCGCAGTTGCTGCTCGACGTGCAGGACCAGCTCATAGAGGAGATCGTGGAGAAGCTCGTCAACGACATTTACATGGCTGCGGCCGGAAACTGGTAATATCATGACCGACTTTCAGAGACATATCGCCCAAGCCGAGCCGATCGAGATAAAGACGCTCGACCTGCTCGTCGCCCGATACCCTTGGTTCTCGGCGGCACGCATCATACGTCGGCGCCTGACCGGCATGGCCGACGTGCGTTGCGACGTGCTGGCCGCCTGCCGTCCCGAAACGGCCGCCGCACCGCAGCCTATCGACATCCAAGCGCTCACGCTCGTTACCGAAGACGACATTATAGACCGATTCCTGAAAATCGACGACTACCGCATCGTCTCGGACAACGCAGAGGCCGACGGCGAGGTGCGCACCGAATCCTCGCACGAGGACGAGGAGGAGCTGGTCAGCGAAGATCTCGCGGAAATATATCTGGCACAGGGTCTGAACGATCAGGCGATCGACATTTATCGCAAATTAAGTTTGTTAAATTCGGAAAAAAGTGTTTACTTTGCAGGACTCATTGCAAAAATAGAGCGGAAACAAAATAATTAAATTTAATATAGTATGTATACTTTCTGTGTCGTAATGATCGCAATCGCAAGTATTCTTCTGATACTTGCCGTTCTGGTTCAGAGCCCCAAGAGCGGTATGGCCGCCAACTTCGGCGCCGCCAACCAGACTATCGGAGTCCGCCAGACGACCGATATTCTCGAAAAATTCACGTGGGCGATGATCGTTGCAATCGTCGTTTTCAGCCTGTTGTCGACAACGGCGCTCCCCAAGAGCGAGACGGTCGCCGAGCAGCACAGCGTCGCCGGCCGCAGCTATAACGAGTCTAAGGCCGCAACCCAGCAGACTACTGCCGATCCTCTGGATATAGTAGGTAGCGAGAATGCCCTGCCCGCCGCAGAGGAGGCTGCCGCAACTGCCGCCGAGGAGGTCGCAGAGCAGGCGCAGACCGTAGTCGAGGAGTAATACGCAACATACGGCAAGCGGATGATGTCCGCTCTAAGATATGAAGGAGTGTTCCGGCAAGGGACGCTCCTTATCTTCGTTAGAAGATTCGCTTCGTCCGTCCGCAGCTGAATATCCGGCACGGTGTAATCGCTTCGGGCTTGCCTGTACGTCCGACTTTTACTATTTTTGTACGGTTATTCCTCCGTCCGACATCGGCAGCTGCGCCGGGAGCGTATTCGAAGCGATCGCTACGGGCACAGACCACAGCCGCAAGGCTTCGATCATCGGGCTGAGCGAAAAACGAAAACGCCGAAAGCCGCAACAGCAGCATTCCAGCGAACGGTATATACCGGCGGAGAGGCAGGTAATTTACATAAAAACAATTAATAGCGAAATAAAATACAAACTGCATGAAACAATCGTGGAAGCCCGGCACGCTGATATATCCGCTGCCGGCAGTGTTGGTCAGCGTAGGCGCTACGCCCGAGGAGTACAACATGCTGACGGTGGCATGGACGGGAACGGTCAACAGCGAACCGCCGATGTGCTATATATCGGTACGCCCCGAGAGACACTCCTACCCTATCATCGAGCGCACCGGGGAGTTCGTCATCAACCTTACGACCGAAGATATGGCACGCGCGACCGACTGGTGCGGCGTGCGCTCGGGTCGCGATTTCGATAAGTGGAAAGAGTGCGGGCTGACACCCGTAGCCGCCGAACACGTAGCGGCACCCGTCATAGCCGAGGCGCCGCTGTCGATCGAATGCCGAGTCAGACAGATCGTCAAACTCGGCTCGCACGATATGTTCATCGCCGATGTTGTCGGCATTCTGGCCGACGAACGATATATCGACCCTGCCACAGGCCGGTTTTCGCTCGAAGCGGCCAAACCGCTGGTCTATCTCCACGGCGAATATTTCCGTCTGGGAGAGATGATCGGACACTTCGGCTGGTCGGTCAGAAAGAAAAAGACGATCCGGCGCGAAAAGGCCGCAAGGTAACCCTACCGCTCGTCGGGAATCGTTATCGAGTCCATACGCTCGGTATAGAACCGACGCATGTCGCTCCAACGATAATAAGGCGCCATGTCGCCGGGCAGCGGCAGAAGCACCTCCTCCTCGTTGTGGAGGAGCTTGACGAGTATGTCGTCCCCGCCGCCGCGCCGATAGAAGACGAATTGCAGGTTGGCAGCCATGGGTGTAAGGCGGTAATCTTTCCAGTAGCAGAACTCTTCGGGCGAAGAGGCCGGAGTAGAATAGCCGTCGAGCAACAGCAGATTCACGAAGGGCATGATATTGCCGTCGTGGCCGAACCGCAGATCGGCCGCACGACCGCCCGATGCGACAGCCGCATCGGCACACTCTATAATATCGCGCAACAAGGCACAGGAGTAATAGAGCGGATAATCCTCGTTGAGCGGACACGGGCCGCGATGCACGAAGAAGCGATACTGGATATAACGCCAGCATTCGTACAGCTCCTCGCCGGTAAACAGATCGAAGAACGACACCTCGGGCGTCACGTTCTGCATGTTGACGGCAAGGTTGAACAGCAGTATCGTAAGATCGCGGAGGTCGATCCGCTCACGCGACAGATAATCCTTATCGGCGAACAGTGCCGACATAAGTCGCTCGGGGCGTATATGTTCATCGCGCCAGCGATCATACTCCGCAATCCACTCACCGTTGTGCATGAAGTCGAGATAGCGGTCGCTGAGTGCGGGATTCGCCTTTTTATTGAAAAAGTTGATCGAAGCGGTGGTTTCGAGGTTGGCATCCTGCACTATGTCGCACTTCGGAGCATGCCGCTGCAACTCGGCACAGAAGTTGGCCATAGATACTACGCAGCGCGTCGTGACGGACGAACGCGCACTTATGCCGCCTCCGCGCGAGAAGACCGAGGGGAAGTTGGCATACATGCGTCGTGCGATGCCCTTATGCTGCTCGATGCCTATCGGCGTGAGATCGCCTGCATGCGTCGCCGCCTCGTCGCAGGCACGCTGCACGCGCTCGGCCAGATCCTCGCCCAAGGGGGTCAACACTCCGGCATCGCGGGCTCCGGTCATGATCCGCAGCAGGTCGTCGTACTCGCTCTGCTGCAACAGCCAGCGGCTGCCGTGACGCCCGAAATGGCTTATATAAAACGGCTTGTAACCCTTAGGCGCCGGCGTATAGCGATGCTCCGTCTCGGGATAGGCGTAATATACGCCTCCGGCACGGCACGGGTCGGCCGCTATATCCTCACGTGCAGTCTGCGCGACGGCGGTCATGCCCAGCAGGCAGCACACGCCGCAAATAAAGATCCTCTTTTTCATCGTTCGTTGCATTTCAGGCCGAGGTCGGCCGATATGAAGAAATGGTCGCTGGCATACATGCCGTCCTTGCAGTCCTTATGGATATTGAAATCAGCAGCCTCCACACCGCCCGTCACGAAGATATAGTCGATACGCCCCTTGCCAGGCTTCATCGGCCGCGATTCACCCTTCCAGGCATGGGCGGTATATCCCGCTTCGATACGGCCGTTGAGCGTCTCGAACACATCGCTCCATGCCGACGCCCGCAGCGCCTGCATCGGCGGCGACTGCCGCACGGAGTTCATGTCGCCGCACATGATCTGAGGCATCGACGCCGGATACTGCGCCGACTCCTCGATTACCATACCTATCTGCGCGAGCTTGGCCTCGTCCGATATGTGATCGAGATGAACATCCAGTACGCGGAACTCCCTGCCCGAGCGGCGCTCTCGCAGACGCACCCACGTGCAGTGTCGCGCACGCGCCGTGCCCCACGACATCGAGCCTCCTATATGCGGCGTTTCCGACAGCCAGTAACACCCCGAAGATACCAGCTCGAAGCGGCGTCTGTCGAAAAATATCACGTTCTTGGCAATGAGATGATACCCTTCGGTATACGGATCCATCTCGGGACCCTCGAAGCCCACGGCCGTATAGCCCTTCATCCTATCGCGGCAGTAGGCATAAGAATCGTACACCACCTCCTGCATGCACACTATATCGGGGCGGCGGTCGAGAATGCAGTCGACCATATACTCCTTACGGTCGTCCCAACGTCTCAGCGGCATGTCGTCGGCCTCCAAACCGGTAACGCGTATGTTGCAGCTCATCACGCGAAGATCGACGACGCCCGCCCCGCCTCGCACGGCAGCCGCGCCGGATGCCGGCAGCAACGCCGCGACCAAAAGCGAAAAAAGATATATCCGTTTCATGGTCTTCTATGTCAGAGGTGTTTCGCGACGCACCATGCGCCACAGTATCACTGCCGCCGCGATATGCAGCATACCCATTATTATGAACAGCACGTCGCCCATCGACGCCAGCATATCGCCAACGAATATATTGAACACGGCACCGCCGACGGCTCCCGCACCGGCCGTGATGCCCACCACGCTCGCCACGTTGCGCACAGGAAACGCCTCGGCGATGACAACGCAAATCGTATAGAGCCAGCTCAGACACATTACCGCAATGAGCGAGAATATAGCCACCACGACCGCCACCTGCATCTGCGCATCGGCGATCCAACCGTTCAGATACGGCACCAGCATGCACAGCGGAGCCACGACGACCGTAGCTATCATCATGCGCTTGCGTGCCGCCAGCGAATCGCTGCCGCGGCGCACCATACGATCCGACCATACCGACGACAGCACGCCGCCGACGGCTCCGACCAGAAACGGTATGCCGCCGATCCACTGTATCCTGTCGAGCGTATCCTGCATCGACAGCGCAGCATCCTGCATGCGGTATATGTCGCGAAGATAGGCCGGCAGCCAGAAGCAGCAGAAGTACCACACCGGATCGGAGATCATGCGTATGAGCAGCACGCCCCACAGCGAACGCGTGCGGAACAGCTCTCCCCAGCCGAAAGCGCGCTGCTCCGACGATCGGGCTTCGCTCTGCTGCGCCGTAGTCACGGCCAGAATCTCCTGCGGAGGGTTCTTGTAGACGAACCACCATACGGCGGCAATGACCAGTCCGACGATACCGGCCACCATGAATACCTCCTGCCACGAGGGCAAAATGCGGCACAGCCACGCTATGAGAAGCGGAGCGACGACCGTACCGAGCGAACCGCCAGCCGTACAGAGGCTGTTGGCCGTCGCGCGCTGCCGCTGCTCGAACCAGAGCGTCACGGCCACGATCTGCCCGGCGAATATTGTCGGCTCGGCCAGACCCAGCACGCCGCGGCATACGGTAAACTGAACGATATTCTGCGACAGTCCGCCGCCGATACATGCCAGCGACCACGCCACGATACCGGCCATCATGACCCGCTTCGAGCCGAATCGGTCGACAAGTACGCCGGAAATGGGATACATGACGGCATAGCATATCAGAAATACGTTTACGATCCACGCATATCCGTTGTCGTCGATGCCGAACTCGGACAGGATCTCGGGTTTGAGCACCGACAGCAGCTGCCGGTCGAGATAGTTGCAGATAATGGCTATGAATATCGTCGCCACGATGACCCACCGTCTGCGCCGCGGGTCGGTTATGAGTTTCATCATCAGTTATAGGTATTTACTGTATTCTCCGTAAAATCGCCTGCCGCGCGATAACGCGCATAACGCTGCATCAAGATACCGTGCATCGACATCTGCGGCTCGTAGCTGCGCTCGACAGGCGGACAGAGAACGTGCTGCGCCTTCTGCACCGAGTCGTAGAACCCGCCGACGACCGAAGCCAATATCACGGCACCCAGCGCACACGACTCCCGGCACCCCGCAACGTCGACACGTCGGCCGAGCACGTCGGAGAGCATCTGCATCGCAAGCGGAGATTTGCGCGATATGCCGCCTATGGCGACGAACTCGTCGGCCTCGATACCATTGGCCGAAAGGTGGTCGACGATAGCTTTCGTCGCGAATGCCGTCGCCTCTACCAGTGCAAGATATATGTCGGCAGCACCGCTGCCGAGTCTGAGTCCCATGATGCCGCACCACATATTATCTTTGGGCGACGGCGTTCGGCGGCCGTTGATCCAGTCCGTCGCAAAGGGCGAGTCGATGTCGAGGCGTATCTTCGACGCCTCGTCGCCCAGACGCGCGAGCATCCTCTCGCGGCACTCCTCGGCCAGCTGGATTTTGGCCGTATCATCGAGCGCTTCGCTGCGGCACACGATCTCATCCACGGCGAACATCAACACCCGCCTTAGCCACGCATAGAGATCGCCGAAAGCCGACATGCCCGTCTCGAATCCCGTCATCGACGGTATGATCGAGCCGTCGACCTGTCCGAATACGCCCTCTATGACCCTGTCTCCGAGCCTCTGAGGATCGACCACGGCCATGTGGCAGGCCGATGTTCCGAGATTCAGCGCCATGCGCCTCTCGCGTATGCCCGCACCTATCGCTCCGGCGTGCGCATCGATTATGCCTACGGCGACCCTGACATCCGCCGGCAGGCCGTAACGGCTGGCCATATCTTTCGATACGGTTCCGAAGATATTGTCCGAGGTGTAGTTGTCGCGCGGCAGACGCTCTGACATGCGCGCCGCGGCGGGCGATAGCGGTTCGAAAAACTCCGCCGGCGGATAGCCGCCCCAACGTTCGCTCCACATGGACTTGCTTCCGGCGGCACAGTGACTCAGGCGCATTGACGATATGCTGTCGGCACCGGTCAGCAGAGCAGGTATGTAGTCGCACTGCTCGATCGCGATACATGCCTCGCGCGCCAGCCGCGGATTGCCGTTCAATATATGTATGACCTTAGACCAATAACCCTCCGACGAGTAGTGTCCGCCCGAGAACATCGAATAGCATGTCTCCGACTCGCGGCATGCGGCATCGATCCGCGCCGCCTCACACTCGGCCGTATGGTCTTTCCACAGAACGAACATAGCGTCGGGATCGTCGGCGAACTCCTCCCGAAGTGCCAGCGGACGCATCCTCTCGTCGACAAGACACGGTGTGCTCGATGTCGTGTCGACGGCAATGGCCGCCACGGCGGCGAATGCTTCGGGGCACTGCCCGCGCAACGAGCGCAACAGCTCGTCGAGAGCCTCGGCATAGTCCGAGGGATGCTGCCTGAACTGCGACTTCGAAGCGTCGCAATACTCGCCGCGGCCCCACCTGCGATAAGGCGCGACGGCAGAAGCGAGCTCGCACCCGTCGACGGCATCGACCAGTAGTCCGCGCGCCGAATCGGTACCGTAATCGAGTCCTATGACATATCTTTTCATAGCTTATATTTTCGTTACACGATCATTTACGATCTTAAAATTTTCCTTTAAACACGATTTACAACTCCCAAAATTAATAAATTTATTCGAAACGCAACGGATAACGAATCCAAAAACTTTTTCCGGTATAGGTTTTCATCCTCGACGAAGCCCACGCGCGGAGCACGAATACGCTCCTATCCGCCAGTCTGGGCGCCGCCGCCGAGTCCGCTCCGGCTATGCCGAGGCGAAGAAAAGGTGCGCGAAAGCGAATATTTTAGTAATTTTGCAACAAAACAACAGAACCCGATTATTATGGAAGATACGCAGAAAGAGTTTCTCGCCGACTACGAACGGCGCTTGCGCGAAATGCTCGTCGGCAATCTCTCGTCGACCGGCAAGCTGGACGGACAGCTGCTCACTGTCGAGGAGCTCAACGAGAAGTGGCACGCCGCGGCACCGAGCTACATGGCCGATGCCGTGCCGCAGATAGCCCGCTACCCGCTAGCAGCCGTGGCATGGGCGATGTATGTCGGCATGGGTGCCGCCGTACTGTGGGATAAGGATTGGAACCAGTACTCGCAAACCGAAGATTGGTATGCGATGTTATCTTCGCCGCGCGGATTCGACGCGCTGGACGAGTATGTAACGGAGGTATTGCTGGCTATGCCGCTCGACTCGGACCGTGCGCGAACGGTCGAAGAGTGCGTGCGTTCGACAGCGGAAAGCGCATTGGCCATGATTCGCAAGGAGCGCATCGAGGCGCAGAGCGCAATGGCATTCCACATATTCGCCCGCACGGTCAAGGTCATGTTCGAAGTCGGCGTAGCCGTGGAACTGCACCGCATAGGATACAGATACGTCAAGGTAAAAACCGAAATCGACCCGTCGCAGCTGAGCTGACGACATATCGTGAAGATACATGGCGACGCACCGAGTGATACGATTCAATAATTATCCCCGCTCCGATCGAGAGCGGGGATAATAAATCTTCCTGTAACAAAAATATTAACTGCCGATACAGGTTATTCGAGAAACCCTTCAAGTGTGAAATTGCGTTCCCAGTCCGATTTGTTATCAATAGATTCGAATACTTCCGGAAATTTAATACCGGCTTTTGCATATAACATCTTGCACTTCGACTTAGTCTGTTCAAACAATTCTGAGGTTTTCTCCGATTCGACTTTATAAACCGACAGCAAACGATTATATGTCTCATCGAAGAGCAACCGTTCAATGTCGGGGTTGTGTTTGTGTATCTCTTTGACGATATTGATATCGGCAACAGATGAATATATACGTTTCACATTATTGGTCATTCCCCAGATTTTGAAAAACAAAATTACTTGCAAAATACCGCAAATCAACAATACTGCCAGCATAATGGACTCAGGCACATCCATGTGCCCTACAACGATTTCAATAATTCCCACGAGATAATTGTATTAATAGTTAGACAAAATACATTCTACTTAGAACATATATGTAGCCGAATAATTCGACTTTGAATATCACTATTTCATATCCGAACAATCATTGTCCATGACTTCGTTCTTATACTGCAATTTCGTTCTGAATCCTTCACTGATCGAATCTCCGTCATCGATATATTTGCTCAACAACCAATGGTATACATTTTGACCGTTCGTAGTTACCACATAGGCCTGTTCGAGTTCCCAACCGAACCTTCCCATATGGTTCATAGCATCGATCATTGAATTGAAAACAAGACTTTTACCATTTTCATCCACGAGTACACTACGCCCCCAGGTAGTCTTGCCTTGTCCGAAATCAACTTGAACAATACATTTGGTGCTCATCAATTTCTGTGTTCCGAGAAGTTCGCAGTAAACCTTATGCGGTTGTGCGCTAATGGAAAAAACAGACAGCAATACGGCCGCGATCGAAATAACTAATTTCTTCATAATTAAATGGGTTGACTTATTCATGTCGCGAATATAGAGAAATTCCCCCCCCCTCCAAATTTTCTTAGAATTATTTTACTGCCAGCCGCAAAAAAGTAATCTTTTCTAAAATTTAAGGCACATCGCAAGGTCGCGGGCGGGATCGCCCGTACCGAAATCGTAGTCGCCCGAAAAGGTCATCGGCATGGCCGTGTCGCCGAAACCGGCAGCGGCATAGAATCCCTTCAATGACTCCTCGGCAGGGATCAAAGCCACCGAATCGAAGCCTGCGCGACGGGCACGCGCGATACATTCGTCGACCACCGACCGCGCCAGACCTCTGCCTCGGAATGCCGGATCCGTCGCAACGGCATATATGTAGGCCGTACGTCCGGCCTGGGTCGTCAGAGGCACGATATGCGCCATGGCCGTTACCCTATCGCCGTGATAGCGGACGACACTACGTTCGGGCGAATAATACCTGACAAGAAAGGAATCGACATCGCGTCGGCTGTCGCCGAAGACACTCTCCCACAGATGCCTTATGCCGATCTGCTCGCCGTCGAGCCTGACGGCCGTATATTTGTCGACGATATCCAACGGTTGCCACGACGACTTGGAGCGGCGCAGGCCGGCGATGCCCATGTCCTCCTCGCGGTCGACGATATCGCACTCAGGATCGAGCGACTTGGCCAGTTCGTTACATACGACGGCATACACGCCCTCGAACGAGATATCGGCCTTCTCGGCATGCACGCAAAACATGTGTCCGCCGCGTCCGAAGTAGGAACCGAACGAGAATGCTGCAAGCCTGCCTTCGACGCGCAAGGCGACTCCGTGCAGACCCAATTCGTCGTATGCAGCGAACGCCCGCTCCAATACCTGCCTCTCGACCCATGCGCTGTGCAGTGTATGGTGCTCTGCGCGCCAGCGCTCGGCCAGCGACAGACACTCGACGGCATCGGCGGCGCGCAGAGGCTCGACCGAATAATCGAACATCGAGACGAATCTGTTGATATGGTTGCGCTTGGGCTGGTAACGGCGCCCGTGAAGCGTCGCAAGCGACTCGCGCGAATAGATATAGTCGGAGAGCGACCGCATGCTGTCGACGGCATAGAAATCTCCCGCCTCGGCAGCGATGTATGCGGCCGTCTCGGAGGATAGGTTGTACAGCCGCAACGGCTCGCCGCGCTTCGAGGCGTCATCGGAAAGCATGCCGTCCAATGCGCTCAGATCAGCAGGCACGGCGCCAGGGATGAAATATCCGCTTCGTGCGACAGAAGCATCGGATATGTCGGGCACGAGGCAGCGTATTACCGGACAGCCCTCGGCCAACGCCCACTGGTATCCGTAGTGCGGGCTCCACATATAAAGATTGGCGAAGACCGCATCGCAGTCCTTCGCATCATTGCGGCTCAGAGGCGCTGTCAATATCTCCTTCGCCGATAGGCTTAACGGATGAAACTCTAACATCGGGCAAATAATTCATAGCACCGACATGCTCGAAATATTGCTGTATGGAGGCCTTGGCCTGCTCGACAGCCCACGCGACATCGGACTCCCCACCCCTTGGCATAAGGTTATCGGCACGCTGTGTATCGTCGAAGCGGTAGACGCCCGTTACATTCCGAGTATCGAAATCTACAATATAATCGTCTGTCAAAATCGTGTAGTCGAACGATGTCCGCAGCAGCACGAACGGACGTCGGCCGGGTTCGTTGTGAATGTCGCGCCCGAATCCGAAATACGGCTCCCTATTACCCAGAAGTCCGAGCACGGTCGGGGCGAAATCGATCTGCGACACCACACTTTCGCAACGCCGTTGCAGGCTGCCGTCGGGAACGTACATAAAGCCGGCTATATGGTGCGTACCGGGTATCTGACGCGTCCGCTCGGCAAACTTCTCGCTCGAAACATGATCGGCGACGAAAACAAATATCGTGCGATCGAACCAATCCTCGCCCGAAAAACGCTCGAAGAAGCGGCGAATCGACATATCGGTATACTCAACCGGCTTATGGTTGCGCGTGCAGCCCTCGGGCAGAACGTCGCGATAGCGCTTCGGTACGACGAACGGGTGGTGCGAAGTCAGCGTGAAAACCGTCGAAAAGAAGGGCTCGCGCATCCGGGAGCACTGCTCGCCCATGAATTGCAGGAACGGCTCGTCCCATATACCCCACGATCCGTCGAACTCGCCGTTACCGTGTACGGCTTCGAAATCCTCCATGCTGTACAGGCGGTCGATGCCCGACTGACGGGCATAGGCGCCGAAGCCCATAGAGCCGCGCTCCGATCCGCAGAAGAATGCCGTATCGTAGCCCTTGTCGGCCAAAAGGCGCGGCATGGGACGACACTCGCCGAGCGCATAAGGCGTGAGGATGAAAGGCTTGCCGTAAGAGGGTATCGAGCACCATATCGACGATGGTGCGGCCACCGACACCAAGCCGTTGGCATAACACCGCGTAAAGGTCAACGAGCGCTGCATCAACTCGTCGAGAAAAGGCGTATGACCCGCTTCATCGCCCGGATAGAGGTCGGGGGAAAGATATTTCGAGTGTTCGGCCGAGAAACTCTCCAAAATGAATAACACGACGTTATATCCCTCGTAGCGGCCGAACATCTCCGAGGTATAGTCCTCGGGATAATGCGACGGCGAGAACAACGCCTCGGCACGTTCATCGTCGTCGAAATAACGGCAATATTCCAGATGAGCATCCACCGAACGTATCACGCAGAACGGATTGCTCATGATGAGATATGCCTTAGCTGAGGAGGATGTATACAGCATTGCATTGGAGAGGGTTATGGGGCGTGTCATACCGTTCATACCGCCCCGCATGCCGCCTATGCTCAGCCATGCGGCCAGTAGCATGACCACCGTCAGAAGCGTGTAGCGCACAACGCCGCGCGTAAGGTCGATCGACTCGCGGCGGCGGCGATAGCCCCACGCCATAGCCGCGATCATCGCGAGCGAAAGCAGTACCATATACCAGTTTTCGACAGCGAATTTGAGAACGAGCGAAAAGGTGTTGCCGTTTTCGGCGAAAAAGATCTCGTCGGAGGTGCAGCGTTTGAGCGCATAGTGGAAATATACGGCATCGGCCATATTGGCTGCGATGATGAATGCGCCGTTGAACATCACGTAGACCAGAAACATCGCATTCTGGTAGCGCCCGCCGCCCCAGATCCTCATCGGCAGAGGCAGGATCGAGAGCAGGATGAACAGCGAGTTGGTATATACTATCGACGAGGTGTCGATCAAAAGCGCCCCCTTGAACAGCTCCCACACCTCATCGAGTGCTATGGCGCCTATCAGGTCGCGGTTGTACAGCCAGAAAATCAACCGGCAAACGGCCATTGCCAGATAGACAAGTGCTATGCGCCAGAGCAGCAGCATCGGGCGCGTGCGTGCGATTCTCCACATCAAATCGCCGGTAACGATAGTGTCGATACTCTTCATTTCGGGTTGGTTCGTACCGCCCTATCGCGCCGGCAACGACGCGGCTTTCAGGCGGAAAAAGTTAGTATTTGGCGACGGGTCGAGCAGCCGATACTCCTGCCGGTTGCCCCACGCCGCCGGACGATCCTCGATGCGCATATCCTGCCCCGTATCGTTCTCCACATAGGGCGCTATCGCAGCCTGCCAGCGGCGTATGCGCCCTATGCTCGACTCGTAGTAGAGCAGACCGGCCGCAGGATCGCACAATTCGTACAACGCATCGACATATATCTTGCGGTAGTCGTCGAAAGCGAGCAGCTTGCCTATCAGCGGCGCGACCGACGTATCGCCCCACTCCAACGGCGGGTGCCGCGCCGAATCGTCCTGCACGCCGCACGACGACGACGTGCCGAGAGTGTTGTCGTAATCGTAAGGGATGAAGAAAAATTCGTAACGGTCGGGATCGTCGGAGTTGAAATATATGTAGAAGTTGTTGGTATTGTTCCAATAGTCGTCCCACATGCCCACAGCGACATTGACGGCATAGGTGCGCAGCAGCAGTTCGACGTCGCACACCTGCGCGATCCAGTCGTGGAAATCGCGTCCGCTGCGTGAGGTAAGCTGCCGCATGAAACTAAGCAGCTGCGCCTTAGCCGCCGCGAAGTTCTCGGTATTGGTTTTCAATTCATAGGTGTAGTCCTGGCCCGAGCCGTCGTCGAAGCCTATGCGGGCATCGGCGTCGCGGTCGAAGTTGAGCGAAGCGCCGTAGCGGCACTTCCACAGATTGTGACGGTGGGAGCCGAAACGCTCCTTGCGCATCTTGACGAAACGGTCGTCGACCGCCTCCAACATCGCGTATACTCCGTAATAGGTTTCGGCGGCGTCGCCCTCGACACGCAGCCATAGGCGGCAGTAGCTGCTCATGGCGGCCGTCCACACCCCGTAGCGGCGGAACAGATCGTAGCAATATATCTCGCGGCAATACGAGCTGTCGTCCTTGAACCACTTCAAATGCAGCTTGCGCACGCCGCGCACCGTATGCACTTCGTCCTTGACGAATTTGTGAAGATTGAGCATGAAATGGCAGTGGTTCCACTCGGTGTGCTCGCCGCGATGCGAACCGCCGCCCTGCTCGGGACGACGTCGCGACGTGTTGCCTTTGAGGCGAAGTCCGGCATCGGCTATTTCATAGCGCTCGCCCTTGGTCGTGAACTCCGCACGGCAACGTATATACATGTCGGTCTTGTTGTTGCTGTCGTACTCGGCCAGCAGGGCGTTCCACTCGTCGAGAGGCACCGTCACGCGTATCTCCGGCAGTGCCTCCATATCGAAGACGAAGTCCCGCTCGTCGCCCCACTCCTCGCCGGGCAGAGGCTCGACCGGCTCTCCGGGCAGCTCGGGATCATCCGGATCGTCGGGCTTGTCGGGCGGCGTTACCGGCTTTTCGGGCGGCTCGGGAAAGACTAACGTCCGATCCTCGCCGCAACCGACCGTCAGTATCGTCGCCGACAATATCGCGAAGATATATCCGAATAGACGCATAAACGCTGAATTTCTTTTCGACTTTTTCTTTGCCTCGGCAGCTCGCATGCGGGCGGCACCCGGCTCGAAGAAAACGTGCAAATACTTAATATTCGCGGCAAATATAGCCCTTTTTATCGAATCCGCAAACCGCCCTTATTCATGGTGGTAGGGTTCGTTGTTGATGATCGTGCAGGCGCGATATAGCTGCTCGGCGAAAATCGCCCTCACGATCTGATGCGAGAAGGTCATCTTCGACAGCGACATGCAGGCATCGGCACGTGCATAGACATCGTCCGAGAAGCCGTATGCACCGCCTATGACCAGCAGTAGACGCTTCAAACCGCTGTTCATGCGCTTCTGCAACCACGACGCGAACTCCGTCGACCGCATCTGAGAGCCTCGCTCGTCGAGCAGCACGACATAGTCGCCGTCGGATATCTGTCGGAGTATAGCCTCGCCCTCGATCCGCTTCTGCTGCTGCGCCGTGGTAGAGCGCGTAGTACGCACGTCGGGCAGCGTCGTTATGGCAAAGCGCAGATAATGGCTGATCCGCTTCGAATACATCGCAACCAGCGCACCGACCTCCGCCGAGTCGGTCTTGCCTATGACCAACAGCTCGACCGTCATAGCTCGATGTCGCTGTTCCACTCGCCGTCGGCGTCGCCGTAAATCACCGGACGAGGGTCGCCCGTCGATTTAAGCCACTCGTAGGCCTTGTACATATTGTATCCGTTGCCCGAGTCGTCGCCGCCCAGAGCGAAAGCTATCACGCACGTATGGTTTCGCGAACGGCCGTACATGGCCTTGACACGCGACAGATACTCGTCCGCGAGCTCGGGATCGTTCGACGGCGTACCGCCCACGCTGCGGTCGAGATGTCTGTCGGGCGCGTTGATTGAGGCGCGGTCGATGACGTACATGCCCGTCGCGTCGCACAAGTCGTAGAACCATGCCGGCTGCGGATAGTCGGGGCACAACGTATTGACGCCCTTGGCCTTCAACGCCTTGATCTGAGTCTCGGTGGTGCGGCGGTCGGCGGCGGCATTGTAGCGCTCGCGTTTGAGCGTCAGCGGCGCATCGAAGCGGACGATGCGGCCGTCGGCGAACTCCGTGCGGCCGAATCCCACCCTCAGCGGTATATACTCCCTCAGAATGCCGTCGCGCTTTACGTACAGCATAACGTCGTAGAGCAGAGGCCGCGCCGGCGTCCAACGGTTTTCGTTGGTATGGTATATATACGGGCTGAAACGCAGCGTGTCGCGGCCGTGGCCGGCGACGGTTATGTCGTTGACGCTGTACTCCAACAGCTTGCCTGCGGGCGAGTATATGTCGAAACCGATGCTTGCCGTCTCCTCGAAGTCGAACGAGTTGTCGACCACAACGTCGAGCTTCAATATGCCGAAGCGCCTCAGCGAATCGGGTTCGAGCGATATCGAGAAGTCGTAGATGCCCAGCCGACGCTGCGCGAAGATGTAGCTGCCCGAGAACGGGTCGCGCCCGACAGGCTCGATACCCCGCTGCAACTCATCGCACGACGGTCGCGTATAACGCACCCTCAGCACGTTGCGCCCCTGCACCAGATAGGGGGATACGAACAGATCGGCCGGCGTCAGCGCATCCTCGACATGCGCCGCCTCGCGGCCGTTTATATCGACCGAATATGCCCAGCCGACATTTTCCAGATGCAGATAGGCGTTGTAGTCGTTCCACGATGCCGGCACGTCGAACTGCTGCTCGAAGATCATCTTGGCATCATCCCCGCCGCCCATAGATACGAGTGCAGGCGAGATGTCGATATACTTCTCGATATTGTCGCGCACGCCGCGACGGGCGTCTTCGCGTTTGTCGTATGTCACGAACTCGGCTCGGTAGACGCGGGCGGGCTGCGCCGCCACGCCTGCCACAGCGAAGCCAGCCGTAAGCAAAAGGGATATGTATCGGTACGTAGAGCTTAACATGGCACTCTCTTTTATTCGGAAACAAAGGTATAAAAAACTCGTCAGAGTGCAATCGTTTATAATTTTTTTAGTAATTTTGTCGTTCGTATCGCATGCCGGTACGAGTTTACGGAAAACCCGATAAATACAAGCAGAAGTTATGGAACATACGAGAATAGCGGCTCTGCTCCGCCGGGAGGGCGGATCTGAGCAGGTTACCGTCAAGGGTTGGGTACGCACCAAGCGCGGCAACAAGAACGTGGCATTCATCGCCCTCAACGATGGATCGTGCGTCAGCAACATACAGGTGGTCGTCGACCTTGCCAAGATCGGCGAGGAGCAACTCAAACCCGTCACGACTGGTGCCTGCATCCGTGTCGACGGACGTCTGGTGGCATCGCCCGGATCGGGTCAGGGCGTCGAGGTGCAGGCCGACAGCATCGAGGTATACGGCACGGCCGACCCCGAGACATATCCGTTGCAGAAGAAGGGACACTCGTTAGAATTCCTGCGCGACATAGCCTATCTGCGTCCGCGCACCAATACTTTCGGTGCCGTACTGCGCATACGCCACGCAATGGCTTTCGCGATCCACAAATATTTCAACGAGCACGGATTCTACTATCTGCACACGCCGCTGATTACCGCTTCGGACTGCGAGGGTGCCGGCGCGATGTTCAACGTGACCACGCTCGATATGGACAACCCTCCCCGCACCGACGAGGGACGCATCGACTATTCGCAGGACTTCTTCGGCAAGCCGTGCAGCCTGACCGTATCGGGTCAGCTCGAAGGCGAGCTGGGCGCTCTGGCGCTCGGACAAATCTATACGTTCGGTCCGACGTTCCGCGCCGAGAACTCCAACACGCCGCGACATCTTGCCGAGTTCTGGATGATCGAGCCCGAAATGGCATTCTACGAGCTTGACGACAACATGGATCTTGCCGAGGACTTCCTCAAATACCTCATCCGCTATGCGCTCGACAACTGCCGCGAGGATCTCGAATTTATGAACAAGATGTGGGACAAGGGGCTGTTGGAGCGTTTGCAGTTCGTTCTCGACCACGACTTCGTGCGCCTCGACTACACCGAAGGCATACGGATACTCGAAGAGTCGGGACGCAAGTTCGAGTTCCCGTGCAGCTGGGGATGCGATCTGCAATCGGAGCACGAGCGCTATCTGGTCGAGGAGCATTTCAAGCGTCCGGTAATTCTTATAAACTATCCCAAGGAGATCAAGGCATTCTATATGAAGCAGAACGCCGACGGCAAAACGGTGCGCGCAATGGACGTACTTTTCCCGCAGATCGGAGAAATTATCGGCGGTTCGGAGCGTGAGGCCGACTTTGGCAAGCTTTATGCAAGAGTAAACGAGTTAGGCATGAACGAACGCGAGTTGTGGTGGTATCTCGATACCCGTCGCTGGGGATCGGCTCCGCACTCGGGATTCGGACTGGGCTTCGAGCGTCTGCTGCTGTTCGTGACGGGAATGAGCAACATCCGCGATGTCATTCCGTTCCCCCGAACGCCGAAGAACGCAGAGTTCTGACGCCCGCGCCCGCGCGGTCTTTGAACGACTGATGCGAACGGTCTGCCTGTGGTCGGACTGTTCGCATTTTTAACAAACACGCAGTACACGTATATATTAAAATAACGACAATGGGTACCAATCTCCAACAGACGATATCGTTGCAGACCAAACTCTCGCCGCAACAGATACAGATGATAAAACTGCTCGAACTGCCTACCATGCAGCTCGAACAACGCATCAAACGCGAGATAGAGGAGAATATCGTTCTGGAAGAGGAGGAGCCGTCAGACGAGGAGCAGATGCCCGAGAAGATCTCCGTCGAGGACTACCTCGGCAAGGAGGACGACACCCCGTCGTACAAGTCGCGCATCAACAACTTTTCAAAGGACGACAAGCAGCGTCCGGTATACATTACCGAGGGGCGGTCGTTGCAGGAGTACCTTATCGAGCAGCTGCGGTTCCGCTCGCTGACCGAGCGGGAGATGTCCGTGGCGGTGTATATCGTCGGAAGCATCGACGACGACGGTTATCTACGCCGCGACCTATCGTCGCTCAGCGACGACATGGCCTTCTCGCAGGGCATCGAGGTAACGGTCGAGGAGATCGAGCGCATACTGGGCATCATACACGAGCTTGAACCGGCCGGCGTCGGAGCGCGCAACTTGCAGGAGTGTCTGCTGTTGCAGATGCGCCAAGTGAGAATCGACACACACGCCAAGCGGCTGGCGCTGAAAATACTGACATCGTATTTCGACGCATTCGCCAAGAAGCATTACGAACGTCTCATGGCACGCCTTCAAATAACCGAGGACGAGTTCCGCGACGCCATAGAGCAGATCAAGTGCCTCTACCCCAAACCAGGCAATCTCTACACCGAGGGAGGAAGCGACACGACGCCCTACATAGTACCCGACTTCGTACTCGACAACTCCGACGGCGAGCTGCGTCTGACGCTCAACGCCGGCAACATACCCGAGGTACGCATCAGCCGCCGTTACAAGGAGATGATACGAGACATGGTTTCGCCCGACGGCACGGTCAAGGAGAAGGACCGCGAGGCGATACAGTTCGTCAAGAGCAAAATCGACTCGGCCAAGTGGTTCATCTCGGCGATCAAACAGCGTCACGACACGCTCATGCGCACGATGCGCACGATACTCGACTTTCAGCGCGAGTACTTCGTCGATGGCGACAAGAGCAAGCTGCGTCCCATGATCCTCAAAGACATAGCCGACCGCACAGGTCTCGACGTATCGACCATATCGCGCGTCGTCAACAGCAAATACATACAGACGCCGTTCGGCATAATACTCCTCAAATCGCTCTTCTCCGAAGGCATGCAGACATCGTCTGGCGAGGAGGTGTCGAGCTACGAAATAAAAAAGATTTTGCAGGACTGCATCGATCAGGAGGACAAGCGTCATCCGCTGACGGACGAGAATCTTATGGACATCCTCAACGCCAAGGGATACTGCATCGCAAGGCGCACGGTGGCCAAGTACCGCGAGATGCTCGACATACCGGTAGCACGCATGCGCAAGCAGATCTGAGGCAGAAAACGACCGAACCTACCCCGACAATGACCCAAACCCTATGCCGCATCGTCATACTCGCGATGCACCCGCTTCTTACGCCGATGTACATCGTAGCCGCAATGCTCTTTGCCGGCTCGACGCCCTTGACGGGCATGCCTCTACACTACCGTCTGTCGGCGTTGTCGACACTCTCCATTCCGCTGCTGCTGATGCCGGCGACGCTTAATGTCGCTCTCAGACTGCGGCTCAAAACCCCTCGCCGCGCCTCCGTCGATCCGCTATACGCCAAATGGCTCTACCTCGCATACGCCGCAACCATGTCTGCGGCCGCATCGCTGCTCGGAGCCCAGCCCGCCTTCTCCCCCGTAACGCCTCTTGCCGGCGGTCTGGCCGCCGCATGGATCGCAGCATCGATCTCGACGGCTCTGCGCAGAACATACTGCCACGTGCTGCTGTGCGGTGCCTGCACCGCCTTTGCATCCGTACTCGCACTCTCTGTCGGCGGCATCTGGATCGGTGCGCTCTATACATTCTTAATCGCCTCGGGCATAGTCTCGACGGCACTCGCCCACTTTCGGCACCGCACCCTGCCCGCGACGGGCATCGACTTTGCGATCGGTATGGCGGCCATGCTTCTTGCAATACAAACTATTTGACGCCTGCCAATGGACAAAAGCCGCCTCCCGATATAAAAAAACGCACAGACATAACTTTTTTTGAGATTTATTCGCTAACTTGCGCTTGCGAAGAGGTGCGATGAACCTGCACGTAATTTACAAAACGAATAAAAACAGTCATGAAAAAGTTATTTCTTATGATCCTTGCGCTCGGTCTGGCATCGAGCCTGCCGGCACAAACGCTGCCCGATGTCGGAATCGAGAACCAGAGCGGCGAGACCGTCTCGACCAAATCCCTCATAGGGGGCAAGCCGATGATAATTTCGTTCTGGTCTACCACCTGCAAGCCCTGTATCATGGAGTTGAACGCCATAAACGAGCAACTCGAAGAGTGGCGCGAAGAGGCCGATTTCGAGGTGGTCGCCATATCTACCGACGACAGCCGTTCGGTAGGCCGCGCCCGCGCCATGACCCGCGGCAACGGCTGGGAGTTCATCTGTCTCTACGACAAGAACCAGGAGTTCAAGCGCGCCATGCAGGTATCGCTCACACCCCACACCTTCGTCGTCGATGCCGACGGCAAGATCGTATACTCGCACTCGGGATACACGCCCGGCAGCGAGGCTGAGTTGTTCGAGAAGATCAAGTCTCTCGGCAAGCAGTAACCGATACCCTACTGCAATACCGCCGTACAGACCGAAACAATTATTATTTTAATAAAATCCCGATCTATGAAATCAATCAAACTTTTGGCATTTTTCGCAGCAGCTGCCACGATCTCGGTATCGTGCGGCGGCAGCGACACGGATCAGCCCGAACCGCCCAAGCGTGGCAATCTCTTACTGACCGCATCGAAAGACGCTATAACGAGCAACGGCACCGATGCCGTTACATTCAACGTCGAGATGACCGAAGAGGGAGGGGAGAAGATCGACGTTACCGGACAGGCTACGATATATCTGGCCGGCAAGGATGCCCTGCCTTCGAACTCGTTTACCACCGAAATGGAGGGTTCGTACAGATTCTATGCGGCTTACGGTCCCAACGTCTCGAATGACATAACGATCAAGGCCATGCCCGAGGTTCCGGAGCTTCCGGCCGATCCCAACCCAGCGAGCACTGATTTCGCACATCGCCATCTGGTAATCCAGCATACGGGTACGGACTGCGGCTATTGTCCCTACATGATGTCGGCGCTGGCACAGCTCGCACAAGATTCCGAATACAGTAGCCAGTACTGCCTCGCAGCATCGCACTCTTACAATACGAGCGATCCGATGTACTCGGCCTTATCGAAAAATATCGGCAGACTCTACGGCACGGGCAGCTATCCTTACATATCGATGGATCTGAACAAGAACCTCGGCGTAAATAACAGCTCGGTAGCGGCCAATGTAAACAACCTCAAAAAGCTGCTCGACAACAACGCCGTAGCAACGCCCGAGGCAGGTATTACTGCGGCCGTGAGCGCCACCTCGGCACAGATCATCATCAACGCCAGCGTCAAGGCTGCCGTCACGGGTTCATACCGTGTCGGCGCATGGATCCTCGAAGACAAGATCAATGCCATGCAGTACGGCGCCCAGAGCGACGAGCACAACATCCACAACAATGCCGTCAGAGCAGCCGCCGGCAACCAGTCGATACTGACCGGCACGGAGATAGGCACGATCGAGGCCGGCAAGACCGGCAACATCGTACAGACGATCAACATCGACCGCAAGTGGAAGATCGAGAATTGCAAGGTGCTGATCTTCGTTACCAACCCCGATGCCGACAAGCAGACGCCCGTCAAGAACTGCATCGTCTGCCCGATAGGCGGCAGCGTCGCATTCGAATATAAATAATGGCGACGGCCGATCGATCGGCCATGCCGGAAACATCGCATTCCGGATAAAATGACGACCGCGAAGATATCCTGCGGTCGTCATTTTGTTTACGGCTCACAGCTCTCCCGCACGATAAAAAATATGCCGCACCGCATTATAATGAAAAAAATTGCTACTTTTGCACAACGTTCGGTTCCACGGGCGGCGACGACCGCCCCGACGGATCAAAAGGGAATCGGGTGAGAATCCCGTACAGTTCCCGCTGCTGTGTGTTTCTATCAGGAACGATGCACTCTTTGCCACTGACACGAGTCGGGAAGGCGCACCGTTCGAAACGAGTCAGAAGACCTGCCGGACAAATTTTTATGATACGCCCTGCGGCGAATGGGGCATATCGTAACTTTTTGATATCAACGCAATGAAAACATTTTTCGGAACATCGATCCTGCTCGCGGCATTTTGCCTTGCCGCATGCAACAGCAGCAACACCCTTATCGTCGAGGACCGCAAGCCCGTAATACGCTTCGAGGGGGGCACGGTGGCTTACAGCGTGAAGGCCGGCAGGGAGTTCCGTCTCGCACCCGAGTACGAGAACGTGGATGCCTCGACCGTATATCTGTGGAGCTGCAACGGCGAGATACTATCGCGCTCGGCCACCCTCAGCTGCGTCTTCGACCGATCGGGATTTTACGACATACGTATCAGCGCAGCCAACGACGCCGGCACCTCGTCGGCCGACATAACCCTCTCGGTTCTCGACGCGGCGCCGCCCGTCATCTCGCTCGATCTGCCCTCGGAGGGGCTGCTCCTGCTCGCCGGCAGCGAATATACGTTCTCTCCGGACGTGGCCAATGCCGACGATGATACTGCATACGAGTGGTTCATCGGCACAGAGACTGTCGCCCGAAGCCGTGAATATCTGTTCATGCAGAGCGGGACGGGACGCTACGACATGGCATTCGAGGCCGAAAACGAAGACGGCAGCGACCGCATAGAGTTTACGGTCGAAGTAGTCGACGGCATAGCTGCCGACGCGACCTTCGAAGCCTCCTATTATCAGGCCGACCCGCTGAGACGATATGTCGCTGCGGGTCGCAGCGTGGAGCTGCACCCCTATATCTGGAACGGCATCGCACCGACATTCGAATGGAGCATCGACGGACAGACGGTATCGACCGACCCCTCGTTCGTATTTACGCCGCAGGCCGCAGGACAGACCGAAATATCGTTTACGCTCAGCGACATCGCCCAGAGCGCAGACCGCATTACACGTCATATCGAGCGGCGCGGCGCACGACGCGGCACGGTACGTTTTACAGTCGTCTGCTGCGATGAGCCGGCGATGCGTCCCACAGACCCGTCGAGCTCGCCGCATGCCGACAAGGTATTCGACTACACCCCCGCACCGGGACAGTTCATCAACGACATCGAAAAGGGCGGCTTCGCCGGACAAGCCACATACGAGCAGGCGGCAGCCTATGCGCAGGCGCGTCTTTCGGCCGGCAAGTTCGTCTCGCTGGGCTCGTGGGGCGGATATATCGTCGTCGGTTTCGACCACAGCGTCGCCGCCGGCACAGGAAACGAGCTGGCCGTTACGGGCAACCAGATCGACACGTCGTCCGAGCCGGGCATAATATGGGTCATGCAGGACACCAACGGCAACGGACTGCCCGACGACGAATGGTTCGAGCTGAAAGGCTCCGAGAGCGGCAAGCCCGAGACACGGCAGAGGCATGCCGTAAGATACACCCGGCCGACGGCACCGCACTCGGCCACGCACTGGGAGTCGATCGACGGCGAGCGGGGCACGGTCGACTATCTGGCCTCGTTCCACAATCAGGAGTACTACTATCCCCTATGGGTCGAACCGTCGGCTATGACCCTCTACGGCACCCGCCTTGCGAGCCGCGTGCTGCTCGACACCGACAAACCCATGGAGTACTGGGTGGCCTCGCCCTACGGCTGGGGATATGCCGATAACTACGGCTGCGACCGCGTCGAGGAGTGGACGCCCTCCGACGACCCGACGCTCACGCCCCTATCGCGCAGTCGCACGACATACCACAGTCTGTCGAACGCCGTCACGGCAGACGGCTCGCCCGCCGATCTGCAATGGATCGACTTCGTGAAGATACAGACGGCCGTTCTCGACAAGTGCGGACATCTGGGAGAGATATCGACCGAGATAGAGCGCGTAACCGACAACACTATGAAATAACCCAGCGCCGATGAGACGTCCTCTGGCCATACTCCTATCTGCCTTATGCGCGGCCTCGTGCATGGATTTCGGCGCCACCGAGCCCGAACCTATATACGACGACTCGCTCGGTCTGTTCATCACGTGCGAAGGCAACTTCATGTACGGCAACGCATCGCTCTCGTACTACAATATCGAGGAGCGGAAGGTGGAAAACCGTGTGTTCCGCCGCGCCAACGGTGCCGACTTGGGCGACGTGGCGCAGTCGATGACCATACACGACGGCCGGGGTTACGTCGTGGTCAACAACTCGGGCATCGTCTTTATAATCGATCCCGACACATTCGTCATAACTGGCACTATCGAGGGGCTTACCTCGCCGCGATACATACACTTCGTCGACGACGGCAAAGCCTACATCAGCGACCTTTACGATCCGCGCATAACCGTTTACGATCCGCGCACCGGCAGCATCGTCGGCCATATCGAAACAGGCGACCACCCCTCGACCGAGCAGATGGTGCAGTGGGGCGACTACGTATTTACCAACTGCTGGTCATACGACAACAGCATCTTAGTGATCGACACGCGTACAGACACCGTCGTCGACCGCATCGAGGTAGGCATCCAACCCACCTCCATGGTCGTCGACCGCAACGGAAAACTGTGGACGATTACCGACGGCGGTTTTCCCACGAGCCCCTACGGCTGCGAAGCGCCGTCGCTATACCGCATCGACCCCGCGACGCGGCGTATCGAACGCCGTTTCACGTTCTTCGAGGGCGACTCTCCCTCGGAGCTTGCAATCGACGGCGAGGGAGGACGCATATACTTCATCAACAAAGACATCTGGGCTATGGACGTTACGGCCGAGAATCTGCCGGCCAAGCCGATAGTCCAGAACACCGGTACGATCTACTACGGTCTTGCCGTCGATCCGCTGAGCGGCGACATATACGTCGCCGACGCCATAGACTACCAGCAGCCGGGCGTCGTATACCGCTACTCGTCCGAAGGCGTCGAGATCGACAGCTTCGAAGTGGGCATCACGCCCGGAGCATTCTGTTTCAAACGGCCATGACGATAGCATCGACCATCCGCACGCTTCTTGCCGCCGCGCTCGCAGCCCTGCTGCCGGCCGCAGCCGCAGCCCAACACTCCGAAACGATCGACATCGAGGGTGTCGAGATCGTCGGCCACAGGCCGTTGAAGCAGATCGGCATACAGTCCACCAAAATGGATTCGCTGGTGCTCAAAGAGAGCATATCGCTCTCGGTGGCCGACATACTCACGCAGAACACCCCGGTTTTCATAAAGTCCTACGGCCGCGGCTCCATGGCGACAGCCTCGATGCGCGGCACGGCACCGTCGCATACCAAAGTGACGTGGAACGGCATGTCGCTCAACTCGCCGATGCTGGGCATGGTCGACTTCTCGTATATACCGGCATATCTGGTCGACGATGCCGAGCTGTACCACGGCGCCGGCTCGGTCGGCGTATCGGGGGGCGGTCTGGGAGGTGCCGTCACGCTCTCGACGCGTCCGGCAGACGAGCATGGTCTGTCGCTTCGCTACGTACAGGGCATAGGGTCGTTCTCGACATACGACGAGTTTCTGCGCGCCTCCTATGGCAACGACCGCTGGAAAGCATCGACGCGCATTCTGTACTCGTCGTCGGACAACGATTTCCGCTACACCAACTACCACAAGATCAAACAGCCGGTCTACGACGCCGAGGGCAATGTGGTAGGCAGCCGATACGTCGAGGACCGCAACCGCTCGGCCGACTTCGCGGATTTCCATATCTTGCAGGAGGCGTATCACAACACGCGAAGCGGCCACCGCATAGGTCTTGCGGCATGGTACATGTCCTCGCACAGGGGCATTCCGAAGATATCGGCCGACTACCGCGACGACTCGTCGACCCGCACGCGTCAGAACGAAAACACGCTGCGCGCCGTGGTATCGTGGGAGAAGATAAGCGGCTCGTTCAAGGCAGGCGCACGCGCCGGATACACCTACACCGACATGCTCTATACATATAGCTACGACCTGACGGGCACAGGTGAGCAGATGCGCGAGGGCATACATTCGCAGAGCTACGTCAACTCGCTCTTCGCCAAGGCCGACATCGAGTATGCGCTGTCGGACAAATGGCTCTTTACGGCCGACATCGCACTCAACCAGCACTTCGTGCAGAGCATCGACCGCTCGGTAATAGTTCAGGACGGATCGTCCGCCGTAATAGGCTACAAGGAGGCGCGCGCCGAGGTATCGGCCTATGCGTCGATACGTTACAAGCCTACGGAGCGCATAGGTCTTGCCGCCTGCGTCCGCGACGATATGTACGGCGACAGCTTCACGCCGCCCGTGCCGGCACTCTACGTCGACGCGCTGCTTTCGAAGCGCGGAGAGCTTACGCTCAAAGGCTCCGTCACACGCAACTACCGCTACCCCACGCTCAACGACCTCTACTTCATGCCGGGAGGCAACCCCGATCTACGACCCGAGAAGGGCATATCGTACGATGCGGGACTCTCGACGCATGTGCGCCGACAACGGCTCGATTTCTCGGCGGCAGCGACTTGGTTCGACTCCTATATCGACGACTGGATCCTTTGGCGCGCAACGCCCAAAGGCTTCTGGACACCGCTCAATATCAAGCAGGTGCACAGCTACGGCATCGAGCTGCGGGCATCGCTGTCGGTAACATGGTCGCAAGACTGGTCGTTGAAGGCCAGCGGGCTCTATACGGTCACGCACGCCGTGAACCACGGCGACCCGGTATCGGTCAACGACGCCTCGATCGGCAAACAGCTGCCCTACATTCCGGTATACTCCGCCTCGGCCACCGTAAGGCTCGACTGGCGCAAATGGTCGATCGTCTACAAGTGGAACCATTATAGCGAACGCCACACCACTTCGTCGAACGATCTGCGCATATCGGACTCGGTGCAGCCTTACTACATGAGCGACCTGTCGCTCGAACGCCGCATCGCGACACGGCCACTCGACCTGTCGCTGAGATTCGACATACGCAACCTGCTCGACGAGGAGTACGAGACGGTGCTGTCGCATCCCATGCCGCGCATGAATTTCGGATTTTACATAGGCATCACGCCCAAATTCCGCAACGCCGCCGCCGGCCGATATTAGCTCCGGTATCTTTGAATATTAGTAAATAATTCACTATCTTTGGAGTGAATTTATACATACGGCAATGACACTGCAAGATATTCAACAGAAACTCGTGCGCCTTACATCGATCGTCGACGGATGGTCCGAGGGGCGTATGAACGCAATAGAGAGGGATATAGCCCTCGAACACCTCCGCTCGATATACGAATCGCTGTCGGCGGCGACGCCCGGCGACATTGCACCAGCAACCGAGCCGGCAGCCATGCCCGAGCACGATCGTCCGTCCGACGGAATAATAGTGACAGCGGTCGAACCGGTCGAGGAAGCTGCCGGGGAGCCGGCCGGGGAGCCGGTCGAGACCGAGGAGCATGCCGAAGTAACCGTCGCAGAAACAGTCGTCGAATCTGCCGAGGAACGGAGCGAAGCGGCAGATAACGAAGACGCCGACCGACAGAGCATAATCGCCGACCCGCTCGACATAGACCTCCTGCTCGGCCTGACCGAGAGCGACATGGTCTCGCATGAGGACGAGAGCGCACCTGCGGATACGGTGCAGGATGCCGGTACGGAGACTGACCAAGCGCAGCCTGCGACGGAGCACGATGCAGAGGCGAATGATGCTATGATGCCTCAGTCCGTCGAAGAGGATGCAGAGGAGTCGCCCGCAGAGGATCTGCCCGAAACCGGCATGACGCAGAGTCAGACGGAGCCCGAAGCGGAGAGTGTCCCTATCGAAGCACAGGAACAGCCGGCCGAGCCGCAAGAACAAGAGCAAGAACAAGAACAAGAACAAGAGCAAGAACAAGAACAAGAACAAGAACAAGAACAAGAACAAGAACAAGAACAAGAACAAGAACAGGAACAGGAACAGGAACAGCCGGCCGTACAAACACCCGCGCAGGCACCGCACGCATCGGTCATGGCAGGTCTGTTCGATATGGAGCAGATACCCGTCCGCTCCAAACGACGCCGCAACGTCATGATATCGCTCTACGACGACGATCCCAAAAAGTTCGACTCCGCACCCGAGCCCAAACCTGCACCGATGCCCGCTCCGTATCCTGCGCCGTCTCCGGAGCGCGACCCGGAGCCCTACCGCGTACCGGCATCGTCCCCGATCATCGACGATGCACCCGAGCAGATGCCGGACGAACAGCAGACAGAAATTGCAGCCGAAGCCATTACCGAGGAGTCTGCGTCGCCGCAGAGCGAAGCTAAGCAGCCAGCATCGGAGCAGCCCGCACCCGAGCCCAAACCCTTCTCGGCTCCCGTAACCCCGCCGGCAGAGCAGCCCACGCGCCTTGCCGATGTTCTGGGCGGCGGTATAACGACGCTGGCCGACACCCTTGCCGGCGAGCACCATACCGCCCGGACAGTCGCTTCGTCGCACATCGACTCACTGCGCTCGGCAATAGGCATAAACGACCGCTTTTTGATGATACGCGACCTGTTCAACGGCAACGAACAGATGTTCGAGGATACGGTTACAACGCTCGACGAGTTCGACGATCTGGACGAATGTATGATATATATCGTCGAAAACTTCGCATGGAACCCCGACAGCGACGGTGCTCGCCTGCTGACGGACATCATACAACGCAAACTGTCATAAGAGCTTATGGCGAAACTATACATCGTACCCACGCCGATAGGCAATCTCGACGACATTACGCTTCGCGCCGTAGACACCCTCCGGTCGGTAGACTTCATCCTCGCCGAGGACACGCGCACGAGCGCAGTACTGCTCAAACATCTCGGCATCGAGAAACGCATGTACTCGCACCACAAGTTCAACGAGCATGCGACCGTCAGGCAGGTCGCCGATGCCATAGCCGGCGGACGCGACGTAGCTCTGGTAAGCGATGCCGGTACGCCGGGCATCTCCGATCCGGGATTTCTGCTGGTGCGCACCTGCGTCGAGGAGGGCATCGAGGTCGAGACGCTGCCGGGCGCTACGGCTCTGATTCCGGCCGTGGTGCAGAGCGGATTTCCATGCGACAGATTCTGCTTCGAGGGATTCCTGCCACAGAAAAAGGGTCGTGCAAAACGCATTGCGGCACTCGCAGACGAACCGCGCACGATCATCATCTACGAATCGCCCTACCGCGTGGTCAAGTGCCTCGAACAGCTCGCCGAAGCAATGGGCGCCGAGCGTCAAGTGGCCGTAGTAAGGGAGATAACCAAGAAGTTCGAACAGACGGTGCGCGGCACGCTCGCCGAGGCGATCGATCACTTCCGCCGCAACGAACCGCGCGGCGAATTTGTCATCGTCGTGGCCGGCAAACCGTCGAAAAAGGCTTCGGCCGAGCAACGCGACGCCGACGAGGAGGCTGAATAAGTATGGCTGCCGACAACAACAAACACGAGCTGAACATCATGCAGAGATGCTGCGTCGGGGTGCTGTGGCTGCTCTGCCGCACGGTCGCCGTCACGCCTCGCATCATACGCTACTACGTCTTGCAGGAGATAATATATTTCGTCATGCACTACGTTATCCGCTACCGCAGGGGCGTGGTAATGACCAACCTGCGCAACTCGTTCCCCGACAAGGAGGAGCACGAGCTGCGGCGCATAGCCCGGCGGTACGACTCGTTTCTGGCCGAACAGTTCATCAACACGCTTAGCGTTACGGGCATAAGCAGCAAACGACAGAAAAGATACATGTCATTCCCCGGCGCGGCGGAGTATGCAGCAGACACCGAGGGACGAGACGTGGTGCTGGTCTCGGGGCATTACGGATGCTGGGAGTACTTCACGGCGGTAGCGCTCTACGATCAGGGACATGCGTTGATGAGCATCTATCATCCGTTGGAGAACTCTATTCTCGACGAATTGTTCCTGCGCATGCGCCGCTGCGAAAACTCGACTCTCGTGCCGCGTGACGAGTGCATACGCTACTACATACGCCACCGCCACGACGGCCGCAACCTGTCGATAGGCCTGATAGCCGACCAGAACCCGTTCCGCCGGAAAGGCGCCTACTGGTTCCGGTTCCTCAATCAGGAGTCGATATTCGCCGACGGAGCCGAGCAGCTGGCCGTGAGATTCGGTATGCCGATGTACTTCGCCTACATGAAGCGCGTGCGCCGAGGCATATATGAAATGTACATGAAAAAACTATACGACGGCAGCGAGACGGTCGGCGACCACGAGCTGACGGTGCGTTATGCCCGCGCCTTGGAGCAGGTCATCGAGGATTGTCCCGAGTTGTGGCTGTGGTCGCACCGTCGTTGGAAACAGATACGAACACCGGGAGAATGTCTTCACTGAGCGTAGTAATACTCAACTGGAACGGCATCGCGCATCTGCGCCGTTTCCTGGGCAGCGTGGTCGAATGCACGCCGCCCGAAGCGGATATCGTCGTGGCAGACAACGGCTCGACGGACGACTCCGTCGAGTGGGTGGAGCGCACCTACCCCACCGTGCGCATCGTCCGTCTCGACCGCAACTATGGCTTCGCCGAGGGTTACGACCGCGCCCTGAGGCAAATCGGCAGCCGCTATTACATATTGCTCAACTCCGATGTCGAGGTAACGCCCGGCTGGACCGAGCCGCTGCTGCGCATGCTCGAAACAGACGACAGCATAGGAGCCGTAGCACCCAAACTGCTGTCCGCAGAGCAGCGCGACCGCTTCGAGTATGCCGGAGCCTCGGGCGGCTTCATCGATATTCTGGGCTATCCGTTCTGCCGCGGGCGGATGCTGTCATACACCGAGCGCGACTGCGGCCAGTACGACGACCCTCGCGAGGTGTTTTGGGCAAGCGGCGCCGCAATGGCCTGCCGCGCCGAGCTGTTTCATGAACTCGGAGGCTTCGACGAGTCGTTCTTCGCGCACATGGAGGAGATAGACCTATGCTGGCGCATGCAGCTGGCCGGCTACCGCATAATGGTCGAGCCGCGCAGCGTCGTCTACCACCTCGGCGGCGGCACGCTGCCCGTCTCGCCGCGCAAGCTATATCTCAACCACCGTAATAATCTCGCAATGATCCTCAAATGCGCACCGCAAGGACAGCGCATACTCTGCGCCCTGCTGCGACCGCTGTGCGACGGAGCGGAGGCGCTCGTGCATCTGCTGTCGGGCAAGCCGCGCAACGCGTGGGCGATAGCCAGAGCTTGGGCGGACTTCATACGGCGGCATCGCACGCTGACGGCCGAGCGCCGGAGCATCGTCCGTCGACAAAAAGCCAAGGGCATATATCGCGGCTCGATAATTTTACGTTATATATTCCGAGGCAAGAGATTTGATAAAATGATGCAGAGATGAAACGACTCGTCATAATACCTACATACAACGAATGCGAGAACATCGTGCGCATGATCGACAAGGTAATGTCGCTCGATGCGCAATTCGATCTTCTCGTGGTCGACGATAACTCGCCCGACGGCACGGCCGAGCTGGTAAGAACCCGTCGGCAGCAGTATGCCGGGCGTGTGCATCTGCTCGAACGCAGCGGCAAGCTCGGACTGGGCACAGCCTACATCGCCGGGTTTCGCTGGGCTGCGGAGCGGCGCTACGACCGGATATTCGAAATGGACTGCGACTTCTCGCACAACCCCGACGACCTGATACGGCTCGATGCCTGTCTCGAAACGGGCGCCGACGTGGCGATAGGCTCGCGCTATTCGAAGGGAGTGAATGTCGTCAACTGGCCTATGGGACGGCTGCTGATGTCGTACTTCGCATCGAAATACGTGCGCACCGTCACGCGCATGCCCGTATGCGATGCTACGGCAGGCTTCGTGGGCTATACGCGCCGCGTGCTCGAAACGATAGACTTCGACCGCATACGCATGAACGGGTACGGATTTCAGATCGAGATGAAGTACTCGGCATGGAGGCTCGGATTCGCGATTCGCGAGGTCTCGATAATATTCATCGACCGCACCGAGGGTACCTCGAAGATGTCGGGAGGGATATTCTCCGAAGCGTTATTCGGAGTGATGAAGCTGCCTTTCAGGCGCATAAGGCCGAAACAGACAGACAGATAGAAAGTAATGACCGTCGCAGCGCTGCGGCGGTCTCAGTTTATCTGCGCCTCAACGCCTCGGGCAGCGGCAGACGAATGCGCGAGGCCGAAACGAGAGCTCCCGTCGCGGCGAAGCCTGCGGCGACGAACATAGGCGCCACGGTAGTCTCTCCGTCGAATATATGGAACAGCAGGGCGACCATTGCCGCACCCGACGTCTGCCCCAGAAGCCGCGCCGTGGCGAGCATGCCGCTGGCCGAACCGCTGCGATGCTGCGGCGCCGAGGCTATCATGATACTGTTGTTGGGCGACTGGAACAGTCCGAATCCCGCACCGCACAACACCAACCGCCAGACGACATCGGCGGCCGACGGATGCGACGACATGGTACCCAGCGCAACCAGTCCTGCCGTCATGACGGCAAGCCCCGTCAAACCCAGCACACCGGCATGTATGCGCTCGACCAGACGTCCGGCCAGCGGTGCGACCACGACAATGACCATAGGCCACGCCATAAGCAGCAGCCCCGTATCGACGGGCGTATATCCGAGGCTGTGTTGCAGGATGAACGGCAGCGACACCATAGCCAGCATCTGTGCCGTAAACGAGCATATCGACGTGAGTATCGACAGCGAGAAGATAGGTATGCGCAATAGATCGAAAGGCAGCAAAGGCGACTCCTTGCCCAGCTGCCGCCTTACGTATACGAAGCCTACGACGGCCGTCGCGACCAGAGTTGCGCTTACCACAGGCATGGCGACATCGTGCGAGAAGGCTTCGATAGAGAATATCAGCAGGCCGAACGTCAGCGCATTCAACACGCAGTCGCGCCAGTCCAGACGCCGCCCGACGACCCTGACCGGGTTCTTCGGCAGAAACCGATAGCTGAACACGAAAGCAACGATGCCGATAGGTATGTTGACGGCAAAGAGCCAGTGCCACGATGCAACCGACAGTATAGCCGCCGCAAGCGACGGGCCGGCCACCGACGACACGGCCACGATCGTCGCGTTGATGCCCAGTCCTCGCGCCAGCCTGTCGCGCGGATAAATGATACGTATGATCGTCGTATTGATGCTGGTAACGGCTGCGGCGCCCACGCCCTCGACTATGCGGCAGAGGATCAGCGTCGTGAACGATCCGGCCAGCGCACAGCCCAGCGAAGCGAGCGTAAAGAGCACCAGACCGGATATATATATGCGGCGGTAACCGACGATGTCGCCCAGATTCGAGAATATGAGCAGCGTCATGACTATGGCCAGCTGGTAGCTGTTGATAGCCCACACCGAATCGGCCGACGACACGCTCATCTCGGCCGAGAAGGTGGGCAGCGCCACGTTGACTATCGCACCGCTTATGACCGAGGCCGACACGCCGAACGCAACGGCCATTATCGCCCACAGCCGCCGCGGCATGTCGAGTCCGTTCCACTGACTGTTTCCCGAAATCGTTTCGCTCATATACCGGTCATCGACTACCCTACCGACGTCATCGGCGTTAAAACGATATCTCTTCGAGGCGGTCGACGAATATCGAAAAATCCGAATGCGTATCGGCGAACTCGTCGTAGGAGTGTTCGTTGTGTCCCGACTCGGGAACGTCCGATATCATCTTGACCGCTACGACGGGCACACCGCCGAAGAGCTCGGCAGTCTGACATACGGCCGTGATCTCCATGTCGAACAGAGCTCGCGGCTGTGCGAAGCGCGACTTTATCGCGCGTATCATGTCGGCGCCGACAAACGAGTCGCCCGTAAATACCGTATCCTCGTCGCGGCCGCACAGAGCATACTCGCCGGTCATCTCGGGGATGAAGCCGTCGGGAATGATGCAGTCGTGATAGCGCGCACGGCGCGGCATGACGACCTCGCCCTGCCGGCGTCCCTCGGCCGAGGCTGCGTAGCCAACGACAGCCAACATGTCGAACGGCCGCCCGGACGAGCACAGCGCACGTGCGGTCGATGCCGCGGCGCAGGCCTTGCCGATGCCGCAGCGCACCACCGTATAGTCGTTTTTCAGAGAAGATGCGCGCTCCAATGCCGTCTCCATATTGCGGTTCTCGCGCTCGGTGGGTGTAAGAACGAGTATTCGCATTATCTCTCAGTATTATAAATGTCGCCTATTCCGGCCTCGACGGCCTCCTCGCGCGTATAGAGACAACGAAGATACTCGGCCATGGCGCTGTTGGTCGTCTCGATCGCATAGAGACCGGGGTTGCCGCACTGAACCTCGTTGAGTCCCACTATATCCTCGGCCGAGCGCAGCGGAAAGACATCGGCATAGACCTTGGCCAGAGCAGCGCGTATCTGCTGCGGCTCGACGTCGTTCATCGTCGAAAGGTAGAAGCCGGTCTTGCATCCCATAGGACAGAACGATACGATGCGGCTGCCGATGACGGGATCGAGTCTGAGGTAGTAGGCCATAAGGTGTTCTATCGTATGCACCTCGCCCGAGCCGAGCGGAGCATGCGCCATGGGCGCACGGAATCTGAGGTCCCACGAGTAGACGGCCAGATCGTCGTTTATGGGATATATCGAGCGCAGATACAACCCTGTCGCAAGCGTCCGATGATCCACATCGAACGACGAAACTATCGATTTGTTCATATCTTGAAATTTTATTGTCCGGCAAATTTACTCAATTAGTCCCAAACGGCAAACTATTCCGCCGATTATAGCGCAACCGGCACACGGGCGGCTCCGCAGACGTAGGTTTGCATCGTTGCGCAAAAATGCGTATCTTCGCACGAAACATAATATCGTCATATGGAATCTCCCTCTGCCGGTCGGCGAATCGTATTTCTGGACTACCTGCGAGTGGCGGCCTGCTTCATGGTAATATTCGTTCACTCGATAGAGCCGTTTTATCTCGATGCCGACGGCACCTACATAGCCTCGGCCGGCGATGCGCTGTGGGTAACGCTGCTCGACTCGGCCGCCCGCTGCGCCGTTCCGCTCTTCGTGCTGACATCGAGCTATCTGCTCTTTCCCGTCGCGGGCGGCACAGAGCGGTTCTTCCGCAGGCGCTTTACGAAAGTAGTCGTACCGTTCCTTTTCTGGGCCATACTCTATGCCGTCGTTCCGATGTGGGGCTCGGGCGGCGAGTTCGACCTTGGCGGCAATCTGCGGCATCTGCTTCTCAACTTCACTGACAACGCCGGCCACCTGTGGTTCGTATACATGCTCTTGGGCGTATACATCGCCATGCCGATCATATCGCCGTGGGCGGAGCGGGTCTCGAAACGTAGCGAGCGTATATTTCTCGCGGCATGGGCCTTCACTACGCTCGTCCCGTTCCTGCACCGTGCTGCGCTGACCATTTACGGCCGCGCCGAGATATGGGGCGAGGCGGGCTGGAACGAGTTCGGAACACTATATTATATAAGCGGCTTCATAGGCTACGTCGTCGCGGGTCATTACATACGCAAGTATGTCGACTGGTCGTGGCGCCGCACGCTGGCCGTCTGCCTGCCTATGTTCGCCGCAGGGTATGCCCTCACGGCTGGCATCTTCTGGCAGTTCATCCCCGCAGAGTTTCCGGTCGACGACAGCATCGATCTGGCCATAGAGATGGAGACCAGCTGGCGCTTCTGCTCGACGGGAGTGGCCATGACCGCCATAGCGGTGTTCCTGCTTTTCAAGAAATTCTCGCGCGCCGCATGGTTCTACCCCGCCGTCAGACGCATTTCGGAGGTAAGCTACGGCATATATCTGATGCACATATTCGTACTGACGGCCGCATTCGACATCATATCGGGCTGGGGCATGGCTACGCCGTGGACGATTCTAACGACTGCCGCCGCTACATTCGCCGTATGTGCGACAGCCGCACGCATGCTGTCGTATCTGCCGGGCAGCAAATACATATTGGGATGATGATACGATTCCGCACAGAAATAGACATAGAGCCGCTGCCGCGCCATATAGGCTACCGCAGCAGCATACTATCGCTGGGCTCTTGCTTCGCCCAGAGCATGTCCCGGAGGCTCGAACGGCTTAAATTCGACTGCTGCTCCTCGCCTACGGGCATACTGTTCAACCCCGCCTCGATAGCCTCGGCGCTCGATATGCTGGCGGCGCGGCGCGGCATCGCGGCCGACGGGCTGCAACGCAGCGGAGATGTATGGTTCAGCTACGACTTCCACTCGTCGTTCTCGCACGTCGACCGCGACATTGCAGCCGAGGGCATGCGGCAGGCCGTCGAACGCGGTGCAGATGCTCTGCAAAGATGCGACTGGGCGATTATCACGCTCGGCACGGCATGGGTATACCGTCTTGCCGGCAACGGACGCATAGCGGCCAACTGCCACAAGCGCCCCGCCTCGGAGTTCACGCGCGAGATGCTCGATGTGCAGGCCGTGGCGGATATTCTCGACGGTATGGTCGAAGGGGCGCTTCGCGGACGCAACGTCATATTGACCGTAAGCCCCGTGAGACATATCGGCGACGGGCTGCAACAGAATTTTCTTAGCAAGGCCACACTGCGTATCGCGGCTCAGCGATGCGCCGACACGCACCAGGGCGTATATTACTTCCCGTCGTTCGAGATCCTCAACGACGATCTGCGCGACTACCGCTTCTATGCCGACGACATGGTGCACCCCTCTTCGGCTGCGGTAGAATACATCTGGGACAAGTTCCGTCAGTCGGCAATCGACGACGAGGCTCAGGCACTGATGCCGCGCGTAGAGAAAATCGTAACGGCCGCCGCACACAGACCGCTGGTGCCGCACAGCGCAGCATACGCAGACTTCTGCCGGCGTCAGATCGCAGCGATAGAGACGATGCCCGAGGTCGATTTAACAGAGGAAAAAGAGTATTTCTCGAATATGTTGCAAATAAATTCTTAAATTTGTCGTTCGATTCGAAAAACCTGTCGACTATGAATCCGAAATACATGATCGCCGCGGCGATCGCAATACTCTCGCTCGCAGCGACGACGGCCGCTCCGCCGCGGCTGACGATAAATATCGTCATGGGCACGATGCGCGCGAGCGATATCGAACGATACTCGGCCAACATGACCGACGGCGGACTGCGCCGCCTCGCCGCCGAAGGCGTCGTATGCCGCAACGCATCGTACGACTACCGGTCGACGACCACACCCGTATCCCTCGCAACGCTCTCGACCGGTGCGCAGCCATGCGTGCACGGCGTCATAGGCGACAGCTGGTACGACTATGCCGACAACTCGATCGTCGGGCTGATAGACGACGACAAGGAGCAGAGCGTCAAGTACAGCACAGGCTCGGGCAGCTACTCGCCCCGAAGGCTCATAGCCCCGACGCTGGGCGATGCTCTCGCTGCCGAAAACGAGCATAGCAAGATAGTTACCATAGCCGTCGACCCCCTCTCGGCTATTATTCTGGCCGGCAAATCGGGGGAGGTGTACTGGGCGGAGACCGTACAGACGCACTGGACCACGTCGAGCTATTACGCCGACAGGCTGCCGGCATGGCTTGCACAATACAACTCGCAGGATACGAACAGCTTCTACGAGCTGTCGCGTTGGAGCACGCTTTACGACTTCGACAAATACGTCAACTCGCAGGTGTCGGTCATCGAGGGGGTATACAACACCTCGTCGAAGCAGGTGCGTCTGGTCGACGATCCCGACCTCAAACGCGCAGCCACGCGCATAGGCCGCATGCGATATACGCCGGCGGGCAATACCATGCTCTTGGAGCTGGCCACCAGCATGATAACGGTGGGCAAAATGGGACAGGACGACGATCCCGATATTCTGAATATATGTCTGGACACGTCGCGATACATAGCCGAGGCTTACGGACCCGAGTCGGTCGAGTACGAAGACATGCTCTACCGCCTGGACAAGGACCTGGACGAGTTCCTGCGTTTCGTCGAGGCGCAGTTCGCCGACCGCTCGCAGCTGCTGATAACCTTTACGGCCGCACACGGCACCTCGCCCTCGTACAACCCTCCCGGCAAGCAGCCGGCCGAGCGGTTCAACGACAGGCAGATGCAGGTCATTATCAACGCCTTTCTGGGAGCGCGCTACGGCAGCGACGACTACATAACGGGGTATCGTAACAACTCCCTGTATCTGGACCACAACCTGCTGTTCCGCAAAAACATTCCGCTCGACAAGGTTCAGGACGAGATTGCGGCATTCGCCTTGCAGTTCCGCGGTGTCGCGCAGGCCGTATCGGCGCAGGCCATGCGCAACGCGTCGTTCGGCGAGGGGCAGAACAGACTGATGCAGCAGAGCTACTATCCGTCGCGCTCGGGCGACGTGGCAATAAACCTTATGCCCGGCTGGATAGACGAACGCGACGGAGTGCGTTCGCTCGCCGGCTCGGCCTACAACTACGACCGCAGGGTGCCGATGATCCTCTTCGGCGGCGGGCTGGAAGGATGCGAGGTCGACTCCGAGGTCGACATGACCGATCTGGCCGCCTCGACGGCACACATACTCGGCATCGACGCCCCCGCAGCATCTGGCGGACGCATACTGAGCGAAGTAAGACGATAACCGTTAAAAACGATATAACCATGAAAGATCCCGTTCAGGAAGAGATAATCGACGAGTTCTCGGCATTCGACGAGTGGCTCGACAAGTACGACTATCTGATCGAATTGAGCGACTCTCTGCCGGCAATCGATGCGGCGCACCGCAACGATAAATACGTAATAGACGGATGCCAGTCGCGCGTATGGGTCGATGCGGAGCTGCGCGAGGGCAAGGTATACTACACGGCAGACAGCGACGCCATAATAACCAAAGGCATAATCGCACTGTTGGTAAGGGCTCTGAGCGGACGCACGCCGCAGCAGATCGTCGACACCGACCTCTACTTCATCGATGCGATAGGGCTGGGCGAAAACCTGTCGCCCACGCGCAGCAACGGCCTCAGAGCAATGATAAAACAGATGAAACTCTACGCCCTGGCATTCGCCTCGCAGCAGAACGCATAAAACACAAACGCGATGACACCGGAAGAGATACTCTCCGTAGAAAAGGAGATCGTACTGACACTTAAAAACATATACGATCCCGAGATCCCGGTCAACATCTATGACTTGGGACTGATATACGAAATAGACTTCGACCCGTCGGGGCAGGCCGACATAAAGATGACCTTGACGGCGCCCAACTGCCCCATGGCAGACATGCTGCTGGCCGACATCAACCGCGAGGTGGGAAAGGTCAAGGGCGTGGAGAAAGTCAACATTACCCTCACGTTCGACCCCGTATGGGACAAGAGCATGATGAGCGAGGAGGCTCTGATAGAACTCAACCTGTTGTAAGCAAGCGCATGACCGACGAGCAGCGACGACAGCGGATCATCGGCCGACTCGAAGCCGGAGCCGAGCATGCGGCCTGCGGCGAACATATCGCCGCCATGGATGCCCTGCGCCGTGCCGAGCTGTACAATACGCTCGCTTTCGAAAGGCTCGAACGCAAGAATCGCGACATAAACGACATACACCGCTCCACGGGCGAGAACTGGAACCAGACGTTCTACATAATGCTGCTCAGGACCATAGGCGGCATGGACAACCGCCGGCCGTTCGAGGAGCTGGCCGGGCGTGCGACATATGCCGCGATACTGCGCGAACGCGACTCGCTGCACAAGATCGAGGCGCTGCTGCTCGGGACATCTGGACTGCTCGACCTCTATCGCGACGACGAATATACCATTGCGCTCAAACGCGAATACCACCACCTGCGCAACAAATACTCCGTCTCGCCGCTCGATGCCTCGGCGTGGAACCTCGCGAGGATATATCCCCACAACCACCCTACGCTCAGACTGGCGCAGATAGCCTCGTTTCTGTACGACAACGAGCTCGTGATGAACCGCATATTGGAGTGCCGCACGCCCGACGACGTATATTCGCTGTTCCGCTCGGAGGCCTCGTCCTACTGGACGACGCACTTCATCCCCTCGGCCGCATCGCGGCGGATTACCAAGCGCATAGGCCGCACCAAGAGCGAGCTGCTGGGCATCAATTTGGTGGCTCAGATGCAGTTCGCATATGGCAGCTACATCGGCTCTGAGACTCTGCGCGACCGTGCAGTAACGCTGCTCGAACGCATCCCGCCCGAAGACAACCGCTTCACGCGCAGCTGGAACCGATACGGCCGGCTGGCCGAAAACGCATTCGACAGCCAGTCGCTGCTGCAACTCTCGCGCGAATATTGCAGCCGTCGGCGCTGTGCCGAGTGTCCGGTGGGTGCCAGAATCTTAAAAAAGAGCTGCGGGGATTGCTCGATAGCAAAAAAATAAGTATTTTTGCATGATAAACATACTTTAACGGAAATAACTCTTTACAAATGGATATAGTTACCGGTATAATAAAACTGTTCTTCGGGTCGAAGACCGAGAAGGACCGCAAGGAGATACAGCCCTACGTCGAGAAGATCAAGGCCGTATACCCCGCCGTCAAGGCGCTGAGCAACGACGCCCTGCGCGAACGCAGCGCGGATCTGCGCCGTCAGATAGCGGCATTCATCGCCGACGACGAGCGTCATATCGTCGAGCAGAAGGCGCGTCTTGAACTGCCCGATACGTCGCTCGACGAGAAGGAGCGCATATCGAAAGACATCGACACGACAACAAAGCGCATCGACGAGAAGATCGAGCAGAAGCTCGAAGAGCTGCTGCCGGAGGCTTTCGCCATAATGAAGGATACGGCGCGCCGATTCGCCGAGAACGAGACGATCGAGGTCACGGCGACCGACTTCGACCGCAACCTTGCCGCGACTAAGGACTTCGTTACGATCGACGGAGACAAGGCCGTATACAGCAACCACTGGCAGGCGGGCGGCAACGACATCAAATGGGACATGGTGCACTACGACGTGCAGCTCTTCGGCGGCGTAGTCCTGCATAAGGGACGCATAGCCGAGATGGCGACGGGCGAGGGCAAGACACTGGTGGCCACACTGCCGGTATTCCTCAATGCACTGGCCGGCAAGGGCGTACACGTCGTGACCGTCAACGATTATCTGGCACGACGCGACTCGGAGTGGATGGGTCCCATGTACCAGTTCCACGGTCTGTCGGTGGCATGTATCGACAACACGCAGCCCAACTCCGACGCACGCCGCAATGCCTACATGGCCGACATCACGTTCGGTACCAACAACGAGTTCGGTTTCGACTATCTGCGCGACAACATGGCTTCGTCGCCCAAGGATCTCGTGCAGCGCAAGCACCACTATGCGATAGTCGACGAGGTGGACTCGGTGCTCATCGACGATGCCCGCACCCCGCTCATCATATCGGGTCCCGTGCCCAAGGGCGACGACCAGATGTTCAACGAGTATCGCCCCGCAATAGAGAATCTCTACAACCTGCAACGCAACATGGTAACGGCTCTGGTCGCCGACGCGCGCCGTCTGTTCGCCGAGGGCAAGGCCGAGGAGGCCGGCATCGCCATGTTCCGTGCAGGCAAGGGTCTGCCCAAATATAAGGCGCTCATCAAGTTCCTCTCGGAGCCGGGCGTCAAGGTACAGTACCAGAAGACCGAGAACATATACTTACAGGACAACGAGAAGCGCATGCCCGAGATCACGGACGAGCTCTACTTCGTCATCGACGAGAAGATGAACTCGGTGATCCTTACCGACAAGGGCAACGAGGTGCTGTCGCGTTACTTCAAGGAGGACGGCTTCTTCGTGCTGCCCAACATAGGCGAGGAGGTAGCCGAGATCGAGCACAGCGACCTGTCGCCAGAGGAGAAGGCGCAGCGCCACGACGCAGTCATCAACGACTACTCCATAAAGTCGGAGCGTGTCCATACGGTCATCCAGCTGCTGAAAGCCTATTCGATGTTCGAGCGCGACACCGAATATGTCGTCATGGACAACAAGGTCAAGATCGTCGACGAGCAGACCGGCCGTATACTCGACGGCCGACGCTACTCGGACGGCCTGCATCAGGCTATCGAGGCCAAGGAGGGCGTCAAGGTCGAGGCCGCGACCCAGACTTTCGCCACGATCACATTGCAGAACTACTTCCGCATGTATCACAAGCTCTCGGGTATGACCGGTACGGCCGAGACGGAGGCTTCGGAGTTTTGGAGCATCTACAAACTCGACGTGGTCGTCATTCCGACCAACAAGAAGGTTATCCGCGACGACCGTCAGGATCTGGTCTACAAGACCGCACGCGAGAAGTACAACGCCGTCATAGCCGAGATCGAGCGCCTCGTGGGCGAGGGCCGTCCGGTGCTGGTCGGTACTACGTCGGTCGAGATATCGGAGCTTCTGAGCCGCATGCTCAAACTACGCGGCATAAAGCATAATGTCCTCAATGCCAAGCAGCACCAGTTGGAGGCGCAGATCGTCGCCGAGGCAGGCCGCCCGGGACAGGTAACCATAGCCACCAACATGGCCGGCCGAGGTACCGATATCAAGCTCACGCCGGAGGTCAAGGCCGCCGGAGGTCTGGCCATAATCGGTACGGAGCGCCACGAGAGCCGCCGCGTCGACCGACAGCTCAGAGGTCGTGCCGGACGTCAGGGCGACCCCGGTTCGTCGCAATTCTTCGTATCGCTCGAAGACAACCTGATGCGTCTGTTCGGCTCGGCGCGCATAGCATCGCTCATGGATAGAATGGGGCTGAAAGAGGGCGAAGTGATACAGGCCGGCATGATGACCAAGGCTATCGAGCGTGCGCAGAAGAAGGTCGAGGAGAACAATTTCGGCATACGTAAGCGTCTGTTGGAGTACGACGACGTGATGAATTCGCAGCGCGAAGTGATCTACACGCGACGTCGCCATGCACTCTACGGCGAACGCATAGACATAGACCTCAACAACATACGCTACGACTTCGCCGAGAAGTTCGTCGAGAACCACGAGGGCTGCACCTACGAGGAGTTCAAGGTGGAGCTCATACGCGAAGTGGCGTTGCAGATATCGTTCGACGAGCAGACCTATTCGTCGGCCAAGCCCAAGGAGCTGGTAGAGCTGATCGTAGCCGATCTGCGTTCGCTCTACGAGCGCAAGGCCAAGATGATCGCCGACACGGTGCGCCCGACTATGGAGCGTATATACGAGGATCGCAAGGACAACATGAACCTGCGCATAGCATTCCCCATGACCGACGGACGTCTGGTATACCAGATACCGGTCGAGTTGCAGAAGTGCAAGGATAGCGACTGCGCCGAGATATACCGCGTATTCGCCAAGATAGCGATGTTTACCACGATCGACGACGCATGGCGCGAACATCTGCGCGAAATGGACGATCTGCGCCAGAGCGTGCAGAACGCCTCTTACGAGCAGAAAGACCCGCTGTTGATCTATAAACTCGAATCGTTCCAGCTCTTCTCCAAGATGTTGGAGGGCATCAACCGCGACGTGCTTGCCGTGCTCGGCAAATCGCAGCTCGCGGTACGCGAGACCGACCCCGAGGCTATGCAGCGCCGTCAGGAGCAGCAGCAGCGTCCCAAGGTGGATGTCAACAAGTTGCAGGCTTCGCGCATGGCCGCCGCCGCTCAGGCCGGTCAGGGAGACAAGGGCAAGACGGCACCGATCAAGGTCGACAAGCATATCGGCCGCAACGACCCGTGCCCCTGCGGAAGCGGCAAGAAGTACAAACAGTGCCACGGTAAGGGATTGTAACAGACTATTCGCAATGGGTTATCAGGAGGAGAAACAGCGGCAGTTCGATCTGCGCTATCTGCAAATGGCACGCGTGTGGGCAGAGAACTCATACTGCGTGCGGCGCAAGGTAGGCGCACTGCTGGTCAAGGACAAGATGATAATATCCGACGGCTACAACGGCACGCCCGCCGGCTTCGAGAACGTGTGCGAGGACGACATGGGCAAAACCAAGCCATACGTGCTCCACGCCGAAGCCAATGCGATAACCAAGGTCGCCAAGAGCGCCAACAACTGCGACGGCTCGACGTTGTACGTAACAGCCTCGCCCTGCATCGAGTGCAGCAAGCTCATTATTCAGGCGGGCATAAAACGCGTGGTCTACTGCGACTCCTACCGCCTCGAAGAGGGTCTCGACCTGCTCCGGCGCGTGGGCATCGAATGCGTGCAGCTCTCGCTCGACGACTGAGCCGCAATAGCGGATTTGCACAAAGGGTAAGGAGAGAGCGAATTGCAGAAAGCCGGGTGCCGAAAACACTGTGCAGAGTGCAAATTGCCGTGGATCGGATTGCGAAGTGCCGAAAGCGAATTGCTGAGGAAGCAGACTTACAGACCGCGTCGAGCAGAAACCAATCTGCCGTGAGAGCGGATTGCAGGGAAAGCGTCCGACAACGGCAGCGACGATTAAATATAAGCGACGGGGAACGATTCGGCCATGCTCGCAGAGGCACGTGCCAAGTTATGCTATACAAGACAGCATATAACCGCCGATTCGCAGTTGCATTCGAATAATTGCAAACGGTATTTATACAAATCCTATATTGTCGGCGCCGGAGATTTCCGGCGCCGACAAATAGTTTATGTTCATTCTATCGACGGATAAAATCACGAACCGTGATCGAGTGCATGCGGCAGAGGGTCTTTACAGACTCGACGAAATCCCTGAACTTGTGATAATTTGGAGAGCCGTCCAGATCCAGATCGAAGCGAAATAACTCGATCTCGGATTTCTTGTCTGCATCAGCATATCGGATATGCACCTCATAGACAGGCGAGACTACATCCTCGCGCACAAGCCATACGATAGAGATCGCATGAGGAGGCAGAACACCGAGCTCGATCCGCTTGCCTTCGCGTGCGACAATGCGCTTATCACTCAGCCTTGCCGGGATGATCGTAATCGCGCTGCGGCTATATGCTATGGCGCATGGCAGACCGTCGTCGAGAAGCGCCCAAAGATAATTCTCCTCCGAGGCGGCATGTGCAGCGTCGGCACCCGCGAAGAATGTTTCAAGCGCATCGTTCGGGTCGGATATGTCGGGGTTAAAATGGTAGGGGTAACGGTGTTTCATCTTTTTGCGGTTGTACAACATGACCTGTTGTATTACCAGCCCGACGACAATCACCGCAACCCCTACCCAAAAAGCAGTGCCTAATCCGAACATCCCTATCTGAGGAACAGATACCATAGCGCACCTGCGGCTATGGCTGCATATAGAACATATTGCATGATCCGGACATAAGCCTGCGCAGCTTTCGGCATCGAGTCTATGGCCTCGTCGGGTACGGCACGAAGGCTCTCGACATCGGCTTTCTGGCCTATGGCTATTTTTTCGATCGGTATTACGGTATGATCGAACTCATCTCCGGGCTTCTTGTCGAAGATATTGCAGTTGCCGTAGACAACATACTCGGCATCGAGCAGCGACAGATCTTTGGATCCCATAACTCCGGTGGAAAAGATCACTACCCCGTCGAAATGGTCGCTGACAGCATGCACGTCGTTGATGTCTTCGGGCTTCCACTTGTACTGCCCCGTCACACCGTCGAAACGCTGATACCTCGCGCCGAAGTCGGCACTCGCATAACGTATGCAACCCACGGGAAGTGCGTCCACCTCCTCTTTAATGGCTGCGAGCGTCGCCTCGTCTATTTCAGATTCTTTTACCGAGAATGCGTATGTACGATATGTCATATCATCGTAGCGTACATCGCGTATCGCGTAGAGTGCCGCAAACTTAGGATCAGGCAGCGATTTATATCTCTTAATGAGTTTGTTAAATCGCTTCGTGTCTACTCCGGCCGGGGGGGGGAACCGGCGCAGAGCAAGTCTTTGATTGAGTTGATTTCTGCCATACTGAAATATTATTTTCCGGTTTGAATAATTTGTACAAACAAAGTTAACAAAAAAAACTGAAACAAGGAAATTAGACGGCTGTATTTTGCAGTCAAGAGTCTATTCGTCATATCGATATCACATCGATTGAAATACACGAACGATGAAAGGCAAGCGCCGATATCTTGTCGAACATGTGCCGGCCGGCCAGAGGTCGGGAACGGTCTTTATCGTCGGGCGCGTTCCGGCCGTCTTACGGACTGCCGCTCCTCCGGAAAATTGCTCGGCGTGCCATATGCCGATAGCAACGGGGGTGCAGCCGCAGCCGCGCCCCCGTTGCAAGTATAATGATCGGGCTATTCGAGCGTCAGCTCGACTATATGGTCTATCGTATCGGGCACCTTGCCAAGACGCAGCAGCACGCCATGCTTCTCGCGCGTGAAGTCGACCTTCGAGCCGTCGTCGAACAATCGTGCCGAACGCACGCGTCGCTCGCCTGTGGGCAGATAGAGACAGTCGTCGTCCAGATCGAGGATATGGACATATAGTTTGTCCCCCTTGATCGTCGTCACGCCCCACTGGTGCGGTGCGACTATGCCGCCGCGCGTACCGTAGATCGTCTCGCCGTAGCGTCGCAGCCATTCGCCCATTTCGCGCAGGCGGTCGAGAGCCTCCGCCGGCAGCTCGCCATTGGGCTGCGGGCCTATGTTGAGAAGCAGATTGGCATTGCGGCCGGCTGCACGAACCAGATATCGGATCAGCGTGCGCGTCGATTTGTATTCGAGGTCGGTAATCTTGTATCCCCACATGCCGTTCATCGTCTGGCATGTCTCCAACGGCAGCGACACTATCTGCTGCCCCGACAGCCCGGCCGTATTCTCTCCCGGCAGGTCACGCTCGAAGATCTGAATATCCTCGCCGGCAAACGGCTTCATGTGGTGGTTATTGCCGATAAGGCAGGCCGGTTGCAGACGGTGTATCAATTCGTACTGAGGCGCCAGCTGCCAGTCGAAATCTGGGTTTCGGTCCTGATCCCACACCCCGTCGAACCATATGGCCCCTATCCTGCCGTAGCGGGTAAGCAGCTCGGTCAGCTGAGCATTCATGAACGAGTAGTAGGAGTCCCAGTCTACCTCGGACTCGGGACGTCCCGTACCCAGCCCCGTGCGGCCGCGGGGGGCATCGGTGCGCCACCAGTCGATATGCGAATAGTAGAGGTGCAGGCGCATATCCTTGCGGTGGCAGGCATCGGCCAGCTCGCCCACTACATCGCGTCCGAAGGGTGTGGCATCGACGATGTTGTAGTCGGAACAGTCGGTATCCCACATCGAGAAGCCCTCGTGGTGACGCGAGGTAAAGCAGATGTAACCCGCACCGGCATCCTTGATCGCATCTACCCACGCATCGGCATCGAAGCGGTGGGGATAGAACGCATCGGCCAGTTTAGCATATTCGCGATAGTCGATGTCGCGGTTGGTCATCGTCCACTCGCCCGTAGCGAGCATCGAGTAGAGTCCCCAGTGGATGAATATGCCCAGCTTGGCATCGCGGAACGCCTCGCGCGCCTCGATATTCTCCTGCGAGGGGACATAATCGCTCTGGGCGAAAGCCTGCACCGACAAGACGAGTGCGACGGCTAATGTAACGAGTCTCTTCATTCGAAATGATTTTATTTATAAAGATACGCCTTTTTTCGCAACCTGCAATACCCCGGCAGCCGATATGCAAAAAAAAGACGGGAGCCGAACATTCGGCTCCCGTAAATCGCCGGCTTGCAGTCCGCTTAAAATATGTCGCGGCGCACGATAGTCTGCTCGCGGTCGGGACCGACCGAGACCACGGCCACCTCGACGCCCGTCAGCTCCTCTATCTTACGGACATAGGCTTTGGCATTCTCGGGCAGCTCGTCGAACGAACGCGCCGAAGTTATGTCCTCCGTCCAGCCCGGCAGCTCGATATATTCGGCCTGGCAGCGCGACAGGCGGTCGATGGTCGAGGGCACGCGCTCGATATGCTCGCCGTCGAGCTTATAGCCGGTGCAGATACGCACCTTGTCCAGTCCGGTCAGCACGTCGAACAGCATAAGCGCGATATAGTCTATGCCGCTGACCCTGCGCGCATGGCTCAGCACGACGGCATCGAACCAGCCCACACGGCGCGGACGACCCGTAACGGTGCCGTACTCGTGGCCGCGCTCGCGGATATACGTCGCCGTATCGTCGTGCAGCTCGGTCGGGAACGGACCCTCGCCCACACGCGTCGTATAGGCCTTGCAGACGCCGATGGTACGGTCGACGTAACGCGGCGCCAGACCCGTATTGAGAGGCACGCTCGCTGCCGTGGGCGACGATGAGGTAACGAACGGATAGGTGCCGTGATCGATGCAGAGCATGACGCCCTGCGCACCCTCGAAGAGGATCTTGCTTCCGCGCTCGTACTCCTCGTTGAGCATAACCGACGTATCGCAGATCATGGGGCGCAGGCGCTCGCCCAGCGCCAGATATTCGTTATATATGGTATCGAAGTCGCAAGGCTCCATACCCAGCGACGTGAGTTCGAGATTCTTTTGCAGCAAGGCGTCGTGCAGGCGCTCGGCGAAGTATTCGGGATCGAGCAGATCGCCCATACGGATGCCCACACGGCTGTACTTGTCGGTATAGGCAGGACCTATGCCTTTCTTGGTCGTGCCGATCGAGCGTCCCCCTTTGAGCTGCTCGTAGGCTCCGTCCAGCATTCGGTGGTAAGGCATCACGCACGCGGCGCGATCCGAAATGTATAGTTTGTAGTCGGTAATGCCGGCCGCATGCAGGCGTTCGAGCTCCTCGATGAGCGACACGGGATTGATGACCATGCCGTTAGCCATGACATTCTTGATATGCGGATTGAAGATTCCCGACGGAATGCTCTGCAAGGCGAACTTGCGATTGTCGAATACTATCGTATGGCCGGCATTGTTGCCGCCCTGATGACGCACCACGACATCGGCCTTGCGCGCATAGAAATCCGTAATCTTGCCCTTGCCCTCGTCGCCCCACTGGGCGCCTACGACTACCAACGTATTATTCATAAACCGAGATATTTATATCCGCCCCACAGGGGCAGAGACGTTAACCGTTGCAAAAATATCATATTTTGTCGTTCGGCGCATTCCGCACCGGCGATTTTTATCAACATGTTTTCGTAAATCCCCGCCTGCGCCTAAGCATGCCTAAAACTGGCCGGTACGCTCCTTCCGCGCTCGCACGCACCCGGCCGCAGCCGTACCGTCCTACCGCTCGGCCAGCCGCACCGGCGTCAATACATGTTGTCGAACTGCGTATAGCTCTTGTCGTATTTCAGATCGGCCAGCGAGGCGGCCTTGACGCCGATGTTGAAGCTCCAACTCTTGTGGTTGCCGAACGGTATCCACGTGAACGACATCTGCCAGCAGTGCAGGTCGCGCACCATCGTCACGGAGGTCATCGACATCTTGCGCGTGGCGAAGTCGTAACCGCTCGTTACCGATATCATCGTCTTGGGTGTGAGCTTGACGCTGCCGTTGAGACCTAACGTCTGCATGACGTTCTTCTCGTAACCAGTCGTACCGTTGTTCACGTAGCGGATGCCGTAGGATATGTTGTAGTTGAAGCCGAGGTTCCACGGCAGCGAGAAGTCGTAATACGATCCTGCCATGAACTGTCGTCGCAACGCAGGATTGAGCTCGCCGTAGGGATCCGACCACGAGTTGAAATACTCGGGCGGCAGAGAGGTTATGTCGTTGCCGGCCGGACGCGACTTGTCCTCGCGCGACTTGAACGTATAGCCGAAGCTCCAACCCGTGCTGACCACACGTCCCGGCAGACCGCGGCGCCACATCAGCTTGTTGTAGCGAATGCCCTCGGGCGATACTTCGTAGGGATCGAGCGTAAGCGAGAGGTTGATACCGAAGTTGCCGTAGATAGTGGTTCTGAGCTGCACAGGCAGGTTCGACAGACGCATCGAGTCGGCAAGGAAGTTATACGAGCCGCTGATGGACAGCTGGTCGATGATCTTGACCTTCTTTATACCCGACGTATCGCGCTTGCTCAAAACCTTCATCTCCAACGACTGGTCGAGACCGAAGGTCAAGGATAGCTGCTGGCCGCTGCCCGGTACGCCGTAGGAGTTGTCGGCAAAGGGCGAATAGACCTTGAAACGACCCGTCGTATCGGTCTGCACGGCCTCGTAGAAGCCGTACTTCTGGCGGCTGAAATCGGGCGCATACGAAAAGCCGACGCGCGGTGTGATCGTATGGCGCACGGCCTGTATCTTGCGCGTCTTCTTCTTTGCGGTATATGTTCCGTAGATGGTCGTGGTGGCCGAAACCTGTGCATTGTAGTTGTAGATGCGCCAGAAGCCGTATTCGGGGTCGAGCGTCTCGACCTTATGCGTCTGCTCGTTCCACTGCTGGCCGACCTTTTTGAAGTACCAGCGCTCGGTATAGTTGAACGACGGATTGACATTCACGTAGTTGAACAGCGTGAGGTTGGTCGACACGGGAATGCTGTGCTGGATGCCGTTCTTCATCTTTTTGAGCGTCTCCTTGGAGAATATCTCCGATTCTGATGTATTGACCGTATTGGTCATCTTGGCCGAATAGCTCATCTTTATCTTCTCGTACCAGCGCGTCTTGCCCACCGCCTCGCGGCGCTTGAATGGGTTGAAGCTGGCCACGTTGAACGATATGGTGGGCAGAGTCACGGCTATGGTCTTGTCGCGCGAGTTCTGCGAGACGGCCATATTGAGCGCCAGCGAGAAGGGCGTGCCCTCCCAGTTCTTGGAGTAAGATATCGACGAGTTGGTCTGCGTGGCGAGAATGTCGCCGATCTGCGTGGCCGAGTAACGGCTGTAACCGCTCGACGTGAGGTTGACCGAAGCCGAGAATGTCGAGCCGGGGTTGGCCTTCGGATCCTGCGTATGTGTCCACTGCAAGCGGAAGTTGTTCTGCTGCACGAAGTCGGCTTCGCCTTTCTCGCCCGAGCGAATGGCCGAATATTGCAGGTTGAAGTTACCGCGGTACTTGTAACGCTTGACATACTGCGAGCGCGCCGACACCTCCCATGAGCCGAGAGTGTAGATACCGCCTCTGAGCGCAAGGTCCATGTGGTCGCTCAACTTGAAGTAATAGCCCAGATCGCGTATGAAGAATCCTTTGGCATCCTCGCCGTATGTAGGCATCAGAAGTCCCGATTTGGGACCGGAGCTGATCGGGAAGAATCCCTCGGGAATACCGGGGAAATATATCGGGACATCCTCCATGACCAGATAGGCATAGCCCGTAATGACCTTCTTGCCGGGTATGACCTTTGCTTTGGTCATGGCCAGATAGAAGTGCGGATTGTCCGTTTCATCGCAAGTCGTATACTTGCCGTCGGCTATGTGGATCGAGTTGTCGGGCTGCTTCTTGACGCTGCCGCCAACCAGCCAGCCGTCGCCCTCCTGCGTGGCAACGCCCTTGATCTTGGCCTTTTTCGAGGTAAGGTTGTAGGTAATCGTATCCATCGAATATGGCGATGCGCCGCCGTCCGAGAATGTCGGATGCGTCGTAACGGCCTTGCCCTCGACCGAGTCGGGCTTGCCGTAGGCGAATATGTCTTTGGTCGTGAGGTCGACACGCATGAAATCGGCTTTGAGATTCATGTTCTGATAGGTCACATCGCCCTCGTTATAGATGTATATCAAACGGTTGCGCGCATCGAAGACGAGAGAGTCGGTATTCTTGCCCTCGATGACGTCTTCAAGGAAGGCACCGCCGGAGCCCTTCGTCGAGTCGGCCGCCAGAGTGTCGCGTCCGCCGGAGCTTCCGCGTCGGGCGAGCGACTCGTTCAGACGCTCCGTGGCAAGCGAATCGGCACGCTGCCGCGATTCGGCACGACGCCTGTCGCGGCGGGCGTTGGTCGTCCGTTCGCGAGGCACGGCCGTCCCCATGTCGGACAGCATACCTGCCTTAGCCGTCGAATCAGGCACATCGGCCGACTCGCGCCATGCCGCCGCCGAGCTCGACGAGCACAAAAGCGACAGAACCGGCACGGCCAGCAGCGCCGAACGCAATATATATTTCAGGTAAAACAGTCTCAAAACCCAATTTTTTTCGTACCTTTGCCGACAAGTCGGCAAAACCGCCGGGAGCATGCCGCAGCAGCTGTTCCGGGTACGTTTTTACAACTTGCAAATATAGTAATTATTTCGCACAAACTTATTATTCGAATAGCCAATATGAGAAATTTGATCGCATCCGTCGTTCTGTCGTTCTCTCTGATTTGCTGTATAAACGCGCATGCCCGGGAAAATGTTGCACAACCCGAAAAAAGAGTCATCGTGATCGACCCCGGCCACGGAGGAGTCAAATATCCCGGCGCCACATACAAGGGATACAAGGAGAAAGACATCAACTTGCAGGTAGCCCTCAAACTCAAATCGCTGCTCAACAAGCGTCTGCCCTCGCTCGACGTCGTAATGACCCGCAGCGAGGACAAGCAGCTCGACGCCGACAAGAACGCCGACCTGAGAAAGCGCGCCGCAGCGGCCAACGACAGAAACGCCGTGTTCTTCATCTCGATCCACGCCAATGCCGTTGACGGCAACACCTCGGCATGCGGCACGGAGACCCATATCCTCGGCGAGGACGAACGCAGCAAGGCAACCAACTACAACGCTATCAAGCGGTGCAGCGACGAGGAGGCCGGCGAGTTGATCGACATGTCGGACGAGACCGTCGCCGCGCTCGAACGTGCGATAATCGAGAGCCGGCAAATGGTCAACGGCGCCTACAACCGCGCTCTGGCCAACATCATCGAACGCAACTACGCCGAGGCGGGTATGAAGTCGCGCGGTCTGCGACAGAGCCCGTGGGCGGTGCTTCGCAACATAACGATGCCTGGCGTCCTGACCGAAATAGGATATATGAGCAACGCCCGCGACCTTGCGTTCATAACTTCCGATAAGGGACAGCTGAGCATCGCCGAGGCTATATGCAAATCGGTCGAGGAGTATATAAAGCTGCTCGACAAGCTCAACGCCGCACAGTCGACATCCTCCTCGCAAAGCGACGAGCAGCCGGAGTCTGCAACGCAGGCCGATGCCGGAGAGGATATAGGCTCGGGCTACACCATACAGCTGTTGTCGAGCTCGAAAAAGGTATCGCTCTACGACCGCGAATTCAAATCGTACCGCAACCGAGTAATGATGCTCAACGGCCGAAGCGCACAGAGGATCAGCTACAAATACTGCTTCGGACGCTACTCGTCGAAGGCCGACGCCAAGCGCGCGCTCAAAGAGGTAAGAGAGGAGTTTCCCGATGCCTACATAGTTGAGTTCGACGGCGACGGCATCAGATAAGAGAGCCCACGGATAACGCATAGAAAACAAAGAAAAAAGATATATCCATGAAAATCAAGAAAGAGGTAAAAATCGGACTGTTCGCGATCATAGTGATCGTCGTGGCGTGGTGGGGCATAAAGTGGCTCAAAGGCAGCAATCTGCTATCGCGCGAGAACACCTATTACGCATACTACGAAGATGTGGCCGGATTGCAGGTATCGTCGCGCGTATGGATACGCGGCGTCGAGGTGGGCAACGTCTCGCAGATCGAGCTCTCGGGCGACATCGTAAAGGTTTCGATAAGCATCAAGCGCAAGTATGCCGACCTTATAACGGAGAACTCGACGGCCGTAATAGGCGAATCGGGACTTATGGGCGGACAGCAGATAACGATCGTCCGCAACGCCGCGACCGAACCGCTGGCCGACGGCGGCGAGCTGCTCAGCCAAGTGGATACGGGTCTTATGGGCATGCTCGAAAAGCGAGCCGGCGCACTCATAGAGAGCCTCGACGCCACGCTCGAAAACCTTAACAACATACTCGGCGACAACCGCGGCACGATCCACGGTCTGCTGGCCAATCTCGAAAACGCGACATCGCTGCTGGACGGCATGCTCTCTTCGCAGCGCACGAATATCGAGGGCGCCGTGCGCGACTTCAAGAACTTCACGGGCACGCTGGCTGCCAGCTCGTCGCGCATAGAGTCGATGATAGACAACCTCGACACCTTTACCGGCGAGCTGGGGCAGAGCAATATAGTCGGGCAGTTGCAGACCACCGTCGAGTCGCTCAACGGCATAATAGCAGCCGTGAGCGAGGCGGAAGGATCGGCCGGAAAACTCATCTATGACGACGAGCTCTACGAGTCGCTCGATGCGGCGAGCGCCAACCTCGCAGCACTGCTGGCCGATCTGAAAGAGAACCCGATGCGATACGTACACTTCTCGCTGTTCGGCTCCTCGGAGCAGAAGGCCGCACGCAAGCAGGCGCGCATCGACCGGCGCGAAGCACGCCGCGCGGCAAAGAACGGCACCGCACCAGAGCAGTGTCCGAACTGAACGACAAGTCACTACAACGCTGAAAGATGATATATCCGTCGGATTTCGAACATAAGACCGGCTTCGACCGTCTGCGCGAGCAGATAGTCGCGTTATGCACCATAAACGCCGCACGAGAGGCGATCGGAAGGCAGACATTCTCCCGCTCGCACGACGAAATAGTCGGACGTCTGTCGCTTGCCGACGAGATGCGCCAAGCCCTGACGATGGACAGCGCAGCCCCCCGCGGCGAGTTCGTCGACACCGATACGATAGTCGATAAGATACGCATCGAGGGCTCGTTCCTCGATACGGCAGAGATCGTCGCCCTCAGGCTCGCGCTGAAAAGCGTCGACGAATTGGTCGGCTTCATCCTCTCGCGCCCCGAAACGAGCTATCCATGTCTGCGGGAGATGAGCCGCGGCGTAGAGTCGTATCCCCACATCGTAGCGATGATCGACTCGATCGTGGACGAGCAGGGCGAAGTGCGCGACTCGGCATCGCCCGAGCTGATGCGCATACGGCGCGCGCTGCGCGACCATCAGTCGCAGGTATCGAAACGGCTGCAACAGGTGCTCTCGTCGGCCAAGAGCGCCGGCATAGTCGATGCCGATGCCATGATATCGATCCGCGACGGACGCGCCGTGATTCCGGTCTCGGCCGCCAACAAACGCAAGCTCTCGGGATTCATACACGACGAATCGGCCACCGGACGCACGTTCTATGTCGAGCCTGTGGAGGTGGTAGAGCTCAACAATGCGCTGCGCGAGCTGGAATATGCCCAGCGCCGCGAGATTGTCCGCATATTGTCGGAGGCCACCGCAGCGCTGAGAGTCGACGTAGAGGGCATATCGCGTGCGGGCGACTACCTCGCCCGAATGGACGCCCTGCGCGCTCAGGCGCGGTGGGCGGCGGAAAACGGAGCTGTCAGGCCGATCATTTCGGACGAAGGCCGTCTGGTGCTGCGCAATGCGCGCCACCCGCTTCTGGCACAGACGCTCCGCGCACAGGGGCGCGAGATAGTTCCGCTCGACATGCAGCTCGACGCCTCGAAGCGCATACTCGTAATATCGGGGCCCAACGCCGGCGGCAAGTCGGTATGTCTGAAAACAACCGGACTGCTTCAATATATGGTGCAGTGCGGTTTTCTCGTACCGACGCTCGAAAACTCCGAGTTTCCCGTATTCGATTCGCTGATGATCGACATCGGCGACCAGCAGTCGATCGACAACGATCTGTCGACATACTCGTCGCACCTTATAAACATGCGCGCCATGCTCGCCGAAGCATCGCCGCGGACGCTCGTTCTGATCGACGAGTTCGGCTCGGGCACCGAGCCTACCATAGGCGGCGCAATAGCCGAGTCGATCCTCGAACGGCTTTTGGAGCGCGGCGCATACGGAGTCATCACGACCCACTACGCCAACATCAAATATCTCGCTTCGCGCCACGAGGGTGTCGCAAACGGCGCCATGTCGTTCGACGTACAGCAGATCAGGCCGCTGTTCCGTCTGGAAACGGGCAAGCCGGGCAGCTCGTTCGCCGTGGAGATAGCACGCAAGATCGGTCTGCCGGAGGATATAATCCGCTCGGCGATGGACAAGGCCGGCAGCGACCATATCAATCTCGAAAAGCAGCTCCGCGAGATAGCTCGCGACAAACGCTACTGGGAGAAGAAGCGCGACCGCATACGCCTTACCGACCGCAAGGTCGAGGAGCTCGAACATAACTACTCCGAGCAGCTGGCGCGCATACGTCAGGAGCGCACCGAGATACTGCGCACGGCCAAGCAGCAGGCGCAGGAGATGATCGCCGAAGCCAACCGCACGATCGAGAACACCATAAAGACCATACGCGAGGCGCAGGCCGAAAAGGAGCTGACGCGTCTGGCACGCCGCGAGTTGGAGGATTTCGGGCAGCGCATGGACTCCGACGCCTTAGCGACGGCGCCCGGGCAGGATAAGATCGACCGCGAAATGGAGCGTCTGGCACGCCGCCGGGAGCGGCGCGAGCAGCGGCGCGCCGAGCGTAACGATGCGCCGGCAGGCATGCTGACTACGGTACCCGAGAAGACCGCGCCCAAGGTCATAGAGCCCGGAGCCAAGGTGCGAATAGACGGGCAGCAGATACCCGGCATCGTACAGAGCATCAAGGGCAAGCGCGCTCAGGTGGCTTTCGGGCAGCTCTTTCTGACCGTCAATGTCGAACGCCTGCAACCCATATCTTCGGCCGAGTTCAAGCAGGCGGTAAGGCCTGCTGCTCCGCGCACTGTCGTCTCGGTCGACATATCGCAGCGCAAGCTCAACTTCAAGGACCATATCGACGTTCGCGGCATGCGCCCGCCGGAGGCTCTGGCAGCGGTAGAGGATCTGATAGACGACGCTCTTATGGTGGGCGTCTCGGGCGTCACGATACTCCACGGCAAGGGCACAGGAGCATTGAAGGAGGAGATACGCCGCTACCTGAAAGGCATTAGCGAGATCGAAAGCATAGCCGACGAACACGCCGACCGCGGCGGCGCCGGCATTACGATAGTAAGATTCAGAACAGACATCTAAGCCGATGGATTATCTATTATCCGAAATAGCAGATATATGCGGCGGCCGTCTTGCAGGCCGAGACCGCAGGGTCGACGAGGTTGCGACCGATTCGCGCAGCTGCTCGACCGGCCGCAGCGCAGTCTTCGCCGCCATAGGCGGCAAGAACCACGACGGACACGACTATATAGAACAGATGTACCGGCGCGGTATCGCGGCCTTCATCGTCGAGCACGACATCGCACTGCCCTCAGAGGAGTGCGGCGCCGTGGTAGTAGAGTCGGCGCTGGCGGCATTGCAGCGTCTTGCGGCGCACCACCGCAGCCGCTTCGGCGGCACCGTAGTGGCCGTTACCGGCTCGAACGGCAAGACCATAGTCAAGGAGTGGATCGCTTCGGCCACGCCCCGCAATGTCAAATACGTCGCCTCGCCAATGAGTTACAACTCGCAGTTAGGCGTGGCGCTGTCGCTGCTGATGATCGAGGGCGACGAGCAGGTCGCCTACATCGAGGCGGGCATATCGCATCCGGGAGAAATGGAGCGTTTGGAGAGGATGATACGCCCGCAGATAACAGTGTTCACGTCGATAGGCGACGCCCACTCGTCGAACTTTACCGGCCGCCGGCAGCAGATCGACGAGAAGCTCGTCCTTGCGCAAGGCTCGCAGACCATAATATATCACGGACGTTACGAGGATCTGGCCCGGCGCATCGCCCAGACCTATCCCGACCGCGAGTTGATCGACGCCAGAGACGAGGAGCTCGACCGGCTGCACGAGCGCAGTGAAGCGCTCGCCATAGACGCGCGTCTGACGGCAGCGCTGTGCCGCCGTCTGGGATATCCGTTCGACGCTGCAACGGCAAAGGTCGACGTGGCCATGCGCCTCGAAGTGAAGGAGGGAATCGCCTCGTCGACGATAATCGACGACAGCTACAACTCCGACATAAACTCGCTCTGCGTGGCGCTCGACATGCTGCACGCGCAGGCTATGGGCAGGCGCAAGATAGCCGTTCTGTCGGACATACAGCAGAGCGTGACGCCCGAGAGAGAGCTCTACTCGCGCATAGCCGAGGCCGTAGACAGAGCCGGCGTCGACCGTCTGATCGGCGTTGGCGAGTCCATATCGCGCAATGCTGCGCTGTTCGGCTGCGAGGCGGCGTTCTACCCCACCACCGACGATCTGCTGGCCGAGTTGCAGAACGAGGATTGGAGCGAAGCGGCCATTCTCGTCAAGGGCAGCCGCAACAGCCGTCTCGAACGTCTGTGCCACCGTCTCGAACGCCGTTGTCACACGACGGTCTTGGAGGTCGATCTGAGAGCCATGCGCTCCAACCTCGACTATTTCCGCCGCTGCCTTCCGCCCCACCACCCGATCATGGCCATGGTCAAGGCCGGCAGTTACGGCGCGGGCGATGCCGAAGTGGCTCAGATGCTCCAACACGAGGGCGCGGCATATCTGGCCGTCGCATTCGCCGACGAGGGCGTCGTGCTTCGCGAGAAGGGCATCACGATGCCTATCGTCGTCCTTAACGCCGACGAAGACAGCTTCGAGCAGATGATACGCTTCGACCTCGAACCCGAGATATACAGCTTCCGCTCTCTCGACGCATTCTCACGTGCCGCCGACCGCGCCGGACGCAAGCACTACCCAATACATATCAAGCTCGACACGGGCATGCACCGTCTGGGCTTCGTCGAGGAGCAGATCGATCCTCTGGCCGAGAGGCTCGCGAAGATGCACAACCTCAAAGCCGCAACCGTATTCTCGCACCTAAACTGCTCGGACACACCCTCCGAGGACGAATATACGCGCCGTCAGATAGCCCTCTACGATGCAATGAGCAGCCGCCTTTGCGAGCAGCTGCCATACCGACCCATACGCCATACGGCCAACTCGGCCGCCATAGAGCGGTTCCCCGAGGCGGCTTTCGACATGTGCCGTCTGGGGCTGGGACTCTACGGATTCGGCTACCGGCACAACGACGCACTTACCCCCGTTTCGACGCTGCGCACGCGCATCGTTCAGATCAAGCATCTGCCTGCGGGCGATACGGTCGGATACGGTCGCGCCGGAGTGCTCGGCCGCAACACCGTAACGGCTACCATACCCATAGGCTATGCCGACGGATTAGACCGTCATCTGGGCTGCGGACGCTGGTCGATGCTCGTGGCCGGGCAGCGTGCACCGATCGTCGGACGCGTCTGCATGGACAGCTGCATGATCGACATAACCGATATCGAAGGCGTCGAGGAGGGCGACAACGTAACGGTCTTTTCGGCCGAAGCGGGCAACACGCCCGAAGATATGGCCGCCGTACTCGGCACGATACCATACGAGGTGACCACTTCGGTCGCGGCACGCGTAAAACGAATATACAGAAAGTGATGACGACGAAGGGAACGCTATACATGATACCGTGTCCGATAGCCGACACGAACGATGTCTACGATGTATTGCCAGCGGCCAACCGCCGCATAATGGACTCGCTCGACTACTTCATAGTCGAGAACACGCGCACCGCACGCCGTTTCCTCTCGCGTGCCGGCATAGCTCGTCCGATCGACAGTTTGGAGTTCGTCGAGCTGAACGAACACACCCGCTCCGAGGCCGACATCGAACGTATGATACGTCCGCTCGAAGAGGGGCGTTCGGCAGGCGTCATATCCGAGGCGGGGCTGCCCGGCGTGGCCGACCCCGGGGCGCAGGCGGCACTGGCAGCACACCGCCGCGGGATAAGGGTCGTACCGCTCGTAGGTCCATCCTCGATATTGATGGCGCTCATGTCCTCGGGACAGAACGGGCAGTCGTTCGCATTCAACGGCTATCTGCCGATCAAGGAGCCGGAACGTTCGCGCGCGATACGCTCTTTCGAACGCCGCGCCATGACCGAGGGTCAGTGCCAGATATTCATCGAGGCGCCTTACCGCAACATAAAGCTCATGCAGACGATGCTCGCGACGCTGTCGCCGCGGTGTATTCTGACTATCGCATGCGACATAACATCGCCCGCCGAATCGATATCGACGCGCAGCGTCGAGGAGTGGCGACGCACCTCACTGCCCGACATGGCCAAACGCCCGACCATATTCATATTGGGCATATAATTTGCTCGATATAAAGCCGAAAGGATAAAATAGAACAGAATCATGAAACGAAATAAAACTGATAATAAACAAGATACGATGACAGAAACCAAAACCCGCGAGCAGCAGTCGGCCGAGTCGCAGGCTGCATGCGACGACAATATGGCAGAGCAGCAGGCAGAGGCCGCTGACAATATGGCAGAACCCTCTATCGAGGAGCAGCTGGCCGCATGGCACGACAAATACCTGCGTCTGCAAGCCGAGTTCGACAACTTCCGCAAACGCACGCTGCGCGAGAAAATGGAGCTGGTGGAGCATGGCGGCGAGGATGTCCTCAAATCAGTGCTGTCGGTCTTGGACGACATGAAGCGCGCCGTCGAAGCGTCGCGCAAGAGCGACGACATAGAGTCGCTGCGCGAGGGAGAGATGCTCGTAGTCAAGAAGTTCGAAGACATGCTCACGAAGTACGACGTACACGAAATGGAGTGCACCGACCGCCCCTTCGACGCCGACCGTCAGGAGGCCGTGGCACGCTTCGCCGCAGGCGAGGAGAAGTCGGGGCTCGTGATCGACGTGGTGCAGCGCGGCTACATGCGCGGCGAGAAGGTATTGCGCTATGCAAAGGTAGTCGTAGGGGAGTAGGCATCGTCGAACGGATTCAAGCGAAGAAACTATGGCAGAAAAGAGAGATTATTACGAGGTGCTCGGCGTCGAACGCAACGCCGATGCCGATACGATAAAGAAGGCCTATCGCAAGGCCGCCATAAAGTATCACCCCGACAAGAACCCCGGCGACAAGCAGGCCGAGGAGAAGTTCAAGGAGGCGGCCGAGGCCTACGACGTACTGTCCAACGCCGACAAGCGCGCCCGTTACGACCGCTTCGGCCATGCCGGCATGAGCGGCGCGGCAGGCGGTGGCGGAGGCTTCGAGGGCTTCGGAGGTTTCGGCGGCGGCGGATTTTCTATGGAGGATATATTCTCGCAGTTCGGCGATATCTTCGGAGGTCACTTCGGGGGCTCGTCGCGCGCAGGATCATCGCGTGCCGTCAACCGCGGCAGCGACATACGCGTGACAGTAAAACTGTCGCTGGCTGAGATAGCCGAAGGCACCACCAAGAAATTGAAGATCAACAAGACGATCGCCTGCGACAAGTGCGGCGGCACGGGAGCCAAGGACAGCTCGTCGTACCAGACGTGCGCGACCTGCAACGGATCGGGTTACGTAACGCGCGTCGAAAGCACGTTCTTCGGCCGCATGCAGACGCAGAGCGTCTGCCCCGAGTGCGGCGGCACGGGCAAGACCATAAAGGACAAGTGCGACAAGTGCGACGGCGAGGGCACGGTCAAGGGCTCGGAGATCATCGAAGTGAGGATCCCCGCCGGCGTGGGCGACGGCATGGCGCTGACCGTTCACGGCAAGGGCAACGCGGCGCGTCACGGAGGTATCAACGGCGATCTGCTGGTAGTGATCGAGGAGGAGCACGACCCGCAACTCGTGCGCGACGGCAACGACCTGATCCACAATCTCAACATTACCGTCACTACGGCCATTCTCGGCGGCGAGGTCGAGGTGCCTACCGTCGACGGCAAGGCGCGCATCAAGATCGCACCGGGCACGCACGCCGGCAAGGTGCTCAGGCTCCGCGGCAAAGGTCTGCCCGATGTCAACGGCTACGGCCGCGGCGACATTCTGGTGGTGGTCGACATCACGATCCCCGACAAGCTCAACACCGAGGAGCGACGGCTGGTCGAGGCTCTGGCCGAGCAGCCCGACTTCAAACGCGCCTCCAAGGTCGAGAATCAGAACATATTCGAGCGAATGAAGAATTTCTTTCGCTGATTGACACCATAACATGATGCGGGCGTGCAGCCCGCATCGAAAAACAGATTGCGTATGTCGATATTCCGCCCGTTCCGCAAGGACCCGAAAAAGTTCAATTATATACCCCGCTATTACGATGCACAGAAGGAGGCGCGCGAGCAGCGCCGCCGGGAGCTTCACGGCACCAGCTCCCAGAGCGATGCGGAGGAGGGCTACACGCCGGGCAGCTATATACGCACGCAACGCGAAGCACGCGACCTGAGACGCTCGCAGCAACAGCAGTCCCAAGGACGCAACCGCATCATAGGCATAGTCATACTGCTCGTTTTCGTCGCAGTGTTCATATTCGTGCTCTATCCGCGCATAATGGGTCTGGTGGACCGTGCCGCAGAGCAGAAGCAGGCCGAGTCGGCAGGCGACAGCATACAAATGGTTCTGCGCATGCAAGGCATCGATCCGGCCAAATATCCCGACCTGATGAAGGCATGGGACGAGCTCGACTACAACAAGCAGATGACCGAGGGCACGCAGCTCAACATCTACGACGACGATGTGGATATACGCAACGGCCGCAAAACGCAGTAAAGCACCCACACCATGAGCGATAAGATAAAACTGCTGCCCGAAATCGTCGCGAACCAGATAGCCGCCGGAGAGGTGGTCAATTCGCCGTCGAACGTCATCAAGGAGATGATGGAAAATTCGCTCGACGCCGGAGCGCGCTCGATAAAGGTCAATTTCCGCGACGGAGGCAAGGAGCTGATACAGATCGTCGACGACGGTTCGGGAATGTCGCCGCTGGATGCACGCATGGCATTCGACCGTCATGCAACCAGCAAGATATCCTCGTTCGACGATATATACTCGCTGCATACGTTCGGATTCCGCGGCGAGGCGCTGGCATCGATAGCGGCCGTGGCCGAGATCGAGCTGCGCACGCGGCAGGCCGACGACGAGGTGGGCACGCAGACGGTCATCCGCGGCGGAGAGTTTCAGAGTCAGACGCCGATAATGTGCCCCGCAGGCTCGCAGTTTCTGGTGCGCAACCTATTCTACAACGTCCCCTCGCGTCGCAAGTTCATCGAGGGCGACAACTCGCGTCTCAGCTCGCAGATGAAGCAGGAGTTCACGCGCGTAGCGCTGTGCAACCCCGAGGTCGAGTTCGAGCTTCTGTCGAACGACTCGACGCTGTTCCGCCTGCCCGCGACCAACCGCGCAGGCCGCATAGTCGATCTGATCGGACGGCACATAAAACAAAACCTGCTCGATGTGGCCGTCTCGACTTCGGTCGTATCCCTGAGCGGATTCGTCGGCCGCCCGGCAGCCGCCAAGAAGCGCAACTCGGAACAGTACCTGTTCGTCAACGGACGTTATTTCCAGTCGCCGCAGCTGCACAAAGCCGTATGCCGCGCATACGACAAACTAATACCCGAGGGCAGCATGCCTTCGTACTTTCTCTACCTGACGGTCGATCCCGAGCGCGTCGACGTCAACGTACATCCGCAAAAGACGACCGTCAAGTTCGCCGACCGCGAGGTCATAATACAGATCGTGCAGGCCGCCGTGCGCGAGACGCTCGCCAAGACGGGCGCCGTGCCTCTTATGGACTTCAACGACGAAGGCCGAGTGGAGATACCGGTGCTTCGCCCCGATGCCGTATACCGCGAACCGCAGGCCATGACCAACAGTGCCTACAACCCGTTCCGCGAGGAGTATATCGACTCCTCGGCGCCTATGCCCGACGAAGCGTTCACCGGCTTCGACGTGCCATACGACGGCTCCATGCCGCCCACGCTCCACGAGCCGGCACCGCGACCTGCCGCAAACAGGCCGCGTGAGCACGGCGACGAGGAGATATTCGTCTCGCTGCCCTCGTCGTTCGACATGTCTCAATCTGACTCGCAGATAGAATATATCGACGAAGAATCGCACGACGGTATCGAGCAGGAGCTCGACTACGTTTCATCGTCGGCATCCGATTGCCCTCGAACGGACGCGATGCCGGCTGCGCGGTTCGAGGAGGTATGTTCGCTCCGCACGGGTTACGCCACGGCGCTCTACGGAGGACGTCTCGTGGTCATAGATCTAAGGCGCGTTCGCGAACGCATCGTATTCGAAAATACTCTGGCCGTACTGTCGGCCGGCGCGGCACCGAGCCAGCGCATGCTGTTTCCGGAGCGTCTTACGCTGAGCCGCGAGGAGTACGAGACTATCGAGCTGCATGCGACGGAGTTCGCAGCTCTCGGATTCGAGATGGAGTTTCTCGGCGACGACACGGTCGAGATCCTCGGCAAGCCCGCCGTAACCGCACCGGACACGCCTATCGACGAGCTGATATACGATCTGCTGCACCGTATCGACGACGGCACCGAGCCCGGCGAGGCGCAACGGCGCCACATGGCCGCCGTCATGGCCCAGCGCTGCTCGGCATCGTTCGGCCGGGGCATCGGCTCCGACGAGGCGCGACAGCTGCTCGCGCAGTTGGAGAGTTGCGACGACCGCAGCTTCTCGCCCTCGGGACGCCCGCTCATGGCGCAGATCACTACCGAAGAGATAAAAGCCAAACTAAGTTAACCCCCGACGATTATGAACGGATACACACGCCGACCGGCCGCGCCGCCGGCAGTCATGAACCTCATCATAGCCAACATCGTGGCCTTCGCCGCCATGACGCTGCTTATCAAGTCGCCCGCGCAGGAGTGGCGCATCTACGATCTGTTTGCGCTGCATCCCGTACAGAGTCCGTGGTTCGAGCCGTGGCAGGCGGTTACCTACATGTTCATGCACGGCAGCTTCTCCCACCTGTTCTTCAACATGTTCGCATTGTGGATGTTCGGCCGCACGCTCGAAATAGAGTTGGGCACCAAGCGCTTTCTGATATACTACTTCGTATGCGGCATCGGAGCCGCACTGTTCCAAATGGCCGTCGGGCAGATCGACATAAGCCGCCTGGCCGCCGGCAGCGCCGACTACATGATGTACATGAAGATTCCGACGGTAGGCGCCTCGGGCGCCGTATTCGGCCTGCTGCTCGCATTCGGCATGATGCACCCCAATGCCGTCATCATGCTCCTCATACCGCCCATACCGATCAAAGCCAAATGGTTCGTAGTCATATACGGTGCCATAGAGCTCTTCTTCGGCATATCGGGACGCATGGACAGCATAGCCCACTTCGCTCATCTGGGCGGAATGTTCTGGGGCTGGCTGCTGCTTCTGTGGTGGAGACGCAGACGACGCATATTCTATTGACAACATAATGCCCCGGACAATGAAACGCAACGACGACTATTACTATTCGGATAATTACGGCTCATCCGGCGGGCGGCGGGGACGCTCGCTCGCAGGTATCGTATTCGACTTTCTGGCTGCAGTCGCTACGGCGGCATTCGCGCTGGCACTGATCGTCGCATACCTAACGCCGTATTTCAACCCCTCGACGCTCGGTTCGCTTACCATAGTGGGAATGTTCGCACCGGTTCTGTACCTCGCCGTCATCGCGGCACTGCTCTACTGGACTATACGCCGCCGCTGGATCGTGGCCGCCGCTCTGCTCGTCGTACTCATCGCCGGAGCCTTCGACGTGTCGAAGTTCTACCGTATAGAGTTCAAGCGACGCTACCAGACCGAGGCTGGCAACCGCGACTTGAAGATGCTGACATACAATGTCCACGGCTTCCACAACGCTCACAACAAGGCCGACGCCGCACCCTTCGCCGCAATGCTCGCGGAGCTTCCGGCAATGCCCGACATACTCTGCTTCCAGGAGTTCAACCGCACCGCCGACGACATCGAACGAATAGACTCGCTGCTCGGCGGATACTCGATGATCGAGACGGTAGAATTCAGCGACATAGTCCTCAGAACATACAGCCGCTACCCTATCATCTCCTCCGGACGCATATCCGGTCAGTCGCGCGGCACCTCGCAATGGTGCGACATATTGCTGCGGGACGATACGCTGCGCATATTCAACAACCACCTGCACTCGATGCACCTGACGGCCGACGACAGCGACGACATAGCCAAAGGCAAGATATTCTTCGACGACGACAAGATGCGCAGCATCGTCCAACGCATACAGGACAACTCGTCGATACGCGCATCGCATGTCGACACGCTCACGCAGGTCATACGCTCGACACGCTGCACGAAGATCGTATGCGGCGACTTCAACGACACCCCCATGTCCTATGTATACCGCCAGATGTGCCGCGACATGAAGGATGCTTTCGTCGAGGCGGGACGCGGCTACGGCTACACTTTCCTGCCGATGCACCGGCTGCTGCGCATCGATTACGTGATGTGCTCGCACGACATCGACATAAAGGACTACCGCATCATGGACGAGTGTACGCTGTCGGATCATCTGCCCGTGGCGGTGCGCATGAAAAGGATAAAATAACCCGATAAACAATTCAACCCTATGATTTTAGACTCTATCTCGAACTGCGAGCGCTACTACGCGCTGAACCCGCGTCTGAAAGCGGCGTTCGACTATCTCGGACAAACCGACGTGCAGGCTCTGACACCCGGACGCCACGATATCGACGGCGACGATCTGTTCGTAAACGTCTCGGAGCTGGACCTCAAACCCGTCGAGGAGGCGTTGTTCGAGGTGCACGACGAGTATATCGACATTCAAGTCGTCTTCGGCGGCGAGGAGCTGTTCGGCTGGCGCGAGCGCCGCGACTGCCGCATGCCGCAGGGCGAATTTGATACCGCACGCGACGTGCGGTTCTTTACCGATGCTCCCCAAACGGTCTATGCCGTGCGCGAGGGTCAGTTCACGATACTATTTCCGGAGGATGCGCACGCGCCGATGCTCGGCAGCGGTCATGTGCGCAAGCTTATATTCAAGGTAAGGAAATAAATCCTCAGCAGCTGTTAAAAACGTCGCACGATCATGAACCGCATATTCTCATACGGGATACGCATAGTGTTGCCGGCGCTGCTGTCGGCAGCGCTCGCAGCCTGCGGCACCGACGATCCAGATCTGCCTGCATCGCTCGCCGCACCGCAGCCGCGGCAGGATATCGAGGCTACCACCCCGCATAAGGTAACAATCGTCTGGGATGCCGTCGACAACGCCGCAGGATATAACTGCGTGCTCGACGAATCCGCACCGTTCTATACCGAGACACCGCAGGTTACATACGGCGCTCTGGCCGCCTCGACATCGCATACATTCAGGGTTATGGCCATAACGCGCAACGCCTCGCTGTTCCGTAACTCGGAGTGGAGCCGGACGATAACGGTAACGACTGCATCGGAAGAATAGACCGCTCCTCTGGGGCAGGTTCGTACCGCTACGAAATCGACAAACATAACGGCCGTCCGCTGATGCGGACGGCCGTTATCGTATCTTCGCTACTATCGGACGGACAGACGCCGCCCGAGCCCGCACCGCACTATCGGCGCGGCTTGATATCGAGCTTGACGGGACGGATCATGTTCTCGGGTTTGAGAATGGTATCCAGCTCCTCCTTGTTCAGCACACCGTGCTCCAAGACCAGATCGTAGACGCTGCCGCCGGTTGCCAGAGCTTCCTTGGCGATCTTCGTCGAATTTTTGTAGCCGATGATCGGGTTCAAAGCCGTCACGATGCCGATGCTGTTGTGCACATACTCGCGGCACTGCTCCTCGTTGGCCTTGATGCCGTCGACGCAGTTCACGCGCAGCGTGTCGAAGCCGTTCATCATGATCTCGGCCGACTCGAAGCAGCACTGGGCCATGACCGGCTCCATAGCGTTGAGCTCCATTTGCGCAGCTTCGGCGCTCATCGCGACACAGAGATCGTTGCCGATTACTTTGTATGCTATCTGGTTCATGACCTCGGGGATGACCGGATTGACCTTACCGGGCATGATCGACGATCCGGGCTGACGCGCGGGCAGGTCGAACTCGTGAAGACCGCAGCGGGGACCCGAAGCCAACAGACGCAGGTCGTTGCATATCTTGTTCATCTTGACTGCGATACGGCGCAATGCCTGCGAATAGCCCACCATGCAGGTCGTATCCGACGTTGCGGCGACCATATCTTCGGCCAGACGCACGTCCCAACCCGTTATCTCGCGCATGGCGGCAAGGCAGCGCTCGGCATACTCGGGCTCCGAGCATATACCGGTACCGATAGCCGTAGCACCCATGTTGACCGTGAGGAACTCTTCGGCTGCGAAATCGATGTTGCGTACCTCCTGACGCAGGATGCTGGCGTATGCACCGAACGTCTGACCCAGCGTCATGGGCACGGCATCCTCCAACTGGGTACGACCCATTTTCAGAATACCGGCGAACTCCTCGGCCTTGCGCTCGAATGCCGCGATAAGCTCCTCGAAGTGAGTCATGAAGCGCTTGTGCGTGGCATAGAGCCCGAAATGTATGGCCGTCGGATAGGCGTCGTTGGTCGACTGCGAGCAGTTGACATGGTCGTTGGGCGATACGTACTTGTACTCGCCGGCCTCGTGTCCCATGATCTGCAACGCACGGTTGGCTATCACTTCGTTGGCGTTCATGTTGGTCGAGGTGCCGGCACCGCCCTGAATCATATCTACGGGGAACTGGTCGTGATGCTTGCCGTCGAGAATTTCGAGGCATGCCTTAGAGATGCCGTCGAACTGCTCGTCCGTCAAAAGGCCGAGACTGTGGTTGGCTTCGGCAGCGGCGAGCTTGGTCATCGCCAGTCCGTTGATGAACAGCGGATAGTCGTAGAGGTGGAAACAGCTGATCGGGAAATTCTCGATGCCTCGCATCGTCTGAACACCGTAAAGCGCCTCGACGGGAACCTGCATCTCGCCTATAAGGTCGCTCTCGGTACGGGTCTTACCGGAATAATTTTTCATAGCAGTTTTATGGTTTTAGTAATACATCAATAACATTTATCTTCGACACTCGATACAGTTCGCATGTTTTCGAAATATAAAGGTATAAAATTTTCCGTAATCATGCAATTTTCATTGCGAATTATAACTTCATAAAGCATCATAATCGGGCACCGGCCACGGAAAAGGCGCTGCCGGTTTCCATTTCTTATACCAGCGGGCTATGACCGAATCATACTATTCAGGCAACTCTACGCCCGTCTCCTGTTTTACGCCCGTAACGACATTGCCGCAGGTAGCATACTCGCGGCCTCACACCGCCTTTACAGCTCTGACCCGCCCCCAAGTCCCCTCCACGGTGTTGACTTTACGGTAAAACCCGACAAGTCGAAGTATGTGAAACCATTGATGAATAAAACGGCTTATACGGATACTTGCGCCTTATATTTGCTTTGTAGAGCAAGCGTATCCTCGCATGGTTATTTTCCACGCCGCCGCAATTACAGGCGGTCTAATCTGTCGCTAAGAGAGATACACGACTGCTACTATGCAGGAACAGCCAAAGGCGTAGGCGATCCATACATGTCGGAGGTAACGACCGCATATTTCGGCACTGCCTCGTGGTCGGCCGCTGCCGCTGCCGCAGTCGACCGCACGATCGACCGAGCCGCAGTCGTAGCACATACCGCTACCGCACCGCAGCAAGCGGCCGATCCGCTTCGCGCGCACCGATAAGCCGCCTTACTTGCTTGGCAGGCCGTCCCGAAATATCGGAGCGGCCTGCCGTTTTTTAATGGAAATTTTCACGGAAAGGCTTTTCGTCAAAAGCGGTATTATACAACTTTTTCGTTAAGCCGAACGAGCAAAACGAAATTTATGTTGGCTTTGCTGCGGCGAGAAAAAGTGCATGAAATGAAGCCGCACGCGAAAAACCCGCCGATGGGTAGTACTGACGTACGTCCCATTGGCGGGTTGGAGCGAGGCGCAGAAAATGGCGCCTTTTCACTGAAAAAAAGTTTTTCGTCAAAAGCGGTATTATACCACGCAACGACGGAGTGAGGCGATGGGCTGTACTTGACGTACTGCCCATTGCCGAGCGACAAGGCGCGGCAGTAGAATGCCGCTTTTCACGAAAAAAATCAGATCGAGATAATACTGCCGGTATACTGCACACTGTTGTAGAAGGGCGACGAAATCGTGAGAGTTGCGCCGCCGTAACGGGAGTAGATCTCCAAAGAGAAGGTGTAGGTATTGGCAGAGAAGAGAGAGGTCTGGAAGGTAACGGTCCAGCCGTCATGGGTCTGCTCGGTGGTGTAGCCCTGCACGGAAGGAAGGACATAGTTGAACACGACCGGGTAATAGGGAGGAGTGTAGCCCTTGATGAAAGGCAGACACACGTCGACGGTCTCGTCCCAGACCGAAAGCTCGTAGTTGGGATTCATGAGGTTGCGCATCATGCCGGCCGGCTGCCGCTGCATGGTCTGGGGGTTGAAGCGGAAGTTGCGCGAGAGCACGAGCGAATCGACATACTTCTCGTACTCGGCAAGACGCTGGGCGCGACGCTGCTGGCGCTCCTCGTGGCGCTGCTGGCGTGCTGCCTGCTTGGGATTCGACTGCGAACGGCTCTGGGCGAACACGAACGCAAGGGTTGCGCAAACGGCAACGGCGATCAATAGTATACGTTTCATAGGCATAAATTGGTATGTTTATGCCCGTATGTCGCAAATACCTTGCCTAAACGCCCATGCGTCGGAGAAACTCGCCCGTGTAACTGCCGTCGGCCGAGGCGATATCGTGAGGCGTGCCCTCGGCCACGACGCAGCCGCCGTCGCGCCCTCCTTCGGGTCCCATGTCGATGATATGGTCGGCGACCTTTATCACGTCGAGGTTGTGTTCGATTACGATAGCCGTGTTGCCGCAGTCGACGAGCCTGTTGATGACGTCGAGCAGCTGCCGTATATCCTCGAAGTGGAGTCCCGTAGTAGGCTCGTCGAGGATATAGAGCGTACGGCCGGTATCGCGTTTGGCAAGCTCGGATGCCAGCTTGATGCGCTGCGACTCGCCGCCCGAGAGCATGGTGCAGGGCTGGCCGAGCGTCAGGTAGCCCAGTCCGACCTGCTGTATGGCATGGAGCTTCTGCCAGATCGAGGGTATGTTCTCAAAGAACTCGACGGCCATGTTGACGGTCATGTTCAATACATCGTTGATGTTCTTGCCCTTGTAGCGCACTTCGAGCGTCTCGCGATTATAGCGTCTGCCGCCGCAGGCACGGCACGGCACATAGACGTCGGGCAGGAAATTCATCTCGATAGTCTGCTGACCCGCACCGCGGCACTCCTCGCAGCGGCCGCCCTTGACATTGAACGAGAAACGGCCGGCCTTGAAGCCTCGTATCTGAGCATCGGGCGTAGACTCGAAGAGTTTGCGTATGTCCGAAAAGACGCCCGAGTATGTCGCCGGATTGCTGCGCGGCGTGCGTCCTATGGGCGACTGGTCGACCACGACGAGTTTGTCGATATGCTCGATACCCTCCACGCCGTCGCACTCCAACGCTTGATCGAACGAGCGGTATAGGTGCCGCGACAGTATGGGGCGCAGCGTCTCGTTGACCAGCGTCGACTTGCCCGAACCGCTGACGCCGGTAACGCAGATGAACTTGCCGAGCGGAAACGACACGTCGATGTTTTTGAGGTTGTTGCCGCGGGCGCCGCGCACCGTGAGCGACTCGCCGCTGCCCTCGCGCAGCGTCTGCGGAACGGGTATGCTGCGCAGGCCGTTGAGATAGTCGGCCGTGAGCGTATGCGACGCGAGCACCTCGTCCAGAGTGCCGGCCGCGACGATATTGCCGCCTCTACGTCCTGCCAGAGGCCCCACGTCGACGATATAGTCGGCCGCACGCATCATGTCCTCGTCGTGCTCGACCACGATAACGGAGTTGCCGGCATCGCGCAGCTCCTTCAACGACTCGATCAAGCGTCGGTTGTCGCGCTGGTGGAGTCCGATGCTCGGCTCGTCGAGGATGTAGAGCACGTTGACGAGCTTCGAGCCGATCTGCGTGGCAAGCCGTATGCGCTGCGATTCGCCGCCCGATATAGAGCGCGACGAGCGCGACAGCGACAGATAGCCCAACCCCACGTCGAGCAGGAACCGCAGCCTCTCGCGAATCTCCTTGACGATCTCGCGGGCTATCTTACGCTCCTTGTCGGTCATATGCTCCTCGACATGCGACATCCATTCGGAAAACTCGGCTATCGACATGGCCGACACATCGGCGATACTCTTGCCGCCGATCTTGAATTGCAGAGCCTCGCTCTTCAAGCGCGTGCCGTGGCAGAGCGAACACTTGCGGTAGACGATGAACTGCTCGCGCCACTTCTGTCCGCGCTTCGAATCTTCGTCGGCATCGCGCTCGATCCACTCCGAGACGCCCTCCCACGACAGAAGCTGGTTGCCCGCCGAGGAACCGTACTCCGAAGCATTTACCGTAAGCGGTTCGCTGTCGCCGTAGAGGATAGCGCCGATGCCCTCCTTGGAGATCGTGCCCACGGCGTCGTCGAGCGTGAAGCCGTAACGCCGCCCCAGCGCATCGAGCATGGCGAAAAGGATGTTGTTGCGGTACTTGCCCAGAGGCTCGATACCGCCGTCGCGCAGCGAGCGCGTCGCATCGGGCATGATCTTATCTATATCGAACACCGCCTCCTCGCCCAGACCGTTGCATTGAGGGCAGGCTCCCTTCGGAGAGTTGAACGAAAAGGTGTGGGGTGCCGGATCCTCGAAGGCATCGCCCGTGGTCGGGCACATCAGATGCCGCGAATAGTAGCGCGAGCCCTCGCTCTGGTAATCGTAGAGAATCATCGTGCCCTTGCCCTGCCGCATCGTCTCGGCAAGCGAACGCATGATGCGTTCGCGGTGCTCCTCGCCCACCGTCATGCGATCGATGACCATATCGATCGTATGCACCTTGTAGCGGTCGAGTTTCAGTCCGCCGGAAAATTCGCGGATCTCGCCGTCGATGCGGGCATATATGTAACCCTTCTTGGCCATAGACTCGAACAGCTCGCGGTAGTGTCCCTTGCGCCCCTTGACCACGGGCGCCATGAAGGCCACGCGACGCGAGGAGAAACCTTCGATTATAAGGTCGCATATCTGCTCGTCGGTAAAGTGCTGCATCTGCTCGCCCGTGGCGGGAGAGTAGGCGCGCGAGGCGCGCGCATAGAGCAGGCGCAGAAAGTCGTTGATCTCGGTCACGGTGCCCACCGTCGAACGCGGGTTCTTGTTGGTGGTCTTCTGCTCTATGGCCACCACGGGGCTAAGTCCCGTTATCTTGTCGACATCGGGGCGCTCCATAGCCCCGACGAACTGCCGCGCGTAGGTCGACAGCGTCTCCATATAGCGTCGCTGCCCCTCGGCATAGATCGTGTCGAATGCCAGCGACGATTTGCCCGAACCAGATAGGCCGGTTATCACGACCAGCTTGTCGCGCGGTATTTCGAGATCGACGTTTTTGAGGTTGTGCACCCTCGCGCCGAGAATCCTTATCTTATCTTCACTCATTGCATTATCGTTATATGCCGTCGCGGCGGGGTCATATCATGGCGCTGATGATGTCGTTGAGCGAAATTATGCCCACCAGATCTGCGAAGCACATCGCTACGACGAACAGAGTGAATATCCTGACGAACCTTACGCCCCACCCTATGGCGAAGTGCGAGGCGAGCAGCGCACCGATGACATTGCCGGCACCGTGCAGCAGCCCCACGCCGTAGTCGACCTGTCCGTTGATCATGAATACGGCCAGTGCGAAGGGGGTCGATACGAATATCACGAAGCCCTTGACCACGTTGGCCGTGATTATATCCAGGTGCATGGACCATATCGTCACGGCCAGTATGACATAGCCCAGACCTATATAGATGTAGCCGCCGTAGAAGCCTATGGCGAAAAACCAAACATAGTGCCACCAGCGCAGCGCCAGACGATGACCGCCGTGGATATGCCGCTTGCGGTTGTCGAAGATCATGTAGACGAGAATCACCGTCAGCACGGCACCCATACAGATTCGGAATATGGTCTCGCTGACCTCGATCGCCACCATAGAGCCGATGATGTTGCCCGCCACGGCGGGAATCGAGAGTTTGAGTCCGCTTCTGACGTCGAGCATGCGTTTGCGCAGAAAGGTCAGCGACGCCGACAGGTTCTGCATGACCACGGCTATACGGTTGGTGCCGTTGGCCACGCCCACGGGCAGCCCCATGGCCATGAACAACGACATGGATATGACCGAGCCGCCGCCGGCGAGGGTATTGATGATGCCCACGACGACGCCCGACAGTATCAGCAGCACAATTTCGTTTATATTCATCGTTTCGACATTTATTTCGTTATCTCGAACAGATCGGCATCGCTCCATGCCGGGAACTTGCGTTTGAAAGCCTCGGTCGCTCCGGTGTCGATCATGGTCGTGAAGACCCCTTCGGCCGAGGCGGCGTCGATCATCACGTCGCCGCGGAAATCGACCACGCGCGAATCGCCCGCATAGCTCAGCGTCGGCTCGTCGCCCGTGCGGTTGACACCGATCGTATAGCACTGGTTTTCGATAGCACGCGCAGCGAGCAGCGTAGCCCACGCCCTGCGGCGCGCCGCAGGCCACAGCGCCGAATAGACCGCCACGTCGTAATCGCCCCGGTTGCGGCTCCACACCGGAAACCGGAGATCGTAGCAGACGAGAAGCATGTAACGCACGCCGCGCCACTCGACCACCACACGCTCGTCGCCAGTAGAGAAGAGCGCCGCCTCGCCGCCCGGGGCGAACAGGTGGCGCTTGTCATAGCCAGTTACCCTGCCCGAAGGTTCGACCAACAGCATGCGGTTGCGCAACACTCCGCCCTCGTCGCGAACGGCGATCGATCCTGCCACGGCGGCATCGGCCCTCGCCGCCCAGCGGCGCATGGCATCGATGCTGCGGCCGGACATGGTCTCGGCAAGATCGTCGGCATCGACCGTCCAGCCCGTCTGGAACATCTCGGGCAGCACTACGAGGTCGGCTTCGACGCCCGCGAGCATATCGTCCAGACGTGCGAGGTTGGCATCGACATCCCGCCATGCAATATCGTACTGACATATCGCTACCCTCGCCTTCATACTCCCCTATCGGTCTTTATGCGCCACGTAAAACAGATCGAACGAATCGGCCGCGACATCCGTAAGCGAGTAGTCGCGGACGGTTATCGAATCGGTCAGAGCTGTATTATCCCTCAACAGACGTCTGCGGTTGAGACGGTTGGCGATATCGTAGGGCAGGCGCAGCATCCACCGCGGCAGGCGGTGTTGCAGATCGAGCGGGTCGAAGCGCGCGATACGCTCGACAGCGAGGCGGTTCTTGGCATAGTACTCCATAACCTTGCCGTTGCCGGAAACGCCGTAGCGGTCCACCCTGTCGAAGAGACCGCCAAGCAGAGCGGCAAGAGCGTCGGCATCGTACTCGCGCACATGCCACGGATTGCGCGTCAGCGACATGGGCGCATTGGGCGTGGTCACGACAAACGCTCCTCCCGGACGCAGCACGCGGTGCACCTCGCGGACGAAATCGCCGTCGCGCCGTATATGCTCTATAACCTGAAACGACACAACGAAGTCGAAGCTGCGGTCAGCGAAAGGCAGTCGCGGCACGACGGTGCGCACGAAGCGTACATTGGGCAGGCTCAGCGCCTCGCCGTCGAAGCGGTGTTTGTCGACCGTCGTAAGACTCCTGACGTGCGGCGCGATTATCTCGATGCCGTACCCCGTACCCGTACCCACCTCCAACACGTCGCCGTGCACCATGCGCGCTGCTTCGATATAGGCCAGTTGCGAGCGACGGAAGACGAAGTTGTCCGACCTCTCGCGCGATATTCTCTCGGCGCTCTGCATGCTATCGATGTTTTATCAACTCTATTCCCTGTTCGTCCATCTTGACGGCGCCGCGTTTGAGCAGCATGCCCACCGAGCGCTTGAATACCTTCTTGCTCATGTTCGTCAGCTCGGCCACACGCTGCGGATCGCTGCCGTCGTTGAGCGGCAGGCGGCCTCCTCCGCGTTCGAGCAGCTGCAAAAGACGCTCCGTAGAGCGCTCGACCTCCGCCAGACCGCTCTGTTGCAGCCTCACGTCGATGCGGCAGTCCTCAGTAATGCGATGAACATATCCGGTCAGCGTATCGCCTACGGCCACCGGACGGAACACTTCGTTCTTGTACAACATGCCCCAATGACGGTTGTCAATAATGACGCGGTATCCGATAGGCGACTCCGACGCCACCAGAAGTCCGACCTGCCGGCCGGGCTCTACCGTAAGCGGCGGATCGTTATAGACGAAAGCCTTGAACTTGTTGGTAGCCACGCAGCGGCCGCTGCGCTGGTCGACATACATGTACACGAGTGTCTTGCGGCCGGCGATGATACCTCCCTGCTGGTTGCGGTTGGGCAGGAACAGATGTTTGGACGAGAGTCCCCAGTCGAGGAACGCGCCGTGGAAACTCTTGTCTACCACTTCGAGCCACGCTACGCACCCTTCGGTTATCTTGGGGCGCTCGGTCGAGGCGACCAAACGGTCCTCCGAATCGTGATAAACGAAGACTTCGATGCTGTCGCCGACCTTCATGTCGAGCGAGACGAAACGATTGGGGAGCAGCACCTCCGACTCCTCGTCGTCTTTGAGATAAAGGCCGTAATCCGATATGCGCGAGACGACAAGCGTCTGTATTCTACCAACTTTCATATTGTGATGTTTAATTTTGCAAAGATAATCAAACTTTTCGGATAATGCCATACTTTTATATCGGCCGACGATATCGCCGAAAGAATATTTTTTTTACCTTTGCGCCGTTATTTAATTGAGAAACCCAAACAAGTTCATACCATGTTGAGTAGAAGATTGCTTAGAATAAAGGTCATAAAGAGTCTGTATTCATATCTCAAATCGGGATCGACGAACATGATGGCATCGGAAAAGACTCTCATGCAATCGATCGACAAATGTTACGATCTCTACTTTCTGATGATGACGCTCGTAGTCGACGTGGCGCGTTATGCCGAAAGCCGTCAGGAGCTAGCACGTCAGAAGCAACTACCCACATACGAGGATCTCAACCCCAACCGCCGCTTCGTCGACAACCGCGTGGTGCATCTCATATCGACCAGCGATTCGGTAAACGACCGTCTGGCCATGCGCAAGCTGTCGTGGGCGCAGCAGGGCGATCTGGTAAAGGACATATACAACCGACTAATCGCGGCCGATTTCTACAAGGCATACATGACCTCTTCGGAGGATTCGCTGGCCGCCGATCTGAAATTCGTCGAGGATTTCTTCCGCTGGTTGGAGAGCGACGAGCAGCTGGAAAATACGCTCGACGACATGTCGATCCTCTGGAACGACGATCTGGGTTTCGCCCTGATAATGGTCATCCGCACCCTGTCGGGCATACGTCCCTCGACCAAAGAGATCAAGGTGCTGCCCGAGTTCAAGAGCGACGACGATGCGGAGTTCGCACGCACGCTCTTTGAGAAGGCTCTGTTGCAGTACACCGATAACCAGAACATCATAGACCGCTTCACGCGCAACTGGGACGTCGAGCGCATAGCTTTCATGGACAATCTGATACTGTCCGTAGCGACCACCGAGTTGGTTACATTCCCTTCGATTCCCGTCAAGGTCACGCTCGACGAATATATCGAGATAGCCAAGTTCTACTCGACGGCCGGCAGCGGCGTCTTCATCAACGGCGTGCTCGACAAGATCGTCGGCGAGCTGACCGAGGAGGGCAAGATACGCAAAAGCGGCCGCGGCCTTATCTGATGCCGGAGGGGGGGGGAAACGAGCGATGAGGCGACGTTCGGGAATAGTGTATGCCGCAGCGGCTGCGATGATTATCGTGACCGCTGCGGCATACGTTTTGCTGTCGAGGGGCTGTGCCGGCGTCAGACGAGAGACCGTAAGCGCTGCCGACGCGCCATATCGCGGCATAACGGTCGATCTGGTCTGCGGCCGCCGGGTATGCGACACGATCCGAATGGGCGTCGTACACCCGTCCGAGATCGCCGCCAGACGGATAAGATTCGTCAACACGACCGACCGCCCGATAGCGCTTGCCGACTACCGCACCACATGCGGCTGCACGACGATAAGGCTGCCGCAGCGCGCGCTGGCACCGGGAGAGCATGCCGACGCCGAGTGCCGCTTCGATGCCGGCGGGCTATATTCATACCAGCTCAACGTCTTGGAGATCGTAGCCTCCGAGCCGGGAGTATCGGTAACGCTGCTCGTCGAGGCCGAAGTCGAATAATTATTTGGATATACGTTTTTTTTTCATATCTTTGCGGATAAGCAAACGGATTTGCAAACATTAAATTAAGAGAATAGAATTATGATCGATTTACTTTTCATTCAGGGCGAGACCGCCGAGACGACCGTCGCGGTACAGACCGAAGCCCCCGCCGTCCGTCAGGCGGAAGTCATCGAGGTGGAGTCTAAGAACGCAAATGCCAAGGACATGCAGCAGACACCTCCGGGAGGCGGCTGGTCGTTCTGGGTAATGATAATCCTTATGATCGGCGTTCTGTGGCTGTTCATGTGGCGTCCCGAATCGAAGCGCCGCAAGGCTATGGCCAAGTTCCGCGAGGGCTTGAAGAAGGGCGACAAGATCATTACCGCAGGCGGTATCTACGGCACCGTGAAGGAGGTCAAGGAGGCGAGTCTGCTGATCGAGGTCGACAGCAACGTCACGCTGCGCATCGACAAGAACATGGTAGTCGGCGACCCGTCGCAGGCCCAGCAGCCCGCAAAGTAGTCGAGGCCTGACGTGAAGCCGCATCGCGGCGACGACACAGCCCCCGGAATCGCATGATTCCGGGGGCTTTTGTCTCCTGCATGCCGATTATCATCCCGTAACGGCATTCGCGGCAGCTCGTCCCGCCGGCCGATGCGAGCACCGCCTAATGGCGGCCGGACAGTACGCAGATGCGATTTGGTGCGATTGTTGAAACGATTCGAGACAGTGATATGTTTCAACGTTTTCGTTAAGCCGAGCGCAATCGAGCTCGCTCGAATTGCCGAGGCGGAGAAAATGTCGAAAGAAATTCAACATTAACCGAATAAAAATTATCATTGTGAAAACTCTCTTTTACTCTTTGATTTCGGTCTGCGCACTCTCGCTCGCCGCTACGGCGCAGGCGCAGAACACAGGCATGTACTCTTCGCAGGGCGCCTACGGAGAGCGTCTGCTCTCGGAACGTACCGAGGGCGATTACATCGTGCGCCGCTATCTGATAAAGGGCACCCAGCCCCGACAGGCCGACTTCACGGTGCAGTACGCCGTAAGCAAGGCGCAGGTATCGGGACAGTTCGACGAGAACTCGGCCGAGCTGCGCGCCATAGGCGACTTCATCGAACGCATGCGCCGCGACTCGATGATCGACGTAAGGAACATCGCGATCATCGGCTACTCGTCGCCCGACGGCACGGCGGCATACAACCAGCGTCTGGCACGCAGCCGCGCCGAAGATCTCAGGACGTGGCTCAATACGCGCTACGGTCTGTCGAACAGCTATTCGGTAAGCGCCGAGGGCGTTGTCGAGCCGTGGAGCGCATGCGCAGACAATGTGCGCGGATCGTCGTTGCAGAACAAGAGCACGATACTCGATATAATAGATTCGGCCGACCCCGCATCCACCGTCGAGCGTCGCCTCAAAGCCCACCCCACGGCATGGAGCTGGCTTCGCACCGAGGTACTGCCGTCGCTCAGACGCACCGTCGTCCGCTTCAACTACACCGAGGACCGCATCGACGAGCGTCGCGAGCTGATACCCCGTCCGCAGCCCGAGCCCGAAGTAGAGATCATCGAGACGGTGACGCGTCCCTGCTGCTGCGAGGAGTCGATGGACGAGTCGTTCGGCGTGATAGTCGTAATGGACGCCGCCCTGATAGACTGACAGCCGGGGCGCGCGAGTCGATAACGGGACAAATATTTGGAAATACCGAATCGTTTTCGTATCTTTGCACTAAGCAAGGAAGATTCTAAAACGATAATAGTATGGCAAATTTAAGAAATCTGAAAAAGGAGATCGACTACCGTTTGGAGGAGTTCGTGTTCGATTGCGAAATGGCGATCTATTTCCAGCCCAACAAGGAGGACGAAGTAGTCAAGCTCATGGAGAAGGCTGTCGAGTTGCGCAACGCACTCTACGTCAAGGCCAACAATCCCGACGAGCCGAAGAACGCATCGCTCGTGCGCAAGTACTATGCTGCAATGCGCCGCGATATGGTCGCAAGTTTCGAAGGACTCTTCGGCGATCTGAGCGCCCTGAACAAATAATCTTTTCCGGAAGGATCTTACCGGCCGTCGGCAACCCCGACGGCCGTTTTTTTTGCTGCCTCTACAAAACCCGCACATCGCCCGGCAAAGATAATTACGCCGAAACAGTTTGGAGATGAGAAAATTATCCGTATATTTGTAAACAACCACAAACAATACAACTTACAGAGAACACACGACAACATTTCAAAATCCTAAACAACCACCGACATGAGGCCACTTTTCCGAATTATCGCATTCATGTCGATATGGATATCGGCCGCCGCATGCAGGGCGGACTCCGCCATCGGCCAAGGAGGCGGCGAACTCCCCGAGCCGGTCATATCGGCAAGTACCACAATCTCGCCCGAGAGGGCTCTGGCCGAGCTCGGTGCGGCACTCGATGCCATGTATCCGCAGACCCGCGGTCATTCCCGCAAAACCTATTCGCGACAAAATCTCGTCGTATGCGGCGGCTGTGCCACCAGATCGGAATCAACGGCAGGCATGCCCGATACGCTGGCATACGTGGTCAATTTCGACAACTCCGAAGGGTTCGCCGTCTTGGGTGCGCAACAGGGTTTGTAGCCCGTATACGCTCTTACCGAATCGGGCAGCATGGATGTCGAGAAGTTTCAATCATTGCTCGAAAGCGAATACGAAAGTCTGCACGATATATACATCAAAAACGATTATGTCGAAGACGATGATATTTGCGATTGCGGCTATACGGGCGACGGCGAACACGAATGTATCGGGGACGATGAAGACGATATTATATTCGAAGAGGACGAAGATATGCCGATAAGACTTACGGCGCACTCCGTAGCGGACGATATGCTTATATTTGAGCGCAACTATCATATGATACAAAACATACGGCTCGACCAAAACAGACCGGCGGCAAGTTATTCGACCGTAATATCATTCGAGTGGAAATACACCGATTTAGTCGAACCGCTGCTTGAAAACGACTGGTGGCATCAGCGGTCTCCTTTCAACGACCGCTGCCTGGAAGGCTGCCCTGCCGGATGCGTCGTAATAGCCACGGCGCATATCATGGCTTAGAATCAAATTCCGGCGCAACCTGCATTCGGCGGAATGAAGTGCGACTGGGAAATGATGAAAACCGAACCCAATGTAGATGAAAATGGAAATATAATCAAAACACCTGAAACGGAAAAACAATTTCCACAGCTCGCCGCAATGTGTTACGAACTCGGCCGATCGAATAATTGCAACGTCGACTATTCTTCCAATGGCAGCAGTGCATTGGCTAACGGAGCCAAAAGGACACTGCAAAACTACGGTTTCAGAAATGTGACCAAGCGCACCGGCTTCGGCAGCAAAAACCAGAACCGAGCCGCAAATTCGATACTTGCCGGCAAACCGGTATATCTCGGCGCACAGGGCAAAGAATTTTCCGCTAAAACAAAGCAATGGACAGCCGCCGGCATGCGTTCGTACTCGACGGATATGTCGAATGCTATTATGAACGCGTAGACAAAGTATATTTCCACGATGGAACAAGCCAAAAGTACAGAACGACGAGTTCGCCCGAAAAAATGATTCATATAGTTTGGGGTTGGGGAAACAAGAATATACCGAAAAAAAACGGCGTTAGCCGTAACGGCTATTTCAAGCTGAGCGACGATATCCGGACAAATCACAGATACAATAACTGGGATTCCAAACCCGAGGCGGGGCAGGATTACGGAAAGACGTCGTACCGCTTCGACTGGGGTTTCAGAATGATAACATACGATATTTAATCTGCCATGAAAAAACTATTTACCTGCATTTGCATAATAGCGGCGATAATGACGGCCGGATGCCGAGTAGGAAGAGATCTACCGCCGGAAAGCTATCTATTTACAATCGTAGATTGCGGGCACTTCGTGCACAGCTACTGGATCTACGATGCGATATGCTTGAAACCTGCCGGCGATAAAGGGGCTCTGGCAATAGGGATTCCCGAATCGGCATATTACGTATGGTTCGCATCGGTAAGAAAAAAACGCGAGCTATATCTCGATCTGTGCCGCAAATACGATGATTTCGATTATAAAGAGATCATGGATATGCCGAGTACGATATACATCGACAGTCGACCGGAACGCATATTCTCGGGGATATCGTTCCGATCGGTGGATTTGGTGTGCGACAAAGATTTCGACGAGCAGCATCCCGCAGGAACATCGCTCGCCGACATATCGCAGCTGCATTCTAAGTCGGCCATGCCCCTATTCGATAAAATGCGCGGCGGGCAAAAAGAGTTCATGCAATCCGAAATACGGAACATTATCGTAGAAGAGCTGCCATTTGCAAAGCCATTGGACAAATTGACCGAATACGACCTTGCGGTAATGTCATCTTCGGTATTCTATAATTTCAAAGCAGGATGGCCGGAGTACGACAAATTCGTTTTGGCATATATCGATATCGATCCGCCTGCGGTGCCGGGAGCCTATACGTTTACCGTCACGATGACCACCACCGACGGAGATATATTCGAGGACTCGCTGACAATCGAATGGAACGGCTCCGATATATAGCGGCAGCCGATCGTGCCCCCATGCGGACTATGCGGAGATTCAGACCAGACGGCCGCTTTGTTTGCTGCCTGCCCGGGTCATACGCACCGATGCCGGAAAAACGAAAACAGCCCATGCCGGGACCTTATCCGGCAGGGGCGTCGAAAAATCATAATTAGTACGAGTCGCAGAGTCGGCTATCGCCCGCCCTGTGCTCCGTTCTTGCTCGCGATGACAGAGTCGATATAAGCCTTGATCTTCGGGGCGGGATCCTGCCAGTCGGCGGGCTTGATGACCTTGCCGTCCTTGGGGTTGTAGTGTGGTTTGCCGTCCGGCCACAGCTTCGACATGTTGGCCTGCTGCACGATGTCGAACAGTTCGTCGGCTTCGAGCCCCATCTCCACGAGCGTACCCAATGCGAAATAGATAAGATCGATCATCGCGTCGGCCTGCTCGTAGATATCCTCTGCGACGAGAAACTCGGCCACCTCCTCGTTCATCCACTTGCCGCGCGACAATGCACGTTTTTTGTCAACCATTTTCGGTACTCCGGCTACCGGATGTCCGAATTTTTCGTGAAATTCACGAACGTCGTTCCACTCCTTCTTCATGACTGCATGCGGGGCAAAGCTTTTCCCCCGGGACAAAGATACGAAGAATTTTGGATAAAGTAAGGTTATGGAGAGGAATAAGGTTAAGTGTTTGAGAGGCAGAAATGTTACCAGTTGATTCTCGTCGAGTTGCGAAAAGGTCGAAAAGCAGGATTTCGAGAGGTTGAGCAAAGGATTCGTTACTTATCCGTTGCCTTTTCGAAGGCTGGGGAGAGGTTGCAGAAAGCTTCACTACGTCTCTCTGAAAACGGGTCTGCACTTCGAGGGACGCCGGTTTTCTCGCAAGAGTTCACGACAAAGGTAGTCGTTTTACTCGGAGTTTCGCAAAAAGACGGCTTCGGTGTTGAAAGCATAGTATCTCATTCTATGTTCCGCTTTGCTTTTCACGGCTTCAAATAACTCTATATCAGTTAATTTTGCAAACGGTTAATAGAGTTATGAATCACGAGGATGTAAAGGTTGCGTTCTACCTCAAAACGAACGTTTTCGGCAAGCCGAGGGCAGAGACGAACTCGTTCGCACTATGCCGAGGCGAGAAAAGGTGCACGAACGTGAACGAATCAGACAGTGCGGGTCGTTGCCCCGTCATGGGTCGCTTGACTGTCGGAGGGTCGGAGTGCGTGTTCAGTGCCAAGATGCTCGCGCCGCGTTCGATGTGGGTGTCGGGTCGCGCCAAAGGCAAAAGCGCCGAGGCGGTCGAAATCAATCGTCGATTAGACGAGCTGCGGGCTTCGGCACTGGCGATCTATCGTGAGCAGTCGGCTATCCGCGACCGAGTAACGGCCGAAGAGGTCAAATGCCTGCTGCTGGGTATGGCTGCCGGTCAGGAGACACTGCTCGATTACTTCCGCTCGTATATCGAACATTTCGAGCAACGGGTGGGCGTAAACCGCACAGTCAAATCGGCACGCACCTATCGTTGCGCCTACGAACACGTCGAACGATTTCTATCGGAGCGGCTGCGGCTGTCGGATATTCCCTTCTCGGCTTTGAATCGGTCGGTCGTCGATAAGTTCGACTTATATCTGCGCACGGAGCGGAAACTGGCTCCGAACACCATCGTTCTCTACATGTCGCGCCTGCATACGGTCATCAACAAAGCCATCGCCGCAGGCATCATCACTGCCGACCCGTTCGCCGGCTACGAACCTCCGCGTCCCGAGCGCAAACGACGTTACCTCACACGCGAGGAGTTGCAACGGCTGATGACTACACCGCTCCATTCGCCGAGACTCTATCTTATTCGCGATCTGTTTCTCTTCTCGTGCTATACGGGCATCAGCTACGGCGATATGTGCCGCTTGACCGTTGCGAACCTCGAAACAGCAGACGACGGAACGGTCTGGATCAAGGCCGCACGCGAAAAGACGAACGTGGAGTTCGAGATACCGTTGCTGGATTTGCCGCTTCATATCATCGACAAATACCGCGATACGACATCGGACGGCAAGTTGCTACCCATGTACGGAAACTCGGAGTTGAACAAGGGATTGAAAAGCCTTGCTACGGTCTGCGGTATCGACCGCAAGCTGACCTTTCACGGGTTGCGGCACAACTTCGGGACGCATATCACCCTCTCGCTGGGCGTACCGATCGAAACCGTCAGCCGCATGATGGGACACCGGCGGCTGATGACTACTCAAATCTATGCTCATGTAACGGACAGAAAGGTGGACGAGGATACGAAGCAGTTACGAAGATTGTCCGCGAGCCGAAAACTTGAACTCTATGAAGAGCCGAAAGCCGAGCAGGCGAACGATTGATATAATGACTTTACTAAACGAATGAAATTATGACTACACAACCCATAATGATCGAGAACGGACGGGTATCTATCCGTCCCGCCACAAACAGAATATGGCTCACGCAAAGCCAGATCGCCGACTTGTTCGGAGTATTCACCGCAGCCGTAAATGCGAATATCAGAGCGATACGCAAAAGCGGCGTTTTGGATGAAGACCGTGTTTGCTGTTGTACCCGCTGTCGAGACGGCAACATCGTCGAACAGTATGGCCTCGAAATGGTTGCAGCATTGTCGTTCCGCCTCAAATCCGAAAATGCCGAAGTATTCAGACGATGGATCGTAGAACGAGCGACAACACCCACTATCGTCTGGAAGATATCGGCAAGTAACAACACCAAACCAAACTGAATTTCAAACAAAAAAGCAATTCAACTGGTTTAATAAATTCTTGATTATTTTATTTGCATAATTTATGTTGAATGATTATCTTTGCAAAAACGGCAATTGTATGGCAAAGGCAACGAATCCGTTCATCGTAACGGGAAAGATAGAACCGGAATATTTCTGCGACCGTGTGACGGAATCGGCACGGCTCGTCAAATCGGTTACCAATGGCAATAATCTGGTAATCATATCGCCCCGACGAATGGGCAAAACGGGATTGATTCAATTCTGCTACGACAAACCCAAAATAGCCGACGAGTACTATACGTTTTTCATCGACATCCTGCACACGTCGAGCCTGCGGGAGTTTACATATCTGTTAGGACGCGAGATATACGAAACCCTTCTGCCCCGCAGCCGAAAGATGGCCTCGCTGTTCATTCAGACCATTAAATCCATCAGCGGCAAATTCGGTTTCGACCCCATCACGGGCATGCCGACCTTTAACGTGGAGCTGGGCGATATCGACAGACCGGAATATACACTGGATGAAATTTTCCAGTACCTTGCCCATGCGGACAAGCCGTGTATCGTAGCTATTGACGAGTTTCAGCAAATCGCCAAGTATCCGGAGAAAAATATCGAGGCGCAATTGCGAACACATATTCAGAAGCTGAGCAACTGCAACTTCATCTTTGCTGGAAGCGAACGACATATGATGCAGGAGATGTTCACATCGGCGGCACGCCCGTTCTACCACAGCGCGGATATGCTGGAACTGAAAGCGATCGCCCCAGAAATATACATTCCGTTCATAGTCGGACATTTTGAGAAACGAAACCGACGCATTGCTCCCGATGATGTAGAACGGGTTTACAACCTGTTCAAGGGACATACTTACTACGTTCAGAAGACGTTCAACGAAGCATTTGCCGATACTCCCGAAAGCGAGGAGTGTACACTCGAAACTATACAAGCTGCTATCGACAACATGATTGCCTCGAACGATACGATTTTCCGCGAGATTCTATCGAATATCCCAGAAAAACAGAAAGAGTTGCTTTATGCCATCGCCAAAGAGGGCGAAGCGGAACGGATTACTTCGGCAGCGTTCATCAAACGGCATAGCCTGACTTCGGCGAGTTCCGTTCAGTCGGCAATGAAGAAACTGTTGGAAAAGGACATCATTACCGAAATCAACAAAGTATTTTCGGTGACGGACAGACTGTTCGCCATGTGGATGAACCGAATGTATGGAGAGAATAAAAGGCTCTTATAAAAAAATTATCAACCAGCAAGTAAAGTTACGGATCGAATATTACTATCATAATAAGCCCTATCACATTCTCGAAAAGAACATTGTTGCATATTTAATTACTATATTTGGAAATTCGCGCTAAAACAGCATAAATTGTTAATAACTTTTTTGTTTTCAGGTATCTGCATGAAGTGGATAATACCTAACTTTGCATAGTTTCTGATTTTTAAAATAAAAGAATTCCTTGAAATATGGCAAATACACATAATTTATTTACTCAGTTCAATGGTGAGTTGCAGATTACTGCAAGTAAACGGGATCATTTGATGACCTCTCGTGACCATCTTCGGAGGACCATTAAAAAATATTTCGATGAAAATCATCCGAAATATAAGCCTTCATTTTATATACAAGGCTCATATAAAATGGGGACGACTATTCGAACGAAGGATGACACCTGCGATCTCGATGATGGCGTTTATTTCGAGAATAATCCGGAAGACGTCGATTGTAAAACTTTGCAAAGTTGGGTAAAAGATGCAGTTGATGGAATTACAGATTCGGCGGCTACCCACAAAAAGAAATGTATTACAGTCGATTACAAGGCTGGATATAATATAGATCTCCCTGTCTATCTTTTTGATCAAGACATAGAGTATCATCCCCAACTGGCAATCAAAAATGAAGACTGGCGCCTTGATGATCCGAAAGAAATGGTGGAAGCATTCCAACAAGAGAAACGAGATAATCCCCAGCTTATTAAAATCGTCAGATATTTGAAAGCATGGTGTGACCATAAGAGAGATAAAATGCCTTGCGGTTTGGCTATGACTATTCTTGCAATGAATAACCATGCACCACACGATCGTGACGATGTCTCTCTGAAAAATACGCTTATAGAGATTGAACGGATTTTAAAATATCGGTTTCAATGTATTGTTCCTGCGACACCGTATGATGATATTTTCGAAGCGTATTCAGAAATTCGAAAAAACAACTTCATGAACAATCTTTCAGCATTTGTTGCAGACGCTAAAAAAGCTGTAGACGATGAAAAAAATAAACGGGCTGCAAGCCTGCTGTGGAGAAAGCATCTCGGAGATAGATTCCCGATAGGAGCAGATGAAGATGAAAAACAAGCTAGTGCAGACAAGATATCTCCGATTATAGGGAATTCGAAGCCATATGCAAAGTAGTTATGCTCTGTTTGAAGAACAACTCACTATCGTATGCAACCAATATCGCCAGTTAAAAATAAAAGAGAGAAACGGAAAGAAGTATCTATGGGGAACTATCGACGTTCATGATGTAGACGGAAATCTCATACAACCTTTTTTCATCGAAATCCATTGTGGTGATAAATTCCCATATGGTTTTCCGCAATTATATGAAATTGGTAGCTATATTCCAAGATCGATTGATTGGCATAAATATCCTGATGATTTGTGCTGTGTGACTGTTGCTCCGATAGAAATAATTATTTGTAAAAACGGGATAACACTTTGTTCATTCATTGAGAACCATGTAATCCCATATTTAGCGAATCAATATTATCGCAAAGAATTCGGAGCATATAAAGCTGAATACGCACATGGTCTTGAAGGTTTGTTTCAGGCGTATTGTGACATAATGAAAACCTCCGACACATCGCTTTGGAAACGATATATATTATGTGCGTTTGGAGCATATAAAGTCAATCTTTCCCGTAATGCAAATTGCTTTTGCGGCAGTGGAAAAAAATACAAACATTGTCATATGATTGTCTTCCAAGACTTGAAAAGTATAGGTAAAGAAAACTTATTGAACCATATGCAGATATTGAATATAAAATAGTAATGAATAAAAAAACGGTATTTATAGGTTCATCGTCCGAAGCGTTGTCCATCGTAGATAAAGTAGAAGCATTATTGAGTGATTCGTATGAAATCATACGTTGGGACAAATCTTTTACACCCAATAAGAGTTCATTGGATTGTCTCATTGAAAATGCAATCAAGATAGACGAAGCTATTTTTATTGGAACAACCGATGATAAGGTGATTGCTGTCGATGAAAAAAGATTTGACCGTGAAGGCGAATTGCATAAGCATCGTGATAATGTTGTTTTTGAATTCGGTCTGTTTTTAGGGATGTTGGGCAGGAAAGATTGTATCTACCTAATAGATAATCGCAGCGACATTATGACGGATTATAAAGGTATCACGACAATTTTTTTCGACAAGGATAGATTAGATGAATCATTATCCTCTGCAACTACTCAAATAAAGAAGTATTTTGAAGATTATTCCAATAGAGATATCAATCTATTCCCATCTACATTTTTGGCATCTGCTTATTTCGTAAACTTCATTCAACCGATTTTTAATCATTACTTAAACAAAGGACATAAAATCGTTACAGATAAAGGTTCTTATAAAGAATGCGAAATAACAGTCGTATTACCAGATAAGATTACGGATGATTTAAATGCTCAATTCGAAAATCTAAAGTCGAAAGTTGACATCAGACAAGAAAAAATAGAGTACTTAGGACGGTCTCGGCAACTATCTGTAGATGTTTCATCTTCCGGAAATCAAATTAAGATCGTCGATTTTCCAACAATATTGGTAAGTTTACATCATGCAATACACTCCATGCTACCTGATGAAATCAATAAACGGCAACCATGTTATGACCTTATTTTGGAAAGAGAAGTGAATCGGTTTGCGGAAGCACTGAAACTGTATATTCAAGAAACTCCGGAACATATACCTGTAATCATTAAAAAGGAAAATGAAATAATAGCAGATATTCCGGCAAAAAAGGAGAAAAAAATATTCGGTATTTCTTTTTTGAGGACATTGTCTAACTGAATCCTATCAGACATCATGACTGTTATTAACAATCATTCCAGAATTATACAAATTTATTGATATGGTATTCGTGATTTAGAGACTTAAAAGAGTTTCATCTATTTTGCAATTTTATGATTGAAAACTAAATCTACAAATTGCAAACAGCCCGAATTAGGTCCCTATCATGGATATAAAAAACAAAAGACGGCCGTATGAGCCGTCTTTCTTTTACCTATCATACCAGATTCCGATTATCGAAAAGAGGTCGGTACGCCTTTTCCAACATCTGCTGAACATCGGATTCTTTGTAAAGAGCCTTGCCTGAAATCAGGTAATAAGGCAGTATGCCGGCACTTCGATAATCCTGTAATGTTCTGCGGCTGATTCTCAATACACGGGACAGTTCGCTGTCGGAAATGAACCGTTCGCCGTTGAACGTCCGTTTTATGCTTTTGCTCAACCTGTCGAGCACCTTGTCCGTATGCTCCAACCGTTGAAGAATATCCTTTATGCAGGGGTCTTGCTGCCCCATCAGATAGTTTCTCATTTCGTTCGATTTTGCTGATGATACGATGATTTCAGAAGGGCTTCGACATCTTCGGGCTTGTAGAAGATTTTGTGCTTGATGCAGCTATACGCCAGCAACCCCTTCTCTCGATAGGTTTGCAGGGTACGCAGGGATATTCCCAGTATCTCGCATACTTCCTGATTATCGAGCCATTTCTTCAACCCCAAGTCCTCTTGACTACGGCATAAGGCGACCGCTTTTTCTTCGACGGATTTTACCCATCGGATCATCTCGTCGAAGAGCCTTGTATCTATACTTACGATTTCCATATTATGATTCGTTTTTGCTTCCCGGACGTTCAAATATAGCCAAACGAGTGTTCGTATCCTATGCGTCATCATGCTATGGACGCATGTGGCGTTGAAGTGGCCACGAGTGGCACAAACCCATATTCCCGGTCGTGCCGATATGGTACCGTGAACGTATCCATACCTGTTCACGGCATTGCTTTTTCTCTCCGAGCTTCTCTTCCATAACCTTTTCCTCATCTTTTCGCCAGCCGGCGCAAGACCGGTATAGAGCGGATGAATCTGTTGCAGTAGCAAAGGTATTTCCGGGCTTTACGCTCGTGCAAGATCGAGCCGGCGGGCGGTTTTGCGGGAAATCTTCCTTGCGCCTTACGGACGAAGCGTATTTTCCGCAAAAATCTTGTCGTGAGCGAATCCCGAACCTTTGAAGCTACTGAAACAGATTCCATCCATACCGGCTCCGCTACGGCATAAAAAAAAAGTCAAAGGTTATGAGAAGCATAGAGAAAAATAAACGGAAACAGAAATCCTCCAACCTTCCACTTGGCATAGGGTCGAGTTGGAGGACGTGGGTGCTGGTCGGCGCGGTGGCGTTGGGCTTCCTTTGGGTCGTTTTAGGCTTCGTATTCTGTCGTAATATCCTGCTGGGTATTCTTCGGGGGCTGGTTTCTCTCGTGGCTCTCATCGGCTTTTTCCACTTCCTTTTTACTCGCATCTTCTAACACTTACAGACATGGCAAAGTACATTTCATTATTCGGCGGCACGACGACGGACACGACCGTGCAGGTAGTCAAAGAGAACCAAATCGTCATCGGTTACGGGCCTTACATGGCGATGAACCGATATGTAGTCTACAAAGTGGAACACACCGACGACGGCTACATGTATCATCTGCTGAACCTCGACACGAAAAAGACAGACCGCACGGACATTCTGCAACCTCTTTCCCGCAAGCACGGTATCGGCCGATACTACGACGACGTGAACCCTCAGTTTATGGACGCTTTCGAGGTGGCATTACTCGTAGAGAAGGCGGAGAAGCAAGCCGCTGAAGAAGCACGACAGGCCGAGCAGGAGCGGCAGCGTGTGGAGTGCGTCAAGGCTGTCGGGCGCGAACGCTTCGCCGCACTCCTGCCCCCGACGGCAAAGGCCGTCATCGTCGCGGAACTCCGTCAGGACGAGAGCGACCACATGACGGGCTACTTCGCCTATCGTACCGTCCGCACCGTCATCTTGGGGTTCTCCTCGCATACGCGGGACTTGTTTTCCGAAATGCGGAAACATGCGTCCAACTTCCACGAAACGGCCTATCTGGCCGAGCCGTGCGAGGAGTACGAACACCGCGAGAAATACTCGATGGGCGCGGGCTACTACCTCGGGCAAAGCAAATACTACGGTTGGATTATCCACAAGTCGCCAATATACAACCGCGAACGGACAATCGAGGATTTCGCCTACATCGCAGGCGACGAAGCCAATATCCGCCTGTCGAACGCGACTGCGGAGCGGTCGGACAAGCGTCCCGAAACGGTCGTGCAGGATGATTTCGTCATCGTGGACTACTCCGACAAGGCGATTGCCGTATTCGGCGATACGAAGCCTATCAAAACGGAGTTATCCGCCCTCGGCGGACGCTTCAACAGCCGACTGACCCACGAGGGGAAGAAGACGGCGGGCTGGATATTTCAAAAGAGCAAGGAGGGACAAGTGCGCCGACTTATCGGCATGAACGAATAGATGTTGAACAAGGGGCGGGAAACCGCCCCGCAAAAGAGACGACTATGGCACGAGAGAATAAAGCAACTGACTATTTCAAGCAGACTATCCGCACCTATTTGGAGCAGCGGGCGGAGACCGACGAACTTTTCGCCGAGCGTTACGCCGACCCGCAGAAGAACATCGACGACTGCACTACCTACATTCTGAACCAAGTGCAGGCGAGCGGCTGCCACGGCTTCGCGGACGAGGAAATCTACGCTATGGCACTCCACTACTACGACGAACCCGACATCGAGGTCGGCAAGTCCATCGACTGCCGCGTGGTAGTCAATCACACCATCGAACTGACCGAGGAGGAGAAACAGCAGGCACGCCGCGATGCCATGAAGCGCGCCGAGCAGGAAGCCTATGCAAAACTTACCCAGCGCAAGCCCGTCGCCAAGAAGCAGACCGGCGCAGACAAGCAGATGAACCTATTATTCTAATTCAAAAGCAGAACACCATGAAACCGAAGACACAGATACAGATAGAGGTCGCACGATTGAGCCGTCGTTTGCCCCATATTACCGAAACGCAGAAAATCCATGCGTTCCGCCACTGCTTCGACCACATCGGCCGCAGGTCGGCAAAGGGCGTCATCTCCTGCACGGAGTGCGGCCACTCGTGGCAGGGCGACGGAGCATTGGCCGACAACCTTTGCGAATGCACCTGCCCGAACTGCGGCACGGAGTTGAAGCTATTGCAGACCCGCAGACGGGTATTCCGCACCATATCTTATTACTCCGTCATTACGACCTGCAAGCAGTATCAAGTCATTCGGTTCTACTATGTCAAGGCGACCCACAAGGTCGGGCAGTCTGCCGACTATTCGATTAACGAGGTCGTGCAACGATGGATTGCTCCCGACGGCAAGGTCGTAACCGTTGCCCGCCCGCGCGCCATGTCGTTTTGCTATTACGATTTGTGGTATCTCTACGGAGATATGGAGGTGCGCGGTAAAAACAACGTCAAAGCCTACGATATAATCCCGTGCGCCACCTATCCGCGCCAGCGTATTATCCCCGAACTGCGCCGCAACGGATTTACGGGCGAATACCACAATATCCTGCCGTTCGACCTCTTTACGGCCGTCCTTCGCTCGCCGCAGGCCGAAACGCTCTTGAAGGCGGGACAGATTGCACTGCTGTCCTATTATGCGAACCGCCAATCGTGGAATATCGCGAACTATTGGTCGGCAATCAAAATCTGCCTGCGCAACGGTTACATCGTATCGGACGCTTCCGTGTGGCGCGACTACATCGACCTGCTCCGTCATTTCGGCAAGGACACCAACAACGCGAAGTATGTTTGCCCCGCTGACCTGCAAACAGCCCATGACCGCCTTGTCGAGAAGAAACGGGCTCGGCAAGAGCGTGTGCGGTTGTTGGAACGCAAACGCCGCGCCGCCGAGGAGGAACAGCAGTATCGCGACCTCAAATCCCGCTTCTTCGGGCTGACCTTTGTCGACGGCGACCTCTCCGTGCGCGTATTGGAGAGCGTGCGGGAGTTCATCGAAGAGGGCGACGCCATGCACCACTGCGTGTTTACCAATGCCTACTACGAAAAACCGAACTCGCTTATCTTTTCGGCGACCGTCTGCGGCAGGCGTGTCGAAACGGTCGAGGTGGCATTGGATACCCTCAAAGTCGTACAGAGCCGCGGCGTCTACAACTCGCAGACCGAATACCACGACAGTATCGTGAACCTCGTAAGACGCAACATGCCGCAAATCGAGCAGCGAATGACCGCATAATCAACAAACCGCATAAAACATCCTAACTATGAACGTAACGATTGAGTCTTTCTTCTGTCCCTATTGCGACGAGGTGGCGGAAATTTTCCTCCGACTGATAGACACGATACTTCTCGCCGGCAGCGAGACCGAACTGCGACAGGGCATCGAGAATCTGAAAACCCGAGTTCCGCTCAACGACTATTTCGTCTATGGCTTCGGTGCACACCACTTTTGGGTGCACCTGCGCAAGGCCAGCGACCCGACGCAGCAGTTCAGACACAGACTATTGAAAACTGAATTTTAACCCCTTAAACAACGACAACAATGGAAACAACGAAGATGACGGTAAACGGCGTGTCGGTATGCCCGACAGGAGAGGAACGACACGAGTATTTCACCCCAGCCTTCGCCCGCAGGACGAAGAAGCGGTTCTGCCAATACGATTACCGCCATACGGACGGCGAATTGTTCTCGTGCGTCGCTCCGACTTTGGAGGAGTGCCGCCGCAGACGCGACCAGTGGCTGAATAAGAAAACCGATAAATAATTGCCCTATGAATTACGAAACTCTTATCATTACGTTCGCGGATCCTATCCGCACGCTGGACGACTTTTTCGACGACCCCGAAACGTGGGGCGTCGAAACGCTCAAAGAGTGGGTCGATAACTACGAGAGTACCCGTTTCACACCTATCGACGAATGCCGAGCAGTCATTACCTCCGAATACAACATGACCTCTGTTCGGGAGTGGCTGGGGTACTATATGCCGATTGCAAACATCGAAGAAATGTAGATTATGGAACTGACTATCCGAGACATTACGGGCGAGGTTATCAAAGTGGATAACCTCGCCGCGGCAATCCGCCAATGCCGCGATTGCATGAATAGCCCCTACAAAATGCCGTCGGGGCATACCGTAGGCGACAACCACGCTTACATGCTGAAACAGCTGCTCGCCTTACGGAAACAACGGCGCCACCCGCCCCGATAACAGGGCGGCGGCGTTACATACGGCGCAAAAAAATCGGACGGTTTTCATCGTCCGATTTTTCGATTGCCATGATTATCGGCTCTCACTCGGAGCAACCGATAATCCGACCCTTACAAAGCAGTTTTTCGGATGCAGGTAATAAGCGGTTCATGTCGATAGAACGAAAATTGATAACCATCGCGAACAAGGATATTGATAAAGGCAAAATCGACCGTGATTTCGGCGATGTCGTCGAAACGAATCTCTCCGTCGTTATAGAGTACTCCGTAATCGGGATTCTGAGGTATGACGATTTTCTCGTCGTCGACAGTCAGGCGGTACATGCCGATCAGGGGCTGCAATTCGTCGGCCATGCAACTGCGGGCTTGGGGGCTGTTTTGTCGTCTCTCTGCCATATCGCGTTTGTTTTATAATCTAACAAATACCATACGAAAAGGCGTGAGAGTACGTTAAATACCGGCATTGAGGTACAGCCAAGCACCTATCCACTCGATAGATAATTTCTTCTCACGCCGGTTATCGTACATGCTTGTGGCATATAGACACGACGATAAAGAAGAGAACTACCCATTATCTTGTGAGTGGATTAAAATTTGGCTGTTTTCAATGCCCCACTATAATGTGTTCCTTCCGTATGTAGAACCGCCCGACGACTTGCCGCATTCTGCGCTGTTCTGCCGAGCAATTCAAGTGCAAATATAGCGATTTCCTTTGGCTCTGCGTGATAAACAGGACGTTTTTTACCATTTCAATCCCCGTTTCGTCTTTTGTGGTACTTTCTGCGGAGGCCTTCGCAATGCGGTATCCGTATCGCCATGCCGATTTTGTCCTGCCTTATAGGCCTGTTGCTGCTGTCGTCTTTCCCGATATGCGGATTCGGTAAGAATGCGCAGTCCCAGTCTGTTTTTATTCGGATTATAATTCACTTCGCAGTAGTCGATAACGCCACAGCGCGTCCATACGCACTCCGTGCATACGGGCTTTCCCTCATAAAGCATTTTATATCGGTGATAATCGAGGGGCTGGCGCAGCAGTTCTTCCACTCTGCGATGGAAAGAATAGATATTCCGCTCTTTGGCGATCTTATCGGGAACGTATACGGACAACTCCCGTCGACATGTTGCCGCCCGCAGGCAAATATCGGGGGTGCGGAGTTTGCGCGGAACCCATTGAATGGCTTCCGGCCAATTCATCACGGCAGCGTCCGCAACCTCCGCCGTGATGGAATGCGATGGTACGCTGTTCAACACTTCACCGTTTTTGCGCACGGCCTCCAACGCGACTTTCGGGGTAATCAAGGCGGTGTCATGGGGCAGAATATCCATCAGGAACCGGATTTTCTTCGGGTCGTCCTGCTCTCGGAATACCCGATAAAGCATCGACGGATCGGTCAGAGCCGAAATAACGGAGTAATCGGTTTTATTCTTGCCATAGGTGTTGTCGAATGCAACCCGGCACATTTCGGATGTCCTGCTTTGACGAGGAACACCTTTTAGATTTCGAGGATTCTCCCGCACGAGGCGCAGATACGTTTCGGGATTTTTCATCGACACGGGGAGATGCGCAATAGCATACGGACTGCGCCGTATGGCTTTCATGCACAATTCCCACGTTTTCATCGCCTCGGGAACGTATTTCAGATAACTCCCGTCATAGCGCACGGCCGTATCGCATAGTTCTCGATCTTTGAATTTGTCGGGGATACGGTAAAACAATTCGGGTTCTTTTAATATCCGCTCTGCCAGTCCCAACGTCATATCCTCCGATGGTATGCTGTTCAGAAAGTTCAAGGTTTGTGTGTAGCCGTCGCATCGCTCCAATGCCTGTTCATAGTTTTCTTTGCGCTGGGTATGTTGTTTCTCTTGGTCTGTCATAAGGCTTTATTATTAGGAAACGCCCGTTTCCGGGCGTTTCTATCGTTCGTGCTTCGGGGTTATTCATCGTCTTCTTCCCGCTCGTTTTGGAACGAGAAAGTGTTCTGGGTTATCTGCCCCATGTTATCCTCGATATACACGTCGATGACCTGTCGATCATCGCTTCGGGAGGTGTAGTAAAGTCGAAACACCTCCCTCGTGAGGGGATAGCGGTCGTTGGGGAGAAACAGCGTCCCGTCGTCCATGCGGAGTTCGCCTTTGCCGTCGGGCTGGAAGTAGCGGATGGTGTACCGCGCACCGTCGTATTTCCCCGCTCGGACGAGTGTGCAGCGTATCTCGGCTGTCTCTCCGCGCACGATGCGCGTCTGCACGGGCATCGTCTCCAATCGGAACGCATACGCCTGTTTCACGTCCAGTTCATCGTCGCAGGCGGTCAGCAGCGTACCGACCGCCGCGAGTGCGAGCATCAGAAATCCTTTCATCTTCTTCATGTCGTTTTCTGTTTACGGGTTTCACGTCATTTGCCTATCGGGATGTCGGGGTGCGGAATCGAATCCCACTCCGCCGGTGCTGGTAGGTCGATGTCGTATTGAGGATATTGTTCGATATGCCGTTCTTCGATCTCTTCGTGCAGCTTGGCGCACCCCATGCACCCCGCCGCGACGGCCAATGCCAGCAGGCCGTATTTGATTTTTCGTTTCATTGTCATTGTGTCGTTATAAGTTCGCGTATTTCGGGGTCGAGGTTGCCCCGATATTCAAAGTTGGGTTGCAGCTCACACGCCCGACGGAATGCCGCCTTGCCCTCCTCGATGCGTCCCGTGCGGGTGCAGGCTACGGCTTTCAGGTATTCGACCGTCGCCTCCTCTTTCAGCCGGCACAGCACCTCGTAAGCCTGCTCGTCGAGCCCGAGCGAGAGCATCGCTACCGCCGTATTCCGATCTTCGTAGGGACGCAGGATGCGCAGCGCGTCGTTGTACTTGCGTTCGTTCAGCAGTTCCACGCCGCGGGCATAGAGCGTGTCGGGTACGGTCGTGTGAATCGTGTCCTTGACCATACCCACGCGCCGCAGGTCGTATTTGAAGTTCACCGCGCGCAGCAGCGGATAGAGCCGCTCGCGTATGTCGCGATACTGCTTTGGGAATCGTCGTCGCAGCTCCGCTTCGCGCCGGTCGGGATTGCCTATCGTACGCAGCAGACCGAGTATCGTCTCGCGTTCGGCAATCGTACTATCTGCGGCGATTCGTCGTTCCAGCTCGACCCAGTCTTCGGCGACCCACCGCACGCAGAGCAGCGTATCGACCTGACGTCCGAAGCGCTGGCCGAGGCGTTGCTTGAGCGCCGCCGCACGTCCGCGCGCCAGCCGTTCGTTCTGCGCATACGAGCCTTCTGGCGATGCCGAGGCCGTGAGGACGATGCTGTCCACATGGAACTCGCGTTGTTCGACAAGCTCCTCCATCAGCGATTCGATACGAGCGAGCTGCGCTGCATTGTCGCCCAGCGTGTCGATGATCCGCGTGTCGTTCACACGGAACGAGAGGTAGTTGCGGTCGTTCACTACGACGTACTTCTCGATGACTTTCGTCACGTAGCGCGTCGTGGTGTCGGCGAAGGAGAGCATCGACGAGATATGATAGCGGAGCGTGTCGAGGGGCGGCAGGTCGTAGCGGCTGCCGTCGAGCGCCACGACTGCGCCGTGCAGCGTCAGCAACATCGTCTTGCCCTCGCTGCGAGTCGGAACCTCCTGCGAATAGTAGTAGGACAGGTCGCGTGCACCCTCGACAATGGAATCGAGGCGCACGCCCTGCGGGTAAGGGTGCTTCACGAAGCGCTCGAACGCCCGCTGCTCGCCCGCAGCGTCGGGACGGAATAGACGTACATATTGCGAGAACTGCCAGTAGTTGCGATCTTGCACGCGGCTGAACAGTCCGCCGCGTATGGAGATCTCCTGCAAGGGTACGGCTCCCTCAGCCTTGTGCAGATGCGGGACGACCACGATGCTGCGGCAGCCGCCCTGCAGCTCTTTGGGGAGTTTCACGACGAAATCGACCAACACCTTGCCCTTGCGTTCGGACAGCGTGCGCGACTTGGCCACGACGACCACCTCGTCGAGGCGGAACTCGGCCATCGTCTCGCCGTTTTCGTCCTTGACCGCTTCGACGATGTAGTAGGTCGTGCTGTCGTGTCGCACGGTCATGTAATTCCTCTTCTCGGCGGGCTTTGGCGCGGCCTGCTCGCGGAGTGCGTACTCCGCAAGTGCGCGGCTTTGCCGCCGCTCCAGATGCGACGTTACCGAGCAGCCTGCCAGCAGCACGGCCAGCAGGCCGACGGAGGTATGTTTCATCATTGCTTTCATCGTCGTCGGGGTTTAGAACAAGTAGGAAAAGGCCACCTCAATTTTCGAGGGTGCGAGGACGATGCGGCGGCAGCGGTCGTAACGAACCTCCTCATAGGGCGACGGGTCGGGATGCCACCTGAGGTCGTCCATGTAGTAGAGGCCTACGCCGCCCTCTAACGTGAGGTTCCACCGCTTGGCCAGCATCCACGAGTAGCCGACCGAGGAACCTATGCCCACCGTCCAGCCGTTGTAGCGGGTGCGGCGGTTGCCGACCTTGTACTTGGCGAGTGTCGTGTGCAGACCCCAGAACAGCCCCACATGCGGCTCGAACCGCCAGCGGCGCACGCCGACGGTCGCCGCGAGGACGTTGGCCCGCAGGGCGTCAGTCGAGATGGGATTCCAGTAGCCCGAAACATCTACCGACCATTTCTCCGCTACGGCGACATCGACGCCCGCATTGAGCGTTCCCGTCGCCCAGCCCAGCGCATTGACGCGCACGGCGGAGTATTGGGCCGAAGCCGTGTGCGCCGCAAAGGCGCACAGCAGCAGAATAAACAGCTTTTTCATCGTCGTGGCGTTTGATCGGTGGATATTGCGGTTCGGTTGCTCGTCAGCTCCACCTTCGATGTCATACGGCAGTCCGGTATGAGGGTCAGGTTAGCCGTAGCGGTAAAGGTGTAGGAGTTTCCTGTTGCTACGGCACGGCGCGATGAAACGTTTTCGGGATTATTCCACCACGTTACAACCGGCAATAGTGTATTTCCGGAGATGGTGCATCGGCTTCCCGGCCGTACGACGAACGCCTGCTTGGCCGTATTTATCGTATAACCGGTATTGCTGGTAAGCTGAACCTCGTCGAGTTTGGTGTAGATGTAGACCCACTCCTTGACGAATTCGGTGTAGAGCGTATCGCGGTAGGCGGTCATCGGGTGCTGATAGGGATTGGCAACAGAAACTTTTTGCGTCAGCTCTTTGTCGGCGTACCACCCCTTGAATGCGAAGCCGTCGTTGACCACGACGGGCATCGTCGGACCGTCGTCGAGCGACAGCAGACGAGTGTAGAACGCCGGCCCCGCCCATGTCTTGATTTCGGCAACGGCAGTAACGCCCTCCAACCGCCCGGCCGTATTGTCGCGCCCCGTCCAGTAGGTATAGACCGTCAGCAGGTTATAGAAGTCCCGTGTGAAGGTCTTGGTGTAACTGTAACCATCGGTGTTGCTCACCGTAACCTCGTAGACGAGGCGGGAGTTGGAGGCGTTGTACACCGGTCGTGCGACGTAGCCTATCGGAATTTCGTAGATACCCGACGGATCGTCGAGCGGCACCGTTACGGCGGAGGCTACCATCTGCCGGTTTGCGGAGAAGGCTCCGACCTGCCCCTGCACGAGCCGGATTTTCGCCGAGAGGCTTCCCGCTTTCTCCCGGTTGGTAACGGCGATCGAAAGCGACTTGCCCGGCTCGTAGATGCAGCGATCCGCCGTGCGTCCGAAGTCGGCATCGGGCAGGTCGTCGGAGATCTTCACTTCGAAGGAGTGAATGCGCGCGTCTACCTCATTATCCCCCTTGATACGAATATCGAGCGTCTGTACCGTGTTGCGCCTGACGTCGAAGTTCGAGGTATTGTTCTCGCCCAAGTAGACATCGTAGGTCGCCTGCAACCCTGCGTTCTGCGCCTTGATGCGTACGAAAGTAGCACCTTTCGGAGCATTCGCGGCGCATTTCTGCTGCTGGGTCGTAATGGACGGAATGTCGCCCTGACAGTTCTCCAGCAGGTAGAACGTACGGGTTGCTTTGCGGCCTTCCAACGTTCCGATTTCCGTAGTGGCGATGTTGATGAATCGGTCGGCTGTCTGCTCCTCCTCGAAAAGTTTCGTCGAAGCTGCGGCGTTCACGATCTGTACGGATTGCAGCTTCATGGCGTAGACGACCGACGATTCGATAGTGATGTTACAGACTATCTTCGCCACGGTACGCCGCACGGTGATGACGGGTGCGGGCATCCGGTTTTCGACCGTAAGCGTCGTATGCCCCGACATGGGCAGCATCGTATACCTCGTAACGGACGGAAGTTGTACGGCGTGCAGCTGTTCGCGGGTCATCTCGCCCATATCCTTATGGACGTTCGCCACGGCATAGGCTTCGTATTGGCCCGGCAGCACGGAGCACTCCACCGTGCCGCTCTCGACGTAGAAATGGCGGTCGGGCAACATGCCGCGCGGGTCGTAGAGGAAGAGGTTGACATCGCGCACGGTCTGTTCGTCCGTCGCGCGGGTAACGTACTGCACGCCCTCCTCCTGCACCTGCAAGGTGAAGCGTACCTTGTCCTTACAGGACGGGCAGTCCACCGCCATTTCGTCCTTGATGCAGCTGCTCATTATCGCAAGCAGCGGCATGATAAACAATAATATTTTCTTCATGATCGGATTCGATTAAAAGTTTCCGCCCCGACACGAGCCGGAGCGGAAACGGGTTTCACATGCGGTTTAGGCTCCCAACTCCACGGTCTGCGTTACGGGCGACTCCCACTCGGCAGGCGTGATGGTCAGCGTGGCGTCCTGACCCGTGAGGCCGTTGATCGTAACATCTACGCGGTAATAGCCGTTGCGGCGGATCTCACCGCCCGCAGCTCCATCGAGTTCCACCTCGTAGGTCATCGACGATTGACCTGCGGCAGTCGAGAAGTCGCCGTCCCGGTCGTAGGTCGCGTCGATGGTGGCCTTGATGCGGCTGCCGACGTTGCGGGCCGGACATTCGTACAGGTAGAAGAGGTTGCGGTACGTGCCCGACGAAAAATCCGACTGCTGCGTCGTCGAGAAGTTGAAAAATCCCGGATTGTAGGTAGTGTGGAACAGCAGCGTCTGCGTCGCGCCGTTGGACAGCGTGATGCTGTTGACCCTTACGACTCCCTGATAGAGCGACCCGAACTGAGGCGAGGGTGTAATCTGAACGGCTACTTTCGCCACGGTGCGCTTGAGTGTAATGGCTACGTCGGTCGTGGCACCGGCCGCTGCGACGGCCTGCGATGCCATGCCCGACATCACGAAGCCTCCGTTGCGCACGGCTTTCGCAGATACATCGGCGAACGCACCGTTGTATGCGGCCGCATTCTGTTCCAGCATGGCGGTCAGCACGTCCGCGCTATTGACCTGCGACATGTCGAGATTCGCCACGGCGTAGAACTCGCAGATAGTGCCCGGCACGGCATCCGGCAGGGCGAAGGTCGCCTTCTTGGCCGAGAGTTCGGCTGCCGAGAACGAACGCTTGACCAGTATGTCGCCCGACGGATCGACGACGAACATCGTAAGGGTGTTGAGCGTCTTTTCCCACGGCTCGGCCTCGGCCGTCGCGCTACGGGTCGCAGGCTCTCCGTCGGTGAACGACACGGTGGCTACCGTCCCTTTCGAGGTCGCGTAAATTTCGTTTTCTTCCTTGTTGCACGAGACGAGAAGTCCCAAGGCGACCGTAGCCGCCAAAAATAAGTGTTTCATATAAAAAGTTGATTTTATGCTACTTGCGTAGCTGTGTGATAAAAAATGTTCGTGTCAGTTGATGATGAACTTTACTCCGATGCCGTATTGCGTGTGGAAGTGTCCCGTCGTCGTACCCCACAAACAGCGTTCACGCCCCGACAACGAGAGAATGATTCTGTCCGTGAGGTAGGCGTCCACTTCCAGCGTAACGGCCCCGCCGTAGAGAAACCGGTCGCGGTTGCGGATCGTCGCACCGTCGTAGAGCCGCTTGTCGCCCCAGTTTACGGTTTCGTAACCCGTCATGGCGGAACCTCCGATGTAGAAGAGGAACGTGTGCGAGGGATCGGCGAAGAACTTGTAGTAGTAGCCGCCCTCGGCCGTAAACTGCGCCATCGGAATGCGTCCGGCCTTGTAGGGATAGTAGCGCGACAGGTACTCGATGCCGAAAACCCACTTGTCGGCATGCTTCGCGTAGCGGCTCATCGCAATGCCGAAATAGTATCCCGCATCTTTGCTCGCAGCGGTGCAGAACCCGTCGACCATGCCGCCCCGAAGCTCGATGCTGCGCATCCGCGGCAGGGCACGCTGGGCGTGCACCGTCCCTGTAAAGAGAGTGAGCGATGCGACGAGAAGAAACAGAAATCGCTTCATGATTACCGCACTTTGAGTTCGTTGATAACGTTGGCACGCACGAGGTCTTCATTCTCGACGGTGAATCTCTGATGACGGCCTCCCTGCTGTTCGTGCAACTCCACGACGAGGTGCTTGTCGTCGGCCAGCGTGAACTTCGGAAGCGTGAAGACCATGCGCTCGTTATGTCTGCCGTCGATTACCTGTACGTTATTGTAAGCCCGCACCGGCCATACGACCTGTTCCTGAATGGCCGTGCGTTTGGCGACCTTCTTATCGACGATCTTAAACGTAAGGTAATCCACATCGAACGGCACGTTGGACGAGTTTTTTAATTGCACGTGGAAATAGAGCAGGCCGTTATGCGAGTAAATACCTTTGAGCAGGTACTGTACCCCGAACCGTTTGCATCCAATATGCTTGATTTCGCGGCGGTCGTTTTTGTAGATGGACTTCATGATGAGCTTGACCAGCAGCGGCGATTCGCTTCCCAGCTCCGTGAGGTATACCTCCATCGCGTTGTTGGGCCGGTTCACCGCTTCGCCGTCGTGAATGAAGTCCGTCATCTCCACGGATAGTTTCACCGGCTCGTCGGCATACTTGACATTGAACGTATAGTATGCCCCGTCCTCGGTAATGACCGAGAGGTTGCTCTCGCGCGAGAAATCCCGCAGTGCGGCCTTCACACGCAGGACGTTTTCCGTGCCGTCGGCTTTCGCCGCCAGCAGATCCGCCGAACCCAGATCGACGTAGCGGATTGCCGAGGGGAAGATGACGTGAACCGTCTTGTCGAACGTTACTTCCAGCGCATAGGGCGGAATCATGCGGTCGAAAGTCAGCGGACGGGTAAGTCCGTCGAACAGATCGCCCGTAGAGGGTTTTTCCTGCGCGTTTGCCGCGAACATGCACCCGACGAATGCGAATGCCAAAAGAATCTTTTTCATGTCGTTTGTTTTTAATGATTGATAAAATGGATTTTTCAGTGGCTTGTCGATTTCTATTTCTGTGGCGGTAGCAGCAGAACCGCATAGTCGGCTTTGAGCGTTACCTTCACCGTGCGCATCTTTTTACTCACATACGACGATACGCCCTGTATGGCACTGCGGCCCAAGTCGGAGAACAGCTGCGACCCTGCGTCGTCGGTGATGGTAATGCTGCTTCCAATGCCCGACCCCATGTTGGCGGCAATCTCTTTCACTGCGTTGATCTCCTCCGACCCCGGCACGGAGATTCCTTCGTTGCCGTCCATGTCGTAGACCAGCAGTTCGATCGGAATGACCGTTCCGGCATGTTGCACGGCGTTGATCGTAATCCCCAGTCGGTCGCCGGCGATGCGGGCGGCTCCCGCGACCACCGTTCCTGCCGGAATCAATACGCCTCCGGCCGTCATCGCTTCCGAAAGCCGCAGGGATACCTGCCCGCCATCGGTAATCGTAACCGTCCGATAGATGGATGCCCGAATGCCGTTACGCTTCTTTTCCTGTGCATCCCCGCCGACGGTGTTGAACCCCCAGTTGCGAGGTTTCACGAACTCCTCCCGGAATACCGAATCGGGCATCGGTGCGGCGAGCAGCGATACGACGTTGTGCCGCACCTGCTTGACGGGCTGCACGACAGCCTTGCCGGATATGACGGCAGGCTGCGCTGCGGCAGCAGATCCGCGTTTGGCTTCGCTCAACTTCCTGCACGCCCTTTCGACCATCGAAACAGTTTTGGAGAACTTCAAGAAGAAGAACGAGGAACTGGCCAAAGATATTCCCACCCTGCAAAACGTGGTGGAGGGAACGTGGCGCAAGGAATCCGAACTGGCGGCACTGCGCGCCCAAATGACGGAGTTGGAGCGCAAAATTCAACTGTCGCTGAAACCTATCGAAGAGGAGGCGGAGGTGATAGAAGAGACTGCGCTGATGGAAGATAGTCCGCGACATACGCAGCTGAAAGAGCGCGGACAGCCTTTTATTCCGTCGCGCCTGCAACAGATAGCCGATGCCTCCGGCGGACGTATCGTCATCGGGCGTGTCGGGACGCAAATCAAAAACGAATCCGGCGCAAACAAGGGCATCAAGATGTAACGACAAAGCCGACGGCAATACCGTCGGCTTTTATTTATACCGAATCATATTACTCTCCGATTCGGCTTTTCAAATCCATGCGTTCGTGCAGGATTCTCACGATCTCTACGGCACTCTCGGAAACCGTCCGATAGAAAACGATGTGTTTGCCCGTTCGGTATCCGTATAATTCGGCCATGATTTCCGCGTACTCCCGGCCCAACGGTCGAGAACTGTCGGCTATTTGACGGCAGGTGACCACGAGCAACGCATAATATTTGTCGGCTTGAGCCTCAGACCATGTTTCAACCGTGTAATTCCAGATGTTCGTGAGGTCTTCTACGGCCTTGTTCGAGAAAAGCAGATCAGCCATTTTTCCGCTGCATTTTCAACGTTCGCAGATGTTGCTCGGGATCGAACCCTACGGCGATGCCGCTTCTCACGCCCTCGTCGATTGCGCTCTTCAACGCCACGACACTGTTTTCCTGCTCCTCCAAAAGCCGCAGGCCGGCGCGCACGACCTCGCTGGCATTGTTATAACGTCCCTGCGCAATCGTGGACTGGATAAAATTCTCGAAATAGGCTCCCAAAGCTACCGATGTCGTTTTCATAATTCAACTCCTTTTCCGCAAAGTTACCAATATTTAGTAATACAACAAATTTACGGCCGATTTTATTATCTTTTTCCGAACGAATTATTCTCCCGCTCCTTTTTCAGTTTGCGAAAATTGCTGAAATTACGCTCGATGAACCGCAATACGTCCGATTCGCGATAGAACGTCTTGTGATAGATCATCTGGTAGGGCAAATCCCCGGAGGTACGATACCGTTGCAGCGTGCGTTTCGAGATGTTGAGCATCTTGCACAAGTCGTAATTATCCAGCAGCCTGTCGCCGTCGGGCAAAACGGAGAGGCTTTGCTCCGCGGCGGGCGTGCACAACTCTTCGATGTGCTCCAACCGCTTGGCGAGACGTTGCATCCAACCCTCGAAATACTCCCTGTCCAGCATCATGGCAGCCTACTCTTTACACAGGTTTACAGGTATTCGTTCTATTTTTCCGATGAGTTCTTTGTAGGTTTTTACTCCGATAATAAGTATTTTCATAATCCTTTGTTGTTTTGTTTGTTACAAAGGTCGATATTATTTGATACGGTAATAACGAGGTCGGTACGACTTTTTTGCGATAAATATTCTGCTGATACAATGATTGTTATGTCGATAAAGGAGTTCTGGCGGCAATAAAAAACGTAAATTCATGTCGAAATAAGGCAAACACCGATGTCGGTAATCGCGATTATGGATGGCGGAAACCATCCATAATTTCATAAAATACTTATTTGGGTAATCATCTGTCCCGTTTTTGATTCGACTATTTCTCCATGCGTTCGATTAAGGCCACTTTCAAACTATCGAGAAACGGAGTTTTCGTATTGCGAATCCGCATGTCGCTGAATGTTCGGGAAATATTCTTGTCCAATTCAATATTGAATACTGTTTGCAAATACTCGACAAGCTGTGTCATGGGGACATTACCGAACACCTTTCTGCTATCGCATGCGAAGATCAATTCGTGAAGATCCGTTTTTTGAGCAGACCATGTAATGCGTACTCTGGGTAGCGACAACGACGACCAGTGGTTCTCCAACCCGTCCAATTCTTTATTCAGATATTCCGTAAGAGACTCATTTGCCAACAACCGAGCTACGGTGAAATCACAATTGGTCGAAAACATCGGATCGCGTTCATAATAAAATGAATCGAAATAAAGAGCGACATCGGCGTGTCCGCGAAGATAATAGATCGAATCCAGATGGGTAAGCCCTGAACGGTAATAACGGACAAAATCGGAACGTTTGGAGTTATAGCGATCGATGCCTTTAATCTCATCAATCAAATACGCTCTTTGCGATTCGACGCCTTCCGGTCGGTTCATTTCGATGTTATAAACTTTCCGCCAATAAATCAACCCGAAGCACAAACGGGGTTTGATTTCTTTGAAAAAGTGTATCTCTTCCGCATCATCGTGAAAGGTATAACCGGCAATGAAATTTTTTAATCGGTTGAAGGCTTCGGCATAAACGAGTGAGGCATCGTGCGATTTTTTCATGATGTTCAGATCGGATGACAAAATCGGTTGTAGTTTTTTGTCCATCTCGCATTTCAAATGTTCGATAAATGTAACCATAGCTTTGTGTTTAGGATTGGTATTTAACAGAATTGCATAGAATAAGGCGTGAAATCATTTCCACGCCTTATTCGAGCTCATTAAATTCTATTATTTATTGAATATGCAAAATACACTGGGTATTAGCTTTTTATAAGTAGCATATACCGCATAAAGTAATGGATTTTGAATTTTATTAGGTATTATAACTGCAAAAATTTATGTATTTGCTTTTACTATTCCGTTGACAGGATCGAACCGCACGCCGTCGTTGCTGAAGAGCCGCTCGATATGGCCGCTGCGGGCCATCTCCGCCGTCGGGAGACAGTGTAGCTGCGGCGGGTCGATAAGTGCGATGCTGTCGGCGAGCGACAGGGCGATGTCGAGTTCGTGGGTGGAGAACAAGATGCACTTGCCCTCGTCGTGCGCCAATCGCGCCAGTAGCGAGCAAAGTTCGTAACGGTTGGGCAAGTCGAGGAACGAGGTGGGCTCGTCGAGCAGGATGACGGGCGTCTGTTGCGCCAGTGCGCGGGCAATCATAATGCGCTGGCACTCGCCGTCCGACATCTTATCCATCGTCCGATGTGCATAAGCCTCCATTCCCACCGAGGCGAGCGACCGTGCCACGATCTCCTTGTCGGCATCCTGCATCCGTCCTATCCAGTCGGTGTAGGGAGCACGGCCGACGGCTACCACGTCCTCGCATTTAAGGTTGGCGATACGCGTGCGCTCTGTCGTGACGAATGCCAGCTTCTTTGCCATTTCGTCGGCTCTCATGTCGGAAATATCACGTCCGTCGAGCAGAATTTCGCCCGAATAGCGGCGGTTGAGCCCCGCTATGGCGCGCAGCAGCGTCGATTTGCCCGTGCCATTGCGTCCGATAAGCGCCGTCAGCGTACCTTTCGGAATAGTGGCGTTTACTTCGCGAAGCAGTGTGCGTTCGCCATAGCCGATGGAAAAATCGTGCAGCCGTATCATGCCGTAAAGGATTTGTTGCGCAACACCACCCACACCACAATCGGGATTCCCAACAGCGCGGTAATGGCGTTTACAGGCAGGGTAAACAATTTGGAAACGAGGTCACAAAGGAGCAGCACCGCCGCACCCGAAAGAAGGGTGCCCGGCACGAGCACGCGGTGGTCGCCGTTGCGGAACAGCATCCGTGCGACGTGGGGCATAGCAAGACCGATAAAACCTATCGGGCCGCAGAAAGCCGTTACTGTGCCGGCCAGCAGTGTTGTCGAGAGAAACAGCAGTCCGAGCGAGCGGCGGATATTCAGCCCCATAGTTACGGCATATTCCTCTCCGAATAGCAGGAGGTTGAGCGGCTTGATCGTGATTACCGCCAGCAGTAAGCCGGCGATAACCGACGGCACGAGGACAGCGAGTTGTGGCACCGTCACGTCGCCGAGCGACCCCATCGTCCAGACGACGAAGGCTTTCAAGGCCTCCTCTTTGCTTAGGTATTGCAGGATTTGCACTACGGCACCCACACCGGACGAGAACATCATGCCGAGAATCAGGATGACCATGATGTCCTTGATGCGGTGGCCTACGGCGGCGATTACGAGCAGCACGGCGGCCGCTCCCGCCCATGCGGCCGTGGCGATGCCGACCGACGAGCCGACGCCGGCAAGCACCACGAGCGCCACGCCGAGGCTCGCGCCCGAACTGATGCCGAGCACGTAGGGACCTGCCAGCGGGTTGCGGAACAGCGTCTGCATCTGCAAGCCGCTGACCGACAGCGCCGCGCCCGCCAGCAGAGCCATAATTGCCTTTATCAGGCGGATATTCAGGACGATTTTCGCCGTCGCTTGCGGACAGTCGCCGCCCGTCAGAGCCGCCCACACGTCGCCGAGGGGAATGCGCACCGCACCGACGACCAGATCCAGCAGGAAAAGGCCGACCGTAAGCACGGACAAAGTGACAAAAAGCATGGCGGAACGCGAACGCATCTATTTCAGCCGTTTGTAATAGACGAACGGTTCCTCCACCAGTTCGGGGTGGAATATCTTTACCAGATCGCGCAGCAAGAGGTCGGGATGCACGACTGCTGATTCGAAGTAGTCGTTGCCTCCGGCGGCGTTGGTGCAGGCGTTGTTGTTATAGACGTATCCGTTGCGGAAGCAGCGGGTGTCGGCGAACTTCGGGCAGGCGGCTTTCACCTCGCCGAGCGTGCTCGCCATACCCACGTTCAGCCATAGATCGGCAGCCGAAGCGAGCAGGTATGCCTCCTCCATGTCGACGGGCGTCGAGGCGTTGCCCGTGTTCTTCTTGTAGATATAATCTCCGCCCGCGTCCTCGATCAGCCGCACGGCATAGCTCCCGGCCGAGGGCATGAACCACGAATCGCCGTATGGCATGTTGAGCATGACAGACGGGGCGTCGAGGGCATTCTCCGCCACCCGCTGTTTCAGGGCGTTGTATCGGACGGGAATCTCCGCGAAAACCTTTTCGCCCTCCGACCGACAACCGACGACCTCCGAGAGGGCCACCATCCACTCGGCCTTACCCAACGGCGACTCTTCGAGGTAATCGCCTACGTACATGAACGGGATGCCCAGCTCGCGCAGCTTCGGCTCCATGCCGCTGGCACCGTTCACGCCGTAGAGCAGCACGAGGTCGGGATCGAGCGACAACAGCAATTCATAGTTGATATTCCCTTCGTAGCCCACGTCGCCGATGCGGTCGCGGCGCGCCTGAATGTCGGGATTGGAGATGTAGTCGATGCCCGATACGCCGACCACGCGGTCGACCTCGCCTATGGCGTCGAGCATGGCGATATAGGTCGAGGACATCGCCACGATACGTTCGGCATCGCCTTCAAGCACCTGTCCGTCGAAGCCCTCGGGAGCGGTTTCGCCGTCGCGGGCGATGAATAACTGCACGGCGATGCCGTCCGCGCCCTGCCACGGATTCGTGACGGTAAGCAGTACGCTTTGTTTGCTGTCGGCCCCCTTAATGTCGAATCCCGAAGCGTATTCGAGCATGTAGACCGGCTTGTCAAAATCTTCGAGCGAAACGCTCTTGCGACCACAGGCCGCGACGACTATCGCGCACAGAGCGACTACCGCCAACTGAATCCATCGTTTCATAGTTCTTTTATTCGTTTTCATTCGGTTCAAAAAAGGGGGAAACGGGGCTGTTCGTCCGTTTCCCCTCGATAGCATGGGCGAAAATCCGATTAAGTCGTTATGGCAAATAACACTCTGCAACTAATCTCTAATCAGTCTTTCGGCTCTCGTCCATACAAAACACCGCAGCGAATAATCTTTTACGAAGAAGGTTTGCAAAGGTTTCCGCGATGAAAAGGGACGCTGCCGTTATCTCTATCTCTTTTTACCCCATTTGGGCCGTATATCGAGGAATACCTCGAAATTCATGCGCGGCATGGGACGCGAGAGCACCGATTCGTACTCCTCGTTGAAAAGGTTCTTTACGGCTACCTTGACCGAGAAATCCGACCAATGCAGCGAAAAGAGTTTTTCCAGCGACACGTCGCTCATGTAGTAGGGCAATACGCGCGAGATCTTGCTTTTCATGTCGTTGTCCGAGGTAGTGAAACGCTCGCTGTAATAGCACCACTTGTAAACGAGACGCCACGATCGGTACGACAATCGGCCTGTCGCCGAAGCGGAGTATTCGGGGACATAGACCAGCTGTTTGCCGATCGCCTTGTCGGCCCAGTCCACTGGGTCACCGTTGTTGATCGAGGGTGTCCACGAAAACGAGACGTCTGCGCCCAACTGCCAGTTCTTCGAGAGCCGCACCGTCGCATCGGCTTTCAGTTCGACGCCGTAAGCGTGTACCTCCTTGACGTTCTTCGGCGTCCAGAAACCCTTGAACGTCGGCAGCCACACGATCCAGTCGTCGATATACGAGTCGAACCACGTCGCCGAACCGTTGAGCGAATAGATGCCCTCCTTACCCACGGCGAACGAAAATCCGGCGTCGTAGGTGAACCCCTGCTCCTTTTTCAGATCGGGATTGCCGCCCGGCAGGAAGTAGAGGTCGTTAAGCGTCGGAAAGCGATAGTTGCGCGATACGGAGGCTTTGGCTACGATGCTGCCGCGTTTCGAGACCACATAGTCGGCGAAAAAGGCCGGAATGACGGGCGACCACTCCTCGCCGTACATCTCTTCGCGCAAGGCCACCGACACTCCCAACCGGTCGGTCGGCATCCACTTGGCCGAGGCATAGGCCGATACTTCAACGCGCCCCTTATCATATCCCACGACCACTTTCTTGTTATTTCCCTGCGCCAACGACTGCGAATTGAGTTCGAGGACATTCTTGTCGCGGCTCTCCACGAAATGCTGGTGCACCGAGACATTCGCCATGAAGAGCCATTTCTTGCCGATGTAGTATTCACCCTCAGCCTGTCCGTACAACGTGTTTATCTTGCTGCGCGAGCGGATCATCTCCGCCATCGTGCCGTTGCCTTTGTCCTTCGAGAAATCGTAGCCCTGTCCCGTATGGATATAGCCGGCGCGCAAGCCTACTTTGTAGTTGCCGCGCAGCCGGTCCCACGACAGAATGCCGCGAAAGGTCTGCTCCGTCTGCTCGTTCACGTATTCGTCGTCCGAGCGGTGATCGACCGACAGCATCGGCACGCCGCGCTTCGAGTCGAGGAACCACGCCTGCAATCCGAAGCGGTCGCCGCGGCCGGTATTGTAGTACACCTCCTGCAAGATGTGAAAATCACGGAACGCACCGCATTTGTTGCGTTCGGTAGGATAGTAGGTGCCGACGATTTGGTGGTCATCGTCATAGATATTCATCTTCTTGTTGTAGTTCCTGTACTTGAAATCGTTGTCGGAAGATGAATAGACCGCACGGGTCGAGACCTGCCAATGCTTGTCGCCGTAAGTCAGGCGCAAAAATTCGTCGAACGTCTTGAACGACCCGACGCCCTGCACGTATTGCAACCCGAATCCGTCGGCTTCGGCGGGTTTCGTGGAGAGTTTCACGGCACCGCCCAGTCCGCCGCCCGTCTCGTTGACCGACGAGGTGCCGTGCAGCAGCGAGGCGTCGTCGATGAAGTAGGAGGGAATCATCGAAAAGTCGGTCATGCCGAGCATCGGCGAGTTGATGCGCATGCCGTTCCATGTTACCTGCGTATGCGAGGGCGACGTACCGCGGAACGCTACGGTCGAGAGCGTGGCGCGACCGTACTGCTTGACGAAGATCGAGGTATTGAACGTCAGCACGTCGGCCATCGAAAGGGCGATATTCTCTTTCAGCACCGTCGAATCGAGTTTGGTCTGCTGCATACCGATTTCTTTCATCGGCCGCCGCGCCGTAACGTAAACCTCCGGAATCGGCTGGACGAACGACGGATTGTCGTTCCACCAGCCTTTGCCCGATCTTGCGGGCGGTTGCCCGTCGCTCTTCGACTTTTCCTGCGCGAAGCCGGAGAATCCGAGAAGCAAGGCGAATAGGAATGCCGTCAGTTTCTTCATAAGGAAAGTAAAACCGCCTACGGCCCGTAAAGGTCGCAGACGGTTTTCGAAATGGTTATTCTTTCTTGTATTTTCCGTTCTTCATGTCCTGCCATGTCGGACTATAGGAACAATCCTCGTGGACGAACCATGTTTCGTCCGATAATTGTCCGACAACAGGTGCAAAGGCACTGAAATCCGTAACCGAACACCCTTCGATATGTACGGATCCGATCTTTGCGATGACAGGAAGTGCGATTCGTTCCAGAGGGGCGGCCGGTGTCATTCCCGGACCGTTTTGGTGGATCTGGAAAATCCCATCCACCTCTTCGAGTAAAGGCAGTGACAGCTCTTCCAAATACGACATGCCGCCGCCCAGCCCGAGGTCGAGGGTAAAGCCGGCGCCGCCGATCTTCCGCAGTTTAGGAAGATGCAGACCATCGTAGCTTGTAAGCGCGCAGGAGCCGTACAGGGCTTCCTTGTAATACTTATCGTTCGCCCCCGCCTTGTAGTATGCCGGATCGGCGGCCGTACCGATCTCCTCCAATTCCGGCATATCGATAGCTGCGTAAATATTGGTACTGTCGAAGTAAAGTTGGCCGCCGATCTTGCGCAGGACGCGGAAGTCGCACGCCGTTCCGCTATCGTCGCTGACGTTGTCGCTTACGGCCAGATAACCACCTACTTCGATAAGTTTCGGATAACCGATCTTTTCGACATCGTTCAACAGGTTGCCGCCGACCTTTTCGAGCTGGGGCGTAGAGATCGTCGTTTGAGGACCGTTGCTGAACGAAACATCGCCCCGGACACTCTTCAGCGAAGAGAACGAGCAGTCCGTTCCGGGTACATAAACGAGTCCTGCAAGCTCTTCGACGCCATCAACCTTGCCCAACAGTTTGTTGTACCGCAGTTCGAGCGTTACATCCGCCTGCACAGGCAACGTAAGCGTTGTAATAAGATTCATGTTGGTAAGCAGGAGCCGGCCACCGCCCGAGAAAGTCGTTTGGGAAAGATTCAGCGGATCGGGCACTTTACTTAAGCTGACAAGCTCGATGCCTTTTACCTTGATTCCGTTCAGAGAAGGTATCTCGCGAAGTTCTGCGAACGCAGAGAGGACGATCGTGCCGTCCACTTCCGACAGAGAGTTCATGTCGATGGTCTTGACGCCCGTATTCATCGCCATGCCGCCGATAGAGGTGGCGTCGGTGTTGGCGATAAGCTGAATGTCGCCGCCCACCTCGGAAAGCACTGGCAACGAAATCGTCTCGAACTCGTATGGAATCGTCGGCAACAGCACAGCTCCGGCCGAAGTCAGCGCTTCGAATTTCACGGCGTTGAGTTTCGCAAAGTTCTTGATGTTGATTTTACCGCCGACAGATGCAAGTGCTTTCATCTCGACAATAGTCATATCGCCGCCTGCCTTCTCCTCGTTCGAGCCCTGCAACTCGAAATCGCTGCCGACTGTCGCCAAAGCGGGCGTCGTTACCGACGTAAGTGCCGCCGAGCGCATGACCAGCGAACCGCCGATTGCCGTCAGTTTCTCGGCTTCGAACCACTGCAATTTGTCGTTGCATATCGTTATGTCGCCCGCAATCTCTTCGAGCGATCGGAGGCTCGCATAGTAGAGTTCGGGAGCGGTAGACGCCGCCTCGGTCGAGCCGATGTGCAGGCCGCCGATCTTCACAACATTTTCCAGACCGTCCAGTGTCGTGCCCTTATAGGTGTCGTTGATGACGATGTCGCCTTCGACCTGCGTGAGTGCCGAAAGCGCCTCGATGTTTGTCACGGAGTTGTCTCCGCTCGCCTCGCCGACGATAAGGTCGCCCTTGATAATCGTCACGCCTTTGTCGGCGAATGCCTTGACCTCGGCATCGGTTTTAAGCACGACATCGCCCTCTTCGCGGATATCGTCTTTTACGACGAGGTATTTGTAGTCGTTCGTCCGACCGTTGTAGGAGGTCACGCGGAACTGACGTTCGGTATTCCAATCGGTGATTTCGGCCGGATCGGGCATGATCGTCGCCGACGGCGTGTACTTGAATTCGGCCGCAGCTCCGTCGAGCGATACGTTGTAGGGAACCGTTACGGTAATGTCGTTCCCTTCGATCGCCGCAGCATAGGAGGTTTCGCCGACGGTCAGCACCACCGATGTGATGAAGTTGTCGTCCGCATCTTCAGGAATCGGATTGATCGGATCATCATCGCTGCAACCGGCCAACATCAGAAAACCGACGGTGACCAACAATAGCATTTTTTTCAAATTCATAATTTTATATAGTTTCTGGTTATTTATTGTTTTCGTTATCGGGCGCAACGGACAAATCCGAGAAAGAGAATACCTCCGTCGAGACCTCTCCGAGCCAGCCGCTCTTGACCTGCACGCCCGTCTGAACCTTGATGAAGTCCACGTATTGGAGATCGACCGGCGTGCCGTCCCGATACATGGCATTGGCGATGCGGAAGCCATTGGTCTGGCCGCTGCCGTCTACCACGTCGCCGCCGAGGTTGTCTGTTTCGCTGAAATTGTCGACATACCCCCAGCCATAGGATTGATTATCCCAGTATCCAGTGGTCGGGTCCTGCACATTGTTCGGAGCCAGACGGGTTCCGTAAAGAGTGTAGGTATCCGATTTGATCCAAGCAGGATAGTAATAATCCTGCTGATGGTAAGTAATCAGGTAATCGATACACCCCGATTTGCCCTCCGAATCGGTCCACTGCACGTCCATCTGTTTGCCGGCGGGACGATAATAAGTGACAGCGTAATTCTGAATAGTCCCCTCCTTATCCGTGTCGCTGCCGCGCAGTTCGTACCACTCGTCATCGGGCTCGCCGTTTTTATTGATGTCCTGCATAACCCAAACGATACCCGGTTCCGACGATCCGTCGAAAGCGTTGCCCTGAATCGTGAAGTCGTATTCGCCCTCTGCCATCGCCCGTTTGGGGATACTATGGTCGAAGCCTACGACGATGTAGCCGCCGAAAGCACCAAGCGACACCCATATCTTCTCTTTCAGACGCCCCTCGGCATAAGCTACAGCTGCCTCCTGCGTCGTCTCCGTGCCGTCGAACCCGCCCGTCTTCATCTCGCCGACGAACTGTCCCGGAGCAGGTGTATATTCCCATACCTTGTTCCACAGCGGAGAACTGTCTCCCGTGGCCGGACGGTAGCGGTCCTCTTGCGCAGCATCGACGCAGGTAACCTTTACCTCGGCCGTGAACGCCGTTTCGGCACGGATAATGTTGCGGGTAAGTTGTTTGGCCTGCTGCTTCGCTTCGCTTACCGTAACCCGGACGATATGCTCTCCCGCTTCAGTCGGTGTGTACCGGAACATGCGCGCTACGGCATCGGGAACCGTCTCGCCGTCCACGCTCCATACAAACTGCGGATTGTCGAAATAGGAGAGCTGCGGTTCGAGGAAGATCGGCGTGCCGATATAAACATAGCGGTCCGTCGATGTCCGGAAGATGGATTGTGTGTGGAAGAAAACTTCGTAAGGGAGTTCGTCCACGACTTCGAGCGTAATCTCTTTCGTCGTCTCGCCGTCGATATTCGAAGCGTGGCAAACAACCGTATAGGTGCCAAGCTCCGCCTCGTTGAACGTATAAGTTACGCTTTCGGACACGACCTCGCCCTCGCGCAGCCATTCGCATCGAAACTCCTCCAAATCGGAGTTCTGAATATCGGGTGTAAAGATGTAGTCCGTGTTTTGCAGTACCTTCAACCCTTTTGACGGCAGAGCCAGCGAAATGACCGGTGGAGCCATCTCCAACACCACCACTTTCAACTCCTCTTCGGCCTTGCCGTTTTCGTTCTGCACCGTGAACATTACGTACACTTCGGCCGCTTCGCTCCATGTATGGGTCAATGTCGGTTCCGTGGAGAGCAGTTTCCCGTCCAACGTCCACGAGAAAAGGGCGTTTTCTGCATACTGCACCGTTGGGGCGATGGTCAGTTCGCGGCCGACTTTTACCGTATAGATTCCATCCTCGCTGTCGAGCGTGATTTGCGGCGTCATCGGCTGGTCGATTTCGACCTGCCCGTCCTTGTTGCATCCCGCAAGAAAGACCGTAATCAAAAAGAGAGTGTAAAGTTTTTTCATAATCCGATGATTTTTATCTCCAGCAAAAAGCTCCCGGAATGATGCCGACGGTAAAAGTGTCGAGCAACTCGCCCTCGGCCGAATAGCGCAGCACCACGCCGTTCTGCACGTAGTCGATGGCATCGGCGATATAAACGTCGCCGTTTACGGGATTGATAGTCAATCCGTAGTAAAGTGTGTTATGATATTCGAGAAACGGTTTTACCGGCACACGATCGGCTGTCACATCCATGCACCAAACCGAATTGTTGAGCCAGTAGACCTTGTCTTTCGTTCCGTTCAGCTGCACCTCCGAGGGCCAGTCGCCGAACTTGAACTTGAACTGCTTTTCGATTTTGAACGTCTCGGCGTCGATGCGATAGAGCGACGGCGCCTCGTGCCCGTAGGGCGATCCTTCGTAACCGCCGTCGGTAATCGTCCACATCTTATTGTTGCAATCCATTACCAGCGAGGTGGGTTGGATACCCACGACCAGTTCATCGACAACCTCATCAGTTTCAGTGTCGATTTTCAGAATACGGTTCTGGTACGACCAGCAATTTGTAAAGACGTATTTGCCGTATTGCACCATCTGCTCCGTAGAACCCGATTCGTAGTCCATGTCTGTCTCGACGTACCCTGTAATCTGGTAGGTCTTGGGATTGACGATATAGATGCGCGGATCCCATATCTGCGTCACATAGGCTTTTTCGTCCGATAGGAAATGAATGTATCTCGGCGAGGTAAAACCCGTAATGCGTCCCACCTCCTTGAACGTATTGGGGTCGATGGCGAAGATGACGCCCGAGTTGTTCACTACAATCCAGCCCAGACCGCCGTGCATGGTCATCGACTGCGCCACGTCGCCTAATTTCTGGGCATTGGCACGGGCGAATACCTCGTTCTCCACCCGTTTCGTTTCGGGATCGTAGTAGGATAACGACGCATTGCCGTACATGAAGTTCCCCTCGTTGGTAATGAACAACCCCTTGCCTGTAACCTCGCTTCCGTCACCGAAATTGCCGTCTATATAAAACGTTTCCTCGTCGATGGGCCCATACCCCATACATGAGGTCAATAGGAGTGCGAATAAAAAATAAAATATACGCTTTGTCATGGATCAAACAAGTGGAAATGGAGACGAGCCATCTCCATTTCCACCCCGGTTATTTAATTAGTTTCTAGAAATACGAACGTCGTCAATGCAGACATAAGCCGGCGTGTTCAACCCGTAGGCTCCTGAATCCGAACCCACGAAATCGAACTCGATACGATTTACGGCCTGTTTTTTGATGTTCGTCAGATCGAATAACGTCCACTCGGTAAGACAAACATTGCTTTCGTTCCGATAGTCCGCAAGATAGATTTCGTCCGTCGCCACAGGAGCCGTAGCTCCGGTCTTATAACCGCGAACCACCAGCTTGAACCAACCGTTCTTGCTCGGTAAGCTGCCCTGCGTGAAGCTGTTGCCATTGACGATTACGCCGTATGCGTAAGAAGAGTTGCAGACATACATTCGGTCGAACTTGCGTTCCGCATTGTTTGCCAGCGACATCTGCGCACAAGCGATGAATCCCGAGTAAGTGTCGGTATATCCGTAAACCACGCCGAAGTTCGATCCGCTGTGTCCGGCATTTTCATTGGCATTATCTACGGACGCCGTATTGTAAACGCTGCATTGGTTTTGGTAGGAATACCACCAATCGCCCGAATGACCGTCGACGTTGGAGCGGATATTCCAGTTCGAAACGGCAATACCTCCGTTCCAATAATTATACGTGCCTCCGTAACCGTCTTCATTCAATCCGTATACGATGTTGAAAAGCCGAGCTGCTCGGTCGGTGTAGGTGGTGAAACGGGTCGGATTCGATCCAGTGTAGCCATCGTATAGATTGGCACCATAGGAAGTCGGACCGGCAAGCTGATTGGAGGATACATCATCGAAAGTCACTGTAACCCATTCACTTTCCACATTGGCTCGGGTGTCGGGAGCCGCTTCGTCATGCAGAGGTTCTGCGAAAAAATCGTCATCCGCATTGCAAGCGGAGAACGTCACGGCGGCCATTGCTGCAACGGCCATCGCCATCAATCTGAAATTCTTTTTCATAACCTTGTTTATTAAAAAGTTAAACAAAAGGTACGCACACGTCAAATCGTTCCTTGCGATGGATTCGCAACGAACGGGTGCGGACAAGTTATCAAAAAGAAATGTGAGGTATCTGTATGATGAACCTTGTTTCATTTTGATCGAGCGCCAATTACCCGTGGTCGCTGAATCACATTGCTCATCAAGCAGGTCTTCTGACTCGTCCCATTTGTCGCGCCTTCCCAGTTTACACCAGTGGCAAAGAGTGCGACAAACATTTGCGGGGACTTACAGCTGCAGGTACAGCTCGGATTTTCACCGAATTCCCTTTTAATTCCATGCAGGCGGTACGCCTATGGAAACTTGACTGGTACAAAGGTAGCATTTTTATTCTTTCGTTCTACTCTTTTTCTGATTTTTTGTTCAACTTTTTAATAGGTATAATCTATATTTATTTTGTAAGCACTTGTTTTTCATATGTGGAAACGCCGATATGGCTTGTAGTAGAGAATCGCGGCATCATCTAAAACAAACGGAGGTCGCCAGAAAGTGAATTGCGCAACGGCGCAGGGAATGTTCCGTATCATTCAGTCGATCCCGTCGCCGAAAGCGGAGCCATTCAAGCAGTGGATGGCTCAAGTCGCTGCCGACCGTCTCGACCAGATGCAGGACCCCGAATTGTCGATTCAGCAGGCGATGGCCGATTATAAGCAATTGGGGTATTCGGACAACTGGATCAATCAGCGATTAAAAGCGATCGAGGTGCGCAAGGACTTGACCGACGCATGGAAAAAGCGCGGAGTGCAGGAGGGGCAGCAGTTCGCTACGCTGACCGACATAATTACCAATACGTGGTCGGGTTTTACCACACGCGAGTACAAGGCGTACAAGGGACTGCATAAAGAGAACTTGCGGACAACATGACCAACACCGAGCTGATTCTCAATATGCTCGCGGAGGCATCTACCAAAGACATAACCGAGGGAACCGAGCCCCGAACGCTGGCGGCACACAAAGCGGTCGCACGGCAAGGTGGCACGATCGCCCGCAATGCCCGATTGGAACTCGAAGCCCGAACAGGCAAAAAGGTGGTTTCGCGTCTCAATGCCAAACAGGTCTTGGCTGCAAAGAACGCCGAACAAATCGAAATGTCAAAAGATGAAAAATAAATCGTTATAGATATTGCGAATAACGCAAAAAGAATTACTTTTGCAATAAGATTAACGAGTTGTTTGAAATCGTGAAAATGAAGTGATCTTACACACTTTACGATTTACTTATCCATTGCCTTTTTTCACGATGATTTTCTCATATCGCTTGCAGTCAAGCAATTATTTCCCACTGCATTAAAGATACGAATAAGCGAGGGCAATGCCAAATTTATTTGAGCATTGCCGAGCAGGAGTATCTTCGACGCAGTCAAAGTACGAATAAGCGAGGGCAAATGCAAACGTGTTTGCAATTTGCCGAACGAGAGGATCTTCGGCAAAGCCAAAGATACGAATAAGCGAGGGCAAAAGCAAGATCGCTTGCATTTTGCCGAGCGAGAGTATCTTCGGCGCAGCCAAAGTACGAAAGGTCGGGAGCACAAACAAGCGTCGGCTCGCTTTACACCGGTCGAGAAGGGTATCGTCGGCCGGGGCAGTGCTGCAAGAAAACGATTCGGATACGACGAATTTCAAACAATTTATGTATATTTGCGGACTTTACATGACATACGCAGAAACTAACTAAAAAATATAGAAGCATGTGTGGAATCGTCGGTTATATAGGTAAGAGCGAAGCATACCCGATATTGATTCAGGGACTTCACAGACTCGAATACCGTGGTTACGACAGCGCCGGAGTGGCACTTATAAACCACTCGGGGGAGTTGAAGGTATACAAGAGCAAGGGCAAGGTATCGGCGCTCGAACACTATGCCGAAGACAAGGACACCTGCGGCACCGTCGGCATAGCCCACACGCGCTGGGCTACGCACGGCGAGCCGAGCGACGTCAACGCCCATCCCCACTACTCGCAGTCGGACAACATAGCCATAGTCCACAACGGCACGATAGAGAATTATGCCGTAATAAAGCAGGCGCTTACGGGACACGGCTATACGTTCCGCAGCGACACCGACACCGAAGTCATAGTGCAGCTCATAGAGTATATCATGGAGCAGAACGCATGCTCGCTCTACGAGGCTGTATTGCAGGCTACGAAAGAGATAGTCGGCGCATATGCCATAGCCGTAATAGACAAGGACAACCCCGACCAGATCATAGCCGCACGCCGCAGCTCGCCGCTGGTAATAGGCATAGGCAACGACTTCTACTATCTGGCCTCCGACGCAACGCCGATAGTCGAATACACCAAAAAGGTGGTCTACCTCGAAGACGGCGAAATAGCGATCATCAACCGCGACCAGCCTCTGAGGATCATGACCGAGGAGAACGTCGAGTCGAAGATCAACATCTGCAAGTTGAAGATGAGCATCTCGGAGCTCGAAAAGGGCGGTTATCCCCACTTCATGCTCAAAGAGATATTCGAACAGCCCAAGACGCTGCTCGACTGCCTGAGCGGACGCGTGAGTCTCGACGGCAAGCATGTAGCCATATCTGGCATCATCGACAACAAGGAGCGCTTCCTGCGCGCCGAACGCGTCATAATCGTGGCTTGCGGCACCTCGTGGCATGCCGGATTGATAGGCAAGCATCTCATCGAGGACTTCTGCCGCATACCTGTGGTCGTCGAGTATGCCAGCGAATTTCGTTACAGCAACCCCGTGGTTACCGACCGCGACATCCTGATAGCCATATCGCAGTCGGGCGAGACGGCCGACACGCTGGCGGCGTTGGAGCTCGCCAAGTCGCACGGAGCGTTCGTATTCGGCATCTGCAACGTCATCGGCTCGTCCATTCCGCGCGCCACGCATTCGGGCTGTTACATACACGTAGGACCCGAGATCGGCGTAGCATCCACGAAGGCATTTACCGGCCAGGTTACCGTGCTGGCGATGATAGCGCTCGTCGTGGGCAAGCTGCGCGGCACGATCGACGAAGACAAATACGAATTGGTCGCCGGCGACCTGCGTCGCGTGCCCTCGCTCATAAGCAAGGTGCTCGAACTCGACGGCCGCATACGCGACCTGTCGAAGATATTCACTTACGCACACAACTTCATCTACCTCGGACGCGGCTACAACTACCCCACCGCCATGGAGGGTGCTTTGAAGCTGAAAGAGATATCGTACATCCACGCCGAGGGTTATCCCGCAGCCGAGATGAAACACGGCCCCATTGCCCTGATCGACAACGAGATGCCGACCGTCGTCATCGCCACGGCCGACAGCATATACGACAAGACGGTAAGCAACATACAGCAGATCAAGGCTCGCGGCGGCCGCGTAATGGCGATCGTCACGGAGGGCGATACGGTCGCATCGGCAATCGCCGACTACGTGATCGAGATACCAGAGATCACGGAGTGTCTGTCGCCGCTTCTGACGTCGGTGCCGTTGCAGCTGCTGGCATACTACATCGCAGTAAACAAGGGACGCGACGTCGACCAGCCGCGCAATCTGGCGAAGTCGGTAACGGTAGAATAAAATTCCGGACAGAATGGGCATCAACAAAGCCGTATTCAAGTGCAGCTCGCAACGCATTTCGCAGGTCCCGAAGGACGATCTGCGCGACATAGCCTTTATCGGGCGCAGCAACGTCGGCAAGTCGTCGCTTATAAACATGCTGACGGGCAACCGCTCGCTGGCCAAGGTCTCGGGCACGCCCGGCAAGACGAAGCTGATAAACCACTTTCTGATCGATGACAGCTGGTATCTGGTCGATCTGCCCGGTTACGGATATGCACGCGTGTCGAAGAGCGAGCGGGGCGAATTTTCGAAGCTGATAACAGACTACGTGCTGCGCTGCGAGAAGATGCACTATCTGTTCGTGCTGATCGACTCGCGGCTCGAACCGCAGCGCATAGACCTGCGCTTCATAGAGATGCTCGGACGCGAAGGCATCCCTTTCGGCATCATCTTCACAAAGGCCGACAAGCTGTCGGCGGCCAAGCGCAACCGCAACATAGCGCTGTTCCGCTCGACGCTTGCCGAGCAGTGGGAGGAGCTGCCGACGATGCTGCTCTCGTCGAGTGAAAAGGGCATCGGCCGCGACGAAATACTGGCACATATAGCACAATGTTTAGAAGAATGTTGAAAAATCCGGCGCATTATGCGCCGATTTTCTTATACGGAATATTATATTTGCATTAACATATAACCTAACTCGATATGGCTATCCATAAAATCAAGTTTTTTGCAGGCAGGGGCTCTCGTTACCTTGCCGAGAAAATCGCTGCCGAATACGGTACAAAGCTCGGAGACTCGGATGTGGTGCAGTTCAGCGACGGCGAGTTCCAGCCCTGTTACAACGAATCGATCCGCGGATGCACCGTGTTCATCATCCAGTCGACATTTCCGCCCTCGGACAATCTGATGGAGCTTCTGATGATGGCCGACGCCGCACGCCGCGCCTCGGCTTACCACGTCATCGCCGTAATACCCTACTTCGGCTGGGCGCGTCAGGATCGCAAGGATCGCCCGAGAGTTCCGATCACGGCACGTCTGGTAGCCAACATGCTCGTAGCCGCAGGCGTCGACCGCGTTATGACTATGGACCTGCATGCCGACCAGATACAGGGTTTCTTCGATCTGCCCGTCGACGCGCTCTATGCCAGCGGAATATTCATCCCCTACATGAAGGGTCTCAACATCGACGATCTTTCGATCGCAGCACCCGACATGGGCGGTGCGAAGCGCGCCAGCGCCTACGCCAAGCATCTCGGCACACCGATCATCATATCGCATAAGGAGCGCGCCAAGGCCAACGTCGTGGGCAGCATGACTGCCATAGGCGAAGTCGAGGGACGCAACGTCATCATCGTCGACGACATGATCGATACGGCAGGCACGATCTGCATGGCCGCCGACATGCTTATGGAGCGCGGCGCCAAGAGCGTGCGCGCGGCAATTACCCACCCCGTATTGTCGGGCAAGGCATACGACCGCATCAATGCCAGCGCTTTGGAGGAGGTCATAACGACCGATACCATTCCGCTCAAACAGACCGAGGATCTGCACAAATTTACCGTTCTGAGCGTCGCGCCCATATTCGCCGACGTCATCGAACGCGTACACAACTACAAGCCGATAAGCTCGATATTCTATAAATAAGAACCGCGCGACGGCCGCAACGAAAGTCGTTAGGCACCCGTCGCATCGATAGAACGGCCGCGAAGCCTTACCGGTTTCGCGGCCGTATCGTATCACATCCCCGATACACATACTATGCTTCGCTGCGGCATAGAATGAATGCTTGCACCCGCTCCGAGTATAATCTCTCTACCCTATTCGACCGCACAGGATCGATCCATGATACCCCATTGTGCATTTCGGGAATAATGCCGACAGCATCATATTATAAAGAACGATACCCGCGCATCTGCGCGGGTATCGATTATTGAGATAAAAGGATAAGCTCCTTTCTGGCCACGTATGTTATGCCACGGGGAAGAACGAGAGCAGAATACCGGCAGCAACGGCCGAACCGATCACGCCGGCCACGTTGGGGCCCATGGCGTGCATCAGCAGGAAGTTGCCGGGATTGTACTTCTGACCCACCGTCTGCGACACGCGTGCGGCCATAGGAACGGCCGAAACGCCAGCCGAGCCGATCAGCGGGTTGATCTTCTCCTTGCTGAACAGGTTTATGACCTTGGCAAGAATAACGCCCGAAGCCGAACCCAGCGAGAAGGCTATCACACCCATGACCATGATCTTAATGGTCTGACCGCTGAGGAACGTTGCCGCCGTAGCCGTAGCTCCGACCGAGATACCGAGGAATATCGTAACGATATTCATCAGCTCGTTCTGCACGGTCTTGCTCAGACGCTCCGTGACACCGCACTCCTTCAACAGGTTGCCCAACATAAGACAGCCGATCAGAGGAGCGGCCGAAGGCAGCAGCAGCGAAATGATGATCGTGATGATGATCGGGAAGAGGATCTTCTCGGTCTTCGACACGCTGCGCAGCTGCTTCATCTCGATCTTGCGCTCTTTCTCCGTGGTCAGAGCCTTCATGATAGGCGGCTGGATAACCGGCACCAAAGCCATATACGAGTAGGCCGCAACGGCGATCGGCGCAAGCAGCGACGGAGCGAGTTTAGATGTCAGATAGATCGACGTAGGACCGTCGGCACCGCCGATGATACCTATCGAACCGGCCTCCCAGTAGTTGAATCCGAGAGCCAGCGCTCCGAGGAACGTAGCGAAGATACCGAACTGAGCGGCAGCACCCAGCAGCAGGCTCTTCGGGTTGGCGATCAGAGGGCCGAAGTCGGTCATGGCGCCTACGCCCACGAAGATAAGACAGGGGTAGATACCGAGCTTGACGCCCAGATAGAGGTAGTCAATCAGACCGGCCGGGTTGTTAGGGTCGCCGAACAGCCCCCAGTGTACATGTCCTCCTGCAAAGAGGTGTTCATGAAACATGTTGGCACCGGGAAGGTTGGTAAGCAGCATACCGAAAGCTATGGGCAGCAGCAGCAGCGGCTCGAACTTCTTGACGATAGCCAGATAAAGCAGCACCAGCGAGATCAGAATCATGATGACGAATCCGTAATGCTGCACGAAGCCTTCGAAGCCCTCGGCATCGGCCTTGTCCTGCGGCACACGCGCATAGAAGCCCGTCTCGTCGACGAACTTCGACAGCGTGGAGCCTACATCGAAGATCTTGTCGAAATCCTCGTTGCTCTTCTGCGTATCGGCGCCTGCAACGGCAGCCTCACCGTCAGCGGCGACGGCGGCCGAGGCCGAAGCGGGAGCGGCGAATGTAACCGCAACCAGAGCTACGAGTAACGAAAAGAATAGTTTAACGCTCTTCATTGTTTCAAAAATTTACTGTTTTCTACTCCAAATCGACAAGCGCTTCACCCTGCTGTACGGCCTTGCCCTCCTGAACGTAAAGTTTCTTCACGGTACCGGCGGCGGGAGCGAGAATCTCATTCTCCATCTTCATAGCCTCCAAAACGATCAGGACATCGCCTGCGTTTACCTTGGCACCCTCCTGTACCTTGACCTTGGCCACGTTGCCGGGCAGCGGAGCCTTGATCGATCCGGCATTGCCCATCTCGACCGTCGGCTCGACGAATGTCTCGGCTGCGGCCGACTTCTTGGAGCGTTTCGGCTTAGCGATCAAGGGCGATGCCACAGCCTCCTCCTTCTCCACTTCGACGATATACGCTTTGCCGTTGAGCTCGATCGAAGCCACGTTATGCTCCTTCTCCGATACGACGGCCTCATAGCTTTTTCCGTTTATCTTGAATTTAAGTTTCTGCATAATAGAGTTTTTGTTTGCCTGTTATTTAAGCTGTTTGGAGATCGCCTTGATCTGCCACGGCGTGTATTCGCTGTCATGACGGAACGTCAGCACGTCGCTCTCCTCGTCGTGGCGGTTATAAAAGAGGTGGAGCGCCATAGCTATGGCGGCCACCTCCTCGTCGGTAATGCCGTCGGCAGCGACCGCCGGCATCGCAATATCGCTTTGAGCCTGAGGCTTCTTCTCGTTGAATGCGATTCCGAAGATCTTGATGACGCCGATCAGAAGCACCAGCACCAGAAAGACCATCGAAAAACTTATCAGCGCGATCAAGCCTGCATTGACCCAATTTACTGCCAATATCATCATGTCTTACCCGTCTTTACAGAGGAATGTTGTTATGACGCTTGGCAGGATTTTCCAGACGCTTGTTCTTCAACTGCTGCAACGCGCGGATCACGCGGAAACGCGTATTGCGCGGCTCGATCACATCGTCGATATAGCCGTAACGCGCAGCGTTGTAGGGGTTAGAGAACTTGTCGCGGTACTCCTGCTCCTTCTCGGCAACGAACTTGGCCTTGTCCTCGGCATTCTCGAATGCGGCCAGAGCCTTGGCCTGCAATACCTCGACGGCACCGCTGGCGCCCATGACGGCGATCTCGGCAGTAGGCCATGCGTAGTTGATGTCACCGCGGATATGCTTCGAAGACATGACGATGTACGCACCGCCGTATGCCTTTCTGAGCGTAACGGTAACCTTGGGAACGGTAGCCTCGCAGTATGCGAACAGCAGCTTGGCGCCGTGCGTGATGACACCGCCGTACTCCTGAGCCGTACCCGGCAGGAAGCCCGGCACGTCGACCAGCGTTACCAGCGGAATGTTGAACGCGTCGCAGAAACGGACGAAGCGCGCAGCCTTGCGGCTTGCGTTGATATCCAGTACGCCGGCCATGAACTTGGGCTGGTTGGCGATGATACCGACGCTCTGACCGTTGAAGCGGGCGAAGCAGGTAATGATGTTCTTGGCGTAGCCGGCAGCAGATTCGAGGTACTCGCCGTTGTCGACGATCGACTTGATGACCTCGGCCATGTCGTAAGGCTTGTTGGGGTTGTCGGGGATGATCTCGTTGAGAATATCCTCCTTGCGTGCGATGTCGTCGGTGCAGTCTACCACGGGAGTCTTCTCCGTATAGTTCTGAGGCATGTACGACAGCAGATCGCGGATCAGGGCTATACCCTCCTCCTCGGTGTCGACGGCGAACTGAGCCACGCCAGACTTGGTGGTGTGCATGTTGGCACCGCCCAGCTGCTCCTGCGTAACATCCTCGCCCGTAACGGTCTTGACCACCTTCGGGCCGGTAAGGAACATGTTCGACGTCTCGCGACGCATGATGATGAAGTCGGTCAGAGCCGGCGAATATACCGCACCGCCTGCGCAGGGGCCGAAGATCGCCGAAATCTGCGGGATGACGCCCGAAGCCATGACGTTACGCTGGAAGATGTTGGCGTAACCGGCCAGAGCGTTGACGCCCTCCTGAATACGTGCGCCGCCCGAGTCGTTGAGACCGATGCAGGGAGCGCCGTTGTGCATGGCCATATCCATGACCTTGCAGATCTTGTCCGACATCGAGATCGACAGCGAACCTGCCGTAACGGTAAAGTCCTGTGCGAAGACATATACCAGACGTCCGGCGATAGTACCGTAACCCGTTACCACGCCGTCGCCGAAAGTATGCTTGGCATCCATGCCGAAGTCGTAGCAGCGATGAGTAACGAACATGTCGAACTCCTCGAAGCTGCCCTCGTCGAGCAACATCGCGATACGCTCGCGCGCCGTGTACTTGCCCTTGTCGTGCTGTTTGTCGATAGCTTTCTGTCCGCCGCCCAGACGCGCGGTCTCGCGGTTGGCGATAAGTTTTTCGATCTGATTCTGAATTTCGCTCATAAAACGCTTTGTTATCTTAGTTTGATTATTTGTTCTTGTTCTCGCAAAGCTCCGTGAGAATGCCCTGCGTCGACTTCGGATGCAGGAACGCAATGGTCATGCCCTCGGCGCCCTTGCGCGGAGTCTTGTCGATGAGACGGATGCCCTGAGCCTCGGCGTCGGCCAGCTGCTCCTCGATATTCTCGACAGCCAGAGCCATGTGGTGGATACCCACGCCGCGGTTCTCGATATACTTGGCTATGGTCGACTCCTCAGAGGTCGGCTCCAAAAGCTCGATCTTGGTCTGTCCCAGCATGAAGAATGCGGTCTTTACCTTCTGGTCGGCCACCTCCTCGACGGCGTAACATTTCAGACCCAATACATTCTCCCAATAGGGAACGGCTTCTTCAAGACTCTTTACGGCAATGCCCAAATGCTCGATGTGAGATACTTTCATAGTTTTAGATTTTATAGTTTAACATATGTTTGCTTACGATTTTCAAAAATCATCCAAAGGTAATTTATATATTCGAAACAAAGAAATATTTTCGACGAAATATTTTCAGACCCGCGTCGCCCGGCACGGCACCATAGCGCGTGCGGCGCACGAGCCGTATCGGGCGTCGCATCTGGCATGCGCATTGATTTTTCGCCGTTATAGATTGTTTTTCGACAAATAATCGTTAACTTCGCATTGAATAAAACCTGTTGCCATGAAACGGAAACTATGGTTGGCTCTGGCGGCTCTCGTTATGACGACGGCGACGAGCGCACAGAATATCTGTCTGGGCGAGCGTATCCCCGACATGAACATATCGTCGTCGATAGGAGTACCGGTCGAGCAGATAACCACCGACTACGTATGTCTGATATTCATGCACACGGGCAGCGCGCCCTGCGTCGAGGCCGTCAGCTCGTTCGTCGCCGCAGCCGGCATGTACGCCGATCTGCTGAGCGTCGTACTGCTGACAAACGAACAGAGCGACGGCAGCCGCGACGTGCTGCGACCCTTCGTGCGCGACAATGTGAGCGTCGCATTCGACCGCGACGGGCGCACGTTCGAGAATTTCGGCATCCGCTACGTTCCGTTCGTTGTCGTATACGACACCAAGCGCCGCAAGGCGCAATGGTGCGGCACCATACGCCAGCTCGACAAACAGAGACTCAATGCCCTGATAATGCAAAAACCGCAATAGAAATGTCATTCACGAAGATAGAACATTACGAAAAAGAGTATCTCGACATGCACCACGACAGCGCACTCAACGTGACCGAGGGCGTCGACGACAAACCCGTAGTCAACCCCCATTTCGTCAAGCGCAAGCGCCGCACCATGTCGGTCGACGAGTATGTCGCGGGCATTCTGGCCGGCGACATAACGATTCTCGCCCAAGCCATAACGCTGATCGAGAGCAACAATCCCGACCACTACGCGCAGGCGCAGCAGATAATCGAGCGCTGCCTGCCCCATGCCGGGCGCTCGGTAAGAATAGGTATAACGGGAGTACCGGGAGCCGGCAAGTCGACCTTCATCGAGGCCGTGGGCAACATGGTAACCTCGCTACACCACAAACTGGCCGTGCTGGCTATCGACCCCAGCTCGGAACGCAGCGGCGGTTCGATCCTCGGCGACAAGACGCGCATGGAGAGCATCTGCAACAATCCCGACGTATTCGTGCGCCCCTCGCCCTCGGCGGGCTCGCTGGGAGGCGTGGCACGCAAGACGCGCGAGACGATCGTGCTGTGCGAGGCGGCGGGCTTCGATGTAATATTCATCGAGACCGTCGGCGTGGGACAATCCGAGACGGCCGTACACTCCATGGTCGACATGTTCATGCTGTTGCAGATCTCGGGCGCAGGCGACGAGTTGCAGGGAATCAAACGCGGCATCATGGAGATGGCCGACATGATGGTCATAACCAAGGCCGACGGCGAAAACATCCACAAGGCGGAGCTTGCCAAGGCGCAGTTCCAAGGGGCGCTGCACCTGTTCCCGCTGCCCGATTCGCAGTGGCGCGCCAAGGTATATACCTGCTCGTCGCTCGACGGCACGGGTCTGGAAGAGGTGTGGAAAGGGGTCGAGGAGTATCTCGACTTCATACAGGCCAACGGTTATTACGACGACAACCGCAACCGCCAGAACAAATACTGGATGTACGAGACGATCAACGAGACATTGAAAAGCAGCTTCTACAACAATCCGCAGATCGAATCTCGCATCGCCGAGGTCGAGCAGCGCGTCCTCGAAGCGAAACTCTCGTCGTTCATCGCAGCCAAAGAGCTGCTGGATATATATTTCCGAAGAGAGGATAAATAGACCGAAATACCTCGGGCGGCATTAAGCCGCCCGAATTGCTTCATACCCGACGGGCTCTGCGACGGCCGTCGCCGTCGTACGATTCCGTTCGGCACCGGACTCCTCCCTCCAAGAGGAGCATATGGTCGCTGCGCTATAAGTGTAGTATTGGAGAGTACCCGCACGTGCTCCGCGCATAACCTGCAAACGGTTTCCGTTTGTTCAATCTCAGCCCGACCGTTTTCAACATAGCGCAGTTGAACAAGCATTCTTCCCGTCTGTCCCGATGAATGCGCAGCAGACAGCGAATATCATGAGATGCTGACTAAGAATCGTTAACTATTTTGTTCGTCAAAAGCGGCATTATACAACGCAACGACGGAGTGAGGCGATGGGCTGTACTCGACGTACTGCCCATTGCCGAGCGACGAGGCGCGGCAATAAAATACCGCATTATGAGATGCAGCTTAAAAACCACTGCCAATTTTTTCGTCTAAAGCGGCATTATACAACGCAACGACGGAGTGAGGCGATGGGCTGTACTCGACGTACTGCCCATTGCCGAGCGACGAGGCGCGGCAGTAGAATGCCGCTTTTCACGAAAAAAATCAGTATTGCTCCTGCTTATTTGGAAAACTCCCGCTCTTGACATCGCCTACATAACTGGATACGGCAGTGGATATGACGGAGTGGAGATCGGCGTAACGGCGCAGGAAACGGGGAGAGAAATCCTGAGTTATGCCCAAGAGGTCGTGGACGACAAGCACCTGACCGTCGACACCGCCGCCGGCACCGATGCCTATGACGGGTATAGAGACCTCGGCGGCAACGCGCGAGGCAAGATCGGCCGGAATCTTTTCGAGCACTATGGCGAAGCATCCCGCCTGCTCCAATAGATGTGCGTCGTGCAGGAGCTTTTCGGCCTCGGCCTGCTCCTTGGCACGGACGTTATAGGTGCCGAACTTATGTATTGACTGCGGCGTAAGGCCGAGATGTCCCATGACGGGGATGCCCGCCGAGAGGATGCGCTCGACCGACTCCATGACCTCCGCGCCGCCCTCCAACTTGACGGCATCGGCCTCGGTCTCCTTCATGATGCGGACGGCCGAGTCGAGTGCGACCTTCGAGTTGCCCTGATAGGTGCCGAAGGGCAGGTCGACGACCACCAGTGCGCGGTTCACGGCACGCACGACAGAGCGCGCATGATAGATCATCATATCCAGAGTTATGGGGAGTGTGGTCTCGTAACCGGCCATTACGTTGGCGGCCGAGTCGCCGACCAGAATCACGTCTATGCCTGCGGCATCGACGATCTTGGCCATCGAATAGTCGTAAGAGGTTAGCATCGCTATCTTCTCTGCGCGACGTTTCATCTCCGTAAGGCGGAGCGTAGTCACGGCTCTGACAGAACTTTCTACTGACATCGGATTATAATTTCTTTATTAACAATCGGCCGCAAATGTAGTAAATAAATCGATACGGCAAAACTATGCGCGATCTATCGCATCAATGTACTGAACAGCTGCCACAACACCACGCCGCCCGACACCGACACGTTGAGCGAGTGTTTTGTGCCCGCCTGCGGAATCTCGACGGCCATGTCGCACATGTCGACCGCACGCTGGTCTACACCGTCGACTTCGTTGCCGAACACGAGGGCATACTTGCGATCGGGCTGCGGCACGAACCCGCCTAACATGACGGCACCCTCGACCTGCTCGACGGCCACGACAGTCCACCCGTCGCGGCGCAGCGAGCCGATGCACTCGGACGTCGTCGGCCAGTAGCGCCAAGGCACGCTGAGCTCGGCTCCCAGAGCCGTCTTGTGTATGTCGCGATTGGGCGGCGTAGCGGTTATGCCGCACAGCGAGAGGCTCTCGACGGCAAAGGCGTCGCAAGTACGGAAGAAAGAACCTACGTTCTGCAACGAACGCACGTTGTCGAGCACGACAGCGACCGGCATCTTCTTCATGGCCGCGAACTCGTCGACAGAGGGACGGTGCAGCTCCTGATTGGTTATCTTTCGCATGGCATCAGCTTTTTCGGGGACAAAGGTAGGTATTTTCCCGCGATGCGGCAAGCCGGCAGCGGCATGCAATTTGCCGCACGTGAAAAAAAACGAAATCATGAACAAGCGCATCTGTCTGCCGGTGGTCATGGCCGCCGCATTCAACCACGCCGCAACGGCATGCACCGGCATAACGTTCAAGGCGACCGACACCTCGACGGTGGTGGCTCGCACGATCGAATGGGGAGGCAGCTATCTGGCAAGCCGCTATGTAGTCGTGCCGCGAGGCCACAGCCAACAGTCATACGCACCCGACGGCAAAGGCGGCATGGAGTTCACGGCCGACTACGGATATGTCGGCATAGCGGTGCAGAGCGAAGAGTTCGTAGCCGAGGGCATCAACGAGGCCGGACTGTCGGCCGGTCTGTTCTACTTCCCCGGCAGCGGCGAGTACGAGCCGTTCGACCCGCAGATGAGGGAACGCACGGCGGCCGACCTGCAATTGGTGTCGATAGTGTTGGGACGCTGCGCAAGCGTCGAAGAAGTTATAAAATTCGTAAGGCGGATACGTATCGTCGGCATCGTACCGGGCGCCTCGACCATACACTGGCGATTCGCAGACAAAACGGGGCGGCAGGTGGTGTTGGAGATAATAGCGCGTCAGACGATATTTCACGAAAACAGACTCGGCGTGCTGACCAACTCGCCCCGTTTCGACTGGCATCTGACCAATCTCGACAACTATATAAATCTGTATCCGGGATCGGCCCCGACGCACTATATGGGCGGTATAGAGCTGTCGCCGCTGAGCAGTGCCAGCGGTTCGCTGGGTCTGCCGGGCGACTTCACATCGCCCTCGCGCTTCGTGCGAGCGGCATTCTTCCAGACCACGGCGCCCCAACCGGCCACGGGCATCGATGCCGTAAGGCTGTGTTTTCAGATCTTGAACAACTTCGACATCCCGATCGGAGTGGAATTTGCCGTGGGCGACACCCCTCCCGCGATGCCCAGCGCGACGCAGTGGACATCGGCCACCGACCTGAATGCCTGCCGGTTCTACTTCCGCACGATGTACGATTCGCGCATCCGGTGCATCGATCTGCGAGGCATAGACTTCTCGCTGACGGAGTACCTATCGCGTCCGATAGACCCCGTGCAGCAGACCGAGATCGTGGACATAACCTCGGCGATAACTCAAAAATAACGCGCCGGGAGATACAACCAAACGATTTTTTGCCTAATTTTGAGCCGGTTTATACGGTTTTCGAAAATCAAAATTAGGATCATAATATGACTATTGAAACGAACGAGACGAGAGAAAAGTCGCTCAATTTCCTTGAAGAGATCATCGAAGAGTCTATCGCAAAAGGCGACAGCCGCGTACAGACGCGATTCCCGCCCGAGCCCAACGGCTATCTTCATATAGGTCATGCCAAGAGCATCTGCATAAACTTCGGTCTTGCCAAGAAATACGGCGGCAAGTGCAACCTGCGTTTCGACGACACCAACCCCGTCAAGGAGGACACGGAGTATGTCGACTCGATAAAGCGCGACATATCGTGGCTGGGATTCGAGTGGGCCGAGGAGCGTTATGCCTCGGATTACTTCGACCAGCTGTACCTGTGGGCCGTCGAGCTTATAAAGAAAGGGCTGGCTTACGTCGACGACCAGACGCAGGAGCAGATACGTCTGACGCGAGGAACGGTCTCCGAGCCGGGAACACCGTCGCCATGGCGCGATAGGTCGGTGGAGGAGAATCTCGATCTGTTCGAGCGCATGCGTCGCGGCGAGTTCGCCGACGGCGAGAAGGTGTTGCGCGCCAAGATAGACATGGCGCACCCCAACATGCTCTTCCGCGACCCGATCATGTACCGTATAATCCATGCCGAACACCACCGCACGGGCGACAAGTGGTGCATCTACCCCATGTATGACTATGCTCACGGCCAGTGCGACTCGATCGAGCGCATCACGCACTCGATCTGTACGTTGGAGTTCGACGTGCACCGTCCGCTCTACGACTGGTTCATCGAGGCGCTCGCCATATATCCCTCGCACCAGTACGAGTTCGCGCGCCTGAATCTGACATACACGATGATGTCGAAGCGCAACCTTCTGAAACTGGTCAAGGAGGGCGCCGTAATGGGTTGGGACGACCCGCGCATGCCGACTATCTGCGCACTGCGCCGCAAGGGCTATACGCCCGCCTCGGTAAGGGCGTTCGCCGAAATGGTCGGCGTAGCCAAGCGCGACAACGTCATAGATCTGGCCAAAATGGAGTTCTGCGTAAGAGAGGACCTGAACAAGGTAGCCGAGCGCCGCATGGCCGTTCTGAACCCATTGAAGGTCGTTATAACCAACTGGGAGGAGGGACGAGTAGAGATGCGCGAGGCGGTCAACAACCCCGAGGACGAGGCTGCCGGCACGCGTCAGGTACCCTTCTCGAAGGTCATCTACATCGACCGCGACGACTTCATGGAGAACCCTCCGAAGAAATATTTCCGTCTGAGCCCCGGCGGCGAGGTGCGTCTGCGCTACTCGTATCTGATAAAGTGCGACGAAGTGATAAAGGATGCCGAGGGCAACATCATCGAGCTGCACTGCACGTACGATCCCCTCTCGGGCGACGGCTCGTCGAGCGACGGCCGCCGCGTGAAGGGTGTCATACACTGGGTTTCGGCCGAGCACGCCTTCGAGGCGGAGATACGTCTGTTCAACCCGCTGTTCCTGACCGAGGACCCCAACGACAGCTCTGCCGGACAGACCTCGTGGGAGGATAACCTCAACCCCGAATCTCTGGTCAAGGTCAAGGGACTGCTCGAACCCTCGCTCAAAGATGCGCCCATAGGCCGCACCTACCAGTTCGAGCGCGTGGGTTACTTCTGCCCCGATACCGACTCGACGCCCGAGCATCCGGTATTCAACCGTACCGTGACGCTGAAAGACTCGTGGGCTAAGATCAACAAATAATCGTAGCGAGAGAGTAACGATCGGGCGGCGAGGTCTCGCCGCCCGATCGTCGATAATACGGGGCGGCTCCGTTTCGAAGCACAAAACATTTACCTTTGCATCCATGCGAACGATAGAACTTCTTGCGCCTGCGCGCGATCTGCATTCGGCCGTCGCAGCCGTAGACTGCGGTGCCGATGCCGTCTACATGGGCGGCAGCGGATTCAGCGCACGTCAGGCCGCAGCCAACACCACCGACGACATACGCCGCGCGGCGGAGTATGCCCACCGGTACGGCGCACGGCTCTACGCCACGCTCAACACGGTGGTCTTCGAGTCGGAGTTGGAGCAAGCCGAACATCTCGCACGCGAGCTTATCGCGGCCGATGTCGACGCCCTGATAATACAGGACATGGCCTATCGCGAGATGTCGCTGCCGGTCGAGCTGCACGCCTCGACGCAGATGTGCAACATGGAGCCCGGCGAAGCGGCCTTTCTGGAACGGTGCGGATTCTCGCGCGTGGTGCTCGAACGCGCCTTGTCGATCGACGAGATACGCCGTATACGCGCTGCGACATCTGTCGAATTGGAGTGCTTCATCCACGGTGCGATATGCGTCGGCCACAGCGGCAGGTGCTTTCTGTCGCGGTCGATGTCGGAGCGCTCGGGCAACCGCGGGCAGTGCAGCCAGCCCTGCCGGCTCAGCTACGACCTGTGCGACGAGTCGGGACGGGAGATAATCCGCGGGCGTCATCTGCTGTCGGTACGCGACATGGACCTGTCGGGCAGGATCGGCGAGATGCTCGACGCGGGCATAGCATCGTTCAAGATCGAGGGCAGGCTCAAAGACGAAGTATACTTGCGCAATACGGTCGCCTACTACCGTCGCGCGATAGACGACGCACTCGCACGCCGCAGCGACTGCCGGCGTTCGTCGGCCGGCGTGTCGACATACGACTTCACGCCCGATCCGGCCAAGAGCTTCACGCGCGGCGCGAGCGAATATATGTTCTCGGGCAAGCGAGCCGACGTAGCCTCGTTCTCGACACCCAAGGCCGTGGGCGAACGTCTCGGCCGTGTGGCAAAGGTGCATAAGGACGGCTTCACGATAGACCGCAGCGTCGACATCGCCACCGGCGACGGGCTGTGCTTCCTTTCAGACGATGTATTCGCGGGCGCAGGGGTCAACGGCGTGGACGGACGCCGCATAACGACCAACCGCCGCGAGGGCATTGCCGTCGGTGCGGAGGTATACCGTAACTACGACCGCCGCTTCGCCATGTCGGTCGAGCGCAGCCGCGTAAGACGCATCATCGACGCCCGATGCCGGATCGACATCTTAGAGGACTCGGTTGCAATGACATACACCGACACGGAGGGCGTCACGGCCTCGGCGCGGCGCTCCATGCGTCTCGACGCGGCTAATGACCCGGCAAAGGCCGAAAACGTCATGCGCGAGCAGGCCGCACGCAGCGGCGCCACGATGTTCCGCATTACCGGAACGGAGATTTGCGGCGAAATGCGTTTCGTCCCGATATCGGTGGCGGGCGAGCTAAGACGCGAGGCGTTGGAGAGGCTTACGGAGGCACGGACGGCACTCATGCCCGAGCGTCGCATACTGCCCGACGATCCGACCGCACGCTACCCCCGTACACGCATAACGAAATACGAAAACGTCGTCAACTCGCTCGCCGAACGCTTTTACCGGCGGCACGGCGTCGACGAGATAGAACGCGGACTCGATATCGAGCCGTCGACCGAGGGGTGCTGCGTCATGCGGTCGAGCTACTGTCTGCGACGCGAGATCGGCGAGTGTCTGCGCAAAGGCTCGCAGCTGGGCGGCCGGCTCTACCTCGTGCACGGGCGGCATCGCTACCGTCTCGGATTCGACTGCGACCGCTGCGAGATGACGCTCACGGATTGCAGCGACAAAAGGAGACAATAGTTAAAGACATACGACGGCGCAAGCCGCAACGACATGCCGTCCGGCAACAGAGCGGCGGCACGAAGACTTACATGCGTCAACAGATTGATTATGATACAAGAACTTACACCCGATTTCAAAGATTACGAGCTGCTCGACACAGGCGACTTCGAGAAGCTCGAACGCTTCGGCCGCTACACCGTGCGGCGCCCCGAGCCGCAGGCTATATGGCACCGCTCGCTCGGCGACGAGGTATGGAACGCGGCCGACGCATCGTTCATACGCGATAAGCGCAGCGACGAACGCGGAGAGTGGCGGCTGCGCCGCGGCGTGGAGCAGAGCTGGACGATCGGCTATTGCTACGATCAGATGCGGCTGAGAATGCGGCTGGCGCTCACGTCGTTCAAACATGTGGGAATATTTCCCGAGCAGGCGGCCAATTGGAACTTCATATACGACACATGCAGGCAGTTGCGTGCTAAGGGCATCGACGAGCCGCGCGTTCTGAATCTGTTCGCCTACACTGGCGGCGCGACGCTCGCGGCACGAGCAGCCGGGGCTGCCGTAACGCATGTCGACTCGGTAAAGCCTGTGGTAACGTGGGCGCGCGAGAATATGGAGCTCTCGGGAATGGACTCGGTGCGCTGGATAGTCGAAGACGCCTTGAAGTTCGTCCGTCGCGAAGTGAGACGCGGCAGCCGCTACCACGGCATCATACTCGACCCGCCGGCATACGGCCGCGGCGCCGACGGCGAAAAGTGGGTATTGGAGCAGAACATATGCGAGATGTTGGAGTGCTGCGCACGGTTGTTGGAGCAGCGCGACGCATTTCTCGTGTTCAACCTATACTCTATGGGGCTCTCGGCGATGCTGGCCGGCACGGCCGTGCACCAGGCATTCGGCACGCCGCCGCAGGAGCAGTCGGGCGAGTTGTACTTCGAGGACCGGGCGGCGAAACGCATTCCGTTCGGAACATATTACAGATTCAGACGTTAGGCCATGTTGTTCGATATATTCAAAACGTTTTTCAAGATCGGCGTATTTACTTTCGGCGGCGGATATGCCATGATACCGCTTATCGGAGCAGAGGTAATCGACCGCCGCGGCTGGATAGCCGAAAAGGATTTCCTCGAACTGCTGACGCTCGCACAGTCGGCACCCGGCCCCATAGCGCTCAACACGGCGGTATTCGTGGGATATAAGATGCAGCGTTATGCCGGAGCCTTGGCGGCCGTAATGGGGGTCGTGGTGCCGTCGTTCACGATAATACTTATCATAGCGATGTTTTTCAGCGACATACGCGATAACCAGTGGGTCGACGCAGCCTTTCGCGGCATGCGTCCGGCCGTCGTGGCGCTGATCGTCGCCCCCGTAATAGGCCTTGCACGCGGCATGCACGCGGCTTTGATTGCCGTAGCAGCGGCGGTCGCAGCGGCCGTATGGTACTGGGGATTCTCGCCCGTATGGCTGCTGCTTGCGGGAGCTGCGGCCGGGGCGTTGTGGGTAGCGCTCAGAGGAAAGGAGGCGGGACTATGATAGCGACGCTGTGCCAGCTCTTCGCGAGCTATCTGAAAATAGGGTTCTTCGGCTTCGGCGGCGGATATGCCATGCTGTCGCTGATACAGAACGAGGTGGTCGTACAACATGCGTGGCTGAGCGAGGCTCAGTTCGCCGACATAGTGGCCGTGTCGCAGATGACGCCCGGACCGATAGCCATAAACTCGGCGACATACGTCGGGTACGAGGTCGCCGGGATCGTCGGATCGGTGGTGGCGACGCTGGCCGTATGTCTGCCCGCGCTGACGATAATGATGCTCATAACGCGTTTCTTCATGCGCCTGCACGGCAACCGTTACGTAAAGGGCATAGTAGGCGGCATGCAGCCGGTCGTGATAGGCATGATAGGCGCAGCGGCGCTGCTGTTGATATTTCCCTCGTCGGACGACGCGCGCAGCTTCATAGATGCTTGGAGCTGGATACTATTCGCGCTGACGCTCTTGGGATCGCTGCGCAAGGTCAATCCCATACTGTTGATATTGCTCTCGGCCGCGGCCGGTATATTGATCTACGGAGTATTCTGATCCTTATCTGCCGAGACCCGACAGATAACGCACCACCGCATCGGCGACCTTCTCGCCGTCCAGTGCGGCCGAGACTATGCCGCCGGCATATCCCGCACCCTCGCCCGAGGGGAACAGACCGTCGATCTCGACATGCATCAGCGTCTCGGGATCGCGGGGAATACGCACCGGCGTAGAGGTGCGCGACTCGACGCCCACGACGATAGCCTCGTCGGTAACGAATCCCTTCATCTTGCGTCCGAACGACGCAATACCGCTCCGGAGGCTCATAGCAAGCGTCTCGGGAATCCACTCGTCCAGGCGCGACGACACAAGACCGGGTATATACGATGTGCGCGGCAGCGACGCACTGCGGCGCCCCGCAACGAAGTCCGACACACGCTGTGCCGGAGCCACCTGCTTCGCACCGCTGTTCTCGCGCGCCAGCACCTCGAACTGATGCTGATAGACCAAACCGGCCAGCTCGCCCCACTGCCCGCGCAGGTGGGCATAATCTTCCTCGCGTACCTCCGTGACGATACCCGAATTGGCGAATGCCGAGTTTCGGCCGCTCGGCGACATGCCATTGACAACCGACTGTGCGGCATCGGTCATGGCCGGGACGATGAAGCCGCCCGGACACATGCAGAACGAATACACACCGCGGCCGCCCTGCTGGCTGACCAGAGAGTACGAGGCCGCAGGAAGCCACTCGCCGCGCTCGGCGCGGTGGTATTGTATCGAGTCGATCAGCGTCTGCGGATGTTCGATCCTGACACCCATGGCAAAAGGTTTTGCCTCGACACGGACACCCGAGTCGTATAGCGACATATAGATGTCGCGGGCAGAGTGACCGGTAGCCAGCACGACCGCGGCACCCTCTATAAGCGTATCGCCCACATACACACCGGTCATGCGCCTGCCGACGATCTTGAAACCCGAGACCTTATGGTTGAACAGTATGCGTCCGCCCGCCTCGGTAATCGTGCGGCATATATTGGATATTATACGCGGCAGCTTGTCGGTGCCGATATGCGGATGCGCCTCGAAGAGTATCTCGGGGTTGGCGCCGTGAAAGACAAGCGTCTGCAACGCCTTGTTGTAGTCGCCTCGTTTCTTGCTGCGCGTAAAGAGCTTGCCGTCAGAAAAGGTGCCCGCACCGCCCTCGCCGAAAGCATAGTTCGAATCGGGATCGATAGCGCCGTTGCGGTTGATCTGCGCTATGTCGTGCTTGCGCGGCAGGACGGACTTACCGCGTTCGAGCACTATCGGTCTGTATCCCGACTCGATGAGTCGCAGAGCGGCGAAGAGTCCCGCAGGCCCCGAACCTACGACGATTACCTCCGTGCGGCCGTCGACCGACGGATAGTCGAAGTGCACCGGCTGCGGCTGCGGCTCGGTGTCGACATATATTTCGAGTGTTAGGTTTACCTTGGGCATGCGCTGCCGCGCGTCGATCGAGCGCTTGACGATTCTGGCCAGCGCGATGTCGCTCTGCCGTATGCCGATATGTCGGGCTGCCAGCGGGATATAGAATTTCTCGTCGGCCGATTGCTTCGGCGATAGTTGCAGAGTGACGGTTTTCGGCATAATGATCGAATTTACGTATGCGCTTTCGCATTAATCGGACAAATGTACTAAAATTAATCGGGATACAGTAGAGCCGTTCATAAAAATTTATTACCTTTGCCGGCGCATATCGCGGCCAACAGCCGCAGACACCGATGCGGATATGGTGTAATTGGTAGCCACGTCAGACTTAGGATCTGATGCCGAGAGGCGTGGGGGTTCGAGTCCCTTTATCCGCACTTTTCGAATAGTGCATGAACGACCGAGAGGATTCTCGGTCGTTTTTTCATATGCAGAATTGTTTACAAGCAAGCACACAAACTATCAGACATGGGATTCACGCCCCGAGAACTGTACATGTTGTTTTCGCTGAACAATATAAACAGCGTATATGTAAAGATCTCACGTATGAACAAGAGACTCAAAGAGTCCGGAGAAGCCCCAGTGTAACGCAGTTATAGATGAATAGACCCGAGGCTGTCTGCAATTTGTCAGACGGCCTCGACTACTATTTTCGGATATAGAGAAGAGGCTATCTAACAAGTCTTAAACAGCCCCTTTATTATTCAATACAATTATTACGAATAATATAAATTAGTTACCCCCCCACTTCATAAGAATTATATACATTGTCGCCATATTTGTCAACCCACCCCACATGCAGTTCATCATTGAGATAAAACATGACTTTAAACCATCTTCCTTCAGCATAATCTATTGCTGTAAGAAGTACAGGATCGCCCGATTCGTAAACTTTTACGAAATCGGCATTTGCGTCCGCACGGGCATACAGTTTGATATACGGTCTTTTATTTACATCATAATAGCAACGGCTGTACACCCCGCAGATATTTTTATCTACCCACCCGATCATTTTAGGATAAACACCGGTTGAATCCGTGTCTAATGTTATATTGACCTTATATCTCAACGGCGATTCTTCCAGCACTTCTGCGTTAAAAAACACCTCATAAATACTATCCTGCATTATCCGATAATTGACTTCTGTCCCGATCGGACTGTGATAGACAGGAAATTGCTTATTAACGGGCATCAATACGACAAAACGCCGTCTGTCCTGTGATAACGCCTGACCGCATATTATCATGCAGACAAGAAGGAATGTTAATTTTTTCATAACCGTTATTAGCTATATAGTTTAATTACAAGAGTCGTATATGCTGTCACAATACCTGTCAACCCACCCTTCATAGAGCTTGCCGTCGTGATAAAACATTACTTTAAGCCAGTTATCATCAGCATAATCTACTACGATCCATTCTCCGGATTCGTTATGTGGCGACGCGTATATTTTCACGAAACTCGATTTCGAATCCGGTCGGGAAAAGAGTTTGATATACGATTTATTATTCTCGTCATAATAATGACGACTGAATACACTGCATATACTTTTATCTATCCAGCCTACAATACCAGGAAAAACATTATCATGGTCTTCGGTAGATGTTATATTAACCTTGTATCTCAACGGGGATTTTTCCAGTATTTCCACGAAAAAGAACAACTCATGAATACTATCCTGCATTATTCGATAACTGATTTCGTTCCCGATCGGACTCCTATATACCGGAATCTCCTCGTTTACAACCGTCAATACAACAAAACGGTGATGCTCTTGCGATAACGCCTGACCGCATATTATCATGCAGACAAGAAAGAATGTTAATCTTCTCATAATGTTCGTTTTAATATAACTTTATAATCTCGACCTCCAATCTGATTATCGTAATCCTCCCAATCAGCTGCCAATATTAATAAACACCCAGACGAAACATCTTTCTTTTTGACTGGATTATCTCCTGCAAAACCGTTATTATTTGTCCTATGAATATATATTCTATCTTTTTGAGTCGGACTATATGGGTGATATTCCGCGGGACTGGGGTTATTATCATTTATACAATTAACAGGATCTCCATTATTTATTATATGCGTTTTGGGAATATTACCCGATCACGCAGATGACGTATGTCGCCACTCCTTCTGTTATCGGAGCCCACATTTTGGTTACTTGCTTCGGTAAGTTACGATAATTATACGACACTTGCAAGGCCTATGATATTAAAGTTTGACTGACGTCCGCAATAAATAACAACGGTATATACAGTGCAGCAAAGCGGCAGAATCGTCGTTCGCTCTTGGTTGAAGAAATTATAAACGGGCAGATAATATCTGCCCGTTTGAAATCGGATCATGCAGACATCGGCGTCCGCACGGTTCGGGTATATCATCGAGTGGCGTCGAAGAATATCGCCGACGTACAAGACGGCTGCGATAATTCGCCGGATGCCGGGTTACAGACGTGCGAGCACGTCGCAGAGCAGGCGCCAGAACTTGTCGACGGTCGCTATCTTCAAGCGCTCGTCGGGCGAGTGCACGCCACGCAGAGTGGGACCGAACGACACCATTTCCAGATCGGGATATTTTTCGAGGAACAGGCCGCACTCCAAGCCGGCATGAATGGCCCGCACCTTAGGCTTCACATCGAACAGACGGCGGTAGCTCTCGACAGTGATTTCGAGCAGCTTCGATTCGGGGTCGGGAGTCCAGCCCGGGTAGCCGTCGGAGTGGACGACTTCGGCACCGGCCAATGCGAAGACCGACTCGACGGTCTGCATAGCGTAGAACTTAGCGCTTTCGACCGAAGAGCGCTGCGAAGTCGTGATAACGATGCGGTCGTCGCCCTCGAACTTGACCGATGCCAGATTGGTCGAGGTCTCGACGAGCCCCTCGACGGCGAACGACATTGCCAGCACACCATTGGGGACACCGACCAGAGCACCCAGAAGCGCACGCTGCGACGCCGGGTCGAGCACCTTGTCGACAGCAGGCATCTCATTGAGCGAAAGTGCCATGCGCGGCTCCGTGAAATGATATTCGGCCTTGACCTCCTCGGCGAACTGCTCGAAGCGTCCGACGAAATCCGACGCCGCAACGGTCGGCACGCCCACTATGGCATATGCCTCGCGCGGAATGGCATTGCGAAGATTGCCGCCTGAGAAATAGCTCAGGCGCGCATCGAAGCGTTCGGCAGCTTCGTAGAGCAGTCGTGCGACGATCTTGTTGGAGTTGGCGCGTCCCTTGTCGATATCGTCGCCCGAGTGGCCTCCGAGCAGATCCGAGACGTCGACACGATAGTAGGTGTATGTAGCCGGTGCGGGCTCGGTCTTGTAACGCAGCGTGGCGAGCGTATCGACGCCGCCGGCACAGCCGATGAATATCTCGCCCTCGTCCTCCGAGTCGAGGTTGATGAGGTACTTGCCCGTAAGCATGCCCTCGCCCAGCTCGAACGCACCCGTAAGGCCGGTCTCCTCGTCGACGGTAAACAGCGCCTCGACGGCACCGTGGGTCAGGCTGTCATCGACCATGACGGCCAGAGCCGCAGCCATGCCTATGCCGCAGTCGGCACCGAGCGTCGTGCCCTCGGCACGCACCCACTCGCCGTCGACACGCGTGCGGATAGGATCGTTCTCGAAGTCGAATGCGACGTCCGAGTTCTTTTCGCATACCATATCCATATGCGATTGCAGTATTACCGTCGGACGGTCCTCCATGCCCTCGGTGGCGGGCTTGCGCATGACGACATTGCCTATCTTGTCGCGTTTGCACTCCAAGTCGTGACGACGTGCGAAGTCGATAAGCCACTCTATGATCTTGCCCTCCTTCTTCGAGGGGCGCGGCACGGCCGTGATCTCGTCGAATATCTCCCACACTCTGCGCGGGTTCAAATCTCGTATAGTCATAATTTCGGTTTTAAGTTTTTTTCATACTGCGAGCGCCGCCGCAGGCATCCGGTATCGGCAACGCCGTGCCTCAGTGAGCGCATCACTTCAACAAATATACTGTTTTTATATGTGGTATAATATAAAATAACCGAAAAAAACTCGTCGAAAATTTTGTTTATAATATAAACTACTTTATATTTGCATACGAAAGCCACGTAGTAACGTGCTATCGGCAATGAATCGAACAAGACACACGGAAGAACAACACACCTATAAACCATCAGCATTATGGAAAATTCACAAATGACAGCCGCACAGAGCATCGATCTGATTGCCCGCACTCTTCGCGAAACGCGTCTTCACGTCGAACGTCGCACCTACAAGCCATTCATCATCTGGGGCTGGTCGACCGTAATAGTATCGCTCGCCGTATGGTATGCGGTACGCACAACGTCCGACCCCGCATATTTCTGGCTCTGGTTCGCCATACCCGTCGCAGGTTGGCCCGCCATGCTGGTCGCAACACGCCACAAGACCGACAAGGGTCATCTGCGCACGGAGATCGACCGCATGATATCGTGCACGTGGTGTGTACTCGGCGCCACATGTCTTGCCGTGAGCATAGCGGCCATGTTCACACACCTGCCCATACTCTTCATCAACATCCTGCTCATGGGCTCGGGCACGGCCGTAACGGGGCTCGCGCTGCGCTCGACGACGCTGGCCTGCGCAGGATTCGCCGCGACAGCCGCCTCGACGCTGCTGTTAGTGGTCACGGGCATAGATCAATGTCTCGTCTTCGGAGCGATATTTCTGGTAATGATGGTCATACCGGGACATATCCTGCAACGGAAGACCATAAAGGAGCGTTAGCCATGTTCAGGGAACTCGATCCGCTGCTGCACTCCGAGCTGCGCCTCGCCGTAATGTCGATCCTCGCCGGCGCCGACGAAGCCGACTTCGTATACATGCGCGAGCAGACCCGCGCGTCGGCGGGCAACCTGAGCGTACAGATCGACAAGTTGCAGAAAGCGGGGTACATATCCGTCGAAAAGGGATTCAAAGGGCGCATGCCGCGCACGGTATGCCGCATGACCGACGCAGGCCGCAAGGCCTTCGAAGACTATGTAGACGCACTCAGGAGTTACATAGGAGATATACGAAAATAGAGTTGAGATGATCGCCTCGGCGGTGGACGACATCGATACGCGACGCCCCCGCAGAGACTGACAGCCCTTCGTTACCGCAAACAAAAACCCCGGCCGCGTATGAGGCCGGGGTTTTTATTTGACTTTCAAGGTGCTAATCCCTATTGCCGCCCAGAATGCGGAGCAGGAACAGAAACAGATTGATAAAGTCGAGATAGAGCGTCAACGCGCCCAGCAGCGCAATCTTCTGCGTGGTCTCGTCGACCGTATCCGCCGTCATGAAGATGTTTTTGAGCTTCTGCGTGTCGTATGCGATAAGACCTACGAACACCGCTACGCCGACATAGGTAATGATCCAGTACAAAGTCGGCGACTTCATGAAGATATTGACCACAGTGGCAATGACGATACCGATGAGCAGCATCAACAATATGTTGCCCACACGCGAAAGGTCGATGCGCGCGACATATCCCAGAATGCTCATCGCCAGAAAGGTACCGGCCGTAACGAAGAACGTCGTGGCTATGGTAGCTTGGGTAAAGGCGAGGAATATTACAGAGAACGTAACGCCCGTAAGCACCGAGTAGAGGATGAACAGCAGCGTCGCAGCCGTCATGGACATTCTCAGCGCACGCGACGAAAGCCACATGACGACACCCAACTGCGCTAAGATCAATATCCATACGCTCGCGCGGCTGCTGAATATGGCCGCCAGCAGATCGGGCGACGAAGCTATGAACCATGCCGTAAGACCCGTTATCGTGAGGGCTGCGGCCATTTGCATATAAACGCTCTTGAAGAGCGCCGAGACCACCGACTGACGGCCGGCAGAGGCTGAAACAACTTGATTTTCCATAATTCCTTATCTTTTCAATAATTATCAACGTTACCTCGCAGAGCTTTATTGTCTTGCGCAGGATCTTTTCCAAGCCACGAGCCCGAGCGCAGCGAATGCCGCCGACGTGACGGCATACACTTTAAGTCCGAAGCAGCTCTTGACGGCCACGTATCCGTAAACCACATCGAGGACATCGGAAGCCATTTTAGCGCCGTTGCGCACGTCGTCGGGCAGCATCCCCGATACTACGTCCGAGCGCAGCAGGTCGGCCACGCTGTCGTCGCCGCCACCGCCCACGTAAGTATTCAGCTCGACGAAATCGGGCGTGAAGAACATCGCGGCCACAGCCAGAGCCACACCGGCGATACCGACCGCCGCTGCCCACGCATAACGCTTGCAGACGACAAGTATCACGGCCATGAATGCCACGCCCAGCGATATAAGTCCGTAACACGTATTTACGCCGGAGTAGGCGGGCAAGATGCGCGCCGCGAAGTTGGCCAGCGCATCGATCGGCTCATCACCCATGTTGACCGAGACTCGGTACCACGACATGAACGTCGCGAATATCATGAATACGGCCATGCCGATAAGGGTCTTGTCGACAATATCCGCGCCGAAGCCGCCTGTCGACGTCATGGGGCACACGCCCGCAGGATAGGCCGCCGAACGTGCCCCGCACGACGGGCAGTGTTTCATCTCGGGCGCGAGCTGCGCACCGCATACGCTACAAAACATACTCTTTCGATTTTAATATAATACGTCGCTCTCAGCATAGGCCGCATCGGTAATGCCGATTTGCGAAGGTAATAAAAAAATACCATAAACGAACGACGGAGAGGCATTTTCCATACCTCCCCGCCATTACCGCGCAGGAAAATCATCCTGCCGGCCTACCCTACTCGGCGATCTCGGCCTCAACCTCCTCGACGGCAGTCTCCTCTGCCGGCTCGTTGATAGGCTGGGGAGTCACGGCGGGCTTAGGCTCCTCGTAAGGCTTCACTTCGACGATCTCGACGTTGAATACCAGAGCCTCGTTAGCACCTATCATGCGGCCTGCGCCCTCGGGGCCGTAAGCCAGATTCGACGGAATCCACAGCGTGATGCTGCCGCCCTCGCCGACGAGCTTCATACCCTCGGTCCAACCCTTGATAACGCGGTTGAGCGGAAACTCGACGGTCTCGCTCTGCTCCAACTGCTGCTGCAACATATCGCGGCGACCGGCTTTCTGCTCCTCGGTCATCTCCTGATTCTCGTCCAGCTCGGCGATCATCTTGCGAATCTGCTCAGCACGCTCGTAGCTCGAATCGAACACCTCGCCGTTACGGAGCTTACCCTCGTACTTGACGCGAACGATATCGCGGTCGTCCGTAGCATGCTTCTTGCCGCCCTTGCTGTTGACGCGATAGAGCAGACCCGACTCGGTCTTCTCGACGCCCTTCTTGCCGGCGACCTCTTCGAGCCACTTCTCAGACAGCTCGGCATTGCGTGCCGGCACGGTCTGCTGGAAATAGGTCATCAGAGCATTCAGCACTTCGTCTTCGCTTATGGCCAGCGACGCAGCGATATCGTCCTTCTCGGCCTTCTGCGAGTCGTCCATAGCGCGGAAGAACCAGTAAAGGTTGATCGGCGCATTCATCTTGACGAGGTTCTCGCCCATATCGACACCGAAGTTATAAGACATCTGCTCGCGCGTATACTGCTCGTCGAAGATTGCCGGAAGCTCCGTCATGTCGATCTGAGCCGTCTGGCCCTCGGCAGCCTCGGCCTCGCGCTCCTTCTGCATGAGTGCCATGCGGTATGCCTGATACTTCTCGCGGAGGAACGAATTGATCTTCTCGCGCGCCTCGTCGGCCGTTACGCTCTGCTTGCCGGCCACGCGGTCGGTAATACCGGCCTCGACACGATCCATATCGAAATCGATGCCCGCGAGCTGGAAGTGCAGGCTGAGACCCAAATTCGCACCCATGGCATACGACAGAGTGTCGAGCTGGGGAACCTCTTCGGTGTAGATCGCGATATTCTCGCTGCCAGTCTGGCAGTAATCGGCCTTGCTCTTGCTGCCGCAGGCGGCCATGCTCACACACGCGGCGGCGGCCATAAGATAAACTAACTTTTTCATTACGATTGTTTTTAACTGTTTATGAATCATTTGTTATATTGTATGCTATCTGTTCCGGCGCTCCACGTCGAGCAGTTCGACATCGTAGAAGACCATGACATTGGCCTTAACGCCGAGCGAATCGCACCCTCCGGCGCCGAAGCCGATACGCGACGGCAGCCACGCCTCGACATGTCCGCCCTTGCCGATGATCTTCAACGTCTCCTGCAACCCCTTGCTCAGATCGCCCACGGCCATACGGACCGTGTCGCCGCGCTCGTATGTCGAGTCGAACACCTCGCCGTCGACGGTCGAGGCCTTATATACGATCGATACGGTATCGCGGTTGGTGCGCACCGCCTCGCGCGGGTTGCCCAACTCGATGATCTTGTATGTCAGACCCGACTGCGTGCGCACGAATTTGCGGTCTGCGGCTCGCAGATCGTTGAGAAACTGCTCCTCGATACGTTGCACGCGCTCGTAGTTGTCGTAGTTCATGAATCTCAGAAACGACGTCCGCGCCTCCTCGGCGGTCATGCGCTCGCTCGCGGCATAGGCGTCGCGAATGGCCATACACACCATGTCGACATTGATCGTCGAGTCGATCTCCATAAGATTGTAAGCGATATTCATGCCCAACACGTACGACATCGAATCGACGTCGTTACGCATCGCGGCACTCTCGACTGCGCCCTTTCCGCCGCCGCATGCCGTGGCGGCCGCGGCCAGCGCAACTATCGCGAAAGAGAATGCGCGCCTCATCGGTCGACGTGTTTTTTCGCGCCGCGGCGCGAGAACAGGATGATGAGAGCGGAGCCCAGCAGCGCAGCGCAGGCCGATCCCATGAGTATCGCGATCTTGCCCTTGTCGATGAACTCGGCATGGGTCTGCTTGTCGAATGCGAGCGAGTCGACGAAGATCGACATCGTAAAGCCTATACCGCCCAGACATGCCACCGCCAGCAGCATCTTCCACGAAGCACCCGCCGGACGCTCGGCGATGCCGCACTTGACTGCGATGAGGCTCGTCAGCCAGATGCCCAGAGGCTTGCCCACCAGAAGGCCGAAGAATATGCCCATGCCTACCGAGCCCCACTCGGCTGAGTACTGGAATATGTCGAAATACTCCAACGATTCGATCTTGACACCGGCATTGGCCAGTGCGAAAACAGGCATTATAAGGAATGTCACGTAGGGCGACAGTGCATATTCCAGACGATGACTCATGCCGGCCGACCCGTCGGAGAGCTGCTTCATGCGGCGAAGATTGTAGCGATAGACCTCCTCCGCCTCCTCGTGATCCTCGATCTGCGTCGAGGCCAGAATACTCTTCTCGATCATATCGGCCTTATGCAGGAAATAGGCCTTGTTGTAACGCGGACGCGACGGGATGAGCATCGCCATGGCCACACCCGATATGGTGGCATGGATGCCCGAATAGTAGAACAGCACCCATATTACCACCGCCGGCACCATATAGGCGAACATACGCTTTTCGCCCATACGATTCATGTAGTAGACGGCGACCATTATCAGCACGGCTATGCCCAGCAGCGCCATGTTCGGAGCCTCGCCGTAGAAGAAAGCTATGACAAGTATGGCGCCAAGATCGTCGGCTATGGCGAGCGCCGTAAGGAACACCTTCAACGATATGGGCACACGGTCGCCCAGAAGCGACATTATACCTATGGCGAATGCTATGTCGGTCGCCGTCGGGATACCCCAGCCGTGAGCCACGCCCGTCGAGCCGTTGAACAGCGTATATATCAACGCCGGGAAAAGCATACCGCCGGCAGCGGCTATCACAGGCAGGGCGGCCTTCTTGGGCGACGAGAGCTGACCGTGCATGATCTCGCGCTTGATCTCCAAACCGACGGTAAAGAAAAATATCACCATAAGGCCGTCGTTGATGATCTTCTCGACGGTCATCCCGCGCGGGAAAGTGCCCTCGACGCGATGCAGCGCATCGTGACCGGTGCTGTAAAATATCGACAGATCCATGTGCAGCAGATCGTGATATATGTCCGACGTAGCCGGCAGATTGGCCAGCAGCATGGCCACCGCGACGCAGAGTATCAGCACGACGCCTCCGGCCCACGGAGCTTTGAGAAAGTTCCGGCCTCTCTCGGCCAGAACGTAACGGTGTTTGACCCACCCGTACTTGGTAAACATATTATAATCGGTTTAGTTTTATCATATCACATCCGGCGCATCGACATGCTTCAACGCCGCGCCGCATAGCTTGAACAACATCCTCGCGGCCACGACCGCATCGATCCTGTCCTCGATCACGGGCACGACTTCCACCAGATCGAAGCCGACAATGCTGCGCCCCGAATCGGCTATGCGCCCCAGCAAGTAGGTAGCCTCGACGAACGACAGTCCGCCCGGCACGGGCGTGCCCGTGTGCGGGCAGCACTCCACCGAAAGGCCGTCTATGTCGAGCGATACGTATACCTTCTGCGGCAGGCTTTCGATGATGCGGTCGCATTGCTCGCGCCATGTCATACCCTCCGCCCTCTGCGTCGAAAGGAGATGTCCCGAGAACATCGCTATGCGCTCGTCGGACTGTGCACGCTCCCACTCCCTGTGCGAGAACTCCCTCACACCGACCTGCACCAGACGCTCGATCTGGGGCACGTCGCGCAGCACGTTCGACATTATGGAGGCATGCGAGTGCTCGAAACCCTCGTAGGAGTCCCTCAGGTCGCAGTGCGCGTCGATCTGCAACACGCCGAACGAGCCGTGACGCTCGCCGACGGCGCGTATCAAACCGTAGGCCGTCGAGTGGTCGCCGCCGACCAGACCGACGATCCTTCCCTCGGCGAGCCAGTGCTGCGACTGGGCGAATATCTTGCCGTTGACCTCGGCCGAAGCCTCGTTTATCTTGCGCACCTTGCGCGCGTAGAACTCGTCGGCTATGATGCGGCTGCCGCCCTCTTCGAGGTTTGCGATCACACGCTCGGCATCGCGCCGCAGGCGGTGCGAGACATCCTGTATCGAGTAGTCGATAGGCGCCGTGGCTATGCCCTTGCGCCATGCGTCGGGAGCTGCCGGATCGTAAAAATCGATCTGGCGCGACACATCTATTATCGCGTCGGGGGCATAAGAGGTGCCCGCCCTGTATGATACCGTGACATCCCACGGAGCCGATATCAACACCAGTGCCGAGTCCTCCGGCCGCAGCGGCATGCCGAAATAGTTGCCGTTGTCGGAGATTACCTCCTCGGGATCGAAGCTGCCTACATCCATAATGCGTCGGTTTTAATCGTGCAAATATACATAAAATTTATCGTACCGTCACCCATAATTGCATATCTTTGTCCTGCAAAAGAGATTAAAATATCCGAATGCGATGAAAGTAATTATCGACAGAGACATTCCGTTCGTCGGGGGGCTGCTCGAACCCTACGCCGAAGTGCTTTATCAGCGCGGCGAGCTGATCGACGCACGCGCCGCGGCCGACTGCGACGCCATGCTGATACGAACGCGCACCAGATGCGATGCAGCGCTGCTCGACTCTTCGCGCGTCAGGTTCATAGCCACCGCCACGATCGGATACGACCATATAGACACCCGCTACTGCCGCGAGCATGCGATCGAGGTGCGGCGCGCCGAAGGGTGCAACGCCCGCGGCGTATTGCAGTGGGTGGCGGGAGCGCTGGCGCATCTGCTCGCCGCCGACCACCTGACACCCGACCGATGCACACTGGGCATCGTGGGCGTGGGACATATCGGCTCACTTGTGGAGCGGTACGCCCGCCACTGGGGCTTTCGGGTGCTGTGCTGCGATCCGCCGCGACAGGTGCGCGAGGGCGGCGATTTCATTCCGCTCGACGAGCTTGCCGCACGCGCCGACATACTTACGTTCCACACCCCGCTCGACGACACCACACGCCGCATGGTCGACGGCAGGCTGCTGTCGCTCACGCGCCCCGGCGCCATTATCCTCAACGCCTCGCGCGGAGAGGTGGTCGACGGCCGTGCGCTGCTCGCATCAGGCCGCCGCTATGTCCTCGACGTATGGGAGCACGAGCCGCATATAGACCGCAGCGTGCTCGACGGCGCCCTTTACGCCACAACGCACATCGCCGGCTACTCGGCTCAGGGCAAGGCCAATGCCTCGGCAGCCGTGATACGCAGTCTGGCCGAGCGGTTCGACCTGCCGCTCAAAGAGTGGTATCCGCAGCAGGTCGCCCCCGTCGAGCCGCAGCTTATATCGTGGAACGATATGTGCCGCACGATCGACAGCCGTTTCGACATCGAAGCCGAGACGCACCGGCTGCGCGCCGAACCGGAAGCGTTCGAACGCATACGCAGCACTTACGACTACCGGCAGGAGTATTTTTAGCGCGAAAGTACATCGTAATACTTATTTTGTTATTTTTGTCGAAAATTATTCACGGATGAAATATTCGTCGACAGGGACCTCGCTCCCGCTGCTGAATCCCGAAACGGCACACAACGCCGCCCTTGCGGCACTGCGCGCAGCAGGCGCCCTGCCCGGAGGCAAATGGCTGCTGTCGAAGCGTTACGCGCTGCGTTCGCCCGATCTCGAACGCGAGGTGTTCGGCATGCGCTTTCCCAACCCCGTCGGCGTCGCGGCCGGGTACGATCCCGACGGCGACACGATCGAGGAGCTGTCGGCCGCAGGCTTCGGCTTCATCGAGATAGGAGCCGTCACGCCGCGTCCGCAGCCGGGAAGTCCGCGTCCGCGCATATTCTCCATAAAGTCCGACAACGCCATACTCGACCGCTCGGGCTACCCCAACAAGGGCCTGGAATATGCCATGGGCAACGTCCGCAACCGGCACAAGGGGATCATCGTCGGCTGCAACATCGCCAAAAATAACATAACATCCGACGAGGCGGCCGCAGGCGACTACCTGAAAGTGTTCCGCAACATGTATCAGTATGTCGATTACTTTACCGTCAACGTCGCCTGCAACACCACGGCCAAGAGCTACGTGCTCTCGGGCAGAGAGCGCATAGAGGAGCTGCTGGCGCCGCTGTTCGAGTTCCGCCGCGGTCAGCTCGACTACCGTCCGATACTGCTCAAAATATCCCCCGACCTTACGCACGAAGAGCTCGACGAAATAGTGACGGCACTCATAGAGCTGCCGCTCGACGGCATAGTGGCCGTCGCGGGCACCCTCTCGCGAGACGGTCTCGACCGCGGACGGGAGTATGCCGATGCAAGGGGCGAGGGCGCTATAAGCGGCGCTCCGCTGACCGAGCGCGCCATAGCCGCCGTGCGATACATACACGAGAAATCGGGCGGCGTCTATCCTATCGTCGGCTCGGGAGGCATGATGACGCCCGACGACGTGCGCCGCATGCTCGATGCGGGAGCCTCGCTCGTACAGCTCAATACCGGCATCAGATACGGAGGCTTGGGCATATTGAAGCGCATATGCCGGCATCTGCTCGCCGACGCTGCGAAGCGGCAAAAGGAGCAGCCTGACGCACAACAAGACAATCAATGAAAGCCACAGTCATAACCATAGGCGACGAGATCCTGATAGGACAGATCGTCGACACCAACACCGTATCGATAGCCCGCCACCTCAACTCGGCAGGCATAACCGTCGTCGAGAAGTCGTCGGTAGGCGACAACGCCGCGGATATATGCTCGGCAGTAGGCCGCGGACTCGACATAAGCGACATCGTAATCATTACGGGAGGTCTCGGACCGACCAAGGACGACATAACAAAACACACGCTCTGCGAGCTGTTCGGCTCTCATCTGGTCTTCGCCCCGGCCGAAGCGGAGCACATACGCACGCTCTTGGACAGACGCGGCATAGAGTTCAGCGAGCTAAACCGTGCGCAGGCCTTGGTGCCCGAGTGCTGCACAGTGCTGCACAACGCCCACGGCACGGCGCCGGGAATGTGGTTCGACTGCGGCACCGACGGCTCGAAAGTGGTCGTATCGCTGCCGGGCGTACCATTCGAAATGGAGCACCTGATGCTGGACGAAGTGATGCCGCGGCTGCGCAGCCGCTTCGCCCTGCACTCGATCGTACACCGCACGATGATTACGCGCGGCATAGCCGAATCCGTCCTCGCACAGCGCATAGCCTCATGGGAGGATGCTCTGCCCGGCGGACTCCGGCTCGCCTACCTGCCCTCGCCCAATATAGTCAGGCTAAGGCTGTCGGCATACGATGTCGACAGAGACGAGGCGGCAGCCCGGATCGACTCGCAGTTCGCCAAGCTGCATGCTATAATCCCCGACAACATCGTAGGTTACGACGATGCCACGGTCGAACGCATCGTGCACGATCTTCTGATCGAACGCAAGGCTACGCTGGCCGTAGCCGAGAGCTGCACGGGCGGCGCGATAGCCTCTAAATTCACGGCAATGGCCGGAGCCTCGGCCTACTTCCTGTGCGGCGTGGTATCCTACTCCAACGAATCGAAGCGCGACGTGCTGGGAGTCGACTACGACGACATACTGCGCTGCGGCGCCGTCAGCGAGACGGTAGCCCGACAGATGGCCGAAGGCGTCAGACGCATATCGGGAGCCGACTACGGCATCGCCACCACCGGCATCGCCGGCCCCACGGGCGGTTCGGCCGAAAAGCCGGTCGGCACGGTATGGTTCGGCATAGCCACGCCCGAGGGCAGCTGCGCCGTGATGCGCAACTCGGGCACCGACCGCTCGCAGATCATAGGCCGCGCATCGGCATACGCCATAGAGATGCTGCTGGCCGAGCTGACAAAAAAGAATTAACCAAAACTACGACACAATGATACAGTCGATTCTCGACACGGATCTTTACAAGTTTACCACATCCTACGCCTACTTCAAACTCTATCCCGAGGCACGCGGCACATTCACGTTCAACGACCGCGCCAAGACCGAGTACGACGAGCAGTTCGTCGACGATCTGCACGACGCGCTCGACTCGCTCTCGCGCCTGTCGCTCACGGACGAGGAGTTCGAGTACATGATCGCCAACTGCAAATACATACCGCAGAACTACTTCGAATGGCTCAAAGGCTTCCGCTTCGAGTCGTCGAAGATCGAGGTAAGCCTCGACAGCGAGCGGCACCTGCATATAGAGGTAACTGATTTCATGTACAAAGTCACGCTCTACGAGATAGCCGTACTGGCTACGGTCTCGGAGCTGGTCAACCGCAACCGCACGGTCGATATCGAAGCCATGATCTCGCGTCTGGAACAGAAGGAGGAGATAGCCCGCAGCAGCGACATGCGCTTCTCGGATTTCGGCACGCGCCGCCGCTTCTCGTTCGACATACAGCAAATGGTGGTCAAGCACCTTCGCGACCACGAGTGCGGCTTCGTCGGCACGTCCAACTGCTATCTGGCCATGAAGCTGGGCACCAGAATGATAGGCACCTACCCCCACGAGCTGCCCATGTTCATCGCGGCGGTCAACGGCGGTCCGCGCAACGCCAACTACCTGACGATGGAGGACTGGGTAAAGGTCTTCGACGGATATCTCGGCACGGCGCTTACCGACAGCTTCGGCTCGGAGGTCTTTTTCAAGAACTTCTCGAAGAAACACGCCTCGCTCTTCGACGGCGTGCGCCACGACTCTGGCGACCCGATACGTTTCATCGACATGGCCATAGCCCGCTACAAGGAGCTGGGCATCGACCCTATGGTCAAGACCATAATTTTCAGCGATGCGCTCGACTTCCCGCGCGCCGCCGAGCTGAAAAAGGCCTGCGAAGGCCGCATCCGCTGCTCGTTCGGCATAGGCACCAATCTTACGAACGACACGGGATACGCCCCCTGCAACATCGTCATGAAGCTGTCGAAGTGCCAGATCAACCGCCGTCAGCCCATGGAGTTGTGCGTCAAGCTGTCGGACGTTCCGGGCAAAGAGATGGGCGATCCGCGCGAGATCGAGGTATACCGCTATCTGCTGCGCAACTGAGAACAAGGCAAAAAAATGGCGCAGTATAGCCGCGACATATTGTAATTAAGAAAATAATTGCTAACTTTGTGCGCTTTTGTGCACGGTAGCACGAAAGGAAAATTTTTACGACAATGAAAGTTTGCGAAATTACAGGTAAGGTTGCGATCGTGGGTAACAATGTTTCTCACTCGCACATCCGCACGAAGCGCAAGTTCAATCCCAATTTGAAGACTAAGCGTTTCTGGTCGGAGGAGGAGGGTCGCTGGATCACCTTGAAGGTATCGGCAGCCGGCATCAAAACAATCAACAAGAAGGGTCTGGCAGTTGCACTGCGCGAGGCTAAGGCACCCAAGTCAGTTTACTAAAATCGGATTGAGAAATGGCAAAGAAAGGTAACAGAGTTCAGGTGATTTTGGAGTGCACCGAACAGAAGGAGAGCGGCGTTGCAGGCATGTCACGCTACATTACCACCAAGAACAAGAAGAATACTCCCGACCGTTTGGAGCGCAAAAAGTACAACCCGTATCTGAAACGAGTGACTGTACACCGTGAAATTAAATAATCTTTAAGAGAGTATGGCAAAGAAAGTAGTTGCAACCCTTAAAACGGGTACGAGCAAGAAGTACACGAAGTGTATCAAGATGGTAAAGTCGGAGAAGACCGGAGCCTACGCTTTCCAGGAGCAGAATCTGCTCAGCGACGAGGATATCAAGGCATTCTTCGCTCAGAAATAATTTATATTAGTCTGCTGACTAATACAAAAGGCAACCCTCGGGTTGCCTTTTGTGTTTGCTGCGGTTATCCCAGCAACAGATATTCCAAATATATTACCGCTATGCCCGCCGCATAACCCGCCAGCGCAGGCAATGCCGCATGGCGGAGATACCAGCCGAAGTCGATCTTCTCCAAGCCCATGGCCACCACCCCGGCCGCCGAGCCTATGATAAGTATGCTGCCGCCTACGCCGGCGCAATATGTCAGCAGATGCCAGAAGATGCCGTCGTGCGCAAAGGCCGCAGCATACGACGGATCGGCGGCCGAGGCCACCGCAGCCGCATCGGCTATCGGATACATGCCCATGCAGGCCGCGACAAGCGGTACGTTGTCGATGATCGACGACATTAGTCCCACCACGGTCGCTATCGGGAAGACATGGTGTACGGCACGGTTGAGGAAGTCTGCGGCCGAGGAGAGCACGCCGGCACTCTGCAACCCTGCCACCGCAAGCAATATACCCAGAAAGAAGAGTATCGTCGGCATGTCGATCGTCCTGACCACGCGCGACACGCGGTTGGGCTGCTCGGAATCGCGCCCGCGGTTGCGGGCATACACGATCTCCGTCATGACCCACAGCACGGCCAGCGACAGCATCATGCCCATGTATGGAGGCAACCCCGTAAGGCTCTTGAACACCGGCACGAACAATAACCCGGCAACACCGACTATCAGCACCGCACGGCTCAGTGCAGGCGTCACGCCCGCAGGCAGCGTGCTCGAACCGATATGCGCCACGACGGTCCCGCCGCCGCGACCTATGCGCCGCATGGCAACCGCTGCGGGTATGGCGAGCGCCACGGCGCACGGCAGCAGCAGGCGCGTAATCAACGGTACGGCACCGACGTTGCCGCCCGTCCACAGCATGATCGTCGTAACGTCGCCTATGGGCGACCAAGCACCGCCGCAGTTGGCCGCTATGATTATCACGCTCGCAAACCACAGCCGCTCGTGTGTCGACCCCACAAGACGACGCATGACCATTATCATTATGATCGTCGTTGTCATGTTGTCCAGCACGGCCGACATAAAGAATGTCATCACGGCGATTATCCACAGCAGACGGTGTCCCCTGCGCGTGGAGATACGGCCGGTCAGAATCGAGAAGCCGCCGTGGGCGTCGATCATGCCGACTATCGTCATCGCCCCTATCAGAAATATCAATGTCTGGCACGTATCGCCCAGATGCGACATCAGCTCGGACGATACATCCGCCCTGCCCGACAGCGCCAGAACAGACCATACGGCCGCCGACATCAACAGCGCGACGGCCGCCTTGTCGATCTTCAACCTACTCTCCAAGGCTATGCACGCATAGCCCGCAACGAATATCGCTACAATAGAAACTATCATTTCACTTCAATTGTCAAACGGCCTTGGCCATGCAAATGCCGTACCTCGAACAGCCCCCGAAGCAGGAAGATCATCGGCAGGACGATGCTTACCGAGACAGTATAAAATTGGAAACGGGTGTTTGGAAGGTGTCTGCTCCGACAAAATGACATTCTCCGATTTAATGATAACGATAAACGGTCTGAAATTCCACATGACAACCGTAACCCGAGATCGGTTTATAATTTAGGTCAGACCGCAAGATGCAACGCAGGCCTCACGGCGGCAGCGGCTCGTAGAGACGGCGAAAATGGCGGAGGGCGGAGGGTGCTCGCACACTCGACGCACGACGGCATATGCGCCGGGATTCGGAAGAAGACCGGCTGCCGCCAAACAAAATACAAAAAAACCGCTTTCTTGCGAAAGCGGCTGTGAACTCGCCGGGGCTCGAACGGCACAGCCGTCGCCGGAATACAGCTGAAATAAAACATCATTTATTCCGGCAACCCGCTATAAGTGAGAGCGCCGGCGAGGACATACCCGGCTGCAAGTTGCTGCGCAGGCCTCACGGCGGCAGCGGCTCGTAGAGACGGCAAAAATGGCGGAGGGCGGAGGGTGCTCGCACACTCGACGCACGACGGCATATGCGCCGGGATTCGGAAGAAGACCGGCTGCCGCCAAATAAAATACAAAAAAACCGCTTTCTTGCGAAAGCGGCTGTGAACTCGCCGGGGCTCGAACGGCACAGCCGTCGCCGGAATACAGCTGAAATAAAACATCATTTATTCCGGCAACCCGAAATAAGTGAGAGCGCCGGCGAGAACACACCCGGCTGCAAGATGTGCTACGCAAGCCTTACGGCGGCAACGGCTAGTAGAGACGGTGCAAATGGCGGAGGGCGGAGGGTGCTCGCACACTCGACGCACGACGACATATGCGCCGGGATTCGGAAGAAGACCGGCTGCCGCCAAATAAAATACAAAAAAACCGCTTTCTTGCGAAAGCGGCTGTGAACTCGCCGGGGCTCGAACGGCACAGCCGTCGCCGGAATACAGCTGAAATAAAACATCATTTATTCCGGCAACCCGAAATAAGTGAGAGCGCCGGCGAGAACACACCCGGCTGCAAGATGTGCTACGCAAGCCTTACGGCGGCAACGGCTAGTAGAGACGGTGCAAATGGCGGAGGGCGGAGGGTGCTCGCACACTCGACGCACGACAACATATGCGCCGGGATTCGGAAGAAGACCGGCTGCCGCCAAATAAAATACAAAAAAACCGCTTTCTTGCGAAAGCGGCTGTGAACTCGCCGGGGCTCGAACCCGGGACCCCAACATTAAAAGTGTTGTGCTCTACCGACTGAGCTACGAATTCATCCCGACCGAAAGAGCATGCTCCGTTTCGGTGGTGCAAATGTAGACATAATTTTTCTTTTGACAAAATAATTCGCAAACTTTATAATGCAACGCATCGCAATATGGGACATAGCGCACAGCAATGCCGTGCAGTTGTAAAGTCCCGAAAGATTTACTACATTTGTCCGAAGATAAAAGATTGCAATGGACGACACTGCCAAACACTGGTATGCTCTGCGTGTGACATACGCCCGAGAATTGAAGGTCAAGAGCTTCTTCGACGACATCGACGTCGAGAGCTTCATACCCATGCAGTGCATCGAGCTGCCCGCTGCGGGACGGCGCAAGCGCAAGGCGATAGTGCCGGCCGTACACAATCTCATCTTCGTCAATATCGAGACCGAGAGGTTGAAGCAGATCAAGCGGCATACGTCGCTGCCGATATGCTATATAATGAATCCGGCCGACAAGCGCCCCGTGATTATCGACGATAGGTCGATGCAGGACTTCATCGCTATAAGCCGCTCGCAGCTGCGCGGTTTGGAGTGGATCGAATGCACGCCCGCCGAGCTGGCCTCGGGCGACAGGGTGGAGATCGTCGACGGAGCTTTCAGCGGCGTGCGCGGCATCATGCTGCACCGCAACGGCCGCGGCCGCTTCGTCGTATCTATCGAGGTCGCCGCAGTGGCCGTATCGCTGCCGGCGAAGTATCTAAAAAAGGTCTGACCGCCGGCCAAGGCGCCCCGCTCAGGGCTCGGCGCGGCTGATAGCGGCCGTAGAGGCGTGTACGAATGCTATAAGATCCGTCGGTGCGATACATATCTGCATGCCGCGCACACCGGCACTTATATATATACGCTCGTGCGCCAGACAACTCTCGTCGATGAATGTCGGCAGCGGCTTCTTCATGCCTATCGGCGAGCAGCCGCCGCGGATATAACCCGTTGCCGGCAGCAGCTCTTTCATCGGTATCAGATCGCACTTCTTGTTTGCGGAGACTGCGGCCGCCGCTTTCAGATCGACCGACCTGTCGCCAGGTATCACACACACGAACAAGCCGTTGCGGTCGCCGCGCAGCACCAGTGTCTTGAACACGGTGGCTATATCCTCGCCCAGCTCGCGGGCGACGTGCGTGGCCGCAAGATCGTTTTCGTCGACCGTATAGGGAATCAGCGAATACTCTATCTTGGCCCTGTCCAACAGGCGCGCCGCATTGGTCTTATCTACCCTCTTGGCTGTCATGGCTCTACTCTGCAAGACCGACCAGCATATCGATATCCACCTGAGTGAAATCGGCCACGATAAGATCGGCAGCCGTATCTCTGAGGAAGTCGGCCGAAAATGTCGTGCTCAGCGCCACGACCTTCATGCCGGCGCGCTTGCCGGCCACTATACCCGCCTCGGCATCCTCGAAGACGATACACTCGGCAGGCGCAAGCCCCAGCGCTGCGGCCGCCGTAAGGTATATTTCGGGATCGGGCTTGCAGCGACGCACGCGGTCGCCTGCCACGACAGCCTCGAAGTTGTCGCGTATGCCGCAGCCGTCGAGCACGAAGTCGACATTGGCCATGCAGCCCGACGAGCCTACGGCACACTTCAATCCCCGCCTGCGACACTCTGACAGAAACTCCGTAAGGCCGCGCGTAGGAGCGATCGTCGGCGCATATATCTCGCGGTATATAGCCTCTTTCTCATATCCCAGCTCGCGCAGTCCTACCCTCTCGACAACCTCGGCGGGCATCAGCTCGCGCATGATATCGTCGTTGCCCTTGCCGAACATGCGGCTCAACTCCTCAATGGATTTGTCGACGCCGTACCGGCTGAAAAACAGGCGGAACGCGCGCTTGTGAACGTCGAGGTTGTCGACCAGCACTCCGTCCATATCGAAAAGCAGACCTTTGATCATAATATCTTTCATTTAACAACCCGCGAATATACGAATAAATTCGCTACATTCGACTGCGCCGCAGATACTGCCGTTCGGCAAATCGCAAGTGAACTTGCAGTTGCTGTCTCTTATTGTTATCTTTGACTTCGTCGGCAATACTTCCGTTCGGCAATGCTCTAATAAATTTGGCATTGCCCTCACTTATCCGTATCTTTGCAGACTGAAGTTACGAAAAGAGTGTAATTTATTGGAAATGAGCGTAGGTTAATTGCTCTTGATAGTAATAGGTTACGATTTAGTTAGTTATCTACTGCATTATCCTTCTGCGCGTTGCGTAACCTTCAAAGAACTCTTCGTATGCAAAAGTAGCTATTTAATTCGAGATTTTGATATAAACTCCCGTTTTTTATCCCCTCATTCATAAGAATTTTCCGTAAAAGCGGTATTGTCCGTCGGCACACCATTGCCCAAAACGAGTTTGGAACAAACGTGTGCCGACTACCGCATAGCTGGAGAAAAGGGCATTGCCTCACGCCTAAACGATGTTTAGACAGATGAAGCAATGCCCCTTTCTTTTGCGCCTATGCCAAGAGATGCTTTTACGGGTTTTCAAATGATTTTTCTTTTTTCGCTGTCTCTTTTGCCGGAAGCGGAAAGTGAATGCAGAGTGTGTCAGCCTGCCCCATGAATGAAACAGGCGCCCACACACAGCCGGACAAACCGGGAAGAATGATTGTTGCCACCCGGCTGAACAAGTTCCGTCGGATCGGAAACAATCATACTTCCTTTGTTGTGGTTTGCCCTTTTCACGCTTCCGGTGATGTCTTTTTCCTTTTGGTGATTCTTTTTTTTACGGATTTTCCCCTGAAGTTTTTTTCTACACAATCTGCCTCTGTTTTCGTTTACCTCCATTTTGCGCCTTTCAGTAAGCCGCATCAGTCAGTCATTTTCGTTCTGGGCGCAAAGGTAATTCCGGGATTGGACGGGAAAGCAAGGTCAAGCCTCCTGTTTTCGGTAAAAATCTCCAGCCCTGCGGGTAGTATTTTGACCGAAAAACCTTGCATTCCCTAATCCCTACCTTTTCAAGCACCCGAAACGAAAACGACCGATGCGACAGAAAGACGCATAAAAAAAATGTCGGATAAACGAGAGGCAGATAAGATAGTTTGAAACTCAACTCCCTCAGCTCTTGAATCCGCATTAAAAACAAAAAAATCAAAAACAGCGAAGATATGACGGCAACGGCAAATTTCAGACAAATGGCGCAACACATCGGGTTGGCGATATGCGGCTTGATGATGCGCACCGCCTTCGGGGTGTTCGGCATCCTTTGGGGCATCATCAGAGAGATTGTAAACGGAGTGTTCCGAGTGGCGATAGGTGTAATCGTGGCTATCCTTTCCACCATTGCCTTCTTTGGCTTCATCCTTTGGTTATTCACCCTTTAACCCTTACCGACATGGCAAAAAGAAACAGCAAGACGGCAGCGCAGCAGTGCAGATATTACGAGGTGGACAACATCTTCGTGTATATGGTGGAAACGTACATCAACGGCAATTTTGAAACTTTCCGAAGATTGTACCACGAACTGAACAAGGACGCACGGAGGGATTTCATGGACTTCCTTCTCAGCGAGGTAGAGCCGACCTATTGGAGAGAGATACTGAAACAGATAATCTAAAAATGACAGCGATATGAAAGGAACAGACCATTTCAAGAGAACGATATATATGTACTTGGAACAGCGTGCGGAGGAAGATGCGCTATTTGCAAAGAAGTACCGCAACCCTGCCAAGAACATGGACGAGTGCGTGACCCACATTCTGAACTATGTGCAGAAAAGCGGTTGCAACGGTTTCACGGACGGAGAGATATTCGGGCAAGCCATCCACTACTATGAGGAAAACGAGATAGAGGTGGGCAAACCGATGGACTGCCAAGTGGTTGTGAACCACGTTGTGAAACTCACGGCAGAGGAAAAGGCGGAGGCACGTCAGAACGCTGTCCGCAAATACCAAGAGGAGGAACTCCGCAAGTTGCAGAACCGCCACAGACCGTCAGCGAGAAAAGAAAACCAACCCCAACCCTCATTATTTGATTTAGGCTTATGAAACCGAAGACCAAGATACAGAAAGAGGTGGCAAGACTTTCCGCCAACCTTCGCCCCATATCAGCGACACAAATAGATTGGGCATACCGCCACTGCGTTGAGCATATCGGCTACCGCACCAAGAAAGGGAACATCACCTGTTCCGACTGCGGTCACGAGTGGCACAGCGACAGCGGACTATGCGACACCCTTGAAGGCTGCACCTGCCCCAAATGCCATGCCGAACTCAAAGTGCAGGACACACGCAGACGCATCTACAAGGAAACGCAGAATTTCAGCGTGATAACCACCTGCAAAGGGTATCAGGTAATCCGCGTGGCGCAGGTCAGATGCGAGAGCAGGAAAGGCGAACCGATGCGTTTCTACTGCCACGAGGTCGTGCAGCGTTGGATTTCACCCGACGGCAAGGTTACGGACATGGCGTTGCTCCGTGGCTTCCTTTTCTGCTATTGCGATGTGTGGGCATTAGGCAGCGATATGGAGGTAAGACCGCACAACAGCCTATACGATGATGTGGTGGCAAGAAGCTGTGCATATCCAAAGATGAGGATATTGCCCCAACTCAGACGTAACGGCTTCAAGGGCGATTTCCACGGCATCTCCCCCGTGCGTCTTTTCAAAGCCTTGCTTTCAGACCCAAGAATTGAAACCCTTATGAAAGGCGGTGAGATTGAGGTCATGAAACACTTTCTTTTCAATACCCGTACTGCCGATGAATGTTGGGCATCATATCTGATTGCCAAGCGTCACAAGTATCAGATAGACAACCTCTCAATGTGGTGCGACTATCTGCGTATGCTCAAAAAACTCGGTCAAGACCTCCGTAACCCGAAGAACATCTGTCCCGAAGATTTCATGGCGGCACACGACAACGCAACCCGAAAAATTGAAGCCATACACGAGAAGGAAAGAGCCGCAGAGCAACGCCGTTGGGAGATTGAAAGGCGTGAGCGTGAGCAACAGCGACAACTCCAACGAAAGAAAGATGCGGAGGATTTCATCGCCAACAAATCCAAATTCTTCGGCTTGGTAATCACGGACGAGGAAATAATCGTCAAGGTGCTTGAAAGCATAGACGAGTATTACAACGAGGGCAAGACGCAGGGCATCTGCGTGTTTGGCAGTGGATACTACAAGAAAGCCGACACCCTCATACTATCGGCAAGGATTGGCGATGAGATTATTGAAACCGTAGAGGTGGACTTGCGAACCCTCGAAGTGGTGCAGTGCCACGGCAAGCACAACCAGGACACCGAATATCACGAGCGCATCATAGACCTTGTGAACAAGAACGCCAACCTTATCCGTGAGCGGATGAAAGCGGCATAGCATAACCCCTAAAACAACATTGATATGGAAGTAAGAATTGAAAGTATGATTTGTGTGTGGGATGATGCAATCCCCACGATGTTCCTTGAATTTGTGAACCTCCTCACTCTCACAACGAGTGAGGGGGAATTGAGAAAGAGCGTAAAGGAGTTTGCCGAGAAGCACGAACTTGACAAGTTTTTCCTTTACTGCTTCGGCTCACACCATTTCTACCTGCACCAACGCTACACAAGCAACCCCGAAATGGTGATGAAGAACAGAGTTCTGTCAGTACATTTTTAACCATCTAAAAAGCAACATTATGACAACACGAATGACCATCAACGGAGTAAGCACCTGCGCGGAAGCAGGTACGGAGAAATACGAGCGTTTCCAATCGGGTATCGGAAGACGCAGGCGGACACTTGTGCAGTACGACTACCGCCACCCCATAGACAGAGAATTGTTCTCTTGTGTCAAACCCACGTTGGACGAGTGCCGAGCCGCACGGGACAAGTGGCTGAACGCAAAGAAGGGAAAGGAGGACAGACTATGAACACGACCTATCAAACGCTGATAGTCAAGTTCAGCGAACCTATCACGGCATTGGACGGTATCTTTGACGATACCGGAGCGTGGGGAACGGACACCCTCAAGGGGTGGATAGATGATTACGAAAGCACACGTTTCACCGCCACCGACAGCCATACGGCAGTCATCACGAGCGAGTACAATATGGAATGTGTGAAAGAGTGGCTACAACGGCAGACCCCCATTTCCGAAATGCGAGAATTTTGAACGGGATGGCGGTGTCCGCACCGCCAATACTTAAAACCCTAAAAACAAAAGATATGATAGCCAAGACGATATTACAGCAGATAGGCGGAAAACGCTTCACCGCCATGACAGGTAGCCGTGATTTCATAGATATGGGCAACGGCTTACGGATGAGCCTTGCAAGGAACAAAACAAGTGCCAACCGCCTTGACATCATCTATGACGAAGGGGCAGACCTCTACAATATGCGCTTCTACCGCAGGACGTTCAGCAAAAAGACCTTTGAGTGCAAGACAAAGGACATTGCCGTACACGAGGGTATCTATTTTGATATGCTGGAGGAAATGTTCACGATGGTGACGGGACTTTACACACGCTTTTGAGTGGCGGGGCGGCGAGAGCCGCCCTACTTTCTTTCAGTGAGCATGATGGCGGACAAAGAAAGTAGCAAAGAAACCTTTGTCCAATCTGCGATAACTAAAAAATCCGCAAGTAAAACTTGCGGAGGCTATATATTGGGTCGTTATTTTTTGGTGGAGGGGAATGATAATCTCGAACCGTTGAACTACACATTTCTGCTTCGTCTCCATTTCCCCCAACGATTTGATACGTTCAATCATTTTTGTTGTTCCTTTCTGAATTTTCCTAAATACTTTCTTCATAATTTCGCTATACTTTTTATGGTTAATAACTATGTTTTGTATTGCTCTCACAACACTTACAACTTGAAGTGTTATTTGGAAACCGATAGGCAAAAATGGCTCAACGATGTCAATTAACGAGAAAATCCTACGATAATCTATCAAGTGATAGAGCAAAAGACGTGCCAAGTTAAATATGGCACGTCTTTTGCCAGTTTTGTCAGTCCTTTTATGGGATATACAACAGCGCAAACTCCGCCTTTCTCCGTTTGAGCAGCATGGCGTGGCGTTTTCCTTTGTAGTTGCAGAAGGCTATATACTCACGGTAGATGTTCCTGTCACCAGCTTCCAGCTTCTTGATTAAGGTGCTTTTGGGGATTGTTTTGCTGCCTAACAGCTTCGCCGGTCCCACATTGTAAGCTAACGTGCCAAGCAAAATCGAATCAACCCCGAATTTACGGAACATGGCGACAAATTTGCGCAGGTCTTTCCGCAAAAGTTCATCCGCATCCCGTTTTGTCATGGTTCGTGCCGAATACTTCTCGTTTGGCAAAAGTTTGTGACCCCAACCGACGTATGGGTAGTGTTTTTCTGAGTGCCAGCCTTCAAAGTAGCGGCAGCATAAAAAAGCACGTTCCATAAGCGGCAGTCGGTAGATTGCCGCCTGCCCGTCCGTTCCCTCTTGGCGGCTGATCTGCGCGGACACAGAACAGACCGTCAGAAGTGAACAGAGCATTGTCATGAATACACGCATCATTTCAACAAGGGGCTGAAGTTGCCGATGGGAACGATGGTAAGATCGTCGTCCTTTACATTCCTGTTGTTGAAGTCAAATTCCAGTTCGTAGGAGTTGCTAAAGTTATCCTCCACCACCACGATGAAATTATGCGCCTCATCACCCGCCGCCGTGTAGTACAGGCGGAATTTTTCGTTCTCCAGCAGGTAGCGGTCGTTAGGCAGGAAGGTGATGCCGTTATCCATTTTGAGCGAGCCTTCCCCCTCGAACTGGAAATAGCGGATGGTATAGAGCGTACCCGAAAAGTCGCCCTCCTTTTTCAGTTCACAGCGGATTTCCACTGTCTGCCCCTTTACTACCTTGTTCGGCACGGGCATGACCTCCACCGTGAAGGGATAGGACTGCTGGATGTCCATGTCATCGTCACATGACACGAGGGTGAATGACATGGCGGCTATCAGGCATAACGCCACTGCCTTGAATATTGATGTTCTCTTGTTTCTGTTGTTCAGTATGTTCATTGTTCTTCGATTTTTAGATGGTTGTTTTTCTGTTTTTTCGTTGTCAGTTGCAGGTACTCGTTCAAGTCCTTGCAACCGTCATAGAGGGAGGAACGGTCGGTGACACGTTCCCCGTATCGCATGGTAAGTGCGGCAAGCGTCCGCCGTCCGGCTTCGTCACGGTCGAGGAAGCAGCCGATGCGCCCGTATCCGTCCAGCAATCCCGCCGCCTTCTCCACGTTGGCGACTGAGTTCAGCACAAGACAGTCAGCGTTACCGGTTACACCAAGCGTCACGGCAGAGAGAAAGTCCATGAAGCCCTCGAACACGAGGCACTCGTCAGCCGGGATGTCATTCGCCTTTACCAGTGATACAGACTTCGGAGGTATGCAACCCTTGAAATATCGGCTTCTGACTTCATAGCCACCTGCCATGTTCGGAAAGCCAACGGCAAAATACCGTTTCCCACGCACACCGTAGTTCAAGCGGCAGCAGTGACGGGATGCGATGGCGTAAGGGATGCCCCGTTCCTCTAAATACTCCGTCAGCAGTGAGCGGAGCAGCGGAGCGACCTCCACATCCTCAAAAACGGATTCGGTCGGCTTCGAGAGATAGACGGGCTTTTCCCATCCGGCAACCGTCATATTGGCGGCTTCCGCTATGAACTTCGCTTGCTTCATGAAGTCATCGCTTTGCAGAAACTCCCCGGCAAGCGTGAAGATGTCGCCGCCCTTGCCCAAACCGAAGTCGTACCAGAGCTGTTTCGCCACGTTCACACGGAAAGAGGATGTGCGCTCGCCCCTGTACGGGGCAAGATACCACAGCTCGTTACCGCTCCTTCTGACAGGCTCATGCCCCAGCCGTGCGAGAAAATCCGCAAGCGGCATCCTTCTGACAGCATCTATTTCCGTCCTTTCCATGCCCGTGTCAGTTGATGATGAACTTGATACCGACCCCGAACTGCGTGTGGAACTTCCGTGTGTCGCCACCCCAAAGGCAACGCTCCCGCAGGTTGGCAAGCAGGGCGATACGGTCTGCCACGTAACACTCCACATCGAGCGTCAGCGCACCGCCGTAGATGAAGGCGTCCCGGTCGTGCAGCGTGGAGCCGTCATGCAGCACCTTCTTCCCCCAATTTACCGCCTCATATCCGGCGAGAGCCGAAGCCCCGGCATAGACGAAAACAATCTTTCGGGCGTCCGACAGTATCTTGAAGTAATAGCCGCCCTCCGCCGTGAACTGCGCCACGGGTATCTTGGTGTCCTTGTAGGGATTGTTCTTCAACAGGTATTCGCCACCGAACACCCACTTGTTCCCCTTCTTCGTGTAGGTGGAGAGAGCCGCCCCGAAGCTGTACCCGCCGTCCTTGCCGCCGAGATTGAAGCCGTCCGCCATGTCCGCCCTCACCTCGATGCCCTGCATCTTCGGCAGACACCGCTGGGCGTGCGCCTGCCCTGTAAAAAGGGCAAGCGACGCGATGATTATTGCGATGTACTTTCTCATGGTCAGCGTACTTGAAGTTCGTTGATGGTACCCGCGCGTACCAAATCCTCGTTCTCAATCACGAAGGACTGGTGACGGCCGCCGTTCTTCTCGTTCAATTCCACCACGAGGCACTTGTCATCGGGGATGGTGAACTTCGCCATCGTGAAGACCGTGCGCTCGCTCTTTTTGCCCGGCACGAGGGTGGCGTAGTTCTGCGCGCGGAGCGGCAGAATAATCTGCTCCTGCACGGCAGTACGCTTCGCAACCTTCTTGTCCACGATTTTCCAAGTGATGTAGTCCACATCGAAAGGCACGTTGCTCTGGTTCTTTATCTCCGTGTGGAAATAAAGCAAGCCGTTGTGCGTGTAGATGCCTTTCAACAGGTATTGGATGCCGAAACGCTTGCAGCCGATATGCTTCACCTCGCGCTTGTTCTGTTTGTGGATGGACTTCATGATAAGGCGCACCAGCATCGGGCTTTCGCTGCCCAGCTCTTTCAGATAGATTTCCTGCGCGTTGTTCGGGCGGTTCACCGTGCTGCCGTCATGGATGAAGTCGCACATCTCCACGTTGAGCAACAGCGGTTCGGCGGCGTACTTCACGTTGAAGGTGTAGAAACTGCCGTCCTCCGTGATGACGGACATATTCGTTTCGTTGGGAAAATTCCTTACGGTAGCCTTCACACGGATGATGTTCTCCGCTCCGTCGGCTTTCCCGGCAATCAGGTCGGGCGAGCCTAAATCGACATAGCGCACCTCCGCCGGAAAAATGACGTGGACGGTCTTGTCGTAGGTCACTTCCAGACCGTGCGGCGGTATCATGCGGTCGAAGGTCAGCTTGCGTGACAGCCCGTGATATAGGTCGCCGTCCGCCTCCTTCTGCGGATAGACCTCCTTCGTCAAGGTCGGTTGTTCACTTCCGTTGGTCGTTTCAACGGTTACATTCTCCTGCGCGTTGGCAGTTATGATGCCCATAGCGAGGGCAAACATGATGATTACTTTTCTCATTACTTTTGGATTTTAGTGGTAATTTTTATTGTTTTCAATATTTTTCTTGGTAAAGCATGACCCTGTACCCGGCTTTCAGATGCACCTTGACGGTTCGCATCTTTTTGGCGATGTACTGGCTCGTGCCTTGTATCAGCCCCTTGCCCAAGTCGGAGGCGAGCTGCGCCCCGGCATTGGTGGAGATGTTGATGCTGCTTCCCAGCGAGCCGCCCATGTTGGCGGCGACCTCCCGGACGGCGTTCATCTCCATCGAGTTCGGGATGAAGATGCCGGGCTGTCCGTCCGTGTCATAGACCGCAAGCTCCACGGGGATAATCGTGCCGTCGTATTCCAGCGAGGTAATCTCGATGTCGAGCCGCTCACCCTGTATCTTGCCCGTGCCGACCACCACCGCACCCCGGGGTATTGTCCTGCCTGCCACCGCCATAGGCTCCAGCAGGCGCAGCCTTACCGTCTGCCCGTCCGTCACGCTCTGCGCCCCATGCACGCACGCCGGTATGGTGTTCCTGTCCAATACCTCCGCCGTGCCGACAGCCGTGTTGAAACCCCGGTTGCGTTCCTGCGATAAGGCGGCGACAAACTCCGCGTTACTCATAGGCTGTGAGAGTGAAGAAACTACTTGATGCTCCACCTGTCTGATAGGCATTGCCTTGTTCTTCTTCCCTTTCTGCACGGTAGTTGGCTCTGCCCTCTGTTCCGCCGATGGCTGTCCTCCGTTCTGACCGCCCATGTACTTTGCCGCCAGCTCGTAGGACTTCTCCATAAGAGCCACCTGCTCGTCCATAGAGGAAGCCTTGCCCCTCTCGCTTTCCAGTTCCGACTCCAGCGATGCGATGCGCTCCAACAATTCGTCCATCTCCGCATTGTCGTTTTTCGGCTGGTCGTAGAAGTTTCCGAGCGTGGCGTTCAGGTCACGGTAGGCGGCTGCGGAGGACTGGATGGTCTGCGGCGTGGCTGGCTTTGCCCTTTCTTCCTTGCCGCCCGGATTGGCGAGGTCGAAGTCCACTCCGTTCTCCGTTCCCGCTATCTCGCGGTCGAACATGTCGCCCAGCTGCCCGATGGCACGGTTGCGGCTCTCCTGACGCTCTTCCATCTCCCCATGCTCGTAGGCTTTCAGCTTGTCGCCGATAATCTGCCGGTTCGCCTTGTCAGCGTCGGGCATCTCGGTGTTGTATCCGTCCGTTCCCGGCGGTTGCTCCTTGCCGGAGGACGGGGCGAATATCAGCCACATCGCCCCGATGAACACCAACACCATAGCGGGCAGCACGATCATCTTCTGCCGTTTCAGCCGTTGCGCCTCTGTCAGCGGTTCGCGCTCCTTTTTCGGTTTCCCCGTTTCGGGAGCAGCTTTGTTCTCTTTCGTCGGTTCATTCTTTGTCTGTTCCATATAAATAAGGTGTTAAGTGATTGCCTGTTTCCGCCGGGGTCGGCAGTTCCACCCGTCCGGCGTGTCCCGTTTCCATATGTGAGCCGTCGTTCCTGCCGATGTCATAGACGGCTCTGCCGAAGGTGTAAAGGGCAAGCACCGCGAAGGCGGCGAACATCCCCAGCACGATGCGGCGGCGTGTTTCCGGCGGCAAGCCGTCCAGATACCCTTTGAGACTTGCCGCCAAGCGTTTCCGTTTGTCGTGGAGTTTCCAATACATGCCCCACATTGATTTTCTGATACTTTTCATGTCCTGTTACCGTTTGATAGTCTGTAAATCCTTGTTCTCAATGATGGTGAAACCCTCGATGGTAAAACCGTTCGGGTTGTCATCCGACCGCGATGCGTTCAGCAGGCGGCAGGTGGTCACGAGGCTGCGCTCGGTGACGTTGCTCTGCCGGATGATTTTCTGTGTGGCGTAGGTCACGGCACGGTAGGGATAGGCGTTGAAGTCGCACACCACGCTGTCCACCTTCAGCACTTGGTTGATGTTCCCGGCGATGATGCGGTTGTAGTACCCCTTCTCCGCGAAGTCCGAATAATAGTGGTACACGCTCTTGTCCGCCAGCAGCAAGGCACGTTTCACGTTGTGTTCAATCGCGCTTTTTTCAGGTGATAGCGTGAAGAACATCTCGTGGAAACGGCGCACATGTTCCCGTGCCTCCGCCGGGCGGTTCTGCGACAAATCCTGAGACAAGGCGAGCATCAGGCTCTTGCCGTTGTCCAGCACATAGATTTTCTCCCGTTGCTTCTCTGCGAAACGGTAGGAGTTCCACACGCTCCACACCGTCACCACGGCGCACAGCGAGAGGAAGACGATACCGAACAGGCGTATCTGCCTGAACGACGATTCGATGTTTCTAAGTGATTTGAATTCCATTTATATTTTCCAATTTATGATTGCACATTGATTATTTCAGCAATTTGCCGACACGTCCGACTGCGTTTCCTGCGGCTGCACCCGCCACGCTGCCCGCCATGCTTCCGGCTCGTCCCGCCATCTGGTTCACGTTGCGACCGTAACCGCCCATGCCTCCGGCTTGGATAATCCAGCCCGCAACGGTGGGAATGGTAAAGTAGCCGATGATGCCGATGCAGAGGAATACGATATACACCCCGTCGCTCGAATCCAGCGAGAAGTTCGGGTCTGCCTGCATCCGCTCGATGTCGTTTTGCAGCATCAGAACCTGTATCTTCGCCAGTATGGTGCTGAACATGTCCGATACCGGTAGCCACAGATAGACCTGTATATAGCGGCATATCCACTGCGTGAGCGTGTTTTGGAAACCGTCCCATACCGACAGGGCGAAGGCTATCGGACCGAGAATCGCCAGCACCACGAGAAAGAAGGTGCGGACGGTGTCTATCACGAGGGCGGCGGCTTGGAACAGCAGTTCGAGTATCTCGCGGAAGAAGTCGCGGATGCTCTTCTTCATGTTGTACATTCCCCGGTCGATATACATTCCCGCCATCGTCACCATGTCGGAGGGCGACCAGCCGAGTTCCTCCAGTTGCTTGTCAAATTCCTCGTTGGACACGAGGTAGGCGGTTTCGGGGTTGCGTACCATCGCCTCGTATTCCAGTTTGTCCTTCTGCTCCCGGTATCGGTTCATGTCCAGCGTTTCCGCCTCCAGCATCTTTGCCGTGCCCTGTACGACGGGTGAGAGGATGCTGTTTATCGTGCCCAGCACCACAGTCGGGAAGAACATGATGCACAGACCGATGGCAAAAGGACGGAGCATCGGGAATACGTCTATCGGTTCAGCTCTCGCCAGCGACTGCCATACCCGGTAGGCGACGTAGAACAGCGCACCCAGCCCGGCGATGCCTTTCGCCACACCAGCCATGTCCCCACACAGCGGCATCATCTGCTCATAAAGTGAACGTAAAATCTGATGAAGGTTGTCGAACTTCATAGGCTACCAGTATCTTTCGTTCATGTTCCCGTACAGCCCCATGATGCGGTCGAGGTCGTTCTTCTTTTTCGCACGCAGGTAACTCACGGAGATGTTCTTGTTCGTGTAGTAGCTCACGAGGTTGCGGTAACGCTTCATCTTCGAGTGGCAGCGTTCCACCACGTCCATGCGCTCCTTGTCGGTCATGGAGAGCGTGGTGATGTTCACCACGTTCCTGAGTTCCGTCAACACTTCGTTGCTTTCCTCCAGCAGTTTCGTGTAGCCGAAAGCGATTGCGGAAAGCTCTTCGGGTCTGAAATTCCCGTCACGGAGCATCCGTTGGAAACTGTTCACATAGATGTCTGTGATGTCGCCCACCATCAGGATGGTCTGCTGCACCTTGCGGGCGTCCTTGACCAGATTGTTCACCGATTTGAGGGCATCGTAATACTTCTTGCCCTGCTGATAGATTTTCACCGTCTCCTGAAAGTTGCTCACCATGTTCGTGGCGGTCTTGGAGGTATGGATGATGTTTTTGGAGGCATTGATGATGCCCTGCGCTAGATTGCCCGGATCGCTTACGACCCACTGTGCGCTTGCCCTGCCCGCGAAAAGCAGGCACAGGCAGATAATCATTGTTATTCTTGTTCTCATGTTACTTTGGATTTTAGTGGTTGTTATTCTTCGGTCGGATGTCCCGGCTGCGGCTTCACCCGCACATAGTCCCCGTTTGGCGAGAAAGTCAGCACATCCGTGGCCTCGTTGTAGGACACGTCGATGCGGAAGCCGGTGTTCATGAACAGGTTGCCGTTCTCCTCCTGCAAGAGATAGGTTTCCGGCTTGAGCTTGCGGCGCAGACCGCTACGACGGAACACCGTCACTTTGTAGGCTTCGCCCTCCTTGTAGATAAGCACGTCAGGTTTTCCCTCCACGCTCTCCCAGTTCCCGCACAGCATGTCGCGGCGGTTGTCGGCCACGTCGCAGGATTGCAGCATCATGACCGCCAATCCGATAAGGCACTTGCTGACTTGCAGCATTTTCACTTTTGGTAAATTCATACGCGTTTTTCTTTTTTGGTTGATACATTCTGTTTTTTAGTTATTCCTTGTTTCTCCGCCTTTCGGCAAGCTGCCGGATGGCGGCTTCGATGTCGTCGCCCAGCTTCTCCGCCAGACGGTAAACCTCCACTTTTTCCGTTTCCTCGGTGGTGTACGCCAGATACTCTTCCGCGCTGACCTCCGTGGCATAGACCGCCGACTGCGTGCCGCCCAAGCCTATCCACACCTCCTTGTAGAGCCGTGAAGGGTTGTTCGCCATGTTGATGGAGAGTATCTGCGACTTCTCCTTTTCCGTCAGTCCGAGCAACGCCTGTATCTGGTCGAACTTGTTCATATATTTCCTTTGGTCAAGCAGGATTTTACAATCCGAGTTGTTGATAATGCTCTCTTTGACCACCGGAGAACTGATAATGTCGTCCACCTCCTGCGTCACCACGATTGCCTCGCCGTAATATTTTCTGACCGTCTTATACATATAGCGCAGATATTCAGCCATGTTCGCCGATGAGAGGGCCTTCCAAGCCTCTTCCACGATAAGCTGTTTCCGCACGCCTTTCAGCCGCCGCATCTTGTTGATGAAGGCTTCCATGATGATGATGGTCACGACGGGGAACAGTTCGCGGTTTTCTTTAATCGAATCTATCTCGAAGACGATGAACCGCTTGCCGAGCAGGTCGATGTTCTCCGTGGAGTTGAGCAGGAAATCGTAACGCCCGCCCCGGTAATACTGCCGCATGGTGGTGAGCATGTTGTCGATGTTGAAGTCGGACTTCTCCACCTTGATGTCACGCTGTGCCAGTTCCTTGCGGTAGTCGTCACGCATATACTCGTAGAAGGTGTTGAACGACGGCACGATGCTACGGTCGGATTGGATGCGCTCAATATAGGCACTCACGGCACTGCCCAGCTCGCCGCTCTCCGTCTTTGTCACCTTGTCGTCCTCCGACTTCCAGAGCGTCAGCAACAGGGTCTTGATGCTGTCCTTCTTCTCCACGTCGAAGATGTAATCGTCGGTGTAGAACGGGTTGAAGCTGATGGGCTTATCTTCCGTGTAGGTGAAATACACACCGTCCGCTCCGCCTGTCTTGCGTCGGATCATGCCGCACAAGCCCTGATAGGAGTTTCCCGTGTCCACCAATACCACATGTGCGCCTTGCTCATAATATTGGCGCACGAGGTGGTTCATGAAGAAAGACTTGCCGCTGCCCGAAGGACCCAGCACGAACTTGTTGCGGTTGGTCGTGATACCTCGCTTCATGGGCAGGTCGGAGATGTCAAGGTGCAGCGGTTTTCCCGTGAGCCTGTCCACCATCTTGATGCCGAAGGGCGAGAGCGAGCTGCGGTAGTTGGTTTCCTCTGTGAACAGGCACACCGCCTGTTCGATGAAGGTGTGGAAACTCTCTTCCGCCGGGAAGTCCGCCGCATTGCCGGGTATCGCCGCCCAGTAGAGTGTCGGGCAGTCGATGGTGTTGTGGCGCGGCACGCATTCCATGCTTGCCAACTGGCTGCCCACGTCGTTCTTGATATGCTTCAGTTCCTCCGCATCGTCGCTCCACGCCATGACGTTGAAGTGTGCCCGTACCGAGGTCAGTCCGTAGGAATGGGCTTCGTTCAGGTATTGGTCTATCCACTCGCGGTTGATGCTGTTGCTCCTTGAATAGCGAGATAGCGACTGCATGTTACGGGCGGACTTCTCGAACTTCTGCAAGGTTTCCTCACTGTTGTCTATCAGCACATACTGGTTGTAGATATGGTTGCAGGAGAGCAGAAGCCCCACCGGGGAGGCGAATGACAGTCGGCAGTCACTCCGGTCGGTGGAGAGCTTCTCGTAACGGGTGTCGGTAGCCACCTTGCCCGGCAGGTCTTCCGCGTCGGAGAGGGTGTGCAGACACAGGCGGTTGTCGCCGATGCGCATCTCCCTTGCCGAAAGCTCGATGTCCTGCAAGGTGGTGTCACCTTCCGGCATGAGCGAGAAGTAGCGTTCAATAAGTCCCGTCTTTCCCTCAGTACCCACAATCTCATCGGTGGAGAGGCGGCGCAGCCTGACAAGCCCGCTGTCGTTCATGATGCGCTCGAACTGTTCGCAGGCTTCCAAGAACTTGGTCGTGGTTTCCCTGTCCAGCTCCTTCGGGATGATATGTCCCCGGCACAGCGTGCTGAAATTGCTCTGCATCCGGTTACGCTCCTTTGTTGTCTTGGTCAGGTAGAGGTAGCAGGTGTGTTTCAGGTACGGACGCTCGTTGAAGTGACGCTCGAAAGAGCGGCTTAAAAAGCTCATGTCGTCCTTCTGAAGCTCCGGTTTGTAGCGTTCCTTGATGAACCAGTCCTGTTTGTGGACGACGGAGTAGTCCGGCAGCACCTTGATAGCCTTGCACCAGCAACTGTGTATCGCCTCGTACTCCGCACCCGTCACGGTGTAAAGTTCCGGTAGTTCCACCTCGAAAGCCACCGTGATGTCGGCGTCCTTTGAGATGATGCAGCCATGCTCCACCGCTAAAAGTGGGAACCTGTTTTCCAGTGTTGTCATTTTCGATGTATTCCTCATTGTCTTTCTTCCTTTCGTTGTCGTTTGAACAGACGGGTTATCCGCCGCCGGTTGATAAGGTATCGGGGATGGCTCCGTGCCGCTCCTAATTTCATCAGCCCGTGTTCACCGTACCGGGCGTTCAGCGCGAAGGTCTGCCATACAAGGAGGGAGGACGATGCCGCGCCGAAGCCGATACATATCCACTGGTCGATACCGACCATGTAGAGGATGACGAACAGGACGAAGAGAGCCAGCAGACCTCCGCAGAAGATGAAGAGGTACTGTGCCTTCAAGCCCTTGAACTCTACCGGACGGCCGATACCCTTGTTGATTGGGTATTCAGCCATACATTATTTATTAAAGGAAGAATGAGCGCAGGATGGTGGCGGCAACAATCAGGAAGATGCACGCGCCGAACCACGAGGCGGCTGTCTTGCTGGTGTCGGGGTCGCCCGATGAAAACTTGCCGTACACTTTTACGCCCCCGATAAGCCCGACGACTGCACCGATGGCGTATATCAGTTTAGTTCCGGGGTCGAAATAAGAACTCACCATAGAGGTGGCTTCGTTGATGCCCGCGATGCCGTTTCCCTGCGCGAAAGCGGAGGCGGTTGCGGCGATGACAAGTGCCGCGGAGAGGATTGCTTTTCTGTTTTTCAAGATGTTCTTGTTCATAAACTGTTCTTGTTTTTTGCCGTCAAAAGGGTGGATGGTCCTTTGTCGGGCGGTTGATACTTTGTTTCTTTACTTTGGTTTTAGTGGATGCCCGTTTGTTTCCACGGACGTGGGCGTGTCCGTTGCGGATGGGGATGCGCCTTGCGTTTCCTCGCCGCGTGGGTTGATGTCATTCTTTCATGTTCATTTCTTTTATTGTTGTCATACATAGTTGCGAATGTCGAACTCCTCGATGTTGTCCGGCACGACGAACTCCTTTTCAGATTTCTTCAGCCGAATCTCGATAAGCCCCTTGATGCGGATGCCTATCTCCGAAGAGCCTTCCATCATTTTCTCGTACAACTCCGTGCCCTCCATGTCGGTGAACACCTTAGCCGCCTTTTCACGTTCCGCCTGTGTCGCGTCCGGGTTTTTGGCGGTCTTGCAGGCGTCGTCAATCTCGTCAAAGCTGCTGCCCGAAGCCCGTGGCGTGTCCGAGGCGTCCTCTTCCGGTTCGTCGTCCCCGTATCCCAGTTCCTCCGGCGGTATGCTCGTGAAGGTCTCATCGAGTTTTTCCTCCGGGACTTGTGCCGGGCGGGATGCGTTTCCCGTTTTTCCGTCGTCAAAAGTAGCCTCTTCCTCCGACAGCTCAATGCCTTTTTCAATAGTGGCGGCTTCTTGCGTCGGTATGGCAGCGGTTGTCCGGGTGGATGCCATCCTGAAACGGCTCTTGCCGATGATGTCCGCCTTTTCCGCAGGGACTTCCTCGTGTGCCGCTATGCGTTTAGCCTCATTCCCGTCCAGTGACCGCCATAATCCGACAATGCCCTTGAAGAAGCGGACAATCCGCGTGTCCATGATGCGCTCGTAAAGGAGCAGGAACAGGAACCAGAGGTTGCAGCCGACCGATACCGCCAGCAGAATGTCTGTCATGCTGATTGTGTAATTCATATCCTTCCGTTTTTGGTTAGAATACTGAATTGTAATTTCGGGCATAAAGGCTCTTTATCGCATCTTCGCACTGGTTGAAGTGGTGCGTCAGCACATGGTCGATGTAAGCGGACAGCGTAAGCCGGTCATGCCCGATTACACGGGTGATACGCATGATACGCTCGTGGTACTCCGGGCGCACATACGCCATCTTCCCCTCACGTGCCTTTACTTCCGGGTCGCGGATGAACAGGCGTTCATAGTCCTTCTCACTGCATTTGCCGCTTACCGGGACAGGCGACAGTATTTCCACACTCGCCTGCACTTGGGTAAACATACCTCCGCAGTCTTGCTGTGGTCTTTTTTCATTCGGTGTCATTTCTTTTTCCATTTTCAAATCAGATCTTCACGTTGTTTCTTGTACAGTTCGTTGATTCTCTCCTTGTGCTGTTCCAGATGCTGGCGCAGCACGGTATCCACATATCCGCCTACTGAGATTTCCCCTCCGGCGATGTCGTTCACGATTCTGAGGATCTTGCCGTGGACGTCACGGCTGATATAGACACATTGGCGGGTCTTTATCTCGTTGCGGCGCAGGAATAGCTCGTTGTAGTCCTCGTCCTGCCTTTTCCGGCGTCCACTTTCCCTCTGCGCTTTTTCCCGTGTTACGGGTTGCACAGGAGATGGTTCCGGTGCGGCGGTGTCCTCTTCGGTCGGTGCAGCTGCGGGTACTTCCTGTGCGGGGCGCAGTGTCCCGTCCTGTGTGCGCCGCCCGATGGAGGCTAACAGCAGTTCCTCGTCGATGCCTTCCGTGTTCACTTTCCTGCTGCCCATGCTCACTGCGGTCTGATGATGTCGCTTATCTCTTCGGAAAACTCCCGGATGCCACTCCCTTTCAGCAGTGCCGTGTCCATCGGGAAGATGGTGGAGCGGAAAACGCTCTTGCGCTCTTCCGAAAGGTCACGGCGGAACTTCTTGCTGTCGGGCAAGCGGGTGGAAAGTACCGGAAAGCCCATTTCGGCTATCACTTCCTCGTAGATGCCGTACAAGTCGTTCCTCTCCCTGCCGTCCACCATCGTCCAGAACAGATGCAGCCCCTTTGTTTTCGCCTGTCCGGTAGTCATCAGCCTGTCGCGGAACATCGTGACGAATTTCAGGGTACTCTCCACGACAAAGCGGTCGGCACTCAGCGGAGTGAAAATGTAGTCCATCTGCGAGAGCGTCTTTATCACGCCGTTGCTTCGGAGTGTGCCGGGCATGTCGAAGAACACCACGTCGGGTTTCACGTCCTCAGTGGCAATCATCCTCTCGGCATCGTCGAGGGCGTTCACCGCATTGCTTTTGACGATGGTGTAGGCGTTCTTTTTGATCCGGCGGAAATGGTCGCAAGCGAGAGCCTTGAAGTAGGTGCTGCTGTCGATAAGCCCCATTTCGTGTTCGCGCAGCCCGTGGATGCTGTGCTGCGGGTCGTCGCAGTCCACGACGGCGACATTGTAGCCTTTCACGTTGTGCAGGTAGCTGGCGGCAAGTGCCGTGACAGTGGATTTGCCGATGCCACCTTTCTGTGTTGCGAATGCAACGAAGATTTCCTTACTCATAGTTCCATTTATTTTAATTGTTGATGATTTGTTTTTCTGTTTCCATACGGATTTGGCTGTCGCACCATCCGCTTCCGTGACTACACACGCAGGCGGGTCGTCGCGTATCCGGTTCTGTGGTGAAGCGGTGCGTCGGACAAATGGTGATTGACGACATTGCGTCATGAAGTCATTGAATCCATACGTCACCGAATTGTCGGAGAACCGGGTTTCCGACGGTTCGGGTATCCGTTTCGGCAAGTATCCGAAGAAGCGGATTTCCGGGTATTTGAATGTTCCGTTTATCATATCTTCAAATCGTTCGTTTCTTGAATCATGCTGCAAATAAACAAGTATATTTTGGAACCTGTATCACTTCTCCGGCAAGTGGCGGCACGTTGCGCCGGTTGGCAGTCATTGACCGGGTCAAGCATCTGTCCGATACCGCTTTAAGGGCGTAACTTTGCACCCGGACAGCAGGGTTCGCCGATGACGCGCGGCCCGGAGTCCTGAAAGGTATTTTCCCAATCCGTCCCCTGACGGATTTTTATGTTCACCTGAACATAGCAAGATGTCTTTTCAGCCGCTCAAAATATTTTGAGCAGCCACGAAAAGCACTTGCCCTTGCAGGGGGCGGGCTTTCCCTCCGAAGTCGGGAAGCCTTTCAGAACTGCGGTGCTGTAATCCGAAGCGGCGGCTTATGCCGTCAATCCGCTAAATCCAAAGTAATATGAAAGAGAAAAGGAAAAGCAAATCAGGGAGAAATCCCAAACTTGATCCGGCGGTGTACCGGTACACCGTCCGTTTCAACGAGGAGGAACACAACCGTTTCCTCGCCATGTTCGGAAAATCGGGTGTCTATGCACGGTCTGTTTTCCTCAAAGCGCACTTCTTCGGGCAACCGTTCAAGGTGCTGAAGGTGGACAAGACGTTGGTGGACTATTACACCAAACTGTCGGATTTTCATGCACAATTCCGTGCCGTGGGTACGAATTACAACCAAGTCGTGAAGGAACTGAGGCTGCATTTTTCAGAGAAAAAGGCGATGGCGTTGCTCTACAAATTAGAGCAACACACCGTCGAACTCGTGAAACTGAGCCGCCGGATTGTGGAACTTTCAAGGGAAATGGAGGCAAAATGGTCGCAAAAATCAGTGTAGGAAGTTCGTTGTACGGCGCGATTGCCTACAACGGGGAGAAGATTAACGAGGCGCAGGGGCGGCTTCTCACCACCAACCGCATCTACAATGACGGTTCGGGAACGGTGGACATAGGCAAGGCGATGGAGGGTTTTCTCACCTTCCTGCCACCGCAGATGAAGATCGAGAAGCCGGTGGTGCATATCTCTCTCAACCCGCACCCGGAGGATGTGCTGACCGATATTGAGTTGCAGAATATCGCCCGCGAGTATCTGGAAAAACTCGGTTTCGGAAACCAGCCTTATCTTGTATTCAAGCACGAGGACATCGACCGCCACCACCTGCACATCGTGACGGTCAACGTGGACGAGAACGGGAAAAGGCTCAACCGGGATTTTCTCTACCGCCGCAGCGACCGTATCCGCAGGGAACTGGAACAGAAGTACGGATTGCATCCGGCAGAACGTAAAAATCAGAGATTGGATAATCCGTTGCGCAAGGTGGCCGCATCGGCAGGTGATGTGAAGAAGCAGGTAGGCAACACCGTGAAGGCTCTGAATGGGCAGTACCGTTTCCAGACGATGGGCGAATACCGTGCGCTCCTTTCCTTATATAATATGACGGTGGAGGAAGCGAGGGGCAACGTGCGCGGACGGGAGTATCACGGGCTGGTCTATTCCGTCACGGACGACAAGGGTAACAAGGTGGGCAACCCGTTCAAATCCTCGCTTTTCGGGAAGTCCGCAGGCTATGAAGCCGTACAGAAGAAGTTTGTCCGTTCCAAATCGGAAATCAAGGATAGGAAACTGGCAGACATGACGAAACGCACCGTCCTTTCCGTGCTGCAAGGCACTTATGACAAGGACAAATTTGTATCCCAACTCAAAGAGAAGGGCATCGACACCGTACTGCGCTACACAGAGGAAGGGCGCATCTATGGGGCTACCTTCATCGACCACCGCACGGGATGCGTGCTGAACGGTTCGCGCATGGGTAAGGAGCTTTCGGCGAATGCCTTGCAGGAACACTTCACCCTGCCATACGCCGGACAACCGCCGATACCGCTATCCATCCCTGTGGATGCTGCGGACAAGGCACACGGGCAGACCGCCTACGACAGTGAAGATATATCGGGCGGTATGGGCTTGCTCACTCCCGAAGGTCCGGCGGTAGATGCCGAGGAAGAGGCTTTCATCCGGGCGATGAAGCGCAAAAAGAAGAAAAAACGCAAGGGCTTGGGTATGTAATCAGAGTATCAACAATTAAAAAATCAATGTATGTCACAACAAGAAGACGATTTGAGGGCATTGGCGAAAATCATGGATTTTCTGCGTGCCGTGAGTATCATTTTAGTGGTCATGAACGTGTACTGGTTCTGCTACGAAGCCATCCGGCTGTGGGGCGTGAACATCGGCGTGGTGGACAAAATCCTTCTGAACTTCGACCGCACGGCGGGGCTGTTCCATTCCATTCTCTACACGAAGCTGTTTTCCGTCCTTTTGCTTGCCTTGTCCTGTCTGGGTACGAAGGGTGTCAAGGGTGAGAAAATCACTTGGGGGAGAATCTGGACAGCATTTGCCGTCGGGTTCGTGCTGTTTTTCCTGAACTGGTGGTTGCTGCCCCTGCCGCTGCCGCTTGAAGCGGTGACGGGACTGTATGTCCTTACCATTGGAACGGGCTATGTCTGCCTGTTGATGGGTGGTCTGTGGATGAGCCGCCTGTTGAAACACAATTTGATGGAGGATGTTTTCAACAACGAGAACGAGAGTTTCATGCAGGAAACGAGGCTTATCGAAAGCGAGTATTCGGTCAATCTGCCGACACGTTTCTATTACAGGAAACGCTGGAACAACGGTTGGATCAATGTAGTTAATCCCTTCCGTGCGTCCATCGTGTTGGGTACGCCGGGCAGCGGCAAGTCCTATGCCGTGGTAAACAATTTTATCAAGCAACAGATTGAAAAGGGCTTTAGTCAATACATCTACGATTTCAAGTATCCCGACCTATCTACTATTGCCTACAACCATTTGCTGAACCACCCGGACGGCTACAAGGTAAAGCCGAAGTTCTATGTGATCAACTTCGACGACCCGCGACGCTCTCATCGGTGCAATCCCATTCACCCGGATTTTATGGAAGATATTACGGATGCCTATGAGAGTGCCTACACAATAATGCTCAACCTCAATAAAACGTGGGTGCAAAAGCAGGGCGACTTCTTCGTGGAGTCACCTATCATTCTGTTTGCCAGTATTATCTGGTATCTCAAAATCTATCAGAACGGGAAGTTTTGCACGTTTCCCCATGCTATCGAGTTTCTGAACCGCCGTTACGAGGATATATTTCCGATACTGACCTCTTATCCGGAGCTGGAGAACTACCTTTCGCCGTTCATGGATGCGTGGCTTGGAGGGGCTGCGGAGCAGCTCATGGGTCAGATAGCGTCGGCAAAAATCCCGCTTTCGAGGATGATTTCACCGCAGCTCTACTGGGTGATGTCAGACAGCGAGTTTACGCTGGACATCAACAATCCCGAAGAGCCGAAAATCCTCTGCGTGGGTAACAATCCCGACCGTCAGAATATCTACGGTGCGGCACTCGGTCTGTATAATTCCCGTATCGTGAAGCTCATCAACAAGAAGGGGATGCTGAAGTCATCGGTCATCATCGACGAGTTGCCCACAATATACTTCAAAGGGTTGGACAATCTTATAGCTACCGCCCGAAGCAACAAGGTTGCCGTGTGTCTGGGCTTTCAGGATTTCAGCCAGTTAGTGCGTGACTACGGGGACAAAGAGGCGAAAGTGGTGATGAACACTGTCGGCAATATTTTCTCCGGTCAGGTGGTGGGGGAAACAGCCAAGACGCTCTCCGAGCGGTTCGGTAAGGTGTTGCAGAAACGGCAGTCCATCTCCATCAACCGGCAGGATGTTTCCACCTCCATCAACACGCAGATGGACGCGCTCATTCCACCGAGTAAGATTTCCGGGCTTACGCAGGGAATGTTTGTCGGTTCTGTATCCGACAACTTCAACGAGCGTATCGAGCAGAAGATTTTTCATTGCGAGATTGTGGTGGATGCCGAAAAGGTGAAACGGGAAGAAAGTGCCTACAAGAAAATTCCCGTCATTACAAACTTCACGGACGAGGACGGCAACGACCGCATGAAGGAAACGGTGCAGGCGAACTACCGGCGCATCAAGGAAGAGGTGAAGCAGATTGTGCAGGAGGAACTGGAGCGTATCAAAAACGATCCGGTGCTGTGTAAACTGCTACCAGATAATGAGACTGTCTAACAAGTCCCCAAAATTGAAAATTATCCCTATCGAAGTTTGAAGTGACCCCCAAAAGTTGGATACAATTTTTTTGGGGGGCACTTCAGTTCTGACGGGTAAAATCGTAAAATTCGGACTTGTTAGACAAATACTTACGCGGTTTCAACCTCAGGTACTGAATCTATCGAATTGACAAATTTAACCAATTGCGGATCTGAATCTTTTTGTATGAGGTTTCGGAGACTCTTTTTCAATTCATAAGCATCATCCCCTGCTGTATTTATTAAATCCATATAAAAATCTTTGTTTTGCAGAATCAATGAACGGCATGCCCCATCGGAAATTACAGGTTTCACTATTTTATCAATAACGTCTCCAGCTTGACTTTTCAAATTACCATGCGATCTAAGCCATGTTTCGAAAAATTGAAACTTTATTGCATTGATAGTCTTTTTACCGATGCAGAAATCATTTCTTATATCGGTAACTGTCGATTTAATTTTTCGTTTATCCAATCTTTCAACTATATTCTTGAAACAATTAGGGAAAGGATTCAAACTTTGAGTTCCAGAAGCAATATCCATCAGAATCTTTTTGCCAAATTCAGTCAAGTTATCTGGCAAGAATTTGATTTTAGCCAGTAAATGTTTTATTGCGACAAACCAATAATATGATGTATGTGCTGTTCTTTGGGCGTATAATGTATCAACACTTATTTCAGACAACGCTTCGAACGCTATTTTATTGATATGATCGGTCAGGACATTGCTTATTTTAGTGGTCAAATCGTAAAAAGATGCGTCAGGAATTACATCTTTAATATTGTTCTTAGTGATATACTTATCCAAATCGGTATTCCACTCTGCTAAATGCTCGATAAATACCTCATCCGTTACACCTATTCTGTTCTTAATATCTTCAAATTGGGGCAATATGTCTGAGAGCAATAATTTATAGCCAAGTTTATGATTTACCATGTATTGTAGTGTTTCATTTAATAGCGGTATATTCCATCCCACACTATTTACTAATAAGTCTCCATGATCCACATAATAGTCCATGAGTTCTGCAACATATTTTATATCTCCACCCTCTATTAAGGAAACGGAATGACCATGTGCCAATTGCATGGCGACTAAATCGTAATATCCAGACTCTTTAATGTTTCGGCCATCAGTTTCTAATTCAGAATGCAACTGATTTATGTAGGTTGAATCTAACGTTACAGGTAAAGGTCTTTCTTCGTCAGATGCCAATAAACGATAGGTTGTAAATATAGCCCCTATATTATCTTTATTTACATTCTGTTCATCAATGCAATTCGTGATCGCTTGCAAAAGCGTTGGAAACGTATAGGTAGAATTATCTTTTAACGTTTTTACAATATCTGCATGGTCGAAATTATCGGGTAGTAAGTTTGCCAAATAATTATCGAGCGCCTCCGAATTTGTTGCTACTTGATAATATTTATATGCTTTAGTTGTCGCGTTATCCCGATAGGCAGCATCTGTTGCATTTGCAGCTTGAATATAATCGATAAATGTATTTGGCTTGACTGTTTTTGCTTCAATCAATGACGTAAAATCGCACGCCAACTTATTTTGCGCAATAAACCTGTCTATTGCATCTAACGTTTTGAAATAGTCGCCGCCATTGAAGTCATTGAACCGAACTATCTTCTTATATAATTGAGCAATCACATGGTTTTGGCTTTCCGTGTCTAAATGCAACAGCAGTTCTTGGTATTCGACAGGGAACACCTGCTTCTCTATGGATTCTTTTAATTTCAATTGTGCTATTCTTTGCCATACACGCAGAATAACATCGCTCTTTCGAGTTAATTTATGCAAACAATGTATAATCTTATCGATAAGCGCATTGTCCATACATTGTATAACTTCTTCTAATACAGTGTCAAATTGTTTATTAGTCTCTGCATATTGATTTATGTCGTGGTCTTCTTCTCCGTTGATGCAGCCTTCAATATATTTTTTCAATGGAATTTGTCGAGCATCTTCAACATCGACACCATATACCAAAGCTGCAATTTCGCGTTGTGTTTGCAGATCATTGTTAATTATTGTTTGAATGCCATTCAGATAGTCGCCGGACAATATTTGTTCTACTGGATTTGCCAGAATATCCGTCTTCTTCAAACAGAACAATGCTATGTTTATCATCAAAATTTCGTTACACCACTCTTGTTTAAGAGCGACCATCTCATTGATATATGATATAATTTCCCTAACATTGGCATTAGGATTTACCAATCTGAATATCCGATTTATAGTTTCTTTCGCTTCATTTTCTGTTTCTCCAAATGCTTCAACAAACAGTTTGTTGAATATACTTCGATAGTCGGTAATAACAGGAGGAGCAACACGATAAACAATAGGGAAAGTTTTATTGATAAAATACTTGGTCAGTTGTTTCGTTTGTTCGTCGGTCTCATCTCCGAATGCACAAGCTAAATGTGTTTCATCGAAAGGAATAACAGCCCAAACATTTTCAAAACCGCTATCGGCGAAGAACGTATGGATAGAAGACCATAATTCTTTTACTTTTTCAGCGGGGAGACGATCCATGTTGTCAAAAACAAGGACTAATTTACGTTGTCCTTTTTCCTTGATAAAATCAGAAATGTCTTGCATCCATGTTTTGAACTCGTAAACCGTTGGTTCGTCTTCGCTCAAAGTCTCATAGCAAACGTCCTTTTCGACTTTATCTTGATAAATAGCTAACATATAACTCCATCCATATTTATGATCTTTGCTATATGCCCATTTCCAAACGCACAATGCAATAAGAACTGGCAGTGCAGCTATGATAATAGACAATAAAGAAAACCACCATGTTGTGGGTGTAGGTTTTACTGCATACGCAATAAATGTAAATATCGGAGTTAAAACTGCAACCAAAAATGCCGCAACCATACCATTACTGATAAGGGGATATTTTTCGGTTACGGTCTCCGTTTTACGGGCTAATAAATATTTCAGCTTTTCAGACCATGATACGGTTTTCGTACCTCCACCTTTGACTTTTATTGTTGCATTTCCAGATAGGATACCATCATCAATAAGTTTGCTTGTAAGCAATTCCAATATAGAGCGGCGTTGCAAGTCCTCTTGATGTCCCCATGCGTCATACTCAAAAAAGTAATAGTCGTCTGATAATTCACGTTCCAACATTTTAACCACGTTGGATTTTCCAGATCCCCAAATACCTTCGATGCCGATAATTCGAGGTAAAGTACATTCCTCATCCAATGAATCATTCTGACAAAAATGGCGAGCAATAGTTTTTGCCAACCTTTCTTGCGAACCTCCATCGAATTTGTCAATACCACACGGTTTATTTTGGATAAACCGCGGATATTGCTGTTTGGATTGTAGTTTTGTTTCCATATACGTAATTTATTGATTATACGAACTCCAAATAATTCTCCCGATTTACCACATGAAACTCGGCATAGGGATAGGCTTCTTGGAAGGCTTTCGGTGCGGCCGGCATTTTATTTCCCCACTTGAACTCCAAGGCGGTAAGACTGTCGGCACTCTCCTCAATCAGGTCGATTTCCTGTTTGTCGTAGGTGCGCCAGAAATAGAACTCCCTGTGCAGTCCCTCATTGAAGTTCGCTTTGCGCCGCTCTCCGATGATGTAGTTCTCCCACAGCGCACCGACATCCTGCCGAATGGCCAGCGGTGAGAAAGCCCCGATAATGGCATTGCGAATGCCGTTGTCGTAGAAGTACCACTTGCCAGCTTTTGTAACCTCCTTGCGTAGGTTACGCGAATAAGCCCCCAGACGATAGATAACGAAGACCTTTTCCAATAGGTCGAGGTATTTTTCAACGGTCGTCTTGCTCATGCCGAGTTGTTTACCTAACTCTTCGTAAGAAACTTCGCTGCCCAACTGAAAAGCTATCAATCGCAGTAGATCGCGCATCTTGCTCGAATTTTTTAAGCCGTCAATTGCTAAGATATCTTTAAGCAGGTATGCACCGACAATATCACGTAGGTAGTCTGTTTTACGTTCATAGTTCTCCATCATTACTACTTCGGGATAGGAACCGTAAATCAAGCGCGCTTCGAGGTTCTGGCGGGTTTCAAGTGCCGTTTCCGTCTGTGCGATTTCCCGTTGCGAGAATGGTGTAAGGAGAAATTGCGTACTGCGGCCGACCAACGGTTCACCAGTCTTATTCAGCAAATCGAATGACGAAGAACCACTTGCCAAGACACTTATTCCCGGTATTTCATCAACTATCAACTTCAGAATACTACCGATTTGTGGTATGTTCTGTGCCTCATCAATAGCCAGCAAATCAATACCATCCAATAAATGCCGATAATTGGCTATTGAGCGATTCTCCAATAGTGCTAATGTGTCGTAGTCTTCGCCGTTGAGCATCATCGTCCTACCTGAATAGTTGTCCACAATTTTACGCATCATTACCGTTTTACCAACACGGCGAGCACCAAAAATCAGTACTGCTTTATTGGGCGCGATTCGTGCTGTAATCTTCTCTTGAAGTATTCTATTTACTGTTTCCATACCTTATAAAATATAATGCAAAGATAATCATATTTTTTTAATTGGCGAATTTTACAAAAAAAACGGGCTATTAAATGGCGATTTTTACAACCACAATCTTATGGAAGTTGTTTCATTGTTTTTAGTAATGATATATGTTCATACTATGATGACTCAATAATTTACCAGACATACGTTTCTGAAATTTGTCCTTATAGGAATGAAAAACTCACATATATTGTGCTAATTAATATATAATTAAATGAAAATAAAAAGACAGGATACGAGTATTCCTGTCTTCTCATATGTAATGGATATTTTTTTATTTTCTCATCCGCTCCAACTCCTCATCACGCAACATTCTCTCGTTCAGTTTTTCCTGCATCCTGTCAATGAAATAGGTGCGGCTTTCGTTCTTCCGGCGTTTGATATCAGTGTAGAAGCGGTAGCAGTCTTTAGAATCAACCCCGAATATCTTATAGAGAAGTGGGGCGAGCTGTTTGAGCGGCATATTGCCGTTGTTGATGCAGCCCATCACGTCTATGCCGTAGATAAGTTCCACGAGGTCGATGGCATTGCCCGTCCATTGAAGAAGGCTGGCGGTGGTTTCTGTTGCGTTGTTGGCGGATATTAGTGGTGGCACTTGGGGCGTGGCAAGGAATTTCTGCATCTTTCTTACGAAAGACAGAGCCTTGCTGACGTAGGCGGCAATCTCTCTTTTTTCTTCTGACAGATTACGTACGGGATGGTGCTGCAACTCGATTTCGATGTAGGCAAGCGCGATGACGGTAAGGTTCATGTCCATGCCGCCGTTGCACAGTTCGATCACTTGGGTGGCGAAAGCCGTGTATGCCGTTTCCATATTGCAGTCGCCGGCTTCGTTTATCAGGCGGAAAAAGTCGGTTTCCGCCAGCAAGAAATAATTCATGGTTCTGTCAATTTTGAAAATTACACTTTGTTTTCTGCGTGCGCACATGAATATAATTGGCAAAAAACGCGGCAGAAAATAAAAAATCCAACACTCAATTTTACAAAGTGCTGGATTTCAGAGGTATAAAATTCAGTATTTTTTCACAAGGACAAATTATCTCCGACTTAAATTGTTTGTAATCGGAACATTTATTCTATTCCTGAAAATAGAAATGTATGCTTGCCGCACATTTTGGCTATCTTGCTTTTTATCAAGGATATAGATAATGCGACATACACCGTTGGGATAGCTTTTCAAAGAGGAAAGCGTCCAGTGTTGCTCTGGCAGAGCCGACTTAAAAAAATGTCGTCCGCTTCCGGATATGAAAGGAACGGTGTATAGTATGATTTCATCCACAGCGTGCATCCGCAGCAGTCCGTTTATATAGTCTGCCGTGTCCGGTGTGGCTTCCGCGAGGTAACGGATGTTTGTGCAGTCTTTTCTCCATTCGTGCAGCATTGAAATGGAATAGTCCGGTGTCACACGGTAAAAGGCTTTCTTCCTGATTTCATCAAGACCGCAACGGTCAAGGCACAAATCCTGATGTGCTTTATCATATAACTCTGAAGAAAGACATCCGTCCATCGTCAGTACGGCGAGAATCTGAACTTTACCCATAATCGTTTCCTTTCGTTAGGCAAGGGTAAAAAAGTAGCGTGCAATTCACACTACCTTCAAGCGATGGCTCTGGTAAAGCCTTTACGGAGAGTACGTGAATGCACGCTATGCGTAAGCATAGCATAAGCATCACGCAATCGTCTCCGTAGTTCCAATTTACCAGATTTTCGCTTGAAACGCCTTGCGGTCTTATCCTATATGTTGGCGGCGAAAAGCTCCTGCCAATCGCCGTTTTTCTCAAATGTTATGCAAAGATAGCCAAATTCAGTGAATTACGGGCTATGATTGCTTGAATTTATATTTAAGTCCATACTCTTCAAGTTTGCTGTATAGTGTTGTCCTGCCTATGCCGAGCAGTTCTGCGGCGACACTCCGGTTGCCGTTTGCCTGTTTCAACGCACGCAATATCCGCTCCTTATCCTCCGCGTCATTGCGCAAGGCGAAGCTGACAGTAGAGGTCGGTTTCGTCACGGCAAGTTCCAGATGCTCTTTCATGACAACACCTTCCTGCGCCTGCAATACAGCACCCATAACTTTCTGCCGAAGTTCCCGCACGTTGCCCGGCCATGCGTGTGTCAGCAACGCTTTACGTGCTTCGGAACTGAACCCGCTCACGCTACACTCCAGCTCTCTGTTTGCCATATCACGGAAGAACTCTGCCAGCGGCATAATGTCTTCTTGACAGTCACGCAACGGAGGAACGGTTATCCCGAAGTCGTGCAGGCGGTACAGAAGATCCTGCCGAAAACGCTTTTCATTCACCGATACCTCCAAATCTTCATTGGTAGCAGCGATGATGCGGACATTGAAATTCCGGTCTGCCTTGTCTCCGACCGGGCGATACCGCCTCTCCTGTATGGCACGGAGCAACATCTGTTGGGTTTCCAACGCGAGGTTTCCTACCTCGTCCAGAAACAACGTGCCGCCTTCCGCCTCATGGAAATATCCTTTCTTGGCATTGTCCGCACCTGTAAATGCACCTTTGACGTGTCCGAAGAAAGCCGACGGTGCAAGCTCTTTGGAGAGTGAACCGCAGTCCACCGCCACAAATGGCTTGCCTGCACGTTTGCTCTTGTCATGCAACAGGTGGGCAATATGCTCCTTGCCCGTGCCGTTCTCACCAAATATCATCACGCTCATATCGGTGGCGGCTACCAGCCTTATGCGGTGCATGATTTTCTGAAAGGCGGAACCTTCACGGGCGAATATAGGCATACGGCGTTGTCCTGCCTGACGTTCTTTCAGTATGGAACGGATCAGGGGGACAAGTTTATCCTCCACAAGCTGTTTGGGAATATAGTCTATCGAGCCGAGTTTCATGCTTTCCACGGCGGTATTAACTTCGGCGTAGTCGGTCATAATGATGAAGGGCTGCATCTTTCCCTCCTTTCGCATCCAGCACAAAAGGTCTATGCCACTGCCGTCAGGCAGACGCAGGTCGGCAACCACGATATCATTATCTGTTGCCTGTTGCAGATGTTTCTTCGCGGTTGAGAGGTGGTAAGCCTTCATATTGCGGTAGCCCTCCCGTGACAGCATATTGCAGACATATTCGCAATACACGATGTTGTCTTCCACCACAATTATTTTTGTCTTATTCATCTTCGTATTTTCTCCTTTCCTCTTCTGCCAACCGTATTATTTCCACTCCCTTATCCAGCACGGCAGTCACGGCATGGCTTAACGCTTCACCATCCGGGAGAGCATCGCCACGAAGCAATCCGTAAAGTACATTCAGCGGTTGGTCGGCACGGAGCACCTCCCACGAACTGCGCAGGTGGTGGATCAGGGAATCCAGCTTTTGCAGGTCTTTTTCTTTTGCTGCATCCCGTACCGCCTGCATTTCCTTTTCTGTTTCAGTTATCAACTTTTCCAGCATGACGGCTTCATTGCCATAGGACAATAAGGCGGAAAAGTCCGGTTTCCCGTCCGGTGTCGCTTTTATGGCACACCTGTCGGAAACCTCCATCAGTTCCGATATGGAGAACGGTTTGAACAGGCATCCGGCAAAGCCTTTTGCCAATAGTTCCCCTTTGTTACAACTGCCCGAAGCGGTTGCCACAACCACCGGGATTGTTGGTGAATTGCCCACGTTGGACGAACGCAACAGTTCCAGCAATTCGAAACCGTTTATATCGGGCATATTCAAGTCTGTCAGCAACAGGCTGTATTCTTTCTGGCGTATCATTTCCATCAGTGCCGCAGCATCGGTGCAAGTGTCGCAGTGTATTCCTTCTTGGGAATACATCTCTTTCAGCATCAGAAGTAATACCTCATCATTGTCAATGGCGACAACATCATGGAATTTATTGTTATGATAAACAGGTGTATTGCTTGTATATCCAAGCTGTTCTTCAGCTTCCTGCATAGAAATTTCAACTGTGAAACGACTGCCTTTCCCTTTCTTGCTGTCTAAACGGATTGTTCCGCCAAGCATCGACACAATATTACGCATTATGGCAAGCCCAAGCCCGAAACCCTCCTTTGCGGCGGCATTTGATAGACGTTCAAACGCACCGAACGCTTGTTTCTGTTCCTCTTCTGTCATGCCTGTACCTGTATCTTCAACGACCAGTGTCAGAACTCCATTATCATATTCAGTAATCAAAGAAACACCGCCTTCTTCTGTGAACTTGACAGCGTTTGACAGCAGGTTATTCCCGATTTGTATTATTCGCTCTTTGTCGGTCAATACAATGGCATCGTGTCCAGTCTTCACGGACAAGGACAGCCCTTTGTTCACGGCAACAGGCATGAACTCCGTTTCAAGTGTGTGCGTGATTGCTGAAATCCGGCAGGGTGACAGACGGGGCTGTTCCTTGCCGTTGTCCAGGCGGAAGAAGTCAAGCAAAGTGTTAAGCATATCCCGCATACGGTCGGAGGATTGCAGTATGTTTTGGATATACTGCCCGGACTTATCCTCACACTGTTCTTTCCGTATCAGTCCGGCATAGCCTGTTATTGCTGTCAGCGGTGTGCGCAGTTCATGGGTGATAGTATGTACCGCCTTCTTCCTTGACGTTATCAGTGCCTCGTTCCGTTGTACGGATTGTTCCAGTTGCCTTATCAAATCAGTTGTCTTGTGCTTGTATTGTTTAATGCTTTTTGCATCACGATGTATGATGATGTAGGAAATTAACAACAATAGAAGAACGAATCCCATTAAACCGCCTACTTGCATAAATGACTTTTCACGCATGGCAACTATTTCGTTTTCCCGGCTTTGCAGTTCGGTTTGTACCTTTTCTTCTATTTGGCAAATCAATTCTTGCAGTTGTCTGTTAAGTTCTGCATTACGAGCTGCAAGGCTGTCGGCTTGTTCCGACAATTGGCGATCCTGCACTTTCTGTTCGCTGATTACGTTTCTATTGACCGAATGAAGGATAGTGGTTGATACTGCTGGAGTTACTTCCTTTTTTTTGCCGAATATGCCTAAGAAACCTTTTCGTTTTGGCTTTTTGGACTGTTCCTGCACACTTTTCTGTACAATAACCGGAATTTGATTGGCTATCTTCTTGTTAATAGATTGTTGTTCATCCATTAACCGGACTATCTGGAACATCTGTCGTTCCTTATCCTCTAAAAGACTGCGCACACTATCGATGCGCTCTGCTGGATAGGTGGCCTTGAAACGGCAGAGCATACTGTCCATTGCCATACGCCGTGCATGGTAATGCTCGATATCTTTATCGTTCCATTCCAGTATTGTTTCACCCAATAGAGAAAATTTTATCATTTGAATATTGATATTGTTTATTTCTTTTCGGAGCTCGTCTATTTTTTTATTGCCAAGTTCTAATGCTTCTATCTCCTGCCATTCATAGAGGCTATTATATGCCATACATCCGATAAGAATGGAGATAAGTATATATCCCAACCGTATTGCCTTATAGAAATTTCCTGACCGCTCCATTATTTTAATGACATTGATTTTTGGAACATGAATAAAAGTTTATCTTTTTCGTTCATGCGGATATTATCAGAATAACCGTCTTTTGTTATTTGATACCCACATGGCTTAACCATAAAAATGCCTAAGCCCTTAGTGTACGAACTTACTTCTGAGGCATAGTCTTTACTTGTATTTAATGGAACTTTCCCTTTAATATGACACCACTCATTATTACAACTGATGTCTTCAATCTCAGACATCAGTTTTTGCAAATCTGTAATAGCTTTGGAACTCGCTACTTGGGGTATCTGCAACTCAAAACAGAGCATCGGTTCGAGAATGTCCACACCTGACTGTTGCAAAGCCAGCCTGAAGACATAAGGGGTCAGCTGTCTGAAATCAGCAGGTGTACTTACCGGGCTATAATACTCGGCTTGAGTAAAAGTTACTTTCAGATCTGTCACTTCCCATCCATGTAAACCAGATTGGCAAGACATACGAATCCCTTCAAAAACGGCATTTTGAAAAGAATGGTTCAGATAACCATAGGAGATGTCACTTTCGATTTGCAACCCTGCCCCTAACGGTAAGGGTTCAAGAGTCAGCCCTATTGTGGCCCAGTAAGGGTTGGGTGGTACTTCGATCTGAATAATCTTATTGACCTTTTTTATAGGTCGTTCTTTGTAGATAGTCTTGATCTCATCAAAATGGACCTTTACGGAAAATCGTTCTTCCAGCAATGTCTGTATGATTTCCTTTTGGGTCAAACCATATAACGAGATTTCCAATTCATCACTATATGAGTTTATGGAAAAGGACAAAGACGGGTCTTCAATCCACAATGTATTCAGAGCGGATATCACCTTGCTTCTCTCTTCGGGCTTATTTGGCCGGACGGAGGATTTGAGAGCGGGATGCTGATGAGATAATCCTTGAATCAAACAAGGTTTAGCACCTAAATAATCTCCGATTCGAAAATCTTCTATATCTTCTACAATCGCGATATCATTGGCACCCACTTCATCAACATTTATCTCTCTGCCCTGATAAATAGTCTTTAGATTTTTAATCTTGATGAATTTTTCCGAATCGTTGATTCTTACAACGTCTCGAAGTCTCAGACTTCCGTCAATTATTTTAAGAAAACTTCTTTTATGCCCTTTGGGGTCATGCTCTATCTTATAGAGATAAGCTGAAAGTCTGTTTGAGACTGATGCCGGAGGAAGTATAAAAGAAGAAATGGCGTCCAACAACTCATTGATACCGATATTGAACATTGCTGATCCATGTAGCACCGGATAGACTTTGGCTTTTGCCACAAGAGCGATTATCGTATTCCAATAATCAGCCGGTGAAATTTCGCTATCCGCCAAATATCGTTCTAATATATCGTCGTCATGGTTGCATACAAATTCTTTGTATTCTTCCTTTATATATGTTTGGGAGCAAACCGGATAAACCGATCCATCGACAACAGTTTGCATAAACAGGACATCTTGCGACAGATTTGTTTTTATATCCATATACAAACGCTCCAAATTCACACCGGCACGGTCAATCTTATTGATAAATATAATTGTCGGGATTTGCAGCTTTTGTAAAGTACTGAACAGCAACTTTGTCTGCGCTTGTATGCCTTCCTTTGCGGATAAGATGAGGACTGCTCCATCAAGCATTTTGAATGTCCGCTCCACTTCCGCAATAAAATCCATGTGTCCCGGAGTGTCAATGATATTGCATTTCACTCCATTCCAGATAATAGATGTCGTAGAAGCCCGGACAGTAATTCCTCTACGTTTCTCTATATCCATAGAGTCCGTTATGGTGTCACCATTATCCACACGGCCGCACTTTTCCGTTGCTCCACTGGCAAACAGCAGATTCTCGGTTACGGAAGTTTTTCCTGCATCAATGTGAGCAAGAATTCCTAAATTTATAATATTCATTTGGATTAAGCAATAATATACTACAGTAGATGCATTGTCGAAACGCACCTTTTAATACCTCCTCGTAGCATATGAGAACTACAGGATTACTAACTCGTATTAATATGTATATTATTACTGCCGCATAACGATTACAAAATTACACAAAAAAATATATCTAACAAAAGTGGGAGGATTTTTTAACTTTTTACCATAGACATTTTATTAGGGAAGCGTAGGTTCAACTGGCAAGTACAAATAAGTAGAAATGTTTGAACAACACCGTTTTAGGAAGTTGAAAAATCAAGTTTCTCTCTCGGTATAGCGTTTATTTTGGCCAATATCTTCTTTAGTTTAGCATTTGTGTATTTCCCATTCGTGTTCTATTTAGCTCCTTATTATGAGTATGTAGCAAGTTACTTATCAAATTCAGCCTCTTTGAGGGTCAAATATGGTTTTGCAAATGGTGACTGACAAGACATAAACAAGGTCAGCAGGAATTTTTTACATAAATGGACATGAATGTATATAACCTAAAATAAGAATAAATTTTAATAAGGGCTGCCCAAAAAGAAAAAAATGCAGTTGCCATCCTATAGATACTTGCAGAAAGGATAAAATTTACTTTTAGCCCTTTTGGGATAGCCCTTATTAATACTTCAGATAAAATTCCTTAGGTTATATTTTCAATCCTTTGGACCGGGTTTCCTCCTTGGCATACAGTCCCGGACGCCCGATTATGACATGGTTGGCAACGATACTATCCGCCGGACTGCGTATCTGCGGCGGTGCATTTTCGGGATATTGCGCCTGCCTGTTCCTCACATCTTCCGCTTCCGGCTTGAGCTGTTGCCCTTCATTCTCCTTTTCTGCGACTTCGGGCGTGGGTGGCGCAAGCTCCAGCTGAATTTTTCGGTCAAGGGCGGCAAGTTCGGACTTCAACTGCTTCAGCTCGTCCTCCTTCTTCCACACCTTACCCGCTATCTCCTGTAACTGCGGTATCTCCATCTCCAGCACCTCGTTCTTCGCCTTGTACTGGTCGATGATGGAGGGTATCCTCTCCATCGCGTTGAGGAAGTTGCGGGCGGCGGCCAACGGGTCAGCCATCGCCAGATGCCCGTTGTTGTAGGTGTACTTGTAGTTCCCCTCGACCACGAAGCGGTTGTCGGTGAACTCCAATCCCTCTTTGAGTATCCTTTCGCTCACCACCTTTATCGGAAAACCGTAAAGTTCACCGACCTGCGTGTACAACCCTCCGGTCGTGGCATTCTTGGCTATCTCCTGCAAACGCTTTCCGATGACCTTCTCATCGGCGGAATCCACTCCGTCCACCTTTATTATATTAAGGCGGTTGCCCTCCTTGTCGGTCTGCACCACCGACAGGAAGCGGTTCCAGTCCTCCGTCATGGCATCTATGAAAGCCGTGTTGTTGCGCAACTCGCCGGTCTTTGACTCCAGCTTGAACTCCGAATCACGCTTGCCCTTGTTGAACGACTTGCGTTCCCCTTCGAGCGATGCGATCCGCTTTTCCAGTTTCGCCTTGTCCAACAGGTCGGTATTGCCGGAGAGCAACGCCATGTATTCCGAGAAATTCATGCCCGATTTTTCGTCCATTGCCCCCTCGTCGATGGTACGCGCACCCATCGCACCGCTTTTGAGCTGGCTTATGAAAGTCTGCTTGCAGTGCAGGAGGTTGAACTTGTAGCTGTCCAGTGACTTCTCCACCGCGTAGATGATTACATCCACGTTGTTCCCGGCGAAATGTTTGGCAATCTCATTACCTGCCCTAACTCCGCGTCCGTCACGCTGTTGCAAGTCGGACGGTCGCCACGGCGTATCGAGATGATGGATAGCCACACACCGTTTCTGGGCGTTCACACCCGTTCCGAGCATAGAGGTAGAGCCGAACAGCACACGCACCGTCCCGGCGTTCATGGCGTCTATCACCGCCTTCCGCGCCTTGTCGGTCTTGCACTCCTGAATGAAGCGCACCTCGCTTGGCGGTATACCGTAGTCCTCCGTCAGTTTGCGCTTGATTTCCGAATAGACGTTCCACCCGTCGCCCGGCTGGTATGTCCCCAAATCAGAGAAAACGAACTGCGTGCCTTTCTGGGCGTCGTATTTTTGATAATACTCCGCGATCATCTTGGCACAGTGACTCGCTTTGTTGTCGGGATGATCTTCGTAATTCGGGTCTATCATGCGCATGTCGAGTGCCATTTTCCGGGCATAGTCCGTGGCGATGAGCATCTTCGCCTTTTCTTCCGTTTCCGAAAGCGGCAGCCTGCCCAACAAGGTGGCATCGCCCGTCTTGGCGAACTGCATCAGTTTCTGTATGAAGTCCTCCTGTTCCGGCGTGGGCGGTATATGGTGCAGTATCTCGTTCTTGGCAGGACGGTCAACGCCCACATCCTCCGCCGTGCGGTAGTCCGTGATTTCATTATAGAAGGCGGCAAGCTCCGGCACTTTGATGAAGTAGCGGAAACGCTCCTTCTGGACCACATTGTTCGTCACGTTAAATTCAAAATCCGTCGTCTTCTTGGCAAATATCGCCGCCCAAGCGTCGAAACACCTTATGTCCTGCCGTTCCAGCTCCTTCGGGCGCAGGTACTTGAACAGCAGGTACAATTCAGTCAGTGAGTTGCTGATAGTCGTGCCGGAGAGGAAGGTCGCACCCAAGTCTTTTCCTGTGCGCTCCTGTATGGTGCGTATGGCAAAGAGCATGTTAAGTGCCTTCTGGCTTCCCTCGCTGTTTCCCAATCCCGCCACACGGTCGTGGCGCGTGTTGAAAGTCAGATTCTTGAACTGGTGGCTCTCATCTATGAAGATGTGGTCGATGCCCATCTGCTTGAAATCCACCACGTCGTCCGTGCGTGACTTTATGGCGTGTTCCACCTTCTCCAGCTTCGCTTCAAGGTTGTGCTTGCGCTTCTCCAATCCTTTCAGCATCGCCCGCGACACGTTCTTTCCCTGCTGCCGTAGCACTTCGAGGTTTTCCTCCACCGTGTCAAGCTCTGCTTGCAGGATGCGCTGCTGCAATTCCGGCGACTGCGGTATCTTGCCGAACTGGTCGTGCGACATGATGACGCAATCGTAGTCGTTGTTCTTTATATTATTGAAGAAGCGCACACGGTTGGCGGTCGAAAAGTCCTTCTCCGAAGCGTACAGAATACGTGCGTTGGGATATGCCGCCTGATAGGTGGCTGCAATCTCCGCAACGTTGGCTTTCAGCCCGATAATCATCGGCTTGTGTGCCAAATTCAGACGCTTCATCTCATGCGCGGCGATGCACATTATCAGCGTCTTACCGGTTCCCACCTCGTGGTCGCAAATTCCGCCGCCGTTCTGTTTCAACATCCAGACGCAATCCATCTGTGAGGGATAGACGCTCTTGATACCCCGGCTTGCCAGCCCTTTCAGGTTGAGGTCGGGAAAGGTCTGATGGGAGCCGTCGTAGCGCGGGCGCACGAAACAGTTGAACTTGCGGTTATACATCGTCACAAGCCGCTCCTTGAACTGCGGCGACTGCTCTTCGAGCCATTCGGAGAAGCCGTTTCGTATCTCGTCAATCTTGGCGTTGGCGAGTTGTATTCCCTCGCTGTCGCGCATCTTGATGTCGTTGCCATGCTCGTCCTTGCCGATGGACTTCATCATGTCAGGGCAGGTGTTGTGCAGGGCGTGTTTTAGGAGGTGCATACCGTCATAGTTCCGGTAATACCCCTTCACCAGAAACTCGTCCGTGATTTTCATGGTGCGGTAGCCGCACACCACCGAAAACTCGTCCATGCTTGCGGAATAGGCGATTTTCACCTCCGTGTCGAACAGCCGGCTCATGTAGGCGGCATAGACACCCGTCGGAATCCAGCGTTCCCCGAAATTGAAGTCCAGATCCTCGAAGGCGATGCGCTGCGGCTCGGCATCTTTCAGAGCCTCCAACGCCTGCTTCACCTCCGGCATACGCTCATTTTCGGGATTGTCACCCATCCATGCCTCTATGCGTTCCGCTTTCTCTATGACATTTCCGGCGATGAAACGGTCTTTGATTTCGTAACCGGTCACGAGCGGATTGTAGTAGATGCGCCCTTGCAGGGCAGTGAGCAAATCCTCCGCCGTGCTGTCGGTTATCTCCCGCATATAGTCGAGATTGACCGTACCATATTTGTTGAGCGACGCAGACAGGGCTTCTTCGGGAGAGCCTACGTTGGCATGGCTCTCCACCGCGAAGGAAACAGGATGCTCGAAGATGTCCGCCTTGACGAACTTTCCGTTTTCCATCCGTTCCAGCGAAAGGATGTCGCGCCCGCCCGCATCCATCATCACTAACTTCACGTTCTGCTTGGCGTTGAGGTTGCCGTAGCGCATGACAAACTCATCGTAACAGGTATTCAGATGCTCTCGCCACGGAACATTTGCCTCGCGCCGGAGCGATTCATAACGGTACAGACGCTCGTAGGCGTCACGCAGCGACACATACAACAACGCCTTTTCCTTCTGGTATCCTTTCAGGTCGAGCGGCTGGAATGTCGCCCCGTATGGCGTGATGTCTTTCAGGTAGCCGATGTTATGACGCCCCCGGTCAGCCACCAGCGACCCTTCGCGCAGGTGCATCTCCGGCGTGCGGTGGTAGGCACGCGGAGAAAGGTCCACGACTTCCTCCTTCGGCTTTTCCGCTTCGATGTCGGGGAAAAGGAAAGTCCCCACCGCTTCCGATGGGGTATCTGTAACGGCAGGTGCGGCGACTGCCTCCGGCTGTGTTTCCTCCTGTCGTGGCTGCTCACGGGAAGTTTCCGGCACGGCTTTCACTTCCGTCTTTTCCGCCACTTGTTTCTCGTTATGCTGCCTTGCCAGTTCCCGAAGTTCTTTCCTACGCTCCGGCGTCAAACCCATCATCATTTCATAGAAACCGTTGATGGGAGGATTGGTATCCCAGTCCAGTGTGGCATAGATGTCGTCCGGGTCGGCAGGCTTGGCGGTGTTCTCCGCTTTCACCTCCTTATTCTCCATTGCGGGTTTTGCAGTTGGAGCTGTCGGTGTAACCGTGACTTTCGGTTTGGGCGGAGTGGACTTTGCCGTAACTGCCTTTTTCACCGTCTTTTTCTTTTTGGAGGTTTTCGGTTGGCTGACCTCTTCCGTCATCCCCCAGAGGTCAAGCAGGGTGAGCTGCACGCCTGCGGAATATTGCGGGCGCGGTTCTATCTCCGGCTTTTCATCTGCGGGTTGCGGCTTTTCTGTCGGAGTTTCCACCGTCTGCGCCGAGGATACTGTTTCCAATTTTATGGCAGGACGCTCTACTTTATTTTGAACGGCAACTTTTTCTTCCGTTCCTGCCTGCCGGATTGAACCCGAATACAAGCGCATGGCAAGCCTGTAATGGAAATCCTCGTCGAGCATACGGCGCAAATCCCCGGCGATGCCTGCTGCCTTGCCCTCGTGCAGATAAACCATAGCGGGCTTCCCGTAGGGGTCTGTGTCAAGTTTCGCCATCGTATGCACGATGCGTTCCGGGTGGTGGATGAAATAGGCGTTGTCGGTCAGGGCGGTTTTCGTGTCCGTCTGTATCACGGTCATCAGCCGCTCGTCCTGCGACATTTCCTTCTTGCTGAGGTTCTTTTGCAGGACAATCAGGTCACTGCCCACCTCCGTGCCCGCGTTGTCCGTGAACAGGTTGTTGGGCAGGCGTATCGCGGATACCAGATTGGCCTGACTGAACAGCTCGTTACGCACGGAGGTCTTGGTGCTATTCAATACCCCTTGCGAGGTGATGAACGCCACGATACCGCCGTCACGCACGGCATCCAGTCCTTTGAGAAAGAAATAGTTGTGGATGGTTTTCTGGGCGGAGCGTCTGCCGAAAGAGTCGCTCCGCTGAAACTCCGCGTCGAACACGGCAATGTCACCGAACGGAATGTTGGACACCGCCAAGTCGAAATAATTGTTGAACGGTCTTTCGATTTTCTCAAAACCGCAGGTGCGCATTTTCTGGTCGGGATAGAGATGCCTCAAGATTGTACCCGTGAGCAGATCCTTCTCGAAAGCCATCACATCCGCATTGGGGCTGTGCCGCAGCATGGAATCCACGAACACGCCGACACCTGCCGACGGTTCGAGCATACGGGCGGGGCGGACGCTGTAATCTGCCAGCACGTCCGCGATGGTGTCGGTTATCTCTTTGGGGGTGTAGAAAGCGGTCAGCACGGACGCTTTCAGCGAATCCACAAACCGCTTGTACTCTGTTTCGTCCTTGCTGTTCTCACGGATAAGCCTGTGCAGCTCCACCGTCGGGGCGAACAGTTCGAGGTCGGATTTCGCCCACCGGACGGCATCCGTCAGTTCCTTTGCAGGGTTGAGGATACATTTCAGACCGCCGAAACCGCAGTACCTTTGAAGTATGGCACGCTCTTCGGTTGTCGCTGTCCTATTTTCCCTGTCAAGGATGAATGCCGTCCGTATCGCCTCGATGTTGTCCCGCAGTTTCTGTTTGCGGTTAAACGCCATATTCGTCTAAGTAAAGGACGGTTGCTCCCGTCAGCTCCGTGTAGAGCAGGTCGTAATCGGAAGACAGGGCGAAATTGTCATCCGAGAGGTCATAGACGGAGAACACGTTGCCGACAAGCGGCAGCAGTTTCAGGACAAAGGCTTCACGCTTCTCTTCCGGCACTTCATCGGCAAACTCGTTTTCCACGACTTCGCGGAGGATGGCGTAACGGGAATAATGCAGCCCGCGCAGCAGCGTGTCCATCGCCAGTTCCTGCGCACCATCGGCGGGATAGCCTTCAAGCCGTGCCCTCTCATACGTTTCGGCGGCACGGTCGGCCCGTTCCCGTATGAAAGCGGTGTCGTCAGCCTGTTCAAACTTGTTCGTGCGGAGATAGTCCAGCAGGTACAGACCGTAATAGGAAAAGTCGGTCTGACCCTCGTTTTTCTTCTTGTTGTTCATTACTTTGGATTTAGCGGATTGATAATTAACGGGATAATCGGTTGGAAAAAGGAAGAAAAAGGCACTCGGTATCCCTCCGAGTGCCACCACTAAATCCAAAGTATGAGTGTAATCCGGTATCGAAGAACAATTCATTACTCTGAACAAGTGGCAAAGTTAATACTATTTCTTCCGTCCTGAAAATTTCTTGTCCTTTTTAGCCTCCGGGAACACAAAAGTCGTGTTATATTCCCCGTCAAAGGCGACAACAGCATCGAAACTCTTGCCCTGTTTGCTCTTGAACCCTTTGAGCAGCTTGGTATGCCCTTCGGTGAGCAGGTCTTTGATTTCATCGTCGGACAGGGTGCGTCCCGCTTTCAGCCGGAACACGGGCAGTCCGCACTCCGTGTTGTCGCAGCGTACCACCTTGCCGTAGAACCGCATCCTGCCCGTGCCACACTTGGGACACGCGCAGCCGGAGTCACGGCTGCCGAAGAGCTTGTCGCACGAGATCAGTTCGGAGGTTATCTCACGTGTGTACGCCTCTATCTCCTTGCGGAAGGTGTCGTCGGACAGTTCCCCGCGCTCGATACGCGCCAGCTCCTTTTCCCATTCGCCCGTCATGGCAACATCGGCGATGCGCATCGTCTTGACGACGGAATTGAGGGCAAGTCCTTTTTCGGTGGGAACAAGCGACTTCTTGCAGCGTTCCATGTAACCGCGCTTGAAAAGCGTTTCGATGATGGAGGCGCGTGTGGCGGGAGTACCGATGCCACAGTCCTTCATCGCCTGCCGCAGTGCGTCGTCCTCAATTTCCTTGCCCGCCGTTTCCATTGCCGAGAGCAGGGTGGCTTCGGTATGCAGCGGCTTGGGTTTGGTCTTTCCTTCGGTAATGGACGAGCCTTTCGGTGTCAGCGTGTCGCCTTCCTGCCAGCCGGGGATGGTAATTTCCTCTTTTTCCTCGCCATAGACGGCACGCCATCCGGTTTGCTTCACGACGCTGCCTTTTACGGTAAACTCCACTCCGGCACATTCCGCCGTGACAGTGGTCACATCCTTGACGCATTTCTCAGAGAATGCCTCGACCATGCGCCCGGCAATCATCTGATAGATGGTATTGTCCTCTTTGGAGAGGAAGAGCGGTTTCTCACCCGTGACGAGCAGGGCATGGTGGTCTGTCACCTTGCCGTCGTCCACGCTGCGGCGTGTCGGGGCGGCTTTTGCCCGCACCTTGTCTTTCCATTCGGGCTGTGTGCCGATGAAAGCGAGCAGTTTGGGAATTTCGGCAAACACGTCTTCGGGGATGTAGCGGCTTCCCGTTCTCGGATAGGTTATCAACTTCTTTTCGTAGAGTTTCTGCGCGATTTCAAGCGTCTGTTCCGCCGTGAAGCCGTGCTTGGCGTTGGCTTCTTTCTGGAGCGTGGTCAGGTCGTAGAGCAAGGGAGTTTCCTCCGTCTTCTCCTTGCGCTCGGCTTTCGTGACAGTGGCGCAACCTGCCGCCTTTACCTTATTATATAGTTCCATCGCCGGTTCTTTCTCTTTCCATTTCTCGGAGGATGAGAATTTCACGACTTCGCCGTCGCAACCGTCCGTTGCGATATGGAGCTGCCAGAATGCTTCGGACGTAAAGCGGCGGTTCTCCCAGTAGCGTTCACATACCATAGCCAACGTTGGTGTCTGCACCCGCCCCACGGAATACGTGCCGTGTCCGGCGGCGATGGATAACGCCTGTGTGCCGTTGATGCCCACGAGCCAGTCGGATTCGCTCCGCGCTTTGGCGGCGAGGTAGAGGTTGTCGTATTTGCTGCCGTCTTCGAGTTTCCGCAGTCCCTCGCGGATAGCTTTGTCGGTGAGAGAGCTGATCCACAGGCGCACGAAAGGAGTGGTGCAACCCGTATAGTGGTAGAGGTAGCGGAAGATAAGCTCTCCCTCGCGTCCGGCATCGGTCGCCACGATGATATGTTCGCTTGTGTCGAACAGTCTTTTGATGACTTTTATCTGCGACACCACGCCGCTGTCGGGCTTGTAACCTTTCTCCGTCCTGACCTGACGGGGGACGAGCGTGAATGTGTCGGGAATAATCGGGAGGTTGTCACGGACAAATCCGCGCACGCCGTAGCCGTCGGGCATGGCAAGCTGAACGAGGTGTCCGAATGCCCATGTCACGGCATAACCGCCTCCCTCGAAATATCCTTCCTCTCTCTTTGTCGCGCCCACGATGCGGGCGATTTCACGTGCCACGGAGGGCTTTTCTGCAATGATTGTCTTCATGTCTTCTTCTTTTTTGTTGATACTTTGGATTTTATTTTGGATTCAGTGGCGGACACGGGATTACATTTTCATGCCCTTGCCCGTTTTCTTCTGCGGCTTCTCCTGCTGCTGTTGCTGGCGGGCGTCCTTCGGGTTGGTCTGACCTTTCTGCAACGGCTCTCTCAGATTCTTTGTAGCCTCGTTGGTCTTGCCATCGTTGTTCACCGCCACCTGCGTGCGGCTCTCGTTGGACGGAGCAACCTGCTGTGCATTGTCAGGGTTCGTGTCGTAGCGGTACGGGCGTCCCTTCTCCGGGTTGAACTTGATATACATCGTGGCATGGAAGCCCTGCTTGTCGGTCACGTTCTCCAGCTTCACGGCTTTACCCGCCACATAGTCGGCTTTCTGCTGGTCGGTGAAGCTCACGCCGCTCCATTTGCTGATGGGGCGGATGCTGCCGTCCTCGTTCGTCCACGTGTTGCGGCGTTGCTCCTTCTTGGTCTGTGCGGCATTTTCCCCGCCCTGCGCCTGACTTTTCGATGTGTCGCCTTTGGTTTCCTGTGTCTGTGCGGTACGGGGCGACTTGCCGGTTCCCGGCACGAACTCCACGCCGCGCTGCTCCACGTTCACTTGCAGGGTGGTGACGAACTTTCTGCCGTCGTTGCGCTCGATGAGCTTGTCGCGTACGGGCAGTCCGGCGCGGAGCATGTCCCGCTCCTGCGTGGTGATTTCCGTCTTGCCGATGCGCTCCGGGATGCGCACCCTGCTTGCCGGAATGTCCGTGATTTCATTCGTCTTGCGGTCGATGCTGATGTAGGAGGGGATGATCTCGCCCGTTTCCCTGTCCACAATGTCCACGACCCTACCGAGATTGCCCGTTTCGCGGAGGTTCTTCCGGTCATTGTCGGAGAATTTGTGTTCCTTGTACTCATCCAGCTTCTGCTCCTTGCGGATGAAGTGCGGCACGAGGCTGATGTTTCCCTCACCGTCCTTCTTGAAGGAGAGGCGGGCGTCCAGCTCGAATGATTCGCCGCCGAAGGTCGGTTTGACCTTTACCAAGTCGGACTTGCCATAGTTGAGCATCTTCGTAAGGTCGCCGGACTTTTCAAGGTTGTCCCGCTTTACGCCCCATCTGTCCTCCAGCTCCTGCCAGTTGATTTTACTCTCGTCGATGGGCTGGTAGCCACGTTTGCCCTGCATCTGTTCGGATTTGTCCTGTTGCTGTTCTTTCCGTTGTTCCATGTTCTCCTGTTTTTGAGGTTCTTGTTTCTCTGTCTGTTGTGCTGCCATCTCTTCCTGCACCTTCTTCTCATAGTCGGAGGTGTCCACCTTGTGAGGGGCGAGCAGCTCCTTGTTCGCTTCGGGGTCTTTCAGCAGTTGCTTCATCACCTCTAAGAGATTTTCAGCTTGGTCTGCCGCAATGCGGTAGAAACCGAAGCGGCTGGGTTCCTTGCACTGCCGGAAGAAGTTCTTGAAGAAGTTGTCCAGCACGTCGCCATGTCGGTCGAATTGCAGGAAACTCTGCGCGTTCTCCGCTTTTGCGGGGGTGCGCTTGGGTGTGCCGTCCGCGTTCAGCCCGGCTACCACGCTGATCTCGCCTGTCTTCTCGTCACGGACTACCAGCACGTCCTTTTCGTCTTTTTTCTTTGCCATCTGAAAAATGTTTTAATGGGTTATTTATGAAAGAAATTATGGATACGAGCCTTGTAGAAGGCTATATCTTCCTTTTTGAAGTCCTTGATATGGTTGGAAAGGAATGTCAGCACGTCCTCCTCGCTGTAATAGGTCTTCTTGCCCAGCGTCTTGTAGGGCAATGCGCCTACGCTGCGGTAGCGTTGGAGGGTGCGTTTGCTTATCTGGAGCAACATGCACAAATCCTGATTGTCGAAAAGGCGGATGCTTTCCGTGATAGTGGGCTGTTTCCCCTCAGCCTTCATCGCCAGCAGCAGTTCGTCCTGACGGTCGAGCCGTTCCATCAGCTTCTGCATCCAGCCCTCGAAGTTGTTTCGTGTGAGCAGTTCCATGACCTATGTCCTCCTTCCTTTTGGTTTGCCGCCCGTGCGCAGCGTGTGGTTGTGGAACAGGGTGTCTATTGTCCCTTCCTCGTTCCTTACTGTGTTGTCCTCCAATAGCCGCAGTATCTCGGAAAGGCGGTAGCGGCAGCTTCCGCGTACCACCACATACTCGATACGGTGGTCGGTGCGCATACGCTGCATGGTGCGCTTGCTCACGTTGAGCATCTTCGCCGCCTGTGCCGTGTCAAGCAGCTTGTCTTCGGTTTCCCGCTTCCGTTTCTTCTCGTCCCTTGCCTCGCGGATGTACCCTGCGATGTTCGCAATCTGCGCCATCATCTCCTTGTAGGCGGAACTTTCCATTGTTATCACTTTCATGTTCAGTCCTTTCTTTTTGTTTCTGCGACAAAATTCGGCAATAAACAAAAGGGGCTTTAACAACTCACTACGTGACTCACGTAAGATTTTTGCGGAAGATGGCTCCGTAACCCGGTCAAACGGCGCAACAGGCAGCCTTTCAGCGGAAAACGATACGTCTTGTATGCCGTTTCGTTACCTTTGCGGCAAACTCTAAATGACATGAATATGGAAATAGTATCTATCGAGAAAAAGACTTTCGAGATGATGGTGGCGGCATTCGGCGCACTCTCGGAGAAGGTCGCCGCCCTGAGGCGCAAAAGCGACACGGGGCGCATGGAAAGATGGCTCACGGGCGAGGAGGTCTGCGGGCAGTTGAGAATAAGCCCGCGCACGTTGCAGACGCTGCGTGACAGGCGGCTTATCGGCTACTCGCAGATAAACCGCAGGTTCTATTACAAGCCAGAGGAGGTGAAGCGGCTGATACCGCTTGTCGGCACGCTCTATCCGCACGGCAGATGATTTGATTTATTCACCCACTGAATCCGAAGTTATGATGAACGAGAACAACGATGTTTTTACGATGGAAGACGAGCCGATAGCCTCTGTGGTGCAGGATATGCGCAAAGGCTCGAAATGGCTGTCCGCATTTCTGGAAAGCTACCGTCCTCCGCTGGACGGGGAACGTTACCTGACGGACGGCGAGGTGTCGGAACTGCTCCGTGTGAGCCGGCGCACCTTGCAGGAATACCGCAACAACCGCGTGTTGCCCTTCATACTTTTGGGAGGGAAGGTGCTTTACCCGGAAACGGGGCTGCGCGGGGTACTGGAAGCGAACTACCGCAAGCCGCTGGAGTGAGGCGGTTTCATGAAAAAGTAAACGGGTGACACCTTTTGTGGTGCTACCCGTTTACTTGTCTTATGGGGTATGTGCAATCAGCAATACCCGGCTTTTCCGTTCTGTATGAACATCACGTATGTCTGCCGTTTCTCTTGTGAGAGTGCCTTTCCCACCAGCCATGTGCGGAACAGGTGGGTGTTGTAGGTATTCACCCTGAAAGCGACCGGGATGATGATTTCAAGGGCGTACACGTCCGCGTGCAGCCCGTTTTCAAGCTGCATGTAGCGGCACACCTCGTAGTCGTTCAGCACGTCCGACTTGCGGACGGCTCTGATGGCGGCGTTCACTGCCGGGACGGTCGTATGGAACAATCCGGCTATTTCGGTGGCGGTCATCCACACGTCGTTACCGGTTACGCTGACTGCCTTGTCCTCGATGATGATTGTGTCACGTTTCATGGCTTTTCTTTTTAGATGGTGCAACCTGCAAATTCCTCGACGCCGTTCAATCTTGCGGCAAGGTTCTCCATGTCCTGATTGAGCTTCTCTTTGGTTATCTTTGCGTAAATCTGCGTCGTCTTTATGCTCTTGTGTCCGAGCATGGAGCTGACCGTTTCGATGGGAACACCGTTGGAGAGGAATATCGTCGTGGCTGCCGTGTGGCGGCTCTGATGCCACGTGATATGCTTGGTGATGCCGCAACGCTTGGCGACGGCACGGATACCGGCAAGGCACGTGTTATAATGCGGAACGGGAAATATCCTGCCGTCCCCGCACAGTCCCCGGTATTTGCCGATTATGCGGTTGGCGATGTCGAGCAGGCGGATGTTGGACACCACGCCCGTTTTCTGGCGGTTGATGTTTATCCACTCGTGTTCGTCGAAGTAGGTGCGGATATTCTCTTCCGTAAGGTTGCGCATATCCGCGAACGACAGCCCCGTGAAGGCGCAGAACAGGTAGAGGTCGCGGTACAATTCCTGTTTGGCGTTTTTCAGTTTCCCCTCCATCAGCAGGCGGATCTCATCTTTGGTCAGGAAACTGCGTGTTGTTTCCTCCTTCTTGATTTCATACTCGCGGAACGGGTCGCGCGTCAGCCACTCGTTGTTGATGGCGATGAATACCATCGTCCGTAACGGGCAGACGTACAGCCACACGGTATTGGTGCAGCAGTGCTTGTCCGTGCGCAGGAACATCTCGAAGTCGGAGATGAAAGCCGGGGTAAGCTCTTTTAGGGCGATGTCCTTCACATGGTAGCGGATGTCGAGGAACTCTTGCATGTGCTTGTAAACGGTGCGGTACTTCAGCAGCGTGCCTTTGGCTTTCATGCCTGCCTCCACCTGCTTCTCGTAGTCCTCGTTGTGCTGGCGGAACACCTGCATCAGCGTGTGGTAGCGGTGTTCCAGTCCGAGAAAGGCGTTCTTCACCTTCTCCGCCGTGACGAAGTTGTCACGCTCCATGATTTCCTGATAATGCCTGTTGATGCGTACCCGCATCTTGTCAAGCATACGGTTCGTTTCGAGTGCCGCCGTGCTTCTGCCCGTGACACGTCCACCTTTGGTGTCCCACAGTTTCGGATCGACAGTCAGTTTGCAGCTGAACTGTGTCTGGCTGCCGTCCACCGTGATGCGTCCCATGACGGGAACTGTCCCGTCCTTTTTCACTACCTGACGCTTGAGGTAGTAGATTACTGAAAATGTACTCTTCATTGTCCTTAATTTTTGGGTTTCAAAATTAGTTGGTGAAGAGTCCGGTGTTGGTACGCAAAACGGGGAGGAACGGCGCAATCTTTTTCCGTAACCTGATTTTTCGCATGAGTTATGGATAACTCACTATTCCTTAGAGCCTTGTTTCGCTATTCGTACCCGTTTGTCGCATTTTCGGGCATGGTTACGAACAAGTAACGTAGCGGCGTCAGGATTTGGCTTCGGCAGGGATTGTAATGGCTTCACGGATTATCGCCACTTCAACCAAAACCCTTGTAACTCAATTCTATCACTATATCTTTCCGCATTTCACTTTTTTGTAGTAACTTTGCAAACAAAAAAGCCATGAAAATAGATATCGAAGCACGTGTCGAAGCGGCACGCAACAATTTTCTGTCAGGATACAACTGCGCACAGTCGGTCGTGCTGGCATACAACGATCTGCTGGGAATGGACGACCGTCTGGCGGCGACGGTCTCGGCATCGTTCGGCGGCGGTATGGGACGCATGCGCGAAGTGTGCGGTACGGTAAGCGGCATGTCGCTGCTCGCAGGATTCATATCTCCTGCCGTCGATCCCACGAACATGTCGCAGCGCAAGGCCAACTATGCCTTAGTGCAGAACTTCGCCGAGAGTTTCCGCAGGGAGAACGGAGCCATAGTATGTCGCGAGCTTCTGGGGTTGCCGGCGGCATCATCGGAGCCACAGCCCTCGGAGCGCACTGCGGAGTACTATCGCCGCCGCCCCTGCGCCGACTACGTAGCCTCGGCGGCACGTATCGTCGGCGAGTATCTCGCGGCACAAGAGTAGAGGGGAACGGACAGCAAAACGAAAGGAGTCTGCTTGCGGCAGGCTCCTTTCGTCGTTATTCATTCTCGCGCAGACGACTCAGCGACGGTTTGTCGGCAGCGTATTCGATCATGATGCGGCTGCCGACCCTGATCCGCGGCCGCACACGCGTCGAGGTATGGCTGCCCTCGTAACGCATGCCCTCCGCCTCATAGGTATAGCGGATCGTATAGTCCGTGCGCGGCGGCGTATGCACCGATCGCCCCGAGGGTCTGACACGCGTGTAATAGCCCTCGTGGTGCTGGGTTTCGACGGCCGTAACCGTGGCCTCAACGGCCACGGCGCCGCGTTCGAAATGCCGCCGGATGCCATAGCCGTGCAACGCAGCGCCGCCGATGAACAGCACCGCTGCCGCTATCAGGACGAGCCACAGCCTCGCACGGAACTTCTTCATGCTATCGGGCCGTCGATTCGTACTCCTCGGCCTTCTTCTTCATGCGCGCCGCGCGCTTCTCGCTGTCGGGGTGCGACGAGAACATCTTCTGTACGGTCGAGGCCTTGGCGCCCTGCGACAGCTCGACGAGTCTGTTAAGGCCGTCGGCCATGCCGTGCGGACTGAAACCGTGCTCGATGCAGAACTCGAATCCATATTCGTCAGCGGCATACTCCTGCTTCTGCGAGAACTGCGCCGACATGAACGCCTGCGAAAGGTCGCCCAGCTGCGACTCGGACAATTTGCCCACCGTACCGCCCACAGCTCCGGCAGCATTGCGCGCAGCCGAGGCCATATAGGCGCGTTTTATGGCGTCCTTGGAGTCGTGGTGCACGATATGTCCGATCTCATGGCCGATGATCGCCATAAGCTCGTCGTCGGTCATTATATCCATAAGCGACGAGAATACTCTGACCGAGCCGTCGCCGCAGGCGAAAGCGTTGACGTCGATCACATCGTAAACCTTGAAGTTGAGCTGCATGCCGCCGGCCTCGGTTATACCCTCGGTAAGGCGTTTGAGCCGTGCATCGTACTCGCCCGTATCGATCGGGTTATGGGCGTCCATCCATTCGACAGACTCGCGGCACAAGGCGGCGATATCCTCGTCCGAGAGGGTTACGGCGGTAGCCATATCGCCAACGGCCTTCACGGCCTTTCCGGTGTCGATCTTGCGGCCGCCGATGCGCAGCTGCGCGTCGGCCGATGCGATGCAGAGAAACGACACGGCGAAAATCAATAATGTTCGTTTCATGGTCTCTTCGTTTTATCTACTTAATCGATTGATATCATATTGAAAACCGTTCCGCAGTGCCGCCGCCGCTGGGCGGCGACCGCTGCGGAACGATATAATAAGAGAGGAGCCGCTTGCGACGGCTCCCGGATATGTTATTGTCCCATCATCGTTTTGAAGATCTCGTTGTACTTCTCGTACTTCGACTGCATGCCCTCGTCGCGCAGACGGAAGCAGATGTTCTTCAAGTACTCGACAGTACCGGCATCCGATGAGTTGAGCTCGTGTGCCTTCTCCAACCAAGGAATAGCCTCGGCATAGACGCTGTTGATAGCGGCTGCGGCTTCGTTGTAGGCCTGATTCGACATGTTGACGTTCTTGTTCAGCTCGTCGAGCATGGCGTTGCCCTTCTCGATGAAGAAGTAGCCAGTGTAGAAGTTCGACTGGAAGTCGTCGGGACGCAGCTCGGTGCATCTCTTGAACGAAGCGATGCACTCGTCGTAGTTCTGCAACTTGAAGTATACGCGGCCACGGCCGAACCACAGATCGTAGCTGTCGGGATCGTTGGCCAGCGTAGCGTCGATCATGCTTACCAGCTCGGCGGGATCGCCCACACCCTCCTCGGCAGTGTAGAACTGCATAAGGCCGTCGAGGATCTTCTCGTTCTTGGGATAGAGCTTGATGCCCTCCAACAGAGCCTCCTTGGCCTTGGGGAAGTATACGTCGGCACCCTTCGACTTCTGGCCGTAGTAGCAGTGGAACAGATAGTAGTAGATGTTGCCGTCCTCATCCTTGAAGCCTGCGTCGAGAGCCGTTTTCAGATACTGCTCGCCCTGTGCGAACGAAGCGACGGCAGCCTCGGGATCGGTCTCGTTCTTCTGCGAAGCATCGACGGTCATCAGATAGCCGGCGATGAAGAGATATTCGGGGTTGGGCTGCTGGTTGGGCGTTATGGTCTGCGCGAGCAGAGCGTCGGCATACGACTGTGCCGCCTCGGCATACTTGCCGGTGGTCATCTGCACCTCGCCCGCCATGAGCAGTGCATCGGTTATCGATTTGAGTCCGGTAATGATCTTGGCCTCCTGCTTGGGATCGAGCTGGTATGCCTTGGCATAGGCCTCGATAGCTGTACGATAGAGGTTGTCGCCTATCTCGCGGGTCTGCTCCCATGCAACGACATTGCCGTTGTTGATATAGACCTTGACCCACTCGTAGTTGGCAACGATTACCGGCGAACCGCCAAGCACACCCTCCTCGACGCTGACGGGCTTGCCCATTGTCAGTTGAAGCGTCATCTCGGGAGCATTGGGGAACAGATCCTTCGTCGGCTCGGCATAAGCGTCGAAATAGATCTTACCGCGATTGATCCATGTAGCAGCCTTGCCGTTCTTCTTGGCATCGGCGATCTCCGCATCGCTCTTGGCCATCTTGCTGCGTGCAGCATCCTGATTGACCTTCTGAGCATTTGCAGCCGGCATGGCCAGCGCCACGGCCGCCATTGCCATCAATACTAACTTTTTCATAATTTCAGCTATTGGTTATAATTACATCCTTTAATACTAATGTCATGCCTCGGCTTCGTCCTGCCCGTCGCCGCGCACCTCGGCTGCCGGCTGTACGTCGCCCTGCGGCATCTGCACTTCGGTCGCGGCATCCGTCGTCTCGGCAATCTCCTCCTCCTCGGTTCTCGGAACGGCCGTAACCGATGCTATCGCGTCGCCGTCGCGCAGGTTGATGATGCGTACGCCCTGCGTTGCACGTCCGGCCAGACGTATCTGATCCACGGCCGTGCGTATCGTCAGACCCGAACGGTTGATAATCATCAGATCGTTGCCGTCCGTCACGGCCTGTATCGATATCAGCTTGCCGGTCTTTTCCGTGACGTTGATCGTCTTGACACCCTTGGCGCCGCGGTTGGTAATGCGGTATTCGTCCAGATCGGTACGTTTGCCGTAACCGTTCTCGCTCAGCACCAGCACATCGCGCTTGGCATCGGGCTCGATGCAGATCATGCCGACCACCTCGTCGTCCTCCTCTATCGAAATACCCCTTACGCCCATGCTCGTGCGGCCTACGGCGCGCACCGTGCTCTCGTTGAAGCGTATCGCCTTGCCCTCGCGTGCCGCGATCATGATCTCGGCATTGCCGCTCGTGAGCTTGGCCTCCAACAACTGGTCGCCCTCGCGTATAACGATTGCATTGACGCCGTTAGTACGCGGACGCGAATATGCTTCGAGCGCGGTCTTCTTGATCGTGCCGTCCTTGGTACACATGACGATGTAGTTGTTGTTGATGAACTCCTCGTCGTTGAGATTCTTGACGTTGATATATGCGCGCACCTTGTCGTCGGGCTCGATCTGTATGACGTTCTGTATCGCGCGTCCCTTAGACGAGCGCGTGCCCTCGGGTATCTGGTATACCTTCAACCAGTAGCAGCGTCCCTTCTCCGTGAAGAACATCATCGTGTTGTGCATCGAGGCTACGTAGATATGCTCGATGAAGTCCTCGTCGCGCGTCGCGCTGCCCTTGGCGCCTACACCGCCACGGTTCTGCGTGCGGTACTCGGCCAGCGGCGTGCGCTTGATATAGCCCATGTGCGAAATGGTAATTACCATGTCGTCGTCGGCGTAGAAATCTTCGGGATTGAACTCCTCCGACGAGTAGATTATCTCCGAACGACGCTCGTCGCCGTACTTCTGCTTCATGTCGAGCAGCTCCTCCTTGATGATCTGCATCTGCATCTCGACACTCGCCAGAACGTTGTTGAGATACTCGATCGTACGCTGCAACTCGTCGCGCTCGGCCATGAGCTGCTCGCGCGACAGTCCTACCAGCGCACGCAGTCGCATCTCGACGATAGCCGCCGACTGCAACTCCGACAGATCGAAGCGCGCCTGCAACGACTGCTTGGCCTCGTCGACGGTCTTCGAAGCTCGGATGATATTGACAACCTCGTCGATGTTGTCCTGCGCCGTAATCAGACCCAGAACTATATGCAGCCGCTCTTCGGCCTTCTGCAAATCGAAGCGCGAACGACGTACCACAACGTCGTGGCGGTGCTCTATAAAGTAGTGTATCAGCTCTTTAAGATTGAGCAGACGCGGACGGCCGTTAACTAATGCGATGTTGTTCACGGCGAACGACGTCTGCAACGGGGTGTTCTTGTAAAGCGTGTTGAGAACGACGTTGGCCACGGCATCCTGTTTGAGGATCACGACGATACGCAGGCCGTTGCGGTCCGACTCGTCGTTGATGTACGATATGCCCTCGATCTTCTTCTCGTTGATAAGGTCGGCGATCTTCTTAATCATCTCGGCCTTGTTGACCATGTAGGGGATCTCGGTTATGACGATGCACTCCCTGCCGGAGGGCGTATGCTCGATCTCGGTCTTGGCGCGCATCACGACGCGGCCGCGACCCGTCATCAGCGCCTCCCTGACACCCTCGTAGCCGTATATGATAGCACCAGTCGGGAAGTCGGGGCCCTTGACATACTGTATGAGATCCTCGCACTCGATCTCGGGATTGTCGATATAGGCGCAGCAGGCATCGACCACCTCGCCCAGATTGTGCGGCGCCATATTGGTCGCCATACCTACGGCGATACCGCTCGTACCGTTGACAAGAAGCAACGGAATCTTCGTCGGCAGCACGGTAGGCTCCTTGATAGTATCGTCGAAGTTGAGCGTCCAGTCGATCGTCTCCTTCTCGATGTCTGCCATTACCTCGTCGGTAATCTTCTGCATGCGTGCCTCGGTATAACGCATGGCCGCAGGCGAGTCGCCGTCCATCGAACCGAAGTTACCCTGACCCTCGACCAGCGGATAGCGCATCGACCAGTCCTGAGCCATACGCACCATAGCTTCGTATACCGAGCTGTCGCCGTGGGGGTGGAACTTACCGAGCACGTCACCGACGATACGGGCGCTCTTACGCGTGGGTTTGTCCGAGTAGAGATTCAACTCGGCGCTCATATCGTAAAGTATGCGACGATGCACGGGCTTCAATCCGTCTCTGACATCGGGCAGCGCACGCGACACTATGACCGACATCGAATAGTCGATATAGGCGGACTTCATCTGCTCTTCAAGATTGACCGGAACGATACGTCCGACCAAACCGGCATTCTTCTCCTCTTCTGTCAACATTTGGTATCTGTTTTAATTCATTTCCTATATATAATATAGTTGCAAAAATAGTGTTTATTTCGCAAATAAGCAATTCCGCGGCACCGTTTTTTGTCCGAGGCCGATCATTGGAGGAGCGCAGATGCCGTTTACGGCCGTTTTCAGGCGATCTGAGCCACTCGGAGCGCATGCCCCGACACCCTGTCGGGAGCAGAGCGCAGCCCGGCCGCCGTTCTTAACCCCGGCGCCCGGCACCGCCGCACAAAAAAACACCCCGCAGGCCGCTCGGCCTGCGAGGTATGCGTAAGGTCCAGGCCTCGTGCGGCCGAAAAACAGGATGCGTCCGATATCAGAAATCGACCGAGAAAGTCAGATCGTCGAGACATACATAGAGCGGCGTGCATGCGCCATACTCGTTGACATCGGTGGTTTCGATCTTGATTCTCAATCCCCACAAATCGCCTTTGAGCTTCGACAGATCGACCGTATTCCAGTCGTCGGCCACGAAACGTTTGCCGTCGCGATAGTCGACCGCATAATAATCGACCGTCTCGCCCTCCGCACGGTCGCTCAGCAACGCCGTGAACGATACTTTCAGATAATCGCCCTCGTCGAACTTACGCGCGAAAGAGTTGCCGTCGCGGATTGTAAGCCATGTATAGGTCGACAGGTTGACCTTGACCGAGCCCACCGAGTAGCTGCCCGTATAGCGGAACATCAAGTCCTTGACATCCGAATAGGAGTCGTAATAAAATACGGCGCAGTTATCGCCCGAGGCCATTGCTTCGTTGTAGACGCTGTACTGGTTCGACAGCTCGGCCGACTGCATGTCGTGGAGCTTGCTCACGGCGAATCCGTTCCACGATCCCCACTCCTCGTTATAGCCGTATTCGCATACGAGGTAGTCGCCGGTATAACCCAGCTCATAGCCCTTCTCGCCGAGAGTCGATCTCTCGAAGCTCTCGATAACGGTAACGTGCATGTCGCCTGCATCGTTGTCGAGTTCGCAGCCGGCAAGAAGCGCCGAGGCCGCGATCATAAAAAAGATTTTCTTCATATACGATATTGATACTATTTAGATAATTGCCTGTTGCCTATCATAGAAACGAGATCATCTCGTAGGCCCGGTAGGCCTGTCTGTTCCAGCGGCGCACCTCGATGTGCCCGCCGAAGTCGATGCTGCGCATAAGGAGCGTTATGCGGTCGCCGTCGAAGTCGTAATCGACCCTCTCGGGCTCGACGCCGCGGCCGGTGCGACGCACCGATATGCGTATGCGCGACAGAGCGCTGCCGCTCTTCTTGGGAAGAAGCTCGATGACAGCCCGACCGTCGGCGACCTGCTCGACGCTCGACGTGAACTCCGTCTCGACGAAATCGAATGCACGGGTAGGATTGTTCAGCAGATCGAAACTCTTCATATCTACCCTATCCTCCGTAACCTCCTTGCGCTCGTTGTTTATCTCGTAGCGCAGACGCCCGTCACCGTAAACTTCCGATACGCCGAGCGTAAGATAGTATGCTTCGCCGTCGACGGCATAATAGCCCTCGGCCGGCTCCATTCCCTCGGCCTGCATCGTAAAGAGCACTCCGTAACGGCCTCGCATCGTCCGCGACAGATCGCCGAGCCAATCCTCGCCGACCGATGCCGTCGCCGCACCGAATACCGCAACGGAACACCATATCGCGGCAAAAACATGTATGAATCGCTTTCCCATTATACTCAGCACATTAAGACACGCCCAGATCCTGCAACTTGGCCTCCAACGAGGGCATGTCGTAAAACTTTATCTCGCGCGGCTTCGATCCCTCCTGACGCCCGACGATGCCGGCGCGTTCCAGCTGCATCATGATACGGCCGGCACGGTTGAAGCCGACGTTGTAGTTGCGCTGGATCATCGACACCGATATCTGGCCGCCCGAGACCGCCGCGCGGGCTATCTCGCCGAACATCGGATCGTACTTTACCGGGGCGTCGCTCGAATCGCCGCCGAAACCCGACGACGACGAGTCGCCGCCTGCATCGGGAGTGTAGTCGGGCAGAGGATAAGCCGAAGTATATCCCTGCTGCTGAGCAATGTAATCCACGATCTTTTCCACCTCGGCCGTCTCGACCAGAGCGCACTGTATACGCGTCAGCTCGCCGTCCTTCGACAGCAGCATGTCGCCCTTTCCGATAAGCTGGTTGGCTCCGGGCTGGTCGATGATCGTGCGCGAGTCGGTCATCTGCATCACGCGGAACGCTATACGTGCAGGGAAGTTGGCCTTGATACCGCCCGTTATGACCTTCACGTCGGGTCGCTGCGTAGCCACGATAAGGTGAATACCTATCGCACGCGCCTTCTGTGCCAGACGCATCACGGGGCCCTCGACCTCCTTGGCCGTCATGATAAGGTCGGCGAACTCGTCGATGACAACGACTATATAGGGCATGAACTTGTGACCTTTCTGCGGGTTGAGCCGTCGATTGAGGAATTTCTCGTTATACTCGGCGATGTTTCTCGCACCGGCCATTTTACAGAGTTCGAGTCGGTTACCCATCTCCGTACAAAGAGCGTTGAGCGTATATACCGCCTTCTTGGGGTCGGTCACGACGGCATCGTCCTCCGACTCCATTTTGGCGAGGAAGTGCTTTTCGAGTTTGGCGTAGAGCGAAAATTCGACCATTTTAGGGTCGATCAGCACGAATTTCAACTGCGCCGGATGCTTGCGGTAGAGCAGCGACGTTATTATGGCATTAAGTCCCACGGACTTACCCTGACCCGTGGCACCGGCGACCAAAAGGTGGGGCATCTTGGCGAGGTCGAACGTGAAGTTCTCGTTCTGGATCGTGCGTCCCACCACCACCGGCAGCTCGGCCGTCGACGACTGAAACTCTTTGGAGCAGATAGCCGAATACATCGATACGATCTGCTTGGAGCGGTTGGGCACCTCGATACCTATGGTGCCGCGACCCGGGATGGGCGCTATGATACGTATGCCCAGAGCTTTGAGGCTCTGCGCTATATCGTTTTCGAGACCTTGTATCTTAGATATCTTGACACCCTGCGCCTGCACCATTTCGTAGAGCGTCACGGTCGGTCCGACGGTGGCGTGCATGTTGACGATAGGTATGCCGAAGTTCTGCAACGTCTCGCGGATCTTCTCCTTGTTCTCCAATATCTCGCGCTCGTCGATCTCGGTCTTGGACTTGTAGTCGACCAGCAACGACGGCACCGGCGCACGATAAAAGAACAGGTCGCGCATCGGGTCGTAAAGGTCGCCGTCGATATCATTCTCGTCGACGCGCTGCGCCTCGTTGGCCTCGACCGTAATGACCATGCCGCCGGCAGCGTCGGTTCGGGGCGTCTGCACAGCCTCGGCAACGGTATGCGTCGGCTGCTCGTCGCCATATTCGTCGGCATGCGTATCGATCGTCATGGCCGCAGCATCGCCCGTAACGGGACTCTGAGATGCAAGCAGCTCCGAGGCCTCGGCGGCCGACACGCCCGGCACGACGACCATTCTCAGCTCGCCGTCATCTGCCCCCGGATCGGGTTGCGGCTCGAACGGGTTATAGGGATTCGACTCGACGGCAGGATGCTCTGCCGCAACATCTTCATGTACGGGCTCCGAGACGAAAGGAGACTCCGACTCCGACTCCGGCTCCGGCTCCGCATTCTGCTCGGGTTCGGCCGGGGCATCCACCGGAACAGCCCTTATGACGATGCGATCCTCGTCTGCCGAACCGGCCGTGCCGACATGCTGCGGCCGAGACTCCGGGTGCGGCTCGGCGAGCTGCTCTTCCGCAGCTCCGGCCGCCACGGCGGTATCGCCGCTCCCGGCGGCAGCGGGTGTTTGTCGTCCGGCATCCGCAGGCGTCTCGGCAACCGCCGCGCCTGCTGATTTGCGGCCTGCACGCAGGCGCGCCCACAGCGACATTACAATGCGTTCGCCGCTGTCGGCGACCGTCTCGCCGGCCGAGTTGACCTTGTTTATGAAGTTGCGGTTGATGAATACGCCTGTCAGGATCCAGCCCGCCACGATCAGCAGCAGTGTGCCCACGCCGCCTATCTTCGACGAGAGCCAGCGGCACATGGCTATGCCGTATTCGCCGCCCAGTCCCGAACCGAACGGATTCCAGCGCATGCCGAAGAGGTAGCCCAGCGTCAGCGAGCCCAGCAGCAGCACAAGCATCGAGCTTAGTGCGAAGTGATTCAGCCGAAGCGGTTTGTAACGGAATATGCGCCAGCCCACCACCGACACGACTACGGGTATGACCAGCGCGAAGAGCCCGAAGCCGCGGCCTACCATGGAGTCGGCCACGCCCGCACCCACGCCGCCGCAGACGTTATGAAACGTGACGGGTATGCGCGGATCGACGCTCTGCGGATTGAGAGCGCTCATATCCTCCTGCCAGTAAAAGAAATACGACAATATGGAACAGAATATGAACAGCCCCGTCGCAAGAATGATGAACCCGGTCATCCATCGTATGTTATCCCTCGTAGTGGAGGTCTCGACGACCTGCTCGCGAGGCGATTCGTCCGTTTGTTTCGCCATATATTTTCAAAGCCCGATAAAGCGAGCGAAATTACTACAAATTTTCCATATTTTCAAATCGCGCGCCCGTTTCGGACGGCGATCATCCGCGAAGTCATCGGCCTGCGCAGGCGAACGCCTTTCGCTGCAACCTCATGCGGTAGCTCTCGTCGGCGAATGTCAGAAATCTATACTCGGCCTTATGTCCGGCCTCGGCGCGCAGCGACAGCTCGTCCAGCAGATAACCGACACGTCGCGCCACGGCCTCGCCCGAATCTATGATCCCCACTCCGCGACCCGCAGCCGTGAGCTCGATGAGCGGCCTTAGGAACGGATAGTGGGTGCATCCCAGCACGATACGGTCTACGCCGCGTTCAAGCAGCGGTTCGACCACGCGGCGCACGGCCTCTTCGGCCTGGGGCGTATGTTCCGCACCGGCCTCGACCAGCTCGACGAACCCCTCGCCCACGGCCGTATATACCTCCACGTCGGAGGCATATCGCGCCGCCGTGCGGTGGAACATGTCGCCTTGAAGACTGTGAGCGGTTGCGAGCACGCCGACCTTGCGCGTGACGCTCTCCATACACGCGGGCTTGATCGCCGGTTCCAGACCGACGACGGGCAGCTGCGGCCACTCGCGCCGCAGCGTATCGACGGCAGCGGCGGTAGCCGTGTTGCACGCTACGACGATCATCTTGCAGCCCTCGTCGACAAGCCGTCGCACGGCCTCTCGGGCGAAGCCCGTGATCTGCTCCCGCGTGCGTCCGCCGTAGGGACAGTTCTTGCCGTCGCCCAGATACGTCAACGACTCGTCGGGCAGCGCGCGATATAGCTCGCCCCACACCGACAACCCTCCGAAACCGGAGTCGTACACCCCTATGGCAGAGTTATTCATCTTCGAAAACAGTTGTTAACCATATACTCCACGGCATCGGCATCGGACATCGTCCGGCAGTCTACCTCGGCCTGTGCGCCGAGATAACACGCCTCGCGACCGGCCATGTCGCCGCGTATGAAATCCAATAGCTCGCCGTCGCTCAGGCCGCGGAAACGCGGACGGCGCTGACGGCCGTAAGGCGTCAGGCGTGCGATGATCTGCTCGGGCGCGCGGCGTATGTAGAGCGTAATGCCAGCCTCATTCATAACCGCCATGTTGTCGTGCCAGAGCGGCAGCCCGCCGCCTGTCGAGACCACGGCATTGCCGCCTCGCGCCACGATACGCTCCAAGATCGCGCGCTCGGCGCGGCGGAAATACTCCTCGCCCTCGTAGCAGAATATGTCGGCTACGGAAGCGCCCTCGTCGCGCTCGACCACAGCATCGGTATCGATGAACTCGACGCCCAGACGGCGTGCCGCCTTGCGTCCCAGCGAGCTCTTGCCGCACCCCATGTATCCGACCAGAAACAACAGCATAGCCTATCCGTCAAAACAAGTTGAGCTGTTCGGGCGAGAAATCGTCGTCCTCGCCGCCCTCGGCCGTATAGTCGATGTCAGACACGTCGTCGATATCCTCCGCGAGCATATCGCCAGGATCGAATCCCTCGACGGCATCCTGCGTCATTCCTGCGTCATCCTCTGCTTCGGGCATCGGCTCCTCGGGCTCGATGAAGGTCAGCGTCTCGACCTCGAACGTAGTTATGCGCTTGCCCTTGGCGCGGTGGCTCTTGACACCGATGAAATCGTCGACATCGACTATATCCATCGGACGCGACGAGTTGGCGCCGCCGTAGGCTATGGCCAGCTTCGCATGCGCCTTGCCGGTTACGGCCACCGCACGCATCGTCTGCTCGTCCAGAAAATACTGCATCTTGTCGCCGAGTTCCAGCTCGAAGCGCTTCATATAGTAGTATTTCTGCTCGCTGTCGTAGTAGCAGAGCGCATATACCCTGCCGGGACAGTAACGCTCGACGCGTATGGTCTCGTCGGGGAAGTGCTGCCCAAGATCGAATCCCGTGATGTAATACTGGTTCTTCGAGGTCCACACCACGATGCGGTCGTCGCCCTTAAATTCGCCCAGCGGAGTACCGCGGCCGTCGGCATTGAGCCGTCGCACATCCTCGTCGAAGAATATGTTCTGGCCGCCGAGCGTCGAGGCGCCCTTCTCTTTGAGAACGATCTTGTGTATGCTGTAACGCGAGAACAGATTGCCCTGGCTCTGGCGCCCCTTGATTGCGAGCGTCGAAAAGTCGAGATCGGTAATGACGCGTTTGAGCCGCGGGCGCGGCTTGAAATATACCTTCAACACCTCGGCCTCGCCGTTGGGATTGACCGACATATAGAGTATCTCGCTGCGGGGCGTGCCCTTCGTCAGGTCGTACTCGCGGTCGCGCGTGATGCCCTTTATGGCGCAACGCTTCATCATTATCGCGCCGTTCTTGCCGTCGCGGTAGAGGACATTGTATATCGTGCGGTCGTCGTTGCGCTTGAAGACCCCTATATAATATATGCCCTTGTCGAAGAAGGCCTTTTCGCTGATCTTCGTAATCTGGTAGCGGCCGTCGCGAAGGATGACTATAACGTCGTCGAGATTCGAGCAGTCGCAGACCAACTCCGAATCCTTCATGCTCTTGCCGTAGCCGAAGAAACCCTCCTCGCGGTCGACATACAGACGCGCATTGGTCGAGGCCACCTTCCACGCCTCGATAGTGTCGAACTCGCGTATCTCGGTACGGCGTTCGCGGCCGGCTCCGTACTTGGCCCTGATACGTTCGTAATACTCGACCGTATAGTCGGTAAGGTGTGCCAGCGAATCCTTTGTCGAGGCGATATCGGCCTCGATCTGCTTGATCTCGTTATCGGCCTTCTCCGAGTCGTAACGCGATATACGAATGAATTTCAGCTCTGTAAGCCGCTGCACATCCTCTATCGTAACCTCGCGGCGCAGCGCCTTCTTGAACGGTGCAAGCCCCGTGTCGACAGCCTCGTATGCCGCCTCGCGCGTGCGGCAGCCCTCGATGAGCTGGTATAGTTTGTTCTCGATGAAGATGCGTTCGAGCGACGCGGCGTGCCACGCCTCGTTGAGCTCGTTGAGCCGTATCTCCAACTCGCGCCCCAGAAGCATTCGCGTGTGGTCGGCCGAGCGGCGCAGGATATCGCTCACGCCCATGAACACCGGCTTATCGTCGACGATGACGCAGGCATTGGGGGAAATGGATACCTCGCAGTCGGTAAAGGCATACAGAGCGTCGATCGTCTTGTCGCTCGACTCGTCGGCAGCCACCTGTATGATGATCTCGACCTTCTCGGCCGTATTGTCGTCGACCTTGCGGATCTTGATCTTGCCCTTGTCGTTGGCCTTGATGATCGACTCCTTGATCGACTCCGAAGTGGTCGAGAATGGTATTTCGGTTATGGCCAGCGTGCGTTTGTCGATCTTCGATATGCGTGCCCGCACCCTGACCGCGCCGCCCCTCAGGCCGTCGTTGTAACGGCTCGCGTCCATGATGCCGCCCGTCGGGAAGTCGGGGTACAGCATGAACTCCTCGCCGCGCAGATAGGCTATGCAGGCGTTTATCAGCTCGTTGAAGTTGTGCGGCAGTATCTTCGAGGCCAGACCTACGGCGATACCGTCGGCGCCCTGCGCCAGCAGCAGCGGGAACTTAACGGGCAGCGTCACGGGCTCCTCCTTGCGGCCGTCGTATGAGAGCATCCACTCGGTCGTCTTGCGGTTGTAGACCACATCCAGCGCGAACTTCGACAGCCGCGCCTCGATATAACGTCCCGCCGCGGCCTCGTCGCCCGTGAAGATGTTGCCCCAGTTGCCCTGCATGTCGATCAGCAGATTCTTCTGTCCGAGCTGCACGAGCGCATCCTTGATCGACGCGTCGCCGTGGGGATGATACTGCATCGTCTGTCCGACGATGTTGGCCACCTTGTTGTAGCGGCCGTCCTCGACGACCTTCATCGCATGCAGTATGCGACGCTGCACGGGTTTGAGACCGTCCTCCAAATGCGGCACGGCGCGTTCGAGGATCACATACGAGGCATAGTCCAGAAACCAGTTCTTGTACATGCCCGTCAACTTCCTCACGCCGCTCTGGTCGCCCGTCAGACGGTCGTATTTGCCCGATGCCGTACCTCGGCCGGCTGCGGTCGTCTCGTCCTGCGGCTCCGCCGCGTCGTACATCTCGTTATCTCTCTTCTCTTCCATATCGCACTCAGATCATATCCTCGATCATATCCTCCTCGATGCGCAGGTTGTTCACGATGAAGCCCTGACGATCGATCGTATTCTTACCCATATAAAATTCCAGCAGGTCGTGCACGGGGTCGTCCTTGGTAAGGCGCACCCTGTCCAGACGCATGTTATCGCCGATGAACTCCTTGAACTCCTTGTCGGAGATCTCGCCCAGACCTTTGAAGCGCGTGATCTCGGCCGAGGCGCCGCACTTCGAAACGGCCGACTGCCGCTCCTCCTCCGAATAGCAGTAAAAGGTCTGCTTCTTGTTGCGCACGCGGAACAGCGGCGTTTGCAGGATATAGAGGTGTCCCAGACGTATCACGTCGGGGAAGAATTGCAGGAAGAAGGTGGTCAGCAGCAGACGTATGTGCATGCCGTCGACATCGGCATCGGTAGCGATGATGACCTTGTTGTAGCGCATGTTATCCATATCCTCCTCGATGTTGAGAGCAGCCTGCAACAGGTTGAACTCCTCGTTCTCGTAAACCACGCGCTTGGTCAGGCCGTAGGAGTTCAGCGGCTTGCCACGCAGCGAAAAGACGGCCTGAGTGCGGGGGTCGCGGCTCGACGTTATCGAGCCCGAAGCCGAGTTACCCTCCGTGATGAAGATCATCGTGCGGTCGGCCAGCTCGTGCTTGTCAGTGAAGTGTATCTTGCAGTCGCGCAGCTTGCGGTTGTTCAGCGACACCTTCTTGGCCGTCTCGCGCGCCTTCTTCTGCACGCCGGATATGGCCTTGCGCTCCTTCTCGTTGTCGACGATCTTGCGCTGCAACACCTGAGCCGTGTCGGGATGTTTGTGCAGATAGTCGTCGAGGTGCTTTCCGAGGAAATCCATGACGAACTGACGCATCGACAGTCCGGGCTCGACATCCTTCGAGCCGAGCTTGGTCTTGGTCTGCGACTCGAATATGGGGTCGGTGACCTTGACCGAGACCGCCGCGATGATCGAGGTGCGTATGTCGGCCGGATCGTAATCCTTGTGGTAGAACTCCTTTATCGTCTTGGCCACCGCCTCGCGGAACGCCGCCTGATGCGTACCTCCCTGCGGCGTATACTGGCCGTTGACGAACGAATAGTACGCCTCGCCGTAGCCCGTGCCGTGCGTTATGACCACTTCGATGTCGTCGCCCGTGAGGTGCACGGGCTCGTAGAGCGGCTTGTCCGAGATGTTGTCGTTGACAAGATCGAGCAGTCCGTTCTTCGAGACATAGGCCTTGCCGTTGAGCGTTATCGTCAGGCCGAGGTTGAGATAGGTGTAGTTCTTGACCATCTGCTCGACATACTCCATATTGTAGGAGTAGTCGCCGAATATCTCTCTGTCGACGCGGAAGCGTATGTATGTTCCGGTAGGCTCGCCCACACCCGCCTCGCTGCGGTCGGTAAGCTCGATGCCCTGCGAGAATGTTACCGTGCGCGCCTCGCCGTCGCGCACCGAACGCGCCGTGAACTCGCTCGAAAGCATGTTGACGGCCTTGACGCCGACGCCGTTAAGACCCACTGTCTTCTTGAATGCCTCGCCGCCGTACTTGCCGCCGGTGTTCATCTGGCTCACGGCAGCCGAGAGCGATTTGAGCGGTATGCCGCGGCCGTAGTCGCGCACCCCCACCGTGTCGTCCTCGATCGTGATCTCGATGCGCTTGCCGGCACCCATGATGAACTCGTCGATCGAGTTGTCGACGACCTCTTTCAGAAGCACGTATATGCCGTCGTCCGACTGCGTGCCGTCGCCCAGCTTGCCGATATACATTCCCGGGCGCAGGCGGATATGCTCGCGCGGCGAGAGCGTCTTTATCGCGTCGTCGTCGTATGTCGCAGTACTGTTTTTCTGTTCTGCCATATATCTATCGTTTCTTTTCCTCTCTTATCTCGGCCAATGCGGCGACCATGTCGTCGCGCACGCCGGCCATCAGCTCCTTGGTATCGGTGTTCTGCACTCGCTCGGCCTCTATCGGCGGCAATATCCTTATCGTTATGGTATTGCGCCAGTTGAGACGCAGATTTCCGCGCATGAGTCCCGTCGTTCCGTCGAGCACGACGGGCAGGATAGGCACACCGGCCTTTTTCGCGAGCAGGAATGCTCCCGCCTTGAAACGGTGTATCTCGCCGTCCTTCGAGCGCGTGCCCTCGGGGAATATGCAGACCGAAGCGCCTCGCGACAGCCACATGCGACCGCGCTCGGTAACCTTGCCCATAGCCTCCGACGCACTGCCTCTGTCTATGATTATGTCGCCGTGCGCAAGCAGGAAACGGCCGATGAAAGGTATCTTGTAAACCTCGCGTTTCGACACCCACTTGAACACCAGCGGCACGCAGTAGAAGCATGCTATGTCGACCATGGAATTGTGGTTGAGCACGATGACATAGGCCTTCGAGCGGTCGACATTCTCAGCCCCCACCACACGGCGATGCCAGTGCGGCGGCAGTCCGAAGATTATGTCGGTAAGCAGTTTCGACAGCGCATGCACGACACGGCGCTTGCGGTCGAAAGGCCAGCACAAGACAAGTGCCACAAACGTAAGCGCATAGAGTACCGTACATGCGACGAGCACGATAAGCGCATAGAGCAAAGTTAACATAATAAACGTTGTTTTAATCGAGTATTCGAGCCTCGGTCGCAAAAATACGAAAAATTCCGAACAAAACGAGCCGGCGGAATCAATAAGTTTACTTTCGTGCGCCTTTTCTGCATCAGGTCATAGTCCGCACTACGGCCAGCACGCTCCGGGCATGCCTCGGGCACGGCAGCTGTCCCGGTATCTTGCGAGGGATTCAATAGGCCGGAGATATTTTCACGTCGCACGTCGCAAGCCGCAGCTGCGGGCATCTCTCCGGCAAGGCATTCGGCCTGCGGCATACGCCCCCAAGCAGGCATACCGAGGCACTGCCCTTTCGGCTAACGTCGTCGCGCCCTGCGCTTGGAGTGTTTGCCGGCGGGCGCCGACGAGGGAGGTACGATACGCATGCTCTCGAACGTAACGCCGGCCGTGTCGGAGCCGACGTGCCCCGCGCCGATGCACGCCGAGACGGTTACGGGCGGCTGTTTGCAGTCGTCGAGCGAGACTATGCGCCGTGCGCAGACATAACGTTGCGAGTAGTAGCGCTCGTCGGCGCTGCTGATTATGACGCCGCGCGATGTCGAGGCGTGTATGAATTTGAAATCGCCCGTCAGGCGGTCGACCTCTACCACTATGCCGACATGCCCCACACGCGTATGCGAAGCCCGGCGCCCCGAAAAAAGCACCAGATCGCCCGGCAGCAGCGAGTCGCGTTCGACGGCACGCCCCTGCACGGCCTGACCGCGCGAAGAGCGCGCGAGTTTGTAGCCGTAACGGCCGAATACGTAAGAGGTATAACCCGAGCAGTCGAAGCTCTCGCTGCCCGCCGCCCCGTATTTGTAGCGCTTGCCCAGATGACACCGCGCCTCGACCAGCATCGAATCGACACGCGACACGGCCGTCGGTATATCGGCCGGCACAACGCCTGCGACCGGCACCGTCATGGTGCAGGCAAAAGCCAGAATCGATATCAATGCACGTCGTGTCATGCCGTAGGTTTTCGCCGCCGGCCGCATGGTTCGATGCGGCCGCAACGGCGATGCAAAATTAACGATAAGCGGGAGGAAAAGCAAATCCGCAGGCAAATTCACGCTTACGTCAAGCCGGACGCAGGCCATAACACGCTCCGGCCATGCCCGGACGAAGAGAAGGCCGCAGAAATATCGACCGTCATCGGACTTAGGACGTGCGGCTGAACCCGGCCTGCCGCCACAACTGCGCTAAACGAAATAAAGCCTCCCGAGCCGAACGGCCCGGGAGGCTTCCTCAATTACTATTTTAACAGACTACCTTGAAAAGGTCATTCGTAAAACGACGAACCGTAATATCTCCTACAACCGGCTTGACTGAAATGCCGTTTTTACCGATATGACCGGCTTTTAGTATATGACGTTGCAACGTCGCGTATGGTGTTCGTCGATGCAAATGTACATCATCGCGGATAATTATCCAAGAAAATTGTATCTTATTTTCAGCGCATTACGCTTCGAAAGCAATGCTATTTCATTTCAAAATACCGCATTGTAAATATCGGTTTCGTTATATAAGCCGAAACATTTATTTCAAAATAGGACGAATTTTTATGTCTTAAAATTTGGAAATTCGTGGGGGGGGGTAACTTTGTATCCCGAACGGCGAAGCGCAAGCGCTGTCCTTAGAGACATCGCCAACGGCGGAGATTCGCGGCGCTGCCGATAGATGTTCGCATAAGCGCTCGAAACACATTATTAAATATGGTATATTATTTTTTTGAAATTTATCGTTGTAAAATTTGGAGCGAAAGGAAATCGGTTATATATTTGCAGTGTATTAGTAGTGTCATACACTAAAACAATGCGACAAACAGATAATATCATCTATATGAAAACGGCAATGTACAGATTCGGAGCCACCCTGCTGGCGGCACTCTTCGCACTGGTCGCACCGGTTGCGGCTCAGACCAAATTCGATGTAACGGGAGGCGTCGTCGACGGCGAAGGCTCTCCGGTGGCATACGCCACGGTAGTACTCCTCAAAGACGGCTTGCAGGCCTCGGGCGGCTCGACCGATGCCGACGGCCGCTTCTCGCTCAAAGCCGCGACGGGATGCTACCTGATCAAGGTGCAGTTCATCGGTTACAAGACGGTCGAGTCGGAGATCGAGATCGAACATACGACCGATGCAGGCGTATTCACGCTGCTTGCCGACGACACCCGCATAGACGACGTAGTGGTCACTGCGCAGCTGATACGGCGCGAGGCCGACCGCTTCGTGGTCGACGTGGCCAACTCGCCCGTGGCCGTGGGCAAGAATGCAGAGGAGCTGTTGAAGACCGCGCCGGGCGTATGGATCAACGACGACAAGGTATCGATCAACGGCAACGGCGGATCGAAAATCTATATCAACGACCGCGAGGTGCACATGAGCGACGCACAGCTGATGACATATCTGCGCTCGCTCAAATCCGACGACATACAGAAGATCGAGGTAATACCGCAGTCGGGCGCCGACTACGACGCCTCGTCGTCGGGCGGCATAATCAAACTGACGCTCAAACGACGCACGCAGTCGGGACTTATGGGCACAGTGGCGACATACGGCCGCATAAGTTCCAGACTTACCAGCCTATCGCCGCAGTTCTCCCTCGACTTCAACCACAACAAACTCAACCTATATGCCTCGGGCTGGTACACCTACGACAACGGACAGACCGATATAGAGGAGCATACCGCCTATAAAAATGCCTCCACAGTGATCGACGGCGGGAGCATCAATCGGGGCCGCGGCAACAACTTCGGCGGCAGCATAGGCGCTGTATACGAATTTACTCCCCGTCACAGCATAGGCGCTCAGATCGACTACTCGGACATGCACCGCCCCGGCACGACCGACTCGCGCACCACATTCGACGACGGGACGATCCGCACCTTCAACACCTCCCGCTACGATAACACGACCGACAACCGTCAGGTCACGGCCACGTTCAACTACCTTTGGCGCGTCGACGACAAGGGCTCGGTATTGAAGCTGCTGGCCGACTACACCCAAAACGTATCCGACGACAGCAACCGTTACTTCAACCGTGCCGCGACGGGCGCACTGGTCAAGGATTCGACATATACGGCCGTAAACGACAGCCGCTACCGTCTGGGCACCGCAACACTGTCGTTCGACAAGGTCATCTCGCCTAAGGTAACACTGCGCACAGGACTCAAATACACGCTCAACAACACCTCCAACAAGGCCGACTACATGGGTCTCTCGGCAAACGGAGAGTGGATACGTGACAACGACACGAGCTTCGACATCGGTTATACGGAGCATATATCGGCCGCATATGCCATAGCCTCGCTCAACTTAGGACGCGTGAGCATGGTGGCGGGTTTGCGCGGCGAATACACCCGCTCGCTCTCTAAGGACCGCAACGTCGAGCAGAATTACTTCGATCTGTTCCCCAATGCCAACCTCTCGTATGCTCTTACCGCCGACGGCGCCTACTCGCTCATAGCGCAGTACTCGCGCACGATATCGCGTCCGTCGTTCTGGTCGCTCACACCCACCATGCAGAAGATCTCCGAGTATATGTACCAGACGGGCAACCCCAACCTCAAAGCATCGTATACCAACAGCGTATCGCTAACCGCTGCGCTCAAATACAAGTATACCGTATCGATCGGTGCGACATTCGTCAAGAACAGCATACAGCAGACCACCGTCGCCTCGGCCGACAACCCCGACATACTGACAATCATGCCGATCAACTTCCCGACCACCGACAACTACTATGTCAATGTCAGCCTGCCGTTCCAGATCACGCCGTGGTGGCAGTTCAACGTCAATGCCATGGGTCTCAGCCTCGGACAGCGCATAGCCGAAGACAAGCCGCTGAACCGCTACTTCGCAGGCATGTATTCCGGCAACATGGCCTTCACGCTGCCTGCCGACTTCATCTTCGAGCTGTCGGGCTACATGATGCACGGCATGGTTACGGGCAACACCCATATAAAGAGTATGGGCGACATGAACGCCTCGGTCAAGAAGCGCCTGTTCGACAAGCGGCTTACCCTCGCCGTGGGAGTCAACGGACTGCTGAACAGCCGTCAGAAGATCTATGTAGAGGAGGATACGTTCCGCCGCGACATGACGCTCAGAAACGAATGGTCGGCACGGCAGTTCACATTCTCGGTAACATATAACTTCAACGCCGGCAAGCAGTTCAAGAAGCGTTCTGTCGAGAGCGGCTCGCTCGAAGACCGCGGTCGTTTGGGCAGCGGCTCGGGCAGCGCGACAGGCTCGATAGGCAAGTAACAGCCAAAACCATAAGCATCCCATATATTTACGAGCCGTGCAGCGATGCTGCACGGCTTTACCCGCATGGGTAAGAGGCCGAATGTCACAAGCGAAAACTGCGCATGTCGAGAGTGCTCGATACCAGACAGACGGAGCCCTCTGCGACCTTGTCTAAGATGCCCCACAGCGAACCGTGCGGCGGACAGCTGCGGTCGGTGCGACTAAAAAGGCATAGTCGGCCGGATTCGAGGCAGAGATCAGGTGCGCACCCTATCGGGTAGGCGGATCTCATCCGGTACGTAATCCGTTCATACTTGTCCGGATATCGCGATTCCAACGCATCGGATCCGCCGCAACGGGCATAGTGTCAATGTATAAGGCTATGCTCACGACTTGAAACGGGTAGCGGTCTTCATGGCCGAGTTCCAGCCGAAATTGAAGAAAAAGTCGCGGTATTCGTCGGCGCTGCCTTCGCGGACATAGCGGTACTTTTCGGGTAGAGCGACATAGTATTCGAAATAGAGGAAATCGCGACTGCACACTTCCAAAAAGATCGTGCCTTCATAAAGACCGTCGTGAACGCCATAGAGGGCATCGGCCGACGTTCCGCTCCGGTCGAGCGGCGCGGGTTGGTTGTCGGAGCAGAACAGGTAGAGACGGCCGTTCTGTAACTCCGTGTTGCGGATTTTCTTCATATATCGGTCAGTTACATTTCTAAAAATATCCCCGACCATCGGCGTACTCATCTTTGATTTGAATGAGATGACGTATACACACGCATTGCTTTAACACAAATAAGTCGGGAACAAGCCCTGCCGAATTGTGATAAAGCATTCTGTCGTATGTATGCACATATACGTGCCGGTTGAGGCACCTCTCATTCAAATCATGACAAAAGTAATTATTAAAGTTTAATTAAACAAGGAACCGACTGATTATTTGTCGCTTGCAATTTATTATTGTATCACAAAGCACTACCCCGCAGCCACCGTTGCCGCATGCGCGGCATTACCGGCGGCTATGCCGTTATCTCTATCCTGTCGCCGTCGGGATCGGCCACGACGCACTCGTAATACCCGTCGCCTGTAATGCGGTGCTCGCCCAGAATCTCGTACCCGTCCTCGCGAAGACGCTCCGTCAGGCGGTCGATATAAAATTTGCAGAGACGGTCTATGTCTCATATCCAAACAGCAATACGAGCAATTCGCATGAATTGTGTATTATATTTGCAAAAAAATCAGAGACCATGAAAACACTGCTCCTGCTTGCCGACGGCTTCGAGACGATCGAAGCGTTGACGCCGATCGATGTCATGACACGAGCCGGCATAGATATATTGAAGGTGTCGATATCCGACAGCCGCCGCGTCGTATCGTCGCACGGCATAGTCGAGCTCGATGCCGACATACTTCTGTCGCAGACCGACGGCATCACGGCCGACGCCGTGATCCTGCCGGGAGGCTTTCCCGGTTATGCCAATCTTGCCGCATCGGCCGCCGTCGGCGATACGGTGCGCCGCCACTTCGACGAATCGCGCACGGTGGCCGCGATATGCGGAGCCCCTACCGTACTGGCTGCCAACGGCATAGCCATAGGACGCCGTATAACGTGCCACACCAGCGTCAGAGAGCGCATGCAGGGATACATCTACCAGGGCGGCGACGTCGTACAGGACGGCAATCTGATAACGGGTGCCGGCGCAGGCGTCTGCGTCGCATTCTCGCTGGCCGTATTGCGCGCCATTGCCGGCGACGATGCGTTCAGGCGCGTGGCCGCAGGCATGGAGGTCGCCGTTTAGCGGCATTCTGCCGAGGGACGGCTACGTCATACACGCCGCAGCCGCCCTGTCGGAGCGCACCTACTCGTTGAGTTCGAGCCAGCGCATCTCTTTCTCGTCTATCGCGGCGATGATCTGCCTTATGCGCTCGGATGCGGCCGCAAGCTCGTCATAGGAGAGGCTCCCCGACGAGAGCGACGCTTCGAGCGCCGTCCGCTCATCGGTCAGCGACGCAAGCTCCGCCTCGATCGTCTCGACCTCGCGCTGCTCCTTGTAGCTCAGGCGGCGGCGCTCGGCGTTGCGCGGTCGCGGCTGCGAGGGTTTGGCCTCGGCCTGCTCCGACTTACGCTGCCCGGCACGCTGCTCGGCCTGCTCCTGTCTCAAATACTCGCGATACTCGCTGTAACGTCCAACGAAATCCCTTATGCGGCCGTTGCCCTCGAAGACGAAGAGATGATCCGTCGTCTTGTCGAGGAAATAACGGTCGTGCGAGACGATCAGCAGCGAACCCTCGAACTGTTGCAGATACTCTTCCAAAACGTTGAGAGTCAATATATCGAGATCGTTCGTAGGCTCGTCGAGAATCAGCATGTTGGGGTTGCGCATCAACACCGTCAGAAGATATAACCGTCGCTGCTCGCCGCCGCTCAGGATGTCGACGCGCTTGTTGAACGTCTCGGGCGGAAACAGAAACTTAGTAAGATACGACGTCGCCGATATGGTCCTGCCGTCCGACGTGCGCACCTCGTCGGCGATCTCCGTTACGGTATCGAGAATAGTCTGCCCCGGCCGGAACGAGATGCCCTGCTGGCGGTAATACCCTATGCGCAGCGTCTCGCCGTGCTCCATACGGCCGGCCGCAGGCTGTCGCAGCCCCGCCATTATGTCGAGAAACGTGCTCTTGCCTGCGCCGTTGCAGCCGACGATACCCACCTTCTCGCCTCGCGTGAACTTATAGGAGAAGCCGTCGAGGATAGTTTTGTCGCCGTAGGCGAAATCGATGTCGTAGCAGTCGACGATCTTGCGTCCGAGACGCGCCTGCGCCACATCGATATCCACGCTGTCGGTGCGCAGCGATACCGCCGCACGCTCTTTGAGATCGTAGAACGCATTGACCCGGTAACGCGCCTTGCCCGTACGTGCCTGCGGCGTGGAGCGTATCCACTCCAACTCGCGGCGCAGCAGGTTGCGCGACTTGTCAATGTCGGCCTGCATGTGTGCGTAACGCTCCTCGCGCCCAGACAGATAGTCCGAGTAGTTGCCCTTGTAGACGAACAGCTCGCCGCGGTCGATCTCGAAGATCGTGTTGCACACCCTATCCAGAAAATAGCGGTCGTGCGTAACCATAAGCAGCGTGCAGCGCGAGCGTTGCAGATACGATTCGAGATACTCGATGATCTCTATGTCGAGGTGGTTCGTCGGCTCGTCGAGGATCAGAAAGTCAGCCTTTTGCAACATCATCACCGCCAGCGCCACGCGCTTGGCCTCACCGCCCGACAGTTGGCCCATGCGGCGGTCGGGTGCGTCGATATGGAGCGAGGACAATACCTGCCGTATATCCTGCTCGATGCTCCAACCGTCCCAGACATCCATTGCCGCCGTCGCCGCATCTATGCGCCGGCGGTCGCCCGAAGCCACGGCCTCGTCATACTCGCGCACGGCCGCCGTCCGCTCGTCGAGACGCGAATACACCTCGTCGAACACGCATCTATTGGGGTCGAACGGCGTCGCCTGGTCTAAGAACGCCACCTTTATACTCTTCATGAAGCGCACCTCGCCGCCGCGGTCCGACGACTCCACGCCGGCCAGAATCTTCAACAGCGTGCTCTTGCCAGTGCCGTTGGGGGCTATCAGCGCGATTTTGTCGCCCTCGTTTATATTGAACCCGATGCCCGAAAAGAGCATGCGGTCACCATAGGATTTCGATATGTTCTCTACTTGCAGGTAACTTGCCATTTATCGAATAGTCATTACATACATGTTATGTCCGAGCAGCGTGCGCGTACCCGAACGGCAGAAACCGACACGGCGGTAGAGCCGCTCGGCATGCGGGTTTTCGACGTCGACCAACAATGCGGCGCAGCCCGCATCCGACCGCCGGGCACGCTCGATCATGGCGCGCAGGAGCGCCGTGCCGGCACCCGTGCCTCTGAACAGAGGGTCGATGCCTATCGAGTCGAGATAGAACTCTCCGGCGCAGGTCTCGTTCTCGATGGGCGAGGGTACGGAGCCGAATCTCTCGCGCAGCATATCCAGCACCGGGCCTCGCAACTCGTCCAGACACGCACCGTCGTAGCCGCATATGGCACCCGCGGCAACGCCGTCGACCGTGCAGACGATCGTATTCTCGAAGCTGTACTGCGTCGCAGGCATAGCCGCGACCTCGGCGAAAAATCCGCGTATCCGCTGCGGCGAAGCATCGCGGCACAGACGCCGGCACAGATCCTCCCCGAAAGCCGCCGTAACGGCATCGGAGATAAGATAACAGTCTGCGGGAACAGCCTCACGCACGGCGATACGGGGCGGCGCGACCCGCCTATCGAATGCCGCGCGCACACCCGACCGACAGCGTATCGTACCGCACCGCCCGAAGCCCTCCTTATCCAGAAGCGACAGCATGCGTACATTGCCCTCGTGCGTATCGACGCGAATTATATCTCGTCCGCTGCGGCGCGCTATCTGCGCGGCACAAGCGAAAAACATCGATGCCAAACCCGACCTGCGGTGCGGCTCGGCGACGCACAAGCGATGCACGACGACATATTCGCCGTCATAGCGCCATGCTCCGCTGCGGATATCGTCGTAATCGGCCTCGCGGCCGACCTTCACGGCACCGTATGCCGCAACGCTGCCGTCGTCGGCAAGGATGACATACCCCTCTCCGGATGCGATATCGTCCGCTATTATCTCCTCGGAGGGATATCCGTCCTGCCACTGGTCGATACCCAGCTCGGCCAGCGAGCGCTGTGCACTGCGCACTATATCCCCTATCGGCCTCAGATCGGCCGACGATGCAGCGACGAATCTCATCTCTTCGAGGCTATCGAGTTGATCTTACGGCGTATGACGATCGAGTCGAACGTTACGACAACTGCCGTGAGCAGAGCGCCGGCGATGATCGTCGGCAGAAAGCCCGTCTGCGAAGCACCGCCCAGAGTAGCCGCAACGCGAGTCATGTAGGCCTCTCTGACGAAATATACGGCAGATATGGCGAGAAGCATTATCGCGACATTGAGCGTGACGGTAAGGCGGCTGTACGGCGCTGCGATTCGACGCGCCGAGTAGCCCAGCAGCGACAGATTTTCGAGCTTGTCGGTATTTTTCTGCAACAGCAGATATATGCTCAACGTCAGGATATATATCGCCAGTATGCTTATTATAAGACCGATAGCCATAACGACCGACACCACGATCTTCAACAGAAAGCCGATCTTGCTGTTGTCGGCGGCATTGTTCTCGACCTCGTAGCCGCGTTGTTGCAGATAGGCGGCTATCGACTCGTCGGCAGGGTTTTCGACCTCGACTATCAGACGCGAAGCGAGCGCGCTTTTCGACGGTGCGAAACGGTCGTTGGCCCACTCCATGAAACTCTCCGGCACCAGCACCGTATTGAGTCTGTCCGAGAAACCGGCGACATGCCCCTTGAAATGTTCGGTGCGGCCGCTGCCCGACAGCTCTATGTCGAACGATATGCTCTGCGAGACGCCCTCGGAGAGCTGCGGCAGCCCTTTGGTCTGCGCGAAGCCGAAATTATATAGATTAAGGTAGTTGCGCGGCAGGATGATCGGTATGTCGCGCTTGGACAGGTCGAACCGCCATTCGTCGGTGGTAACGTCGATGAAGCGATCGGGCACCGACTCGAAGAACATGTCCGTAGCAAACACTCCCGGCAGACCGAGGTAGACGCCATACTGCGACGAGCGGAACTCTCCGACGTTCCGCGCAAACGGCTGCGCCTTCAAGTCGTCGATGTCGCTCTCCGAGAAGTGCGCCGCACTGCGCCCCATAAGCGAACCGAGCTGCTTTACGGGTTTCGAGATGACGATATAGTCATTGCCCAGCAGTCCGTCGCTGCCCGACAGCATCGGCGCCATATCGGAATATATCTGTATGCCGCACAGCACTATGACCGTACCGACGAGATCGGCCAGAAAGAAGCCGGCGAGCTGTCCGACGCTGATATGCCGGCGCAGCAGTTTCCAAATCAGATTCATAGGCTCAGCACTTTATCGTATTCCATATCGAGATGCCGGCCTATCGACGTGGATATGATGCCGGCACCGCGTCGCGAGGCCTCTTGCAGGATTATATCGCACATGAGCCGCCCGTTCTCCTCGTCGAGATGCGACACCGGCTCGTCCAGCAGCAGAAAGTCGAACGGCTGGCACAAGGCACGCATCAGAGCCACTCTCTGCTGCTGCCCGTAGGACATGAGCGCCACACGCGCCTTGCGCTTGTCGGCGATGCCCAGAGCCTCGAACCAGCTCTCAATGGTGCTGTCGCTCTGAGTATTTTCGATACGGTTTTTGATCTGGACGTTCTCCCATGCCGTAAGCTCGGGAAAGAGCCTCAGCTCCTGAAACAGCATGCTCAGCTCACGGCGACGCACGTCGCACCAGCGGCCGCGGCCGAAGCGTGAGATATCGTCGCCGTCGAACGATATGCGGCCGCGATAGTCGCCCCTCTGGCCGTAGAGGAAGCTGCACAGCGACGACTTGCCGCTACCCGACGCGGCCTCGACCAGATATCTCTTACCGCGCTCGAATGTCACGGGCGCGAGCCAAATATCGGACCGGAGATCTTTGCGCTTGGCGAAGATCTCCGGAACGACACTATCGAGTGTAATTAACTTCACAGCCGGACAGTTAGAGGAATAATCCGCCGAGATTGCCCATAAGTGCGGGCTTGGCGACGTCGACGATCTGTTTGAGCGAATTGACGTCGCGGTTGACGAAGATGATATCCAAATCCCCGCTGGTCATACTGCGGTCGCGGGCGAATGCGTAATCCAACAGACCGACGATCTCGCGCGCCATTGCTCCGGCCTGACGGTCGCTGTAAACCTCGCGCTGCATCTGTGCCGCTACGTAGGGATCGCCGAACAGCGCACGCAGATTGACCGCCATGTACGAACGCGCACCCTCGACATCCGCAGTCCATGCGGCCGACTGAGCCGACACTGGCATCACGGCCGGTGCCGAAATGTTGGACGCGTAGAGCATACGATCCTGCTGACCGAACCATATCGACATGCCGTCGACATCGGCCAGATACTGCTTGTCGCCCAGCTGCGTATACATGCCTGCGGGCAAATAGGTCATAAGAGTCGATAGGATATAGTCGTTGTCGACGGTCGAGAATGCCGCAACCTTGACGTCGACCTGCTCGGGGTTCTGCGAAACAGATGTAAGCGCCGCCATGAAGTCGCCGTTGAGCGAGTAGAAACCGTTCTTGGCGATCTCCATGCCCATGTCCCACATCTGCTCGCCGACATACTGCTTGATCTGATCGATGTTCTTCTTGATCTCGGGCATCTCCATAATCGAATCGAATACGAGTTTGCCGTTCATGTTGGAACCCATGACGGCATATACGTCGCGGGGCAGATATTTAAGATACTCGTTGCTGACCACACCGGTATTTTCGTACTTCGCAAGGAACTCCTCCTTGATGCCCTCCACCGCTGCCGTTACGGCAATGCGGCCGGTCTCGAAGGTAAGGCCTAACACGAGGCTGGCCTCCTCATCCAACATTCGGGCATAGAGCTCCGCCATATCTTCGTCCGACTCGTCGATGCGGCTTGCAAGGGCGATGCACTCGTCGAGATCGAGATACGTAGCCATATCCTTGCCCGAGAAGTCGGGCAGTGCCGTCTTGCGTGGCGTGCGTGCAGACTTCAATACATCGAGCAGGTTGGCGCGGATATCGATGCCTTCGCCCGATACTATGGCCAGCGTCGACTCGTTGTAGCCCACCATAAATTCCTCGTCGCGCTCGACGACCATGAGCGTGCAGTCGTCGACGTTCTCCGTAGCGATCTCGACACCGTTCTTACGGACGAACTCCACCAGACGGTCTACTTCGGCTCTGTCGAGCACCTCGGCCAGCAGGACCACCGAGACCTCCTCCTCCGACAGCATCGTCACGGCGGCATACATAGGCTTCGATGTGGCGATACCCATGCGGTCGAAGTCGCCCATTATCCCCTTGACGTACGATGCGTCTTCCTCTTCGAGCATGCCCGCAACCTGTGCCGCACCCACATCGCGCAGCGGAGCGAAGTCCTGCAACAGGCCGCTCTTCTGCAAAATGCCGTAGCCGTCGACATACTGCACAAGCATCGCATCCTCGGGTATTGCGTTCAGATAGCTGCTGACGGCATAACCGTTCTTCTTAGAGCAGGCCGCCATTGCGGTCACTGCCATAGCGACAATCGTAAGTCGCATGAAAAATCTTTTCATCTTTAATAAATTTTATTTTGATTCGTCAATTCTCTTTTGCAGTCCGTATACGGCATCCAGTACCATAGGCTCCATTACCGTGCGGTAACACTCCGCGTTCGGGTGGCAGGTATCCTCGCTCCACCGGGGCGGGATGCCGCCGTCCTCGCCTACAAGACGGCTGTGGTAGTCCAGATAAGGTATCGAGTTGCGCCCGGCATAGTCGCGTATCATGGCATTCAGTTCGACGACCTTCGCCGCCGGTTCGATCCCCTCGCGCCACCAGAAGCGGCTCGCGGGCGGTATCGAGCACAGTATGACCGCTATGCCGTTGGCACGCGCCAGCTCGCACATCGATATGAGGTTGCCCAACGTATTTTCGGGTAATATGTATCCGCCGTTGCGGGCTATGTCGTTGGTGCCGGCCATGATGACGACGACCTGCGGCCGCAGGTCGATCACGTCGCGGCGGAAGCGCACAAGCATCTGACTGGTGGTCTGGCCGCTTATACCGCGTCCGACGAAATCGTTCAACGTAAAGAAATCGGGATCCTGCTGCGCCCAGATGTCGGTTATCGAGTCGCCCATAAAGACTGCCCTCGCACCGCTCTGCGCACCGGCATTGGCCTCGGCATAGCGTCCGAACTGCGCCCAGTCGTCGTCCTGCGCCGTCGCCCCTATCGTCGACAGCGTAAGCAGTATGACCGTAAGTATACGTTCGAGAGACATATCGCCGGAAATTTAGCGTAACAAAGATACTATATATTTTTTAATCGACATGCAATTTTCGCTCTGTTTTTATCCGCAATAGGTAATAATACTTATTGCCCGCGCATGAATTTTATACTAAATTTGCGTGCGAAACCGAATAACGTACAAATCCGCTATGAATATGATCGACCCGACGCAATATAAATTGAAGTGCGTGAAGACCGACCGCGAGTTCGCCGACGAAGGCTGGATGCTCGACGATCCGCAGTGCAAGGAGCCGTCGCTCGTGCGCACCGTTTACCAGAAAAGACAGATCGAAGTCAAGTCCGACGACTACGGCCTCTACAAATTCGCCGACTGGCTGCCCGTAAGACGCATGCTCGAAGGATCGGCCGCGCCCGTTACATACAAGAGCGAGGCTCTGGCGGCAAGGCTCGGGCTCGAAAACCTATATATAACGCTCAGCGGCTACTGCCCCTCGCGAGGTGCGACGATGACCACCTGCTCGTTCAAGGAGACCGAGGCATACAGCGTATGCGCCCGCATCGACGAGCGTCACGCCGACAAGGTGCTGGTCGTAGCCTCGGCCGGCAATACGGCACGCGCCTTCGCCAAGGTATGCTCCGAGAACAACATACGCCTGCTGCTGGCGGTGCCCTACGACAATCTGTCGGCGCTCTGGTTCGAAAAGCCGCTCAATCCCTGCGTCAAGCTCATCGCATGCGAAAAGGGAGGCGACTACTTCGACGCCATAAACCTCAGCAATATAGCTCTCAAATCGCCTATGTTCTACGCCGAGGGCGGCGCCAAGAACGTCGCTCGCCGCGACGGCATGGCAACCACCGTACTCTCGGCCGCGACGGCCATAGGACGCATCCCCGACTACTATTTTCAGGCCGTCGGCAGCGGCACCGGCGCCATAGCCGCATGGGAGGCCAATATGCGCCTTATCGAGGACGGCCGCTTCGGCGACAATACCATGAAGCTCATCGTATCGCAGAATGCGCCGTTCGTTCCGATGTACGACGCATGGCGCGTAGACTCGCGCGAGATGCTGCCTTACGGCGCGGCCAAGGCCCGGCGCGACGCCGAGCGCATCGACGCCAAGGTGCTCTCCAACCGCAAGCCGCCCTACTCGCTGGCGGGCGGTCTGTACGACGCGCTCAAAGCCTCGGGCGGAGATATCATGGTCGCCACCAACGCACAGGCGCGCCGCGCCAAGAAGATCTTCCTCGAAACCGAGGGCATCGACATATACTCGGCTCCGGCCGTCGCTCTGGCCTCGCTCATCAAGATGAAGGACGAAGGCAGAATAGATCCCTCGGCATGTATCATGCTCAACATAACGGGCGCCGGCGAGGAGCTTATGTTCCGCGGCAAGGAGCTCCACTACCTCAAACCCGACCGCGTATTCCCGCTCACACCCGATGCCGAGCAGGTCATAGCGGCCGTCGAGGCTATGTTCGAATAACGTTCATAAAACATCCGCACGATGCTCTATCCTATAAAATTCCGTCCGCGCGTCAAAGAGCGCATCTGGGGCGGCCATGCCATAGCCGCGATGAAAGCGGGTTCGGGGGCGAGACTCTCGCCCGACAAGCTCTACGGCGAGAGCTGGGAGCTCTCCTCGGTCAGCGGCGACGTGTCGGTGGTGGCCAACGGATTTCTGAAAGGCAACGATCTGAACGAGATCGTAGAGGTATACATGGGCGATCTGGTAGGCGAGAAGATATTCGAAAGGTACGGAATAGGATTTCCGCTGCTGGTCAAATATCTCGACTGCAACGACGTATTATCGGTGCAGGTGCACCCCGACGACACTCTGGCCGCCGAGCGGCACGACTCTGCGGGCAAAACCGAGATGTGGTATGTGGTCGACTGCAAGCCCGGCGCGGCATTGTACGTCGGCTTCAAGAATCCCGAAATCACGCGCGAGGAGTATATCGAAGCCGTAGCCAAGTCGACGCTGCCCGAGCTGCTCAACCGCATCGAAGTAAGCCCCGGCGACATATTCTTCATCCCGGCGGGCGTCGTCCACGCACTGGGTGCAGGCATCGAGGTAATAGAGATACAACAGACATCGGACATTACCTACCGCATATACGACTGGGACAGAGTCGACGCCTCGGGCAGACCGCGCGAGCTGCATACGGCGCTGGCGGTCGACGCGATCGACTTCTCGGCCGATGCGCGCGAGCTGCATAAGCACTACCGCAGCAGCGGCGGCGCCGGCGCCGCAGAGGTCATATCGTGCGACTATTTCAACGTCTCGGTGGTCGAGGTCGCATCCGAGCTCGAACGCGACCGCATGGGCATCGACTCGTTTACCGTATACGTATGTATCGACGGCACGGCCGAGATAACATCCGAAGGCGGCAGCGAGCGCATCGCACGCGGCGAAGCCATTCTCATTCCAGCCGAAGCCGACAGCGTAAAGATCAACGGCTGCTGCCGACTGCTCGAAGTATACGTAAAATAGTGCTGCCGGCAACCAAGGCACGGCCTCGCCAAGATATGTCCTCCGCACTGCGGGGGACTTTTTTTTCGGTCAGCGAATCCTCTCCGCCGCCCGACGGCCGCAGCTTCGCCGAGGGTCGTCCGAGGGCGGCAGGCCGCAGGGTATTGTTTTTGCAATGTACATGACAACATATTTTCGGCGTATCGCCCTACATGGTCGAACGCACTAACTAAAAATTTGATGTTATGTTTATACTTTGGTATTTGTTGATCGGTCTGGTAGCCGGATGGATTGCCAACATGATCGTCAAGGGCGGAAGCTCGGGATTGATAGTCAACCTCATTGTGGGTATCGTCGGCGGTTTGCTGGGCGGTTGGATGTTTTCGTGGTTCGGCGTGGTGCCCACGGGCACCTTCGGCAGCATACTCTGCTCGGTAGCCGGTGCGATCATACTGTTGTGGATAGCGGCGCTGATCCGCCCGTCGAGAACCGCCGCAAGGTAGTCTCAGACATATCGCAATGAAACGAATCCCCCGCGGCGCATCATCGCACTGCGGGGGATTCGGTTAACCGCTCCGCCCTACTTTCGGAATATGAAGTATACGGCCAGAACGAGACATGCGAATCCGGCCAGATGATTCCATTTAAGCGAGTCGCCCTTCATGAACAGCACCACGAACAGCGTGAATACCACCAGCGACACCACCTCCTGAATTACCTTCAACTGCCATATCGTAAAGGGGCCTCCGAGCTCGGCGCTGCCCAGACGGTTGGCCGGCACCTGAAAGCAGTATTCGAACAGAGCCACGCCCCAGCTCAGAACGACGATCGCCGCCAACGACCACTTTTCGAGTCGCGACTTGAAGGCTATGTGGCCGTACCACGCCAGCGTCATGAAGATGTTTGAGCATACCAGAAGCAGAATGGTCGAAGCACCGCGTAAAAACATATCTGAAAAAAAATTAATAACGAGATGCAAAGATAGCGAAAGTCTCGGCATAATCAAGCCATATACTCGAATATGCCGAGACGGAGTAGTTCAGCCGAGCACGAGCAGGCAAACCGGAAGCCGTACCGGCACGATATGCCGGCACCCGAAAATAATTTTCGAAATATATCCGCCTCCGATTGCGAGATATTATATAATTGTATAATTTTACGTGCGATTATTGCAATAATTAATATCCGAATTAATGAATAAATTTTTAGAATTATCCGTCATGGGAGTTTTTGCAGTCGCCGCAGGCGCATCTGCCGCAAAGCCCGAATCCGCGGAAAAGCCGTGGATCGTCGACCGCTTCGACGACATCAAGGTCATCCGCTACGAGGTTCCCGGATTCGAGAGTTTGCCGCTCAGAGAGAAGGAGCTGATATACTATCTGTCGGAGGCCGCCAAGTGCGGACGCGACATCCTTTTCGACCAGAATTTCAAATACAATCTGGTCATACGACACACGTTGGAACGTATATACAACGACACCGACGACCGCGATTCGGCCGACTTCAAGGCATTGGAGAAGTATCTCAAAAAGATGTGGTTCGCCAACGGCATACACCACCACTACTCCAACGACAAGTTCCGCCCCGAGTTCGCCGAGAAGTGGCTGCGCGAGCAGATCGACCGCTACGTCTACTCGGACGATCTCGACATTCCGGTCGATTTCCTCTGCGCGATACTCTACGACCCCGACATGTACCCCTCGCGTCTGAACCAGACGGCAGGCGCCGACGTGATACTTACCTCGGCCAACAACTATTACGAGGGTGTCGACCAGCAGCAGGTCGAGGAGTTCTATGCCCGCATGGCCGAGCAGCACAAGGACGACAAGGAACCCATATCCTACGGCCTTAACTCGAAGCTCATGGCCGACGAAGAGGGCAACGTCGTCGAGCGCGTATGGCGCGTGGGCGGCATGTATTCGCCCGCAATCGAGAAGATAGTCTACTGGCTCGACAAGGCCGCCGAGGTGGCCGAGCCGGTGCAGCGACGCACGATCGAGGCTCTGGCTAAGTACTACCGCACGGGCGATCTTAACGACTTCGACGCATACAATATCCTTTGGGTCAAGGATCTCGAATCGAACGTCGACTTCGTGAACGGCTTCATCGAGGATTACGGCGACCCGCTCGGCCGCAAGGCTTCGTGGGAGGCAAACGTAAACTTCCGCGACGAGCAGGCATGCCGCCGCACCGAGATCATATCGGCCAACGCTCAGTGGTTCGAGGACAACTCGCCCGTCGATCCCGCATACAAGAAGAAGACGGTCAAGGGCGTATCGGCCAAGGTCATTACCGTGGCGATGCTCGGCGGCGACTGCTACCCCGCAACGCCGATCGGCATCAACCTGCCCAACGCCGACTGGATCCGCAAGGAATACGGCTCGAAGTCGGTGACTATCGACAACATCACTTACGCATACGACAAGGCCGCCCACGGCAACGGTTTCACGGAGGAGTTCGTTCTGCGACGCGAGGACCGCGAACGCATGGACAAATACGGCAAGCTGGCCGACGACCTGCACACCGACCTGCACGAGTGCCTGGGTCACGGCTCGGGACAGCTGGCGCCCGGCACCAAGGGCACCGAGCTACGCACCTACACCTCGACGTTGGAGGAGGCGCGCGCCGACCTGTTCGGCCTCTATTATCTGGGCGACGAGAAGCTGGTCGAGCTGGGTCTCATACCCTCGCTCGACGTGGCATGGGCACAGTACGCCGACTACATCATGAACGGCATGATGACGCAGCTCTCGCGCATCGAGCCTGGCAAGAATGTCGAGGAGTCGCACATGCGCAACCGCAAGCTCATCGCCGAGTGGTGCTATGAAAAGGGACGCGACGACAATGTCATCGAGTGGGTGGTCGACAACGGCAAGCGCTATATTGTGGTCAACGACTTCCGCCGCCTGCGCGAGCTGTTCGGCGAGCTGCTCCGCGAGGTGCAGCGCATCAAGAGCGAGGGCGACTACGAGGCCGGCAAGCAGCTCGTCGAGCGCTACGCCGTAGCCGTCGACGCCGATCTGCACGACGAGGTGCTGAGACGCTACCGCGCACTGAACATCGAACCTTACGGAGGATTCGTCAACCCCGAGTACCGTCTCGTATACGATCCGACCGGCACGAAGGTGGTCGACGTCGAGATATCTTATCCGGCCGACTACGTGCAGCAGATGCTCGGCTACGGCCGCGAATACTCTCTGCTGCCGAATCTTAATTGATCGTCAGCGGTGCGAACGACGAAAAGAGGCCGTTTTTTCGGTCTCTTTTCTTGTTATCTCCATTTTAGTTTGTAACTTTGCCCCGCCTATTATAGGAGTTAAGATACCTGAAAAATGAAGGTCATTAATACAGTCCGTGAGCTGCGCGAGGCACTCGCCGCGTGCGACTCCAACAACGTCGGATTCGTCCCCACCATGGGGGCGCTGCATGCAGGCCACTGCTCGCTGGTGGAACGTGCGCGCCGCGAGAACGGCACGGTCGTAGTGAGCGTATTCGTCAACCCGACGCAGTTCAACGATAAGAACGATCTGAGAAACTACCCCAGAACACCCGAAGAGGATTGCCGCATACTCGAACGCGCCGGCGCCGACATAGTATTCATGCCCGCCGTCGACGAGATATATCCCGAGCCCGACACGCGCACGTTCGACTTCGGTAAGATAGACAAGGTCATGGAGGGTGCCACGCGCCCAGGCCACTTCAACGGCGTGGCGCAGGTGGTCAGCCGTCTGTTCGCGATGGTCGAGCCGCGCAGAGCCTACTTCGGCGAGAAGGATTTCCAGCAGATAGCCGTCATCAAGGCCATGGTGGAGCAGTTGTCGCTTCCGGTCGAGATCGTCGAGTGCCCGATAGTACGCGGCGAAGACGGTCTTGCGCTCTCGTCGCGCAACGCCCTTTTGGATGCGGAGCACCGTGCCGCGGCACCGCACATATACCGCGTCATGCGGCAGTGCGCCGAGCGCAGCCGTAGCATGACACCCGCCGAGCTGCGGACATGGGTCGCCGCCGAGATCGAGCGCAACCCGCTTTTGAAGGTCGTCTATTTCGATGCCGTCGACGCCGCCACGATGCAGAGCGTCGAGAGCTGGGAGCAGTCGCCGCGTATTCAGGGCTGCATAGCAGTCATGGCGGGCGAGATACGTCTAATCGATAACATACGCATAAAGTAATGTTGATCCAGAGATTGAAATCGAAGATTCACCGCGTGACGGTGACCGAAGCTAACCTGAATTACGTCGGAAGCATCACTATCGACGAGGAGCTGATGCAGGCCGCAGGCATAATCGAGGGCGAGAAGGTACAGATCGTCAACAACAACAACGGCGAGCGCTTGGAGACATACGTCATTCCGGGGCCGAAAGGCAGCGGCGCAATATGCCTCAACGGCGCTGCGGCGCGCAAGGCGGCCGTGGGCGATGTGGTCATCATAATATCGTACGGACTTATGGACATCGAGGAGGCGCGCACGTTCCGCCCGAGCGTCATATTCCCCGACGAGAAAACCAATCGTCTTGTAAAATAGCGGCATAACCGCACAATCGCAATACGCCCCGCGCCGAAAGGTACGGGGCGTTTTTATTGCACGACTGCCCGAAAAGTTTTTAGTCTGCCGAGAATCGCGTACTCGAAACAGTTGTCTGATAATAAAAAGGGCTGCCTGAAACTTGTTAGGCAGCCCTGCTTCGTCGAACCGAGCCCGGGGCGATTCGTTCGGATCGCCCCGGCGCAGCATCAGCGTCCGCTCTCGGCGATCAGGTGGCGTATGGTGCGGTTGAGCGAATCGGCCGCCAGCAGCTCTTCGAGTGTGATGTGCATGCGGTAACGCCAGTAGTGGCGCGGGTTGGCAGGCACGTTGATACGCTCATCGGCCGGGTTCTCGCGCCGCAGCGCTCCGTTTATCGACATCCAGTCCTGCCACGGCAGCACGGTCAGCATGGCGGGCGATTTAAGGTGCATAGACACTATGCGCTCGCATATCCACGGCTCGCAGTAGTAAGGCGCATCGCCCCACTCCCCGAGCACGTTGTTGTAGAACCGCCGGCACACCTCGCGCTCCTCCTCCCACCATGCGCGCAAGGGTGCCATGTCGTGAGTCGATGTAGTGCATACCGACAGATATGGATAATTCCACGGCGAGGCGAACTCCTCGCGCGGGTCCTTGGGCATGCGCTGTATTTCGAGCGACAGAATCTGCTCGTCGGCCATGACCTGCGGCACGCAGTGAGGGATCATACCCAGATCCTCTCCGCAGACGAGCATCTGCGTCGAGTCGATCAGCGGCGGCAGCTTCATCATCGCCTCGTGCTGCCAGAAAGCGTCGTGCCGGCGATAGAAGAAGTCGTTGTACAGATTGTCGTATGCGCGCTTCTGCTCCTCCGGCAACTCACGGTAGAGGGACGTCGACTGAGCCGATATGCGCGGGTGGTACACACCGCTCCGGCGGCTGTCCTCGACGAAAAGCACGTTGTCCGTCACAGAGATGTCGGCCGTATGGCGCGAGCGGTCGAACCGGAATCCGTAGCCGGCGATCTCCTGCTCGGTATAGGGCAGCGCCGGATTGAAGCGTCCGAGCAGCGCATTGACCGCATCGAGCGGAATCTCCCAGATGCGAAAGAATCCCAGTATATGATCTATTCTGTAAGCGTCGAAGTACTCGGCCATCTTCTCGAAGCGGGCACGCCACCACGCATAGCCGTCCTCCGACATCTTCTGCCAGTTGTATGTCGGGAAGCCCCAGAGCTGTCCCATGACCGAGAAGTCGTCGGGCGGAGCGCCGGCCGACGAGTCCATGTTGAACAGCGACGGATAGACCCACGCATCGACGCTCGTGCGGCTTACGCCGATCGGTATGTCACCTTTCAACACCACACCGCGGCTATGGGCATAGTCCCGCACCTCGCGCAGCTGGCGCGAGAGATGATACTGCACGAAGTAGTTGTAGGCCACCTCGTCGTAATGCTCCTTTTCATACTTTGCGGCTTTGGCCGCGCTGTAACGCGCCATGGAGCCCCATTTCGCAAAGTCGGGCGTCGAGTGCTCGTCCCGCAATGCGCAGAACACCGCGTAAGGGCGCAGCCAATCCTCGTTGGCCTGCATGAATGACTTGAACTCGCGGCTGCGGAACGTCGCACGCGCCCTATCGCGATACACCGCATGCAGATACTCGCTCTTGGCACGGTTGACGCGCTCGTAGTCGACCGTCGGCAGCGCATTCAGCTCGCGCTGCAACGCCTCGAAGCGAGCCGCCATGCCGGCATCCTTCAATTCGCCCACCTGGCTCAGACGTATGAACTGCGGATGCAGCGCAAAGGTCGTGTTGGCATTGTAGGGATACGAATCCTGCCATGTGCCGGTCATGGTCGTATCGTTCACGGGGAGTATCTGTATCATGCTCTGCCCAGTCGCGGCAGCCCAGTCGACCATGAGTTTCAGGTCGGCGAACTCGCCCACGCCGAAGCTGTGCTCCGAGCGCAGCGAGAATACCGGAATAGCCACGCCCGCACCGCGCCATGCCGGCAGATCGAAGCGGGGGCGCAACGAGCTTACTACAACGCATGCGGCCTGAGCCGCACCGAACGACGCCTCCCTGTCGCAACCTATCTCCCAGATCGCAGCATCCGAGCGTTCGTCTGTCAGCACGAACTTGTAACGCACCATGCCGCCGGTCTTGGCGAGCTTCACGCGCGCGCACCACTCAACGCCGCCGCACCACTCCATTTCTATGCCCTGCCGAGGATTCCAGTCGCCGAGCGCCTTGCCCTGACCGACCAGAACGGGATGCTGCCACGGTCTTACGCCGGGAATCTCGGCCGTCACGAGCAGCTCGCCCGCCCTGAGTGCAGGGCGGCATCGGCGGTCGCCGCGCGAAAATACGCCGTCGGTAAACATCGACGAACGCATCGGGCGGTCGGACGGCATATCGTGCCAGCAGTCGTATACGGCCACCGCCGCCTCTGCAAGACGGCTCTTGGCATCCAGCTCCAAACGGTGTCCCCCGCCCCACTCACGGCGCACGGTCTGCCCGTCGCGACATACCCGGTAGCGGTACTCCGACACCTCGTCCGAAGACTCGACGCAAAGGGTGTATTCCCACATACCCCCGCCAGCATATCGCATCCGGCAGTCCCGGCCGCAACCACGGCCGAGCACGAGCACGAGCTCTTCGCCCGGCTGTGTATGATACTCTATACGGAATTTGATTGTCATGATATATCGTTTTTACAGATTTGCATCATCCAGCAGCATCGACCGCAACCGCCGGCAGCTAAGCTCGGGGTCATGGTGGTCGAAGACGAAGCCCCCGATGCCCAGTTCGGCCGCCGCCTCGACATTGGCACGACGGTCGTCGATGAACAACGTCGCCTCGGGCGCAAGACCGTAACGGTCGAGCAGTATCTCGTATATCCTGCGCTCGGGCTTCACGACCCGCTCCTCGCACGAGACCACCTCGCCGTCGAAGTGCGCATACACGGGTATGCGGCGCAGAAAGTCGATAAACTCGCGCGACATGTTCGACAGCACGTACAGCCCGTAACCCGCCTGCTTCAACTCGCCTATGAGACGTTCGGTCGCGGGTATCGGCTCCTGCATCAGGATCGAGCGGCGCAGATAACTCGCAGCCTTCTCCGCATCGCACGAGTTATATCGGCACAGGTCGTCCAGCACCTCTTCGTAGCTCCTCGTGCCGCGATCGTAGCTTACCCAGAAGTCGGGCATTTCGGGCTGCAAAATATATGAAAAGAAATCTATGAAGTCGCGATCGAGCTTCTTCGTATCGCGAGCAAAGACCACACCTCCGAGGTCGAATACTATATTTTCGGGTTTTCGCATGATTACAAATATAACGAATTATAGTGTAACGGAATCGTTTTGCGCCGGCTTTTACGCCGAGTGGTCGCAACCGCGCGACGAGCGGCCGTTTTCGCGCGACGACGTCCCGCCGGCAAAGGAAAAAGTCCGGCTTGCGGCCGGACTGTTCCATAATGCCTGATATATCGGCACCGACGTTACATGCGCTCGGGCACCGAGATACCCAGCAGCGACATCGCGCTGCGTATGACGCGCGCCACCTCAGCGGCGAGCTGCAAGCGCATGCGGCGCGTCGCCTCGTTCTGCTCGCGCAGGATCGAATGGTCGTGATAGTAGCCGTTGAACGACTTGGCCAGATCGTAGGCATATGCCGCGATGATCGACGGCGAGAAGTTCTCGCCCGCAGCGGCCACCGTCGACGGATAATCCGACAGAGTCTTCACAAGCTCGATCTCCTCGGGCAGCAGATCGGCCGTCTGTACGCCACGATATTCGATGCCCGCCTCGTCCGCCTTGCGTAGTATAGAGCGGATGCGTGCATGCGTATATTGGATGAAAGGTCCCGTATTGCCGTTGAAGTCGATCGACTCGCGCGGGTCGAACAACATCGTCTTCTTGGGGTCGACTTTAAGGATGAAATACTTCAATGCGCCCAGACCGACCATAGCCGACACCTCGTCGGCCTCGCCGGCCGTGCAGCCGTCGAGTTTGCCGAGCTCGGCCGACATCTCGCGCGCCGTCCTGACCATGTCGGCGATCAGATCGTCGGCATCGACCACCGTACCCTCGCGCGATTTCATCTTGCCCTCGGGCAGCTCGACCATGCCGTAAGACAGGTGGAATATGTTGTCGCTCCACGTATAGCCCAACTTCTTCAACACGAGTTTGAGCACCTGAAAATGGTAGTTCTGCTCGTTGCCCACCACATAGATCATGTCGTCGAGATTGTTCTCCTCGAAACGGCGCAGCGCCGTGCCCAGATCCTGCGTCATGTAGACCGACGTGCCGTCGCCGCGCAGCAGCAGTTTCTGGTCGAGTCCGTCAGCCGTAAGATCGATCCACACCGAGTTGTCCTCCTTGCGGAAGAATACACCCTTGCGGAGTCCCTCCTCTACCAGGCTCTTGCCCAGCAGATATGTCTGCGACTCGTAGTATACCTTGTCGAAGTCGACGCCGAGAGCCTTGTACGTCACGTCGAAGCCTTCGTACACCCAGCCGTTCATCTTCTGCCACAGGCCGTATACCTCGGGATCCTTGGCCTCCCAGCGGCGCAGCATCTCCTGCGCCGAGCGCATTATGGGTGCGTTGTGCTTGGCCTCGCTCTCCTCCATGCCGCCCGCGACCAGCTCGGCCACCTCGGCCTTATAGTGCTTGTCGAACTCGACATAATACTTGCCCACGAGGTGGTCGCCCTTCATGCCCGACGACTGGGGCGTCTCGCCGCCGCCGTAGAGCTGCCATGCCAGCATCGACTTGCAGATATGTATGCCTCGGTCGTTGACCAGATTGACCTTTATGACGTTATGGCCGTTGGCCTGCAATATGCGCGCAACGGAGTATCCCAGCAGGTTGTTGCGTATATGGCCCAGATGCAGGGGCTTGTTGGTATTGGGCGACGAATATTCGATCATTATCGTGCGGCCTGTGGGCGCAGCCTGACCGAAGCTCTCCGCAGAGACGATGCCGTTGAAACGCTCCGCCCAGAACGAGGGAGCGAGCGTCAGATTCAGAAAGCCCTTGATGACGTTGTATGCTCCGATCTGGGCATTGTAGGCCACCACCTTCTCGCCTATCTGAGCAGCCGTAGCCTCGGGCGACTGGCGGCTGATGCGCAAAAGCGGAAAGACGACCAGCGTATAGTCGCCCTCGAACTCCTTGCGGGTCTTCTGTATCTGCAACTGTATGTTCTGACTTCCGCCGTACAACTCCTCGACGGCACGCGCCACGGCACTCGCGACGAAACTCTCGATATCGATCATCATAGTAACGTTTTGTTTCAAGTTGCAAATTTACGCTTTATTCGTCAAATTACCGCAACCGGGAAACAAAAAGCGCAAAAAAAGAGTCGCCGCACACGCTCCCGACGTTATATCCCGCCGTGGAGCCGCTACCGTAGAATACGCTCTACATACCCCTTGTAGTCCTTGACGGCAGGCTCGTACTCGTCAGACTCGAACAGGGGCGAGGAGATAATCATATCGGCCGTCGAACGGTTGACCGCCGTGGGGACGTTATAGAGCGTGGCCAGCCGCAGAAGCGCCTTCACGTCGACGTCGTGGGGCTGTGCTGCCATCGGGTCCCAGAAGAATATCAGAGCGTCGATCATCGAATCGGCGATCATGGCGCCCAACTGCTGGTCGCCGCCCAGCGGTCCCGACTTCAACAGTTTTATGTCAAGATCGTACTCCTCCTCCGAAGCGATATCCTCCGCACGCTTGTCGGCCAGCATGCGGCCTACCATGCGCCCCGTGGTGCCGGTGCATATCAGACGGCAGTGCGCCAGCTTGTAGGCATTCCACTCGACCCATTCGGCCAGTTCGCGTTTCATGTTGTCGTGCGCCACCAGTGCAACGCATTTTTTGAGTTGTTCCATAACCGTTAGTTTTTCCGCTGCTCACGGCATAATGCCGATAACTTTGCGTATATTTGACATCGTCGAATATACTTCCGCTCGGCAATGCTCAAATAAATTTGGCATTGCCCTCGCTTATGCGTATATTTGCCCGCAAAACGCGACAATATGAAGATCGGATCGATAGACTTGGGCGACAAGCCGCTGTTTCTGGCACCCATGGAGGATGTTACCGACCCGTCGTTCCGCTACATGTGCAAGCGGTTCGGCGCAGATATGGTCTATACCGAATTTATATCGTCGGACGGACTGATACGCGACGCATGGAAATCGCGTGCCAAACTCGCCATATCGGATTTCGAACGCCCCGTCGGCATACAGATTTACGGTCATCAGATCGAGCCTATGGTCGAGGCCGCCCTTATAGCCGAGCAGGCCGATCCCGACTTAATCGACATAAATTTCGGATGTCCCGTCAAGAAGATAGCCGCACGCGGCGCAGGCTCGGGCATGATGCGCGACCCCGATCTGATGGTCGAGATGACCCGCCGCATAGTCCAAGCCGTGCGCAAGCCCATCACGGTAAAGACGCGTCTGGGGTGGAGCGACGAGTGCAAGAACATCGAGCAGATAGCCCTGCGGTTGCAGGATGTCGGCATAGCGGCGCTGACCATACACGGACGCACGCGCGCGCAGATGTACCGCGGAGAGGCCGACTGGACGCTGATAGGCAGCATAAAGAACAATCCGGCCATACATATACCTATAATAGGCAACGGCGACGTCGACTCTGCCCAGCGCGCCAAGGAGATGTTCGACCGCTACGGCGTCGACGGAGTGATGATAGGCCGCGCCACATACGGCCGTCCGTGGATATTCCGCGAGTGCCGCCACTACCTCGAAACGGGCGGGCTGCTGCCGCAACCCGGCGTGGCCGAGCGCGTCGGCATAGCCAAGGAGCATCTGGCCAAATCGATCGAGGTCAAGGGCGAGCGCATAGGCATCCTCGAAATGCGGCGCCACCTGTCGAACTATTTCAAGGGGCTGCCCGACTTCAAGCAGACACGCCTGAAACTCGTTACCTCGTTCGATCCCGACGAGTTACTTTCGACGCTCGACTTCATCGCCGAGCGCTGGGGCGACTTCGACATGCACGACATTACCCCCGCCCCGCTCTCGCACGACATCTGACCATATACGCCATATTCTGCGTTACGACCCACCGCGGCCGCATACATAATTAGGGAATACAAAAAAAGAGTCGTCCTCGACAGACGACCCTTTTTTGTGGAGAATACGAGATTCGAACTCGTGACCTCTTGCATGCCATGCAAGCGCTCTAGCCAGCTGAGCTAATCCCCCGTTGCGGATGCAAATATACGCATATTTCGCAAATGCACAATATGCAGGCTGTAATTTTTCGCAATATTTTTTTCCGCACGCTCCACGTCGTTAGGGCTATGTCGGTTTCGCCCGTCGATTTTAGTGGACGAAACATGCGGCAGTCGTGAAAAATTAGTATATTTGTCCGATATATAATATTATCGATGCAGAGAACAGCTCTATTCCCCGGATCGTTCGATCCGTTTACGCGAGGACATGCGGCCGTCGTCGAACAGGCGCTCGGCATATTCGACCGCGTAGTGATAGCGATAGGACACAATATCGCAAAGCGAGGATTGCTCGACATCGACGCCCGCCGCCGCCTGATCGAGGATTGCTATAAGGCACAGCCGCGCGTCGAGGTAACGACCTACACGACGCTCACGGGCGACGAGGCGCGACGAGCAGGTGCCGCGACGATCATACGCGGAGCACGCACTGCGGCCGACTTCGACTACGAGCGTATTCTCGACCAGGCCAACCGACGTCTTTTCCCCGAGCTGGCCAGCATCGTGATAATGGTCGACCCGCAGCTGGCCGACATCTCCTCGTCGCTTGTAAGGGAGCTGCTTAGCTTCGGCCGCAGCATCGACCAGTTCATGCCCGAGGGCATAGATTTGAAAAAATATTTAACAAACGAATAATATCCCCGCTATGGAATTTACAGCCGAAATGATCGCCGGTCTGCTCGACGGCACAGTCGTTGGCGACAAGAATGCCAAGGTGCACACCGTCGGTTCGATCGACGGCGGCCGCTGCGGCGCGCTGGCATACCTGACCAATCCCAAATACGAACAATACGTCTACACATCCGAAGCATCGGTCATATTGGTCGACAAGAGCTTCGAACCGAAGCAGCCGGTGCGTACCACGCTCATAAAGGTTGCCGACGTCGGAGCCTGCGTGCTGTCGCTGTTGGAGATGTACAACGCCGCCCGTCCCCGTAAAAAGGGCATATCGCCCCTCTCGGCTATCAACGCTGCGGCCGAGGTGGGCGAAGAGTGTTACGTGGGCGAGTTTACCGTCATCGAGGCGGGCGCACGCGTCGGCCGCGAATGCCAGATATACCCGCAGTGCTATATCGGCGACGGCGTGGAGATCGGCGAGGGCACCAGGATATACCCCGGCGTGAAGATATACGAGGGCTGCCGCATAGGCCGCAACTGCATCATACACTCGGGCGCAGTGATCGGTGCCGACGGTTTCGGCTTCGCACCTAAGCCCGACGGCACGTTCGCCAAGATTCCGCAGCTGGGCAACGTCGTAATCGAAGACGATGTGGAGATCGGAGCCAACACATGCATCGACCGCGCCAAGACCGAGGCGACGATCATACGTCACGGCGTCAAGCTCGACAACCTCATACAGGTGGGTCACAACGTCGAGATCGGAGCCAACACCGTATCATCGGCGCAAATGGGCATCGCCGGCACATCGAAGATCGGCGCCAACTGCTTCGTCGCAGGTCAGGTCGGCATCGCCGACCACGTGAACATCGGCGACCGCGTGCGCATCGGCTCCAAGACCGGCATCGACAAGGACGTGCCCGACGGCGAGATGCGCTTCGGCTACCCCGCGCTTCCGGGCATGCAGTATCATCGCTCGTTCGCCGTGTTCCGCCGCCTGCCCGAGCTGGAAAACAAGGTGCGCGAACTGGAAAAGTCGTTGTCGCAGAAGTAGCAGCGGCATAGCGTATGGCCGAACGTTTGCGGATAATGGGCATCGACCCCGGTACGAACTACATGGGGTACGGCATAATCGAGATCGAGGGCAATGTACCGCACGCGGTCGTCATCGGCGAGATCGACATGCACCGCATCAAGGATCCCTACGAGAAGCTGCGCTACATTTTCGACAGGGTGCGCGCGCTGGTGGAGGAGTACCGCCCCTCGGAGGTGGCCTTCGAGTCGCCGTTTTTCGGCGAGAACGTCCAGAGCATGCTCAAACTCGGACGCGCGCAGGGCGTGGCCATAGCTGCGGCGCTGAGTTTGCAGGTAGGCATAACCGAGTATGCCCCCATGCGCATCAAGCAGGCCATAACCGGGCGCGGATCGGCCTCGAAAGAGCAGGTGGCGCAGATGATAAACTCTATCCTGCACACCGACTACCAGCCGCGCAAGCTCGACGCGACGGACGGCATGGCCGTCGCGCTCTGCCACTTCTTTACCACGGCCAACCCCATAACGCAGGCTATGGGCGGCGCGCGGCGCAAGGGGCTGGGCGGCGACCTGAAAGCGCGGCGCGGCAGTCGTTCGTGGGAGAGCTTCGTGCAGAACAACCCCGACAGAGTAAAAGATTGAACAACATACACAACCATTAGATTATGAAAAAAATCCTTACGGCCGTATCTCTGGCCGCCATGCTGGCGGCGTGCGGCAATGCTGACAAACACAATTTCAAGATTACCGGTTCGCTCGAAAGCAGCGACATCGAGAGCGGCGATACGGTAAGACTCTATGACGCCTACGACCGCGACAGGACGGTGGTGGCCGAGGCTGTTGTGGGCGACGATCTGTCGTTCACGATGACCGGCAATACGGAGCTGCCTCTCTTCGGTGCCGTCGTAGTCGACGGACAGAGGATCGCTTACGCCGCATTGGAGGGCGAAGATATCGACATGACATACGATCCCGACAAGACCGAAGTCATCGTCACGGGCTCGTATACCAACGAGAACCTCGATAGGTACGACGACGAGATATTGGCCGTATACGGCGAGTTGAACGGCGTCGAGACCGAGGAGCAGGCCGAAGAGGTCATCGGCCGCATGAAGAAGATCATGGAGAATGCCGTCGCCGAGAACAGCGACCGACTGCTGGGCGCCGTCTTGCTCTACAACTACTACGCTCAGTTCGCCGAGCCCGACGAGATCGCCCGCATGATCGATACGCTCGCCCCCGACATGCAGAAGAACAAGGGCGTCGAGCAGTTGAAGAAGCTGTGCGCCAATGCCCGCAACGGCGAGATCGGCGCCCCTCTGGCCGACGTGCGTCTTACCGCCACCGACGGCCGCGAGATCGCCGTTTCGGAGATCATCGCCGAGGGCAAATGGGTGCTCGTCGACTTCTGGGCAACGTGGTGCGGTCCCTGCCGCGGCGAGATTCCCTATCTGGTGGAGGCGTATAAGAAGTATGCCGACAAGGGTTTCGAGATCTACGGCATCACGCTCGACCGTCCCGGCAGCGAGCAGCAGTGGAAAAAGTTCGTCGAAGATAACGGCATGACATATGTCAACGTATGGGGCTACACTGGCAACAGCTGCCCTGCCGCCGAGCTCTACAACGTGCGTTCGATACCGACCAACTTCCTCTTCTCGCCCGAGGGCGTGCTGGTAGCACGCGATCTGCGCGGCGAGGACATCGAAACCACCCTTGCCGAACACATCAAATAACAACCTGATTATATGCCAGATACAACAGCGGCGCCATTGAGCGCCGCTGTTTTTGCAAAATTTTTTGAAAAAATTTTTCGTTATTTGCTTGCACAGTAAAAATATTCGCCGTATATTTGCACTCGCAAAAGCAAAGGAATGGCTCCGTAGCTCAACTGAATAGAGTACTTGACTACGGATCAAGCGGTTACAGGTTTGAATCCTGTCGGAGTCACAAAGCGATCGTCTGAACAAGACGGTCGTTTTTGTTTTATACGGTGCCATATCGTGCATTATCGCGGCAGTTCGCTTTCGAATCTCAATTTTATATTGTATATTTACAGAGCTTATTACTCTACGTATGAAAGGTCTGCTGCTCGCCACGGCTCTGCTTGCGTCCTCGGTTGCGGTTGCTACAGCACAACGCATCGAGGAAGATTTCATGCGCTACAAGATCGAGACCGACGAGAACGAACAGCCGCACCCGATACTCATCCCCGACACGACCGTATTCTACCGTCCGACGATGCCCTACGACAACGGCGCCATGCAACGTGCGGAGTATGCGCTGTGGTTTGTCGACTGCTCGCGGCGCGGTGTCGCACCGTCCGAGCGGCAGACGGTCTGCGGCGGTGTCGAGATCGGATATCGCGCCGGCAGGCTCCTCGGCGCGCTTCGCGTCGACCGCACGTCGCAGGCCGGCATCCTCTCCGGAAAAACGTCCGCAGGCGGCGCGGGCGGCATGGAGGAGTATTCGGCAGGAGGAGACGCACCCTTCGACGAGCAGCGCATAACACTCGAAGCCTCGGGTCGCGGCTATCTGGGCGGCATCCGCTACTTCGCCGCATACGGTCTGCGCCGCGAATGGACTCTTACCGTATACGCCGCCTTGCGCGGCGGACGCGACATCTACGCTGACGGCGTATTCGCCAACACGGCCGACATGGCATTACGCGCCGTAAAGCGCTTCGACAACGACGCCACGCTGTCGCTCGCCCTGCTGCTGCCGCTCTCGAAGCGTGGCTTGCGGCAGGCCGCCGCCGAGGAGGTGTTCCGGCTTACGGGCGACAATCTCTACAACCCCGCCTGGGGCATGCAGTCGGGCAAGATGCGCAGCGCGCGTGTAAGGCGCTCGGCCGACCCGGCGCTGCTACTCTCGTCGGAGATTCCCGCAGGACGCCGCGCACGGCTGACCGCCACCCTGCTGCTCTCGCTGCCGCGTTACAGTCTCTCCATGCCGGCTTGGTTCGATGCCGAGACGCCGCAGCCAGACCACTATCGCAATCTGCCCTCCTACTTCACGGACAAGGCCGCTGCCGCCGTCGTGCGGGATGTATGGAGCAGCGGCGACATGAGATATACGCAGATCGACTGGCACGAAATGTACGCCCGCAACGCACTTCGCGGCGAGCGCGGTGCAGCCTATGTCATCGAGCGCCGGACAGAGATATCGATGCGCCTCGCCGCTGCGGCAACGGTCGAGACCACGCCGCGCGAAGGACTCGCGATACGTTACGGCATCCGCACCGGATACGAATGCAGCCGCCGGTTCAAACGCATGGACGACCTGCTGGGCGCAACGTTTCTTCTCGACCGCGACTGCTATCTGGTCGACGACGACACCTTCGGCAACATGTTGCAGAACGACCTGCGCCACCCCGACCGCCGCATCGGCAAGGGCGACCGCTTCGGCTACGACTACAATCTTACTCAGAGACATCTCGGCATCTGCGTCATGGCCATATGGCGCCGCGGGCGTTCGGAGCTGCATGCCGCGGCCGAGTTGTCGAGTCTGAGCGTAGGCCGGCGCGGGTATTTCGAAAAGGAGCTCTTCGCGGGCAACGGCTCCTACGGCCGCTCGAAGCGCATCGTCTTCGCACCGTATACGTTGAAAGCCGCGTGGCACCATGCGCTCACGCCGCGCCACGGCATCACGCTCGCAGCCGTCGCGGCGGCCGCGGCACCGGAGGCGGACGACATATTCCTGCAAACGCAGTATAACAACCGCACGACCGACCGGCCGCGCACGTCTATCCTCCTTGGCGGCGAGGCGGCATACCGCTTCCACTCCCCGACAGTCGATATCCACCTGACGGGGTTCGCCACGCTGTCGCGCCGCGAGAGCCGCATCCTGCACTCATACGACGATATGTCGGGCGCATACTCCGATATTGCGATCGACGATATCGAACGTCTCGGCACGGGCATCGAGGCCGCGGCGACTGTCCGCTACTCGCGTCGCTGGCAGTCGGCATTCGCATTCACAGCCGCCTCTTACCGCTACGCGGCCGATCCGGCGGTAACCCTATACGACGACCGCGACAACTCCGTCATCTCGACCTCGCGCAGTCGCATGACCGGCTGCCGCACGGGAGCGCCGCAGCTCACGGCATACGCCGACGTGGCGTGGTACCCCGCAGGCGGGTGGTCGCTGCGCATGTCGATGCAGTACGCCGGCTCGCGGCATGTCGAGCCGTCGGCCGTAAGGCGCACCGAGCGGCTGGTGGCGACGGCCGGCTCCGAGGAGCGGCGCGAAGAGATGATGCACCAGCAACGGCTGCCCGACGCCGCGAGCGTCGATGCAAGCGTGGCAAAGACATTCGCCTTCGGCCGCTCGGAGCTGCGGATCATGCTCTCAGTCAGAAATCTGACTAATGCCGGCGATATAGTCTACGCAGGCCGCGAGCAGAACCGCGTGCGGCGCTACACGGCCGGCGATATGACCCACTACCGGCCGTTCGACAACCTTCTCACTTATGCCTATCCGCGCACCTATTATATCTCCGTGGGCTGGTCGTTCTGAAAGATTCGTCCGCCGAACAGCCCGCACAGGCCAAAATGCGAGTAAACTTGCTTTTACACTCGCTTATGATTATCTTTGCGGAATCATTACAGCATGCGCCGCAAACGGCGCTGCGGCACACGGTGCATAAAACACGAAGAATATGGCAGGATCGAATTTCGTAGATTACGTCAAGATATTCGCCCGCTCGGGTCACGGCGGCGCAGGCTCGGCACACTTCCGACGCGAGAAGTTCGTCGCGTTCGGCGGTCCGGACGGCGGCGACGGCGGCAAGGGAGGCAGCATAATATTGCAGGGCGACAGCCAGTACTGGACCTTGATACACCTCAAATACCAGCGTCACCAGTTCGCCGAGGACGGCCAGAACGGCTCGGGAGCCCGCTCGACGGGAGCTGACGCCAAGGATATCGTACTGCCCGTGCCGCTGGGCACGGTGGCGCGCAACGCCGAAACGGGCGAGGTCGTAGGCGAAGTCACGGCCGACGGCGACAGGCTCGTGCTGCTCAAAGGCGGCCGCGGCGGTCTGGGCAACTGGCATTTCAAGACCGCGACCAATCAGGCGCCGCGCTATGCCCAGCCGGGCGAGGAGGGCGCCGAAGGGGCGTTCATCCTCGAATTGAAGGTGCTGGCCGACGTGGGTCTGGTAGGCTTCCCCAATGCCGGCAAAAGCACGCTTCTGTCGGTGGTGTCGGCAGCCAAGCCCAAGATAGCCAACTACGCCTTCACGACTCTCGAACCCAACCTCGGCATCGTCTCGGTGCGCGACGACCACTCGTTCGTCATGGCCGACATACCGGGCATCATCGAGGGTGCGCACGAGGGCCGTGGTCTCGGCACGCGCTTCCTGCGCCATATCGAGCGCAACTCGGTGCTTCTGTTCATGATCCCTGCCGACAGCGACGACATAGCGGCCGACTACGACGTATTGTTGGGCGAGCTGTCGCAGTACAATCCCGAGCTGCTCGACAAGCAGCGGCTTCTGGCCGTCACGAAGTGCGACATGCTCGACGACGAGCTTATCGAACAGATGCGCAGCAGCCTGCCCGAGGGCATCGGGTCGGTGTTCATATCGTCGGTCTCGGGACTCAACATCGCCCGGCTGAAAGACATGCTGTGGGCGGCGCTGCAAGAGAAATAACTACTGCAATATACATTATGAATATACGCTGTCCTGTTCGGGACAGCGTATGTTTTCAATACTCTATAATCCGGTAATTGGATATGCGGAACGTATATTCGCCGTTGAAATAGTCCACGATGCCGTAAGCGCGGAACCGACCCTCCGGCACTATATCGCCGGCATATTCGGCATCGCCCGGCGTGAAGATCGAGAGCGTGTCGCCCTCCTCATCGACAAAGCGGCGGCAGGTATCCACAAAACGGTGCGTCAGAGGATCGGTGTCGCACCACCGCATGCCGCGCTCCTGCTCCACGACGGCAAGTCGGTCGAACATCGCATAACGCGATATATCGGCATGCGACAAACAGCCCGCCCTCAACTCGGCCGCCTCGGGAGGCGACTCTGCATCGAGCGATACTTCGAAGCGCGAGTCGATGTCGCGCTCGGCTATACGGTCGACGCAGTAAACGCCGGTCGGCGGCGCACCCAACACTATCTTGCCGCCGTAGTCGCCCAGCGCCAGCATGTTGCAATGTATCGTCACTTGGCAATATAGCGGCAGCAACACGTCGATGCGACGCGAATCGACGGCTATCTCGATGCCGCCGCTGCCGTCGTCTACAACCGCACAGCGGCTGAACTCCGACAGTTTGTCCGTGGCCACGACACGTCCCGTGAGGATCATATCGCCGCGAATAACCACCGACGGGGATGTACACAACGATTTGGCGTATGCAATCGATACCCGCGCCGGATAGTCGCCGGTAGCCGAGCCGGCCGAGCACCCCGCACAGAGCCATGCGGCGGCAAGGCTAATGCACGATGCAATCCTCCTCATATCTCATTTTGAGCTGGTAGCACTCGGCACTGCCGCCGGCTGTGCCGTATTGGAGGATACCGACAAGCGACACTTCGCCGCGGGGAACGGCGTTGTCGGCATAGGCCGCATAAGGGCGGGTATATACTATTATCGAATCGCCCGCCAAGTCTTTGAATAGAGCATATCCGCTCCACACGGCAGGCAAGCCGTCATCTCCGGCATCCCCGGCCGGCTGAGACAGACGCAGCGCATCGAGACGTACGAGCCGGCCGCACAATTCGCCGGACAGATCGCTAAACTCCGCCGAAAAAGGCTCGACGCGGTCTATGCCGTCTCCGCGCGCCACATGCTCTTCGAGTATCGCCCGCACGGGAAAGTAGTCGGTGGCATAGCTGCTGCCGGGAGCCGGCATCCGTCCTATCTGCATCACGCCGCGACTGCACCCCAGAGCGCAGCCCCGCAGCCGTATCGCCACGGCCGCACCCTCGGGATACGACGCATCGAGACGGGTCAGCCCCGCCATGACCTCGACGGCGCCCTGCCCGTCCTCTACCGTAAAACTCTTGTAAAAATTGCCGTCGGCATCGGCCGACGTGATACGCCCGACCACTATCAGATCATCCTCTATCGGCCGAGTACGGCCGTCGTAAAGCTCTCGCAACGTCGCCATGCCGCAGTTGGCACGCGGCAGCGGCGACTCGACATCGGGCGGCGGTGCCGTGTCGTAACAACCGGCACAGAGCACGAAAGCCGCCGCCAGCAATACGCCGGCTACTGTTTCTTTTCGATCCATGAATCCTTCAACCCGAGGAAGTATAGAATGCCGTCCAGGCCGATCGTCGAGATCGACTGCTTGGCCGTGGCCTTGACCTTGGGTTTGGCGTGAAATGCGATGCCCAGACCCGCCAGATCGAGCATCGGCAGATCGTTGGCACCGTCGCCCACGGCTATGGACTGCTGTATGTCGATATTCTCGAACTGGCACAACAGCCTCAGAAGCTCGGCCTTGCGGCGTCCGTCGACTATCTCGCCGAGGTAGCGTCCCGTCAGCTTGCCGTTCTCGATCTCCAACTCGTTGGCATACACATAGTCGAAGCCGTACTTCTGACGCAGATAGTTGCCGAAGTATGTAAAGCCGCCCGAGAGAATGGCCGTCTTGTAACCTACGCGTTTGAGAATGGTCATCATGCGGTCGACGCCCTCGGTAATGGGCAGCTTCTGCGCGATGTCGGCCATGACCGACTCGTCGAGCCCCTTCAACAGCGCGACGCGCTCCTTGAAGCTCTCGCAGAAATCGATCTCGCCGCGCATGGCGCGCTCGGTAATCTCGCGCACCTTATCGCCCACGCCGGCACGCTCGGCCAGCTCGTCGATGACCTCCGTCTCGATGAGCGTCGAGTCCATATCGAAACATATCAGGCGGCGCGAGCGGCGGAATATGCCGTCCTTCTGGAACGATATGTCGATCTGTCCGGTGTTGGTCAGTTCGAGAAAGGCGTTCTGCATGGCGCTCTTGTCGGCCGGAGTACCGCGCACCGAAAACTCTATGCACGACTTGGGCGCCCGCTCGTCCTCGTGCAGCGGCACGCGGCCGGTCAGGCGGTTGATAGAGTCGATATTGAGCCCCTGGCACGTTATGGCCTTCGTGACGTGGGCTATGTGGCGCGCCGTGACCTGCCGCCCCAGCAGCGTTATTATATAGCGGTTCTTGCCCTGCCTCGCGACCCAATCGTTGTACTCCTCCTCGGCGATAGGCGTGAAACGTATGTTGATATCCATCTCCGAAGCCTTGAACAGCAGATCCTTCATGATGAAGCCCGACTTGTCCGAGGTGGTTTTGAACAGTATGCCCATAGTCAGCGAACGGTGGATGTTGGCCTGTCCGATGTCGAGGATGAATGCGTCGTACCGCGCCAGTATCTCGGTCAGCGACGATGTCATGCCGGGCTTGTCCTCGCCCGAAATATTTATCTGGATTATTTCGACGTTGTTCTCCATAGAGTCATTGAAATTTAATTGTAGATACAAATATAGTATCTTTTTTACGATTTTTGACTAACTTTGCATTGTAATGTGTAAACCGCATCAAAGATGACTCTACCCGACATATCGACCTTCGCCGTCGATGAAAACACGCTCGGAGCACCGGGCAAGGCCGTCGACACGCTTTCGACGGCAGCAGACAAGGTAACCGGCATAGACGCCATAGAGCAGACGCTGGACCGCGTGACCGGCTTCGACTACGGCTCGTTCTTCATGGATCTGGCCGCCGACGGCGTATGGATAGTCTTCAAGATATTCGTCGCCATAGCATTCTGGTACGTCGGCCGCTGGCTCATACGCCGCCTTATGGCTTTCCTCAACCGCGTATACGAGCGCCGGGGCGTCGATCTGTCGCTGCGTTCGTTCCTCTCGGGCGTGGTCAAGGCGCTGACATACGTAGTGCTGGTACTTACGATCGTACAGGTGCTGGGCATCAACACCACCTCGATCGTCGCCCTGCTGGCCTCGGCAGGTCTGGCCATAGGTATGGCGCTGAGCGGCACCTTGCAGAACTTCGCCGGCGGCGTGATGATACTGCTGTTCCGCCCCTACAAGGTCGGCGACTACATCATGGCGCAGGGCCAGGCGGGCACCGTAACCGACATCCGCATCTTCTCGACCCAGATACGCACGGTCGACAACCGTGTGATCTACATACCCAACAACTCGATCTCGACCTCGATCATCGACAACTACTCGCAGGAGAGGCTGCGACGCGTCGATTGGAGCGTGTCGGTGGGTTACGGAGTCGACGCCGAGCGTGTCAGGAGCCTGCTGCTGTCGATCATAGCCACCGACGGCCGCGTGGTCGCCGAACCGGCCGCCCCCGTGGTCTACCTCGCCTCGATGAACGAGAGCTCGGTAACCTTCTCGGCACGCGCATGGGTGCGCAACGCCGACTACTGGGACACCTTCTTCGAGATCAACGAGAAGATATACGGCACACTGCCCGCCGAGGGGATATCGTTCCCCTATCCGAAACTCGACGTAACCATTAATAACAACAATAAAAACTGATTATGGAACTGAAAGATATCCTTGCAATCTCGGGTCAGCCCGGTCTGTTCAAGTACGTTGCGCAATCGACTCACGGCGTCATCGTCGAGTCGCTTACCAACGGCCGTCGCATGAACGCATCGGCGACATCGCGCGTGAGTGCGCTGACCGAGATTTCGATGTTTACCGAGGGCGACGACATACCTTTGGCAGACGTCTTTACAAATATATACAACTATACCGAGGGTAAGGAGGCCATTTCGCACAAGGAGTCGCCCGAGAAGATCAAGGCATACTTCGCCGAGGTGCTGCCCGACTACGACCGCGACCGCGTGCACGTGTCGGACATGAAGAAGTGCTTCTCGTGGTACAACACCCTCGTCAAGGCGGGCTTTACCGAATTTAAGCTGCCCGAGCAGGCGCAGCCCGAGGCCGAGGAGTAGATACATCCGCCCGATAATACCGAGCCGCAGGAGTCCCTCCTGCGGTTTTTTCTATATTGTCGTGCGCAGACGGCGGCCGATACTGCGTTCTAAAAAAGGCTGTCCGAGATATCTCGGACAGCCTTTGTCTGTGCATGCCCCGACCGGTCGGGGACATATATCATGGCGTAACGACGCCGAGGCAACGCCGCTACGGCCTACTTCTGGCGGAAATAGATCTGCATCGGCACACCCGAGAAGTCCCACTGCTCGCGCATCTTGTTTTCGAGGAAGCGGCGGTACGCCTCCTTGATATATTGCGGCAGATTGACGAAGAAGGCGAATTGCGGCGTAGGCGTGGGCAGCTGCGTGACATACTTGATCTTTATGTACTTGCCCTTGACAGCTGCGGGCGGATATGCCTCGATGAGCGGCAGCAGGAAGTCGTTGAGCTCCGAGGTCGATATGCGCCGCTTGCGCGACTGGTATACGCGCACGGCCGTTTGCAGCACGTCGAGTATGCGCTGCTTGTTTATGACCGAGGTAAAGATGATCGGAATATCGTCGAACGGAGCGAGTTTCTTTTGCAGAAATTCGCGCCACTCCTTCATCGTATTGTTGCTCTTTTCGATCAGATCCCACTTGTTGACCACGATGACGCAGCCCTTGCGATTGCGCACGATCAGGTTGTGGATATTCAGATCCTGCGACTCTATGCCCTGCTCGGCATCGAGCATCAATATGCAGACGTCCGAATTTTCGATAGCGCGTATCGAACGCATTACCGAGTAAAATTCGAGGTCCTCGGTAACCTTGCCCTTCTTGCGCATGCCGGCCGTGTCGATGAGGTAGAAGTCCATGCCGAACATGTTGTAGCGCGTATGTATCGAGTCGCGCGTAGTACCCGCCACGGAGGTCACGATGTTGCGCTCGCGCCCCAGCAGAGCGTTGGTCATCGACGACTTGCCGACGTTGGGGCGGCCGACGATAGCTATGCGCGGCAGATCGGCGTCGTATTCGGCCGTCGTATCCTCTGGCAGCGCGGCCAGTATCGCGTCCATCATGTCGCCCGTGCCGCTGCCTGACATCGAGCTGATGCAGAGCGGGTCGCCGAGGCCCAGCGAGTAGAAGTCGTTGGACTGGTATATCAGATCGTAGGTATCGACCTTGTTGCAGATAAGCAGCACCTTCTTGCCCGAGCGGCGCAGAATGTCGGCCATCATCATGTCGAGGTCGGTCACGCCCGTACGCACTTCGACAAGAAACAGTATAAGGTCGGCCTCGTCGATCGCCAGCAGCACCTGACGCCGTATCTCCTCCTCGAACACATCCTCAGAGTTGACCGTGTAACCGCCCGTGTCGATGACCGAGAACTCCTTGCCGTTCCAGTCGGTGCGGCCGTAATGACGGTCGCGCGTGGTGCCAGCCGTCTCGTCGACTATGGCCTGACGCTGGCCTACGAGGCGGTTGAAGAGGGTACTCTTTCCGACATTGGGGCGTCCTACGATAGCTACTAAACTCATATTGTAACAAATTTTATTAGGTTTCTCCGCAAGCATACAGCATCTGTGCGGCACTCCCGCGTTCGGGGCGTTGCAAAGATAAGCCAATTCGTCGAATTGAGAAAGTTTTGCGAAATAATTGATACGGTATGGCCGACGTTTTGGGAAAAATCCATATCTTTGACATTAAATAACAGATGTTTTTACTGCGAATGACTACTGATAGAATAGATAAATCGACGCTATATCCGGCTCTTGCCGGCTTCTTCATCATGGGTTTCTGCGACATCGTGGCACCCATTACGGGCAAAATCGCCGAGCAGTATGCCGACCATGCGACGCTTGTCGGATTCCTGCCGTCGATGGTTTTCCTGTGGCTGTTTCTTATATCGACGCCGCTGGCCTCGCTGGCCAACCGCTACGGACGCAAGAGCGTCGCACTGGCGGGCTACGCCTTTACCGTCGCCGGTCTGGCCATACCTTTAATCGCCGGGCGCGGCTGCGGGCTGGAATACTACTTCGCGGCCTTCGCGCTTCTGGGCATAGGCAACACGGCCGTACAGGTGGCCGTCAACCCCATGCTTGCGATGATCGTACCCGCCTCGCGCATGACGAGCTTTCTGACCGTCGGACAGATATGCCGCAACATATCGATCATGCTCGTGGGTCCGCTCGTCCTGCTGCTTGGCGCCGACTGGCCGCTGCTCTTCGCAATCTACGCGGCGCTGACTGTCTTAGGCGGCATAGCGATGTGGCGCTCGCCGCTCGACGACAGAGCGGGCGCAGGGGTGCGCAGCGTCACTATGGGCGACTGCTTCCGGCTGCTGGGCAACCGCACCGTGGCCATGTGCGCCATAGGCATAGGCGCAATCATAGCATGCGACGTAGCCGTCGGTACGCTGTCGTCGATACTGATCGACAGCGACAGCTCGATCCTTACCTCGACCGGCTTTTACGCCTGCCGCATCGTCGGCACGGTCGTCGGAGCCTTGGTGCTGGCGCGCTACTCCGAAATAATATATCTGCGGTGGAACATGACGGCGGCGCTGGCGCTGGCCGCGGCACTGCTGCTCTTCCGTGAACAGTGGGTAGTATACGCAGCCACGGGGCTGCTGGGCTTTACCTTCTCGTGCGTCTTCGCCTCGCTATACGCCGTGGCGACCAAGGCCGTCGAGGCGTCGCGCGCCAATGCCGTCTCGGGTCTGTTGATAATGTTCATCTCGGCCGGCGCTATATCGAGCCCCATTGTCGGCGCGATAATACGGGCGGCCGGAGGAGAGACCATATACGGAGTGCTGTTCCTCATCCCCTGCCTGACATATATAATATGGTCGACATTCAAACTCCGACGCCATGCGTAAGGCGGTCGTCATAGCAGTATTGTCGTTCTGCGCCCTCACAGCCGCGGCACAGGACTACTACCGCTATTTCGAGCAGGAGCGGCCTCTGCTGTCGACCGAATGGGGAGCCGGCATCAGCGGCACCTATACCGGCATCAGCAGCGGCGACGAGCAGATCGGCTTTTCTCCCCGCATAGGCTACGGAGCATATATCGGCATGTCGCTCTGCGTGGGGCGCTACTTCGCCCTGCACGCCGAGATCGACTACCATTTCGGCAATCTGCTCGTTACGCGCGGCGATATCTCGCGCAAGGTCAAGTCTCGATCGATCGAGATGCCTATACTGCTGACTTTCCGCGGAGTCGACAGACTGCGGTTCAGCGTCGGGCCCGTAATCGCCGTCATGGACCGCTCGCGGTACGATGACGACACCGAGACGATCGAGTTCGGCGCCGTGAGACCGACATGGAACGTCGCCGTAGGTGCAGGCGTCACGCTCGGCCGCCGATGCCTGTTGGAGGCGCGCTACACGCGTGCTCTGCAACGCACGTTGAACCAGTTCGACGGACATGAATTTCGCAGCGACTCCTACCGCGTGGTGCTGTCGCTGGGACTGTTGTTTTGACGATTATGGATGAATCTATAACAAAGGAGATTTCGATCGAGGGCGTCTCGTCGCGCGACCTGTTCGGTACGCACGGCGCATATCTCGAACGCATGGCCGCGCTCTCGCCGCGCGTGAAGATCGTCGCCCGCGGCGATACGGTCAAGGTGCTCGGCTCCAAGGCCGATGTCGAGGCCTTCGAACGCAAGATGAGAGGGCTGCTCGACTACTATTCGAAGTACGGACACATATCGACCGAAGTGGTCGAACAGTCGTTCGCCCCTGGATTGGGCGAACACGGCGTCGACGCCCCCGCCGAGAATAGGGAGGTCATAGTCTACGGCAACAACGGCCTTGCCATTCGCGCCCGCACGCCCAACCAGCAGAGGCTCGTCAAGACATACTCGCGCTGCGACCTTACGTTCGCCGTCGGCCCGGCAGGCTCGGGCAAGACCTACACGGCCATAGCACTGGCCGTCGGCGCCCTGAAAGAGAAGCAGGTGCGCCGAATCATCCTCACGCGTCCCGCCGTCGAGGCGGGCGAGAAGCTGGGCTTCCTGCCCGGCGACATGAAGGAGAAGCTCGACCCCTACCTGCAACCGCTCTACGATGCGCTCAACGACATGATACCCGCCGCACGGTTGCAGAAATACATCGAGGAGGGGACCGTGCAGATAGCGCCGCTGGCCTACATGCGCGGACGCACGCTCGACAACGCCTTCGTCATTCTGGACGAGGCGCAGAACACCACGCTGCCGCAGATCAAGATGTTTCTCACGCGCATGGGGCGCAATGCCAAGTTCATCGTAACGGGCGACGTGACGCAGATCGACCTGCCGCGGCGCTCGGACAGCGGACTTATGAAGGCTATGGCCACTTTGGAGGGTATCGAGGGGATAGGCACGGTACGCTTCGACCGCTCCGACATCGTGCGCCACCCGCTCGTGAGGCATATCGTCGATGCCTTCGAGCGCCGCGACAAACTCGAAAACAGCCTCGCCGAGGGCAATGACGAACATAAGAAATATTAACCTTAAAACTATAAATTATGGATAAGAATCTCAAAGCACTATCTCCGGCTGCCGTCTGGAAGCATTTCGAGCGCATAGCCGCCATACCCCACCCCTCGCACCACGAGGAGAAGATACGCCGTTATATCCTCGACTTCGCCGCCGAGCACGGGCTGGAACATGTCGAGGACGAGGCTCATAACGTCTACATCCGCAAGCCCGCCACCAAGGGCATGGAGAACCGCAAGGGCATCATCATGCAGGCGCACCTCGACATGGTGCCTCAGAAGAACAACGACAAGCAGTTCGACTTCGAGAACGATCCTATCGAGGCCTATATCGACGGCGAGTGGGTTACGGCCAACGGCACCACCCTCGGCGCCGACAACGGCATAGGCGTCGCCGCGGCTCTGGCCGTCTTGGAGGACGAGAATCTGGAACACGGCGACATAGAGGCTCTGTTCACGGCTACCGAGGAGACGGGCATGGACGGCGCATTCGGACTCAAAGCGGGTCTGTTGCAGGGCGAGATCCTGCTCAACCTCGACTCCGAGACCGAGGGCGAGCTCTATGTAGGCTGCGCCGGAGGCCTCGACGCCAACATCGAATTCAAATACGCCGAGCAGGCGATAGAGCCCGTATTCGCCGCCTACCGTCTCTCAGTCAAAGGCTTGAAGGGCGGACACTCGGGCATACAGATCGTCTGCCAGCGAGCCAATGCCAACAAGCTCCTGTTCCGTCTGCTGCGTCAGGAGTCGCTCTCTTACGGGCTGGAACTGGCATCGGTCGACGGCGGAGGTCTGCGCAACGCCATACCGCGCGAGGCCACGGCCGTAGTTGTCATGCGTGAAGAGAACGCCCCGATGTTCGAAGCCAACGTCAGGAGCTTCGAAGCCGTGGTGCGCCGCGAGTTCGCTCAGGTAGAGGACTCGATCTCTATCACGGCCGAGAGGGTCGAGTGCCCCACGGCAGTTATTCCCCGCAAGACGGCCTCGGATCTGGTTCGCGCCGTATGCGGCTGCCCCAACGGTGTGATCTACATGTCGAAGTCTATGGAGGGTCTGGTACAGACCTCGTCGAATCTGGCACGCGTCGTGTCGGACGGCTCGACGATACGCATACAATGCCTGCTGCGCAGCTCGGTCGACACGCAGAAGGCGGAGCTGGCCGGCGCCATAGCCTCGGTCTTCGAGCTGGCCGGCGCCGAAGTACGCATGGAGGGCGCTTACAGCGGCTGGAACCCCGACATGTCGTCGCCCATACTCCACACGATGATCGCCTCTTACGAAGCTCTCTACGGCGTCGAGCCGTCGGTTACGGCTATCCACGCCGGTTTGGAGTGCGGCATCATCGGTGCGAAGTATCCCGGCATGGATATGATCTCGTTCGGCCCGACGATCTGCTACCCCCACTCGCCCGACGAGAAGGTCGACATAGCATCGGTGGGCAAGTTCTACGATTTCCTGCTGCATACGCTTCGCAACGCACCGTCGAAATAGATGGATACGAATCGTAATACGACAACCGCCACAGCGGGCGGCGACGGGATACGGTGGTTCGTCATCGTCAACCCCGTCGCCGGCTCGGGCTGCGGTCTGGTGGACTTTCCCCAGATATCGAAGCTGCTGCGCGACAACGACATCGTCTGCGAACCGGTCTTTACCGAACACAAGTGCCACGCCACCGAGCTTACGGTAGCGGCCGTCAACGAGGGTTACCGCAACATAATCGTCGTCGGCGGAGACGGCACGCTGCACGAGGTGGTCAACGGCCTGTTCATACAGAAGCAGGTAGCGCCCTCGGAGGTCACGGTCGCCGTGATAGCCGTCGGAACGGGCAACGACTGGATCCGCATGTACGGCATTCCGAAACACTATTCGGAGGCCATACGCGCCATACGCGAGGGGCACACGTTCTTGCAGGATGTGGCCGAAGTCGGTTACGAAGAGGCGCACTACCGCCAGAAGCGGCAAATGGCCAACGTCGCCGGCATAGGCTTCGACGCCGCCGTCAACCATATATATCAGCACTTGAAGACCAAGGGGCGCACCGGACGCGGCATCTACATGTGGAGCATGGCGCGCGCATTCTTCTCCTACAAGTCGACGGGCGTCAAGATATGGGTCGACGACAGACTGATATACAACAATCTGCTGTTCAGCATCGCTATCGGCATCGGCAAGTACAACGGAGGCGGCATGCAGCCGCTGCCCGCGGCCGTGGCCGACGACGGCCTGCTGGATATCACGATGATTAAGCCGCTGCACTGGTGGCACGTGCTGTTCCGCCTCAGACGTCTGTTCAACGGTACGATCTACTCGATCGGACACGTCATGCACGCCCAGGGGCGCAAGATACGCATCGAGTCGTCGCCCGAGATACCGTTGGAGGTCGACGGCGAGTGGCTGGGCGTCAGCCCATTCGAATTTTGCGTCGAACACCGCATGGTCAGGGTCATCGTCAACCGCGACTTTCTGGAAAAGAGCGAACGCTCGCGCAAATAAAAAATCTCCCGCTCTCGTTCTCCGAGGCGGGAGATTTCGTTACAGACCCTTGAAAATGAACTTTTATATAAATGCAAAACTTTTTCCCTAAGACGGTCCGTCACGCTACTCGGTAACGATAGTCTCGTCGATTACGACCGTCCAGTCGAACAGATCGGCCGCGCACTGCTGCTGGAAGCGTGCCATTTGCGAGTAGCTGGTCGTGTCGGCCACTATGGCATTGAAGAACGACTGGGTCGACGGATAATAGTTGTCGACCTTCTCGGCGAAACATTTGTAGAACGCGCGCTGAGCGTCGCGGCTCAGGTTGGCCGGCAGAACACCCTGCGCCACAAGATAGGGATAAGGATATATGTTGCGCATGTTGTGGGCGTCGGCATCGAGCTGGTTGACGATCGTCGACACGACGTACACCTCGACCGTATCGCCCGAGCCGGGCATCTCGATGAATGTCGTATATACGGGATAATCGACCTCTATGGCATCGGCCACATCGTCCGAAAATACCTCGAACTCGCTGTCGTTGAGATTCTGTACATATACCATGTCGCGGTAATTCTTCAACTCTTCGCGCATCTGACGGCGCTCCTCTCTCGTCCATTTGTTTTTCGAAGAGCAGCCGACGAGTGATACCGTCGCTGCGATGATGGCGATTGAAAGCAGAATTTTTTTCATTTCGATGACAAATTTTGGTTTATACGTCTGCCGGAGCAATAGTTGTGCCAACCCCGCTCGCCGGCCGCCCCTTCTGCTTCCGACGTGCGAGATGTTATGCAGGTTCGATTTTTTTATTAATTTTGTACCGAACTGAAATAACGTCATGACTGCATACGCCATATATTTCTCCCCGACCCGCACATCCGAACGCATCGCACGCGCGATAGCCCGCGGCACGGGCGCCGACGAAGTGATCGATGTCGATCTCACGCACGACGCCCGCCGGGTAACGCTTCCGGCATCGGCTCTGGCCGTAATAGCCATACCCGTATACGGAGGTCATCTCCCGCCGCTGGCCGCCGAGCGGCTGCGGGGCCTGCAAGGCTCCGGCACACCCGCCGTCGCCGTGGTCGTATACGGCAACCGCGCCTACGAAAACGCCCTTACGGAGCTGGCAGCGCTGGCCGGCGCGGCAGGGCTCAACGTCATAGCCGCCGCCACGTTCGTCGGCGAGCACTCTTACAGCTCCGACCGTTGGCCTATCGCCGCAGGCCGTCCCGATGCCGACGACCTCGCCCTGGCAGCAGAGTTCGGCGGCAGAGTCGCCGGCAAGCTGCAAGACACAGCCCGCGGCGGGCGTACCGGCACGATAGATGTAAGCCGGATTTCGCGGCCGCGCCAACCGCTGCTTCCGCTTCTAAGATTCATCGCGGGCGTCATACGCCTGCGCAGAGGAGGCAAGCCGCTGCCGCGCACGCCGCAGCCGAGCGACCGGCACAGCTGTACGCACTGCGGTCTGTGCGTCACGCTCTGCCCGAGCGGCGCCATTGCCCGCGGCGACGAAACGCGTACCGACGCTACGAAATGTATCCGGTGCTGCGCATGCGTAAAGTCATGCTCCTCGCACGCACGCATCTACGACACCCCATTCGCATCGCTGCTCAGCAAATGCTTCAAGCGCCGTAAAGCGCCCCGGACAATACTGTAACCAAGCGCAACAGCATCCGCCGGTGCAGACGGCAGCGCCCGTCGCGGCGATCTGCACCGCTGCCGGATTAAAAATTTTCGTGCCGCCGATTTGCAGGTTGCCCGCATTTTGGCTACCTTTGCCGCCGAATCTAAAATTACTGCGATGAGAATAAACGTTCGATAGTCAGGTTCGCAGGAGCCTGAGCCACTTCCTAAAAAGCATTCAGGTTTTACAACTACCCGTACGGGTCACTATCCGATCGTTTATCATGAGTATTATCGTCAGCGGTATTTCATACCGCCATTCCGGTTGTCAGCCCCTTTTCGAAAACATCACGTTTTCTGTGCCCGCAGGCGCGAAGGTATCGCTCATCGGCCCCAACGGCGCAGGCAAATCTACGCTGCTGCAAATATTGGCCGGACGGCTGACGCCTGCGGCCGGTAGCGTCGCGGTCTCTTCGACACCATATTATGTCCCCCAGCACACGGCGCCCGACCGTCGCAGCGTCGCCTCGCTGCTCGGCGCAGAGGACAAGTTGCAGGCGCTGAGGGCGATTTGCGCCGGGTCGGCCGACCCGGCCTGCTTCGATACGCTGAACGACGACTGGCAGATCGAAGATCGATGCCGTGCCGCGTTGAGCGACTGGGGGCTTGGCAATATATCTCTCGACGCCGCTGCCGCGACGTTGAGCGGCGGAGAGCGTACTAAGGTCAGGCTGGCGGGGCTGAGCCTCCGCAATCCCGACATCGTGCTGTTGGACGAACCGACCAACCACCTCGACGGCCGGTCACGGGCAAAACTCTACGAGCTGATCCAGAAGACGCACGCCACGCTCGTTGCGGTCAGCCACGACATCGCACTGCTCAACATGCTGCATACGACCTGCTATCTGACGGCCTCGGGCATCCGGCTCTACGGCGGCAACTACGACCTCTATCGAGAGCATCGGAGCATCGAGCAGCAGGCGCTGGCCGATCGTATCGAAGCCGAGCAAACGGCTCTGCGCATGGCGCGCAAGCGGGCGCAGGAGGTGCGCGAAAGACAGGAGCGGCGGGCAGCGCAGGGCAAGCGGAGCAGATCGAAAGGGGGACAGGCGCGCATTCTGGTCAATTCGCGCGGAGCGCAGGCACAGAACAGCGCCTCGCGGCTTAGCGACAGACATGCGGATATCGTCGACGAGCGGCAGCAGCGGTTGGCCGATCTGCGCGAGCGGCAGATACGCTGCGACAAGATGAAGATCGATTTCGACGACGCATCGCTTCACACGGACAAGCGGCTGATCCTCTCGGAGGGGATGAACTTCTGCTTTACCGCCGGTGCGCCGCTATGGCCGCAGCCGATCGACTTGGAGATCCGCAGCGGCGAGCGAATCCGCATCGCAGGCGACAGCGGCAGCGGCAAGACGACATTCGTGCGGTTGCTGCTCGGCGATCTTACACCGTCCGCCGGCAGCGTGGAGAGAGCCGATGTTTCGGTCGCCTACATCGATCAGGAGTACAGCGCGCTCGACACTCCTCTGTCGGTAGCCCTCATGGCCGAGCGATACAACATGCGCCGCCTGAGCGACCACGAGATAAAAACACGCCTCGACCGCGCACTCTTTACCCGCGAGACGTGGGACAAGCCGTGCTGCGCGCTGAGCGGAGGCGAACGCATGCGGCTCATGCTCTGCTGCCTGATGATCGCCGACCACACCCCGGACATGTTCGTTCTGGACGAGCCGACCAACAATCTCGACATCGATAGCATCGCCATACTTACCGATACGATCCGCAGCTACCGCGGCACGCTGCTCGTCATCTCGCACGACGAGAGCTTCGTCGACGAAATCGGAGTGACGCGAACCATCGAACTGACTTAACCGTCGGTCTGCCCGATCATCCTTCGGCCGCAAGGCACTGCTGTTGTCCGCCCGCCGGGCGACGGGGCGAGACGATCGGCCGTACTCGGCGTACTGCCTATTGCCGGGCGACGAGGCGCGGCAGTAGAATGCCAGTTTTCATGAGAAAGTTTTTTCGTCAAAAGGTGCCAGTTGCAAGCCGCACGCGAAAAACACGCCGATGGGTAGTACTGGTGTACGTCCCATTGGCGGGTTTGAGCGAGGCGCAGGAAATGGTGCCTTTTCACGAAAAATAGCATGTAATGTTTTGCAATCTCAAAAAATTAGAGTATCTTTGTGCGCTTTTATGCAAGAACAATTAAACAAAAAAAACGTTTATGAACAATTACGAAACCGTTTTCATTGTCACACCGGTACTCTCTGACGCACAGGTCAAGGAGGTCGCTGACAAATTCCAGGGCGTTATCACCGAGAACGGAGGTCAGATTGTGAATCTCGAAAACTGGGGCTTGAAAAAGCTCGCATATCCGATTCAGAAGAAGACCACCGGTTTCTACTTCCTTATGGAGTTCACGGGTGAGGGCTCGATCATCTCGACGCTCGAAACGCAGTATCGCCGCGACGAGCGCATCATTCGTTTCTTAACTTTCAAGCAGGACAAATACGCGGTAGAGTACTCTGCAAAGCGTCGCGCCAAGCTGTCTAACAAATCACAGGAGGAGTAAACCATGGCACAGGAGAACACACAGCGCGGAACCTCTGAAATCCGCTATCTCAACCCCGTATCGGTAGACGTAAAGAAGAAGAAGTACTGCCGTTTCAAGAAGCTGGGCATCAAGTATGTCGACTATAAGGACGGAGAGTTTCTGAAAAAGTTCCTCAACGAGCAGGGCAAGATTCTGCCTCGTCGTCTGACGGGTACTTCGCAAAAGTTCCAGAAGAAGGTGGCACAGGCCGTCAAGCGTGCGCGTCACCTCGCCATTCTGCCGTTCGTAACGGATTGTATGAAATAATAAAGAGGAGGAGAGAACATGGAAGTAATTCTTATCAAAGATGTCGAGAATCTCGGTTATGCCAACGATATCGTTGCCGTTAAGCCGGGTTATGCCAACAACTACTTGATTCCTCAGGGCTTCGCCAAGGCCGCTACGGCTTCGGCAAAGAAGGTTCTGGCCGAGAATCTGCGCCAGCGCGCCCACAAGGACGCCAAGATTCTGGCCGACGCTCAGGCTCTGGCCGAGACCGTATCGAATCTCGCTCTCTCGATCGCCGTCAAGGCCGAGGAGGAGAAGATTTTCGGTGCCGTTACGGCTGCCGATCTGGCCGAGGCGCTCGCTGCCAAAGGCGTAGAGATCGACCGCAAGGCCATTTCGGTCGAGTCGGTAAAGACGCTGGGCGAGTACGAGGCTACTGCCAAACTGCACCGCGACGTCAAGGCCACGATCAAATTCATGGTCGTCGCTGCCGAGTAAATTAATGCACCATCATACCAATGAAAGCCGCCCGGAAGGACGGCTTTCATTGGTTATAAATATTGCGTTCATAAATAAAAGCAGCGCATTATTTTGTAAATTATAAAATTTATTGTAAATTTGTACATTACCTTAGTAATATAAGGTGCGATTTACATAGATTGCTCAAACCGTCATCAAAATCACCACTTGAAGCGAACACGAGCATGAAAGTCTACTATTTGGGTAAACTGTGCGTTCAGACGTAGAGTATCCCCATTATAGTAGGCAGGCTTGTGGTGAGCCTTGATGACGTATGGCGATAGCTCTACGTCTTCTTGTTTATAATTAGACATATTGCTATCCAACAGCAACAGCTCGACATAGAGTATATATAGTCTAATTAAAAACAAACTAAGATGAAAAAACTTTTCTATTTGGCGATCGTCGCCGCAGCATTGACCGCGACATCTTGCGCGACGGTCTTCTGCGGCTCGAAAAAGACCATTACGTTGGACTCGAATATTCCGGTAGAGTCGGCAAAACTCACGATCGACGGGCATAAGTACAACAACGTATCGTTCCCCTATGTGGTCAAAGTAAAGCGCGGCTTCAACGAAACGATCGTCAAGGCCGAGGCCGAGGGCTACACGCCGACGACGCTGGTCATCGACAAAACATTCAACCCCGTATCGGTTCTCAATATTTTGGGAATGGTATGGTGGGCTGTCGATGCAGCAACGGGAGCGATGATGAAACCCGAGTACAACTATTACGAATTGGAGTTCACGACGCCGCAACCCGCCGAAAACCGGCAGATGTAGATAACTGCCGTTAACGCGACAACACCCCGAAAGAGCGACGAACGGCTTTCGGGGTGCTTTGTATATACGCATGGCTTTGCCTGCGACCAGCAGACGTCACACCGGCAGCCGTGGCGAAAAAGGTCATCGCCGCAATAAAATCACGAACGGGGTTGCTTTTACCGCCGCTTATCCGTATCTTCGCACAAGGGCGTGGAGAGAATCATCCGCCTCTCGCCCTATTAGGATAGAGCGGCGAGGCTCCGAACGGTCATCTGCCGAACATGCTGCATGCTCCGCCGCAGCCGACATACATCACGGGCAGCCTGCTCCCGAAGCGGGCACAGTACGGAATATCCCGATATCGGGAGCGAAACATATAAACACGACGACATCATGAAACCTGCTACATTCATCGAATACCTCCGCAAGGCATTCGGACAGAAGGCCGATCTCCCCATTGCCGTATGGTACTCCGACGAGCCGTTATCGGCGACGGAAAAGGCGGGAGGCTGCATCTTCAAACACCTCGATGCCATAGACCGCGGCGCGACCGTGTCGCTCGACGGCGACAATACGGGCTGCGGCGGCGGCAAATTCTACTGCGGCTTCTCCGACATGCCGCCTCACGTGCCTGCGTTCGTCTCCGAAAAGGAGCACTACAAGGCATCGCCGGAGCTCGTGCTCGACATTATCCGCCGAACCGACGTCCGCCGCTCGCCGAGACGTTACCTCAACCTCGCACGCATCGACATGCTCGACTCCTTCGAAAGCATCGAGGGCATCGTATTCATCGCCTCGCCCGACATTATCAGCGGACTGGTCACTTGGGCATGCTACGACCGCAACGAACCCGATACGGTATGCGCCCTGTTCGGTTCGGGCTGCGCCAATACGGTAACGCAACTCGCCAACGAGAACAGCCGCGGCGGCTACCGCTGCTTTCTGGGGATGTTCGACCCGTCGGCAAGGATACATATCGCGGCCGACCGTCTGTCGCTGGCCATACCCATGTCGCGGCTTGGCACGATGTTGAAGACTATGCCGCAGTGCTGCCTCTTCGACACGCATGCGTGGAGCAAGATACGCGACCGCCTCGACCGTTAGCCATACTGCACAGGCCGGAACATATGCTGTCGCGGCCGCATAAAACGACCCGCCGACGAAGGCTGCTGCCATTCGTCGGCGGTGCAGGGTCGAGATCTCTAACGCCCTCTGATTATCTGCTTATGGTTTGTTCGTCACTCCACCTCGCGTGTCGAGACGCGGGCATTGCCCGTCGATGCGACATCGACATCGTCGGCACACCCCCTGAATACGATATCGCCGCTGCCGCTAGTATATACGACCAGCTTACGGCATGCTATATCCAGCGATAGTCTCTCCAAACCCGCCGAGTTGCACTCTATGCGGTCGGCCTCGACGCGGCCTGCGATATCGGTACGTCCCGCGTTGTTGTCGACCCAGTTCCTGCATGCGTAACGGTCGGCCCCGAGAGTTATCGCACCGGTGTTGTTGAGCTCGAATTTACTGCCAGCCGCAATATTTCGCACGGAAGCCTTAAAGCTGCCGGTGTTGTTGATACAGACCGCCCGATCGGCATCTATATCGCGTACGGCAAGACGCATCGTACCGGTATTGTTCAGCTCCAACCTATCGGCGAGCCTTATGTCGGTCGCCGACAGATTCATCTGCCCAGTGTTGTTGATATCGAAGCTGCTGCCGAAGCGGCTGTTTTCGCATTTTATGTTCGACCATGCCGTCGTGCTTATCGCGCTGAACGAGGAAGAACATATGGTAACCTTGATCGGATGAGCGGCATCGATACGCGACAGCACTCTGCGATCGGCATTCTCTTCGGGATAAATTTCCAGAGCGGAGCCGTACAGCTCGCATACCACGCACCGCGCGACTTCGTCCGAGGGCATCTCCACCACCGCTTCGGGCGCCCCGCCGTCCGTAATCCTCACATCGACGGCCAGCGTCGACAACAGCGCCGTGACATCGGTCGACCTGAACTTGTATACCCTGCTTCCCGACGATTTCGAAGATACCGACCGTGCATTGAGCGACCCGCAAGCAACCGACAAGGCGGCGACCAGAAGTATTAACGATGTTTTTGCCAAACAGCATGCAGAGCCCGACACTGTCCGTGCCATGCCCATACCGATAAACTGCCGGCAGATATTCCACGATTTTTTCATTTCAACCATATTTACATTATTTGTTCTGCGATTTCAACTCAGAGGTCGATATGTTAGCCAAACCGGTCGAGACCACATCCACCTTATCGGCACTGCCGCGCAGCGTTATATCGCCCACGCCGGTCGAGGTAAGCGCCAGCCTGCCGCAATCGACGTCGAGCGTCGCCTCGCTCCTGCCCGCCGAGAGGAAAGACACGCTCTGCGCCGCGACAGCCGAGCGCATCTCCGAAACGCCCGAATTGATGCTCTCCCACTTATCGCAGTTCAGGGTCGACACGTCGCACGTATAACGTCCCGAGTTCTGCATCGTGACCGTACGGGCATCTATGCTTCGCACGTCGATGTCGAATACGCCGCTGTTGGATACCGTGAGATTCCCGATCGCCAGCCGGTCCGCCTTCCAGTCGCACACACCGGCATTTCTAATCTCCAACTCGTCGAGACGCTTGTTGCGATATTTCAACGTAAGCACTCCCATATTGTTTATCAGACGCATGCCGGAGCTCTCGATCCGCACGCGTATCGGGTCCGACGAGCTGCCGCAGTTATCGTAGCCTTTGCGGCAACGCAACCGCAGCTCAGTGCCAACGATCCGACACTCGACCTTCTCCTGTATGCTTTGAGGAATCTCCACCACGGCGCGCGGTGTCGACGAATCGACCAGCGTCAGCTCGATGCAGAGACTGTTGCTCAGCGACTCTATACTCGCCGCCGTCAGCGTGCGCGTCGCATAACCGCCCTTCTGCTGCGCCGCCGAGCTGCCGCACAGCGCCGCCGAGGCGAGAAATGCGATAAGGAACGATACGATTCTCTTCATGACAAACTATTTTTAACGATTCAGTAATATATGACAGCCGAGTAGGCGACCCAACAGCCGTTGACCGTTATTTCGTATATGCGCCGAGGATCGTCCCAGATAAGCGTACATATATACGTCTGGCCTTGACGCGTGCACTCTATGCCGTCGGCGCACTTGCGGTCGGTCTCGAATGCCTCGACCAGCTGCTTGCCAAGCTCCTTGTCGTCTACCGAGAGCTCTACGACCCGCTTTGCTATCTGGCGCGTAGAGGGGTTGCGCTTGACAACCGACCTGTACGACAGCGTGCCGCGGCTCGCCTCGACATACTCCGATATCACTTTGTCGATGTTCTGCTGCGCACGAGCCGTCTCGGGCAGCATACTCGCCGCAAAGGCGACGAGCGCAACAAAAAGGATTTTACAATCGATCGATTTCATGATTATCATCGTGTTTAACGTTTGCAGCCTTTCGATGCCCTGACGCCTGACGCACCGTCGTCAGCCAGTGCCAGCAGCCTCTCGGCCTTGGTCTCCATTATCTCGGCACGCGTCATGGCTATGTCTATCTGGTCGTGGAGCGCATCCACGTCGTTGCAATATACGCCGTCGAAGAGGACATAGCTCCCATCGTATATCGACCCGGTCTCCCCGCCGCCCGGCATCGACGATAACAGCACCCATGTCGCAGCCGCAAGCGTGCATACGAGCGATGCCGCCACGGCCGGCAGCATGCGACGGCGGCGCAGGGCCGACGACGCCACGGCCTGCCGCGCAGGACGGCGCTCCGCTCCTCCCCCCCCCGCATCCGCGGGCAGCACACCGGCATCGCATGCGCCGATACCATGCTCGAAGTAACGCATCGCCTCTCTCAGATACTCCCACTCGGCCGGTATCTGCGCCGTGCGGAAGTAATCGTACAACGTCCGCTCCTCGGCGCACGTCGTGCGGCCGTCCAGAAAGCGTTCGATCAGCAACTCTATATTTTCGTTTTTACGTTTCATACCTCGACTCTGTTTTTGAACCGTTCGACTATCGCCCGGCGTCCGCGGCTCAACGCCGCATATACCGCCTCGCGGGAACACGCCGCCGCCCGCGCGATCTGCTCCACCTCCATACCGTCGACATGCTTCATGCGCATTATCATCTGCTGCGAAGCGGGCAGGCTGTCCATTATAGCCAGCGTGCGGGCAAGCCGTCCGGCCAACTCCCCTTCGTCCGGCGCCTCCTCGTCGGCCGTCATGCGAGCCATATCGATCGCAGCGACACTCTTGCGGTCACGTATGGCGTTCAGCGACAGATGTCTTACCACGGTTCTGGCCAATGCCGCCGGCGAGTGGTAGTCGTCCAGACGACTGCGCATCGTAAAGAGTTTGAGCAGTGCGTCCTGCACCACATCCTCGGCCGCAGAGGTCGACTGCAAGAGTCTCTCTGCCCTCCGCACCAGATCGCCGCGTTGACCGGCGGCGAATATTTCGAACTCTTCGATGCTCATCTATCCGATTCGTTTCAATTATATGACACGGCCGGCAGCGTTTTCTGACAATATTTTATGATTTTTACGAAAAAATAATCTCACGAAGCCCCCCTTTCGTCAAATCGCTGCATATGCAGCTCTGCGACGGAGTGAGGCAATGGGCTGTACTCGGCGTACTGCCCATTGCCGAGCGACGAGGCGCGGCAGTAAAATGCCGCTTTTGACGAAAAAAAGCTGCTCGGTCTACTCATCCGCCTCGGCCTCGGATGATTCGAGCGCACGCGCCGACTGCCGCTTCTTGGTCGGCAGCCCCAGACGCCGCAGCCGCTCGCCCAGACGGACGATATTGTTGTTGCCCGTATGCAGCCGCTTGTAGGCGTCGTCGTAGCGCGTGCGCGCCTGGTCCAACGCCGTACCTACACCCTCCAACGACTCGGTAAAGGCCACCAACTGCTCGTAGAGCTTCGTGGCCTTGTCGACGATCTCCGCCTGATTCTTGCTCTGCGCATCGCGACGCCACATGTCGCCGACCATTTTCAACAGCGCGAAGAGGTTGGTGGGCGAAGATATTATGACCTTGTGGCGATAGGCATCCGACCATATCGCCCGATCCTGTTTCAACGCCTCCAAAAATGCCGGCTCCGACGGGACGAACATTATGACGAAGTCGGGCGAGCAGACGAGCTTCTGGTACTCCTTGGCCGAGAGCTCCTGCACGTGGCGCCTTACCGAGGCCACATGCTCGCTCATCAGGCGGCGGCGCTCCTCCTCCGTCTCGGCCGCCGTGAAGTTGACATAGGCTGTCAGCGACACCTTTGAGTCGATGACGATCGACCGCTCTTCGGGCAGCCGCAGCAACACATCGGGTCGCAGGTTGCGCCCCGTCTCGTCTTTGAGATTGGCCTGCACGTCGTAGTGCAGCCCCTTGACCAGCCCCGTGCTCGACAGTATGGTTTCGAGATAGACCTCGCCCCAGTCGCCCTGCGTTTTGGAATTGCCGCGAAGGGCATTGGTCAGGTTGGTCGCTTCGGCGGTCATGCGCACGTTGAGCCGCATAAGGTTGTCCAGCTCGTTTTTCAGCGCACCGCGCTGCTCGTTCTCTGAAGCGTATATGCGCTCCACCCTCTCGCGGAACTCCGTGATGTTGTCCTTGAATGGTTTGAGCAGCATGTCGAGCGACTCGCGGTTGGTGCGGCGGAACTCGCGCGACTGCTCGCCGAATATCTCGCCCGCCAGACTGCGGAACTGCGCCGTCATCGTCCTCTCCAACTCCTCGCGGTCGCGTCGCGACGTATGCTCCCTTTCGCGCAGCGCCGCCAGCTCGCTCTCGACCCTCACGCGCGCTATGCGCTCGTCGGCAACCTCGCCGCGCAGACGCTCCGCCGCCGCCCGCTCGGCTGCCAGAGCCTCCTCGGCGGCGGAGCGCTCCCCTACCCGTGCTGCAAGCGTGCGCCACAGCACGACGGCCAACACGCCCGCCACGGCCGTCAATGCCGCTATTGCAATCGTATATCCCATATCCATGTCCGTTGTCCGTTGCGGCGACATGCCGCACCGATTACAAAGGTAGGCAACAATTCCCAATCGGGAGCCGATAATTGGCAATAATTTCGTACTTTTGTCTGCGAATCGGAAAAACGCACTTAATTATGAAACGTATCATAGCTCCGTCGGTTCTGTCGGCCGACTTCGGACAACTCCGACACGATATCGAGATGATCGACCGCAGCGCGGCCGAGTGGGTACACATCGACGTGATGGACGGCGTGTTCGTACCGAACATATCGTTCGGATTCCCCGTGATGAAGCCCATACGCCGGGCGACGTCCAAGGTGCTCGACGTACATCTTATGATTACCGACCCCGAGCGCTACACGGCGCGCTTCGTCGAGGCGGGCGCCGACATCGTGACCTTCCACTACGAAGCGACGATGGACATACGCGGCTGCATAGCCTCCATACGCGGGGCCGGCGCCAAGGTGGGCATCTCGATCAAGCCGGCCACCTCGCCCGAGGTGCTGCGCGACATACTCCCGTCGGTGGATCTGGTGCTTGTAATGAGCGTCGAGCCGGGCTTCGGAGGACAGTCGTTCATGCCGGCGGCCGTAGACAAGGTGCGCATGCTCGATAAGATGAAGCGCGAAGCGGGGCTCGATACCATAATCGAAGTCGACGGCGGGATATCGGCCGCCAACTCGCGCCTGCTGTTCGATGCGGGTGCCGAGGCGCTCGTTGCGGGCAGCTCGGTCTTCGGCGCCGCCGACCCGGCCGAGGCTATCGACAGAATGCTGAAAGCATAACAGATATGATTTCATTAGACAACCTCACGATAAGTTACGGCGGCTGGACGCTGTTCGACGACATATCGCTGCTGATAAACCCCAAGGACAGAATAGGTCTTGTGGGCAAGAACGGCGCGGGCAAGACCACCCTGCTGCGCACTATCGTCGGCGAGCAGCAGCCCACTTCGGGGGCAGTGACCCTCAACGGCGAGTGCTCGATAGGCTACCTGCCGCAGCAGATGCGCGTTGCCGACACCACCACGCTGGTCGACGAGACGGCCAAGGCTTTCGACGAAGTGCTGCGTATCGAGGCGGAGATAGAGCGCCTGACGGCCGCCATAGCCGAGCGCACCGACTACTGCTCGGCCGAGTACGAGGAGCTGCTGCACCGGCTCAACGACGCCAACGACCGCTATCGCATCCTCGGCGGCGACACCCGCGAAGCCGACATCGAGCGCACGCTGCTGGGGCTGGGATTCCGTCGTTCGGACTTCACGCGCTCCACCAGCGAGTTTTCGGGCGGCTGGCGCATGCGCATCGAGCTGGCCAAGCTGCTGCTGCGACGTCCGTCTATATTCCTGCTCGACGAGCCTACCAACCACCTCGACATCGAGAGTATACAGTGGCTCGAAGACTACCTCAAATCATACAACGGCGCCGTGCTGCTCATATCGCACGACCGCGCATTTCTGGATAACGTCACCACACGCACCGTCGAGCTGTCGCTGGGCAAGATATACGACTACAAGGTGCCCTACTCCAAGTTCGTCGAGCTGCGCGCCGAGCGCCGCCGCCAACAGCTGGCCGCCTACCAGAACCAGCAGCGCATGATCGAGAAGACCGAGGAGTTCATCGAGAAGTTCCGCTACAAGCCCACCAAGAGCAATCAGGTGCAGTCGCGCATAAAGCAGCTCGAACGCATCGAGCGCATCGAGGTCGACGAGGAGGATCTCTCGCGCCTCAACATAAAGTTCCCGCCCGCACCACGCTCGGGACAGATCGTGGCCGAGATAAAGGGCGTCGGCAAGTCGTTCGGCTCCAAGCACGTATTCTCGGGGGCCGAGTTCACGATCGAGCGCGGCGCGAAGATAGCTCTGGTAGGCCGTAACGGCGAGGGCAAGACCACGCTGGCACGCATGCTCACGGGCGAGCTGTCGCCCACCGAGGGCGAGATACGTATCGGAGCCAACGTCAACATAGGCTACTACGCCCAGAATCAGGACGATCTTATGGACGGCGAGTTTACCGTCTTCGACACGCTCGACAGAGTTGCCGTGGGCGATATACGCACGCGTCTGCGCGACATACTCGGCGCATTCCTCTTCCGCGGCGAGGACATCGACAAGAAGGTCAAGGTGCTCTCGGGCGGCGAGCGCTCGCGTCTGGCTATGGCGCGGCTTATGCTCGAACCATACAATCTGCTCATACTCGACGAGCCGACCAACCACATGGATATGCGCTCGAAGGATATACTCAAAAACGCGCTTACGAAGTACGACGGCACCCTGGTCGTCGTCTCGCACGACCGCGAGTTCCTCGACGGGCTGGTCGACAAGGTATACGAGTTCCGCGACGGCGGCGTGAAGGAGTATCTGGGCGGCATATACTACTTTCTCGAAAAGCGCAAGATCGACTCCCTATCGGAGATCGAGCGCAAGAACGCGACGCCCGCAGCATCGCCCGCGGCCGCAGCCGCACCGTCGTCGGGCAAGCTCTCCTACGAGCAGCGCAAGGAGCAGGAGAAGCTGTTGCGCCGGCTGCGCAAGGCTGTCGAGACGATCGAATCGGAGCTGGCCGAGGTCGAGGCTCAGATCAAGGCTATGGACGAACGCCTGGCCGCGGCCAACGGCTACGATGCCGCCGACTATGCCCGCTACGACGAGCTGAAAGCGCGTTACGACCACCTTATGCACGAGTGGGAGAAGGCATCCTACGAATTGGAGATTACCGAATCGGAGTGGCGATGAAGAGGGCTGTGGCCATAAACGGCTCGCCCCGCACTGGCGGCATTCGCACACGCAGCCTGAGCATATCCGGCACCCGTCGCCTCGCCGGCCGTCTGCCCGAGTGCTCCGGCCGGCGGATATGCAGCCTTACCGAGGCCGTATGTGCCAAAATACGCAAATAAAAACCTTATATAATGGAGAACATAATTTTCGGAATACGCCCCGTAGCCGAGGCTATCGAATCGCACAAGCAGATCGAACGCATCTACATCCGCAAGGGTGCCGAGGGGCAGCTGATGACCGACCTCAAAGACCTGTGCATGCGTTACCGCCTGCGCTGGCAGGAGGTGCCGGTCGAGAAGCTCAACCGTCTCACGCGAGGCAATCATCAGGGCGTCGTGGCGCAGACGGCGGCCATAGAGTATGTCGAGCTGAACGATATTTTGGAGCGCGTGCCCGAGGACGAGACTCCGCTGGTAGTCGTCTTCGACGGTGTAACCGACGTGCGCAACTTCGGCGGCATAGCCCGCTCGGCAGAGTGCGCCGGCGCCCACGGCCTCATAGCTCCGCTCAAAAACTCAGCACCGGTCAATGCCGATGCGATCAAGGCGTCGGCCGGTGCTCTGAACAAGATCCCGGTATGCCGCGTGGGGTCGATCCGCAACACGCTTAAAACGTTGCAGGCCGAAGGGTTCCGCGTCGTGGCCGCAACCGAAAAGAGCCGCAAGCTGATCTACGACGCCGACCTGCGCCAGCCTACGGCCATAGTCATGGGCGCCGAGGACAAGGGCATTTCGAAAGAGGTGCTCAAACTCTGCGACGAGCAGCTGGCCATACCGCTCATCGGATCGATCGAATCGCTCAACGTCGCGGCGGCGGCAGCCGTCATGCTCTTCGAAGTCGTGCGTCAGCGCATAGGATAGATCCTCGGGCGACAGTGGCGACGATCCGGCATCCTCTTTTGGGCGAGGTGGAGTGCGTTGTTTCGGCGCGCTCGCGCGGCATACGCCTTACGGTCAAGCCCTCGGGCGCTGTAAGGCTGAGCTACCCCGCACTGGTCGGCCGCAGACGCGCCCTGGCCTTTCTCGACGCAAAGGCCGAATGGGTCGCAGCGACTCAGCGCCGCATGGCCGAACGACGCGAGACGATACCGCATATCACGCGGCAGGAGGTCGAGCGGCTGCGCGCCGAGGCCGCCCGCACCCTGCCGCCGCTGGCATATGCGCTGGCCGAGCGCTTCGGCTTCGAGGTCGGACGCGTTACAGTGCGTGCCGCCCGCACCAAGTGGGGCAGCTGCTCGGCGCGCAACGACATATCGCTGTCGCTCTTTCTGGCGGCATTGCCGCGCCACCTGCAAGAGTTCGTCATCATCCACGAGCTGTGCCATACGGTGCACCACAACCACTCGGCCGCATTCCATGCTTTGGTCGACCGCTGTCTTGGCGGCCGCGAACGGGAGTTGGAGGGCGAGTTGAAACGCTGCCGCATACCTATCGTCGCCGAGGCCTGATCCGCACCGCAGGCCTGCGCACTATCTCACAAGATCTATCCCAGCGCCACGTCGAGGATCATCATGACGATGAATCCCACGGCGAAGGTCAATGTACCCAGATTGGAGTGGTGCCCCTGCTGAGCCTCGGGGATAAGCTCCTCGACAACGACATACAACATAGCACCGGCCGCAAATCCCAACAGATACGGCATCATCGGCAGCAGGCTGTCGATCAACAATATCGTAATCACGGCAGCTATCGGCTCGACTATGCCCGACAAGGCGCCGAAGACGAAGGCGCGCCTGCGCGTGAAGCCCTCCGAGCGCAGCGGCAGCGAGATTATCGCACCCTCGGGGACATTCTGTATCGCTATGCCCGCCGCCAGCGCCACGGCACCGCTAAGCGTAATGCCCATATCGCCGCTCATGGCTCCGGCAGCCACCACACCCACGGCCATGCCCTCGGGGATGTTATGCAGCGTGACGGCCAGCACGAGCATCGACGAACGCCCCAGCCCCGACCTTACGCCCTCGGGCTCCGACGAATTGAGATGCAGGTGCGGAATCAGGTTATCGAGCAGCAGCAAGAACAGCATGCCGGCCGCCAGACCGCTGCACGCAGGCGCCCATGCCCATGCCCCCAGCGCCGAGGACATATCGAGCGAGGGCAGCAGCAGCGACCACACCGACGCGGCGACCATCACGCCCGAGGCGAATCCCAACAGTCCCTTTTGCAGCAGCGACGACATCTCGCCGCGTGCCAGCAACACGAAGGCCGCCCCTATTACCGTCCCCAGAAAGGGCACCGAAACTATGGCGAAAAGTTCCATACAACAACAGATTTACGATTTACATGCGGGGCATCGGGCATCCGCCCTTACTGCAATGCAGGCCGCTCCGAAACGGAAACGGCCTGCACTAATCATACCCCGATAACGGTGTATCAATAATTCTCCGACTTCAACTCGAAGTATCCTTGCGCATGGGCGCATACGGGGCATATCTCGGGTGCCTGTCGTCCGACGTGTATATGGCCGCAGTTAGAACACTGCCATATCATGTCTCCGTCGCGCGAGAATACCAGTCCGCCCTCGACATTCGACAGCAGTTTGCGGTAACGCTCCTCGTGCTCCTTCTCGATCCGGCCTACCTGCTCGAACAGCAGCGCAATATCCTCGAAACCCTCCTCGCGTGCCGTGGCCGCGAACGACGCATACATGTCGGTCCACTCGTAGTTTTCGCCTGCGGCGGCTGCGGCGAGATTTTCGGCCGTCGTTCCGATGCCGCCCAGCAGCTTGAACCATATCTCGGCATGCTCCTTCTCGTTGGCCGCCGTCTGCTCGAATATGCGGGCTATCTGCACATATCCCTCTTTCTTTGCCTTAGAGGCGAAGTATGTATACTTGTTGCGCGCCTGCGACTCGCCGGCGAATGCTTCGCGGAGGTTCTGCTCCGTGCGGGTTCCTTTAAGCTCTTTCATAAGTTTCGTTTATGGGTCTTACAAATTCTATTATCTTTTCGGCAAAGATAGAGCATTATTTCCGTTACGCCATAAGTTTTCGATCGTATATTTTTATCCGACCATAAGCAAATGCTATAACGCCGATCCGCATAAGGACAAATTTTGTTTTTGCGGCCGACATGTAATATCTTTGCACCTGTAAAACTCAACCCGATGAAAAGAATCATAACAGCCGTAATACTGCTGCTGGCATGCTCAACCGCAGCAAGGGCACAGCAGGCCGGACGATGCGACGGCCGCACGGCGGACGACGAACATTACGTAATAATACTCTCGATGGACGCTTTCCGCTGGGACCTGCCCCAGAGATGCCACACGCCGACGCTCGACTCGCTGCGCCGCGTCGGTGTCTTCGCCGAGACCTATCCGGTATTTCCGGCCAACACCTTTCCCAACCACTACTCCATGGCCACCGGACTGCACCCCGACCGCCACAACATCGTGAACAACGGATTCTACGACCGCTCGGTCGGTCGCGAGATGTCGGTATTCAAGCACTCCGACACCGCTACGCCCGGCTTCTGGGGCGGCGACCCGATATGGAACACGGCCGAGCGTCAGGGCAGAACGGCGCATATATACATGTGGCCCGGCAGCGACATCGAGATTGGAGGCCGTCAGGCATCGATATGGACGCGCTATACCGACGAGCCGTCGTACTTCGAGCGTGCCGACTGGGTAGTGGCCAGCATGTGCGGCGAGGCGGCCGACGGGCGCATACCCAATCTCGTTATGTGGTACTTCGAGGAGCCCGATGCCGTCATGCACGAGTACGGCCCCGACTCGGACGAGATAATACCGACGATAGAGCATATCGACTCGGCACTGGCATACTTCTTCCGCGAGATACGCCGCTCGCCCGTCTTCGACCGCATCAACTTCATAGTAACGGCCGACCACGGCATGGCGCAGCTCTCGAAAGAGCGGTATATAAACCTCAACGGAACGCTCGACGAGCGTCATATAGCAAGGGTCGTGTCAGGCCGGCCGCTCGGCATAGAGGTCGACGAGGAGTATCTCGACACGGCCGTAGAGATCATCGACCGCATAGGACATATCAAGGCATACAAGCGCGACTCGATGCCCGAGAAGTGGCATTACGGCACCAACCGCAACCGCATAACGAACCTGCTGGTGGTGCCCGACAACGGCTGGACGGTAGAATACGCCGACTGCGACAAGCCCCGCGACGGCGGCACGCACGGCTTCGATCCCTTCGAGAGAGATATGCACACCGTGTTTTACGCCTCTGGACCCATGTTCCGCAAGGGCTACGAGCAGCGTTCGTTCCAGAATCTGAACATATATCTCGTGCTGTGTCATCTGTTGGGCATAGAACCTTCGCCAAATGACGGCTGCTGGGAGGATGTATGCGACATGTTCGCGGAGGGAGAAACGCAACCCGACGCAGAGTAGCTGAACGCTCGTATCGCATATACCACTCGTATCGCATATATCGGAAAAAAAACGCCCCGTCGCATTCAGCGATGGGGCGGTTCGTATCGGGGACGTCGGCTGACACCCCCGGGGCATAGATGAGATTACTTGCACATATACTTCTTGACGTAGTGGTGGTGTTCGCCGTAGCGCTCGAACGCGGCACGGTCGAGCTCCTCCTGAGCCGAGGGGTGTGCCACCGAGATGATAAGGCGGGCACGCTCCTGCAACGTCTTGCCGTAGAGATCGACGGCACCGTTCTCGGTAACGAACCAGTGCATGTGGTTACGCGTGGTAACGACACCTGCACCAGGAGTCAGCACGTCGGCGATCTTCGATACACCCTTGTTGGTAATAGAGGGCATGGCGATTATAGCCTTGCCGCCCTTCGACAGAGAGGCACCGTATACGAAGTCGACCTGACCGCCGACGCCCGAGTAGAACTTGCGTCCCAGAGAGTCGGCGCATACCTGACCCGTGATGTCGACCTGCAAGGCCGAGTTGATAGCCGTCACGCGGTCGTTCTTGGCGATGACGTAGGGGTCGTTGGTATAGCCCACGTCCTTCATCAGGACACCGGGGTTGTCGTCGATGAAGTCGTAGACGCGCTGCGAACCCATGAGGAAAGTCGACACCATCATACCCTTGTCGATATTCTTCGCCTCGCCGTTGATAACGCCCTTCTCCACCAGAGGCAGTACGCCGTCGGCGAACATCTCGGTGTGTATACCGAGGTTCTTATGGCCGCCCAGCTGCGCCAGCACGGCGTTGGGGATCGCACCGATACCCATTTGCAGCGTAGCACCGTCCTCGATGAGCTCGGCGCAATACTTACCGATCTTGGTCTCGGTCTCGTTGGGCTCCGAGAAGTGAGCCTCCATAAGCGGAGTATCGTCCTCGACGAACAGATCGATCTTCGACAGCGGAATCATCGCATCGCCGAATGCACGCGGCACGTGGCGGTTGATGACGGCGATGACCGTATCGGCAGTCTCGATAGCGGCCAGCGTAGCGTCGACCGACGTACCGAGCGACACGTAACCGTGCTTGTCAGGGCGCGATACCTGAACCATAGCCACGTTGCACGGAACGGCACCCGAACGGTAGAGGCGCTGCGTCTCCGACAGGAATACCGGAATGTAGTCGGCATAGCCGCTCTGCGTCACCTTGCGCACGTTGCCGCCCACGAAGAGCGAATCGAGCTGGAAGATGCCGTCGTACTTGGGATCGGCATAGTCGGCCGGACCCTCCGTATGGAGATGATGCACGTGGATGTCGCGCAGCTCGCCGTTGTCGGCGCGGCGGCACATGGCCTTGATAAGACACTGCGGAGCCGATGCCACCGAGCTGAGGTGGATATGGTCGCCCGACTTGATTACTTTCACCGCCTCATCGGGCGTCGTGAACTTGATTTGAGTACTCATGACTGTTAAAAAAAAGTAGTTTAGGTTATGATACTTGATTAACTATTTCCTCTTTACCTCTACCTGCTCGTAGCCCTCGATGATATCGCCCACGCGGATGTCGTTGTACGACTCGATGTTCAAGCCGCAGTCCTGACCGGTGAGCACCTCCTTCACGTCGTCCTTGAAACGGCGCAGCGAACCGAGGCGTCCGGTGTGTATGACGATACCGTCGCGGATGACGCGGATAGGCGTGGCACGTTGCAGCTTGCCCTCGCGGACGATACAGCCGGCGACCGAACCCACCTTCGAGATCTTGAACACCTCCATGACCTCGACCGAGCATACGATCTCCTCCTTCATCACAGGCTCCAACATACCCTCGATAGCATCCTTGATCTCGTTGATTGCATCGTAGATGATCGAGTAGAGGCGGATGTCGATCTGCTCCTTCTCGGCGGTCTTGCGCGCGGCGGCCGACGGACGTACCTGGAAGCCGACGATAATCGCGTTGGAGGCCGCAGCCAGCAGGACGTCGGACTCCGAGATCTGACCCACGGCGGCATGTATGACGTTGACCTGCACGGTCTCTTTCGAGAGCTTGATAAGAGAGCCCGACATAGCCTCCACAGAGCCGTCGACATCGCCCTTGACGATGATGTTCAGCTCCTTGAACGAACCTATGGCGATGCGGCGGCCTATCTCGTCGAGCGTCACGTGCTTCTGGGTCATGATGCCCTGCATGCGCTGCAACTGCTCGCGCTTGTTGGCTATCTCGCGCGCCGAGCGGTCGTCGTCCATTACGTTGAACGTATCGCCGGCCTGAGGCGCACCGTTGAGACCGAGCACCTGAACCGGCGTCGAGGGACCCGCCTCGGCGACCTTCTGTCCGTTCTCGTCGAACATAGCCTTGACACGACCCGTGAACGTACCCGACAGCAGTACGTCGCCGATGCGCAGAGTACCGTTCTGCACCATGATCGTGGCGACATAGCCGCGTCCCTTATCCAGCGTCGACTCTATGACCGCACCCGAGGCCTTGCGGTCGGGGTTGGCTTTAAGATCGAGCATCTCGGCTTCGAGCAGCACCTTTTCGAGCAGCTTGTCGAGATTGAGTCCCTTCTTGGCCGAGACATCCTGGCTCTGGTACTTGCCGCCCCAGTCCTCGACCAGATAGTTCATCTGCGAGAGCTGCTCCTTGATATGGTCGGGGTTGGCGCCCGGCTTGTCGATCTTGTTGATCGCGAAGACCATAGGCACACCTGCGGCCTGAGCATGGTTGATAGCCTCGACCGTCTGCGGCATGACGTTGTCGTCGGCCGCGACGATGATGATCGCAACGTCGGTAATCTTGGCACCGCGGGCACGCATAGCCGTGAAGGCCTCGTGACCCGGCGTATCGAGGAACGTTATCTTCTGGCCGTTGAGCTCGACCGAGTAGGCACCGATATGCTGCGTGATACCGCCGGCCTCGCCCGCAGTGACATTCGTCTTGCGGATGTTGTCCAGCAGCGACGTCTTACCGTGGTCGACGTGTCCCATGACCGTTACGATAGGCGGACGCGGAACCAGCTCCTCCTCGCTGTCCTCGACAGTCTCGATAGCCTCCTGTATCTCGACAGAGACGAATTCGACCTTGAAGCCGAACTCCTCCGCCACGACCACCAGAGCCTCGGCGTCGAGACGCTGGTTGATAGAGACCATAAGGCCAAGATTCATGCAGGCCGAGATGACCTCCATAGGCGAGACGTTCATCATGGTAGCCAGCTCGCTCACGGTAACGAACTCCGTCACGCGCAATACCGAGCGCTCCATCTGTTCGCGCTCCATCTCCTCGTTGAGCTTCTCGCGCACCTCCTCGCGCTTCTCCTTGCGATACTTCGCGCCCTTGGACTTAGCGCCCTTGGAGGTAAGACGAGCCAGCGTATCCTTGATCTGCTTCTGTACCTCCTCGTCGCTCACTTCGGGGCGGACGATAGGCTTGGGCTGGTTCTTCTTGTTCTTGAACTTCTTGGCATCGCCCTGACGCTGTCCCGGCTGTCCCTTGCCGGCACCGCCTCCCTGGGCATTGCCGCCGCGTCCCGACTGCTCCTTGCCCTTGCCGCCGTGCTGCGGCTTGTTGACGTCGACCTTCTCCTTGTCCAGACGCTTGCGCTTGTGCTTGCCGCCCGGGACCATGTTCGACACGTCCATAGTACCGATGATCTGCGGTCCGCGCAGCTGCGTGGTATTGGGACGGAAGATGTTGTCCTTCGGAGCCTCCGCCTTGGGCTGCTCCTCGGCTTTCGGGGCCTCGGGTGCCGGAGCAGGTGCCGGTGTCGGCGCCGGCGCGGCGGCCGCAGGTACGGGCTCGGCAGACTTACGGACGATATCGGCCGGTTTGTCGGCTGCAACGGCCTTGTCGGCGACGGGGCTCTGCGGCGCGGTCTTCGGCGTCTGAGGCTGCTGTGCCGGTGCGGCAGCGGCCTTCTCGGCAGGCTTCTCGGGCGTCTTGGGCGCCTGCTTAGCGCTGCTGCGGCCGCCGTCGAGATCGATCTTGCCGAGGAATTTGGGCGAAGGTATCTCGTCCTTTATGCTGATTACGTTGCTTTTGATGACTATCTCCTCGTCCTCCTTGGGGCGAGACTGCTGAGAGGTAATGCTTACTGTGGTCTGTTTCTGCGATATGCGTTCACGCACGGCGTTGCGCTCGTTGCCCGAGATGCGATTACGGCCGAACTCCTTCTCCAACACGGCATAGACCTCGGGCGTAACCAGCGAGCTGGGCGAACCGTCGCTCTGGATGCCCTTCTTTTGGAGAAAATCGGCGATCGTATTGAATCCCACCTTGAACTCCTTGGCAACCTGTATAAGTCTTAATTTTCTATTGTTATCCATCAATCTATTCTTTCTTGCGTTTGCATTGTTTTTTATCGTATGCCGCTATTCGAACTCGGCTTTGAGTATCTCGACGACCTTCTGAGCCTGTTCGATTTCAAGGTCGGCACGCGAGGCTATCTCCTCGACGGGAAGTTCCAGAACGCTCTTGGCCGTATCGCAGCCGGCGCTCTTCAATGCATCTATTATCCAGCTCTCGATCTCGTCGGCGAACTCCGTAAGAGCCACATCCTCCTCCTCGACCTCGCGGTAGACGTCGATGTCGTAGCCGGTAAGCATCTTCGACAGACGGATGTTGAGACCGCCCTTGCCGATAGCCAGCGACACCTCCTCGGGTTTGAGGTATACGGCGGCCGTCTTCTTCTCCTCGTCGATAGTGATGCTCGATATCTTGGCAGGATTGAGCGAACGCTGTATCATCAGCGACGTATTTGCCGTGTAGTTCACAACGTCGATGTTCTCGTTGCGCAGCTCCTTGACGATAGTGTAGATACGCGAGCCCTTCATACCCACGCAGGCGCCCACCGGGTCGATGCGGTCGTCGTACGATTCGACGGCGACCTTGGCCCTCTCGCCGGGGATGCGCGCGATCTTCTTGATCGTGATAAGACCGTCGTAGATCTCGGGCACCTCCTGCTCGAAGAGACGTTCGAGGAATTGGTTGTCGGTACGCGAAAGGATGATGCGGGGCTGGTTATTGTTCATCTCCACACTCTTGACGATAGCCTTGATCGTATCGCCCTTGCGATAGAAGTCGTTGGGGATCTGCTCCGACTTGGGCAGCGAGAGATCGTTGTCGTCATCGTCGCGGATCAGCACCTCGCGCTTCCACACCTGATAGACCTCGCCGGCGATGATCTCGCCCACCTTCTCCGAATACTTCTCGAAGAGTGCGGCCTTTTCCAGATCGAGGATGCGCGATGCCAGATTCTGACGCAGCGACAGCACGGCGCGACGGCCGAACTTGGTCATGTCGATCTGGTCGGCATACTCGTCGCCCACCTCGTAGGTGGGGTCGATCGCCTTGACCTCCGACACCGAAATCTCGGTGTTGGGGTTCTCGACCGCCCCGTCCTCGACGACGGTACGGTTGCGCCAGATCTCCAAATCGCCCTTCTCGGGGTTGATGATGACGTCGAAATTCTCGTCGCTCTCGAACTGCTTCTGCAAAGCGTGACGGAAGACATCCTCCAAAACACCGATCAGCGTAGTATTGTCGATGCTCTTCAACTCCTTGAACTCAGCGAAATTGCTGATAAGATTCACATAATTCATCGTTGTTTCTCGTTTTATATATTTTATTGAATTTTCGTTCGGGCTACTTGAAATCGAGCCACTCCTTGGCGCGGCGGATCTGCGACCACTCGTAGCGACGCGTCACGCGAACCGTCTGTTTGCGCTTCATGCCCTCGACCTGACGACGCTCGTCGTAGGAGAGCGTGATACCCTCCTCGTCGACCGTATCGAGCTGTGCGAGTATCTTCTCCGAGTCGACGAGCAGCACTTCGATCGACGAGCCGACCAGCTTGCGATACTGGCGCAGCGAACGAAGCTCCGATCCGATGCCGGCAGAAGCCACCGTAAGCGAGAAATCCTCCTGCTCGCGGTCGAGCTCGGCCTCTATGGCGCGGCTCAGATAGGCGCACGCATCGATCGATACGGACGTATCGCTGTCGATAATTAGTTCGATATCGCCCGAGGGCGACGAGGTGCAGTCGACGACGAACATGTCGGTGCCCGCGATGTTGCGCTCGGCAATCTCTATAACTCTTTTGCTGTCAATCATTTTGTCAGTGGTATCGTTTAATTCGTCAAATCATATTCACGAGACGAGGGGACTATTCGTCCCCTCGTCTGCTTCTTATGGTGCAAATATAGGTATAATTTTATCGAATACCTAATATTTCGTCCTGTTTCCTACATTTTTCAGTCTATTTCGTTCTCGGCGAATAAGGCTTGACCACACCGCGCTGCGAAGAGCGAACGAATTTTACCAGCGCATCGCGCTCGGGCGAGGGGGGAATCTCGGCCTCGACCTTGTCGCAGCCGGTAAGGTAGTTCAGCTCGCTCTGGAACAGTATGCGGCACGTGTCGTGGATCGAGGCTATCTGCTCGGGCGTAAAGCCGCGGCGAGAGAGCCCGACCTTGTTAATGCCGGCATAGTGCGACTCGCCGTTGGTAACGATGATATAGGGCGGGATATCCTGCCCGATCAGCGCACCGCCCTGTATCATGGCGTGGTCGCCGATATGTACCCACTGGTGCACGGCCGTATGGCCGCCGATGACGACCCAGTCGCCGACTTCGACCTCGCCGGCGAGCGAGGTGCGGTTGGCCAGCACGCAATGGCTGCCCAGAACGTCGTCGTGAGCTACATGTACATAGGCCATAAGGAGGTTGTGGCTGCCCACCACCGTGGTGCCGCGCGAAGCGGTGCCGCGCGATATGGTCACATATTCGCGGATGTCGTTATAGTCACCGATGACGGCCGTCGACTTCTCGCCGGCGAACTTCAAGTCCTGCGGCTGGCAGGCGATCGAGGCGCCGGGATGTATCCTGTTGCCCCTGCCGATGCGCGCACCGTCGTAGATAGCCGTGTGGGGGCCAATCCAGCAGTCGTCGCCGATGACCACGTCGCCCTCGATGTAGGCGAAGGGCTCGACGGTCACGTTGCTGCCGATGACCGCATCGGGGTGTACGTATGCTAAGTTGCTTATCATGCGTCGGTTGTTATACGATTAGTTACTTCATATTCTTTACCACCTGTGCCGTGAGCGTGGCCTCGCAGACCAGCGATCCGCCAACGAAAGCCTTGCACTGCGCCGTGGTAATACCGCGGCGGATAGGCTCGGTAATGAATGTTTCGAGTTGCAGGGTATCGCCCGGAACGACCTTGCGCTTGAAGCGCACGTTGTCGATTTTCAAGAAGTAGGTCGAATAATTCTCCGGGTCGGGCACCTTGCTCAGCACCAGAACGCCGCAGCACTGAGCCATCGATTCGAGGATCAGCACGCCCGGCATGACGGGCTCCTTGGGGAAGTGACCCATGAAGAACGGCTCGTCCATGGTAACGTTCTTGATACCGCCCACCGAGTTTTCGTCGATATGGAATATCTTGTCGACCAGCAGGAACGGCGAACGATGAGGCAGCAGGTTGTGAATCTGCGAAATGGTATATTTGGCAGGCTCCTTGGCACTGTACTTGAACGCCGGCTGCTCGCCGTCGCGACGTATCATGCGAAGGATATCCTTCATAAATTCGGTATTGGCGAAGTGTCCCGGACGGGTAGCCCATACGCGTCCCTTGATGCGCAGGCCCAACAGCGCGAAGTCGCCCAACAGATCGAGCAGTTTGTGGCGCGCGAGCTCGTTGTTGGCACGCAGTTGCAGGTTGTTGAGATAGCCGCCCGTAATGCTGATGTCCTCCTTGCCGAATATCTGTTTGAGGTGGCTCAGCTGGTCGTCCGACACGGGATTCTCGACAACGACTATGGCGTTGTCGAGATCGCCGCCCTTGATGAGGTTCATATTCATCAGAGGTTCCAGCTCGTGCAGAAAGACGAAGGTGCGGCAGGGGGCTATCTTCTCGGCATAGTCGTCGCCGGGGTAATATGTGGCATACTGGTTGCCGACGACCTTGGAGTTGTAGTCGACATGCACCGAGACGGAGAATACGTCGTCGGGATAGATGATTATGGCGACGCCCTTCTCAGGAATCGTATATACGTGCTTCTCCGTGACTTCGTAATACTTGCACTCGGCGTTCTGCTCGACGGTGCCCGTCTCGACGATGCGGGCGGCGTACTCGCGCGCCGAACCGTCCATGATCGGGGTCTCGGGGGCGTCGATATCGATTACGGCGTTATCCACGCCGAGCGTCCACAGAGCCGACATTACATGTTCTATCGTGCTGACCTTGACGCCGTTCTTCTCGATTGTCGTACCGCGCGAAGTGTCGGTTACAAATTCGCACAGAGCGGGTATGACGGGCGAGCCTTCGAGGTCGATGCGGCGGAAAACGATGCCGCTGTTTTCGGGAGCGGGACAAACCGTCATTCTGACGTCAAGGCCTGTATGCAGACCCTTGCCTTCGAACGAGATAGGTGCGGCCAGGGTTCGTTGTTTAGTAGCCATACTTACGTTAAATTTATGTAATAGTATGCAAAGGTACTGATTTTTTCCGGAAAAAATAGTATTTTTGCTCGGAATAATCGACAGGCAATGACAGAGAGCACACGACGACAAAGATCGCACGAGGTCTCGGCAGCGACGGCGAGCCGTCCGCGGCGGAGGCGTCCGGCCGTCGACATGCACCGGCGCAGCTTGGGCGAATGGCTCTACGAGCATCGGCTGGGTCTGTGCGCCGTGCTGCTGCTCTACTCGTCGCTGGTAAGCGCCATGTGGGTGGCGCGGGTCGAGGTGGAGCGCAAACCCGTCGCATTCGGAGTGGTATTCGAAGCTGCGGACGAGCAGCTCTTAGACGAAGCGGAGCGCCTCAGACGCCGGCGCGACGAGCTGATCCGCGAGATCGAGCAGCGGCAGTTCGACTGGTCGCAGGTCAAGAACGTCGCCTCGAACGAAGCGGCGGATAAGAGCGCCGCATCGGCACCGCAGTACGACGCGACGACGCAGGAGCTTATGGACAAGGTGGCCTCGGAGGCCGCGGCCAACCGCAGCGAATACGAGCGCGGCATGAAGAGCGTCGGCGCCATAGGTCAGGGCGGCGGCTCGGGCGGCGGTGCAGGCGGCCGGGGCAACGACAGTGAAAGCGGAAAGTTCAGCGGCCGCGTGACGATAAGCTACGTATTCCGCTCGCCGGTGCGTCATCACCGTTCGCTATACCAGCCGGCATACCGCTGCGAGGGCGGCGGCGAGGTGGTCGTATCGGTATGGGTCGATCGCGGCGGCAAGGTAAAGACGGCGCATATAAAGTCGTGGTCGGGCGGCGACCAGTCGATGAAAGAGATAGCGAGGCAGGCCGCACTCCGGTCGGTATTCGACATAAACCCCTCGGCACCCGCCACGCAAGAGGGAGAGATAACCTATACGTTCATACCGCAGTGATGAGAGGAGCGAGGATGATAATAACGTTGCTGGCCGTTGCGGCCGCATCGCTGCTGACCGCTGCGCTCTCGGCAGAGGCCGACTTCGCCGGGACGGCCGACAGCGTCGCATTCGTCAGCGAAAGCTGCGGCGACGACACATCGCGGCCGCTCGCCCTCACGGAGCTCAGACAGATATGCTGCGCGGCGACAGCATCGACGGGTATCGCGCCGGCACGTCCGGCACCCGCCTCGCTGCGCACGCAGCCCGGACATACCCGCGCCGAGTCGTCGCACTCGCAGTCGGGATTCAAGTCGCGCGCCATAGACTCGTCGACGGCGGGCGTCCGCTACGGATTGTACAACCATAAGATATTGTTCGCTTCGCGCGCTGCGGATCACTACCTGATCCGCGTGCGGCGGCTCGTTATTTAGCGCCGGCATACGCCCCGACGGCATGCCGTGCGCACGGGGAGGCGCCGATGCTCCCCGAAAAACATATTAACGAACCTGAGCGATCCGTTCCGCCCGCTGTCCAAGAAGAAGATCCGCAGCGGGAGGGCGAAGGGTCGCATAGAAAGCAAACGAACTTATGAAAACGAATGATATTTGCGAGGCACTGTACGCCTTGCCGGGCGGAGTCGTAGAGGCTCGCCGCCGTCCTGTGGTCAAACCTTTGGCGATCGCGCTTGCGGGTGCGGCGCTGCTCGTAGTCGACACCGTTGCGATAGACTCGGATTCGGGCAACCTCGATGCCGCAATGCTGCTCTGCGGCTCGACGATGCTCTTGTGGGGATTGATAGCGGCAACGACACGCCTCTTCGGCGAGGGCAGGATACCCTACTACCGTCCCGACGGCGTATATCTGCGCCGCAGGGAGCGCTACTACCGCCACGAGCAGCTGACCGAGCTGCGCCGCGCCGTCATCGAGGGCGACCAGAAGGCGATAGACGCGCTGCCCGAGACGAATGTCTCGGCGGTCACGCTCGTCGAGTACGTCTCTCCGCGCAGCGCCATGCGTGCACGACGCGTATATGCCTATGCGGAGTTCGACCGTCGCCCCATAGGCGATACGGTCATAACGGGTGTCGCCGCAGAGAGATAACGGCCGCACCGAAGCAATGCAGAGCGCAGCATAGAGCCGGCAGAGCGCACAATAAGGGGCGGCGCTGCGGACGGATAGTATAAACGCCAAAAATTTGGAGGTATGTTGAACGAGAATTTTCTATTGGTCGGAGCCCTGCTCCTGTTCATAGCCGTGCTGGCCGGAAAGGTGGCCTATCGTCTGGGCGCACCGGCGCTGCTGCTGTTTCTGGGCGTGGGCATGGTCTTCGGGTACAACGATTTCATTCCGTTCCACTCCTACGAATTTACGCAGTTCATAGGTATGATCGCGCTCTGCATCATCCTCTTTTCGGGCGGCATGGACACGAAGTTCTCGCAGATACGCCCGGTGATGACCGCCGGCGTGGTACTGGCCACGCTGGGCGTCGTTGCCACGGCACTGATCGTAGGAGGCTTCGTCTACTTCGTCGCGCCGTACGTAGGCATCGAGATGTCGTTCGTGTCGGCTCTGCTGCTGGCGGCGACTATGTCGTCGACCGACTCGGCCTCGGTATTCTCGATCCTTCGCTCGAAGAAGCAGGGGCTGCGACAGAATCTCAGGCCGATGTTGGAGTTGGAGAGCGGCAGTAACGACCCCATGGCATATATCCTCACGGTGCTGCTCGTATCGCTGGCCGGCGGAGGAGGGCACGGCGACTTCGACTGGGTCGACACGCTGCGCACGTTCGCCGTGCAGATGATCGTCGGCTCGGCGCTGGGATACATGTTCGGACGGGCGTCGGTGTGGATCATCAACCGCATAAACATACGCTCCAACCAGTCGCTCTATTCGATCATGCTGCTGGCATGCGCCTTCTTCTCGTTCTCGTTCACGACGCTGGCATACGGCAACGGCTATCTGGCGGTATACATTACCGGCCTTGTCGTGGGCAACTACCGCATAGTGCACCGCCACATGCTGATGACGTTCTTCGACAGTTTCACGTGGCTGTTGCAGATAGTGCTGTTCCTCGCGCTGGGTCTGCTGGTCGACGTCAACGAGCTGTTGCAGCCCGATGTCGTGATAATGGGTCTGGCCGTGGGCGCGTTCATGATATTCTTCGCGCGTCCGGTAGCCACGCTGCTGCTGCTCGCACCCTTCAAGCACTTCACGGCCAAGGCTCGCATATACGTCTCTTGGGTGGGCTTGCGCGGTGCCGTGCCGATCATATTCGCGACATACCCCGTATTGGAGGGCGTGCAAAATGCCGAATACATATTCAATGTCGTCTTCCTCGTTACGATAATCTCGCTCGTGGTGCAGGGTACGACCGTAAGCGGCATGGCCAACTGGCTCGGGCTGGCTTACGAGGAGTTGGAGAGCGTATTCAAGCTGAACATGCCCGACAGCGTAAAGAGCGAATTTTCGGAGATCGAGGTCAACGAATCGCTGCTCGTGCAGGGCGACACGCTCAAAGAGATCAAGCTGCCCGGCGGAACGCTCGTAGTGATGATATGCCGCGGCGGCAAGTACTTCGTGCCGCAGGGCCATACGCGTCTTGCGGCGGGCGACAAGCTGCTGGTTGTATCGGACAACAACGAGGAGCTCATACTCAAAGCCAAATCCATGGGTGTAGAGAAGTTCATCCGCGTAGAGTAGCGTGCCGCGAAAGCGGTCGGGAGATTCGTCCGGCCGCGAGTGTGCGATACGCTCGCTCGACGAAGACTTCCCTGCTCGCTCGACGGAGGCGCCGATGCTTCCATGGCGGGCACTACCCTACTTACAATATGGGCGCACCACCGCCCTCGAACGGAAACTCCCCCGCCGCGCAATGCGGCGGGGGAGTCTTTTATCCGGCATGTCGCAGCGAACAGCATGACGCCGCGGCAACCGCCCCGAATCAGAGATTTCGCAGAGTATACTCAACCAGCTTCTCGCGGATATTCACCTTCGCATCGGGCATCATCGAGTGGTTCTGGTCGGGGTATATCATCATGTCGTAGAGCTTGCCCGCGCGGTTCAGCGCACGGCACATCTCCATGGCGTTCTGGAAATGCACATTGTCGTCGGCCGTGCCGTGTACGATCAAAAGACGCGTCGACGAGCTCAGACGGTCGGCGAAGTTGATCGGCGAGTTGTCGTCGTAGCCGGCGGGATTATCCTGCGGCAGACCGTTGTATATCTCGGTATAGATGCTGTCGTAATAGCGCCATGACGTGACGGGAGCCACGGCGATAGCCATACGGAACAGTCCGTCGCCCTTCAAAGCGCAGCCCAGAGCCATGAAGCCTCCGTAAGACCAGCCGTAGATGCCGATACGCGACGAATCGACGTATGGCTGCGAGGCCAGATGACGCGCGAACGAGAGCTGGTCCTCGACTTCGCGGCGGCCGAGATCGCCGTATGTAACCTTCTTGAACTCCTCTCCGCGGAAGCCCGTGCCGCGGCCGTCGCAGCATGCCACGATATATCCGTTCAGCGCCAGCGTCTCCTCCCAGTCGCCGCCCCAGCGGTCGGCGACCTGTTGCGAACCGGGACCCGAATACTGGGTCAGCAGCACCGGATAGCGGCGCGACGGATCGAAGCCGGCGGGATAGATCAGGTAGTAATCGAGTTTGTCGCCACGCTCGGTAGTGAAGTTGCAGAACCGTTTCTCGGGCATGGCAAAGGCCGGCTCGGCCACAGCGGCGTCGGCAGGCAGAGCGGGGTCGAGGTCGCAGACGATGCGTCCCTCGGCATCGTATACGGCGCTGCGCGGTGCCGACGAGGCCGTAGAGTGGGTCGCGGCGTAATAATTCATGCCCTGCGACGGATATACCCGCCACTCTCCGCCGCCGTCGCCCAGACACGTCTTGCGTCCCGAGCGCATGTCGAGACGGTAGAGATTGCGGCAGAGGGGCGACTGCTCGGTAGATATATAATATATGTATCGGCCGCGGGCATCGACGCCGACGAGCGATACGACCTCCCACTCGCCCGAGGTCAGCGGGCGTATGCGTCCGCGCTCGGTGTCGTGCAGATATAGGTGGAACCAGCCCGTAGAGGTCTCCTCGCGGACGATGAAGCGATTGCCGTCGAGGAACGTTACGGTCGACAGCGAGGGGCGCTCGACATATCGCGGCGACTGTTCGCGGTAGATCGTTCTCAGGCCGACTTCGTCGTCGCATACCACAACTTCGAAGAGGTTCTGCTTGCGGTTGACACGATAGAAATAGAGCTCTCCCGCAGGCGTCCACCCGATGCAGGGGATATACTGATCGGTATTATCCCCCGTAGGCACGGCTTGCGTGCGGCCTGTGGCGATGTCGTAGACATGCAGCGTGACGACAGAGTTGTCGTCGCCGGCCTTGGGATACTTGAAGCGGTAGGCGCGGTTATACAGCTCGCCGTCGTAACGCATCATCTCGAACAGCGGCACGCGGCTCTCGTCGAACCGCAGATAGGCCACATAGCGCGAGTCGGGCGAGAAGGCATAAGCCTTCGTCGAGCCGTACTCCTCCTCGTATACCCAGTCGGTCGTGCCGTTTATCGTCGCGTTCCACTCGCCGTCGTCCGTCAGGCGCGTGGTGCAGCCCTTTGCCAGGTCGAACAGATACAGGTCGTTGTCCTTGGCATAGGCCACCGAGCGCGAATCGGGCGAAAAGGCCACGTCGCGTATGCCGTCGAAGCCGGCAAGACGGCGACCGCTGCGGTCGATGACCGTATAGTCGCTCGTAAACGAATGGCGGTATATCGGCTTGCGGGGCGAGGTGCCGCCCTCGGGAAGCAGCTCCAACAGTGCGAGGCTCTCGTCGGGCGAGAGCGCCGCCGATAGTATGCGGCCGCCCTCTACTTCGAACAGCCTTTCGCTGCGGCCGTCGAGCGTATAGGGTCGTGCGACGAGGGCATCGCCCTCGATGCGGACGAAACGCCGGCCGTCAGCGAGCGAGCGCATCTGCGCAGGCTGGAACTCGGGCGCCTTGCCCGACGGGTAGGTAGCGGCATTGCGCGCCTCGGCCATTCGGGTGTATGTAACACGCTGCGCAGCGACCGGCCACGTCGTCAACGCCAGAAAAAGTATGAGCAGTCTCTTCATAACACGGATAATATGATTACAAATATACGCATAAGCGAGCGCAAAAGCAAGTTTACTTGCATTTTGCCGAGCGGAAGTATATTCGACGATGTCAAAGATACGCATAAGCGGGGGCAAAAGCAAACTCCGGGCGGCAATGCGGCAAAAAAAAGGGCGATGCAGCGGCTGTGCGCGTCAGCCGATAGAGCACACCGGCATGCGTGCAGAACGGTACTCGGCGGGCGAGAGTCCGAGCAGACGCCGCACGTAACGCGCGAAGTAGGAGGGCGAGGAGAAGTCCATGCGCTCGGCGATCATCGTAACGGAGAGCGACGCATCGTCGAGATAGCGTTTGATGATCGGCACGGTATGCACATCGATAAAGTGGGTCACGCTAAGACCTGTCTGGCGGCGTACCGTGTCGGAGAGATATTTGGGCGTGACGTTGAGCTGTGCGGCGAAATAGCCCACGCTGCGCCGCCGTTCGCAGACGCCCGTCGACAGCAGATCCATAAGGCGCCTGACGACATACGACGCACGGTCGGTCGAGCGCACTGTGTTGTCGCGCGCGGCATGGAACTCGAACAGATCGTACATCATCGCAAGGGCAGCCGCTCCGATCGACTCTTCGTAAAACAGACGCCCGCGCTGAGCCAGACGCCGCCCTATATCGCGCAGGTCGGCTTCGAGGCATGCCGCCCCGTCGACGGTAAGGCCGATGACGGGATTGTCGAAAAGAGTGATGCTGCCACCTATACCGAAGTGGTTGGAAGGCAGCTGCGCTTCGAGAAAGCGGTGCGAGGCCACGAATGCAAGCGACCTGAAATCGGGCGATACGGCGAGGTCGGCGACCAGCAACGGCGAACCGATAATCGCCGCGTCATCGCTCTCTACGGAGAATCTACGTCCCGCATAACCGAACTCCATGTGCCCGGCAAGACACAAAATGTGCACGCAGCATCCGGCCAGCTCGCGGAAGCGAACCCGTCCTATATCCTCGGTATATGCTAATGTATCGGTCACATGCAAAGTTAAGCAATGTTTCTCCCCGCGCCGGCATAATTGCGGAAAAAGTGTCGGACAAAACGTAAAAAGTGGCTGCACCGATCTTCGAGGCTGCGATAAATTTGCAATATGAAATCGAAAAACGAATGAAATCACGTTCAACCGGATTGTTATTGCAGGCAATGACAATCGCAACAATCGCAATCATGCCATTAGAGACGAAAGCACAAGAGAGAGTAAAGCAGACCGCGGGCAGGGATGCTCTGGGCGACTTCGCGCCGCAGTTCGCCCGCCTCAACGACGATGTACTCTTCGGCGAGGTTTGGAGCCGCACCGAAGATCTGGGACTGCGCGACCGCAGCCTGGTAACGATTACCGCGCTTATCAGTCAGGGGATAACCGACTCGTCGCTCGCCTACCACTTGCAAACGGCGCGCGACAACGGAATCACGCGCGGCGAGATAGCCGAGATCATAACGCACATAGCGTTCTATGCCGGCTGGCCCAAGGCGTGGGCGGCATTCCGTCTGGCCACCGGGATATGGAACGAGCAGGAAGGAGAGAAGGAGACGAAGGCCGATAGCTGCGGCGACAAAGGCCGTGCGGAGTTCGAACGGGAGATGATGTTTCCTATCGGCGAGTCGAACACCGGATTCGCCCGATACTTCTCGGGCGAGAGTTTTCTCGCACCGCTGTCGGTAGATGCTGCGGCAAAGGTCTTCAACGTGACATTCGCCCCGGGCTGCCGCAATAACTGGCACATACACCATGCCGACGAGGGCGGCAGACAGATACTCGTGGCGGTGGCCGGTCACGGGCTGTATCAGCTGTGGGGCGAGCCCGTACGCAGGCTCGCGCCGGGCGATGCGGTAACGATCCCCGCCGGCGTCAAACACTGGCACGGCGCAGACGACGACAGCTGGTTCGCGCATCTGGCGATCGAGGTGCCGGGGACGAACGCCCGCAACGAGTGGCTCGAAAGCTCGCGGCAGTAACCGATGTCGGCAGGCTACGGGCTTCCGGCAGGCTACACGGCCCGTAGCCGAACGCCGCGCAAAGAACAACGGTCTGCACGCATAGGCGTGCAGACCGTCCGACTGCCGGCTCGAACGGCATATCCGTTATCTCAGGTCTCTGGCGCAGCGCAAGGGACAGGACACGTCCGTGCAAGCTGGGCGGATGTATTTACGCCACAAACGCCGCAAGTGAACGCATAACCATCCCGGCGAGCACAATGCGGCTTTCGGCGGACAGATCATCGGATGAAGAGCAGCTCGCGGTATTTGGGCAGCGGCCAAAGCTGGTCGTCGACGATCTCTTCGAGTTTGTCGATATGCGTGCGTATGCGGTCGAGATAGACGGCGACGTTGTCGTGGTAGGCTATCGCCTTTTCGCGCTCGGCAGTGATGCGGTTGGCGGCCTTGCGGGCGTCGATCATCTCGCCGCAGAGGGCCTGTATGGCTGCCGTGTGCTTCTGTATGCGCAGGATCAGCTCCATGTCGGACGATGCCGCGAGGTCGAGCTGGCGCATCTTGTAGACCTTGTCGAGCAGCATGCCCTCGTATTTCGACGCGATAGGCAGGATATGGTTCATGGCCAGATCGCCCAGTACGCGCGCCTCGATCTGTATCTTCTTGGTGTAGGTCTCCCACTTGACTTCGGTGCGCGCCTCGATCTCCACCCTGTTATAGACGCCCATCGACTCGAACATCTCCACCGCAGCCTTGTCCAGATAACGGTCGAAGATAAGAGGCGTCGAGGTCTGGCAGTCGAGTCCGCGGCGCTCGGCCTCGGCGCGCCACTCGTCGGAGTAGCCGTTGCCGTCGAAATGTATGGGGCGGCTCTGGCGGATAAGACGTTTCAGCACGTCAAATATGGCCTTCTCCTTGCGGACGCCCGACTCGATCAGCGCGTCGACATCGCGCTTGAACATGGTCAGCTGCTCGGCGACGATCGTGTTGATCGCAATGACGGCCTCGGCGCAGTTGTCCGACGAACCGACGGCACGGAACTCGAAGCGGTTGCCCGTAAATGCGAACGGCGAGGTGCGGTTGCGGTCGGTGTTGTCGAGAAAGATATTGGGGATATGCTGTACGCCGCTCATCTTGAAGACGTTCTTGGCATCGAAGCGTATGGCGCCGTCGCTCTTGCTGTGCTCCAACTTGTCGAGCACGGTCGATATCTGCGTGCCGAGGAATGTCGAGATGATCGCCGGCGGCGCCTCGTTGGCGCCCAGACGGTGGGCGTTGGTGGCGCTCATGATCGACGCCTTCAACACTCCGTTGTGGCGGTGTACGGCAGCTATGACATTTACCAGAAACGTTATGAATTGCAGATTCTCCGAAGGCGTGCGGCCGGGGCCGATGAGGTTGACGCCCGTGTCGGTGCCGATCGACCAGTTGCAGTGCTTGCCCGAGCCGTTGATGCCCTTGAATGGTTTCTCGTGCAGCAGCACGCGGAAATTGTGGCGGCGCGCGACCTTATCCATGATAGTCATCAGCAGCTGGTTGTGGTCGTTGGCCAGATTGACCTGCTCGTAGACCGGAGCCAGCTCGAACTGGTTGGGCGCCACTTCGTTGTGGCGCGTCTTCAACGGGATGCCGAGCATCAGGCATTCGTATTCGAGATCGCGCATGAACGACATCACGCGCTCGGGAATGGCGCCGAAATAGTGATCCTCCAACTGCTGGTTCTTGGCCGACTCGTGTCCCATGAGCGTACGGCCGGTAAGCATCAGATCGGGGCGCACAGCCCACAAGCTCTCGTCGACGAGGAAGTACTCCTGCTCCCAGCCCAGATAGGAGTATACCCTCTCGACCGACTTGTCGAAGTAGCGGCACACCTCGGTCGCGGCGCGGTCGATAGCCGATATCGACCTAAGAAGAGGCACCTTATAGTCGAGCGCATCGCCCGTATAGGAGATGAAGACGGTCGGGATACATAGCGTCGTGCCGACGATGAAAGCCGGCGAGGCGGGATCCCATGCCGAATAGCCGCGCGCCTCGAACGTATTGCGTATACCGCCGTTGGGGAACGACGAGGCGTCGGGCTCCTGCTGCACGAGCAGCTTGCCGGAGAACTCCTCCAACACGCCGCCCGCCCCGTCGGGCTCCGAGAACGAGTCGTGCTTCTCGGCCGTGCCGCCCGTAAGCGGCTGGAACCAGTGGGTGTAGTGGTCGGCCCCGTTGTCGAGCGCCCACTGGCGCATGCCGGCGGCGATGCCGTCGGCCACGTCGAGCGTGAGCGGCGTAGCGTGCTGCATCGTATCTATCAATGCTTCATAGGTTTGTTTGTTGAGATACTTGCGCATCACACTGCGCGAAAAGACCTTCGAGGCAAAATATTCGGACGGCAGACGACCCGGCGCCTTCACTTCGACGGCCTTGTGGTTTATGGCGGCGTCGACCATTTTGAAACGCAACAACGACATATCTATCGAGTTTATAAATTTGTATTTTATTTGAAAAACCTACACCGCAAAGGTACGCACGCATTTGCGATGTTATCGCCGAAGTCCGCATATTTTTTCAACATTTTATCAAAATAACGATCATTTTCAAGCGACATAGGACGATTCGACAGCATAAAATCCGGAAATCGCAGAAAATTTCTCGCACTTTTCCGAAAATCACGTTTTATCGCAAACGGCGAATCCATTTCCGATATAGCCCAATTTTACACTAAATAGCCAATACGCAAAAGCGCCGCGCCCGAACGGCTGTTAATTTTATAACACTTTTACTTTGCTTTTGATGATAATTTAGTAACTTTGTGTGCTTTTATATTAAGGTAAGCAGATTGAGAAGAAACTTCAACTCACTTATAATTTAATTAAACTCTAAAACAGTTATGGCAAATACCAAAGAAAAGTTGTTTACGGAGTTCCCGCCGGTATCCACCGAGCAGTGGGAAGCCGCGATAACAACCGACCTTAAAGGCGCCGACTACGAGCGCAAGTTGGTATGGAAAACGGGCGAGGGCTTCAATGTCCGTCCCTACTATCGCGCCGCCAACCTCGAAGGCATAGACTTTCTGCAAGCCGAGGCAGGCCGATTCCCCTATGTAAGAGGAACGCACAACGACAACACGTGGCTCGTTCATCAGACCGTTGCGGTCGAGTGCCCTAAGGAGGCCAACCGCACGGCGCTCAAACTGCTCGAATCGGGAGTCGACTCGATCGGCTTCTGCATCAAGAGCGAGGAGTTCACGGCGCAGCAGCTCGACGAGCTTCTCTCGGGCATCGTTCTGCCGGCCGTCGAGCTGACGTTCTGCGGCTCTAAGGTCTCGCACATCGCCGAAATGGTCATCGCATACGCCGAGCGTCAGGGCGTGGCCAAGGACGATCTGCGCGCCAACTTCTGCATCGACCCGATCATCGCCGACCTGTCGGTCAAGGGCGACTTCTGCTGCAACAACGGCGAGAAGTGCTTCGCCCGCATAGCCGAGCTTATCAAGGCTACCGACGAGTATAAGCACGTGCGCATCGTCAACGTTTCGGGCGCTACGTTCAGCAACGCCGGCTCGACTATCGTCGAGGAGCTCGCATTCTCGCTCTCGGCCGCACACGAGTATATCGTTCGTCTGACCGATCTGGGCCTGTCGATCGATCAGGTGGCACGCAAGATCCGCTTCTCGCTGGCCGTAACGTCGAATTACTTCCTCGAAATGGCCAAGTTCCGCGCCGCACGTCTGCTGTGGGCCAACATCGTCAAGGGCTACAACCCCGAGAAGGAGTGCTCTTGCAAGATGTTCGCGCACGCCACTACATCTGCCTGGAACCAGACCGTATACGACCCCTACGTGAACATGCTGCGCGGCACCACCGAGGCCATGTCGGCAGCTATCGCCGGCGTGCATTCGTTGGAGGTCACGCCGTTCGACTATGCGTTCGAGGCTCCGACCGAGTTCTCGATGCGCATCGCGCGCAACACCGAGCTGCTGTTGAAGCACGAGTCGCACATGGATCATGTCGTCGACCCCGCCGGCGGTTCTTACTACATCGAGAACCTGACCAAGGAGATCGCCGAGCAGGCATGGGCTCTGTTCCGCAAGATCGAGGACAAGGGCGGCTACATCGAGGCGTTCCGCGCAGGCGCGATCGTCGAGCGCGTCAAGGCTTCGGCCGCAACCAAGGACAAGAACATCGCCACGCGCCGTCTGACGCTGCTGGGTGCCAACCAGTACCCCAACTTCAACGAGGTGGCCGACAAGGCTATCGCCGAGCAGTGCGTAACGCGCGCCGCAGGCGAGGAGAACCGCCTCACGCCCTACCGCGGCGCCATGGCATTCGAGGCCATGCGCTTGAAGGTAGACCGCAGCGGCAAGACACCCAAGGCGTTCATGCTCACTTGCGGCTCGCTGGCCATGGCTCGCGCACGCGCGCAGTTCTCTTGCAACTTCTTCGCATGCGCAGGCATACGCGTAATGGACAATACGTTCTTCAAGTCGATCGAGGAGGGCGTCGAGGCTGCCATAGCATCGAAGGCCGAGATCGTCGTAGTATGCTCGTCGGACGACGACTACGCAACGGTAGCGCCCAAGGTCAAGGAGCTGCTGGCCGACCGCGCCATTCTGGTGGTTGCGGGCGCACCCGCATGCGCACCCGAATTGGAAGCTCAGGGCATTACCAACTTCATCAACGTCAAGAGCAACGTTTTGGAGACTTTGAAAGATTATTTGAACAAACTGGGTATTTAACGATAGCAAGCAATGAGAGCAAAATTTTCAGAATTAGCATATAACGGCGCAACCGGCACGGCCTGCTGCGCCGACAAGAGCGCCTCTAAGGAGGACTGGCTGACTGCCGAGAGAATACCCGTCAAGGTCGACTATACGGCAACCGATCTGGAAGGCATGGAGCACCTGAACTATGCTGCGGGTATAGCTCCGTTCCTGCGCGGCCCCTACTCGACGATGTACGTCATGCGTCCGTGGACGATCCGTCAGTATGCCGGATTCTCGACGGCCGAGGAGTCTAACGCATTCTACCGCCGCAACCTCGCCGCAGGCCAGAAAGGTCTGTCGGTGGCATTCGACCTTGCTACGCACCGCGGCTACGACGCCGATCATCCGCGCGTAGTGGGCGACGTAGGTAAGGCCGGCGTTTCGATCTGCTCGGTCGAGGATATGAAGGTGCTTTTCAACGGCATTCCGCTCGACAAGATGTCGGTGTCGATGACCATGAACGGCGCCGTGCTGCCCGTGCTGGCATTCTACATCGTGGCAGGTTTGGAGCAGGGCTGCACGCTCGACCAGCTCGCAGGTACGATCCAGAACGACATCCTCAAAGAGTTCATGGTGCGTAACACCTATATCTATCCGCCCGAGTTCTCGATGAAGATCATTGCCGACATTTTCGAGTATACGTCGCAGAACATGCCCAAGTTCAACTCTATATCGATCTCGGGCTACCACATGCAGGAGGCCGGTGCCACCTCGGATATCGAGTTGGCATATACCCTGGCCGACGGCTTGGAGTATCTGCGCGCAGGTATCAACGCCGGCATGTCGATCGATGCGTTCGCACCGCGTCTGTCGTTCTTCTGGGCTATCGGCATGAACCACTTCATGGAGATCGCCAAGATGCGCGCCGCACGTCTGCTGTGGGCCAAGATCGTCAAGCAGTTCGACCCGAAGAACCCCAAGTCGCTGGCTCTGCGTACACACTGCCAGACCTCGGGCTGGTCGCTTACCGAGCAGGATCCGTTCAACAACGTCGCACGTACTGCGATCGAGGCTATGGCCGCCGCTCTGGGTCACACCCAGTCGCTGCACACCAACGCTCTGGACGAGGCTATCGCGCTGCCGACCGACTTCTCGGCGCGTATCGCACGCAACACCCAGATCTATATTCAGGAGGAGACCAACGTATGCCGTTCGGTCGACCCGTGGGCAGGTTCTTACTATGTGGAGTCGCTGACCAACGAGATCGCACACAAGGCTTGGGCGCATATCGAGGAGATCGAGAAGCTCGGCGGTATGGCCAAGGCTATCGAGACCGGTATTCCGAAGCTGCGTATCGAGGAGGCTGCCGCACGTAAGCAGGCACGCATCGACTCGGGCATCGAGAAGATCATCGGCGTCAACGAGTACCGCCTCGAAAAGGAGGCTCCGATCGACATCCTCGCCGTCGACAACACGGCCGTGCGCGAGAGCCAGATCAAGCGTCTGCAAGAGCTTCGCGCAAACCGTGACAATGCAGCCGTCGAGAAGGCCTTGGAGGCTATAACCGAGTGCGCACGCACGGGCAAGGGCAACCTGCTGGCGCTGGCCGTCGAGGCAGCCAAGGTTCGCGCTTCGCTGGGCGAGATCTCGGACGCATGCGAGAAGGTCGCCGGCCGTTACAAGGCAGTAATAAGGTTGAACTCAGGAGTATATAGTGCAGAAGTGAAAGCAGATTCTCAATTCGAACACGCCAAGGAGCTGTGCGCACGCTTCGCTAAGAAGGAGGGTCGCCAGCCCCGTATCATGATCGCCAAGCTCGGTCAGGACGGACACGACCGCGGTGCCAAGGTCGTTGCAACGGGTTATGCCGATATCGGCTTCGACGTCGATATGGGTCCCTTGTTCCAGACTCCGGAGGAGGCTGCCAAGCAGGCTGTCGAAAACGATGTCCATGTAGTGGGCGTCTCGTCGCTGGCCGCAGGTCACCTCACTCTGGTTCCGCAGATCATCGCCGAGTTGAAGAAGCTGGGTCGCGAGGATATCGTCGTCATCGTCGGCGGTGTGATCCCGGCTCAGGACTACGACGAGCTCTACCGCGACGGCGCCGCCGCCATTTTCGGCCCCGGTACGCCTATCGCAACGGCTGCGATCAAGATTCTTGAAATCCTCATGGAGGAGTAACATTACCTTAGCGGCTTTCGCCGCATCTGTCACACCCCATGCCGTAACGGCATGGGGTGTTTTTTTGCTCGGTTTGCTTCGGCTACGCGCGGCAGGAATGATATAGGATATGCTGATCGGACATAGACCGCCATATATACAATATTATCTTATTGAAATATTGTAACGATGCGGACTGATGAAATATGGCGCAGGACGGATAGCGCTCTATGCTTCGATCTGACTTTCGTAATATGCGATACGGTCGCGGCAGACTCTATCGACGATGTCGCGGAGTCGTTCGACCTTGGGGATAAGGGCGTCGATATCCTCTTTCGTGACTACGAACTTCTTCTTGTTGTAGCGGGCTTCGATATAGGCACGTTGCAGCAGATCGAAAAGACGTTTCTCCTCATCGGTGTCGCGCGGGAAAACTTTCGCCAGCTCCAACGTGTAAGGTTTGCACTTCTCGATCAAAAAATCCAGACGGTGCTCTTTATAGCCGTATAGAATATTTACCAACGGAATGGCTTTCAGTAGTTTTTCCGTAACTTGGTGCAGATCGAAAAAGCAGAATATATAATTCTTATTGGAATAATCCAATTCGAGATGCGCGAAGTGAGTTTTGGCATCATCATGATTTTCTTCATAATATTCCAATGCCATATCTTTGATCTCCGAGAAATTCAACTCGCGCGGCGTGGCCGGCGAACACTCTCCGCTGTCGTAAAGCATGATCCCTTCGGCCAAAATATCGACATAGAAATAACGCCCCTCGGAAAGTGCATTGTTGAACTTCGATATGCTTTCATTGATGATCTGAGGATATGTCTGAAACTCGCCCTTGTCCCTTAAAAAGCGATCTTTGATACGGCTGTTGACCGTCGATTCTCTCGACCCCAACCGCCTTTTCGTCACGACCAGAATGTCGTAGTCGCTCATGAACTGGATTTTGCCGCCGCCGTAATCACGCTGTATATCCAATTCCACATAGGTGTTTCGGGCATAGCTGCCATAAAGGATAATCATTACGACGTCCTTCACTTCATCGCGAATCAGTCCGACCAATTCGTACAGATCACGCTGTTTGCGTTCGGGCAAAAAGTCTATCGAGCTCTGCATATTCCCAAAATTATCAACATTTTTCCAATAAAACATCTCCGCCAAATGTAAATTTAGATATTATCCGTATCTTTAATGCAGTTGGGAATAATGGCTTGATTGCAAGCGATATGAGAAAATAATCGTGAAAAAGGGCAATGGATAATTAAATCGTAAAGTGCGTAAGATCACTTCATTTTCACGATTTCAAACAACTCGTTATATCCTATTGCAAAAGTAACCCTTTTTGGGGGATCACGCAATTTTTCTGTCTCGTATTCCTGATTAATTTTCGATTATGAAAGCATATACCGAACATAGCTAATAAAAGTGTTTGGCATTAGCAAAGCCAAGTCTCACTTTAAGTGGTCATCCTTACTATATGACATTTGCATCCTGCATTCCTATTTCATTCTGATTTTTCCGTATGTTCGAGACCGCTGGGTTCGTCGTGTTGTTTTTGTTGATAATAGTCGAATTGTTTTTGGCAAACATCCTTTACGATATTGTATAGCAACTCCACTTTGGGGGCAAGTGCATCTACCACGTCCTTGGAGACAACGAATTTATCATTGTAACGGGCTTCGATATATGCTCGTTGCAAGATCTCGAAAAGATACTTTTCCTCGGCGGTATTGCATGGAAACACTTTCGTCAGCTCCAACGTATAAGCCTTGCATTTCTCCATCAAAGAGTCTAACTCATGTTCCTTGTGACCGTATAAGATATACACAAGCGGGATTGCTTTCAACAAATGCTCTACGACTTGATGCAAGTCAAAAGTACTATAAGTATAATCTTGTTTGGAATAGTCTAAGAAATAATGCCCATAATGGCTATCGGCTCTGTGTAACTTACCTGCAAAATATTCCTTGGCCATTTTCAAGATCTCGGAATAGTTCAATTTTCGCGGTGCGGCCAGTCGGCACTCCCCCGAATCGAACAGCATGATTCCCTGTGTCAGAATATCGACGTAAAAATACCGGCCTTCGGAAAGTGCATTGTTGAATTTGGCGATGCTTTCATTGATGATCTGCGGGCGAGTTTGAGTATTCGCATTTTTGTTTTGCAGGAAATGCGATTTGACACGACTCGATACGGTAACCGTTCGAGCCCCGAGTCGTTTTTTCGTCACGACCAAAATATCGTAGTCGCTCATAAACTGGATTTCACCGCCCCCGTAATCCCGTTGTATATCCAATTCCACATAGGTGTTTCGGGCATAGCTGCCATAAAGGATAATCATTACGACGTCCTTCACTTCATCGCGAATCAGTCCGACCAATTCGTACAGATCACGCTGTTTGCGTTCGGGCAAAAAGTCTATCGAGCTCTTCATATCCACAAAATTACGCAGATTTTTCCAATAAAACATCTCCGCCTAATGTAAATTTAGATATTATCCGTATATTTGTCTTACGATTCCTTAAAGGCAGTTTCGTTGAACCGGGGCAACACAGGTTGTCCGAGAACAAACTGAAAAGCAACTACCATGCAGACTTTAAGGAATTATATCGACTCGGCATAGCCGACGGACATAACTTATAAAGGGTAAACAACTCTTTATACCTAACGACGAACTTGGGACCCTCGAAAGAGGCTGTTTGATTCAGGTATAAACGTTGTCAGTCCTTGTTATGTCCCGCATATTATTTGCGGGGCACGACAGGGGCGCAGGACAGCTTCTGAATCAAGGTTCCCAAGACCTGTCGTTAGGGGCTGCCACCGCGCCCCCTTTTATTTTCCCGGGGCAGGCTAATCCACCGTCAACCACTCAAACACCTTTCCTCCATGAGCCTGCACTATACATGGCCACCCCTGACGAGTATTCATCGCTCCGAGTTGAAGTATCTGTTGGGATTGCTTAGGACGATAATGCCATACGACCGCGCCATACTCTACGGCCGATATGCCGGCAGCCGCATGCGCAGCGAGATCGGCGGCTACGAGCTGCTCCTCGTGACACGCTCGATGCCTACCGTCGAGGGCTGGCAGATAGAGCCTATGCTCGACATCTGCTTTCCGCGCGAGATACGCGAGGAGAGCAGGATCAGAATCGAGACCGTCCAATACGAATTTATGGAGCGCAGCTGTCGCGACAGCTGGTTCTATGCCGGCATACTCAGCGAAGGCATCATCCTTTACGACAACGGCTCGATAGACAACCCGTTGCCTGCGGGCAGATCGCTCACGCCCGAGGCTGCGGCGGGGCTCAGGCGGCGATACGAGTTTCTGTACGGTGCTGCGGGCGATATGCTGCGCACGGCCGTACGTATGTGGAACAAGCACCGGCCGGAGCTGGCGGCTGTCAGTCTCTCGCATGCGGCAACGCTTATGCTGCGCGCCGAGGAGACGGTATTTTACGGTGCGAAGAATCAGATTCACACGACGCAGATACTACCGCTGTTCAAGCGCGTAAGGCACTATTCGCGGGCGCTGGCAAACGGATTTCGTCCCGAAGATGAGGTATATGCAGAGTTCTTCGAAAATCTGACGGCATATCGCGACTACGAAGCGATCGACCCGGCGCAGAGGCTGACATGGCACAAGTACAAATCATACTTCCGGCGGCTGCGCGCAATGCAGGAGTGCATAAAGATATCTTGCCAGAGACATATACACTTCTTGGAGTACGGCAGGACACTTGCAAAGACCGTAACCGAGGCGGAGGCGAGTGAAAGGCCGACTGAGCGGGACGAGGGCGACGGGCACGGTAGGAAGCCGGCCGGTGCCCAAGAGCTTACGCAAGCCGTGGCCGGGAAGCAGACCGTGAGTGTAGTCCCGGCAGAACCGGACGGACACGCCGGAGAGCAGAAAGCTGCTGCTGCGGATATAGACAAAAAGATCGGCCAGAAAGTCGATCGATATAGCGATAAGGATAAGGCGGCATGCGGGGGAGAGCCTGCCGAAGATATAAGAGAACGATTTGATCCGGGTACCGATTAATTCCTTACTCGGGCTGCATGGCCGGCCGATGTTTATCGGGTATTACCTTGATCGGCCGGCGTGCAGCTTTCGATAGTGCGCAGTGAGACAAAAGTATACGAATCAGCCGAGGACCTTTCAAACGGATGGTGCGGTAATACTTAAAGGCTCAGCTGCGCACTTTTTTATTGATAAAATTTCATTCTCAATCTACCAAATTTAACGAATATCTGTTCACTTCTGAACATATTCGCTAACGCATCTCTATGCGAAGATAATAATAATTTTTTATAAAACAAACCCAAATATAGACTATCTTAACTTTGTGAACGCATTTTGCACTCGCATAACGGCGTTATTTATATGATATATTCGAAAAAATATACAACTTCATATACATAAAATTGCACATCTGCAACCACTGAAATTAGCCCGTTACACTGCTCAGCCGACAAATACTCTATGCCGGACGCGCAACGTATACACATTGCATACAACAAGTTATCGACACGATACAAAATTTCTCACAACCTGCCATGCTATCCCTTGCGGTACATTGCCATCCGCATTTCTCTGCTCAGCCTGCCAAGTAGACGAATTTTCTAATCGACGAATGACACCGCACCGACGCAAAATGCTGTTGTTCTCCAAAACCACCGCCTGCCGCAGCCATATCTTTCATCAGAAGTTCTCAGCAAAAGTGCCGGGATAACTCTCTGCCCCAAAGACAATACACTAAATCATTCCGAAAGATTTTGCACGGCAAATGAACGTCTACTTCTTCAAAACCTCTGCTCCCCGCCGCTCGATCTTTGGTCGGTAGCTGCCGACAACAGTGCGAGATACGATCTAAGCAGACATAGCGAATTTGCGGTAACCTCGTAAGATTATGTGCGCAGCAACGTAATGCCGCGTTTCACTCAATCCCCTCCTCTCCGATCGATGCCCTGCTCATTATATTTTACTCCCGCGAACAACGACTCCGATTTGCACATTGCCGAATAACATACTGCATACACAATTGCCGTTTAAGACAACTTAAATTTTCCTCTCCGCCAGCTGGCGCAAGTAATTCCAGCTATATAAGAGTTATCGATAGACATACCGCAGGCACAGATTCCCCACGCCCCCACTTTGCAATCCGACGCAAGTAATTCCACCTATGTAAGAGTTGCCGTTCGACATACCGCAGGCACAGAATCCCGACAATATAATAATACTCAACACCTTTGTCGGCCGACATTATCGCCCGTATCACACAACTTTCCCGCATCAAATCACATAAGCAGCACGCTACGGAGACAACGGAGATATATTTATCGATGTACAAACCGCTCGACTATACAGATTCCCGACATAAAATATCATCTCCGCATACAGCCTTTTCACACCGAACGGCATAATGGCTAAATAATAATAGGCCGGTCGTTTAGTGCACTAAGTACGTCCCGATCGGTAACCCAACCACACCGCTGCCGGCAATCTATTTACATCCAACTATATCTCTAAAAATAGCATAATTTATACACCCCAAATACGATGATAAGTCGTTATACGAGGCACAGATCATTATCGTATCAACCAATGTCCGGCAACAGTATCCTGTTTCACAAGAACAAGCGCCCTCCCGTACCACATCGGCCGCTAATAATTAGCGGCCGACACGACTCGCAGCAGAATGCCACGTAACACAAAAAGAAAAGCCCAACTAATTTACAACACATACGGTCGGCTTTTGACTGTTCCTCTCGGCCGATGAAGCAAGCATTGCTTCCGCCGGCTGAATGTCGTTTCTCATTGAGGAGCAACGAGCAGAGGAGACAGATGCAGAGAGCCCCTCCCCTTTTTCTTTCGCTAAATTACTTCATGCAACCCGGCAACAGAACACGACGGGATAACATACTGGCATCTTGCAACATTGCCGAACAACAAGACTATGCGCAGAATGCCTCATACCACGGGGTACGCCACAAGCATCACAATCATTCCTTCGTCAAAAGCGTTGCTATACAGTATTTTCATTTAGCCGAGAAAAGAGCCGACCGATTCGGAGTATATCTACGCAGGAAAAGGTGCATGCAATGAATGCACACGGGATAAAGTCGGGCGAGTTTTGCTCAATGAATCAATTGTCTGCACAAGTGTAACGCCGTGGGTCTGTCGCTTTACTCGGATTTGTGCCAATGGTTAACGGTTCTTCATCGCGTTCCTTTTCTCGACTCTGCGTAGCCGTTCGGAGGTAATCGAATATATACGTCTCGACACGACCTCGGAGTCGGACGATAAGGCATATCAACGTCTTTCACATTGTCGAGCAAGGAAGCGCGAACGCAAAGAATATCCCCCGCGACCATTCATAAAATAAAAAAGAGATGCGGCAATCTGTCTTATTCCTCGAACAAATAAAAAAAGAAAGGGTAGATCAAATGATCTACCCTTGAAGAGGCGGCTACCTACTCTCCCACCTAAATAGGCAGTACCATCGGCGTGAGTGAGCTTAACTTCTCTGTTCGGAATGGGAAGAGGTGGAACCTCACTGCTATAACCACCTAAAAGAACGTTGTTTTAATTGGATTTTTTTCAATGGTTCCAACTCCATTAAAACTTGACACTTCGAAGATGAGATAGAAATTTTCAAGAAAGCCGTTCGGGTAATTAGTATTGCTCGACTTTGACATTACTGTCTTTACATCTGCAACCTATCAACGTAGTCG
>CAJSYJ010000003.1 GCA_910574205.1 Bacteroidales bacterium
ACTTATCAATCCGCCTACGCACCCTTTAAACCCAATAAATCCGGATAACGCTTGGATCCTCCGTATTACCGCGGCTGCTGGCACGGAGTTAGCCGATCCTTATTCGTACAATACTTTCAGCTGAATACACGTATTCAGGTTTACCCTTGTACAAAAGCAGTTTACAACTCATAGAGCCGTCTTCCTGCACGCGGCATGGCTGGTTCAGACTTCCGTCCATTGACCAATATTCCTCACTGCTGCCTCCCGTAGGAGTTTGGTCCGTGTCTCAGTACCAATGTGGGGGGTTAACCTCTCAGTCCCCCTATGTATCGTCGCCTTGGTAAGCCGTTACCTTACCAACCAGCTAATACAACGCATGCCCATCTGTAACCGCCGAAACTTTCAACCACAAGAGATGCCTCTCATAGTGTTATGCGGTATTAGTACCGATTTCTCAGTGTTATCCCCCTGTTACAGGTAGGTTGCATACGCGTTACGCACCCGTGCGCCGGTCGCCATCAGAAGTATTGCTACTCCCATGCTGCCCCTCGACTTGCATGTGTTAAGCCTGCCGCTAGCGTTCATCCTGAGCCAGGATCAAACTCTCCATTGTATAAAAATAAAATGTATTGTTAGAGTCCTGACTGCTTAATCAATCCTTAAAAAGGAAATGACAGATAAATACTACAATTTTCTCTCAATAAAACCAGTAATTCAAAGAACCGCTTGGTATCACTTTTGCTTCATAATTTCGAAGCGGAAAGTGGTGCAAAGGTAAGTCATATTTTTGAAACCTCCAAATTTTCGGAAGATTTTTTTTTTCAAAAACTTTTTGAAGAACCTTTTGCTGCGCCTCTCGTATTTGAGAGAAACGCGGATGCAAAGGTAAGTCATATTTTTGAAACTTCCAAATCTTTCGGAAAGTTTTTCAAATTTTTCTAAGAACCTTCGCGCTGACAGATCGTTTATCTCTGATAAGCGGTTGCAAAGGTAGCGCTTATTTTCTAATCTGCAAATTATATCGACACTTTTTTCGTTGCAATTTTGCGCACCATAATGCAACTAACTGTAAATACGAAGATTATGTATTACAGAATTTTTGTCGTATATTTGCTGCCGACCGAGTGCAACGAAGCCTTGATCACTATTATAAATATAGGTATGGAAAAACAGCTCTCTATAATCTTTTTTGCCACGGCAGCATTTCTTGCCGGATGCGGAAATCGAAACCCCGAATTTAACAACGGCGATCTGCTGTTCGAGGTCGGTCAAGGCTCTCGCATGGCCGATGCGATTGTCGATGCGACAGCCCGTCATGAGGCGTCGGGATTTTCGCATGTCGCGATTTTGGAGCGTATCGGCAACGAAAATTTCGTTATCGAGGCGACATCGAAGGGCGGAGTAAGGCGTATCACGCTCGACGAATATCTACATGAAGCCGGCCATGACGACAAGGGGCGTCCGCTGGTCGCCGTGTACCGTCTTCGCGACGGCTCGCCCGCGGCAGCTGCCGTCGAACGCGCTAAGCTGCATCTCGGTCGTCCCTACGACTTCGCTTTCCTGCCCGACAACGACGCATATTATTGCAGCGAGCTTGTATACGAATCCTATCTCGACGATAACGGCGAGCATATCTTTACGGCACGACCCATGACATTCAAGAGGCGCGACGGCAGCTACGCTCCGTTCTGGATCGAGCTGTTCGACTCACTGCGCATGGAGATCCCGGAGGGAGTGGCAGGCACGAATCCCGAGGATATGTCGAAAGAGAGCGCGATAGAAGAGATACACCGGTACTTCTGACCGAGAGCATGCCGAACATGGCGGCTGCTACGGCCACGACTCTACCCTATCGCAGATGCGGACGTCCGTGCAACGGGCTGCCTGCCGAGTAGGAGCGTATTACGAGCGCCACGCCGACGAAGATGAACAGTGCCGCCACGACAGTATCGCCGTGCAGGCGGTCAAGCCCCAGCGCCACAGATAGCAAGATCGCGATAATCGGTTGAAGATATGTATAAATGCTCGACACGGTGGGCTGAACATATCGCAGCGAGTAGTTCAGCATGAGGTTGGGCAGATATGTAGGTACCGTCAAGACGAACAGCGCGGCGAGTACTATATGCGTATCCATAGCTGCATAGTCGGTATGAACGATGTCGTAGCCTCCGAACGGAAACATTATCAATGCTGCAAAGCAATATACCCAGCGCAGCACCGTAGTCACGCGATACTTCGAAATGAGCTTCTTGAACCACACCATATAAAACGCCGTTGCGAAGGCGCAGCAGAGGATCATCAGGTTGCCGCTCATGTCGGAGCGTTCGTGTCCGCCGTCTCCGCTCATCAGGATAACGGCCACGGCACCGGCCATACCGAGGATCAAGCCGGCAAGTTTGAGGCGCGTAAAACGATCGATTCCGATGACGACGGATATAGCGAGCACCAGCAGCGGCACCACCGTCTCGATGATCGAGCCGTCGATAGGCGATGTTCGCGACAGACCGTACATCAGCAGCAGCTTGCGCGCTATACCCATAACCAGCGCCGCGAGGAACATGATCTTGATGTCGCTGCGCTCGATCTTTTCGCTTTTCTGCCACAGCAGCGGTATCAACGAGAAGAGAGCAGTCACTATCAGCGAAGCCGACACCATAGCCACGGGCGAGATGTAGCGGCCGAGTACCATATTATAGAAAGGATAATCGCATGCCCATATCAAATTGCAGAGGAGCAGCGCAAGGTGCGGACGCAAACCGGCGCCCGAAGTCGTAGATGCTGTCATAGTCGGAATTTTTGAACATCCGCCAATAAGCAACTATCGAACCACCAGCGCAGGCCGGTAAGCAAAACCGCCAACCCAAACCCCGACCGCCCTTGCTGCGGCACTCACGCACCAATATTATTAAAAAATATTATGAATATATTAAAATAATTTGCCAAATAGCGAATTTAGCAATATATTTGCAGCGGTTAAAGGGTTAGTTATAAAACTGGACGCAACGAAAGCGCCCGTAAATTACAGGTTATGAGAAAGTTTTTTGTAATGGTAGCCAAGCGCTACGTGATTGCTATGACCAAGGCTTTGCCTTATCCCTACATCAACACGCCGCACAATATGTAGGGCGGCAATCGAAAATGTTTTAGAGTTAAATAGCAGAGGCCGGGCGCAGCGATGCGTCCGGTCTTTCGGTATACGGCAACGGAGGGCGTGAAGCGCAAAAAAAGCATTGCGCCCGAACACAGCCCGAGATTTTTCACTACCTTTGCGCCTATGGAAAATAGTTACCGATACGACGGCATAACGCTCCGATACGATGTCGAGGGCGAGGGCGAGACGCTGTTGCTGCTCCACGGCTGGGGCTGCGGCCGCGAGATCTGGAAACAGATACGCCCGCTGCTCAGCCGGCACTATCGCGTCGTCTCGGTCGACTTCGCAGGATTCGGACGAAGCGACGAGCCGACTACGGTATGGGGCGTGGAGGAGTATACGCGCTCGATAGAGCAGCTCGCACGGGAGTTGGAGATCGACTCGCCGACACTGGTGGGACACTCGTTCGGCGGCCGCGTCGCCATACTCTACTCGTCGCGCAACGCCGCACGCCGCGTCGTGCTGACCGACGCCGCAGGCATCAAGCCGCACCGCCCGATCTCCTATTATTATAAGGTATACTCCTACAAACTGCTCAAACGCCTGCTGCCCGTATTGGTCGGCGGCGGTCGGGCACGGCAGCTTATCGAGCAGCGACGCGCCAAAACCGGTTCGTCGGACTACAACAACGCATCGCCGATGATGCGGGCGATACTGTCGAAGTGCGTAGGCGAGGATCTGCGCGGCGTAATGCCGGCGATTACCGCTCCCGTACTGTTGTTCTGGGGCGATCGCGATACCGCGACACCTCTGAGCGACGCACGAACTATGGAGCGCCTTATCCCCGACGCGCGTCTTGTCGTAGCGCATGGCTGCGGCCACTTCGCGATGATCGAAAACGCGGAGTTGTTCCGACGCACGATCGCACAGTTTCTCGACATAGAACAGCAACAGCCATGACGATGACACCTTCGCTTATTATTTTCGCTGCGGCATATCTGCTCTACTGGGCCGCCACGACACGTTACGATACCCAGATGTTTCAGCAGAACTCCTACCGCCACGAGCGGTGGCGGCGCTGGTGGCTCTCCACCGGCGAATGGACTTCGCGCAGCCAGCTGCTGTCGCTGTCGTCCGCAGCAATATTCGCCTTTACATGGCACCCCGCATTGCTGTACGCTTACGCAGCATGGGCGGCCGTTTTCGCATGGGCTGAGTTTTCGATGCGATACAAGATTCGACTTGTCTACACCATGCGCATCAAGCGCCTGCTTGCAACGCGCACGCTGCTCACGGCGGCAGCGATAGCCCTGACGGCATCATACGCACCGCGCTGGACCCTCAGCGTGGCCATGCTGCTGACCATGCAGGGCTGGGTCGTCGTATTCGACCTTATAAACCGTCCCGTCGAACGTGCCGTCACGCGCTGGTACTATAACGACGCACGCCGCATTCTGCGTTCGATGCCCGGGTTGACGATCATCGGTATTACGGGCAGCTTCGGCAAGACCTCGACCAAGCACTTCCTGCACCGCATACTCTCGGAGAAGTACAACGTCCTGATGACACCTGGCAACTACAACACCACCCTCGGCGTGGTGCGCACCATACGCGAGCAGCTCAAACCCTACCACAACGTATTCATCGTCGAAATGGGCGCCAAGCAGCGCGGCGACATACGCGAGATATGCGAGCTGGTTCATCCCTCGATCGGCATCGTAACGTCGGTGGGCGAGATGCACCTCGAAACATTCGGCTCGGTCGAGAACGTCGCACGCACCAAGTTCGAGCTGATAGAGTCGCTGCCAGCGGGCGGGCTCGGCGTAGTCAACATCGACTCCGAGGCTGCCGCACGATACAGCTGCCGGACTGCGGCCGACATGCTTACATATTCGGTCGACAACCCCGAGGCAGACTACCGAGCCGGCGATATCGGATACTCGGCCGGCGAGACGACATTCTCCGTCACTACTCCCGATGAGCGCCGCGACGGCTTCATGACGCATATTCTCGGCAGCGGCAACATTCTCAACATAACGGCCGCACTGGCCGTAGCCGACCGTCTCGGCGTGCCTGTGGCCAAGCAGCGCACCGCCGTGGCGCAGATCAGACAGATCGAACACCGCCTGAGCATACGCCGCTCGGGTGGCATAACGATCCTCGACGACGCCTATAACTCCAACCCCGCAGGCGCGCGCATGGCGCTCGACGTCCTCTCACGCTTCGCCGCCGAGGGACGCCGCATCGTCGTCACGCCCGGGTTCGTGGAGATGGGAGCACGTCAGTACGACAACAACCGCGAGCTGGGACGGCATATCGCCATGTCGGGTTGCGATATGGCATATATTGTCAACGAGGTCAACCGGCAGGCCATAACGGAGGGGCTGCGCGAGTGCAGCTACCCCGAGGAGCGCATACACGTGGTTGCGTCATTCGCCGAAGCATCGGCGCATCTTGCCGCAACGATGCGCACGGGCGATGTAATATTATACGAAAACGACCTGCCCGACTCGTTCAAATAAGAGCAATAAACTAAACAACGTTTTCATCAAGCCGAGGGCTGAGCCGCTTATGCGGACTATGCCGAGGCGCAGAAAAGGTCTAAAAAATTCAACGATACAATGAAGATCAACGTCGGAGTAATATTCGGTGGCCGTTCGGTCGAGAACGAAATCTCAGTCATAACGGCCGTACAGACGATGTCGGCTATGGATGCCGACAAGTACAATATCATACCTATATATATATCCAAGCAGGGACACTGGTACACGGGCGACAAACTGCGTTCGACGGACAACTACCGCGACATGAAGCGCCTGCTGAGCGAGGTCGAGGAGGTATACCTGCGCCCGATATACGGAGACAACCGTCTCTACCGCGTCCGAAAGCCGCTGCTGGGAAGCGACGTCGCCGCGACGATAGATGTCATCCTGCCCGCACTGCACGGCACGAGCGGCGAGGACGGCGCATTTCAGGGCACGATCGAATTTACGGGCATACCATACGCCTGCCCCAATCCGCTGGCCTCGGCCAACGGCATGGACAAGATCACGATGAAGATGATACTCAAAGAGTGCGGCATACCGGTGGTCGACTACTGCTGGTTCTCGGACAAGGAGTGGCTCTCGGAGCGCGACGCGACCGTGCAACGCATCGAGGCCAAGCTGCACTACCCCATGATCGTCAAGCCGGCCAACCTCGGATCGAGCGTCGGCATCAAGGCCGTGCACGACCGCTCGGAGCTCATCGAGGCGGTCGATAACGCCGTCACATACTCCAAGCGAATCATCGTCGAGACCCTTATCGAGCAGCTCAAAGAGATTAACTGCTCGGTGCTGGGCGACTACTACGACTGCCGCGCGTCGGTATGCGAAGCGCCAGTGCGCAGCGGCGAAATACTCAGCTACGAGGACAAGTATCTCGGCGGCGGCAAGAACAAGCAGTCGCAGGGCATGCGCTCGACCGTAAGAGAGATACCCGCCTCGCTGCCGCAGCAGACGACCGACTTCATCCGCCGCACAGCGTGCGATACGTTCAAGGCCCTCGCCTGCGACGGCGTATCGCGCATCGACTTCATGATCGACCAAGCCGACGGCAGCATATATGTCAACGAGATCAACACCATACCCGGCTCGCTGTCGTTCTATCTGTGGGAGGCTACGGGCGTGCCGTTCGGCGAGCTGGTCGACACGTTGATCGACATAGCGTTCCGCCGCAAGCGCGACTCCGACTTCAAGATAACGAGCTACTCCGAAAACATATTCGCCTATCAGAACGTCCACGGCGCAAAGACCGGCGGCGCCAAGCGATAGCCGACTGCGTGTTCATGCAACGCAAGGAGCGCACCATAGAGTGCGCTCCTTGTCGTTATAACCAGCCGGCTGCCGCCCGACAGCGGCGCCTTACAGCGTATATGTCGTGCGATCCGTACGAAATGTCCGATTATACCACAGAATAAAAGACGACATGTTGCAGAAACCGAAAAAACTATTAATTTTGCGTATACAAAAACTTCGGTACAATGGACAGCGAGAAACATGCGTCTTCCGACATATCGGCCATAAAGACCTCCGACGGCGACTTCGCCCCCGTCGGCTTCATAGATATAGTGGGGCAACAGCCCACGTTCATGGACAATGTAGCCACGCCTCTGGTCATGCCCGTAGGCGGTATAGCCATATGCCTGCAAGGCAGCTGCGAGGTGGTGCTCGACGAGAAGCGGTTCCATATCGCCAAGAACGACATGTTCATCGTCTTTCCCAACTCGATATTGCAGGCCATAGCCAACCGCAGCGACGACTTCCACACCGAGATCATATCGATCAACCAGTCGATGATCTACAACTTCCGCACGATCAACATCACTTCGGCCACATCGCTGTTCCTCTATATCAAGGACAACCCCTGCATCTCGCTGACGAACGAGCAGGTGGAGGATATATTGCAGTACAGCCGCATACTGAACAAATACGACCGCATGGACGACATGCCGTTTCACAAGCATATAATCGAACACTCGGTTATGTCGCTCAGCTACATCGTCGCCAGCATCTACGCACGTCATGCACCCATAAAGCAGATGCCCCTGACGCGCCAGAACACCATACTGCATAAGTTTCTGTCGACGCTGGCCACCGACTTCACGCGCTCGCGCGAAGTGGCATACTACGCCGACAAACTCTGCATCACACCCAAGTACCTCACTATCGTCGTGAGAAACACCTCGGGCATGAGCGCCACGGAGTGGATATCGCGCATAGTCATAAACAACGCCAAAGCTCTGCTGACGGGCACGCAGATGACCGTGCAGCAGATTTCCAATAAACTCAATTTCCCGAATCCGTCATTCTTCGGGCAGTACTTCCTGCGCCACGTGGGCAAGACGCCGAAGGAGTATCGGCGCGATTCGATCAACATGCTATAAAACCGGATAAAGACATGACATCGCTCTACAACGACATAATCTTCGGCCCCGTCCGCTCACGGCGTCTGGGGCTTTCGCTCGGGGTCAACCTGCTGCCCGTCGAGTCGAAGCTGTGCAGCTTCGACTGCATCTACTGCGAATGCGGCTGGAACGACGAACATCCCGGCAAGCGCCGCTTCAACTCGCGGGACGACGTGCGCACCATGCTGCGGCAGACGCTGAGCCGCATGGTCGGCGACGGCACGCCGCCCGACGTGATAACCTTCGCCGGCAACGGCGAACCGACGCTTCATCCCGACTTCGAGCTTATAATAGACGACACACTTGCGCTGCGCGACGAACTATGCCCCTCGGCCAAGGTGTCGGTGCTGAGCAATGCGACACAGATAGGCCGCGAGGATGTCCGTCGGGCACTGCTGCGCGTGGATAACAACATACTCAAACTCGACTCGGCATTCGACGCCACCGTCGAGATTATGGACAAGCCGCAGGGCGGCTACACCGTAAGGCGCACGGTCGAGCTGCTGAAACTCTTCGAGGGGCGGCTCATCATACAGACGATGTTCCTGCGGGGCGAGTATCTCGGCCAGAAGATCGACAACACATCGCCGGAAGAGGTCGAGGCATGGCTGCGTCTTATCGACGAGATACGGCCGCGGCAGGTCATGGTCTATTCGCTCGACCGCGACACGCCGTGCCGTACGATCGAACGCATCGATGTCGCACAGCTGCGCTCTATCGCCGCACGCGTCGAGCAGCTCGGCATAGCAGTTTCGGTCGCATAATCGGCGGGAAAGTTTGCAACGAGGCGAAATAATCGCTACTTTTGCGGAAAACAAACACATTATGGATTTCGAAGGAAAAGTATTGCAGATATTACAGCCGACCAAGGGTACTTCGTCGCGCGGTGAGTGGCAGCGTCAGGAGGTCATATTCGAGATGACGCAGGAGTTTTCGCGCAAGGTCGCCGTCACGTTCTTCAACAAGCCTGCCGACGTGGAGAAGCTGCGCGTAGGCGAGTCGTACATCGTTTCGGTCAACATCGAGTCGCGCGAGTACAACGGCCGCTGGTATACCGACGTGCGCGAATGGCGCATACAACCGCTGCAACAGCAGGCCGCAGCACCCGCTGCCGACCTTCCGCCCATAGGCGAGGAGCCGTCATACACGCGCTCGGACGCCCCCATAGACGACATGCCGTTCTGATCGGGATGCAAAATATCGACGACGCAATCCGCCGCGAGGCGGGTTGCGTTTTTTATCGCATATGCCGCCTTTCGGCGGCGAAGCCGTATCGTAAACGGAGACCGCGGCGCGACCTATCATAACCCGCCGCGCCCGGATTCGGGCATAGATATTGCCCTGAGGAGAGGGAGGAAAGTCAAAAAAATCGCAATACTAAATTTTTTTACTTTCTTATTTGCATCGTAAATATAAAATGTATAATTTTGCGATGCAAAAGAAAAAACGGAATTTTTACTAATATAAAATCAATTCTATTATGTCACAGATCAAAATTGGTATCAACGGTTTCGGACGTATCGGCCGTATGGTATTCCGTGCCGCATGCACGCAGACCGACAAGTATGACATCGTCGGCATCAACGATCTCGGCTCGGTAGACTACCTTGCCTACATGTTGAAGTACGACACTATGCACGGTCGTTTCGACGGTACGGTAGACTATGATGCCGAGAAGAACCTGTTGATCGTCAACGGCAAGGCAATCCGCGTAACGGCAGAGAAGGACCCCGCAAACCTCAAATGGAACGAGGTAGAGGCCGAGTACGTCGTCGAGTCGACCGGTCTGTTCCTTACCGAGGAGAAGGCTCAGGCCCACATCGCCGCCGGTGCCAAGTATGTCGTAATGTCTGCTCCTTCGAAGGATGCTACCCCGATGTTCGTATGCGGTGTCAACACCGATACTTATGCAGGCCAGAAGTTCGTCTCTAACGCATCTTGCACGACCAACTGCCTCGCTCCCATCGCTAAGGTGCTCAACGACAAGTTCGGCATCGTAGACGGTCTGATGACCACCGTTCACTCTGTAACCGCTACTCAGAAGACCGTAGACGGCCCCTCGATGAAGGACTGGCGCGGCGGTCGTGCTGCCGGCGGCAACATCATCCCCTCGTCGACGGGTGCAGCCAAGGCCGTAGGCAAGGTCATCCCCGAGCTCAACGGCAAGCTGACCGGTATGTCGATGCGCGTTCCTACGCTCGACGTTTCGGTCGTCGACCTTACGGTCAACCTCGCCAAGCCGGCCAAGTACTCTGAGATCTGCGCCGCCATGAAGGAGGCTTCGGAGAACGAGTTGAAGGGCATTCTGGGCTACACCGAGGACGCTGTCGTATCGTCGGATTTCCTCGGCGATCCCCGCACCTCGATCTTCGATGCCAACGCAGGTATCGCCCTGACCGACACTTTCGTCAAGGTCGTATCGTGGTATGACAACGAGTGGGGTTACTCGAACAAGGTTCTCGACCTGATCTCGGTCATGAAGGCCTACAACAAGTAATCATCTGCGATGATAAAAAAAGGCTGTCCTTGAAAAAGGACGGCCTTTTTTGTTGTCCAGGCTGGGCAGAGAGCATACACCGGATGCGTCATGCCGCGTAGAATGTTTCGCAACAGCTAAAACTCGCGTTATCGGGCGGCCCCCATTGTTCGGGATTACGCCTTCGAGCATTCGCCGCAACCATATCGCTACCGGGGGCTGCGCTGCAAAACCGACCGGCATACGTTTCGCCGCCCGCTCCGCCATATCCGGCAGCACGCCCGCGGAACGGTCGGCTCAGGTTGGAATGGATAAAGGATCAAAAAAATCGGACAGCCTTGTCTGGCTGTCCCTATATCGAACGGTATACAGTATCTCGGTTAGAAATCGTCGCCGCTGCCATCGTCCTCGGCCGGCGTCTCGTCGGAGAGCTCGTCGGCTCCCTTGATGTCGTCCGAGTCGTAGAAACCGTCGTCGGTCTCCTCCGTTGCATCGTCTATTTTGACATCTATCTTTACGAGATAATATGTGTCCGCGGTCTCGAACGGCACCACATAAAAGAACGTTCCGTCGGGTTTGTCGATACGCATCATCACATCGGCAAAACCTTGTGGATAAAGGGTTTTGACCTCGTTCTGCTGTTCGGGCGAGAGGTTATGGAAACTTGTTACCAAACGTTTCTTCTTAGATTCTGTTACCATATAGTTTTAGAAATTTTCCGCAAATATAAACACTTTTGAAATAAGTGGTAGAACTCGTGTAAAAAAATTTCATTTTTTTGGTTTTTCTATGACATTACAAACAATTTACGTACCTTTACCGATATATTCCGACACTCGAAAACCAGTATGAATACAGTCAACGACAAGCAGCGGATAGACGAGTTGCGAGCCAAACTCGATTACTACAATCACAAGTATTATGTCGAAAATTCGCCGGAGATCGAAGACTACCGCTTCGACATGCTGCTGCGCGAATTGCAGGATCTCGAAGCGCTCCACCCCGAGTTGTTCGACCCCAACTCGCCCACCCAGCGCGTGGGCAGCGACATCACATCTGAGTTCCGCAGCGTCGAACACAGTTTCCCGATGCTCTCGCTCGCCAACACCTACTCGCTCGACGAGCTGCACGAATGGGCCGACCGCATCGAGCGCGAGATCGGAGAGGTCGAGTATGTCTGCGAATTGAAGTTCGACGGTACGGCCATATCGCTCGCCTACCGCGACGGAGCGCTGCTGCGCGCAGTCACGCGCGGCGACGGCGAGAAGGGCGACGATGTGACGGCCAACGTCCGCACGATACGCTCAGTGCCGCTGCATCTGCGGGGCGACGACTACCCGTCGTATTTCGAGATACGGGGCGAGATATTCATGCCCTACGCCTCGTTCGACAGACTCAACGCCGAGCGCGAGGCCGCCGGCGAACCGCTTCTGGCCAACCCGCGCAACGCCGCAGCCGGCACGCTCAAACAGCTATCGTCGCAGGTGGTCGCACGACGCGGGCTCGACTGCACGCTCTACCAGCTCGCGGGCGACGCACTGCCCTCGGCCTCGCACTGGGGCAACATGGCAAAGGCTCGCGAGTGGGGATTCAAGATATCGGACAATATGCGCGTCTGCCGCAACATAGCCCAGATCGACGAGTACATAGCCCATTGGGATACCGAGCGCAAGCGGCTGCCTTTCCCCACCGACGGCGTGGTGGTCAAGGTCAACCGCTACGACGACCGCCGCAAGTTGGGCTCGACAGCCAAAGCCCCGCGCTGGGCGGTAGCCTATAAGTTCAAGGCCGAGCGTGCCGCCACCCGGCTGCTCAGCATCGACTTTCAGGTCGGCCGCACGGGTGCCGTGACCCCCGTAGCCAACCTTGCGCCAGTGCTGCTGGCCGGCACGACCGTCAAGCGTGCCACGCTCCACAACGCCGAGCAGATAGCGCAGCTGGACATCCGCATAGGCGACACGGTTTATGTTGAGAAGGGCGGCGAGATAATACCCAAGATCACGGAGGTCGACCTTGCGGAGCGTCCCGCCGACAGCCGGCCTTTCGAGTATATAGACCGATGCCCCGAGTGCGGTACGCCGCTGGTCAGATTCGAGGGCGAGGCAAAACACTACTGCCCCAACCAGAGCGGCTGCCGTCCTCAGATACTCGGGCGCATAGAGCACTTCGTCTCGCGCAAGGCGATGAACATCGAGGGCTTGGGCGACGAGACGGTCGAGCTGCTGTGGCAGAACGACATGCTGCACGACATAGCCGACATATACACGCTGCACGCCGAGCGTCTGGCCGCACTGCCGCGCCTGGGCGAAAAGTCGGCCGCCAACATCCTGCGCAACATATCCTCGTCGCGCGAGGTGCCCTTCGCACGCGTGCTGTTCGCTCTGGGCATACGCTTCGTCGGAGAGACTACGGCCAAGTATCTCGCAGCCCATTTCCGCTCGCTCGACGCCATTATGGCGGCCGACCGCGACACTCTGGCCGAAGCCGACGAGGTGGGCGAACGCATCGCCGAGGCTATCGTCGAGTACTTCGCCGATACGGCCAACCGCGACATCGTCGAGCGTCTGCGCCGCGCAGGCTTGCAGTTCGAATCCGAAGCCGCCGAGCTCGCCTCGGATGTACTCGCGGGCAGGAGCTTCGTCATCTCGGGCAAGTTCGCGTCGCACTCGCGCGAGGAGATGAAGGCTCTGGTCGAGTCGCACGGCGGACGCAACCTGGCTGCCGTATCGGCCAATGTCGACTACCTCGTGGCAGGCGAGAAGATGGGACCGGCCAAGCTGCAAAAGGCACAGAAGTTAGGCGTAGCCATAATCTCAGAGGAGGAGTTCATGGAGATGATCGGCGGCGCCGGCTGCTCTGCGCCGCACCTCTCGCACGAGCTGGTGCCGCAGCAAGACGAGGCGGAGACGCCGCAGCAGGGCACACTCTTTTAATGACCGACTAAAATAATACGTTACGATATGAAAGATTTGAGATTTACAGGCGTCGGCGTCGCACTCGTCACGCCGTTCACACCTACCGCCGAGGTCGATTACAAGGCATTGGAGCGGATGATCGAGCGCGTCATCGCCGGCGGCGTCGACTATATAGTCGCACTGGGCTCGACGGCCGAGACGGCGACGCTCAACGAGGGCGAACGCGACCGTGTGCTGCGCTTCGTCGTCGGGCGCACGGGCGGCAGGGTGCCTGTCGTCGCAGGCATAGGCGGCAACTGCACGCAGGCTGTGGTCGAGCGTCTGCGCTCACTCGATACCGAGGGCCTCGACGGCATACTGAGCGTGGTGCCGTTCTACAACAAGCCCTCGCAGGAGGGTATCTACCGCCACTTCAAGGCCATAGCCGACTCCTCGCCGCTGCCCGTGATACTCTACAACGTGCCGGGGCGCACGGGAGTCAACATGACCGCCGATACCATACTGCGCATAGCACGCGCCTCGGACAACGTCGTCGGCATCAAGGAGGCCTCGGGAGACATCGAACAGATGCAGCGCATACTGGACGGACGCCCCGGGGGATTCGCCGTCATCTCGGGCGACGACGCGCTGACCGTCGAGCTGATACGCCGCGGCGGCCACGGCGTGATCTCGGTCGCGGCCAACGCATTTCCCGAGCGCTTCAACGCCTGCATCGGAGCCGCTTCGCAGGGGCGCTTCGACGAGGCCGAACGGCTATTCGCGTCGCTCGACCAGGCCGTCGCGGCACTATTCGCCGAGGGCAACCCCACCGGCGTGAAGTGCGCGTTGTCGGTCATGGGCATCATTGGCGATACGGTGCGACTGCCTCTTACAGAGGGCAGCGCCGCACTGCGCGAGCGCTTCGAAAAGCTCGTCGCCGAATACGATTTGCGATGATATTTGCGTTATTCGAGAAAAAAGTTAGGAAAATGAAACGACTGCTCCTGCTCCTCGCACTTCTGCTGCCGGCGGCGCTCTTCGCACAGGACGAACAGAGCGCGCTGCGCATACCCGACGAAGACGACATAGCCCTCAGAACTATGGACGCCTCGTCGCCGTATTACTATACCAACCTGATGCTCAAATACCGCCACGGCACCGCACCGCTCACGCCCGAGGAGTATTACTACCTCTACTACGGCTACGCCTACCAGCAGGACTATCGACCGTTCGCCTCCAATACGGCACTCGAACGGATGCTGTCGATAATGTCGGGCATCGACCCCGACCGGCCGCAGGTGGGGCAGTTGGAGGCTCTGATCGAATACGGCACCGAAGCTATGGAGCACGATCCGTTCAGCCCCAAGACGCTCAACATGATGGCATACGCCTACGGCGCCTTGGGCGACAAGGAGCGCGAGCAGCTCTACTTCAACCACCTCAACGGCATACTCGGTGCCATAGAGTCGACCGGCACGGGGCTTACCGAGAAGTCGCCGTGGCACGTGCTGCTATTCTCGCACGCATACGATCTGCTGGCATCCAAGAGCAGGCTCTATAACGAGGGACGCATCATAAGCCGCAACGTACAGTACGTACCGCTCAAACAGAAGACGCACGACGGCATCAAAGGCTACTACTTCGATTACAGCCGCGTCTACCGCAACAAGCCCGACGACGTAGAGATACGCCGCGACCGCACATGGCAGTTCAACAACCTCAAACCCAGAACATATAAATAAAACGCCGGCATAGACGCCCGACGGCAACCACCACAAACGCATGAAACACCTCTATAAGATTCCGTTAGCAGTCCTCGCAGCCCTGCTCGCATCGGCCTGCGGCAATGATACCGAAACAGACAAAACCGAAATCGCGGTCGAGAGCCTGCGCACGACCGTCACGAGCGACAGCCACCAGGCCGAGATAAGATACGAGATCCGCAACGCAGCCCCCGATCTGAGAGTCGCGGCCACGTCCGACGACGGGTGGCTGCATTCGATCGACTGCTCGCAGCAGGGGATCGTGCGTTTCGCCGTCGAGCGCAACGAGCAACGGACCATGCGCTCGACCGCGCTGCATCTCGCCTGCCCCGGCGCGACACCCGTCGACATTACCGTCGACCAGCTGCCCGAGCCGGTCGAGACAGCCGAGCAGACGCTGATATACTACTTCGTCGGCACCAGCCTCGGGCGTTATTTCGACTACAATATCGAGGATACGATGACTGCTATCTCTGAGGACATACTCGGTACCAGCCGCGTGATATATCTGAGGCAGCGTTCGGCCACCGAAGCCGACATCTGCGAGCTGCGCTACGACCCCGCGGGCAAGAGCTGCATCCGGCAGCACTTGGAGAGCATCGTACTGCCCGAGGAGCAGATCACGGCCGATGATATGGCGCGCAACCTGCAACGCATAGCGGCTATGGCTCCGGCGAAACGATACGGCCTTATCATGGCCGGCCACTCGACGGGCTGGGTCACGCGCGAAGCCGAGCAGAGCCAGACCTCCATGTTGTCGGTCGGCGGCGGCGACATCTGGCAGCCGGCAGAGGGCGCCGAGACCGTCAGAACATTCGGCGAGCGAAAGGTCAAGGTCGACATCGAAGAGATAGCACGCGCGCTGACCATAGCGCAGCTGCATCCCGACTACATCCTCTTCGACGCATGCTTCATGTCCAACATCGAGGCCCTGTACGACCTGCGCGACGTCACGGACCATATCATCGCCTCGCCGTGCGAGATCATGGGACGCGGATTCCCCTACCACCGCACGCTGCCCTACCTTATGGCCGACGGAGGCAGTCGCAGCGACCTGGCGGCAGCGGCCGAGAGCTACTATCTCTACTATCGCGACGAATACAAGGGGGCAGCCCGATGCGGCTCGATAGCGGTCATAGACTGCCGCGAGATAGAGGCGCTGGCAGAGAGGACACGCACGCTGCTGGCAACGGCCAAGAGCGATTACGACGCATCCCAGTTACAGACATACGAGGGACAGAGAGTGCACACCTACTACGACTTCGGGCAGTTCATAAATACGGTGGCCACCGATGCCGAGGCACTGGCAGAGTTCGAGCGGCAGCTGAGCCGCACCGTTACGGCCAAATATACGCTGCCGACGGCATATTCGGCTCTGGGTTCATACGGCACGTTCGAGATAGACACCGAGATATATTCGGGCGTGACGACATCCGAGCCGAGCGCCAACCACCGCACGGCATTGGAGAAGACCGCATGGCGGCAGTTTATCCGTTAGCGGCCGAATAGATCTCGCGCAGGCGGTGCGACATGATCCACTGCAACACGCCGCGCAGAAGCATATACATCGTAAAGGCGCACCACAGGGCGTTGTTGCCTATGAGCGAGTGCAGCCCGAAGTATATGGCGAAGTAGCCCAGCGTCGAGAGCAGCATCGAATCGCGCATTATGCGGCTGCGCGTGGCTCCCACCATGATGCCGTCCATGACGAAAGGCATCGAGGCCGCGATCGGGATGGCTATGATCCAGCCTATATAGCTCTCGGCCAGAGTCAGGATCTGCTCTATGTCGCCGCTCTCGGGGTTGACGATCATGGAGAGTATGTCGCGCCACCAGCCTATGTATACACCGACGAAGACGATCGACACCACGGCGCACCACACGATGCAGAGACGTATGCAGCGTCGCAGCGACAAGCCGTCGCGCGCACCTATGAAGCGCCCCGTGAGCGCTTCGGCCGCATAGGCGAATCCGTCGTTCATATAGGAGAACAGCGTAAAGAGCTGCAACAGCAGAGTATTTACCGCCAGCAGAGTATTGTCGCCCGTGCGAGCCGAAGCGGCCGTAAAGAATGTGTATACGGCCACGATGCACAACGTGCGGATCATGATGTCGACATTGATGCGGAAAAAACGCGTCATCTGCGCCATATCCATGACCTCCGACAGCGGCACGCGCACCAGACGGCTGCGGAACCGCCATACTATTATAACGACCATGACCGCCACGCCCGTCCACTGCGCCACCACCGATGCCAGCGCGATGCCCGTGAGCCCCATGGATCCGACGATCGAAAAGATGTAGCTGCCCGCGATATGTATCGTATTGACGGTTATGGCGACCGCCATAGGCACCACGGCATTCTGCATACCCGTCAGCCAGCCGTTCATAGCGAAGAGCATGATGCCTGCCGGTACTGCCCAGATGCGCATGTAGAAGTATTCGCGTATCATGTTCTGCTGCTGTGCCGAGCTGCCGCCCATTGCCGCCACCGACATCTCCCCTATGGGGTATTGGAGCAACAGAGCGAGCAGTCCCACTCCCGCGGCCACGACCACCGCCCGCCACAGCATCAGCGAGCAGAGACGGTTGTCGCCCGCACCGTATGCCTGCGCCGTCAGTCCGCTGGTGCCCATGCGTATGAACGAGCAGTTCCAATATATGAAGTTGAATATGGTAACTCCGATCTGCAACGCGCCTATCGTGAGTGCCGAATCGCTCCCGACGCGGCCGGCCACGGCCGTCGATACGAGCCCCATTAACGGAACCGTGATGTTGGATACGATGTTCGGCAGGGCTATGCGAAGTATCTGTCTGTTCATCTCCGTAAATTTGTCGGGGCAAAGTTAATCATTATCGTCACAGTACATAATTTCCGACCGTAGAATTATCGGCCGCCGGCTCTGCCCGAACCCTTCTCTTATGGCATACATATTGAGGAAAAGTGTTGCATATCAAAAAATTTAGTTTACCTTTGTCGCACTTTATAACTTAAATCGCAAGATGAAAAATTACAACACGGACTCAACGGCCAACGTTTCGCGCTTCGCGCGCGACAAACGTCAGCGCATAAGCTCTTCGGAGCGTGTTGAGCGCAGTCCTCGTCCTCAGCGCGACGCCGACGACGCGGGCTATCGACAGAATTTCGAACGCAAGGGCGCACCCAAGCGCGCCTCGTTCAACCCCAACTTCACGGGCGACAACCGCCTGCGCGGCGAGGGCAAGCCCTATCGCAGCGACAGAGCCGAAGGCGAACGCTACAACCGCAGCGACGACCGCGGCCGCCGATTCGACGAGCGCCGCGAATACGGCTCTTACGGCGAGCGCAACGTCCGCCGCGAGCGTGATAACAGAGGTGACCGGGACAACAGAGGCGACCGGGACAACAGAGGCGACCGGGACAACAGAGGCGACCGCCGCGCGTCATACGGACGCTACGACGAGAATCGTCAGAACGACCGTCGCCGCGACTTCCGCCCGACATCGAAGCCCTACGCACCTCGCACCGAGAACAACGACGGCGAGACGGAGAACGGCCGTCCGCAGCGCGACGGATTCGACCGCCGTCAGGGATACGGATCGCAGCACAAGAGCCACGGCAAACCATACAGACAAGGTGGCGCGGGACGCGGTTTCTCGTCTCAGAAGCTCGGATTCAAGGGCGGCAAACGCAACGCTCCGCGTCGCGACGACGACAAGCCCCGTACATATCCCAAGTACAATCCCAATGCCCAGACGGGCGAGATGCGTCTCAACCGCTTCATCGCACAGTCGGGCGTATGCTCGCGCCGCGAGGCCGACGACTTCATCGCCGCAGGCGTGGTATCGGTCAACGGCGTGGTCGTGACCGAGCTGGGCACGAAGATCATGCCTACCGACGAGGTGCGCTTCAACGACGAGCGTCTGCAAGGCGAGAAGAACGTCTATCTCGTCCTCAACAAGCCCAAGGGATATGTCACTTCGCTCGAAGACCCCCATGCCGACAAGACGGTAATGGATCTGGTCAAGGAGGCCTGCACCGAGCGCATATACCCTGTCGGACGTCTCGACAAGAACTCGCTCGGCCTGCTGCTGTTTACCAACGACGGCGACCTGACGCGTCAGCTGACGCACCCTTCGTACAAGAAGAAGAAGGTGTATCAGGTATCGCTCGACAAGCCTCTGACGCGTGCCGACATGGATACGCTTACCACCGGCATCGCCCTCGAAGACGGCGAGATATATGCCGACGAGGTGGCCTACGTCAAGGAGAACAAGAAGGAGATCGGCGTGGAGATACACTCGGGGCGCAACCGTATCGTACGACGCATGTTCGAGCATCTGGGTTACACCGTACAGAAACTCGACCGCGTATACTATGCCGGTCTTACCAAAAAGAATCTTAAACGCGGCGCATGGCGCTTCCTTACCCGCGAAGAGGTTATGCGACTCAAAACGGGACAGTACGAGTAATCGTCCGTCCGATGTAACAGTGCGTGCTCCGAAATACGTATTTCGGAGCACGCCTTTTAATGTATGCAACGAGTAAGCGGCTAATCCGGAATCCGGATAATTGCGCAGCCGCAGGCAATGTCGAGATCTGAATCCTACTCGGCAGCCGAATAGGCTCCGATGAATCGATCGGCAATGCTCTGTGCCGACACTCCTCCCGCCAGCGGCAACAATACCGCTGCGAGCAATAGTCTGTCGAACAGCTTAATAATATCGATGTATCGAGTTTCCGATACAAAACCTCTTCCTCCGCGAAAAGACCGAATCTCCCGGCCGGAAAACCTCTCTTGCCCCGTTTTAATCCTCGTAGAGCAGATACGGCGCGCGCTGTCGTTCGAACCGCTCCGCATCGCTGCGCCAGCGCGCCTCGATCTCATCGGCCGAGGCTCCGTCGACGATCATGCGGCGCACCCAGTCGACGCCGACGAGCTTCTCGAACATCGGAGTGAAAAACCGCTCGCCCATGTCTAAATCGCGATAGGCATCGATCACGTATCTCAGTGTCAGCCCCTCGGACAGTATCTCCTCGTCGGGCACTTCGCGCAGATCGACTCCATAACACAGCCTGCCCTTGTGCGGCGGAGCCGACGAGCCGGCATTGGGCTGCGGCGTGAAGCTGAAATCGCGTCCCTTCATCTCGGGATGACCGTATATCTCGAACGGCGCGTCGGTACCGCGGCCGAGACTTACGACCGTGCCCTCGAACAGGCACATCGACGGATAGAGATATATCGAATGCTGCGTAGGCAGATTGGGCGAGGGCGCGAGCGGCAGCACGTAGCGCGTCGAGCGCGTATAGTTGCGGCACGGCACTACGCTAAGATCGACCCGTTTGCTCCACCCCTCGCCCACGGCCATGCGCGCCAGCTCGCCCATGGTCATGCCGTGCACGATCGGTATGGGCAGCCAGCCCACGCCAGAGCGGTAGCGCATGTCGAGTATAGGTCCGTCGACATAACTGCCGTTGGGATTGGGACGGTCGAGCACCACGACGCTGCGGCCGAAGTCGGCGCAGGCGTCCATCATGCGTATCATGGATATGTAATAGGTGTAGAATCTGAGCCCTACGTCCTGCATGTCGACCACAAGCACGTCGAACGAGCGCATGACCGCATCGGAGGGGCGCTGCGTGCGCCCGTCGTAGAGCGAGAGTATCGGCACGCCCGTGCGCTCGTCCACGGAGTTGCCCACAGAGGCACCGGCCTCGACGCTGCCGCGGAAGCCGTGCTCGGGAGAGAATATGCCAACGAGGTCTATCTCCTCGCGGCACAGCATGTCGACCAGATGCTCCTCGGCCGAGAACATCGCCGTATGGTTGGCCAGCACAGCCACGCGCCGCCCCCTCAACAGCGGCATGTACGAGGCCGTGTCGGCAGCACCGACGAGTACCTCTGCTGTGCCCGCATCACGGAATGTCCCTTCGACGTTGCCGGGGCAGCTGCCCGCACAGATTGTCGGGCAGCACAGGCCGGCGGTCAGCAGCAGCAGAAATGTAATAGCACGCCGTCCCATACCCTACTGCGCATCGTCCTGCAAACCGCCGTTCTGCAACAGATACTCCTTGATGAATCCGTCCAGCTCGCCGTCCATGACGGCATCGACGTTCGATGTCTGGAATCCCGTCCGATGATCCTTCACGCGACGGTCGTCGAAGACGTAGCTGCGTATCTGCGAGCCCCACTCTATGCGTTTTTTGGTGGCCTCCAACGCCTGCTGCGTGGCCATGCGCTTGTCCAGTTCGCGCTGGTAGAGCTTCGAGCGAAGTATGCGCATGGCATTCTCGCGGTTCATCAGCTGCGAGCGGGTCTCCATGTTCTCGATCAGAAACTCCACCGGCTCGCCCGTATCGGGGTCCTTGCCGTGATAGCGCAGACGCACGGCCGTCTCTACCTTGTTGACGTTCTGACCGCCGGCACCGCTCGAACGGAACGTGTCCCACTCATAGTCCGACGGCGATATGTTGATCTCGATCGTGTCGTCGACCGCCGGCGAGACGAATACCGACGCGAATGTCGTCTGGCGTTTGTTGTTGGCATTGAACGGCGACAGACGCACCATGCGGTGCACGCCGTTTTCGCTTTTTAGATATCCGTAGGCGAAGTCGCCCTCGAACTCCAACGTGCACGACTTTACGCCAACCTCGTCGCCGGCCTGATAGTCCATGACCTTCACGCGGTAGCCGTGCGCCTCGCCCCAGCGCGTGTACATGCGCATGAGCATCGACGCCCAGTCGAGCGCCTCCGTGCCTCCGGCACCGGCGTTGATATCCATTATGGCGCCGAGCTTGTCTTCGTCAGAGCCGAGCATCTGCCTCAGTTCGAGCTTCTCGATGCGCTCTACGGTCGCCGCATACTCCGCATCGATCTCCTCCTCGGACATGACACCCGCCGCCACGAAATCGGGCAGCAGCTGCAAGTCCTCGACGCCCTTTCTGACGGCCTCGAAGTCGTCGATCCAGCTTTTGATGTCGGCCACCTTTTTTAGCTGACGCCGCGCTGCCTCGGCATCATTCCAAAAATCGGGCTCCTCGGTGCGCTCCTGCTCGTTCTGTAAGTCGATGCGACGCTGCTCGATACCCAAGCAACGCTCCAACTTCGCGCAACGCTCCGTCGCATCCTTTATCTGATCTTGCAATATCATGTCGTTTACTTTATATCTTTATATTGCCGCACCGGTACTTTATTCCTGCCCGCGCAAAGCGGGGATCGTGCGGCAGGTGTCGGCTATCGCCTTATAATGTTCGGCGTCAGAGTCGTGCAGATGCCGTCGATCGCTGCGGAGCGTCGGACGGGCTGTACCGGCGTACTGCCCGTTCGGCGCAAAGCGGGGATCGTGCGGCAGGTGTCGGCTGTCGCCTTATAATGTTCGGCGTCAGAGTCGTGCAGATGCCGTCGATCGATGCGGAGCGTCGGACGGGCTGTACCGGCGTACTGCCCGTTCGGCGCAAAGCGGGGATCGTGCGGCAGGTGTGCGGCTATCACGCCGAACGGTTATTCTATCTCCCAATCATACCCATCCTTACGATCCTTGACGCGAATGCCTATCTCGGTCAGACGGTCGCGTATGGCGTCGGAGGTAGCCCAGTCCTTTGCAGCCTTGGCCTGCATGCGCATGTCGAGCAGCATCCCGACCAGAGGCGACACGAGATCGCGTCCCGATTCGGCTGTCGCCGACTTCTCGTCGCGCAGACCCAGAATGTCGAACACGTATTTCGAGAATGTAGCGCGCAACGCCATGAGGTCGGCCTCGGTAAGGCTCTGCTGCCACTCGGCTGCCTGATTGACGATACGCACCCAGTCGAACAGCGTCGATATGACCATGGGCGAGTTCATGTCGTCGGCCATGGCATCGGCGCAACGGCGCTCGGCCTCGGCGACATCGACCGTCGACGTTGCGGCCGGCTTCAACTTCGAGAGCGTCTCGACGCCCTTCATCAGTCGGTCGAGCCCCTTTTCCGCCGCCTGCAACGCCTCGTTGGAGAAGTCGAGCGTCGAACGATAGTGCGCCTGCAAGACGAAGAAACGGATCGTCATGGGCGAATATGCCTGTGCCAGCAGAGGATGCGAGCCGGTAAAGAGCTGCTCCAACGTTATGAAGTTGCCCAGCGACTTGCCCATTTTCTGGCCGTTGATCGTAATCATGTTATTGTGAACCCAGTACTTGGCCGAGTCGTGCCCCAGAGCGGCCGTCGACTGAGCGATCTCGCACTCGTGGTGGGGGAACATGAGATCCATTCCGCCTCCGTGGATGTCGAAGCGCTCGCCGAGATACTTGGTGCTCATGGCCGAACACTCCATGTGCCAGCCGGGGAAGCCGTCGCTCCACGGCGAGGGCCAGCGCATGATATGCTCGGGCGAGGCCTTTTTCCACAGCGCGAAGTCGTACGAGTGGTGCTTGTCGCTCTGACCGTCAAGTTCGCGGGTGTTGGTAACGATGTCTTCGAGATTGCGTCCCGACAGCCGGCCGTAACGGTGGTCGCGGTCGTACTTCTCGACATCGAAGTAGATCGAGCCGTTAGACTCATAGGCGTAACCCGCCTTCAATATACGCTCGACGAATGCTATCTGCTCGATGATATGCCCCGAGGCATGCGGCTCGATCGAGGGCGTCAGCACGCCCAACTGGCGCATAGCGTCGTGGTAGCGCTCGGTGTAGTGGTGTGCGACCTCCATAGGTTCGAGCTGCTCCAAACGCGCCTTCTTGGCTATCTTGTCCTCGCCCTGATCGGCATCGTGTTCGAGGTGGCCTACGTCGGTGATATTCCTCACGTAGCGCACCTTATAGCCCAGCGAGCGCAGATAGCGGAACATCATGTCGAATGTCACGGCAGGGCGCGCATGTCCCAGATGCGGGTCGCCGTAGACCGTAGGGCCGCAGACATACATGCCTACATTGGGCGCAGCGATAGGCTCGAAGGACTCCTTGCGCCGTGTCAGCGTATTGTATAAAACGAATTTTTCCATATCTGTAATATCTTTTCCGTTTACTCTTCATTCATCAGCTCGATCATACGCCGCACCTCGTCGCGCGCAAGATATTCGTCGCACATGCCTACGATGCGGCCGTAGCGCTCGATATCCTTTGCGGTCATGCCCTCGGCATCCGACGGAGCCTGCATCGACATAAGGTAGAAATAGTCGGCCAGCTTGCGTATATTCTCCGTATGTCGTATCACGGTCAGCACCTTGGGGTCGTGCACCGAATCGGGCGTCATGGCGGCTATGCGCTCGACATACTCGGCAAGAGTGTCGCGATAGGGCGCCAGATGACGTTCGAGGCTGCCGCCTATATTCTGCGCATAGTAGAACATATCGCAGATATCGGCCACCTTATTATATAGCAGGTCGCTGACCTTGGGCGTAAAGCGCTCGCCCGTCATGAACTGCATGTAGTAACGCGCATACTGCGCCGCATTGCGTATGAAGCCCTCCATTACTGCATCGCCCTTGCCGAACATCTCCTCGGCCTCGATATACTCCTCGGCACTGCGCTCGGCAATCTGCCGTATGGCGTCGAGCTCCCCGGCCGGTGCCGTCTGCTGCGCCTGCGCCATAAGCCGCGTATATAGGTCGGCCATGTCGTAGCGGTACGAGAAGAGGTCCAGATCGTCGAACTCCACCTCGGTCTTATCGCCCGTCAGACTCTGCAAACGCTCCACGGCCTCTTCGATAAGGGTTATCGAGCGGTCGAGGCTCAGCGTTCCCATTTGGTAGTAGGCCTCGATATATCCGAACGTATTGGTCATCGTATACTGTATCTGCGACGGCGGCAGCACCTCCATGCCCCTGAGCAGCAGCTTCTCGGCACGCTCCCTGTCGCCCTCGCCGTCGCGACGCGCCAGAGCCTTGGCAACGCGCGCGAACGACTCGCGGGCACGCGATGCGGCGATGTTGTACTGGTAGAAGTAGTCGACGTATACATCCTCGTCGGCCAGATTGCCGTAGCGGAACGGTGGGTTGACCGCGCCGCGCCGCGCCTGCTCCCCGGCATCGTCATAGCCGCCGGCCAGCAGCGGGTATACATAGTCGAGATCGATGCGGCCAATGTCGCGCGCCGAATATACCGGCGTGCGGATCGGCACAAGACGATAGGTGTAGCCGTCGAATTGCAGATACTCCACAAGGCCGTAGTCCTGCAACAGATACGACTGCGTGAACGACAGCGGCCGGCGCCACTCGAAGTGCGCCAGCAGATCGAGCATCATCAGCGCATCCTTCTGCAAGGCACGTTTGGCAAGACGTATCGGCACGCGGTCGACCACAAGCGCGGAGTCGCGCTCGGCTACCGTGCCCGAAGCTATCGCATTGTCGCGGTCGACCTCGATAAACAGGTCGGGCGAGGGGATATAGTCGTTCATGCGGCCGTCGATCGGCGATTTGAGCTTGGCCGGCATGGTGCCCAGCACGGCATAGTCGTCGGCTCGTTCGGCCGGGTCTATGGTCTCGCCCTCGGCCAGAAGCCGCATGATGCCGCCGTTGCGCACCGCCGTCATGCCGGCCGAATCGGCCGCCACGAGCCGTATGGCATCCTCCACGTTTATCGGCAGACGCATGCGGTTGATGCTGTCGGCCTTCATGAAGATGCCTTCATAGCGGTCGACCAGCGTATTGTACTGCTGTGCCAGACGGTCGGCCTCGGCATCCGACGACGCCGACTGGTAGCGCATATAGACGTCCGACATCTTGTCCAGAAGCGCCTCGCCCTGAGCCGAGGTCAGCACGTCGCCCGGCTGCTCGACCATTACATAGTCGTTTACATAGCTGTACTTGCTGCCGGGCAGCGAGAAGGGCACGCCGGGAGCGTCGTTGGCCGCCAGCTTCATCTCGTCGATATACCACTCTCCGGCCAGATACGACGAGTTCATTATGCGTATGTCGGGACGCACGCCGTCGACCTCCTGATTGAACCAGAGCGGGAAGGTGTCGTTATCGCCGTAGTTGACTACGATCGCACCCTCGGGTGCCGAGTTGAGATAGTTCCAGCCTATGTCGCGCGCCATGGTTCGTCCCGAACGGTCGTGGTCGTCCCAGTTCTCGACAGCCAGCACCGCAGGCACCGACATGCAGATCGCCACCGCAGCCACCGTCACGGCCATTGCCGAACGCTCCGCGGCACGACGGCGGCAGAAGAGGCGGCCGAGCGTATCCCTCACGGCCAGCACGCCCAGACCGATCCATATCGCGAAGGCATAGAACGCACCGCCGTAGACGTAGTCGCGCTCGCGCACCTCGTCGGGCGAAGTGTTGAAGTATACCACCAGAGCTATACCCATCATAATGAAGAGCCACATCACGACGATGAAGTTGCGCGGGTCGCGGTTGAGATGATATATAAGTCCTATCAGACCCAATAAAAATGGCAGGAAGAAATAGGTGTTGCGCGCACGGTTCGAGGCCATTTCGTCTGGCAGGTCGCTCTGCGGTCCGCATATAAGCTCGTCGACGGGCTTGATTCCCGACAGCCAGCCGCCGTGCAGGTAGACTCCGTTTTCATCCTTTTCGAGCTGCATGTCGTCCTGACGTCCCACGAAGTTCCACATGAAATACCGCCAGAACATATCGCCCATTTGGTAGCCCAGAAAGAAGCGTATGTCTTCAAGGCGCGTCGGCTCGTAGCCCAGCGTCTTGCCCCCGGAGTCCTTGACCTCGGACGTAGGCACGACCAGCGAAGAGGTCGTGCGGCCTGTCTCGTCCTTCTCGACTATATCCTGCAACTCTACCCAGCCTCGCTCGTAGCCCTCCTTGCGGTTGGGGTTCCACATGCGCGGGAACCAGTGCACGAACTCGGACGGATAGCGGTAGCCGAGGAATACCTCGCGCGGCTCGTACCTGCCCGTCTCGGGATTGAGATACTGCGTCGTCTTGCTGTCGTAGTCGCCCGTGGGTTCGCCCGCACGGTCGACCATATCCACCGGCGGTGCCGAGTAATAGGCGCCGCGCAGCAGCGGCCGATTGCCGTACTGGTCGCGGTTGAGCATGCTCAAAAGACTGTAAGGCGTATCGGGATTGTTGCTGTTCATCGGCGGGTTGGCCAGCGCGCGTATCGTTACCGAGGCATACGACGAAAAGCCGATCAGGACCATCGTCGCAGCCAGCAGAACCGTATTCAGCGTGCGCATGCCGCGGCGGTGGGTAGCCCATACCGCCCAGCCCAAAGCGGCGAAGACGGCCATGATGAAGAAGACTATGCCGCTGTTTACCGGCAAGCCGAACGTGTTGACGAAGAGCTTGTCGACGGCTGCGCCGACATATACCGTATAGGGGATTATCACGCCGTTTACGGCACCGAGTATGGCGAACGAGATGAGCGTCGCCAGAGCCGATTTTATCAGAAACTCACCAGCGGTCGATATGCGGTAACGGCGGAAGAAGTAGATGAACACCAGCGCCGGCACGGTCAGCAGGTTGAGCAGGTGCACGCCGATCGAAAGACCCATGAGATAGGCTATCAGGATTATCCAGCGCGTGGCATGCGGCTCGTCGGCCTGCTCCTCCCATTTGAGCATGAGCCATACGACCAGCGCCGTGAACATCGACGAAAGCGCATATACCTCGCCCTCGACGGCCGAGAACCAGAACGTATCGGTAAAGGCGAATGCCAGAGCGCCTACCGCTCCGGCGCCGAGGACCGCTACGGCCGTGCGGGACGACATCTCTTCGCCGCCGCGCGTAACGATACGTCGTGCCAGATGCGTTATCGTCCAGAACAGAAACAGTATGCAGAATCCGCTGGCCACGGCGTTCATGGCGTTGACCATGATCGGAACATAATGCTGCGAGGGGGCGAGCATGGTAGCCAGACGCGCCAGCATCATGAACAGCGGTGCTCCGGGCGGGTGTCCCACCTCCAACTTGTAAGACGTCGCTATGAACTCGCCGCAATCCCACAGACTCGACGAAGGCTCCATAGTCAGCAGATACACGAGCGTAGATACGGCGAACACCGCCCAGCCCGTGATATTGTTCCAACGTTTGAAATTGAAATCGACCATTTCGGTAATTAAGAATTTATTTTGCAAATATAGTAATATTTGCCCACAAACCGGCAAATAGGATGCAACATTTCCTCCGGGCCGGACGACGCGCCCGCTTTCAGCCGATATTCGACACTATGCGCCTGCGGCCGCTGCGCATCAGCGGGGTGCGGCCGAACCGCCCGACGAACTCCTCCTCGGATAGGGCGCGCCACTGCCCGGCCGTCATGCTCCGAGGATCGAAGCGCATGTCGAAGCGCGGGTTGGCATGCAGCGGTGCGCGACGATTGTACGGACAGCAGCTCTGGCATGCGTCGCAGCCGAATATCCAGCCGTCGAGATCGATGCCGCACTCAGCCTCGCGCTCTACCGTATGGCACGATATGCAGCGCGATGTGTCGATCGTCCGGTTGTCGAGTATGGCGCGGCCGGGGCAGGACTCGACGCATGCGCGGCAGCCGCCGCACCCCTCGCCGCCAAACGGCGCGTCATAGCTGTCCGCCTCGTCCGTGACCACAAGCTCGCCCAGCAGAACGAACGAGCCGAATCCAGGCGTCACGAGCAGCGACTGCCGCCCCACCCAGCCCAGACCGGCCTCGACAGCGTAAGACTTCTCGCTCAGCGGCGCCGTATCGACGAAGGCTCTGCCCGACAGATCGGGATAGCGCCGCCTCAGCCGCCCGGACAGATCGCGCAACATATCCTTGATAACGACATGATAGTCGTCGCAGGCGGCATACGATGCGATCTTCGTTCTGCACTCTGCCGGATATCCCTCGGACAGAGCGGATTTGTAACTCACGCCGCAGACTATGACCGTGCGCGCCCCCTCGACCAGAAGCGATGCGTCGAAGCGCTTTTCGGCATTGCGCTCCATGTACGACAGCGTCGAGTGCCGTCCCGCCCCCAGCCAGCGGCGGAACGTCCGCTCGCGCTCGTCGAGATGTCGGGCACGAGCTATGCCGCATAGGTCGAAGCCCGCTTCGGCGGCCGCAGCCTTGATATGTTCGGCAGAGAGCATGAGTCGGATTTTTGCTCAAATGTAGCGATTTATCACGGATTATTGTTAACTTGCACCGATTTTTAACCGTTAATTGAACTAACTCTCGACTTTCGAAAATGACTTTCACTACACTATACGAGATAGTTAAGCACAGCGTCGAAAAATTCTCGGCGCAGATAGCCTACACCATGCTCGGCGCAGAGGATGTTACCTACGAAGAGGTCGGCCGACGCATCGGACACGTGCAGCAGCTGCTCGTCGAGGCCGGCGTAGGTGCCGGCGACAAGGTCGCCATTCTCAGCAGCAGCATGCCCAACTGGGGCGTATCCTATTTCGCCGTAACCACGGCCGGCATGATAGCCGTACCCATACTGCCCGACTTCACGGGCGAGGAGCTGGACATGATAATAGCCCACTCCGAAGCCAAAGCCATACTCGTCTCGGACAAGCTCTTCGCCAAACTGTCGAAGACCACAGTAGAGCGCATGAACATCGTCATACGCACCAAGGGACTCAACGTAATATCGCAAACCGTCTTCGAAAAGGGCGAGACGCGCATTCCGACGCCCGACGATCTGGCCGTAATAATATATACGTCGGGCACCACGTCGCGCCCCAAGGGCGTCATGCTGTCGCACTATAACATCTGCATGCAGCTTACGGTCATTCCGCCGCTGTTCGACTTCAACCAGCAGGATGTCCTGCTCTCCATACTGCCGCTGTCGCACACCTACGAGTGCACGCTGGGCATGATATTCCCTTTCGCGCGCGGATCGAGAGTCGTATACCTCGACCGTCCGCCTACGGCCTCGGCGCTGATGCCGGCACTGGCCGAGGTGCGTCCCACGGTCATGGCCTCGGTGCCGTTGATAATGGAGAAGATATACCGGTCGAAGGTAAAACCCAAGTTCGAGAGCACGCGTCTGCTGCGCACGCTCTACGGCTGGGGCTGGTCGCGCCGCCTGCTGCACCGCATGGCCGGACGGCAGCTCATGCGCCTGTTCGGCGGCCGCATGCGCCTGTTCGCGATCGGCGGCGCCAAGTTCGACTCGGAGGCCGAGCAATTCCTGCTCGACGCGCGGTTCCCATACGCCATAGGATACGGACTGACGGAGACCGCCCCGCTGCTGGCCGGCGCCGTGGGCGACATGGTACGCGTAGGCTCGACGGGCCCCGCATTGAAGGGCATCGGCATACGCCTCGACAACGTGAACGCAGAGACCGGCCAGGGCGAAATAGTGGTCGACACCCCCTGCGTCATGCGCGGATACTACAAGAACGAGGAGGCTACGCGCGAGGTATTTACCGACGACGGCTGGTTCCGCACGGGCGATCTGGGAGCCATTACGCCCGACGGCTGGATATATATAAAGGGACGTCTTAAAAACATGATCGTCGGCCCCAGCGGCGAGAACATCTACCCCGAGGACATCGAGTCGGTCATCAACACCAACCGCTTCGTGCAGGAGTCGATCGTAACCGAGCAGGACGGACATCTCATCGCGCTGATACACTTCGACACCTACGCCATAGTCAAGCACTACGAGGAGCTCAAACTGCGACTGGCGCGCAACGCCGAGCTGCTGGGGCAGAAAAAGGAGGAGATCAAAAAGGAGATCAAGGAGTATGTCAACTCCAAGGTCAACCGCTTCTCACGCATCAGCGACGTGATCGAAAACGAAGAGGAGTTCGAGAAGACCCCCACCAGAAAGATCCGCCGCTTCCTCTACGAAAAGCGCGGCAAGAAGACCAAGACTCCGGAAAAGAAGTAGCCAATCGGCCGTCGCCGCTACTCGAACAGCGATTCGATAACGGCATCGGATATCAAGAACCTTTCGGGCGGGATGCGCATGCGTCCCCGCCCGATTATCATATCGCCCGAGGCCTGCCAGCGCGCCGCCGCCGCGATCATCGCCTCAGCGCGCCCGCGCCCGAAACGCTCCGCGACATACTCCGTGTCGATACCCTCGATACGGCGCAGAGACGTCATGACATACTCGTCGTACATCTCCCTATCCGACAGCAGCTCGCTCTGGTAGCGGAAATCGCACTCCGCATACTGTTCCACCGTCGATGTGCACCAGCGGCGCTCGGCACCGTCGAACGAGTGCGCTCCGGCACCAATGCCCAAATACCGCTCGCCGGTCCAGTAGGCCGAATTGTGGCGTGCCCGGCACCCCGGCAGCGCGAAGTTCGACACTTCGTAATGCTCGTACCCGGCCGCCGTGAGCATATCGTGCACCAGCGCGAACTCTCTCTCCGATACCGCCTCGTCCACTTCGTGCATCAGCCCCCGCGCTACACGTCGCCCGAATGCCGTACCCAGCTCTATCGTAAGATGATAGGCCGATATATGACATACGCCCAGAGCGATCATCCTGCGCAGCGACTCTTCGAGGACGCTGCCGCCGAAGCCCTCGATGCCGAATATAAGGTCGCCCGACAGATTGTCGTAGCCCGCACGGCGCAGCCGCTCGACGGCGGCCACGGCCTGCGCCGCCGTATGTCGGCGGTTCATCGCACGCAGCAGCCCGTCGTCGAAGGACTGTATGCCGAGACTTATGCGGTCGACGGCCGTGTCGCGCAGCGCGGCGACATAGTCGTCGGTCACGTCGTCGGGGTTGACCTCGACGGTAATCTCCTCCGGCGACGAACAGTCCCACAGCCCCGACGCAGTATCGATCAGCCGCTGCAACCGCTGCGGCGCGCAGAGCGACGGGGTACCGCCGCCGAAATATATAGTGCGGATTCGCGGGTCGCCGCCGAGATAGTCGCGCCGCCGCTCCATTTCGCTCCGCATGGCATCGAGCGCGGCGGGCAGCGTCGCGAGCGAGGCAGAGCGGAAAAAGTCGCAATAGGCGCAAATGCGTTTGCAGTAGGGAATATGCAGGTATAACAACGACATGGTTCGCTATTTTTCGGTCAAATATACGAAGATTAATCCGGAATGCACTATCTTTGCCGCGGTTAGTTAAGTAGACAACAATGAAATCGATCAAAGAGTTATACCGTATCGGCACAGGACCGTCGAGCAGTCACACCATGGCGCCGCGACGTGCCGCCGAGACATTTCTGTCGCGCCATGCCGACGCGGCGTCGTTCCGCGTAACCCTCTACGGCAGTCTTGCAGCCACGGGACGCGGCCACATGACCGACCAAGCCATATTCGACGTGCTGCTGCCGCACGCGTCGGTCGATCTGATATGGCAGCCGACGGTGTTCCTGCCGTTCCACCCCAACGGCATGCGCTTCGAGTCGCTCGATGCGGCGGGAGTCGCGACCGACGCATGGACCGTATACAGCATCGGCGGCGGCGCACTGGCCGAGGAGGGTGCCGAACAGGCCGAGTCGGAGGATATATACCCTCTGTCGAAGCTTACCGACATACTGGCATGGTGCGACCGCAAGGGACGCTCGCTGTGGGAGTATGTCGACCGTTACGAGGAGGACGACATCTGGGTCTACCTGTCGGAGGTGTGGCAGGCCATGCGCGAGAGCGTCGAACGCGGTCTGGCGCACGAGGGCGTGCTGCCGGGTCCGCTGAATCTGCCGCGACACGCACCGACATATTACGTCCGCGCCTCGGGCTACAAGCAGAATCTGCAATCGCGCGGGCTGGTCTTCGCATATGCGCTCGCCGTGAGCGAGGAGAACGCCTCGGGCGGCCGCATCGTGACAGCTCCGACATGCGGATCGTCGGGCGTGGTTCCGGCCGTGCTCTACCACCTGTGGAAAAGCCGCGATTTTTCCGAAGCACGCATCTGTCGCGCGCTGGCGACGGCCGGTCTGATAGGCAACATCGTCAAGCACAACGCCTCGATCTCGGGCGCCGAAGTCGGATGTCAGGGCGAAGTCGGAGTCGCATGCGCCATGGCCTCGGCGGCGGCCAACCAACTCTTCGGCGGCTCGCCCGCACAGATCGAGTATGCCGCAGAGATGGGCTTGGAGCACCACCTCGGCATGACCTGCGACCCGGTATGCGGACTGGTGCAGATACCCTGCATCGAGCGCAACGCCTACGCTGCGGCGCGCGCACTGGACGCCAACCTGTACTCGGCCTTTACCGACGGACGCCACCGCGTGTCGTTCGACCGTGTGGTGGAGGTAATGAAGCAGACCGGACACGATCTGCCGTCGATCTACAAGGAGACCAGTCAGGGAGGTCTTGCAAAAGACTTCGACGACGAGAATTAACCCACGCGAGATACGCGGCCTGCCTGCACGGCCTGCGGCCCGACTGCCCGATACCCCCGACGACACGATGTCGCCGGGGATTTTTCGTATCCGGCGGCATGCACGGCATCGCCCCCGCCCCACCGCCGCATGCGGCCGAGCGGAGGCAGGATGCACAATATTTGCTCCGATATTTTGATTTCACGATATATTGTCGTATCTTTGTTTACTTTACCTTAAAAATAAAAGGCCTATGAAACGGACAATGGATTTTACTTACGAGCACTACGACTCGATCGAGGAGATGTCGGCCGAGGATCGCGAACTCGTATACAGCTCGCAGAGAGCCACCGAGACGGCCAACGCCCACTATTCGCATTTCAACGTAGGTGCGGCGGCCCGGCTGAAAAGCGGACGCATAATGTGCGGATCGAATTTCGAGAGCGAGGTATTTCCCGCCGGTCTGTGCGCCGAGCGTTCGCTGCTGTTCTATCTGCAAGCCAACCACGCCGACGACCCTATCGAGACACTGGCCATCGCTTCACAGCCCTCCGAGAAGGAGTGTTATCCATGCGGACAGTGCCGTCAGGTAATGCTCGACGTCGAGCGTCGTCAGGGTTCTCCGATACGCATCATAATGAGCGGTGCCGGCACCGCGTCGGTCGTCGACACGGCCGCCAAGCTGCTGCCCTTTACCTTCAAACTCGATTAAGCAAGCCACACCGACGATGTTCTCTCCCGACGATATTCTATACGAAGACAACCACCTGCTGATCGTTAACAAACATGCCGGCGATCTGGTGCAGCCCTCGCCCGAGTGCGACGACGCGCTCGAAACGCAGATCAAGGCGATGATAAAGATACGCGACCACAAGCCCTCGGAGGTGTTTCTCGGCGTCGTGCACCGCATAGACCGCCCTGTAAGCGGCGCGGTAGTATTCGCCAAAACGTCCAAGGCGCTGGTACGCCTCAACGAGATGATACGCAACGGAGCCATACGGAAGACCTATTGGGCTGTTACGGAGCATGCGCCACAGAGCGACGAGGGAGAGTTGCGCCACTGGATTCTGCGCAACGGCAAGACCAACCGCTCGCAGGCCTTCGATACGCCGCGCGCCGAAGCCAAGCAGGCGCTGCTGCGCTACCGCGTGGCGGCCGCATCGACCAACTACTCGCTCGTGGAGGTCGACCTGCTGACGGGACGCCACCACCAGATACGCGCCCAGCTCTCGAAGATAGGATGTCCTATCAAGGGAGACCTTAAATACGGAGCACGCCGCTCGAATCCCGACGGCGGCATATCGCTGCACTCGCGACGCGTGGAGTTGATACACCCCGTGCGCAAGGAGCCGATATGCGTTACGGCACCCGTACCGCAGGACAATCTGTGGCAGTTCTTCGAACAGAGTCAACGATAGCGCCCATGCGAATACTCATTCAACGCGTAACCGAGGCGCAGTGCGACATCGGCGGCAAGACCTTTTCGCAAATCGGAAGCGGAGCGGTCGTGCTTGTCGGCATAGGCCGCGACGATGCCGACGAAGACATCGAATATCTGGCACGCAAGCTCGTCGCCCTGCGCATATTCGACGACAGCGACGGGGTAATGAACCGTTCTCTCGCCCAGACGGGCGGCGAAGTGATGATCGTGAGCCAGTTCACATTGCAGGCATCGACGCGCAGAGGCAACCGCCCCTCGTGGATCAAGGCCGCTCCCGAGGAGATATCGCGTCCTCTGTACGATAGATTCGTTCGACGTGTCGAGGAGCTCCTGGGCAAGAGAACGGCTACGGGAGTATTCGGCGCCGACATGCGGATAACGCTTACCAACGACGGGCCGGTTACGATATGGATCGACTCGCACGACAGAGACTAAATGAAATCAGCTATATTCATGAGACCTATTAAATTACTATCTTTACTCGCGGCATGCACGATGCTTGCCGCATGCAACGACGAGGAGGAGTTTACCTGCCGTCTGCAATCATTCGAGATCAGTGCCGTAACGACGACTACGGCGACGCTTACGGCCGTTATCGACGCAAGCGATATGGAGGCCGTCGACCAAATGGGCTTCTGCGTACGCAGAACATCCGACGTCGATTTCGAATGGATAGCGATACCCAAGTCGCGCACTATAATCTGCCGTCTCGACGATCTGGCAGAGGGGGCCACTTACGAATGCCGCGCCTTCGTGCGTGCCGTAGGCGAATCGTGGACATTCCCCGTCGAGCGCTTTACGACACAAAAGGGAGGGGGAAGCGATCCCGATCCCGATCCTAATCCGGATCCCGACCCCGATCCTACCCCAGACCCGGATCCCGATCCAAACCCTGATCCCGACCCCGATCCTACGCCCGACCCCGACGGACCGGTATATCGCACCGGCTGGTTCGAGCTGCCGGTCGAGAACGATGCCGACGGCAACGGCCGCGACGACAAGAACCCGACCTACTACTATGCGCATCATTTGTGCGCAGGCAACGAGTCGAATGCACAGGACAACGGCTCGGCACGCAATTTCAGCGTATGTTACAGCAGCGAGCACCACTGTCCGGTATGGGTCGCAGCACCGCGTCACAAATGCTATTCGGGCTCGGCAAACCGCACCAACGCATACGGCCAAGACCCGCAGATACCGTCCAACATACAGTATTACAGCAAGTCTACGGGCGGAGGATGCAACAAGGGACACATGGTGGGTTCGGCCGAACGCACTTCGTCGTCGGCGACCAACCGTCAGGTGTTCTACTACACGAACATAGCACCGCAGAACATGTCGACGTTCAATACGGGCGGCGGCGCATGGAACAACCTCGAAGATCATATCGACGGACTGGTCTGCGCCGATACGCTCTACGAGGTGGTCGGCTGCTACTTCGACAGCTACACCGACGCCTACGGCTCGACATCGTCGCCGCGCCGCATAGAGTTCGGCGGCCGCAGCGACGTGAGCAAGCCCACGATGTTCTACTATGCGCTGCTGCGCACCAAGCGCGGCAACACCAAAAAGTCGGTCAGCGAATGTTCGGCCGACGAGTTGCAGTGCGTGGCATTCGTCATCAGCCACACCATGGAGAAGGGACACAAGCCGCAGGCCAAGGATATGATCTCGGTCGAGGCATTGGAGAGACTTACGGGTTTTACCTACTTCCCCAACGTGCCCAACGCCCCGAAGAAGACTTTCACACCGTCGGATTGGCTGTAATCGAGCCACGACGTACCGTTGCGACGGTCGCATAGCCGCACGGCATGCGACCGTCGCGTTTATCGATAACCAACAAAACATCCGTCATGCTGATAGCACAACAGAAACGCAAGCAGAATATAGCCGAGTATATACTCTACCTTTGGCAGCTGGAAGACCTGCTCAGAGCCTTGCAGTTCAGCCCCGAGGCCATATACTCGCAGCTCGTGGCACCGACCGGCGCCGACGAGGAGCAGAAGCAGACCATATTTCTATGGTATATGGATATAGTCGGTCTGCTGCGCAAGGAGGGCAAGGAGCAGTCGGGACATCTCGACCACACGCTGCATCTGATAGCCGATATGCACAACCTCAATCTTCAACTGCTCTCGCTGCCCGTCGGCGAGCGTTACCGCACACTGGCGGCGCAACTGGCGCCCGAGCTGCCCAGACTCAGGACCATAATCGGCAAGGAGGAGATGAGCGACACGGAGCTCTGCTTTCGGGCACTATATGCCGCCATGCTATACCGCATACGCGGCAAGGGCGGCGAACATGCCATAGAGGATACCATTGCCGTCGTCTCGCCCGTGATAGCCGAGCTGGCCTCGATGTACGGCAAGGTCGAACGCGGCGAAATCGATCTGTTCAAGGATTGATCGAAACCACTCGCCCGGCGCCGGACGCGCTGCCCGGAAGCCACGCAAAGCCGACGCCTTTATACGGCCTAAACCGAGCAAAACCGAAATAACCTCGACTTATAACCCACTGTCATGGACAACAGCCTGTATTTCCGAGAGAGAGCATACGCTCTCAAACCGTTATTCGCAGAACTTATGCAATCGGTCGCCGGATACACGGATTACGACCTCAGACCGTTTTGCATTCAGTGGGGAAGGTCATACCCTACCGATGAAAATACCGGAATAATGTTTTACGGCCGGGCCACGAACGGGTGGATAACTACCGAAACGGATGTCGACAAATTATTTGATCCGGCATTCGACGACCGCATATTCGCACGAGACGACCAGATGCAATGGGTATACGATTGCGCAGGGACAGACAACAAATACAACTCCAACAGGTCGGCATTCTGGCGGATAATTCGTCAAGTAGCCAGAGGCTTCTACCCCTCGGGCGAGGAGCTGCTGCATGTGTGTTGGAGCAACGTTTGCAAGATAGCTCCCGACGGAGCAAATCCCGACAACCACCTATATTACGACCAGCTGCCCGCATGCCAAAGGATAATGCAGAAATAGATCGAAATATTCAGCCCCAAGCATGTGGTTCTGCTGACAGGAAAAGGTTGGGCGCATGATTTTCTCTTTTTCCTCAACGACAGCAAAGAGTACCTGCCAATCGCCTCTTATACAGGGGAAGCCGATATTGTGTGAAGGTCTACAAGATAGGAGAGGTATTTTTTTACCTCACAGAACACCCGCAGGGCAAGGACGAATCGACGCATGCCGCCGCTCTGATAAGGGCGATATCGGACAATATGTAACGAACGCGAAGCCATAGCCCGTAATGCCCGATACTCGGGGAACGCCGAAAAAGGCCGCCCGACGGATCGGGCGGCCTTATGCTTTTGCTCTGCCTTGCGTGCTTCGGCGGCGGATGCTACTTCGCCTCGGCGAACGCCTCGCGGATCATGCCGACGGCATTGGTCTGTATAGTGCGCTCGGTCGAGAGGATCATGTTCATTATGGCCTTGGGAGTCGACTTGCCGTGACCTATCGTCACGGGAGCATTGACTCCGAGAACGGGCGTACCGCCGAAGTTCTCGTAATTCATCTGACCCCAGAAGTCGTTGGTATGACCCATGCGGCAGTTGATCTGGTAGAGGCCTTCGGCCATCTTCAAGATCGTGTTGCCGACGAAGCCGTCGCAGATAATCACATCGGCGATCTTGCCCGTAAAGATATACGACGACTCGACGTTACCGACGAAGTTGTACTTGCCGGCTGCACCGTCGGCCTCCATGAGCTGGTAGGCCGCCTGAGCCTGCGCATTGCCCTTCGACGGCTCCTCGCCGATGTTCAGAAGCGCGACACGCGGCGATTCGATGCCCATGACCGACTTGGCGAATGCCGAGCCGATCAACGCATACTGCGCCAGAACCTCGGGCTTGCAGTCGACATTCAGACCGACATCCATAAGCACCGCAGGACGCGATGCCAGCGTGGGTATGAACGACGAAATGGTAGGTCGCATCACGCCCTCGATAGGCTTGACGGCGAACATCGAACCGACCATCATGGCTCCCGTCGAACCGGCGCTCGCGAAGCCGTTGATAAGTCCCTTGGCCAGATAGCCGAAACCGACCGTTATGCTCGAATCGCTCTTGGCCTGAAAAGCCTTTGCCGGATGGTCGCCCATCTCGATGACCTCCGTGGTATGGACGATATCGAATCTGTCGGCATCGCAGCCCTCGGCCGCCAGCACCTCGCCGATGCGCGCGCTGTCGCCGAAGAGCACGATACGGCTCCCCTCCTTCAATCTGTCGAGCGCCATGACGGCACCCTTGACCGCTGCCTCGGGGGCGAAGTCGCCGCCCATGGCATCAAGACCTATCTTTATCATAAGCCGGGTGTTTATTTTTAGTGTTACTCGTTTACCTCGTCAAAGAAAAAAAGAGCACACCTCAGCCGGAGTTGTGCTCTGTTCGACGAAGCTCGTTTTACTCTGCGGCCTTCTTCTCGATAGCCAGCTTGCCGCGGTAGAAACCGCACTCGGGGCATACGCGGTGGTAGAGTACTGCCGAACCGCAGTTAGAGCAGGTCACGACCGTCGGAACGACAGCCTTGTAGTGAGTTCTTCGCTTGTCTCGGCGAGTAGACGAGACTTTGTGTTTAGGATGTGCCATTTTACAATGTTATTTTAAGTTTTATCAATATCGTTTGCGGTTATGCCCGGACACCTGACGGATAAGCGCCCATGCAAGCCTGCTGTTTCAACTCTCGGACTGCTCGTCCGCTCCGCTCTGCGACTCCATGCGGCTCTTCAACTCGGCCAGCCGTGCGGCGGCCTCCTCGCCTATGCCGCAGTTGTCGGCATTCTCGGCTTCGGCGGCACGGCGGTCGAACTCCTCGGCCGACATCACTCCGAAACGCGCCAGCATATCGGGGTCGCACTCCCCCTCGGGGTGTACGCGCCGATACGGCAGCGACAGAACGATGCTCTCGTAGATATATTGCGTCAGATCGACACTGTCCTCGGCCGGCGAAATCCACATTACCTCGCCGTCGTAGTCGTCGGTCCGGTCCGAGAAGCGGACCAGCAGGTCTCCCTCGAACGACACCGGCACGTCGCAGTCTTCCAGACAGCGGTCGCACTGGCAGACTACGCTGCCCGCGATCGAGGCGTGTATCTCCAACATCGTCTCCGAGCGGTGCATGTCTATATGCGCCGTACAGTCGCCGCCGAGGATCTCCGCCCTCGAATAGCTCTCGAACAGAGAATCGCCGACCTTGAAGTCGAATTCGTAATCTCCCTCTTTCAACCCCTTAAAGGGTATAACGTATGGCATCGTACGACACATTTCCACGCATTTAGTGTGCAAATTTATAACATTTTCCCAAAATGTGCAAATAATTGCTACATTTGTGGCAAAGTTTTACCGATCGAAAACATCCGTCGATATGTCCGAAAGATTCCATATAGAGGTCGCCTCGCGCTACGAGGAGCTGTGGCGCTACAACATCGAACTCACGGGGCAGACAGCCGACAGCGGTGGCAGCCGCCTCGAATACATCTCGGCATCGAGCTTCGTCGCACCCGTCGGCTCGAAACTCGCAGCCGTCCCAGAGGGCTATTCGCCCGCCGGGCGCGACATCGGCATCGACACCGAGCCGGCCGAGTCGCTTACACTATATATATATGTAATCCCCAACACGCTGCCCACAGAGCGCACGGTCGATCTGGTCAAGCCCTTCACGCTCGACGTGAAGATCAGCCGCGGCGAAGAGATGCTCTACGACCGCCACCTTTCGATCAACCAGTTCTCGGGCGACAATATCGAGATCAAGCTCTGACCGGCGCCTGCGGCGCTGCATCCCCCGTCGCAATCGCGGCCGCAAACGGCGCGAAGTTGCGGCCGGCGCAGCCCGTCAGGCCTCGAAAACGAAAAATTTGTTTTTACGCGAAATAGTCGTAACTTTGCGCCGGTTTAACCTTAAAGTCATGATTATGAAACATGCTTACGTTTTCCCCGGCCAGGGAGCACAGGCTCCGGGCATGGGCAAGGATCTTTACGATAACGTACCTCTGGCCAAAGAGATGTTCGAAAAGGCCAACGAGATACTCGGCTTCCGCATCACGGACATCATGTTCGAGGGCACGGCCGAGGAGTTGAAGCAGACGAAAGTCACGCAGCCCGCGGTATTCCTCCACTCGGTCATTCTGGCCAAGTCGCTCGGCGTAAATCCCGACGCCGTAGCAGGACACTCGCTCGGCGAGTTCTCGGCTCTGGTAGTGGCCGGTGCGCTGTCGTTCGAGGACGGCTTGCGTCTGGTCTCGAAGCGTGCGCTGGCGATGCAGAAGTGCTGCGAGATGCAGCCCGGAGGCATGGCCGCCGTACTGGGTCTGGCGGACGACGTAGTGGAGAAGGAGTGCGCCGCAGTCGACGGCGTTGTCGTAGGAGCCAACTACAACTGCCCCGGACAGCTCGTCATATCGGGTGCCAATGCAGCCGTCGACGAGGCCTGCGAGCGTTTGAAGGCCGCCGGAGCACGTCGCGCACTGCGCCTGCCCGTGGGCGGAGCTTTCCACTCGCCGCTTATGGAGCCGGCACGTCAGGAGCTCGAAGCGGCTATCGCCGAGGCTTCGTTCGCCGCACCGGCATGCCCCGTATACCAGAATGTCGACGCGAAACCCTATACCGATCCCGCAGCCATAAAGGCCAACCTCATCGCACAGCTTACCGCTCCGGTGCGCTGGACGCAGATCGTCGAGAACATGATCGCCGACGGCATCGACGAGTTTACCGAGCTGGGCCCCGGCACAGTATTGCAGGGACTCATTACCAAGGTCAGCCGCGAGGCTAAGGCCGAGTCGAAGTCGACGCTGTAACAGCGGCTGCGGCAGGCTTGCCGAAAGTTCCGCCTCGGAATATATACAGCATAAAAATACCGGATTAAGGCAATTTCATGAAAATTGCCTTAATTTTTTAATAATATTCGCCAATAAATTTAATAATATAAAATATTTTTTTAGTATATTTGTCGTCGGAATATTAATATTTAATTAATACGACGATGACCTCGCTCACGAAATTCTTCAACATCGACTCCGATGCCTCGCTCAAAGGCATCACGCACAAGAACAACATCATCAAACGCAACATCATTGCGTACATGGCCGTAAACGGCGAATGCACGCTGTCGGAGTTGACGCGCGAGCTGCATATTTCGGTGCCGACGATGACCAAGCTCGTACAGGAGCTCGTAGACGAGAAGATCGTGAACGATCTGGGAAAGGTCGAGACCCCGGGCGGACGCCGCCCCAACGTATTCGGACTGGCCAACTCGGCGATCTACTTCGCCGGCGTGAACGTCGGACGCGACCACATGACATACGTCATAACCGACTTGCAGAACAACATCATCAAGGAGGTTACCGACACTACCTTCGAGCTTGTCGACCGCTCGCAGTGCCTCGAACGCATATGCTCCAACATCGCCGAGTTCATCGACACGTGCGGCATCGAGCGCGGCAAGATTCTGGGCGTGGGCGTATCGATCGTCGGCCGCGTGAATCCCGATGCGGGACGTTCGTACAAGTACTTCACATCGAGCGAGGAGTCGCTGTGCGACATCATCTCGCAGCGCATAGGCATTCGCGTGCTGCTCGAAAACGACACCCGCGCGCGCTGCTATGCCGAGTACACCAACGGAAAGTCCAAAGACGAGAGCAACGTGCTCTATCTGCACATGGGACGCGGCGTGGCGATAGGCATAGTCATCGACGGCAAGCTATACTACGGCAAGAACGGCTTCGCGGGAGAGTTCGGCCATATCCCCTTCTTCGACAACGAGATCATCTGCGCCTGCGGAAAGAAGGGCTGCCTCGAAACCGAGGTGTCGGGCATAGCCATCGAGGAGAGGATCATAAAGCTCATCAAGAGCGGCGTGAATACGATCCTGCGCCAGATGTACGACCGCGGCGAAGCGATACACATCAACGACATCATAGCTGCGGCACGCAACGACGACAACCTATCCATAGAACTCATCGAGGAGGCGGGAGAGAAAGTCGGCAAGGCCGTGGCATTCCTCATCAATACGTTCAACCCCGAGACGGTCATCGTAGGCGGCAACCTCGCCGCAGCAGGCGAATATCTCATGTTGCCGCTGAAATCGTCGACCAACAAATACTCGCTCAACCTCGTATACAAGGATACCAAGTTCCGCGTGTCGAAGATGAACGAGAGCGCCAACGCATGGGGCGTGGCGATGCTGATCCGCAACAAGGTTATCGGGCTGTAAAGAGATGATGCTCCAAGCCGACAAATGCCGCCTCAGGGCCGTCGAGCCGGCCGACGTCGATTCGATGTATATCTGGGAGAACGATCCGGATGTGTGGCGCGTGAGCGGCACGACGGAGCCCTTCTCGCGCGAGAGGCTGCAACGCTTCGTCGAGGAGCAGCGCTTCGACATCTATGCCACCCGGCAGCTGCGACTGATAATAGAGGCTCCGGACGGTCGGAGCGTAGGTGCGCTCGACATTTTCGACTTCGACCCGCAGATGCGTCGTTTCGGCATAGGCATACTCATATACGACCGCTCCGACCGCCGGCAGGGTTACGCGGCATCGGCCGTCGAGGCCGTCAAGAGATACGGCCGCGACACGCTCGGCGTACACCAGATATGGTGCTCGGCGAGCGAGGACAACCGGGCGAGCCTTGCGCTGTTCGGCAAGGCGGGGTTCGAAATCTGCGGCCGCCGCCGCGACTGGATCCTTACGCCAGAGGGCTATCGCGACGATATCATGATGCAGTGGATCGCACGCTGAGCCGTCGGCCGTTACGAAATTTTAGCTATATTCGCACACTAATTTAACGATAATGGAAAAATACGAATCGCAACAGAGACAGATACGCCATTCGGCAAGACAGATATTTCCGCTGCTTTCGCGCCTCGACATGCTCACGCCGGCCTTGCAGGACAAGGTGGAGGGCTGGCAGGCCGACGCCGACAGTTGTTCGTTCCGCGTCAAGGGATTCGACGTCCGACTGCGCATAGAGGAGAGGGTCGAGCCCAAACACGTGAAGATCATAGGCGATCAGGGAGGCGTGCCGATAGACTTCGCCTTCTGGATCCAGCTGCACGAAGTCGACGCCGACGACACCCGAATACGTCTGGTGCTGCATGCCGACCTTAACATGATGATGCGCATGATGATAGGCGGAAAAATCAAGAAAGGGCTCGACCAGGCGGTCGACGGTTTGGCCGAAGCGTTGAACAGATTTTAAGCGAGCTTTCGTTTTTTGCATTATATTTGCATCACAGTATTTTGCGACTGACGAATTAACATGAAAAATTATCTTTTTGTTGCAAATTATACTAAATAGGCGTATATTTGCAAACCGATATAACGAACACCCGGCGCATCCGGCCTCACGACAGGCCGCAGAATCGCACGACGAGCGGAGAGACCGATGAACGAGTTACAATCGAGATATCGATAAAGGACAGAAAAACAATTAATTACTATTATTAAACCAAGTTATAGCTATGACAAAGGCAGACATCGTAAATGAGATTGCAAAATCTACCGGCGTAGAGAAGGTACAGGTACAGGCCATCGTGGAGGCTTTCATGGAGAACGTCAAGAACTCTATGATCGGCGGCGAGAACGTATATCTCCGCGGTTTCGGCAGCTTCATCATCAAGAAGCGTGCTACCAAAGTCGCCCGCAACATCTCAAAGAATACAACTATTACCATACCCGAGCATAATATCCCGGCATTCAAGCCCTCTAAGAGTTTTGCAGGCAAGGTAAAGTAGTATTTGCAAACCCAATATTAAAAAATTAATAACTATGCCAAACGGAAAGAAGCACAAGCGTCATAAGATGGCTACTCACAAGCGCAAGAAGCGTCTTCGTAAGAATCGTCATAAGAAGAAGTAGTGGCAATCTTGCTGATCATAGGTAAAAGCTAAGGCGAGTATGTCCTTAGCTTTACCTGTTTTTGATCGAGGCATCGAATTAACAATCGATCGATGAACAGAGAATTAATTATCAATGTAAATCCAACCGAGATCTCTATCGCCCTGTGCGAAGACAAGGTGCTGGTCGAGCTCAACAAGGAGCAGTGCCAGACGGGCTTCGCCGTCGGGGACATCTATCTGGGCAAGGTGCGCAAGATAATGCCCGGGCTCAACGCCGCGTTCGTCAATGTGGGGCATGAAAAGGACGCATTCATCCACTATCTCGATCTGGGAAACCAGTTCCTCTCGCTGAAACGCGTCGTCGGCAGCTACCAGCCGGGCAAGCGCTCGGTCAAGGTCGAGTCGATGAAGCTCGAAGAGTCTATCGACAAGACCGGCAAGATCGGCTCCTACCTCGAAGTGGGACAGATCGTCATGGTTCAGATCGCCAAGGAGGCTATCTCGACCAAGGGACCGCGCCTTACGGCAGACATTTCGCTGGCCGGACGCAACGTAGTACTCGTACCATTCTCGAACAAGATCTTCATATCGCAGAAGATACGTTCGACAGAAGCGAAGAAACGACTTAAAAAGACTGCGGCGGCCGTGCTGCCGAAGAACTTCGGTGTGATAATACGCACGGCTGCGGCCGATGCCAAGGACGCCGATATCGAACAGGACATACTCTCGCTGGTCGAGAGGTGGAACAAGACGTTGGCCGCAATACGCAAGAATCAGGCTCCCGCACTTTTGATGAGCGAGATGAGCCGTGCCAACACTATCATACGCGACTCGCTCAACGACACCTTCTCGCAGATTACCGTCGACGACGAGGCGATGTACAACGAGATACGCAACTACGTCAAGGTCATAGAGCCTAAAATGGAGAAACTCGTCAAGCTCTACAAGGGGCAGGTTCCCATTTTCGACAACTTCGACGTATCGAAACAGATAAAGTCCTTATTCGCGAAATACGTCTCGCTGCGCCGCGGCGCCTATCTCATCATAGAGCATACCGAAGCGATGCACGTGATAGACGTCAACTCGGGCAACCGCACCAAGGCCGAAGACAATCAGGAGCAGACGGCATTGGAGGTCAACCTTGCAGCCGCCAAGGAGATAGCGCGCCAGCTGCGTCTGCGCGACATGGGCGGCATCGTCATCATAGACTTCATCGACATGCACAAGGCCCAGAGCCGCCAGATGCTGCACGAGGAGATGACCAAGATGATGTCCACCGACAAGGCCAAGCACACCATACTGCCGCTCACGAAGTTCGGACTGATGCAGATCACGCGCCAGAGGGTGCGTCCGGTAGCCGTCGAAGAGACTACCGACGTATGTCCCACATGCCACGGCACAGGACGCGTCGAGCCTACCATACTGCTCGAAAAGAAGATCGAGAACCAGATACAGCTGCTCGCCTGCGAACGTCACAAGAAATACGTCAATCTGCGCGTAAGCCCATATGTGGCCTCGTATATATGCCACGGGCTGTGGTCGCTGCGCCGCCGCTGGATGTACCGATACAAGATCCGGATCAAGGTCACGTCCGACCAGAGCGTCGGCATGATCGATGTGAACTACCTCGACGAGAAGGGCTCGCCGCTTATATCCTGAGCCTTGCGCCGGGGATAAGCCGCAGGCGAGATCGGCCTCCGACAAGTCCCGGCAGAGAGGATTCTGCCCGCCTTGTCGGGGCGCAGAAAAGGTATCCGGCAGGGAACGGCTTCATGAAGCCGAGCGTAGGGCCGAGCTTGCTCGGACTATGCCGTGCCGTAGAAAAAGTCGAAAAATTTCAACGATATGCTGCAACTTGTCGAGGGGTCTGCAAACCTCTCGTCGACAGTCGAATCACTCAACCGAAAAGGCGCTACCGTCCATCTCAAACAGATGGTCGGCGGGGCCTTTTCGCTATATGCCGCAGCGGCGGCAGTGCGCGCGGGCGGCATCCACATCTTCGTAGCCGACGACCGCGATGCGGCCGCCTATCTGGCCAACGACTTCTACCAGCTGCTCGACGAGAGTGACGTATATTTCTTCCCGTCGGCCTACAAGCGTTCGATAGCCTACTCGCAGCAGGATGCGCAGGGCGTGGTGCAGCGCACGGCGGCGCTGACGGCCATAAGGGGCGCAGCAAGGCCCTACATAGCCATCTGCACCTACCCCGAAGCTCTGGCCGAGACGGTCGCCGACCGACAGCGGCTCGCACGGCGCACGCTTACCCTCAGCGTAGGCGACAGCATGGCGCAGACGCGAATCGTCGAGAGGCTCGAAGAGATGTCGTTCGAGAAGGTCGAGTTCGTCTACCAGCCCGGACAGTACTCCGTGCGCGGCGGCATAGTCGACATATTCTCATACGCCGAGTCGAAGCCCTACCGCATAGACCTGTTCGGCGACGAGATCGACTCTATCCGACGCTTCGACATATCGAGCCAGCTGTCGTCAGAGCGTCCCGACACGGTGGAGATCATACCCAACATGGACGATGCAGACGAGGAGCGCATCTCGCTGGCGGCATTCGTCTCGGAGGGTACGGTATGGTTTACCGATGCCGATCATGCGCTGGGCAAGGTCAACGAAATACGCAAGAAGCTGCTCTCGCAGCTCGACGAACCGTCGACCATAGACCGCCACCTCAGCTCGCGCAATGCGCTTCTGAGGGACATGGAGGGGATGTGCATAGTCTCGCTGAAAGACAATCTCAAAGAGCGCCGCGCCGACACGACAATCGAATTTCGCCAGTCGCCGCAGCCGGCATTCAACAAGAACTTCGAGATGCTGGCCGACGACATAATCGCCTCGTCGCAGCGCGGTTATACGACGTGGATACTGTCGCAGAACAAGATACAGATCGAACGACTGACCAACATTTTCCACCAGATAGGACGTCGCAACGTCGCGTTCCGCACGCTGCCCGCCGTCCTGCACGAGGGCTTCGTCGACAACGATCTGAAAATATGCGTATACACCGATCATCAGATCTTCGACCGCTACCAGCGCTACCGCATCCGCGGCGAGATCAAGCGCGACGAGCAGATGACCGTGGCCGAGCTCAACGCCTTGAAGGTCGGCGACTATGTAGTACACATAGATCACGGCGTCGGACGCTTCGGCGGCCTTGTCAAGCTCAACGACAACGGACGTATCAAGGAGGCCATAAAGCTGATCTACAAGGATAACGACATACTCTTCGTCAACGTGCACGCCCTGCACCGCATATCGCGCTACAAGAGCGGCGAGGGCGAACCGCCCAAGATTTACAAGCTCGGCGGCGGCGCATGGCAGAAGTTGAAGACGGCGACCAAGAAGGCCGTAAAGGACATCTCGCGCGAGCTTATAGCGCTATATGCCAAGCGCAAGGCATCGAAGGGCTTCGCCTTCTCGGCCGACGGCTACCTGCAACAGGAGTTGGAGGCGTCGTTCGTATGGGAGGATACACCCGACCAGCAGAGCGCCTCGCAGGCCGTAAAGCGCGACATGGAGTCGGAGCAGCCTATGGATCGTCTCGTATGCGGCGACGTGGGCTTCGGCAAGACCGAAGTTGCCATACGCGCCGCGTTCAAGGCGGCTGTCGACGGCAAACAGACGGCGGTGCTCGTGCCCACGACCATACTCGCGCTGCAACACTACCGCTCCTTCTCGGAGCGCCTGCGCGACCTGCCCGTCAAGGTCGAGTATCTCAACCGCACCAAGTCGGCCAAGCAGACGCGGCAGATACTCGAAGATCTCGCCGCGGGCAAGATAGATATTATAATAGGTACGCACAAGATACTCGGCAAGCAGGTCAAATTCCACGATCTGGGGCTGCTGATTATCGACGAGGAGCAGAAATTCGGCGTCGCGGCCAAGGAGAAGCTGACGCAGATGTCGGTGTCGATCGACACGCTGACGCTGACCGCCACGCCCATACCGCGCACGTTGCAGTTCTCGCTCATGGGTTCGCGCGACCTGTCGATCATCTCCACGCCGCCGCCCAACCGCCAGCCGATAGTAACCGAGTCGCACGTCTTTTCCGAGGAGGTCGTACGCGACGCTATCGAGGAGGAGCTGTCGCGCGGCGGACAGGTATACTTCGTGCACAACCGCGTCGACGACCTGATGTCGGTCGAGGGGATGCTGCAACGGCTCTGCCCCAAGGCGCGTATCGGCGTGGGACACGGACGGATGCCGGCCGAGCAGCTCGAACGCCTCGTCATGGACTTCATCTACGGCGAGTACGACGTGCTGCTGACCACGACGATCGTCGAGAACGGAATCGACGTACCGAACGCCAATACGATCATCATCGACAACGCGCAGAATTTCGGTCTGAGCGACCTGCACCAGCTCCGCGGCCGTGTCGGACGCTCCGACCGCAAGGCGTACTGCTATCTCATCACCCCGCCCAACGAGCTGTTAGGCGGAGACTCGCGCCGCCGTCTGAGGGCCATAGAGGAGTTCTCCGATCTGGGCTCGGGCTTCAACATAGCCATGCAGGACCTCGACATACGCGGTGCGGGCAATCTGCTGGGTGCCGAGCAGAGCGGCTTCATAGCCGACATAGGCGTCGAGACATACCAGAAGATCATGCAGCAGGCGATATCGGAGCTGCGCTCCGAGGGGCTCGACGTATCGGGTCTGACGCAGGCCGAGAACGATGCCATGCAGAGCATCGGCTTCATCGACGACGCCACGATCGATATCGACGTCGAGGCCTCGCTGCCCGACAGCTACGTCCATTCGCAGTCCGAGAAACTGCGCCTGTACCGCGAGCTGGACTCGCTGCAATCGGAGGAGCAGCTGACCTCGTTCGCCGCGCGTCTCGAAGACCGCTTCGGTGCGCTGCCCGAGGCCACGGTCGAGCTGATGAACGTGGTGCGTCTGCGCCGCGAGGCGGTGCGTCTGGGCATGGAGCGCGTCAAGGTCAAGAACGGGCTGATGATAGTGTGGTTCGTCGGCGACGACTCGTCGCCCTATTACAAGAGCGACACCTTCATGGGGCTTCTGCGCAAGGTCACGGCCGACGCCGAACGATTCGTGCTCAAACAACACAATAACCGGCTTGCGATGACCGTTAGGAAGGTACGCAACATAGCGCAGGGGGTCGAAGTGCTGAGGGCGCTTTGAGATGATATACGGACAAGATAGATGAACCTGATAATAGATAGGGGCAATACCCTGACCAAAGCGGCTGTCGTCGACCGGGGACGCATAGTATCGATGCAGAGCTTCGAGCGGCTCGACATGCGCCGTCTCGACCAGTTCGTCGGACGCTGCGGCGCTATCGACAAGGCCATAATATGCTCGACGGCAGGCGATACGGAGGCGCTGGCGCAGCACCTCGAAGGATCGGTCGGCCTCGTGCTGCGATTCGTCCCCTCGCGCGTTGCCGTACCGATCGGCAACGACTACCTGACGCCTGAGACGCTCGGCGCCGACCGCCTCGCCGCAGCCGTCGGGGCGACCACGCTCTACCCCGGACGCGATCTGCTGATAGTGGACATGGGCACAGCCATAACGATCGATCTGGTCGAGGGCGGAGTATACCGCGGCGGCAACATATCGCCGGGCATGAATATGCGCTTCCGGGCACTGCACGACTACACGGCGCGTCTGCCTCTGGAATCGGCCACGGACGAGATAATGACGCTGGGCAACACCACCTCGACTGCTGTCGGGCAGGGTGTCATGCAAGGCATCGTCAACGAAATAGAGGGATATATCGAATCGTTTTCGAAAAAAAATCGCGAAATATCCACTATTTTTACAGGCGGCGACGCAAAACACTTTGTAAAGAGAATTAAAAATGCGATATTTGCAGACTGTGAATTGGTGGTTTGCGGATTGAACAGAATTTTGGACTACAATGCAAATAAAGAGTAAACTGATACTTTGCCTGACTGCGGCCCTCGCGGCTATGGGATTCGAAGCCTCGGCGCAGACGAGCAGCATAAACGCCTATTCGCCCTACTCGATGTACGGGCCGGGCGAGCTGTCGACGCCGGGCAACGTCGCCATGCGGTCTATGGGCGGCGTGGGTCTGGGTCTTCGCAACACCGGTCAGATCAATACGTTGAATCCGGCAGCACTGAGCGTGGCTCCGTCGAAGAGCTTCCTCATGGACTTCGGCGTCGACGGCACGCACTTCCGCAACAACCAGCAGAAATATACCGCCGACGGGGCGGCAGCGTATAAGGCTAAAACGGCATACAACACAGTCAACTTCCACAACCTGTCGATAGCATTCCCGATAGCCCGCGGACTGGGCGGCGCCGTCAGCGTCGCGCCTTACAGCAGCGTCGGCTACAAGGTCAAGAATACGGAGGATAATCAGGACATATGGGCCGACGTGGGACGCGTCATGTACGGATACGACGGCGACGGCGACATAACCGAAGTCAAGCTCAGCATAGGCTGGGAGGTGGCGCGCAACTTCTCGATAGGCGTAGCGGCCAAATACTACTGGGGCAACATCGAGCGCAACTACTCGGCCACGGCGGTCAACATCATTACCGGCAGCGGCGAGGTGGCCTCGACCGTGGGCGTAGACAAGTATCAGGTGTCGAACTTCAAGTTTCAGGCCGGCGTGCAGTGGAACGCCATTCTCGACAACAAGCGCATCCTTACCTTCGGTGCGACATACGATCTGGGCGGCAAGCTCAATCCCGACAAGACGAGCTACGTGTATACCAACAACATATTCAACCAGCTGCATCCGTTCCCCGTACGCGACCGCATCGACGCCGTCGAGCTTCGGCTGCCGCATCAGGCCGGTATCGGCGTATACTATCAGGACAGAACCATAGCATGGGGCGTCGACTACGTATATGCCAATTGGGGCGGCGACAACGGCTCTTTCGCCGAGAACGCCACGAAGGGCATCCGCGTAGCTTACAGCGACACGCACACGATCAAGGCCGGCTTCGCCATAACGCCGCGAATGCTGGATGCGCGCAACTACCTCAACCGCATGACCTACCGCATAGGCGCCCGCGTGGGCAACTATTACCAGACATTCGCCGGACAGCGCATCGACTGCTTCGCCGTAACGGCCGGTCTGGGATTCCCCGTCAGGCTGTGGGGCTCGTCGTCGATCAATCTCGGATTCGAATTCGGGTGCATGAGAGCTCCCGACTCGGTCGCAATCGACGCCCGACGCATCGGACTGGTCAACCAGAAATACTACAAGCTGTCGCTCGGATTCAACCTGTTCAGCGCCGATACGTCGGACTACTGGTTCGTCCGCCAGAAATACGATTAGCGGCATCGCATCAGACGGAACCTAACAAAAACAGTAAAAGCAAAAAATAAAACGACATGAAAAAGATCTCAACAATTCTTATCGCCGCTGCGGCCATGTTCGGCTCCGAAGCCATGGCGCAGTTGGATCTGAACGATCCCAAGTTCGCCGTCTGGGGCGAGACGGTCGAGGAGCGTCAGTCTAACCTCGGCGCGAGCAACTACCTCAAAGAGGCGCTCGACAGCAAGGACTACGTCTCGGCTACGGGCTATCTGCAACAGCTCCTCAACAACTGCCCCTCGGCACAGCAGCAGACATTCGCCCGCGGCGTGACGCTCTACAAGAACAAGGCGGCTCGCGCCAAGAGCCTGGCAGAGAAGAACATGTACATCGACTCGATCATGCTTCTGCACGACCTGCGCATCAAGTACTTCGGCGACCACCCGAAGAACGGCCGCGACTACATCCTCGACATGAAGGCGCGCGACATGCTCCGCTACCGCGAGTCGGATCGTCCGGCGCTTCTCGCATCGCTCAAAGAGGCTATCGACGCCGGCATCGAGACGGGCAAGACCAATATCGACATCGTTGCGATCTACTACAAGAACCTCTGCGAGGACTTCAGCTATGACGACAACATCACGGCCGATATCATCCTCGACGAGTACGAGCGTCTCTCGCCGCTGTTCGCAGGCGTTACGGGCGAGGACGAGCAGTATAAGGATACGTTCGAGACGAGCTTCGGCATGAGCGGCGCAGCCAGCTGCGAGAACCTCGAAGCGCTCTTCTCGAAGAAGCTCGCCGAGACGCCCGACGACGAAAAGCTGCTCGGCCAGGCCGTGGCTCTGATGTCGCGCGCCAACTGTTCGAGCGACTTCTTCTTCGACATTACCGAGCGTTACTACACGATCAAGCCCTCGTCTGAGACGGCATTGTTCCTCGCTCAGGGATTCCAGAACAAGGGCGAGTCGGAGAAGGCTTTGAAGTATCTGCGCGAGGCTCTGGCCGTCGAGACCGACCCGGCCGAGAAGGAGCTGCTCTACGTGCGCATAGGTCTTATCGAGATCGGCGACAAGCACTACTCTGCGGCAGCCGAGGCTGCACGTCAGGTACGCGGCATCAACCCCGACAACGGTTACGCATACTTCATCCTCGGACAGTGCTATGCCGCTTCGTCGTGCGAGGACAAGTTAGGCGGAGCATCGGTCTACTGGGCTGCATACGACGCCATGAGTCAGGCCGCCTCGCTGCTCAAAGACGAGCCCGAGACGCAGAAGGCCGCTCAGCAGATGATGAACGCCTACCGCGCCGCATTCCCGCAGCAGGAGACCTGCTTCTTCGCCGACCTTACGGCCGGTTCGCGCTACACCGTACAGTGCGGTCTGGCGGCAGGTCAGGTTACCACGGTACGCTACCGCTAACGGCTCGCAAAGCGATACGACTCGAAGTATGTCGCAGCGACCGGTAACACGATATCTCGCAGTAGCACTCTCCTTGGCGGGGAGTGCTACATTGCTATTCTCGTGCGGGCACAAGATGTCCGACACACAATACGACCCCGAGACCCTTATGACCGAGTCGAGCGAAAACCGCACTGTCATAATGTCCGAGAACGGGTGCGTCTCCTACGAGTTCACAACGCCGCTGGTCGAGGGCTACGGCATGGCGACCAACCCCTACCGCGAGTTTCGCCGCGGGGTCGACATCAAGACCTTTACGTCCGATACGCTGCCGCTGACCGACGCCACGCTGCGCGCCAACTATGCAATATACTACGAGAACCAGAAACTCTGGGAGGCCAAGGGCAACGTCGTCATATACAAGTTCAACCGCAAGGAGGGCGACACGACCGTCGTCAGCCGCACCGAGGTCTACACGCAGCAGCTGTTCTGGAACGCCAAGACCAAACAGATATACTCTAACGTCGACACCAAGGTATTGCAGAGCGACGGCTGGCACTTCGGCGTAGGCTTCGATGCCGACGAGTCGTTGAAGAACATCCATTTCCGCAAGTATATGAGCGAAATGGAGTTCGAAATGGAGGGCGATGCCGCCGGCAGCGGCACACGGCGCGAAGCGCACGGCAGCGACGACGACAAGAAGAGCGACGCGACGAAGCGGCCTGCTTCGAAGCCGGTCGCCAAACCGGCCGCCAAACCGGCCGCGAAGCCGGCCAAGGAGCCGGCGGAATCGATGTCGTCCCCCGGCACACCGGGCGATATCGGCACACCGGCAAATACCGACACGCGCACGAGGCTCGATATAGGCCAGCGCTCCGAGGCGGCGGTTTCGACTGCGGCGCGTCCCGAGCGGGTCAGAATGACGCAGCCGACACGGCAGGAGTCGCAACCCGCACGACAATAGAACGGCAAACACACCTGAAACGATGATAACATACATAGTGTTGGTGATAACGATGCTGATCCTTTCGGCATTTTTCTCGGGCATGGAGATCGCCTTTCTGAGCAAGAACCGCCTGCGCGAAGAGATCGACCGCAAGCAGAGCTCGATGTTCAGATACATAAGCGATGTCTTCTCGCGCAACCCGGGCAACTACATAACGACGATACTGGTAGGCAACAACATCTCGCTGGTGGTCTACTCGCTCTGCATGGAGATGCTGCTGGCCGCGTCGCTGGGGCTGAGGAACGTAGTGCTTGTCAGCGTCGTCTCGACGGTCATCGTGCTGTTCGCGGCCGAGTATCTGCCCAAGTCGGTATTCAAGCGCAACCCCAATTTCTACTACTCGCTGCTCGCGCCGGTCATATTCGCATTCTACATACTGCTCTACCCCATTGCTCGCCTTACCACGCTGCTCTCCTACGGGCTGCTGCGTCTGGGAGGCCGCCGGGTCGAGGCACGCAGCATGCAGACGGCATTCAACCGCGACGACCTGGCGGGTCTGGTCGAGGCCGAAAACGTAGAAGTACAGCAGGACGACGAGGACGACATACGTCTGTTCCAGAATGCGCTCGACTTCGCCGACCTGCGCGTGAGGGACTGCATGGTGCCGCGCGTCGACGTCGAGGCGGTCGACATCGAATCGACCGATATCGAGCAGCTGACCCAGCTTTTCGTCGACAGCCACTTCTCCCGCATATTCGTCTGGCGCGAAAGCATCGACAACATCGTGGGCTACGTCAACTCCAAGAGTCTGTTCCTCAAACCCCGATCGATCGACGACATGTTGATGAAGGTCATATACGTGGCCGAGACCCTGCCGTTGCAGACCATGTTGGAGACCTTCATGAAGCGCAAGGCCTCGATCGCCGTAGTCATCGACGAGTTCGGCGGTACGGCCGGCATCATATCGCTCGAAGATGTTCTGGAACAGATATTCGGCGAGATCGAGGACGAGCACGACGTGCACGAAATGGTAGAAAAGCGGATATCGGAGCACGAATGGGTGTTCTCGTGCCGTCTCGAAGTGGACTACCTGAACGAGCATTACGGTCTGGGCATCGACGAAAGCGACGAGTACGACACTCTGGCAGGATATATAATCTACAATCACGACGGCATACCGGCTCAGGGCGAGGCGTTTACCGTGGGAGGATACCGTTGCAGGGTGCTGCGCCGCACAGGGTCGCGCATCGATCTGGTGCGCATGAAGCGGCTGAATTGAAATTATATGGTATCAGGTTGACCCTCTTTTAGAAAAATTTACTATCTTTGAAGGCTAATTCGAACAATACGATAAACAAATAAAGTTTTTTATGGCAACATTAAACACACTACGAACCAAATACGGCATCGTGCTTTCGATCGTCATCGCTGTCGTACTTTTGGCGTTCATACTCGGCGACCAGCTCAACAACCGCCAGGGTCCGCAGCAGTACGAGGACTTCGCCGTTGCTCAGATAGCCGGCAAGACCATATACTCTGCCGAGTACGCCAAGGCTAAACAACCCGCCGACGAGCGCAAGAATCTCTCGGCCGATCAGGCAGCCGACTTGGCATGGCGCACCATCGTCTTCGACAACTACATATCTCCGGCATGCGCACAGGCCGGCATCGTCGTCACGCAGGCCGAGATGGATCGCGTGGCCAACATGTACGGCGTACAGTGGGGACAGCAGTTCGAGGCCGCAGGCTTCCCGCAGGAGCAGATCGCCTCTCTGATCGACAACACGTGGTACGTAGAGCAGCAGACCATAGCGCAGCAGATGCTCGGCGAGAAGTTCGGTGCACTGTATGCTCTGGGCGCATATACCAACAAACTCGAAGTGGCCGACAACATCCGTAACATGGGCGCTGCGTTCAGCGGCAAATACGTCGAGGTTCCCTACTCGGTAATCGCCGACGCCGATGTCGAGGTAAGCGAGCAGGATCTGGCGGCATGCTACGAGGCCGGCAAGCAGAAGAACCCCTCACTGGGCAACCGCACGATCCGCTATATGCTCTTCGAGATCGCCCCCACCGAGGATGATCTGGCCTCTGTCGAGGCCGAGGTCAAGCAGGCGGCCGAGCAGTTGTCGTCAGCCGACATGGCTCAGGCAAAGAGCGTAGCCCGCTCGTTCGCCGGCGAGGTCAGCCCCTACATAACCTTCGACCGCATACCCGCGGCGCAGGCCGAGACGTTGAAGAGCGGAGCCATGTACGGCCCAGAGAAGCTCGACAACGCATGGGTCATGAGCCGTATCGTGGCTAAGGCCGACGTTCCCTCGACGTTCCGTCTGGAATATGCCGTATTCGACGACAAGCAGCAGGCCGACAAGATCGCAGCCGAGCTGGCGACGGTAGACGGCGACTTCACGAAGCTCTCGACGGCCGTAGACACTTTCGACGAACAGGTCGACTTCAACGGCATGGACGAGTACCGCGCCAAGTCGTTCATCGACGCTAAGGCCGGCGACATAATCACATTCAACGAATCGGGCAAGGTGCTCGTGGCCAAGGTCGTCGAAGCAGGCGACAAAGCGCAGTTCGTGCAGGTGGCTCAGATCGTCAAGCAGATCAAGCCCAGCGACGCCACCGTCGACGCCGTATCGCGTCGCGCCTCGACTTTCGACAACAAGTCGCGCGGCTCGGCCGAGGCGTTCCAGAACGCTGCCGACGAAATGGCGCTTATCCCCCGCATGGCCGTCATAAGCCGTTCTGACCGCAACTACCAGACCGGCGAGCGCGGCATACGCGGCGTGGATAACTCGCGCAACGTAGCCGTATGGGCTTACGGAGCCAACGTAGGCGAATCCAAGCTGTTCAACACCGGCAGCAACATCATCGTCGCTATGGTTACGGCCGTCGACAACGACGAGTATACTCCCCGCAACGACATGCAGTGCCGCCGCGACGTACTGCGCGACAAGAAGTTCGCACAGATAGCAGCCAACCTCTCGTCGTTCGAGGCCGCCGAGGCCGCATACGATGTCGAGGTCAAATCGTTCGACGGCGTGAAGTTCAGCGACATGCTGTTGGAGGGCGGCGACGGCGAGGCGCGTCTTATCGGCGCTATCGCAGCGACCCGCACCGCAGGCGCGCTGTCGCAGCCTGTCAAGGGCAACAACGCGGCCTACATATTCGTCGTCGACTCGATCGAGGGCGACGAGGCTGCCGATGCCGAGACTCTCGACAAGGAGCGCATTCCTCTCAACACGCAGCGCGAGGCCATGATGCGTCAGGCATCGGCATACGCTCTGACGGAGAAGGCCGAGATCAAAGACCTGCGCGACAACCGCGTAATGTAATTCCCGGCAGGGGGGGGGAGGCGTAAGGCTGAAACCCTACCGACCGACATAACATAACGGAAGAGTACGGGAAGCGTCTCATCCGAAAGACTAAGAAGAATCGCCCCTGCCGTGTCGCGGCAGGGGCGAATCTTTTCTATCAACCAGGCGCAAAGCCTCAATCATTCAGGCTATGACGAAGTGCAGAAACGGCATCCGGATGCGGAACATTTTCCTTAAACCGAACGCAAGCCGACCTGTTCAGGCTATGACGAGATGCAGAAACGGCACCTGGATGCGGAACATTTTCCTTAAACCGAACGCAAGCCGACCTGTTCAGGCTATGACGAGTGGCAGAAAGGGTGCGCGGCGGCGAAAGTTCACGTTATGCCGAAAGCAGAACCGAAATCGTTCGAGATATACAGAAGTATAGATCAACAGATATTCGACGGCTTTTGCCGAACGCAAGTGTGTTTAGCGAAGCAGATGATATTTACAACAATTTATCGCGCTGCCCTATCGCGGCCCGGCCTCGCACTACCCCATCTTTCGTCATGACCGTATTACGCGAGATACGCACGGCCGCGGCATTCGCCCCACGAAAAGGTCGGTTCGCGCCCGCATTATGTCGTTCTGCGGCATCTGCCGTCCCGAATCATCTAAATGGCTCTACCTTTGTATAAAGCGACAAGGAATAATGACCGACAGGAAACATTAATTAATATTGTAAGATTATGAAAAGAGGATTATTGATCGCAGCAAGCGTTATTGCAATGATGTCGCAAAGTGCGACGGCGCAGCAGCAAACCGCAGAGAATCGCCACGAGCGACGCACCCAGAGCGTCGAGCAGCGAGCACAGCGCATGACCGACCGTCAGGCGGGCGACCTCTCGCTCAGCGCCGAGCAGCGCGAGAGGCTCTACGAGGCCAATCTCAAACTGGCCGAATCGCAGCGAAAGATCTACGAAAGGAGACGCGAAGAGGAGCGCGACCGCATGGCCGACATGCAGAAGCATGCCGACAAATACGATCACAAACTGCGCGAGATTCTTACGTCGGAGCAGTATGCCAAGTGGCAGGCGGCCGAGCAGCAGCGCAAAGAGCAGATGCACCGTAAAAGGCACGACGCGGCACCCTGCAAGGGCAGACCTATGGGATGCAAGCAGGCAAAAGGCAAGTGCGCAAACAATAACGGCGGCGATAGCCGTGCATGCCAGCGCAGCGCCGGCAACTGACCGAAGCATATGACCGATCGTCGAACGGGTTCGACGGCGGCAGGCAGCATCGAAACGGGTGAAAGCGGTGGCTGACACCCGTTTTTTGTCGTTTCGCCGACCGCACCGGGCATCTCTCGATTATTTGCATTATCTTCGCAGCCGAAAACGGAAAAATACCTTTTTACTATGAAAAAAATATTTACGGCATTATTGGCGTTATGCGCCGTCGCGTCGTCATGGGCGCAGAGCGGCAAGGTAACGGCGACCATACTCGATGCCGAAACCAAACAGGGAGTCGTCGGCGCGATAGTCGAGCTGGTGTCGACCACCGACGAAGCACGACGCAAGCACTCTACATCGGGCTACGGAGGCAAGACCGAAATCTCAGGCGTCGCCTACGGCACCTACCGCGCCACCGTATCGTTCATCGGATACCAGAACTACGCCACGGAGGTCAAGGTGGGCAAGGGTACGACCGATATGGGACAGATCATGCTCGCCGTCGAGGCCACGCGCATCGATGCCGTCGTGAAGGAGGTACAGGCGCTGCGCACATCGCAGAACGGCGACACGGTAAGCTACAACGCCGCCGCATTCAAGGTATCGGCCGACGCCGACGTCGAGGGTCTGTTGAAGAAGATGCCCGGCATTACCATAACCAACGGCACGGTCGAGGCGCAGGGCGAGGAGGTCAAGAAGATATTCGTCGACGGCAAGGAGTTCTTCGGCGAGGATGTCTCGACGGCGATCAACTCGCTGCCGGCACAGTCGGTCGACAAGATCGAGGTATTCAACAAGCTCTCGGACAACGCCGAATTTTCGGGCATGGACGACGGCGAGGGATACAAGGCCATAAACATCATCACGCACAGCGATATGCGCAAGGGACAGTTCGGTAAGGTATATGCCGGATACGGCTACCAGCCCTCGACCGACGAGGTTGCCTCGCACCATAAATATATAGCCGGCGGAAACGTCAACATATTCAACAATTCGAGCCGTCTGTCGGTCATCGGTCTGTTGAACAACGTCAACCAGCAGAACTTCTCGTTCGAGGATATCCTCGGCGTCTCGGGTGCGACGGGCGGTCGCGGCGGCGGCATGGGACGTGGCGTGGGACAGTACATGGTGCGCCCGCAGAGCGGCGTGGCCAATGTCGGCTCGCTCGGCGTCAACTACTCCGACGCATGGGGCGAGAAGGACAAGGTAAAGCTGACAGGCAGCTACTTCTTCAACCGCACCAACACCAAGAACATCAACCGTATCGAGAAGTGGTACGAGGAGCCGTCGCCCATAGATACGTTGGAGCAGGAGGGCTATTCGCGCACGCTCAACAATAACCACCGCCTCAACCTGCGTCTCGACTGGCGCATATCGGAGAACCAGTCTCTCATGTCGCGCACGGGATTCAGCTACCAGAGCAACGACCCCACGAGCAGCACCGAAGGCGTGCAGTGGGGCGAGAGCGGCTACAACATCATCCGCAGCGGCAGCATAGCCGAGTCGGCGGCGATGAACCTCCGCGAGTTCCTCTCGTACCGCGCCAAGCTGGGCAAGGCGGGACGCACGATTACCGTCGACGGCTTCGTCAACTGGCGCAATACCTCGCGCAGCCACACTGACAGCTACTCGACGCTCGACACGGCTATCGACCCCTCGACGGGCGACTACTACCCCGTACTGCGTTACGTATCGCAGTCGGCGCCCACATCGTCGCTCAGACTCGAAGGTTCGTTCACATATACCGAACCTATCTCCAAGTCGTCGCAGCTGAGCCTGCAATACCGCGCCTCGATGAGCGACCAGAACATCGAGAAGACGGCCTACATAACCGGCGACGACTACTCGACCGAGGGTCTTCTGCCCGACGCATCGCTGTCGCGCACCACCGACAGCCGCTACATCACGCACCGCGTAGGCCCCGGCTTCCGCTACGCCAAGAACCGCAATACGGTCGTGGCCAATGTCTACTACCAGTATTCGACGCTCGACGGCGGCGTGAGGGGCTTCGACATCAAGCGCAACTACAACGACTTTACCTATTTCCTCATGGGCAACATCGCCATAAACAAGGAGAACACGATACGTCTGTTCGTAATGTCGAGCACCGAGAACCCCTCGGTCGGCAACTTGCAGGACATATACGACGTCTCGAACGCACAGTACATATCTAAGGGGAACCCCGATCTGAACCCAGCTTATACGCACCGCATCAACTTCCACTATGTACGCTCCAACGTCGAGAAGGGACGCACGTTCATGTGGATGTTCTCGTCGCAGTTCACGCAGGACTACATAGGATCGTCGATATACTACAACAAGGATATCGAGGTCGACAACGGCGACGGCACCACCACCCAGTACCGCCCGTTGCAGTACGTGACCTATGCCAATCTCGACGGCTACCGCTCGCTGCGCACGCACCTGAGCTACGGATTCCCCATAAACCCGATCAAGTGCAATCTCAACCTTATGGCCGGTCTGAGCTATACGCGCACGCCGTCGCTTATCGACGACCAGATCAACAACGCCAGCAACATGGGCTACGACGCCATGGTATCGCTGGGCAGCAACATCTCGGAGAACCTCGACTTCACGCTGCAATGGAGCGGCACCTACAACGACACGCGCAACTCGCTGGCAGCATCGTCGGGCAAGAACCGCTATTTCAGCCACACGGCTTCGGGTAATCTGAAATGGGTATTCTGGAAGGGATTGACGCTGACGCTCGCGGCTACGTACAACCAGTTCGTAGGATTTACGAACGACTACAACGAGAGCTATCTGCTCTGCAACGCCTACCTCGGAAAGAAGATTTTCAAGAACCAGCGCGGCGAGGTGATGATAGGCGTCAACGACCTGCTCGACCAGAACACGGCATTCTCGCGCACGTCGGGCAGCGGCTTTACGCAGAACGCATGGAACAGCGTCATAGGACGATACTTTACCGTGCAGTTCACATACAATCTGCGCCACTTCAACAAGAACGCCTCGAAAGACATCAGCGACTACAACGGCATGGATATCAAGGCACCGCGTCCGTTCGGAGGACGTCCGCCCATGGGTCCCCACCGCTAACGGACGACGGCCGGCGCACGATACCCACCGGCCTCACGAAACAGAAAATCGCCCCTGCGGAACAATCCGCAGGGGCGATTCGCTTGACAGCCCGAAGGGCGGCCGTTCGCCGCAGCCTGAGCCGCAGCCTCGCTATTTAAGATACTTGTCGAGCCACCCGAAGAACTCCCGGTTCCATACCAGCGAATTTTGCGGCTGGAACACCTGATGCGCCTCGTTCTCGAAGACCACAAGCCGCGAGTCGATTCCATGCAGGCGCGCCGCCGTGAATGCTTCGAGCGACTGGGTATAGGGAATGCGGAAATCCTTCTCGCCCGTAATAATCATTATCGGAGTGTCCCAACGCTCGACCAGACGGTGCGGCGAGTGGGCATAGGAGCGCTGCGCCGTCGCATTCTGCTTGTCCCAGTATGCGCCGCCGTAGTCGTTGTTGACGAAGAACAGCTCCTCGGTATGACCGTACATCGAGTCGAAGTCGAAGATGCCGCAATGCGAGATGAAGGCCTTGAAGCGCTTGTCGTGCACGCCGGCAAGATAATATACCGAGTATCCGCCGTAAGATGCTCCGACGCAGCCCAGACGGTCGGCATCGACCCACGGCTCGCGCGCAACTTCGTCGATCGCCGCCAGATAGTCGCGGATGTTCTGACCCGAGTAGTCGCCCGAAATCTGGTCGGTCCACTCCTGGCCGAACGAGGGGCAGCCGCGGCGGTTGGGCGCCACCACGACATAGCCGCGGGCGGCCATGAGCTGGAAATTCCAGCGGTAGCTCCAAAACTGCGATACGACGCTCTGCGGTCCGCCCTGACAGTAGAGCAGCGCGGGATATCGCTTCGCAGGGTCGAAGTCGGGCGGCAGAATGACCCACGTAAGCATGCGCTTGCCGTCGGTGGTAGCCACCCAGCGCTTCTCGACGCGTCCCATGCGGATGTTGTCGTAGATCTCGGCATTGACGTCGGTAAGCTGCTCCATAGCACCCGTCGAGAGGTCGAGACCATACAGCTCGGTAGCCTTCGATATGGTATTCATCGCAACGACAGCCCTATCGCCCGCAACCGTCAGAGCCGTTATGTCGTGGTCGCCCGAAGTCAGCAGCTCGACACTGCCGTCCATACCGATGCGGCACACCTGATGAGTTCCCTGATACGGCACGATGAAACGCAGCGCGTCGTTGCCGTCCCATATCACGTCGGTGGCATCGTAATCGAAGCCGGCCGTAAGATCGACCGTCTCGCGCGAAGCGATGTCATAGACGATAAGACGCTGCTTGTCGGCCTCGTTGCCCGCACGACGCTGCGAACGGAAAGCTATGCGCCTGCTGTCGGGCGAGAAGACGGGGTACTTGTCGTATCCGACGAACGGCTCGGCACCGCTCTCGGCCGCGACCGAAGACTTGTTGATGTTGACCGTCGCACCCGATTCGATATCGTAGAGGAATACGTCGGAGTCGGTCGAGACGGCATAGTCGGCACCCGCGAGCGGCTTGCACGTGTAGGCCAGCATGCGAGAGTCGGGCGAGAATGCTATCTCCGCCATGTCGAAATAGGGCGCCAGCGGCGAGTCCCACGCCGAATCCGCGCCTATCAGATCGCGTCCCCGGCCGATCTCGCCGTCGACGATATCGGCAAGGTAGACATGCAGATAGCTGCCGTCGTCCCAATAATCCCAGTGACGGCACATCAGATCGTCGTATATGCGCGCCTTGGACTTGCCCAGATCGTCATATACATCTTTCGACAGACGGTCGGCCACATGCGTGCGCACGACATACCACGCACGGGTGCCGTCGGGCGAGATGCCGAAGCCCTCGATATCTTCGCCGACCTGCGACATGCGGCGAGCCTCGGCGCCGTCGATGCCGATAGTCCACACCGCCGAGCTGCCGTCGCGGTTCGAAAGGAAAGCTATGCGGTCGTTGCCGAGCCAGACGGCCGAATGGTTGTTCGACGAGGTGTCGGTAAGCGTCTTCGTCTCTCCGCTCGAAAGGTTCATCACGCAGAGCTGCGTCACGCCCCGGTTTTCGGACATGTTGTAGGATGTGATCTGGTAGAGCAGATTCTCCGCGTCGGGCGACAGAGCCGGCGCGCCGATGCGCGACATCTTCCACATGACCTCGGGCGTGAGGATCCCGGCCTGCTTCTCGGCTTCGGTCAGCGCGTTGTCGATCGCGAGCGGCTCGGGACGCTGCCGCTGCTCGCCGCCGCCCGTGCAGGCCGCCAGCGACATGGCTGCAATAGACATAATGAATAGTTTTTTCATATTGTTTCGATAAATTTGGTTTCGTCCAAAAGTACGGGTTGCGACCCTCGGCACTGCGCCGCGGACGATATTCTCGCCCGGGGCGTGTCGAATCGTCGATTTTTTCGTATCTTCGCTCGCAATACCGAACGAAGCGACATGAAGAGCCACACTCTATATTTTACCGATACGCGCGTGGTCATCGCCGACCGCTGCCCCGCAGAGGGCTATGCGGTGCTTCCGACCGACGACTGCCGGATCGCGAGAGCGAATATAGTCAAAAAAGTCGAGACGGACAAATTCATCGCCGTCATTACGCCCGACCCCGACGCAACGCTCGCGCATCTGCTCTCGCAGCTGTTCGTCGTCGAGGCTGCCGGCGGCATCGTCAGAGACGAGCAGGGCAGGTTGCTGATGATACGCTGCCGCGACCGCTGGGACCTGCCCAAAGGACATATCGAGACGGGCGAGAGTGCGGTCGAGGCCGCTCTGCGCGAGGTAAGGGAGGAGACGGGCATCGTGGCCGAAGCCCTGCGGCATGCGGCCACGACGATCCACTGCTACGACACCTACGGGCGCTGGGAGGCCAAGCGCACGCACTGGTTCGCCATGCGACGCGTCGCGGGCGAGCCTGCACCGCAGACCGCCGAGGGCATTACATCCGCCGCATGGTGCGGCCAGGCCGAGACCGCGAGCAATCTTTTGTCGTCGTACAGCACAATTATTGATCTTCTCGGGACGTTATCATCGGTAGAGAACAACCGTGCAACCGGCTATGCAGCGGAGGGTTGCGCCGCAAAAACGAAAATGCTATGACAAAGATACTCTGGGTCGACGACGAGATCGAGCTTCTCAAACCCCACGTCATGTTCCTCGCGGCCAAAGGCTACGAGGTAGACACATGCAACAACGGCTACGACGCGGTCGACATGGCCACGGCCACGGCATACGACCTTATCATCCTCGACGAGATGATGCCCGGCATGACGGGGCTGGAAACGCTGCCGCTGATAAAGAACGTGCGCCCAGCAACGCCCGTGATAATGGTCACCAAGAGCGAGGAGGAGAACATCATGGACAAGGCCATAGGCTCGAAGATAGCCGACTACATCATAAAGCCGGTCAACCCCAATCAGGTGCTGCTTTCGATCAAGAAGAACCTGCATTCGCAGCAGCTCGTAACCGAGCAGACCACGGCCGACTACCGCGCCGAGTTCGGGCGCATAGCGGCGCAGCAGCAGATGGCTCAGACATTTCAGGACTGGTGCGGGCTCTACCGCCGTCTGACCGGCTGGGAGATCGAGCTGGCCGACTCGACCGACCAGAGCATCAAGGAGGTGCTCGCCTATCAGAAGAACGAGGCCAACCAGGAGTTCTGCAAGTTCGTCAGACGCAACTACTACGACTGGATCAACCGCCGCGGCGACGACATACCGGTCATGTCGCACACGCTGATGCGGCAGCGCATACTGCCGCAGATCGATCAGTCGCAGCGCACGACGCTGCTTTTGATCGACAACATGCGCTACGACCAGTGGCGCACCATAAGTCCGCTTCTGAGAAGCTATTACGAAGTCGCGGGCGACGACTTCTACTGCTCGATACTGCCCACGGCGACGCAGTATGCGCGCAACGCGCTGTTCGCAGGACTGATGCCGCTGGCCATAGACCGCCTCATGCCCGACCGCTGGCTCAACGACAACGAGGACGGCGGCAAGAACCAGTACGAGGAGGAGTTTCTGCGCCGTCTGCTCGCGCAGACCGGCAAGAGCTATAAGACCACATTCGACAAGCTCGTGCGCCCCGAGGCCGGACGCCGCCTCATAGAGAACATACGCCGCGTCTACGAGGCCGACTTCTCGGTCATAGTATACAACTTTCTCGATATACTCTCGCACGCACGCACCGAGACCGACGTGATACGCGAGCTTACCGACGACGAGGCTTCGTTCCGCTCGCTGACGCGTTCGTGGTTCGAACATTCGGAGCTCTTCACGCTGCTCAAACTGCTGTCGGAAAACGGGCATACGGTCATCATAACATCCGACCACGGCACGATCCGCGTCGACAACCCCGTGCGCGTGACGGGCGATCGGGAGACATCGCCCAATCTGCGCTACAAGACCGGCCGCAACCTCTCCTACAACTCGCGCGACGTATACGAAGTGCTGCGCCCCGAGGATATACAGCTGCCGTCGAGCAACCTCACGTCGAGCTACATATTCGCCTACAACCGCGACTTTCTTGTCTACAACAACGACGCAAACAAATATATACGCTACTACCGCAACACGTTCCAGCACGGCGGCATCTCGATGGAGGAGATGATAGTGCCCTACATAGTCCTGAAACCCAAACGCTGACCGCCGCCCCTTGCGGCAGCGGCCGGCAGAACACACGAAGATACAATGAAACAACTGACAGCAGAATCGCCCGAGGAGCTCGACACGGTGGCCGAAGAGGTCGTATCGGCACTCGACGGGCGCACCGTAGTAGCCCTCTACGGAACAATGGGCGCAGGCAAGACCACGCTCGTAAGCCGCATCGCAGCGCATCTGGGAGCCGACGACACGGTTACCAGCCCTACATTCGCCATAGTCAACCAGTATAGCGGCGAGAGCGGCGCAATCTACCATTTCGACATGTACCGCATAGAGCGTATCGAGGAGGCGCTCGACTTCGGCTGCGAGGAGTATCTCTCGTCGGGCGACCTGTGCCTTATCGAATGGCCTGAGAAGATAGCTCCGCTGCTGCCCGACGATATGATGAAGGTCACGATCGAGGTCACGGGCGAGCGCAGCCGGCGCTTCATCATAGAGTGACGCCCGCCGCCGGCAGGCGACAGGCGCATGATCGGGACGGCATGATTCGGCTACGTGGCCGCACGGCACTGATGCGGCCGGATTCTTTGCTTTTTCAATTTAATTTCTTATCTTTGCGCACCCGATATGCGGAGTTTGGAATAGTAAATTACAAAATATTGAGATCATGAATATTACAAGAGAGAATCGCGAGCAGGGCACATCGCTTTTGAAGGTCGTCGTCGACACCAACGATTACGGCGAGGCGGTAGACAAGCAGCTGCGCGAGATGAAGCGCAAGGCCAATATCCCGGGATTCCGTCCCGGCATGGTGCCTATGGGCATCGTCAAGAAGATGTATGGCAAGGGCATCCTGGCCGAGCAGTCGTACCGCACGGCGTCGAATGCCGTATTCGAGTATTTGCAGAAGGAGAAGATCGACTATCTGGGCGATGTGATTCCGTCGGACGAGCAGGGCGACTTCGACTTCGACAACAACACCGAGTTCGAGTTCCTGTTCGAGATCGGCGAGGCTCCGAAGATCGACATGACGCTCTCGGCGGAGAAGGACAAGCTGACCTACAACAAGATCAAGGTCGACAAGAAGATGCACGAGGACTACCGCTCCAACTATCTGCGCCGCTACGGCCGTCTGGTAGACGTCGAGACCGTCGAGAAGGACGAGGCGCTGAACGTCACGCTCGACAACGGCGAGCTGCGCATCGAGGAGGCCTACGTGGGTCTGATCTCGATGAGCGAGCAGGAGCGAGCACCTTTCATCGGCAAGCAGGTGGGCTACAAGACCCAGGTCGACATCAACGAGCTCTACAAGAAGCCCGAGCAGCGTGCCGCTGTATTGCAGGTCAAGGCCGAGGAGCTGGAAGGCATCAACCCCAAGTTCGAGTTGGAGATAACCAAGATACGCCGTTTCGCCGATCCCGAGCTCAACGAGGAGTTCTTCAAGATGGCGTTCCCCGCAGGCAACGTCACATCGGAGAAGGAGTTCGACAAGTTCATCGATGAGGACATCGAGCGCGAGTTGAAGCGTGAGACGGACTATCTGTTTACCATGCAGCTGCGCGACTACATCCTCGACAAGGCGGCTCTGGCCATGCCGGTCGAGTTCCTCAAACGCTGGCTCTATGTCATCAACGAGGGCAAGTTCTCGCGCGAGGATATCGAGAAGGATTTCGATCAGTTCCTCAAAATGTTTACGTGGAATTACTTGCAGAAGCACTTCATCGAGCAGGGTCAGCTGACCGTCACGGCCGACGAGGCGATGGAGGAGGCCAAGGTCTTCGCTCAGGCTCAGTTCGCGCAGTACGGCATGCCGTCGGCACCTGCCGAGATGCTCGAAAATTTCGCCAAGCAGATCATGGAGAACAAGGAGCAGCAGTCGAAGGTCTACGAGAAGCTCTACGAGGTAAAGGTCGTCGAGTATCTCAAATCGCAGATCAAGGTATCGGAGAAATCGATCTCGGCCGACGACTTCGCAAAACTTGCAAAAGAGGTGGCCTAAGGGTTGTTTCTTAACTGAAAAATATATATATTTGAATCCCGTAGCGACCGTAAGGCCGTCGACGGGATTCTTTAATATGCGCCCTCCAAGCAAGGCACTGTTTTTGAGCCCCCGGCCATGAGGTGTAAGCAACAAACTAAAAAACATGTTATGACTGAATTTGAAAAATATGCGATACGGCACCGCGGCATCGGATCGTTGAAATTGCACGACTACCGCTCTATCGTCGACGACTACGTATCGCCCACGATCATAGAGGAGCGTCGTCTCAATGTCGCTACGATGGACGTATTCTCGCGGTTGATGATGGACCGCATCATATTTCTCGGCGCACCGATCTACGACGATGCGGCCAATATCATTCAGGCGCAGCTGCTGTTTCTCGAATCGGTCGATGCCCAGAAGGATATACAGCTCTACATAAACTCGCCTGGCGGTTCGGTCTCGGCCGGACTGGGCATCTACGACACCATGCAGCTCATAGCGAGCGATGTGGCGACCATATGCACCGGCCTTGCGGCCTCTATGGGCGCCGTGCTGCTCACGGCCGGTCAGGCAGGCAAGCGCACGGCACTGCCCCACTCTCGCATAATGATCCACCAGCCGCTGGGCGGGGCGCAGGGTCAGGCGTCGGATATCGAGATCACGGCGCGCGAGATACTGCGCACCAAGCGCGAGCTGTACGAGATACTGTCGCACCACTCGGGCGTCGAATACTCCAAGATCGAGGCCGATGCCGACCGCGACCACTGGCTCTCGGCCGCCGAGGCCTGCGACTATGGTCTGATAGACAACGTACTGACCAAGCGCGAAAAATAATAGGCCGCATATATCGCCATAAGGACGACCCGGAGCAGAGCGCCCGGAGTCTTACATACGAGCAGTATAGAGAGCGGCGTCGTAAACGGCGCAAGATGCCGTCGCGGCCGACAGCATGCGAGGCCGCCGAAAGAGTTAAACAGATAAAAGCACCAAAAACAAAAGATATTCCAATGAGTCAGAAAGGAGTTCGCAAGGGAGCAGACCAGAGCTCGGAGAGATGTTCGTTCTGCGGTTCGGAACGCTCCGAGGTCGAGTTGATGTTCAACGGCACCGGCGGCGCGATGATATGCAACCGCTGCATCGAGCACGGATACAAGATACTTACCGACAACAATATGACAGCGGCCAAGGGCAACGGCCGCCGCGGCGGAGCCTCGGCCTTCAAGCCGCTCAGGCAAGAGGATCTGTTGAAGCCCGCACAGATCAAGGAGTTCCTCGACCAGTACGTCATAGGACAGGACGCCGCCAAGCGCTACATGTCGGTAGCCGTATACAACCATTACAAACGTCTGCTGGCCGCATCGATGCCCAAAAGCGAGGATGACGATGTAGAGCTGGACAAGTCGAACATAGTCATCGTTGGACAGACCGGTACGGGCAAGACGCTTATCGCACGCACCATAGCGCGGCTTCTGAAAGTGCCCTTCTCGATCGTCGATGCTACGGTGCTGACCGAGGCAGGTTATGTGGGCGAGGATGTCGAGAGCATCCTGAGCCGCCTGTTGCAGGTGGCCGACTACGATGTCGAGGCTGCGCAGCGCGGCATAATCTTCATCGACGAGATCGACAAGATAGCCCGCAAGAGCGACAACCCCTCCATTACGCGCGACGTGTCGGGCGAGGGCGTGCAGCAGGCGCTGTTGAAGATCCTCGAAGGCACGACGGTCAACGTACCGCCCAAGGGCGGACGCAAACACCCCGACCAGGAGTATATACAGGTAGACACGCGCAACATTCTGTTCATCTGCGGCGGCGCCTTCGACGGCATCGAGAAGAAGATCGCACAGCGCATGAACACCAACGCCATAGGCTACGGCGCATCCGTAAGGCGCACCCTCGACCGCGAGAACATGATGCAGTACATCATGCCCCAGGACCTTAAATCGTTCGGTCTGATACCCGAGCTGGTGGGACGTCTTCCGGTGCTTACATACATGGAGCCGCTCTCGCGCGAGGCCCTGAGATCGATCCTTACCGAGCCGCGCAACTCTATCGTAAAGCAGTATGTCAAGCTATTCGCTCTGGACGGCGTAAAGCTGTCGTTCGACGACGATGTGCTGGACTTCATCGTCGACAAGGCCGAGGAGTATCGTCTCGGCGCACGAGGCCTGAGGTCGATATGCGAGGCCGTGATGATGGATACGATGTTCGAGCTGCCGTCGAAGCAGTGCGACGAGTTTACCGTGACGTTGCCGTATGCAAAGCAAAAGATCGACAATGCCGATTTAATCGAGCTGAAACGCGTCGGATAAACAAAATTTGAATATCTTTGCATCGCAAAAGGAAACAAAAACGACAAGAAACGAAACAATCCAATACTGCAATGATGACTGATTCAAAACTCAAACGCGCGGCAGACAACATCCGTATTCTGGCCGCATCGATGGTCGAAAAGTCTAAGTCGGGGCACCCGGGCGGAGCCATGGGCGGAGCCGATTTCATCAACGTGCTCTACGCGGAGTATCTGCGTTACGATCCCGCCGATATGAGCTACCCGTGGCGCGACAGACTGTTTCTCGATCCGGGACACATGTCGCCGATGCTCTATGCCGTGCTCTCGCTGGCCGGCCACTATACCACCGACGATCTGAAATCGCTGCGTCAGTGGGGCAGCGCAACCCCCGGTCATCCCGAGGTCGATGTCATGCGCGGCGTCGAGAATACGTCGGGTCCGCTGGGTCAGGGACACGCCATGGCTCTGGGTGCCGCGATAGTCGAGCGCTTCATGGCCGCACGCTTCGGCGAGTGGACGGCGCACAAGACCTACGCCTACATCTCGGACGGCGCGGTGCAGGAGGAGATATCTCAGGGTGTGGGACGCATAGCCGGACATCTGGGACTGTCGAACTTCATCATGTATTACGATTCCAACAACATACAGCTCTCGACGCGCTGCGACGAGGTCGACACCGAGGATGTGGCGGCCAAGTACCGCGCATGGAACTGGGAGGTCATCGAGATCGACGGCCACGACATAGCCCAGATCCGCGCCGCGCTTGACAAGGCCTGCGCCGAGACCGAGCGTCCGACGCTCATCATCGGCCGCACGGTCATGGGCAAGGGTGCACGCACGGCCGAGGGCGAGAGCTTCGAGCACAAGGTTTCGACCCACGGCCAGCCTCTGACGGCGGCCGGAGCCGATATCGCCGCAACGATACGCAATCTGGGCGGTAACCCCGACGATCCGTTCGCCATTTTCGACGAGAGCCGCGAAGTATACGACCAGCGTCGTCGCGAGCTGACCGAGTGGGCGGCCTCGCGTGCCGAGATCGAGCGCGCATGGCGTGCCGAGAACTCCGAACTCGCAGCCAAGCTCGACAGGTTCTTCGGCGGCAAGCTGCCCGATATCGACTACGGCAAGATCGAAATGAAGAACGACATAGCGACGCGTGCCGCCTCGGCCACCATGCTGGGCGTCTATGCCGAGCAGGTCGAGAACATGATCGTAGCCTCGGCCGACCTGTCGAACTCGGACAAGACCGACGGCTTCCTTAAAAAGACCAAGGCATTCGCCAAGGGCGACTTCTCGGGCAACTTCTTCCAAGCCGGCGTAGCGGAGCTTACCATGGCCTGCGTGATGAACGGCATGGCACTGCACGGAGGCGTGATTCCCGCCTGCGGCACGTTCTTCGTATTCTCCGACTATATGAAGCCCGCCGTGCGTCTGTCGGCGCTTATGGGACTTCATGTCGTGTATATATGGACTCACGACTCGTTCCGCGTAGGCGAGGACGGACCGACCCACGAGCCGGTCGAGCACGAGGCGCAGATACGCCTTATGGAGCACCTCAGAAACCACTCTGGCGAGCGCTCTATGGTGGTGCTGCGTCCGGCCGATGCCGACGAGACCGTCGCCGCATGGAAGATAGCATTGGAGGAGCACCGTCCGGTGGCTCTCGTGCTCTCGCGCCAGAACATCAACTCACTGCCCGCCATGAGCGGCCGCAGCCGTCGCGAGGAGGCCATGCAGGCTGCCCTCGGAGGCTATGTCGTGGTCGACACGCCCGACCCCAAAGCCGTGCTTATAGCCACCGGCTCCGAGGTCGCCACGCTGGTCGAGGGCGCCGAGCTGCTCGCTGCCGAGGGCATCGGCGTGCGTGTGGTAAGCGTCCCGAGCGAAGGACTGCTGCGCGACCGTTCGGAGGAGTATTTCGAGCAGTTGATACCCGCATCGCTGCCACGCTACGGCATGACTTCGGGTCTGTCGATCAATCTGCGCGGACTGGTAGGCGACAAGGGCACGATCCACGGCTTCGACCACTTCGGATACTCGGCACCCTACAAGGTGCTCGACGAGAAGTTCGGCTACAACGGCCGCACCGTATACGAGGAGGTCAAGGCGATGCTCGCACGATAGAGATACGTCGCAACGACGAAGGGGCTGCATAAACTTGTTATGCAGCCCCTTTTTTATTCGTACTGCCGTTCGATAACTTTTTCGAATAGGCAATTCTCAGAGAGTAAAAAGAGTTGTCAGACAGCCCCTTTTTTCATACGTGCGCCCTGCGTCGCTACCCTACCACACGACCGGCTCAGTGAATAGCACACCGTCGGCGGCATCCTCGGCCGTGAAGCTATCGGCCTTGTATTGGACGCATATCATCACGAGCGGCTCCGACGAGGTGTTGCGCACCGAACGTCTTCCGGCCGGCGCGACTCTTACCGCACTTCCTTCGCTCACGGGAAAGACCCTGCCGTCGACCTGAAATTCTCCGCTGCCCGAGATGAACAGATACAGCTCCTCGTGGCTGCGATGTGCATGCAGAAACCCCGTCTGCGTGCCCGGCGCGAAGCTCTGGAACGATATCTCGGCGCCCGTGGCGTTGAGCGCACTGCCCGCGAACACCTTGCCCGGGATACTCACTTCGGGCGACAAGGCCACGGCATAGTCTCCCAACCCGGCCATTCGGCCTAAGGCGACGGCATCGAAATTCTCGGCCGACGCAATCTTCTCAATCTGTTTCATAATATAGTGATTATATCGTTAACGGTGCAAATATCCGGACAATATTCGGCATATACAAGTAGATACCGAATGATCACATAGTTACCCGCAAGTAACGATCATTGAGCAGGAGCCGCTTGCGGCAGCGGAAATTTTATGCCTTACCGAAAAAAAATTCCGGCCGGGCTGCTTGCCCGGCCGGAATGCGTCGCGACCGACGGATCGGCCGCATCGTATTACTCCTTCTTGTCGCCGTGTCCGAACGGATACTGATTCTCCTTCACGTCGTCGAAGCGCAAGCCCTTCTCGTAGGTGCGCATCGCGCGACGGCTCATACCCATAGACGAGAAACCGCCGTCGTGGTAGAGATTCTGCATCGTGACCTTGCGCGTGTAGTCCGAGAAGAGGGTCAGCACATAGTCGGCACAATCCTCCGCCGAGGCATTGCCCAGCGGCGACATGCTCTCCGAGAACTCCATAAGATCGCCGAAGCCCAACACGCCGCCGCCGGCCGTGGTCTGGGTAGGCGACTGCGAAACGGTATTCACGCGCACGTGACGCTCACGACCGTATATGTAGCCGAAGCTGCGCGCTATCGATTCCAGCAGCGCCTTGGCATCGGCCATGTCGTTATAACCGTAAAGCGTGCGCTGCGCCGCGATATACGACAGAGCGACGATAGAGCCCCACTCGTTGATAGCGTCCTTGTGGCGCGCCACCTGTATGACCTTATGGAACGATATAGCCGATATGTCGAGCGTCTTCGAGAGATATTCGTAGTTGAGATTGTCGTATGTCAGCCCCTTGCGCACGTTGGGCGACATGCCCACCGAGTGGAGGATGAAATCGAAACGGCCTCCGAAGTGCTCCATCGTCTTGTCGATCAACGCTTCCAGATCCTCGACGCTGGTCGCATCGGCCGGCACTACTATCGTGTTGCACTTCTCTGCCAGAGTGTTGATCGTACCCATGCGGATCGATGCCGCGGTATTGGTAAGCACGATCTCGGCACCCTCCTCGACGGCACGCTCGGCGACTTTCCATGCTATCGAATTTTCGTTCAAAGCACCGAAAATCAAGCCTTTCTTTCCTTTAAGCAATTTGTTTGTCATGTGTATCCATTTATCGATTCGCCGGCAAAGATACGCATAAATCCGCGAACACGCGACACGGCAGGCAAAAAAAGCGTCGCCGCGCAATGCCGCACGACACCCCGTCATACCGACAACCGGCTCGCTATCAGAGCATTGTCCGCCGCAACGGCATCGATACCGGCATCGCATCAGAGCATCTCATTCGGGCGTGGCATTCGGGCATCGCATTCGGGCATGGCATTCGGGCATGGCACGAAAAAAGCCGCGCACCTTTTTATGGTGCGCGGCTCGCATTATCATGCTGAAATCATTCCGACCGTTTCTGCTCCACGGACACTCCGAATGGGTCGGTTCTGCTCGCGGCCTGAACAGAACGCCGGAATCATTTCGGCCGTTCTATACGCTCCGGCAGATTAGTTCTGCGCGGGACGCATGATTACCAGATTCTTGTTGTTGTCGGCGAGAATCTTGGCAGCCAGAGCCTTGACCTGCTCGGCACCGACCTTCTCGACGGTGGTCAGGTATTCGGCCTTATAGTCGTAACCCTCGTCGTACCAGCGCTCGATAGCATTGATCCAACCGCCGTTCTTCTCCAACGTGTTGTTGTAGTTCTTCACGAGGAACTCCTTGGTCTTGGCGATATCGTCGGCACGAGGACCCTCCTGGGCGATCTTCTCCAACTCGGCGATAGCGATCTCGATCAGCTCGTCGGCCTGCTCGGCATTGGTATCGAACTTAATGAGCATGTCGTATGCCTCGATAGGATCCTTTTCGACAGAGGCGTTGACCTGCACGCCGTAGGTTCCGCCCTTCTCCTCGCGGATCGACTGCAAGTAGCGCGAGTCGAGAGCCTGCGAGAGCAGCGTCATGGCCATACGGTTCTCGGGAGTATAGTCGATCTGGCCGGTATACGAGAGCATTACCGATACCTTGGGCTGCTGCATCTCCTGCTTGAAGTCGTTCGTAACCACGCCTTTCACTGCGCGCACGCCGTCATCGACCACATCCAGCTCGGCACCCTTGACGGGCAGCGAACCGATATACTTCTCCACCAGAGGACGCAGCTCGTCGAGATCGACATTACCTACGAACGTGAAGCGGAAGTTCTTAGCATTGTCGTAGAGCTTGTGATATACCGCCGGCATATCGTCCAGTTGGAGAGCCTCGATCTGAGCGCGGCTCGTGAGCTGGCGACGCGGGTTGTCGCCGTAGAGCGTCTTCATATACTCGCGCTGAGCGATATAGTCGGGGTTGCTCTCTATGTTGGCGAAATACGACGAGTACATCTTCTTCATCGTATTGAGGTCGTTCTCGTCGAAGCGGGGCGACGTGAAGTTGAGATAAACCAGCTGCAACATCGTCTCGATATCCTTGGGCGACGACGCAGCGCCGATGCCGTGCTCGTAGCTGTCGATCGACAGACCTGCCGAAGCGGTAATGCCCGAGAGCTGCTTTTTCAGATCGTTGGCCGAGAATTTGCCGACACCCGACATCGCAGCCACAATAGGCAGGAAGTCGCCGGTGTAGTACTCCTCGTCGGTAAGCGTCGACAGACCGCCCTTGGCGGTAACGTCGAGGCGCACCTCGTCGGCTTTGAGCATAGTGGGCTTGACCACTACCTTGATGCCGTTCTTCAACGTCCACTCGGTCGTGCCGAGCGACTCGTTGTAGGCGGTCTTCTTTACCTTGGAACCCTTCAACTTAACGCTCTCGGGAATCAGCGGCTCCTTGACCGTGTCGTCGGCATAGGGCTCGATCTCCGAAGCGCTGACCTCGGCTATGACGGCCTTGATCTGCTCCTCGGTCGGGATCTCTACACCCTCCTTGGCGATCGAGTTGAGCACGATTACCAGATTCTTGTCGGGTGCCGTCAGCGACGAATATGCCGAATTTACATCTGCGACGCTAAGCGACGAGATGAGCATGCTGTCGATCTGCCACTCGGTCTCTGCGTCGGGCATAGCATAGTTGTTGCGATGAGCGTCGATGTAACGCTCGGCGTAGGTGTCGTTCTCGACATCGTTGCGGTTGGCGTACTGGCGCTCGGCGCTGCGAAGCAGGTCGGTCTGTGCGCGCTCGAACTCGGCCTGCGTGAAGCCGTGACGGCGCATGCGCTCCATCTCGGTGTAGATAGCACGGAAACCGTCGAGCAGCTTGCCGTCCTCGGTCTGAGCCACGAACGTCGTGGCTTCGAGCGTCGGGTTGACGAATACCTGACCCTCGCCCATATATGCCGACAGGAACGGAGCGTCGGGCTTCATGCGCATCTCCTGCAAACGGGCGTTCTCCATACTCTCGGCCATGGCAATGACGGTATTGATCGCGCTGCGCTGCAAGGTGTTGTTGATCTCGCGGGGCAGAGCGTCGCGCTTGGCGAACATTCTGACCGACGAATTTTGCATCTCGGGATCCGAGAATATCGAGATTATAGGCTCCTCGTTGCCCGGAACCATGATGACCTCCTTGACCGGAGCATCGGGGTCGGCAGCCGGAATGTCCGACATCAGGGTCTTGATCTTGGCCTCTACGGCATCCACGTCGATGTCGCCGATGACATAGATCGACTGGTAGTCGGGACGGTACCACGTATGGTAGAACTCTTCGAGCGCCTTGTGGTCGAAGCTCTTCAAGCCGTCGAGATAACCGATCAGGTTGCGCTCGGCATACTTCGTGTCCTTATACAGGGCTTTGAGCATGGCTATGGTCGAACGCCACTGGGCTCCGTCGCGGGTGCGCAGCTCCTCCATGATGACGCCGCGCTCCGAATCGATCTCCGAAGGCTCCAAGGCGATGAAGTGCGACCAGTCGTGCAGGATCGTAAGGGCGGTGTCGACAGCGCCCTCGCGAGCCACCGGAACGTCCTTTACCATATACTCGGTATAGTCCCAGCTCGTGCCGGCATTGAGGTTGTAGCCGAACATTACGCCGATCTTTTCCAGATAGTTTATCATGGTCTTTCCAGGCAGGTTCTTCGTACCGTTGAAAGCCATATGTTCGAGGAAGTGAGCCAGACCCTGCTGGTCGTCGTTCTCCTGTATGGCACCCACGTCATGCAGGATGTAGAAGCTGGCCTGCCCTTTGGGCTTCTCGTTGTGGCGGATGTAGTAGGTCATGCCGTTTTCGAGCTTGCCTACACGAAGATCCTTATCGGTAGGGATCGGTTGCAATCCCTGAGCCGATACGCTCGTCGCTCCGATAAGAAGAGCGGCGAGTGATAGAATGAATTTTCTCATAGTTTATAAAATTTGGTAACCATTCATATATATACTCCAAGCAAAGTTACGTTTTTTTACACAAAATCCAACAATTATTAACACTATTTAACATATCCTGTTACATTATTTCCGGCAGGCGCGAATATAACGCATCCGGATGCCGATTTATTGAGTAAAAATCATTATATTTGGCTGTGCCGCACAACGATCGCGCGCCGTCGCGCCTGCAAAGGTCGGACGCAGCGGGCGGAGCGTCTGCGCGAAGAACCCCGATATCGGCATAAATTCAAGGTGCAGACACACAGGCATAACCTCATAAACAGCTAATTATGAAAACGATATTATCAACCGCATTCGCACTGCTGTCCGCAGCCTCAGCTTTGGCGCAAAGCGCCGATCTGGACGAAAACATGCGCCGGTACGGGCTGGTCGACATACGCTCGCTCGACGACGGCATTCTGGTCGAGCTGCGCTACTCGACCGAGGACAACTTCGTCGGGCGCGACATGTACGGCGATCTGGAAACGGCATACCTTCTGCCGCACTTCGCCCGCAAGGTGGTCGAGGCGCAGCGCCTGCTCAAAGAGCTGCACCCCGAATACACGCTCCTGATATACGATGCCGCACGTCCGATAAGCGTGCAGCGCACCATGCGGCGCATGGTCGAGGGTACGCCAAACGAGTCGTTTGTGGCCGACGGATCGCGCGGAGGACGCCACAACTACGGCGTGGCGGTCGACCTGACGATCGCCCGCAGCGACGGCCGCCCGATAGACATGGGCACCGGGTTCGACCACTTCGGCGACGAGGCGTCGGTCAAAGGCACGCCCGACACGGACCAGGCGTCGACACGCACCATAGAGGTCTACCGCGAGTACATATCCTCTCTGGCGCGCAGCGGCATCATATCCGACCAGGCCGCCGCCAACCGCATACTGCTTATCGAAGTGATGTGCCAAGCGGGGCTGGTGCCCTACCGCCGCGAGTGGTGGCACTTCGAGGAGATAATCTCGATGCCCGAGACACGCCGCCGCTACCGCCTGCTCGATTTCTGAGCCGGAGAGCGCGGCGCCGAAGACAAAGACAACCGATAACACATAACGCAGCAGCCATGGAAGCAAGACACGACGAGGCGAAAGGACGTATCGACTACCGTTCGCTGATGAGCCACCGCATCAGAAAGATACTTCTGATATGCAACAACTACGACCGCTATACGCTCGAAGAGGACGGGCACATACAGTCGCAGATCACGCACGAATACGCCGAGCTCAACCTGAGCAACCCGCCCTCGATCACGCGTGCCGAGTCGACGCGCGAGGCGCTCGACCTGCTCGACGGCGAACACGACTTCGACCTGATACTGACGATGTACAACGTCGGCGAGATAGACGTGTTCTCCTTCTCGAAGATCGTCAGGGAGCGCTACCCCTCGATCGCGCTCGTGCTGCTGACCAGCTTCTCGAAGGAGATCTACCGCCGCATCGAGGAGCAGGATACCAGCAGCTTCGACCGCATATTCTGCTGGAACAACTCGACCGATCTGATAATAGCCATCATCAAGCTGTTGGAGGACGGCATGAACGCCGACCACGATATCGTCGAGGCGGGCGTGCAGGCCATACTGCTTGTCGAGGACTCGATACGCTACTACTCGACCTACCTGCCGGCAATATACAAGCTGCTGTTGCAGCAGAACGGCGAGTCGATAAAGGAGGCCCTGAACGAGCAGCAGCGCATAATGCGCAAGCGCGCACGCCCCAAGATACTCATGGCGACCAACTACAACGACGCCGTAGCCATATACCGCAAGTACAGCCGCAACCTGCTGGGCGTGATCTCGGACGTGGGCTTCGTGGTCGACCGCGCCGACTCGCGCAAGGACGAGAAGCTCGACGCCGGCATTGATCTCTGCCGCATGATACGCAGCGACAACCCGACGATGCCATTTCTGCTGCAATCCTCGCAGGAGAGCATGCGCCACACCGCCGAGCAGTTGGGCGTAGGCTTCATCGTCAAAAATTCCAAGACGCTGATTCACGATCTGGGCGACTACATATCGCGCGAATTTGCATTCGGCGATCTGGTATTCAAGGACCCGGCGACGGGTCGTGAGGTGGCGCGAGCCAAAGACCTGTACGGCTTGCAGAGGCTCCTGCAAGGCATCGACGACGATATACTGCTGCACAACATCTCCAACAACCACCTCTCGAAGTGGCTCCTCTCGCGCGGTCTGTTCGCGCTGGGACGCGCATTCCGCTCTAAGAACACATCCGAGTTCGGCAGCGTCGAGGAGCTCAAAGGATTCTGCATAGAGCAGATACGCGAATACCGAGTGGCCGTCGGGCAGGGCGTCATAGCACAGTTCGATGCAGCCACCTACAACGACGCGATATGGTTCGCCCGCATAGGCAACGGCTCTCTGGGAGGCAAGGCGCGCGGACTGGCGTTCATGAACAGCGTGCTGCAACGCCACGACCTCTATGACCGCTGGCCGGGCGTTAGGGTCATGATCCCGCGCACGGTGGTCATTACGACCGAATACTTCGACCGCTTCATCATCGACAACGGCCTGCAATATGTCATCAACTCTGAGATAACCGACGAGGAGATACTGGCCGAGTTCGTCGCCTCGACCCTGCCCGACGATCTTATGGAGTCGCTGCGCGCCATGCTGCGCACGACGCGCTCGCCGCTGGCCGTCAGGTCGAGCTCGAAACTCGAAGACTCCTACTACCAGCCCTTCGCCGGCATATATTCGACCTACATGATCCCCCACACCGACAACGAGGACCAGCAGCTGCGCCTGCTGGGCAAGGCCATAAAGAGCGTCTACGCCTCGGTCTACTTCTCCTCGTCGCGAGCCTACATTACGGCCACGGCCAACGTCATCGGCGAGGAGAAGATGGGCATCGTCATTCAGGAGATATGCGGCACGGAGGATCGGGGATACTTCTTCCCCACCCTCTCGGGCGTGGCGCGCTCGCTGAACCACTACCCGATAGGCTACGAAAAGGCCGACGAGGGCATAGTCAAGCTCGCCTTCGGACTGGGCAGGAGCGTGGTCGACGGCGACGAGGTGCTGCGCTTCTCGCCCAAGTATCCCAACCACGTATTGCAGACATCGACATCGAAGCTGGCCATGCGCGACACGCAGCACACGATGTATGCGCTGAACCTCAAACCCGAGAAGTTCAAGACGTCGATCGACGACGGCATCAACCTCGAACGCCTCGACATAACGGCCTGCAAGGGTTTCCGCAACCTGCGCCACGTCGCCTCGACGTGGGACATGCAGTCGCAGCGCATGGTCGACTCGGCGCTGGCCGACGGATACAAGGTCATTACGTTCGCACCTATATTGAAATTCAACACCTTTCCGCTGGCCGACATCCTCGTCCGCCTGCTCGAAGCGGGCGTCAGTGAGATGAAATGCCACGTCGAGATAGAGTTCGCCGCCAACCTCGACACGGGCTCCTCGTCGCGCATATTCAACGTTTTGCAGATACGGCCTGTCGCCGACCACGAGAGCTTACACACGGCCGACTGGTCCAAGATATCGTGCGACGGCGCCCTGATATACTCCGAGAGCGCCCTCGGCACCGGCGCCATCGAGGGCGTGTCAGACGTGGTATACGTACGTGCCGAGGCGTTCGATCCGTCGCGCACGGCCGAGATAGCGCAGGAGCTGGCCGAGCTCAATGCCGCGATGCGGCGCGAGGGGCGCGGGTATGTTCTGGTAGGTCCCGGGCGCTGGGGTTCGAGCAACCCGTGGCTCGGCATACCGATCAAGTGGAGCGACATATCCGAATCGAAGGTCATAGTCGAGTGCGGATTGGAGGATTTCAGCATCGAGCCCAGCCAAGGCTCCCACTTCTTCCAGAACGTGACATCGTTCGGCGTAGGCTACATGACCGTCAACCCCTTCGCCGGCGACGGCATCTTCGACAGCAGGCGGCTCGACGCCATGCCGGCGCAGTACGAGACGGAGTATCTGCGTGCCGTGAGGTTCGACTCGCCGCTCGAAATATTCGTCGACGGAGTGAACAACAAAGGCATCGTCAAGGCATAGCCCGCCGCGACAGCCCTGCACACGAAACAGCGAGCCGCAAGCATAATAGCCTGCGGCTCACTGTTCTTGCGAAGGCCCCTATCGGACGATCAGCCAGATCACGGCGGCGGCGACGCCTGCCGCCAGCAGCAGCTTGAACAGCATCGCACGGCATCCGCCGCGCATGCGTATGCCGCAATATGGGCAATATTTCATACTGACGGGCACGGGCAGGCCGCACTCGGGGCAAATGACCGTCGCCTCGCCCTCTGCGGCAAGGTGCAGCGGGTCGTACTCCTTCTCAGCCGACGGCTGTGCCGTCGTCTCGATATCCTTCTCGTTCATGGTTTTATCTGTCGTTTTGTAATTGATTCCAGCGGTGCTCGAACTCTTCGAGCGTGATGCCCAAGAGCCGCATGCGCTCGACCATGGCCGGCAGCTCGCCCGTGAGAAACTCGGTGCGCTCGATTTCGAGAATATGTCCGCGGGCACCCTCGCTGACGAAAAATCCTATGCCGCGGCGGTTGTAGATGATCCTATCGCCCTCCAACTTCTCGTAGCTTCGCATGACCGTATTGGGATTCACGCCCACGTCGGCCGCCAGCTCCCTTACGGAGACGATGCGGCTCTGCTCGCTCCACTCCCCCGAAAGGATGCGCGTGCACACGAGGTCGTATATCTGGCGCCAGATAGGCTTTTCTTCGTTAAATTCTATCATGTGTCTACCAGTTTATCTGTTTGCGGCGCAGGATAAAGTAAGAGCCCGTCCACGAAACGATCGTCAGCAAGACGTTGCTCCACTTCTTGACCGTTATCAGGTCATACGGCGAAGCACCGCGGTCGTTCCAAGTGCCCAGTATGCGCACCATTAAGAACTGCACTGTCAGCATGAGGACGAATGCGGCTATATAGGTCATGACCAGCCGGCGGCGTGCCACGGCGTTTATCATAAGCGCGACGGCATGCGTGCCCAGCAGGCTCAGCCATACGCTCTCGTTTTGCAGCATGTGACGGCCGAAGGACAAGACCGGCGGATATATGGCATCGATGACCGATATGGTCAGCAGCGACGCCGCGACGAACCATATGACCAGCCCGAGGGTCGTATTCAAAAGTATGAACGCATAGCGCTCGGCGGCCGTGACGGGCAGCATGTTGTCGATCACGGCACGGCGATGATCGCGCAGCGGGTTCATCGTCAGGTGCATGCCGACGAATATGTCGAGTATGAGCATCGACACGAGCATGCCGTGGGTTACCTCGCCCGACCGCGTGATGAAGCCGAAGAGCATGGGCACGGCCACCGTGATGCCGTAGACGGCGAGGTATTTGGGATAGTTCTCGGCGTAGTGCTTCGCAAAGAGAGCCGCTACACGTTTCCAACTGAATCGTTCCATAGTGTTACCATTTTACCTGACGGCGGCGCAGCAGCAGATACGATATGCCGTACAGCCCCGCAGGAGTGATACAATAAATCGTTTTGGCTATCGTGTCGAGTCTCTCGCTCCACTCGATGCGTATCATCATACCGGCCTCGGCCATTCGTTCCAGCCCCCATATCGCAAGCATTACCGCCACGAAAGCACAGACATAGGCGGCAACGATACGTTTGCGCGCCAAGGTGTTTATTACGACATTGGACGAGGAGACTATCCACACCAGAATCATGATCTCCCAATGTCCGTTGTACGTATGCCACAGATGCGACAGATCGGTCATGAGCTCCCCGCGCGAGTCGACACATGCGGCGGCAGCAACGGCGATGCCGGCGCAAAGCGTCTCCATGAGCGTATATACGATGCTCGTGTTCAGTGCGACGAAGGTCATGCGCTCGGCCGCCGAGACGGGCAGCGTGTTGGCCATGATCTTCGTATCGCTCGCACGCAGCTCCTTCATCGTGACGAACGGCACGACGAACGCCCCGCAGAGACAGACCGCCATAGACATCGACGCCGCCACAGACGCACTGCGCGCCAGCATCGCGAAGAGCAGCGGCACGAAGATCATCATACCGTATAGGAGCATGTAGGCGCTCCTGTGCTCGGTGTAGTGCTTGACCGCGAGACGCAACACGCGCCCCGAAGAGAATCCGTTGATCGTTGCCATGGCCTATCGGTTTTCGAGCAGTGAGGCTACGGCACGGCGGTCGGCCGTCACGGCATTGAACAGCAGTTCGAGATTCAGACGCGAGTCCTCGCCGCTCGTATTCGCGGCGACACCCGCCTCGCCCAGCACAGTGCGTTCTGTGTAGACGGCGCGGGCAGGGTCGACGGCACCGAAAGATATACGCCGGCATATCTCCGAGGTAGTGGCATTGAGCGCTACGCCCTCACGATCGAGAATGACGATATTGTCCAGCAGCGAATCTACGTCGTTGACCTGATGCGTCGACACCACGATGCAGCGCCCCTCGTCGGCATAGCCCGCCAACAGACGCCGAAACACGCTCTTGGAGGGGATATCGAGTCCGTTTGTCGGCTCGTCGAGCAGCAGGATGGGCGCATTGACCGCCATGGCGAATGCTATGTAGGCCTTCTTGCGCTGTCCCATAGACATGTTGTGCAGCTTGGCCGAGATGTCTACACCCAACTCCGAGCAGTAATATGTCATCTGCTCGGCGCTGAACGAGGGATAGAACGGCGCCGTGAGACGCGCGTATCTGTCGAGCGAGACCGAAGGCAGCGCGAACTCCTCGGGAATTATCATCATCCTACGCAGCATCCCGACACTTCGGCGCGCGGGATCCTCGCCCTCCACCGTTACGCTGCCGCGCGTAGGCCGCATCAGTCCGCATACGATCTTCAACAATGTGCTCTTGCCGATGCCGTTGCAGCCAAGCAGTCCGTGGATATGCCCGCCGTCGAGCAATACATCGATGTCGTTCAATACGTTATGTCCAGCCGTATAGCCGAACGAAAGTCGTTTGATATCTATCATAACCGAAAAGTTTTAGTGCACTAATCATCTAATACACGGCAAATGTATAACAATAATTTCAAAAAACAAACAAATCTCCGAAAATAAATTCGCGACCTCATTCTCCGCATCGCTGCAAAACCGATGCAGGAGCGGGTGCAGGTGCAGGTGCAGGTGCAGGAGCGGGTGTAGGTACGGGTGCAGGAGCGGGTGCAGGAGCGGGTGCAGGTGCAGGTGCAGGAGCGGGTGTAGGTACGGGTGCAGGTGCGGGTGCAGGTGCAGGTGCAGGAGCGGGTGTAGGTACGGGTGCAGGTGCGGGTGCAGGTGCGAGTGCGGGTGCAGTGTAGGTGCAGGTGCGGATGCGGGTGCAGTGCGGGTGCGGCCGCCGCCGCTATTTCCGTATCTTGGCTGCGCCCGAGATACTCCCGCCCGGCAAAATCCGGGTAAACTTGTTTTTGCCCTCGCCGATCCCTGTCTTTGACTTCGTCGAAGATACTGCGCCTCGGAAAAAAAGCAAGCTCGCTTGCTTTTTTCACTCGGCTTATACGTATCTTTGCCAATTATGATAAAGGCAATATTCTTCGACATCGACGGCACACTGGTAGGATTCCGCGACCACCGCATCAGCTCGTCGACCTCGCAGGCACTGGCGCGCATGCGCCGCAAGGGCGTCAAACTATTCATCGCAACGGGCAGGCACCCGCTGGGTGTAGACAATCTCGGCGACGAGAGATTCGACGGTTACATATATATGAACGGCGGTCTGTGCACGATCGACGGCCGCACGGTATACCGCAACCCGCTCGATGCGGCAGCGGTCGGAAGGCTGCTCGACGCACTGCCGCAAAGCGATATCGCCTGCGTATTCGACACCGAGCAGGCATGGTACATCAACCGCGCCGACGAACGTGTCCGCGCCATGAACGCCATGATAAATGTCGACATCCCGCTGATCGATCCGGAGCGCCTGCGCGGCCTCGACATATTCCAGATCACGCCCTATCTGCCGCCACAAGAGGAGTGGCGCGTATTGCAGTATATGCCAGAAGTCAAGCACTCGCGCTGGTGCGACCCGATTTTCGACATCAACCCCCGCGACGGCGGCAAGGGCGTCGCGCTGTTGCAGGCGGCGCGATGCTTGGGCATATCGCCCGCCCAGACAATGGCTTTCGGCGACGGAGGCAACGATACGGAGATGCTGCTGGCCGCAGGCATAGGCGTGGCCATGGGCAATGCCACCGACGAGTTGAAGGACGCAGCCGACTATATAACATCGTCGGTCGACGACGACGGCATAGCGCGGGCGATCGAGCACTTCGAGCGCGAAGGAGTGTTGTAGCCCGCAAGCGTATTCGCCCACCGAGCCGCCCCGCCGCACGCCGGCCATACATATACGCTATGCCCTCCGCCGCATCGAGCGACGGAGGGCATAGCATATACGGGTAACGAGTGCCGGAGATCACTTCGCTGCGCGGCGTGCACGCTTGGCCATGGCCGAGGCGAATACGAAGTCGTTCAACTCCCTGTTGTCGGCATGCAGGATATCATCCTTGGTGCCCTCCCACCACTTGTGCCCCTCGTGGATGTAGACGATCTTCTCGCCGATCTCCATTACGGAGTTCATGTCGTGTGTATTGATTATGGTGGTTATGTTATACTCCTCGGTAATGTCGCGGATCAGATTGTCGATGACCACCGACGTCTGCGGGTCGAGACCCGAGTTGGGCTCGTCGCAGAACAGATAGCGCGGATTGAGCACTATGGCGCGCGCTATGGCCACGCGCTTTATCATGCCGCCGCTGAGCTCCGAAGGATAGAGACGGTCGGCGCCCGTCAGCTTCACGCGGTCCAGACAGAACTTCACGCGCTCCATTTTTTCCGCCTCCGAGCGGGAGGTAAACAGATCGAGCGGCAGCTTGACATTCTCCACCACGGTCGACGAGTCGAGCAGCGCCCCCCCCTGAAATATCATTCCTATATCCTTGCGTATGGCCTTGCGCTCCTTGAAGCCGAGCGACGTATAGCATATGTCGTCGTAATATATCGCACCCGAGTCTACCGCATGCAACCCCACGAGCGACTTCAACAGCACGGTCTTGCCCGAGCCGCTGCGGCCTATGATAAGATTGGTTTTGCCCGTATCGAACGTAACGGATATGTCGTCGAGCACGGCGCGGCCGTCGAACGACTTCGATATGTGTTCGGCCTTTATCATGTCAGCAGGATTTGTGTTAATATCAGGTTGAATATCATTATGACGATCGAGCTGGCCACCACGGCGCGCGTCGAGGCACGTCCCACTTCCAGCGAGTTGCCGTCGGCATAGTAGCCGCAGAAGGCCGATATCGAAGTTATGATGAATGCGAACACGGCGCTCTTTATCAGCGAATAGGTTACCGAGTATGGAAGAAAGGCGTAGTGCATGCCCTCGATGTAGTCGCCCGGGATCATTATGCCCGTCATATATGCTATGGCATATCCGCCCACGCAGCCTATGAAGATGCTCAGCAGCGTCAGCAGCGGGAAGAAGAGGACGGTGGCGACGATCTTGGGCAGGATCAGATACGAGGCCGAGTTGACGCCCATTATCTCCAAGGCGTCGATCTGCTCGGTAATGCGCATAGTGCCGATCTCGGAGGCGATGTTGGAGCCTACCTTGCCGGCGAGAATGAGCGCCACGACCGTCGACGAGAACTCCAATATCATCACTTCGCGCGTGGCATAGCCGATCAGATACTGGGGTATGAACGGCGATTCGAGCGATATCGACATCTGCAACGTTACCACCGCACCTATGAAAACAGATATGATGGCCGTGAGCGAAATGGAGTCCAGACCGAGCGCCTCCATTTCGAATATTATCCGCTCGCGATAGATACGCATCTTCTCCGGGCGCGAAAACACCTTTCCGAGCAGCGAGAAATAGCGTCCTGTTATTCCTATCAGTTTTATCACTATCGACGGGTTTTATTCGTTATCACTATCGCCCACCTCCTCAAAGTCGACATAATCGCCTACGTTGTCGCTTACGCGTTTGCGGCGGGCGCCGGCCGTGCGGTGCACTTTCACTTCGCCATCGCGGCCGCGGTCTGCGCCCCTATCGCGGGCGAAGCCGCCCCACGCCTTGCCGCCGGCATTGCTGCCCATGCCCTCGCGCATCTGTCGGCGGATCGAGCGCAGACGCCATGCCATAGAGCCGAATATTACCAGTCCTACCACCACAAAGGCCAGTACGACGTACATCAATATCGTGAGCACCGACTTGAACAGCCACGGTGCGACGACGGCGCACAACAGCATCAAAAGACAAAATACGGGATTGCGCTCTACGAAAGCCGCCATCCTGTAAAATATGAGTTTCAAAAGATTCATGACCTATATATTAGCGGCTGCGCCGCCGTGCCGGCACGGACAGCAATGCCCGCCCGCGCTCCGATCGCCGCCTGCCGCAGTTCGATTGCAAAGATAGTGATAATGCCGGTAAAACGACCCATCGCCCCTGCAAAATTATTTGCATCGTCCCGACGCCGGTCGTCTTCGTGCAGGCGGCAATGACTGACAGCCTGCTGCCGACGACCCCGAAACGAGACACGGCGCCGGATGCAATGTGCGAATAAAATTTGCGTATCGCGGAATTTTCCGTATATTTGCTACAACAAACGCAAGAGGGGTGCCTTCGCGGCGACGACCGTAAGGCTGAGATCATACCCTATGAACCTGATGCGGTCAGTACCGCCGGAGGAACTTGTTCATAGCCGACCGATATTCTCGCGCAGCACGCCTCTTATTTAATCGGTTATCAACTATGGAAGTATTCGTGAACCGCAAGCCCGTCGCCGTCGAGAGCGGTACGTCGCTGGCCGAGCTGCTGGATAGGCTGGGCATCGCGCCCGACGGCACCGCCGCTGCCGTCGACAACAAGGTCGTCCCGCGCGATATGTGGCGGCAGACCATACCCGCCGAAGGGGCAAAGATCACAGTCATACGCGCCGTGTGCGGAGGCTGATGTTGCGCATCATCGTCATAACCGACACGCCTTTTCTGCGCTCGGAGGCCGACACCGTATCGATGCTGCTCGACGAGGGCGTCGAGAGGGTGCATCTGCGCAAGCCGGGCTCGGACGAGAGCGACATGCGGCGTCTGATCGAGAGCATCGATCCGCGCCTCTATCCGCAACTCACGTTGCAGGATCATCTGCCGCTGGCCGCGGAGTACGGCATAGGCGGAGTGCACCTCAACGCCCGCAATAAGTCGGTGCCCGACTCTTTCGGGGGGCTCGTCAGCCGTTCGTGCCACACCTTCGACGAGCTGTCGCAATGCACCGGCGAAGACTACATGTTTCTCAGTCCGCTGTTCGACAGCATATCCAAGCGCGGCTACCGGGCTGCATTCACGGCAGACAGCCTGCGACGTGCCGCAGCCCGAGGGATAATCTCGCGGCGCGTGGTGGCGCTGGGCGGCATCGAACCGCGACACCTGCCGCAGCTCTGCGACCTGGGATTCGGCGGAGCGGCCTTTTTAGGATATATCTGGCAGGCGCCGTCGCAGCAGCTGCTGCGGCAGCGCATTCGCAAAATAGTAAATTACACTGAATCATGCTTCAATTCATAACGCATCATACCGAACGATACGACGAAGTATCGGCCGCCGAGGCCGTGCTTCGCGGCGGCTGCCGCTGGATACAGCTGCGCATGAAGGATGCGCCCTCGCAGGCGGTCGTCGAAGCGGGACGCGCGATAGGCGACATGTGCCGCAAGGCCGGTGCGACATTCATCCTCGACGACCGCGCCGATCTGGTGGACGAGTTGCAGGCCGACGGCGTGCATCTGGGCAAGAACGACATGCCCGTCGAGCAGGCGAGAGGTCTGCTCGGAGACGACCGCATAATCGGCGCGACGGCCAACACCTTCGACGACATACGGCGTGCCGCCGCAGCCGGAGCCGACTACATAGGTCTGGGACCTTTCCGCTTCACGACCACCAAACGCAACCTCAGCCCCGTAATAGGCATCGACGGCTACCGCTCCATAATGGAGCGCTGCCGGCAGGAGGGCATCCGCCTGCCGATAGTGGCCATAGGCGGCATCGTCGCCCGAGACATAGAGGCGATAATGTCGACCGGCATAGACGGCATAGCCCTCTCGGGGGCGCTGCTGCAAGCGGCCGACACCACCGAAGAGACACAGAAAATAATATCGATAATAAACCGTTACAAACAATGAGTGAATTGATTATAGGCGGACGGACGTTCCGCTCGCGCCTGTTCGTCGGAACGGGCAAGTTCAGCTCCAACGAGATCATGTCGCAGGCTATCGCGGCATCCGGAACCGAAATGGTCACCGTGGCCATGAAGCGCATCGACATGGCCAATCCCCAGGACGACATGCTCTCTCATGTACATCGCGACGGCATACAGCTGCTGCCCAACACCTCGGGCGTGCGCGACGCCGAAGAAGCGGTACTGGCGGCGCAGCTCGCACGCGAGGCCTTCGGCACCGACTTCATAAAGCTCGAAATACACCCGGACCCGAAGTATCTGCTGCCCGATCCCGTCGAGACGCTCAAAGCCACCGAGCAGCTGGCTAAAATGGGCTTCGTCGTGCTGCCCTACATACAGCCCGATCCGGTGCTCTGCAAGCGCTTGGAGGAGGCCGGTGCGGCGACGGTCATGCCGCTGGCAGCGCCGATAGGTACCAACAAAGGCATCGTCGTGCGCGAAATGCTCTCGATAATCATCGAGCAGAGCCGCGTGCCGGTGGTCGTGGACGCCGGACTGGGCGTGCCGTCGCATGCGGCCGACGCCATGGAGATGGGCGCCGACGCCGTACTGGTCAATACCGCGATAGCTGTCGCCGGCGACCCCGTGCGCATGGCCGCCGCCTTTGCGCGTGCCGTGGAGGCCGGACGCGAGGCCTACGAGGCCGGAGCCGGCGCTCAGCGCATCTCGGCCGAGGCCAGCAGTCCGTTGACATCGTTCCTCGATTAAACCGCCGCCGATATGTTTTCAGAAGAACTGTCGCAATACAGCTGGGAGGAGACCACCGAGCGCATCATGGCCAAGCGTGCGGCCGACGTCGAGACCGCACTGGGCAAGCAACGGCTCACGATCGACGACTTCATGGCGCTCGTATCGCCCGCGGCTGCGCCCTACCTCGAAGTTATGGCGCGCCTCAGCCGCCGCTATACGCAGGAGCGCTTCGGCAAGACCATATCGATGTACATACCGATGTACATAACCAACTCGTGCTCAAATTCGTGCGTCTACTGCGGCTTCAACCGCCACAACAAATTCGACCGCGTGATCCTTACCCCCGAGCAGATCGAGCGCGAGTGCCGCGCCATACGCCGCCTCGCGCCGTTCGACAATCTGCTGCTGGTAACGGGAGAGAATCCCCGCGCCGCCGGCGTCGACTACATCGAACGCGCGCTGGGCATCTGCCGCCCCTACTTCAACAATCTCTCGATAGAGGTCATGCCGCTGTCGTCGGAGGACTACTACCGTCTGACGCAGGCGGGGCTCAACGGCGTGGTATGCTTTCAGGAGACATACAACCGCACCAATTACAAACTATACCACCCCGCAGGCATGAAGTCCGACTTCGAGTGGCGTCTGGGCGGCTTCGACCGCATGGGTCAGGCCGGCGTCCACAAGATCGGCATGGGCGTGCTGATCGGCTTGGAGGAGTGGCGCACCGACACAACGATGCTGGCGCTGCATCTGCAATATCTGCGCAAGCGCTACTGGAAGACGCGGTACAGCGTCAACTTCCCGCGCATGCGCCCCTCGGAGGGACATTTCCAGCCCAATGTCGTCATCAGCGACCGCGAGCTGGCACAGCTTACCTTCGCATTCCGCATCTTCGACCACGACGTCGACATATCCTACTCCACGCGCGAGTGCGCCGCGCTGCGCAACGGCATGGCCACGCTCGGCGTAACGTCGATGAGCGCCGGCTCGAAGACCGACCCGGGAGGCTACGAGGTATACCCGCAGTCGCTCGAACAGTTTGCCGTAAGCGACGAGCGCACCCCCGCACAAGTGGCGGCCGACCTGCGCTCAGCAGGCTACGAGGCGGTATGGAAGGACTGGGACAAAGTTTTCGACCGATGAGCGCAGAACAACGTTACGCACGCCAGGCCATGCTGCCGGAGATCGGATACGAAGGTCAGCGCCGGCTCGCCGAAGCCTCCGCGCTGATCGTCGGCGCGGGCGGCCTCGGCTCGCCGGCAGCGCTCTACCTTACGGGCGCGGGTGTGGGACGCATCGGTCTGGCCGATGCCGACACCGTATCGCTGAGCAATCTGCAACGTCAGGTGCTCTACACCGAGGCGCAGATCGGCGTACCCAAGGTCGAGGCGGCGCGCGACCGGCTCGCGGCGCTCTGCTCCTCGACACGCTTCGAGTGCCACCCGCGCGGCATCGACCCCGACAATGCCGACGAGATAATATCCCGATACGACATCGTCCTCGACTGCTGCGACAACTTTCCGACACGCTATCTGCTCGACGAGGTATGCGCCCGCCTGCACAAGCCGTGGGTGCACGGCTCGATCGGGGAGTTCTACGGTCAGGTAACACTGTTCCGCCCCGGCGGCGCGATGCGCTACCGCGACCTGTTTCCCGACCGCGAGAGGCTCTGCGCCCGCCCTGCTGCGACGGCCGGCGTGCTGGGCACCGTGCCGGGCATCGTCGGTACGCTCATGGCCTCGGAGGCGCTCAAAACGATCGTCGGCTTCGGCCGCACGCTCGACGGGCGCCTGCTGACGCTCGATCTGAAAAATATTAACATTGATATAATCGACCTATAACATTATGAAAAACGGATTCGACGAATATGCCTCGGCATATGACGCATGGTTTCTCGACAACAGAAACGTACTCTACTCCGAAGCGAACCTCGTGGCTCGCACGCTCCGAGACGCCGGCCGCATTCTGTCGGTGGGCTGCGGCAGCGGACTCTTCGAGAAGATACTCGCCGACGAGTACGGAATCGTGATCCGCGACGGCATCGAGCCGTCGACGGGCATGGCCGAGATAGCTCGCAAGCGCGGGCTGAGAGTCACGATCTCAACGGCCGAGCAGGCCGACTTCGGCTGCGGCGACTACGACACGATACTCTTCAACGGCACCCCGAGCTACATCGACGATCTGGCCGGTGTCGTCGGCAAAGCCTACGAGGCTCTGCCCAGCGACGGCCGCATCGTTCTTATAGATGTCCCGAAAGAGAGCTCCTACGGCCTGCTCTACAATCTCGCCAAGGCCGTCGGCAGCTGGGATCATCCGCTCTTGGAGGGCACCTACCCTGCCAACCCGTACCCCATAGAGCTGGTCGGGGCGGCCAACTGGCGCACGACGGCCGAGAAGATCGGGCTGCTCGAAAGGGCGGGGTTTGCGGATCTGACATTCGCCCAGACGCTCACTTCGCACCCGCTGCACTCCGACCGCGCGGTCGAGCAGCCTTGCGAGGGATACGGCAAGGGCGACTATGTGGCCGTGACCGGATACAAGAGGGCATGACGACAGCCCGAGCCGCACGGCTGCAACTGTACAAATATCAAGACAATATGATGAAAAAATGGAGCGACGAGGCGTGGCAGGCCGCACTGCCCGTCTACCGAAAGATCATACAGCATCCGTTCGTCGACGCTTTGGCGCGGGGCACGCTCGATAACGAGCGGTTCATGTTCTATCTGCGGCAGGATTCGCTGTATCTGGCACGCTACTCACGCGCGCTGACACATATCGCGTCGCGGCTGGCGGACAAGGACCACACGGCCGCATTCATCCGCTTCGCCTCGGACGGCATCGCCGTCGAACAGGCGCTGCACGAATCCTTCCTGCAAGGCTCTGTGCCCGACCAGAATGAGATAAGTCCCGCCTGCCTGCTCTACACCTCGCTTCTGGGCAGTCAGGCCGCGGCACCGGTCGAGGTCGAGGCCGCAGCCGTGCTGCCCTGCTTCTGGGTCTACCAGCGCGTAGGCGTGGATATACTCTCACGGCAGCAGGGCGATAACCCCTACATGCGCTGGATCGAGACATACGGCGACGAGGCTTTCGCCGCCTCGACAGCCGAGGCCGTCGCCATATGCGACTCGCTGGCCGAGGCGGCAGGGGCAGACACCCGCCGGATGATGACCGATATATTCGTGCGATGCACCAAAATGGAATGGATGTTCTGGGACAGCGCATGGAGGCTCGAACAGTGGCCTATATAAACCTAAACCCGAATCATGGAAACGAAACAGTATAGACGCGCCCTGACGATCGCAGGCAGCGACCCCAGCGGCGGAGCAGGCATACAGGCCGACCTGAAAACATTCTCGGCCTGCGGCTGTTACGGCATGTCGGCCATAACGGCCGTCGTCGACGAAAACACCGTCAACGTTCGCGGCGTGCACCCCATACCCGAGACATTCGTCGCGGGACAGATATCGTCCGTGCTGGACGACATCGGCGCCGACGCCGTCAAAATAGGCATGCTCCACTCCTCGGAGCTCATACGCACCGTCGTAAGTACGCTCGACCGTTACGGCATACGCAACATCGTGCTCGACCCGGTCATGGTGGCCACATCGGGCGACCCGCTGCTCAACGAAGATGCCGTCGCCACGCTGCGCGACGAAGCTGTGCCCTGGGCCAGAGTCATCACGCCCAACATACCCGAGGCCGAGCTGCTGCTGGGACGCCGCATAGGCGACCAGAGCGAACTGCCCGACGTCGCGCGCGAGCTGTCGCTGGGCGGCAGGGTCTCGGTGCTGCTCAAAGCCGGACACCTGCACGACGAGGAGCTGATCGACATATTCTACAACGCCGAGAGCGACCGCATCCTGCCCCTGCGCTCGCGACGCATCTCTACGCCCAACACCCACGGCACGGGCTGTACGCTCTCGTCGGCCGTCGCGGCGTTCCTCGCCAAGGGGTACGGCCTGGACGATGCCGTCACGGCCGCAAAAAACTATATCGATGCCGCCATACGCGCCGGTGCCGAGTACCGCATAGGCCGCGGCCACGGGCCGGTGCACCACTTCCACGAGTTCTGGCAGTGATCCCCGCCGCACACTCGTAAACACCGCGAGCTTCGTTAAGCGAAGCTCGCGTTTTTCATTGAAAAATAATAAAATATACTCTGCGAAATTTGGTATTTAGCATAATAAATAATATCTTTGGATATTATAAACCAACGAAGCCATGAACAAAAAACTATTTTTGTTGGCAGTAATCGCCATATTTGGCTATTCGTGTTCGAGCGAAATCGACATTCTCAATGACACCGACACAACACGTGCAGTTGTAATTCCGGGTTCTGACATATTACAACCGATCCATATCGGCGAAAGACTGGAAAATCCGTATTCGGTAAAGAACATGCTCAAAGCATATGCGAACCTTAAAGATCAACCTATCTTTTCAGGTCTTACCGAATCAGACATCAAAACTACCCATTACTATGTAAGATTCAAACCTGCCAACGAAGAAGAATTAAAAGCATTGAAGCAGGATCCGACATTGGTATTGTACGAGTATCCTCTCGACTACAACATTCATGAAGGCGGCGAATCATACCACGATCCTGCAATACCGGATTCCCTGCCAACTTATCAATATGCATCCATACCAGCAGTTTTATGGGCACGAAAGCGGAATACACTTCAAATAGAATATACGGTTCTGGAAAATCTATATATTCCTGACGAAGAATATATAGATGATATAGAAGCATATAGCTCCGAAGATAACGCTAATGAATTTGCCATAGAGGCTTTGGTAGACGAAGCACTAAAAATTACAGGCAATGACGGAGATCAACCTGTAACACGAGCATCCAATAAATGGACTCCCTCCGGAAAAATTACCGCTTACGACAATATCGTGGGAGATTTCATCCCTTTGAAAGGCGTCAAAGTCAGGGCACGCCGCTGGTTTACCACATATATCGGGCACACGGACGGTAATGGACATTTTATTTGCAACGGAAGATTCAAGCGACCGGCGAATTATTCTATCGTATGGGAAAGCGCTAAATGGGACATAAGGGACGGCAGATGGGTACAGGCATATTTTAATGGTCCTAAAATAACCGGTTCTTGGCAGTTAGATATCGGAGACGGAGACAAAAAGTCAATTCATTTCGCAACCATACATCGTGCATTACATCGTTATTATTATGGCCTTACCTACGGCCTAAGCAGACCTAACAACAGCAGAAAAGAAAAAATAGGTTATATACATGAAAACGGAGATGTTGCGGGCATCTACCACCGCCAACGCAATGCCGGCATTTTATCAGATATGGAAATATATGGGAAACATGACAATGTGTGGTATAAGCCATCTCAGATATTAAGCACTACATTTCATGAATTAGGACACGCCGCACATTTTACAAACTCAAATAGTAATTATAAATCTGCCGAAAGAAAACTGCGCGAGAGCTGGGCACGTTGTGTGCAATATTATCTAACCCTTCAAGAATATACGGATCTCGCATATGAAAAATCTCTATATACGTATAGTCCGGCCTATCTTATATCGGATATTACGATGCGCTGCATAACAGTAACCATAATGATGCCGGATGAACAATACAACTTTCAAGATTGGTACAAAGACAAGCATGAACATTGCTATGACTATACCCCTCTTTTCATAGATTTATTGGATAATTACAACCAATACAAATGCATGATTGGTCGGAAAAAATATCTTGACGACAACAAAAAGCTGGTTGATTTCGATCCGTCGATGTATCCCGATGACCAGATACACGATTTTCCTATCGATAAACTCGAAGACATAGTATTCAGCTCTCAAACTATATCCGATGTAAAGAGTAAACTTTTGCAATTTGTGATTGACAACCCGACAATAGCAAAAAACTGCAACCTTTCAGAACAAACCATCAATAAACTTTTCAGCTATTATGAATACTAAAATCAAAATATTATTTGCCATATTAACAGCAATCTGTCTTTGCGGTTGCGAGAGCGAAGACAAGCGTTATTACGCCCGCTTCATGATATTCCGGTGCCATAACGCGACCGACCACGAAGTGATAATCGAAGAGGAAAATCTGGACTATGGGGCCAAAATCATCCCTGCGCACGAAACACGCGACTTGGTGCAAGTGTGGCAGGCAACGAACAAAGACTACATAGTGGGATTCTTCTCAGAAACCGCCATCGTGTACGACCGCAAGTACCGCTGCCCGGAAAGAATCGCCGATTGGTCCATATCTATCAGAAATTACCTGAACTGGCAGGAGTCGCCCGACTCCGAGCCACGATACAAGTATTACGAATACACCTTCACGGACGAATACTATCGGCATGTAGTCGAAAACGGGGAGGAAATCGACCAGTGGCACGTACCGGGATTCTACCAGTAGAAGCTCAGTTGCCGCCGTGCATCTCTTGCTGCAATGTCTCGCCCCCGCCGGATTGCATTCCGACGGGGGCGGTTTTCGATTTCAGAAGCATCCGGGCTTCGGCAGGCGAATGACGGTTCTCGATCTCAGCAACTCTCAGATTTCGCCGGGCGGAAGCTATCTCGGATTTCATGGATTTCCGAGCGTCGGCAGGCATGACGGTCTTCGGTTTCTGCCACCTGCCGTCCACGGCGCGCAACACCCTGCCCGTCATGCGCTCCGTCCATAAGCGAGTCGCCCGCGCACCCGCAACAGGCGGCCGGCCGAAGCCGTTCGCGTCAAAGGAGTGCAGAGCATCGCCGCACGCCCGGCGGCAAATTCCGGTTCCGCGCCGTAAAGCCGCAGCAGCCGAAATGGCCGGTAATAAACAAATCTTCGAAACAGCCTACAATCCGCTTACAATATCTTTGCTAAATTAAAAAATAAGTGTATATTTGTGAGAATTTTGCGGAAGCGTGGCTCCGCCGTCCCGTCGTGCGGGGTCGGACAGAGTCTTCCGGCAACGAAGCGAAAGAAAAAAACACTTAAAAATATCAAAACCGAATTAAAACTATGGAAAACAACAAACTTCAAGAGTTGACACGCAAGCTCTACAACGACGGTTTGGAGAAGGGACGCGCCGAGGCGGATGCGCTCGTAGCCGAGGCCAGACAGCAGGCTGCCGCTATCGTAGCCGAGGCCAAGGCCGCAGCCGAAGCCGAGATCAAGGCGGCGCAGACGCGCTCGAAGGATATCGAGAAGAACACGCTGACCGAGATCGCGCTGGCAGGACGTCAGGCCGTTGCGAAGATCAAGACCGAGATCGCCGACGCCGTAATCATGAAATCGACGGGCAAGGCCGTCGCCGGCGCTGCATCGGATCCGGCATTCGTCAAGGAGATGTTGCTGGCCGTGGCCAAGAACTGGACGTCGAACACTTCGGACGTATCGCTCTCGGCGCTGCTGCCCGAGGCCAAGAAAGCCGAGCTGGATGCAGCGATCGCCGGCAGTGCGGCCGAGCTGCTCGCAGCAGGCGTCGAGGTCGGTTATTCGGCCGAGGTAAAGAACGGTTTCAAGGTGGGCGCCAAGAACGGCGGCTACTACATATCGTTTACCGACGAGAGCTTCTACGCGCTGTTGAAGGAGTATCTGCGCGACAAGGTTGCTAACATGCTGTTCAACGAGTAGCCATGTTCGACAAAAACTATTACTGCTTAGTGGCGGGTCTGCGCGAGTGGACGCTCGAATCCGATACCAAGGGATTCGACGCGCGAGCCATAGTCGCGGAGATCTCGGACGAGTTGTCGGCCTCCGACGCCGAGGCCGTAAGACTGCTCTACGTCTACTACGACTGCCAGAACATCGTCGCACGCCGCGAAGGACGCACGCTGCACAACCCGCTGGGCAACCTCTCCAAGGAGGAGGTGGGCGAGGTGCTCGACGGCCGCTACCCGCTGCTGCCGCGACGCCTGGCGCGCGTAATGGCCGCATACGCCGATCCCGAAGGCGAGGAGGCCGAGAACGTAGCGACGGGCGAGCGTTTCGAGAAGTCGCTCTACGAGGCCTATTACGCCGAGCTGGCAGCATCGTCGTGCCGGTTCCTGCGCGACTGGGCGCGCTTCGACCGCAATCTGCGCAACGTTACGGCCGCCGTGGCGGCACGTGCCGCAGGCCGCGGGGTGGAGAGCGTTACGGTAGGCTCGGGCGATGTGGTCGAGCAGCTGACGCGTTCGTCGGCCGCCGACTTCGGTCTTAGAGGCGAGCTGCCCTATATCGACGCCGTCATCACGGCTGTGGCCGATGAGGGCGACCTGATAGCCAAGGAGCACAAGATCGACCTGATACGCTGGAACGAGGCCGACGAGATGACCGTGTTCGACTACTTCAACATCAACTACATACTTGCATATCTGGTCAAGGTCAACATCGTTGCGCGTTGGAGCGTGCTCAACCCCGAGAAGGGTCGCGAGATGCTCGACCGCCTGATGCGCGATCTGGACGGAAAAGAACTTGTGAATAAACAATAAAACTACGATAAACTGATGAAAACAACAGGACGTGTTAACGGCATCATCTCGAACATCGTCATCGTCAAGACCGACGGTGCGGTGGGTCAGAACGAGATATGCCATGTATATTGCGGCACGACCCGCATGATGGCCGAGGTCATCAAGGTTATAGGCGACGAGGCCTACGTGCAGGTGTTCGACAGTACGCGTGCGTTGAAGATCGGCGACCGCGTCGAGTTCGAGGGTCACATGCTCGAAGCCACGCTCGCTCCGGGTCTGCTGTCGCGCAACTACGACGGTCTGCAAAACGACTTGGAGAAGATGGACGGTCTGTTCATCGCGCGCGGTTCGATTACCGACCCGATCGACTTCGAGAAGAAGTGGGAGTACAAGCCGCTGGCTAAGGTCGGCGACAAGGTTACGGCCGGCGCATGGCTGGGCGAGGTGCAGGAGCAGTGGGTGGCGCACAAGATCATGGTGCCGTTCATCATGCAGGGCAGCTATACGGTCAAGTCGCTCGCCGCAGAGGGCAGCTACAAGGTAACCGACACGATAGCCACGCTCCAAGACACAGACGGCAACGAGTATCCCGTCACGATGGTTCAGAAGTGGCCGGTCAAGCAGGCCATACGCTGCTTCGACGAGAAGCCGCGCCCCTCGCGCGTCATGGAGACCGGCGTGCGCGCCATAGATACGTTCAACCCGCTGGCCGAGGGCGGTACGGGCTTCATCCCCGGTCCGTTCGGTGCGGGCAAGACCGTGTTGCAGCACGCCATATCGAAGCAGGCCGAGGCCGACGTGATAATCATCGTCGCATGCGGCGAGCGTGCCAACGAGGTGGTCGAGATCTTCGCCGAGTTCCCCGAGCTGGTCGACCCGCACACCGGTCACAAGCTCATGGAGCGAACGATCATCATCTGCAACACTTCGAACATGCCCGTTGCAGCCCGCGAGGCGTCGGTGTACACCGGTATGACAATCGGCGAGTACTACCGCTCCATGGGATTGAAGGTGCTCGTTATGGCCGACTCTACATCACGCTGGGCGCAGGCGCTGCGCGAGATGTCGAACCGCTTGGAGGAGCTGCCCGGTCAGGACGCCTTCCCGATGGACCTTTCGGCTATCATCTCCAACTTCTACGCCCGCGCCGGCCTTGTGAAGCTCCACAACGGCCACACCGGTTCGGTTACGTTCCTCGGTACGGTATCGCCCGCCGGCGGTAACCTCAAAGAGCCCGTTACGGAGTCGACCAAGAAGGCCGCACGCTGCTTCTACGCTCTGTCGCAGGGTCGCGCCGACTCGAAGCGCTACCCCGCTATCGACCCGTTGGAGTCGTACTCGAAGTATCTGGAATATCCCGAGGTGCGCGAGTATCTCGACGAGCATATCGAGAAGAATTGGGTCGATGCCGTATACGAGGGCAAGACGATCGTGCAGCGAGGCAAGGAGGCCAACGACCAGATCAACATTCTGGGCGACGACGGCGTGCCTACCGAGTACCACGAGCGTTTCTGGAAGAGCGAGCTGATCGACTTCGTGATCCTGCAACAGGACGCATTCGACGCGATCGACGCCAACTGCCCCACCGAGCGTCAGAAGATGATGTACAACATGGTGCTCGACATCTGCCGCAAGCAGTTCGACTTCGCCGACTTCGAGGAGTGCTCGCAGTACTTCAAGTCGCTCATCAACCTCTTCCGCCAGATGAACTATTCGGAGTGGAAGAGCGAGCAGTTCGACGATTACCGCCGCCAGATCGAGAAATTCGTAAACGACAAATCGGCTAAATAAGCATAGTTATGACAACACGTGCATTTCAGAAAGTATATACCAAGATAGACAACATTACCAAAGCCACGATCACGCTGCGTGCGTCGGGCGTTGGCAATGACGAGCTTGCGACCGTCGGCGGCCGTCTGGCTCAGGTAGTAAAGATCATGGGAGAGAACGTTACGTTGCAGGTTTTCTCCGGAACCGAGGGTCTGGCAACCGACTCGGAGGTAGTATTCCACGGCGAGCCTCCCAAGCTGCGCGTATCCGACGCGCTGGCAGGCCGCTTCTTCAACGCCTACGGACAGCCGCTCGAAGGCGGCGAGCTGACCGAGGGCGAGGCCCGCGAGATCGGCGGTCCGACGGTAAACCCGTTCCGACGCATACAGCCCTCCGAGCTTATCGCCACGGGTATCGCCGGCATCGACCTCAACAACACGATCGTCTCGGGTCAGAAGATCCCCTTCTTCGCCGACCCCGACCAGCCCTATAACGCCGTCATGGCCAACGTGGCGCTGCGTGCCAAAGCCGACAAGATCATCCTCGGCGGCATGGGTCTTACCAACGACGACTTCCTCTACTTCAAACACGTATTCGAGAACGCCGGTGCGCTCGACCGCATCGTGTCGTTCGTCAACACCACCGACAACCCGCCCGTGGAGCGACTGCTCGTGCCCGACATGGCGCTGACCGCCGCCGAGTACTTCGCCGTCGACAAAGGCGAGAAGGTGCTGGTGCTGCTGACCGACATGACCCTCTACGCCGATGCCTTGGCGATCGTGTCGAACCGTATGGACCAGATCCCCTCGAAGGACTCTATGCCCGGTTCGCTCTACTCGGACCTTGCCAAGATCTACGAGAAGGCCGTACAGCTGCCTAACGGCGGTTCGATAACGATCATCGCCGTGACCACGCTTTCGGGCGGCGACATCACGCACGCCATTCCCGATAATACGGGTTACATTACCGAGGGTCAGCTCTTCCTCAGAAACGACTCCGATACGGGTAAGGTCATCGTCGACCCGTTCCGTTCGCTGTCGCGACTCAAACAGCTCGTCATCGGCAAGAAGACGCGCGAGGATCATCCTCAGGTCATGAACGCCTGCGTGCGACTCTATGCCGACGCAGCCAACGCCAAGACCAAGTTGGAGAACGGTTTCGACCTGTCGGACTACGACGAGCGTTCGCTCAGCTTCGCCAAGGACTACTCGGAGAAGCTGCTGGCAATCGACGTCAACATCGATATCGACCAGATGCTCGATACGGCATGGCAGCTCTTCGCCAAGTACTTCTCTAAGGAGGAGGTGGCCATAAAGCAGGCTCTGATCGACAAATACTGGAAAGCATAACCACACGCAATGGCAATCAAATTTCAATATAACAAGACTTCGCTCGGCGAGCTGGGCAAACAGCTCAAAATGCGACAGAAGGCTCTCCCCACCATAAAGAGCAAGGAGAGTGCGCTGCGCACCGAAGTAAAGCGGGCGAAGGACTCCGCGCAGTCGCTCAAACGTGAGTTGGACGCGGCCAAGGCCGAGTACGACTACATGCTGGGGCTGTGGGGAGAGTTTGATTGTACCCTTATCCGCATCGAGGACGTCGAACTGACGACTCAGAAGATTGCGGGCGTGCGGACGCCTGTCCTCAAAAACATAGTCTACGACGAAAAACCCTACGACCTGTTCTCGTCGCCGGTATGGTATGCCGACGGTGTGAGAATACTCAAACGCCTCTCGCGTCTGGGCATCGAGTACGAGGTGTATGCGCGTAAGACCGAGTTGCTGGACTTCGCCCGCCGCAAAACCACTCAGAAGGTGAACCTCTACGAAAAGGTGCAGATACCCGGTTACGAGGACGCCATACGTAAGATCAAGCGATTCATGGAGGATGAGGAGAACCTCTCCAAGTCTGCACAGAAGATCGTCAAAACACGTCAACAGCAACAGCAGGCCACGGAGGGGCAGGAGTTATGATTTCGAAAATGACACGTTACGACTTCGTGCTCTACGGAGCGCAAGCCGACGACTTCATCGAGCAGTTGCGCAGTCTGGGTCTGGTGGATATCACGACCACGGGCTGGGAGCCGTCGGACGAGGACAGAGGCCTGTTGCTCGATATCGACGCCCACAACAAGGCTGTCGACTATCTGCGCGGGTTCGTCAAGAGCGACGCCTTCGACGCCGCAGCCAAGCCCTACGCCGATGCTACGGAGGCTTTCAAGGCCTACATGCAGGCGCAGGCCGAGCGCACGTCGCTGGTGCAGGAGATCGCACGCATAGAGAAGCAGCGCGACGAGATCGAGCCGTGGGGACGTTTCTCGGCCGATGAGGCGGCGGCGCTTGCCGCACGCGGCATCGTGCTGCGATACTTCACGGCACAGACATCGACCTTCGACAAGTCGCTCGACGCATGGTCGGCCGACTACACCGTAGCCGAGATCAACCGCACGGCCTCGACCGTATACTTCGTCGTGATGGCCGCACCCGATGCCGACATCGCCATTGATGCGCAGGAGGTCAAGCTCCCTGCAATGGACTTCTCGGCTCTCGACGGGGAGCGCAAGCGTCTCGAAGAGCGTCTGCGGCAGCTCGACGCGATATTCTCGCGTGCAGCCGCCTCGATCGGTATGATCGACGACCAGACCGCCGAGTTGAAGGAGCGTTTGCAGGGCTTGAAGGTCGGCGCTACGGCCGTCCGCGAAGCCGACGGCGAGTTGATGATAATGGAGGGCTGGGCCGAGGCCGATACCTCGGAGCGCGTAGACCGCATGTTGGAGGAGTACCCCAACGTCGTCTACCTCAAACGCGACGCTACGATGGACGACGACGCACCCGTGAAGTTGAAGAACAACCGCTTCATGCGTCTGTTCGAGATGATCGGCGCGATGTACGCCCTGCCCAAGTACGGCACGATGGACCTCACGCCCTTCTTCGGACCCTTCTACATGCTCTTCTTCGCAATCTGTCTGGCCGATGCCGGCTACGGACTGGTGCTGCTGGCGCTGGGTCTGGGTCTGCTCTTCAAGGGAGGCGAGAAGATGCGTCAGGCGGCATGGCTGTCGATCGTATGCTCGACGGCGACCGTCGCATTCGGTTTCTATGCCAACTCGTTCTTCGGCATGCCCATATCGGCAGTGCTGCCCGGAGTGAGATTCCTCGACTTCCAGAACGACTTCTTCTCGATAGCGCTGGCTATCGGCGTGGTGCAGATCATGCTGGGTATGATACTCAACATATATCTGAAAACGAAGCTGTTCGGCTTTACCTCGTCGTTCGGCACGCTGGGCTGGTTCCTCGTGCTGCTCGCAGGCTGCCTCGCGGCGGGTCTGCCGATGCTGAACGAGAATTGGGTAATTCCGTGGTTTACCACCTCGTCGCCGGCATTCCTGGCCGTCGTAGGCGTGGGACTGGTGCTCATGCTGCTGCTGAACAACGTCCGCCGCAATCCGCTTATCAACCTCGGCGCAGGCCTGTGGGACACGTACAACAACATAACAGGTTTGTTGAGCGACGTGTTGAGCTACATCCGTCTGTTCGCCATAGGTCTGTCGGGCGGTGTGCTGGCGCAGGTGTTCAACTCGCTGGGTCTGGGTCTTACGGGACTCTCGGACGGCATCGAAGGCATGGACTGGTGGGTCGTTGCGATGAAGATCGTCGGAGCGTCGATGATACTTCTGGTAGGTCACGGCATCAACCTGTTCATGTCGGCCATATCGTCGTTCGTGCATCCGATGCGTCTGACATTCGTAGAATTTTACAAGAACGCAGGTTTCGAGATGAGCCAACGCTCGTTCGAGCCGCTGCAAAAATTGAAGAAATAGTATAATAAACAATAACAATTAAAAACTAATCAAACAATTATGAGCACAGCAATTATTTTGGCTTACGTAGGTGTAGCCTTGATGGTAGGTCTTTCGGGCGTAGCATCTGCAATCGGTACCGCAACCTGCGGTATGGCGTCGGTAGGCGCAATGAAGAAAAACGGCGGAGCATTCGGTAGCTACATGATCCTCTCGGCACTGCCCGGTTCGCAGGGTCTTTACGGTTTCGTGGGCTATTTCATGGTCAGCGGTCTTATTACCGACAACATCTCGCTTCTGGCAGGTGCCGGTATCTTCGGTGCCGGTCTGTTGATGGGTCTGGTCTGCCTGTTGTCGTCGTACTTCCAGTCCAAGGTCTGCGCCAACGGTATCGCAGCCATCGGTAACGGTCACGACGTTATGGGTAAGACCCTTATCCTCGCCGCATTCCCCGAGTTGTACGCCATTCTGGCCGTAGCCGCTACGTTCCTCATCTCGGGCGCAGTCGCTCCTCAGGCCGGTGCCGAGGCCGCAGTTGCAGCCGACGCAGCCAAGACCGAGGTCGTAGCCGAGGCTCCCGCTGCCCAGGTAGAGGCAGAGTTGGTTTACGACGCAGAGTAAGCGTTGAACAATACGGGGATTACACCCCGGAAAAGACCGCCATTGTCCGTTTGACAGTGGCGGTCTTATCTTACAGTTTACCGGATCGGGCGACAGCTATACCCTCCCAGAGGCTATGCTACGAAAGCATCGAGACCCTCCTACACGCGAGAGACTCAGCCGCCTTGCAACCGTTGCACTGCAACGAAAAAGCGGGGCGCCGATGACACCCCGCTATCGCAGATAGTATTACTCTATCGATCGAAAAGCGCAAAACCGAACGATATGTAGAGACAGAAGCGGCTTTCGATCGCAGTTTTATACGTATCCATATAACGGAATCCCAGCCCGACGCTGGGACCCGTGAAGTAACGCATTCTTACGCCGAGATCGTAGCACATGTACTGCCAGTCGCCGCCGAGGGTCGTCTGCACGCGCGGCGACAGCGACAGCGAGAAGTTGCGGCGGTTCATCACGTTGTATTCGCAGCCCAAACCCACGAGTCCTGCAATCTCGTAGCTGCGCACGCCGGCTGCATCGAACAGCCCCGTGCTGGCCGTAATAGGCAGCAGCAGCGACCAGCGATCGTCGAACGAATAGCCGAACGCCGCCTCGACATCGATCGCCGAAAACTCCTTCGTATGGCCGAAAGGCATGTTGTAACGCGTCTCCACGGCAAACTCGAAACCTCGGCCGCGAGGCTCTGCCGCCGCCGTCTTCATCTCCGCTGCCGACAGCGCCAGCAGCAGCGATAACGATAGGATAATTTTTTTCATATGATACATATATTAATTATTGCTCGACTACTACCTCTTTCCACAACATATCGCTATATGAAGCAACACTTATGCTCGATAAAATATAATTTTTAGAATCTTCCCCGATGCCAGATGACGTTACAGTTGCAGTAAAATCCTCTACATAACGGGTCCTTGTCGTAAAATCCGGAATAGAACTATACTTAGTACAGAATAAGGTCAATGTCTCGACTTCATTATTACGACTCGGATATTGTACAGCAACCATACCGAAAATATCCTCACTCGGCGTATTCTCATACGACTTTATTGCATTATCCAGTAAATTGGGAATAACTGTATTATTTAATATTGACGTATTGAACTGGATTGCGGGAACATATTTTTTCATCTTTTCAATTACTTTCGACCTTATAATTTCATCCGAACTTGTCAATATGCGATTGCCCAAATCCTGATACACTTCATATATCACACGATTATGTACAAATCCTACATCGATAGGTCTTATAATCATAGGATTCCATGATTCCGAAATATTTACATTTTCTGGCACATATGCCAAACCTCCACTTAGATGGGATTCGTATAATGCACCATTAATAGAACCCATGATTCCAAAGAATACAGCTCCGACAGGCGACCATGTTACGCCCGCCCCTAAGCATGCTCCGAGGAAATCTCCGAAAACGATGCGTTTGAACCAGTTCCAGAAACGGCCTCGCGACATTATCTGCGACGGATATCTATCATTCAATTCGACTAATCTACTATTCAATTCTTCAAAAGCTATATTATTCAAAGAACCTGTTTCCAGATTGCAGTCATCCGATAGCGAAATTGCAACAATCTGTGGCGGTTCGGCATTTTCGATATGTCGAGAACAAGAATAGACTGCAATCATTGCAAATAATGCAACAAATAGTGCATAATAAAAATTGTTTTTCATGATTGGTTATTGGTTAATTAGTAATACAAATATAGCATATTTTATACAACTAACCAAACCATAATCGTTCAAATTACAATGATTATAAGAATTCACAACCCCAGATCGAACTGCAACGACGGATAGAGATTGATGACCGGGCGCGACTGTCGGCGGGCACGGGCGACAGTGTAACCGGTGCCGCTGCGCGAGCCGTCCCACCACGCCACCACCAGCGAACACGAGTCGACAAGATAGTCGTTGCGGCGGCGGAACACGCCCTCGGAGTATCGCCCGGCAAGGCATGTTACCGTATCCGCCTCGGCGACGATGCGACCGAAGCGCTCGGCATCCTCCGGTAAGAAGCCGCGCTCGAAACCTTCATAGGGCACGGCGCACTCCAATGTCACATCGCCGCAGCGGCTGCGAAGCTCGATCACAGCCTCGGCCGCAGCGAGGTCGAACCCGACGGCCATGCCGCTGATGAAGTGCCGGAAGCCCTCCGTATACAGCTCCTGCAAGAGCGCACCCAGACGTGCCTGCTGCTCGAAGGCGTAGTATCTGTGACCGGTAAAGGCCACGCTATGCAACAGATGCGTCGTCATCATCGGCAAAGATAATATTTTTGACATATCGTCCTCCGTTTTTTGGCGTGGAGTTTGCACCTTGCCCAGTGTCATTTCTAAAAAACGCACTATTATGAAAAACACAAGCAGTTGTATTCTTTCGGCTCTCGGCGGCGCACTTGCCGGAGCAGCCATAGCGATGTTGTTCACGCCCCAGACGGGCAAGGAGCTGCGCGGTAAGATCCGCGAGGCCGTCGACGACGGCATGTCGAAGGTTCGCAAGAACTTCAAGAGCTGCGATTGCGGCGACGCTATCGAGAACACCGTCGACGATATCATTAAGTAACAAGCGGTATCATGAGCAACTCTGACCGTCCGATAGGTGCTGCCCTGCTGTTGTTTCTGCTCTCCGGGTTCATTGCCATGGTACTGCTCACGACGGCGCTCGTGGCATGGCTCAGCGAGCTGGTCGGCAGCATAGGTCTGGCCTCGGTAATCGTCGGAGGATTCTTCTCCGTCATAGCGGCCGTCGTATACTTCGTCGCACTCAGAGATTTCGTCGCGACGTTAAGCCGACAGATCGATACCATTTACGAAGTAAGTAGTATCATCCAACGAATATACCGCAAGGCGGTTGAGATCATCGAAAAGATAGTCGGTTGAAGCCGGCTATCTTTTTTCGTTGATATCGGGCACCCTTTCAGCGTCCCGGCATATCCGAGAACCGGCACCGCCCCGTTCCGGCGCAGCCGTTCCGCGCCGCTCATGCCCGACCATTACGCCCCCCGACACGTTATCGACGCACGCGAACTGCCCCGCAAATCCTTCTTCGGACAGGAGAAAAACGCTCGCAATCAAGCAATTACGCCTTAAACGCTTGAATAATCGGCGAATCGCTTTGACATTAAAAAAATATATGTAACTTTGTATGGCTTTAATAAGCACTAAAATAATAACAAAAGTTTACTTAATTCTTACTAAGCAAACGTAGGAAACTTGCATTCCGGAGGTTAAGTACGGTTTTGTCATACATTTGTGTGGCGTGGACTGTCTATTTTTCTGCGGTAAAACGGTTTTCCTACGACCTGCTTAGTCAGATTAATGAATAGTACCACGCCATTATTATGTCGGAGACGAAGAAAAAAGCAAACGATTCAGCCATTAACAGCGACTGGATGCGTATCGAAGTCATACTCAAAGACCTAAATACGACGGCGGCCGGTCTGGCCAAGGAGCTCGATTTGAAACATGCCGAGAACCTGTACCAGATCAAGAAAGGCAATTACCGTATTTCGAGACGCATGGCAAGCATTATTCACGAACGCTATCCGCAATATTCGATGTCGTGGCTGCTGCTCGGCGAATAGCTTAAAGGGCACATCTGTTCCGCCGCAAAATTACGGACGCATACGATACGGAAAAAGGGTACCTCTCGAAAAGAAAGATACCCTTTTGGATTAGTCCGTTATCATCAGTTTACCACATGACGCTCCGCCTGATTGTCGGGTGCCGAAGCCTCCATGTCGGTCTGCAATATTATCATGCGCACTATATCCACCGCCTTGTCGGCTCCTCCTATGGCTACCGGCATGTTCCACTGCATCTGCAAATGAACGATGCCGCCCAGCAGCGCCTGAAAGGCGAACAACTTCTCCTGCGGCATGACGATCACTACGCCGTCGACATCGGTATACTCGGCGAAGAACTGCACGCCCATGACCGTATCGCTTATCGACGGTATCTGCTTGACGACTATGTCGCCGTCGGTACACCCCATGCTCCGCAGCATATCCAGCAGAACGACGATATGTCGTTCAACGAAATCGGAACACTCATCGACGATGAGTATTCCGATCTTCATATCGACAGCCGAATCGGATGTGCCCGTATTCAAATGTGACGTATCGCCCATCTCTTACGTAACTCCGCTGCGTCCTATTTACGATACTTCTCTACCGACGAAGCCTGTGCGGGATACTTCCGGGCAATGGCGGCATAGCACTCGGCAGCCTTGGCATCGTCTCCCATAGCGGCATATACCTCGGCCTGCTTGCGCAGGAACATCGGCTCGCTCACCGGATCGCTGCTTGCGGCCGCGGCCTTAGCGAAGTAGTCGAGCGCACCCTGCAAGTCGTCCTGCTCGACGGCGATATCGCCCAACAGACCCAGACGCATCGCATTGAGCAACTCGCCCGCAGCACCCTCGGCCGGCTCGTAACCATTGAGATAGCTGCGCGCATCGTCCCACTGACCGAGCTTAACGTAGCTCGCACCGGCGATATATGAAGCCAGATTGGCTGCATCCGTACCCTCGTACTCCGAAGCCACCTTCACGGCCTCGGCCGCTGCCGTCTCGTAGTCGCCCATGCCTATCGCATCGTAGGCTGCCACCAGCGCCACCGAGGCATTCTGCTCGGCTATGCGAGAGTTGCGCTCCGAACGGCTGCTCCAAATGAAATATATGACGCACGCACACGCGACGATGAACAATCCCCACAGTATGCTCTTTCCGTGCTTCTCGAAAAACGTCTCAACCTTACCCCTTGCCTCGATGACTGCCGCATCCAGCTGCGGGTTCTCTGCCTTGTTTGTCATAAATACGTTATAATTTTTAGTTTAATTCTTCCGAAATCGTCCGCCGCGGACTCGTCCGAACGCATTCGGCTCCGCCTGCGGCTCTTCGAATGCGTTTATGTCTTCGCATTCAAATTACAAAAGTATAACAAATTATCTTAAAAGCAGAGTTTTTGCCTCGAAAAAATGCGCCTAATCGCGGCGCGGGGGCTGTTATCTCTGAAAAAAAGCGTATCTTTGACCTTGTAAAACACGACTTATGGTACTGCGCGACATATCGCTCATAGGCTTCAAGAACATATCCGACGACCGGCTCGCACTCTCGGACGGCATAAACTGTTTCGTCGGCGACAACGGCGCCGGCAAGACCAACCTTCTGGATGCGGTGCACTGTCTGTCGATGGCCAAGTCGATGCTCACGATGACCGATTCGCAGAGCGTGCGGCACGGCGACGAGTTTTTCGTGCTCGACGGCTGTTTCGTCGCCGACGACGGCCGCCAGGAGCAGGTATGTTGCAGCTACTCGCGCCGCAGCGGCAAGACGCTCAAACGCAACGGCAAGGAGTACGAACGCCTCTCCGACCATGTCGGAGCATTTCCCATAGTGGTCGTGTCGCCCGCCGACTCGGCGCTGATAAGCGACTCGGCCGACGAACGCCGCCGCTACCTCAACTCGTTCATTTCGCAGATCGACAAGGCCTATCTGACCGCCCTGATACGATACAATGCCGCGCTGGCCGAGCGCAACAAGCTGCTGAAAACGCAGCCCGAGCAGGCCATGATCGAGATATACGACCGTCTGCTGTGCCAGAGCGGCGAGCACATACACACCCGCCGGCGGGAGATCATCGACCAGATGAAGCCGCTGGTCGAGAACTACTACGCCCTGCTCTGCGAAGAGCGCGAGACGATAGGCATCGAATACCGCTCCGAGCTCTCCGAGAGGCCTCTGTCGGAGCTGCTCGAAGCCTCGCTGCAACGCGATCTGGCAAACCGCTTTACCACATGCGGCATACACCGCGACGACATGGTGCTCTCCATTGGCGGCTATCCGCTGCGCAAATACGGCTCGCAGGGGCAGCAGAAGTCGTTCCTCATCGCTCTGAAACTGGCTCAGTACACCATACTCTCCGACCGTAAGTGCGAGAGGCCGATACTGCTGCTCGACGACCTGTTCGACAAGCTGGACATGCACCGCGTGGCGCAGCTGCTGTCGATCGTCGCAGGCGAGAAGTTCGGACAGATATTCATTACCGACTGCAACAAGGTACGGCTGCAAAGCACGCTCGACCGTGCTGCGGCCGCATACCGGCTCTATAACGTCGGCAACGGGGAGATAAGGCAATGAGACGCACCAAGCCGATGCTTATAGGCGAGATCCTCGACGAGTTTTTCAGCCGCCCGTACGTCGCGGCCAAGATCGCCGAGGCCAAGCTGCCCGACTACTGGCGCGAGATAGTCGGCGACCGCGTGGCCGACCTTACAGGCGAGTTCCGGCTCGACAACCACATACTATACATCGGCATACGGTCGAGCGTGGTCAGACAGGAGCTCTTCTACCGCCGCGACTATCTGCAAGCCGAGCTCAACCGCCGGGCGGGAGTCAGGCTCGTCAACGCCGTCATAGTACGATAAAAAATCTGCCCGAACGCATATCCATTCGGGCAGACCAAGATCGGAATCATCGTATATCAAAAACGCAGGCGCCGCTGGAACAGCGCTCCGACGGTCATATAGAACAGCTCCGAGAGCGGACTGCGGCCGCATATATCGCGCACCTTCCACCCGTTGCGCAGCAGATTACGCAACGTCGCCAGACGGCCGCCCGATCTGTCGGCCGACGCAGCGTCGCAAGAGGCCATGACGTCGCGAAGTATCCTCTCGCCCAGCTCCGGCTCGAAGCCGATTACGTCGCAACATATCCCGGCGCCGAAAACATTCACTGATATATGGTTCATGGCATCGGCGAAGCGACGCATACGGTGCTTCTCGCACACCCGATAGAACTCCGGCCAGTCGATACGCGACCCGTTCGCATCCAGAAACAACGCCCAGTCGAGAAGATTGCGCACCGTGATACCCTCCCATATATAGTGATGAAGCGTATGGCGCATCATGTGCAGCGCGGTAAACATCTCCGGAGGGGCAGACATCTCTACCTCGGGCAGCTCGCGGCGCGAGGCCACGTCTTCGAGCATGCCCCGCAGGCGGAGTTCGAGCTCCCGGTTGGAGCGTCTGCCGCGGGCATCGGTCGTATAGGCATGGTTCTCCACCGGAAAACCCTCGAACCGAATGTGCGTATTCTTTATCGTGCGCTCCTCGAAGATACCGCCGGCTGCGACGATCGCCTCCGTCGCGCGCTCCATGTCGCGGCCGGTATATATATCCAGATCGCCGCATTCGCGATGATCGCCCGAGCGATAGCACTCGCCGAGAACGATCCCCTTGAATACCACCGCATCGATCCCCGAAGCCCTCAGTGCGCGGCCTATACGCGCAATCAGCTTCATGCGCCTGTGATGACGGGCTGCGACACTGCGGCATGCCAGAGCCCACGTGAGCTTGACCTCGCGCAGGCCGGCATCCGATTGCAGGCTCTCCGATAGCACCGAGTAGCCGACCGACGTCAAACAATGCCTGCCGCAGACCTCGTACAGAGAACGCCAATCCTCCGCGGCGAGATCATAGCTCCCGGGCGAAAACACCTCGCCCCGGACATACGACCGGCAGACCCCCGCAAGTGCGCGCGCTACCCTTTCGTTCATTGCTATACTCTGTCCAGAGCCTCTATTATGCGGCCGCAGGCCTTACCGTCGCCATAGGGGTTCACCGCACGGCTCATAGCCTCGTATGCCGACTCGTCGTCCAGCAGACGCGACACCTCGCCCACGATACGGTCGTAGTCGGTGCCCACCAGCCTGACAGTGCCTGCCGAGAGCGCCTCGGGGCGCTCGGTCGTATCGCGCATCACAAGTACCGGCTTGCCCAGTCCGGGAGCCTCCTCCTGTATGCCGCCGCTGTCGGTAAGTACCACGTCGGCCTTCTCCATGAGATATACGAACGACAGATACTCCAACGGCTCGATGAAGAACATGTTGCCCAGATTCGTCAGATTCTCGCCGAAGACCTCGTGTATCGGCTTGCGGACATTGGGATTAAGGTGCATCGGATATACGAAATCCACCTCCGGATAGCGCTCGGTAAGGTGCTTGATCGCACGGCACATATTGATGAATCCCTCGCCGAAGTTCTCGCGGCGGTGTCCGGTTATCAACACCATGCGGCGGCCGTCCGAGAGACGTGCAGGGTCGTAACCCGCCTCCCGCAGGACATTGCCCAGATAGGCATCGAGCGACTCGTCCGACTTGATCTTGTCGACCACCATGTACAGCGCGTCGATGACCGTATTGCCAGTAACGACGATCTTCTCGTCGGCAACGCCTTCGGCCGTGAGGTTGGCGCGGCTCAGCGGCGTGGGAGAGAAGTGGTAGGTCGCTATGCGCCCCGTTATCTGACGGTTCATCTCCTCGGGCCACGGACTGTAAATGTCATGGGTGCGCAGTCCCGCCTCGACATGTCCCACTGGTATCTGCTCGTAGAATGCCGCCAGCGCCGCGGCCGTAGAGGTGGTCGTATCGCCGTGCACGAGCACGATGTCGGGGCGGGCGCGGCGCAATACATCGCGCATGCCCAGCAGCACGCGCGAGGTCACGTCGTAGAGGTCCTGCCCCTGCTGCATGATATCCAGATCGTAATCGGGCTGTATGTCGAATATGCGCAGCACCTGATCCAGCATCTGACGATGCTGACCGGTAACGCATACGACGCTGCGGAAGCGATCCGTATGTTTGGCCAGCTCCTTGACCAGCGGAGCCATTTTGATAGCCTCCGGACGCGTTCCGAAGACAGACATGATCGTTTTCATATTTTTACAACTTGTTAAATGCCAACCAATAAGCATACTTGACCAGATGAATCTGGCGTTTTATGCGCCGAGGCTCCTTGATAAGGCGATAGGCAAACTCCATATTGTGGTCTATCCACCACTTCGGAGCACGCTCGACGTGTCCGGTGTATACGTCGAAGCTGCCGCCCAGACCCTGATATATCGCCTTATGACGCTGCTGCATGCGCTCCATAAGATGCTCCTGCCGGGGCGAGCCCATAGCGACGAACACGACGTCGGGGCTCTTTCGTGCGATATCGTCCAGCAGCGCCTCGCACTGCTCGTCGTCGGCGATATATCCGTTGCGATAGCCGACGATGCGTATTCCGTCGAACTGGCTGCGCAGCTTCTCGACCGTCTGGTCGATGACCTCCTGCCTGCCGCCGACCAGATAGAACGTTCGCTCCCTGTACATGCGTTCGATAATCTTCAACCACAATTCGCATCCGGCGATTTTGCTCACGTCGCCATGCCCCTTTTTCCGCAAGCCCTTGACCGCGCCGGCACCGTCGCAGTAACCGATGTTGCGGTTTATCAATCCGCGCAGCTCGTCGTCTGCATGAATGATCTTTTCGGCATTGACCGCCACCAGAATGCCCGGCCGGCGCTCGACGTAATCGATCAACTCCTGCTCGGAGGCAAACGGGAACACTCCCACTCCGCGAAGATACGTTCGTTCCATGATATGTTGTTTGTTTATACCGTTATACTTTTCATTTAATGTCGTGTGCCCCGCCCGATCGGAGGATGCGGCCGGAAGTAATCGCGCCGCCCGATACGATACACGCAGCCGCCGGATTACCCGACGTCGAGCATGTAACACGACAGAGCGTTGAACATGAAGGCATTGCTCCACCGCATATATGATATCCGGGAGCTGATTCCCGGTTTGAGCTGATAATAGAAATAGCCTTTCCGCGACTGCATATTATCGATCGCCCAGCACAATACCCGCTCCGCGAGGTCGGCATGTTCGCCCAGCCGCCCTATTCGGGCGAGCGTCACGGGCAGCTGCCCCGGGCAGTGGATGTCGATCGGATATGTCTTGTCGTGGTAGTACTTGGGGGTGCCGTCCTGCTCGAAGAAATGGCCGAGGTAGAACGTCAGGCCCCGCTCCAACTCCCCGTCGAACGACTCGTCGCCCGTGTTGTCGCGATAGCAGGCCAGCGCTTCGAGGTTGTAACCGGTGTGGAAACTGTCTATCCACGACTGCACCGGCAGCATGCCGTAAGGCCACGAGCCGTCGCTGCGCTGGGCGTCGCAACAGGCCTCGACCGACTTGCGTGCGGCATCGAGGTACTCGCTCCTGCCGGTATGCTTATAGCACAATGCGAGCAGCTTGCTGCCCAGCAGCGAGGCATTGAACACCGTGTCGTTACCCGGCAGAGGGCTGTACGAAAACAAGAATCCGCGTCCGCTCGGACTGCGATGCAGATCGTGCATGACGAACTCGGCCGACGAGAGGGCTGCATCGAGATACTCACGGCGGCGGGTTACCCCGTATGCCTCGATCAGCGCCGTGGCGCAGAACGTAGTAGCCACCACCGTGGGGGTATTCTTCGGAAACAGGAAAAGACGGCGTGCCTGCCAGTCGAAATTGTATCCCCAGCATGCGCCGCTGTACCCGTCGCATCTCAGAGCGAGCAGCAGGTCGGCCAGCTCCGTCACCCTTGCCGCGATGCTCTCGCTTCCGCCCAATCGGGACGCGAGCTCGGGACGCTTCCCCACCAGACGATACATGTTGCAGTAGCCCTGCAAGAACAGCCCTATGCCCTTGGCATTGTACTGCTTGGGCACGAGCGCCAAACGCCGCAGATTGAACGGGAAACGCTTGAAGCCCTGAATTACCGCCAGCCGGCACAAAGCCGAACGCTTGGCCAGCGGTATGGCGCGGAATATCCGGGAGTTGAGTCCGTCGTACGGGTCCCAGCCCTTGAATCCCTCGGCCTCGCAGTAGCGCCGCAACGCCTCGAACGACTGTAATATTTTCTCACTCAGCATCTTTTATCCTTATTATCTTTGCCGGAACACCCGCAACGACAGCATTGTCGGGAACCGGCTTGTTGACCACGGCATTGGCACCGATCTCGGCATTGTCGCCCACGGTAATGCCGCCGTATATTATCGCCCCCTTGTGCATATGCACGTTATCGCCTATAACCGGCACACCCGGGTAGCGGGAATTTCCCCCCCCCTATGGTAACCTGCTGTCCTACCGAACAGTTACGGCCTATTACGCTTTCGGAGTGTATGACTACGCCTATGCCACCGTAACCCAGTTTGGTACCCTTGCCGATCCGCGCCTGGTACGGCACCTTGCTGTTATAGATCAAAAATATCAACAGCGTAACCAACTTCGGGATAAACGGGATACGATGCAAATAACACCACCTCGAAATACGATAGAAAAATATTGCATTCAACATTTGTCAGACTTTGATTTTGCTGATTAACTGTTGAAACTTACCGTTACTCTGGATGATAAGTTTATCGACGAACCGCAGCTCAATATCCGCATCCTCGCCCAAAGCGCCCTTATAATGTCTTATGAGAAAGGCCGAATCTTCATCGCGATACTTATCGTTAGGAATAATCAAGACCGTCAATGCGCCGATGCGCTCTTGAAGATACTGCAAGCCGTCGATATGTTCAAATATGTCGGAATGCAGATTGAGTGCAGTCAACGAGGTGTACCCGCCGTCGCTGCGATATATAAGTGTTTTGTCCCAATGTCCGTCTATGTCGTTCAACAACCGATAATCATTGCCGTGTATCGTGCAGTCGGAATCGGCATAAGATGTATAGTCGCCCGTTCGGTATCGAAGCAGCGGAAAACATTTGTTGAAAAAAGTCGTCCCGGCCAACTCTCCGAATACACCTGGCTTATCGATGACATTGCCCTCCCTATCGACCAGTTCGCAATAACCGTAAGCGGGTTCTACATGGTACTTGTCCGATGCGGGGCAGCTGCCGGCCATTATCAGCTTCTCGCTGTGACCGTACGAGGAGTATATGTCGATATTGAGCTCCTGTTTGATGAAGTAGCGCTGTTCGGGCGTTACCGATTCGGATGTCAGTATGCACAGCTTTATGAACGAAGTATCGAGATCGAGTTGACGGCAGTATTTAAGAAACTGGTACGCAGCCGACGGATAGGCATGAATATACCTTATCCCGTATCTCTTCATCACAGACCAGACTTTGAGAGCATACTCGCCATTCATGCGAAAAGCATCGAATATGAACTCTTTCAGGATCGGATTGACCATATAATCGCGATCCGGTTTCAGACGGTGATTGCGGATGACAGCTCTGGTGTCGTAGTTCCAACCGTACCATTTCATCTCCTTGTGCCAGAAAGCCAGCGAATGCACGTATCTGCTCCGGGGCATTAGAATCTTCATCGGCTTGCCGCTGCTTCCGCCGGTGGTTCCGGTAACGCACGTATTCAAATCCGTATCATCGGCCACGAACTCATCCCAATGGGACATTACCTCATCCTTGTCGATGAAACGAATATGCTTCTTGAAATCGTCGATTGTACCGATATGAAGATTTCCGTAACGGTTTCTGTAATATGGCACATGCGAAATCGCATAATTCGCCATATCTATCAATCGCTTTTCGGCATCCACGTCATCTATGCGTTCGAGAAGTTTTCTGTAACTGCCGCCATAGACGAAAGGTCCGAAGATATTGCATCGCCACAATATCCGGTTGAACCAGTTGGGCCATTCGTTGATTCCGGTTTTGATATAATCGGCTATATTCATATCATATTATCTGCAATGGTAATACATCAATCGGCACAGATGAATGTCAATCCAAAATCCGTTCGATCTGCGCTCTGTTCAGGATCTTGTCCACGTCATATTCCGACGCCTCCCGCCGGCAGTTCCGCGACATGGCATCGAGGTCATAGCCTCCGTCCGACATACGCTTCATGGCCATTAACAAAGCATCGGTATCGTGCGTCGGAACGACCACACCCGTAACTCCGTCCTCAATGAACTCTTCGTTGAAATTCCAGTCCGAGGCAATTACCGGCAGTCCCGCCACATAAGCATCTACTATTACGCCCGGGAAACCCTCTCCGTGCCAATATGTCGGGAACAGCATGGCATGGTAGCGGGCGAGCACCGAATAGTTATTCCAGTCGGCCAGCTGCAAGGTGTTGCAGTAACGTACGTTGGGCAGCGATTCCAGTGCCGTGTCGAACTCCTTGGCGTAGTCGGGTGCGACCGAACCGTAGAAATCGACGGCAAAGCGGCCGGCATAGCCCATTTCGTTGAGGCGTCGGACACAATCGAGGATATATCCGACTCCCTTATCGGGAATTATGCGCGAGAGGAATACGAAATGCACCGCCCCGTCATCGAACTTAGGCACCGACGGCAGCTGCCCCAAGCGCTTGAAGTTGGGGATGACCTCGACTCTGGATATACCGCACCGGTTCAACTCCCGCTTCATTTTACCGCCTTCGACTATTACCATTCGCGCCCCTCTGAGATACTTCGGATCGAATCTGCCTCTCAGCATCTCGGCACTGAACACGCCTCCGATACCCCAATATACAGTCTTGTGCTTTATCGGAAAACGAAACATGAGTTTGAGCATTGGCAGTATATTGCCGTATGACGACGAGAAGACGAATACCGCTCGTGGACGGAATACGAGGTTGAAAACGAATGCAATCGCGATCCTCGACAGCTTGATGAACGAATGTCTGCCGTTATGCGTGTCTATTACCGATACCTTATAGCCGAATTTGCGCAGCTGCGATACGATATTTTTGTTTTTGGTCAGCTCTCCCCCGAACTGTTCGGCCGACCCTACGCCGCCGATCAACACTATACGACTGTTGCCCATAAATTTCCAATTAATCAAATAACGACATGCCGCGGTCGGCTACCTCTTAGGTCTAACGCAGGTTGTACATCACGACGACCGCGCAACTCACGATGACGTAAATATAAAAAACATACTTTCTCAGGTCGATCGTATCCAAACAATATGCGGCCAGTATTACGAATGCAGAGAAAGAGGTGATATGATAGCGTATATCCAGCGACGTACCGGAGCCGAGCAACATGAATATTCCCATAAACAAAAACAGGACGATCGGGTAATACCTGTACTCGAAACGTTTCAATACGCTCAGTGACCCGACGAAAGCGAATATGCCGAAAAGACATTTCAACAGCAGTCCGGAGCTGTAATAAAAGCCGTATTGCCCAAGACGGTTGAAGTTCGGGAACGGGCCGAAGAACGCCGCACTGCCGTGGACTATCCAGCCCACTATACCCGAACCGCCGCTACGCTCCATTCGGGAATCGGCCACAAGGTAGATGTGGGACATCGATATGCCGGCCAACTGGTACATGATATATTCGAGCGATGCCAGAAATATCATACCGGCTATGACCGCCAACAGAAGTATGCGGCTTCTGTTGCGCGACGACGAAACCATACATGTGACGAATGTCAAGCAGAGCATTATACAGATAGCGAAGCGGAAGAAATAGGTCGCGGCGATAAAGAACAGCGCCAGTAAGAGCGAGCCGAAACTTCTCGACGACTTATATCTGTACATATAATATATCGAGCATACGATCAACACGCAGAACAGATTTTCCTTTAATCCTACTGCCGACGAAGCGCAGAAAAACGGGAAAAAGCCGTACAGCGCCGAGGCGAACATGGCCACTCGGTTGCGTATACCGAGTACGATGCACAATTTATATATATATATTGCCGAGACGGTAATCGCCACCGCATTGATTACAAGAAGGAGATTACGCGTGGCATCCATGTCGGAGAATAGTTGATAGATGAAATATACGATGCTCGTATAACCCATATCGTCTATATTGCCTACCGACAGCCTGAGCGAATTTCTGACAAACGCCGGAAAGTCCATATCGCGGAACTGCAATACGAACGCCTCGTATTTGTAGGAGTCGCAACCCTCCGTATCGCCGAACGGGTCGCCCGTATGTGTCCAGAACAGATATCTCAGAACAACCGAGATGAACAGCGTGTATATGAATACCAGCGAATAAAGGCCCTTCCGGCTGTGTATGTGCAGCGAGATCTTCAACCCCATGAAGTACAGCACTCCTATCAGGAAATGCATGAACAGCATATAGTCGGGGATGAACTCCTTGTATCCCATAAGTGCAGCACCGAAAGCCGCCAGCAGGAAGAGTATACCCCAACAATTCAACAACCCGTTGATATTTCTCGAATTTATCATTACATCCGTTTATTTAACCAGTTATTAAGCCAACGATCGTTCAATTCCGACGCATCATACGGCAGGTCTTATCCGCGCCCGGCCTATATAGAAAAGCCTGCAACACAGGCACGACAGGTTCGCAAGAAGCTGCATGCCTATAAGCCATGCCACGCCTATGCCGTCGAAGACTATCAATACGCCGACTCCGCACATATACACTGCGGCCGCAATGACGGCCGAACGGTTCACCTCGTCTACCCTGCCCATAGAACCGAGATAGGGATAGCCCACCATCTCGGAGGGTATGACCACGGCCAACACGATAAGGAACATGTTGAAATATGCGATTATCTGCCCAAGCTCGACTTTCAGGAATAGCGGCAATATGTACGGTGCGACGAAATAGCCGATACCCAGCACAGCGAGGTTGCCTATTATCACTAATCTGACGATCCGGTTGATGACCTCGAATTTCTTTACTCTGAGGAAATAGGGATAAAACACCTGAGACATCAACGGCGACATGAATGCGACATAGGCGAAATACAACTTCTCGGCAGCGGTATATATACCTACGGCATATTCGCCGCAGAACACGCCCAGAAAGAATGTATTGGACATCTGGTAGACGCGCGTAACGAATGTTGCCACGAAAAACGGTGCGCTCTCTTTGAGATAGAACCATACCGTCGACAGCCGCAGCGATACGAACCTTATGCGGTATACACGCCTTGCTACGATCATCGACGCCAACCCTCCGAGGAGCTCCTGCAACAGGAAAAAGACCGCCACCCAGATATAGTCATCCTGCGATTTCACCACGAAGAAAATCGGCAGTATGCACAGCGACTTTACCACCACCGTTATCCGGGTCACATATTTCAGGTTCTCCATCGAACGGAACAGCCAGCCCAACGAGAGACATATGCCCGGGATACGCAGGAATACCAGAATATACAGCAGCCAGTATTCGCGGAGCATCGGCACCATAAATACCAACGGAACATAGACGGCCGCAAGCACCGCGAAAATAAGGAACTTGCTGCATAATATAGCCGACACTATCTCCGACATTTTCTGCCGGTCCTCACGATTGGCAACTATATGGCGGACATTCGACAGGTCGAATCCGAATTCGTTGACTACCTGAAAATAGAACGCCACCGACAATGCAAAATTTACACGACCGTAGTTATCGGCACCTATCGTATTGAGCAGAAACGGCATCAATAATATAGGTATGATATGGCTGAATCCGTATAACAGAAACAGATTGTAAATATTGCCGAACAGACGCGAACCGAATATTTGTTTCGGACTATACATAAAACATCGTTTAACACCTGCCTCGCCTCGCACCGCCGCAACCGGCAGCGTTTACGGCAGCCGGATATCGCTACGCAGCGACAAAGCCGCCGCGACGATACGGCTTGATGATCCTGCCCGACATCGGGCAGGACGCACAGCCCGGCTATCGGACTGCATCCCGGGCTGAAAAGCACGCGACAGCCCCGCGCTCAGTGCGTCAGAGCTGCTACCCTATTTTATAATAATCGAATCCGGCATTCTCCGCCTCATGCCGGTCGTATATGTTGCGCCCGTCGAAAACCGCCTTGCGCTTCATCACTCTGGCCAAAACCGGCCACGAAGGCATGCGCAGCTCTTTCCACTCGGTAACGAGCAGCAGCGCATCGGCATCGACCGCAGCCTCGTACATGTCGCCGCAGTATACGAGCATATCCCCGAAGCGCCGGCGGCACTCGTCCATGGCGATCGGGTCGTAGACCTTGATGCGGCATCCGGCGGCGGCGAGCCGTTCGATGAGCACCAGCGACGGCGCCTCGCGCATATCGTCGGTCTCGGGCTTGAACGACAAGCCCCACATGGCTATCGTCCTCCCCTGCAAGTCGTTGTCATAATATGTGCTCAACTTATCGAACAGTATCGATTTCTGAGACTCGTTGACCTCGTCCACAGCCTGCAAGACACGCATCCGATATCCGTTGTCCTCGGCGATCTTTATCAGAGCCTTGACATCCTTGGGAAAGCACGAACCTCCGTATCCGCATCCGGGATATAGGAATTTTCGGCCGATCCTCGTATCCGCCCCCATGCCCTTGCGCACCATATTTACATCGGCACCCACCCTCTCGCACAGATTGGCTATATCGTTCATGAACGATATGCGCGTGGCGAGCATGGCATTGGCGGCATATTTAGTCATCTCGGCCGACGGAATATCCATGAAGTAGCAACGGAAGTCGTTTACCAGAAAAGGTCTGTACAGGCGCGTCATGACACCCTTGGCCCGCTCGCTCTCGACGCCTATCACGATCCTGTCAGGCGACATGAAATCCTTGATCGCCGTGCCCTCTTTAAGAAACTCGGGGTTGGATACCACATCGAACCCGATGTCGGCACCCCGTTTTTCCAGCTCCGCCTTTACGATGCTCCCGACACGGTGCGTCGTCCCGACCGGAACGGTCGACTTCATTACCAGAAGCGTATAGCGGTTGATGCTGCGGCCGAAGGTCTCGGCAACGGCGAATACATGTCTCAGATCGGCCGAACCGTCCTCGGACGAGGGCGTGCCCACGGCCGAGAATACCACGTCGACACGGTCGATGCAGCTCGCCAGCTCCGTTGTGAAGTGGAGGCGTCCGGCCGCGACGTTGCGCCTGACCATGCTCTCCAAGCCCGGTTCGTAAATCGGGATCTCACCGCGCTGCAACCGCCCGATCTTCGAGGCGTCCGTATCCACGCACGTCACGTCGATGCCCATCTCCGAGAAACATGTTCCCGAGACAAGCCCCACGTATCCGCTACCGACAATGGCAATATTCATTATTTCTGATTACTCTCGAAACCTCACTCTGCGAAGATAGTCGTCAGTTGCGATATCATCCTCGCACCGTCCCGATCTATTTGCAGATGCCGCAGAAATCGAGTATTATCTTGTCGTCGCGGCGAGGCAGCGTCTTGAACGGGTCGTGCGCGACCATGAACACCACGATGTCAGCCCTATCGTATGCCTCGCGATAATCGGTCAGCTTGAACACGTTGTGCTCGGCGACATTAGGCTCGACCACGAGTATGTCGGCATTGCTGCCCGACTGCATGACCTTGGTGGTTATATACTTTGCCGGCGACTCGCGCAAGTCGTCGATATTGGGCTTGAACGCCAGACCCATCATCGCCACCGTCGGACGGCGATGGTTTTCCAGCTCGAATTTCAGCATCGCATTCTGGATGCGCTCGGCACACCAGAAGGCCTTGTAGTTGTTGATCTCGCGTGCCTTGGCGATAATCTGCGACTCGATCGGGAAGTCGGCCGTGATGAAGTAGGGGTCGACCGCGATGCAGTGGCCGCCCACGCCGCAGCCCGGTTGCAGGATGTTGACTCTGGGGTGCTTGTTGGCCAGCGAGATAAGCTCCCAGACGTTTATGCCGGCCTTGTCGCAGATGATCGACAGCTCGTTGGCGAAGGCTATCTGTACGTCGCGCGACGAGTTCTCGGTCAGCTTGCACATCTCGGCCGTGCGGGCGTTGGTCTTATGCAGCTTGCCCTGCACGAACTGCGAGTAAAACTCGACCGCCTTTTCGGTCGACTCGGGGTTCAGACCGCCGATAACGCGATCGTTGTGGACCAACTCGTAAATCACGTTTCCGGGCAGCACACGCTCCGGACAGTAAGCTATATATATCTTTCCCTCCAACTCGGGACGCTCGGCGAATATGATCTTGGCCATAGCCTCGGTCGTTCCGATCGGCGATGTCGACTCGATGACATACAGGTCGCCCTCTTTGAGCAGCGGCAGCACGGCACGCGTGGCGGCCTCGACATACGACACGTCGGGCTCATGATTGCCCTTGAACGGAGTAGGCACCACCATGAAGTAGGCATCGCTTGTTTCGGGTACGGTCGACGCATGCAGCCTGCCGTCGGCAACCACCTCGCGCAGCATCTCCTCCATGCCCGGCTCGATGATATGCAGCTTGCCGGCATTGGTCATCTCGACCACCTTGGCATTGATATCCACTCCTGTTATTTGCACGCCATGCTTGGCTGCGATAATCGCGGTAGGCAAACCGATGTAGCCCAACCCCATAAAACATGCTTTCATACAAAAATCTATTTTTATATTTTTTAGCCAGTTACATTACATTCTGTCCATTGCTTTCCTCAGCAGCAGGAAAAATCCCTTGCGCTCGAAGTGTGTCATGCGGCCTGCTGCCGTCAGCGCTCTGTACAGTGGCGCATTACGGCGTTTGGCAGCCGCGACGGCCGGATAGAGGAATATCGTAAAGAGCGATCCGAACAGAATAACGACATAGAGCTGTACGTCGAGCGAACACCCCATAGACACACTCGCCCACCATACCGCCACCACGGTCAGATTGAGCAGGATTATCGAAAATGTAGTACCCACATGCGAGAATCCCAGATCGATGAACATGTGATGCAGATGCGTCTTATCGGGATGAAACGGCGACCGCCCCTGCAACATTCGCGTAACCATTACGCGCAGCGTATCGAACACCGGCACGCACAGCACTGCCAGCGTGAACGCCACGGCCGACATTCCCGCGTGGCTCTGGTCCCAGAACTGCGCCACGGGCGAGCCGACGCCCAGCACTCTCACGACGAATATGCTCATTACCGCGCCCATGACCAGCGTGCCGCCGTCGCCGATGAACATCTTGGAGCGTTCGCCGAACACGTTGTGCATGAAGAACGGTATCAGGGCGCCGATCAAAGCCATCGACAGAATGAACATCATCATGTCGCCCGCCTTGAAAAATACCGCCGAGAATATCGCGCAGGCCGTTATGCAGAAGCCAGACGACAAGCCGTCGACGCCGTCGATAAGGTTCATGGCATTGATAATGCCGACGCATGCGAACACGGTCAGAGGCACGGCCACCCAGTCGGGCAGCACCGACACGCCCCACAAACCGTGAAGGTCGTCGAGCCGGAAGCCGCCGACGAAGATCAATGCGCAGACCGACATTATCTCGATTAGGAAGCGCAGACGCGGCGTCAGTTCGAGTATATCGTCCATCGTTCCGGTATAGAGCATAACCATCATCACGGCGATGATAAGCACTATCGTGTCATTGAAGACGGTCTCCGGAAATACCGCCGTACACGATATTCCCAGCACGGCACCGAACATTACCGCTACGCCTCCGAGGATCGGGATCGGCTCTTTCTGCAATTTTCTCGCATCCGGATTATCGACTATCATCTTCATGGCAGCTATGCGCACCAACCTCGGATGCACCCAGCCCACCGCCAGCAACGCCACCACGAGCGGAACGATAATAAACAGAGACGGATTTGTCATAAACTATAAATTTTAGGCTCGATCCATAATGGAACCGGTCAAGCGGTATTACATTAATAGCAAAAAACTTATGCGGATCAACCGCAAATGCGGTATCATACTTGATACAAGCGCCGAATTTGGGTATAACCTCACGTAACGATTAAAGAACTCGAATTAACCGCATTGATAATATATCTGCACTATACCGGGGCTTCAAATCGAATACAACGACTTGATATTCAACACAATACGCAAATATACATATATAAAGAAACCGGTCTGCCTCCTTATTTCACACACATGGCCGACCGGCACAAAAATATGTATATTTTTTATTTTTTGCAAACTTGCGACATTAAAATTCCCCCACCCTAAAAATATTGAAAATCATACCCTTAGTTGCACGATGTTTGCCTGCGCAAAATTGCTCCGCAAACCACTGCCACCCGACATTTCAGCACTACGTACGACCACATAACCGACTCAATTACAACCGTTAGCTTCTACATATCCGGATATCTCACACCGCCCGCCCTACGACATAAATCATATACAGAGCCCGACCGCCACTCCGTGCTGTTCTGCTCTGTTTCATCCCAGCCGACCCGCCACACCCGACATATACTGCCGGCCGCCAGTCGGTACTGCAATGCTCTGTTCTGCCATACTCCGTTCAATTCCATTCCGGCCGGCCAGCCCCCCCCCAATCTATCCGACCTACCATGCCGGCCACCAGTCGGTACCGCAATGTCCAGTTCTGTGCTGCCCGTTCAGTTCCGTTCCGGCTTGCACCCTCTTACCGACCGACTGCCCATGGCCGTGCCGTTCTATTCTGCTCTATTTCATCTCGGCATGCCCGATCCGCCAGACCACACCAGACCATACCAAACCTACCCGACCTACCCTGCCGGCCGCCAGTCTGTACCGCACTGTCATGTTCTGCGCTGCCCGTTCAACCCCGTTCCGGCTTGCACCCTCTTACCGACCGACTGCCCATGGCCGTGCCATTCTATTCTGCTATGCTTCATTCCGGCATGCCCGCCCCCAATCTACCCGACCTACCCAGCCGGCCGCCAGTAGGTGCTGCAATGCTCTGTTCATCCAGACTCCGTTCAATTCCGTTACGGCTTGCTCGCGTAACGACTGAATGCCGCAAGCCCGTGTCTCTATTCTGCTATGTTTCATTCCGGCCCGTACTGCCCTACTCTGCTACCAACACACACTGCACCGAAGCCGATCGATTTGGTTCATCTATTACAACCAAAAAAAACATGCACAGCACATCAGCCCCCTCTGCTACGCGCGACACCCAATTAAGCAGCCCACGGATGCGGCAGGAAAACATTTCCCAACCGAATATCCCACTCCTCACGATACTCAAATATACATCTCTCGTATACGACCGCGCAGCACTGGCTATCGTTCCGCTCCGCCCGTCGGCTGCAAGACTGCTGCACGCGCTATCGGTCGAGATTCAGAAGATACCCTCCCACTATACGGCCGCAATAGGATCGTTATGCGCTGAGCCGCATATCAAAACCGGCTGGTAGTACCGGACATAATGAAAACTTATCAATAGATACATCGGAATAATCCAATGCTTATGTCGGAACACCGGACAGCTGCTCGCCGCATCTTTATAAGCGAATTTTATCAACTCGTCCACAGGCATAACTTACAACTATGCCAGTCATGTATCCCAACCACGGAACCGACAAACACCAAAAACAGCGTATCATCAAGTGTTACAATCGGATAACATACGTATCCGGACAGGCAACGATTCGCGTATCGCCCCAAAACCATATAGACAAAATCTATCGCAATATCAAATCGCATAAGACAAAAACAACCCGAAAATCATGCCGCCCCTCTGGACAAACACAGCCTATAACGGTAAGGCAGCATTTCTCCGCCCAAACGCATTTTCATTAAGCCGACAGCTGAGATGAAACCTATTCGAGCTATTGACAGACGCCGAAAAGATCGAAAGAATTGCAATGTTTTCGCTGAACCGACCGCCGTAACGAGGGCGTTCGCAATATGCCGATACACAGAAAAGGTATCCGGCAGGACACGTTTTGGCTAAGTCGAACCCACAGCCTAACTTTCACGTAGCATACTGTTACAAGGAAAATTTTCCAGACAAACAACGGTTTCAACAGGCTGCCCGCAAACCGACTTGCCCGGACTATAACAAAGCACAGAAAAGGTATCCGGTCGGAGAGGTTTTCATTAAGCCTGCCGCATAGTAGAGATTGCTCCGGCAAAGACCATACGCAGAACCGGGCGATAGAATTTCGGACGAGTATTGCGAACTGACATATAATTCCACGAGCGACGCAGACAAAAACAATGAACGGCATAGCAACGATAACGACGCGATCACAACGACCCTTCCCGAAATACCCCGCAGAGACTCCGCCGAAGCGGAAACGACAAAAGAAAGTCGGAATCGGATTGACAGAAACCCGATCCCGACAACGGCGAAATCATATATCGACAACTTTCGGACAGACTTGTTATCGTAAGGAATACGACTACTATATGTCGAATTTCGCCGCCTCAACCACGTCCTGCCGACCTACTCTCTGAGCGAGATTCCTAACGCCGGCGCGGACGTTAATGACGGTCATGCCGTCCTCGATTCAACGATGGTTGTTATATCTATTATTAACTCAAAAAAATTGTTACACTACAACATGAAATATCCCTCACCGAAATACTCCTCGCCGGAAATAGTCACGGTATAGCTTCCCGACTGCATCGGCATCGACAGATATGCCACGTCGATAAACTCGGTGTCGTATGTCTGCGCTGCGACCGTATAACCCATTTCATTCGTGACGACCACCGTCACTACGCCTATATAGACATTGAACATGAACTCTATCTGCTCTGCCGACATATCGTAGACCGCCTCGACGCATCTCTCATCCATGCTGCGCGGACGGCCGCCGCCGAATCCGCCGCCGCCCGGCGTCTTATTTCCGCCTATCGTAATATCGACCAGACTGTCGCCGCCATTGCTGCCGCCGTTGCTGCCGCCATTGCCGCTTCCCGAACCTGTTCCGCTGCTACCGGTACCGCTTCCGGTCGGGGGAGGATCTCCGGCCAAGACATACTGACCGGCAAAACATACTGCCGATAATAGCAATAATATTGTAAAAAGTCGCTTCATAAAAACTCCGACATTAATTAACGAATTATACATTCCCGAAAACAAAAGTAGCAATCAAATCCTCCGAATGCAAATATATCGACGACAAATGAATATCATATTCGGAATACTTAAAATACTATATTTCAACGCAATGATATATTTTGATATATCATATGCATGGTCTACCGAGCTAATATCCTAATAATCGTGGCATTCTACGGCGATTATTTTTAGCAGGCACCGCACGATGTGATACGATTTCGGGCAAAATCCTCGACCATTCTGGCGAAATGGCTCTGAATAGAGCAATCTTCGTCGGACAGCATCAGCTTTTTTCGCAAGACCGAACGTTTGTTATACATGTATTTGGTCGTATTGTCATATATCATACACAATACTTCGACCGAACATCCGGCACATATCAGACAATAAAGGTCGATATCGTCGTCCGTCAGATCGGGGTAACGGCCGCTGACATAATCCAAAATTCCGGCACACTCGGTTTCGAGCAGATTCCGGCAGACGGCTATCGCACCATGACGATCGTCGCCCTTGACATAGCGTTTGAACTCCGCTGCGAACTTCTCGGGATTGTCCCGATACTCTCCTGCTATTTTCAGAATCTCCTTCAACGTTACGGCACGTTCATCCACAACCGTGCGCATGAGTGAATTTTTGTGCAGCAGCAGCTCGTTGGTTCGACCGAGATTGTCGTTATGCTCTTCTATATCTGCAACGACCCTACCGAGCGACTTTACCCGTCGGCCTCTGCGATACAACAAGTAGACAGATAAAGCCAGAAGCGACAGAACGATACCTAAGATAACCGAATAGACCGCTATCGCAACGTCGTACTTGCTTTGCAGATCGTTTTTCGCTCTATCGAGTCTCCGCAATCCGGAATCGCAATCAAGGTTCTGCATATAAAGCATCCTATTAATTTGAAACAACGAATCCCTCAATGAATTAGCTGTATCGAAATAATATGCGAACTCCTCTATATTACGATCGGCATAAGCTATTTTGGACATAATATAGTGCCAGCCGAGTTGCCTGTTGAGTCCGACATCCTTATACGGATATCTCTCGATAAACATACGGGCACTGTCGACTTTATTCATATTCAAATACATATGTCCCAGCGCAAAACAATGATCGGCAGGCGGTTCCGCTATTCCGTATTTCCTGTAATCGGAGTACAGCATCTCCAAGGCCGCCCAAGGTGTATCGAGTTTGGCATTGAGTACGTTCGCATGACACAGCGTCATATCGAGCAACATCGTAGTATCCCCCTGCCTCTCCGCGAGAGCACGGCCACGGCCAATATACTCGATGACATTATTCAGGTCGTTCTTTGTCGAATAGTTGCGGATAAGCGATATGTATGCCCAAGACATACCTCGTTCGGCTCCGGCTCTCGTAAAACAGTCGAGTGCCTGCTCGTATGTCGCGATCGCCTCGTCGATATTGCACTGCCAGTCGTAAAGCGCTCCCATACGGAAGTATATCAAACCCCGCAAATAGTCGTCGTCGACAGCGTGTACATAATTTTTCGCCTCGACATAAGCCCTGGCCGCAGCATAAAAGTCATCGGCATTTTCATATACGCAGCCAAGATAATAATATGCTTTCGCACTGTTGGCATCGTCGCCCACTCTGTCGTAATACTCTACGGCATAGGATATAAGCGAATCGCTCTTGATATCGATGTGGTTTTTATCGAGCGCCTGCGAGTAGAGAAGCGAATACTTCGCCCGGTCGGCATCGGTATCCAATTCGGCGGCATCGAGACTGCGCAATATGATCAACGCGCTGTCGGGATATTGGTTCATCATTCGTTCGGCACTGTCGAGAGAGGCATTGCGGCCGCCGCCCGAACACGACACGCTCGCGAGCAGAGTGATTCCAGCTATGGCAGCACTGGCAATTATATTCTTCATACGCATTAGTTTAACGGTTAGTTAGTTGGCAGGCACACGAAACATTGAAAGCGCATACGCGTGGCCGTTTTCTCTCGACACGTCATGCACTTGCTCACGCATCTCGGCCCGCCTCGGCAAAGTCCGGGCAATCATGCTTCTGCGCCGGCCTTGGCTAAAACACTGGATTATGCTGAGGCTAAGCTTCTTCGGCTAAGTCAAAGGTACGAAAATTATGGCTGCGAAACAAATATTATCGAGATTTCATATAGCAGAGCTCTCTTGGAATGAATAGAAAGCGCATATAGTACGATCGACATGCAAAGACAATGCAGCCGGATACAAAGATTGTCCTTTACTCTGAGTGCGATTCCGAAATAGCGTTAAAGACGCATGATCTCGCATGTACGGAGTGCATGCTGTGAAGACTTGGGCAGTGCGGACATGGCATGCAACCCGAAGCGGAATCGTTTTTTCAGAGTCGGAGGGAGGGGGGGGGATGTTGGGTGGCCGAGTGAGTAGGGGCAAATAGAACATTACAAGCCGAGCTACGCAGATAGCGACATGACTGGCAACGGCGGTGCGGCTGGAACCGGGTAGACAGACGGCAGAGAATTTATGTGAAGAGAGCAGACAAGTCAAGAGCGCATAGCTAATACAAAATGGCGGCACGGAGTATATGTAGCAGTGATCCTGAGAGTGTGCGAGCGGCCGGATAGAGGCATTGCCTCAGGGGCAGGATGCAGGCAATATATATTATATATAGGTATAAGTGGCCCAGAATGTCCGCGTATATATCGACGCCTAAGCAATAGTCCAAATCCATAGCAGCTTAGATTGGCTTTTATTAAACAATGCTCCGACTTGGCATTTCCAGCTCACATGCGATTTGCGAAAGATGAACGAAATATTCCGGCCGTGTGCCTTACACGTTTCGGCATAACCAGAACCGAGGTGGAGACTCGGCCGCGAATTAATGGGAGGTATCTTATGGGCATCATATCTGTGCGGCAAAACTGCCATAGTATATGCCGCTTACAAGGGGAGGGGAGCAGACGTACCCGGAAGAAATATCCGGATGCCGGCACCGGTAGATCATCCCACACACAAAAAAAGGTATCCGTACAACTCGGGGACCCTTTGCGAGCTGCTCAACGAGAACGTTTCATATCGGGCGCTGAATACGCTATTCGCCAATGAAAAAATTGCTGCTTACAAAGGAGGAGAGAGGATGGGCGCGGCGAGTGACTAAATGGATGTGCCTTATCAGCATCATATCCACGCGACACAACAGACATCATATGTGACGATTACAAGGGAGTAGGTAGCGGAGGAGAGAGACGGAGGACAGAGGACGGAGGACGGAGGACAGAGAGACAGAGAGACAGAGGACAGAGAGACAGAGAGACGGAGAGACGGAGAGGCGGAGAGACGGAGAGACAGAGAGACAGAGAGACAGAGAGACAGAGAGACAGAGGAGGACGGAGAGACGGAGGACAGAGAGACGGAGGACAGAGGACGAAGGACAGAGGACGGAGGACAGAGGACGAAGGAGAGACAGAGAGACAGAGAGACAGAGAGACAGAGAGACAGAGAGACAGAGAGACGGAGAGACAGAGAGACAGAGAGACGGAGAGACAGAGAGACAGAGAGACAGAGAGACAGAGGAGGACGGAGAGACGGAGGACAGAGGACGAAGGACAGAGGACGGAGGACAGAGGACGGAGGACAGAGGATAAAGGAGAGACAGAGAGACAGAGAGACAGAGAGACAGAGAGACGATGGACAGAGAGACAGAGGAGGACGGAGAGACGGAGGATAGAGGGCGAAGGACAGAGGACGGAGGACAGAGGATAAAGGAGAGACAGGGAGACGGTGGACAGGGAGACAGAGGAGGACGGAGAGACGGAGGACAGAGGACGGAGGACAGAGGACGGAGGATGACGGGGAGACAGAGAGACAGAGAGACAGAGAGACGGTGGACAGAGAGACAGAGAGACAGAGAGACAGAGAGACAGAGAGACAGGGGACAGAGAGACAGAGAGACAGAGAGACGGTGGACAGAGAGACAGAGAGACAGAGAGACAGGGGACAGAGAGACAGAGAGACAGAGAGACGGTGGACAGAGAGACGGTGGACAGAGAGACGGTGGACGGAGAGAGGAGAGAGGAGGAAGGAGAAAGGAGCATGACGTATCCGGAAGAAATATCCGGATGCCGGCACTGACGGATAATATAACCGCCACAAAAAAGGGTGTCCGAATCATTCGGACACCCACTGCGATATCTCTTGACGGGTTGCCCCGACGAAAGACTACTGCTTCTCCATCTGAGCCTTCAACTCGGCCAGACCGGCGATATCGCCAAGTGTGGTCTTCTCGACCGAAGCGTTGATCTTCTTGACAGATGACTTGGTAGCATCGGCTGCCGCACGACGCTCGGCCTTCTCGGCTGCGACCTCGGCACGCTTAGCCTCTTCGAAGATGCGGCTGTGCGACAAGGTAATACGCTTGGTAGCCTTAGAAAATTCGAGCACCTTGAAGTCGGCCTTCTCGCCGGCCTTCAACGTCGTGCCGTCCTCCTTGACGAGATGACGTGCGGGGCAGAAGCCCTCGATATTCTCGCCCAGCGAGATGATGGCGCCCTTGTCGGTAAGCTCGCTCACGGTACCCTCGTGGATAGTGTCGATGCCGAACTGACTTTCGAAGCCGTTCCAAGGATTCTCTTCGAGCTGCTTGTGACCCAGGCTAAGACGACGGTTGTCCTTGTTGATCTCCAAAACTACGACATCGAGATCGGCACCGATCTGCGTGAACTCGCTCGGGTGCTTGACCTTCTTCGTCCAGCTCAGATCCGAGATATGTACCAGACCCTCGATACCGTCCTCGATCTCGACGAATACGCCGAAGTTAGAGAAGTTGCGTACCTTGGCTGTGCACTTGGTGCCGACAGGGTACTTCTTCTCGATGTTAGACCACGGATCGGGAGTAAGCTGCTTGATACCGAGCGACATCTTGCGCTCCTCGCGGTCGAGCGTCAGGATGACGGCCTCGACCTCGTCGCCGACCTTCATGAACTCCTGTGCCGAACGCAGAGGCTGGCTCCACGACATCTCCGAGACGTGGATAAGACCCTCGACACCCGATGCGATCTCGACGAAAGCACCGTAATCGGCCATAACGACAACCTTACCCTTGACCTTGTCGCCTACTTTGAGGTCGGCGTCGAGCGCCTCCCACGGATGAGGAGTAAGCTGCTTCAAGCCCAGAGCGATACGCTTCTTGGCCTCGTCGAAGTCGAGGATAACGACCTGCAACTTCTGGTCGAGCTGCACGATCTCCTCGGGGTGGCTGACGCGTCCCCACGACAGATCGGTAATATGGATAAGACCGTCGACACCGCCCAAGTCGATGAACACACCGTAAGATGTGATATTCTTGACCGTACCTTCGAGGATCTGACCCTTTTCGAGCTTCGACATGATGATCTGCTTCTGAGCCTCCAACTCGGCCTCGATCAGAGCCTTGTGCGATACGACGACATTGCGGAACTCCTGATTGATCTTAACGACCTTGAACTCCATGGTCTTGTCGACATATACATCGTAGTCGCGAATGGGCTTCACGTCGATCTGCGAACCGGGCAGGAACGCCTCGATTCCGAATACGTCGACGATCATACCGCCCTTAGTGCGGCACTTAACATAACCCTTGATGATCTCGTCGTTGTTGAGAGCCTCGTTGACACGATCCCAGCTCTTCAACTGGCGAGCCTTCTTGTGCGAGAGAGCCAGCTGGCCGCCCTTGTCCTCTACCGACTCGACATAAACCTCCACCTTGTCGCCGACTTTCAGGTCGGGATTGTAGCGGAACTCGGTAGCGGGGATCATACCCTCGCTCTTGTAGCCGATATTGATCGTGATCTCGCGCTTGCCGATCTCGGTAACGGTACCCTCTACGACCTCGCCCACGGCGACGTTCGAAAGCGTCTTGTCATAAACATCGGCAATCTCCTCACGGCTCTGGTTGTATACACCCAGATCGTTCTCGAATGCGTTCCAATCGAAATTCTCGTTGGCTACGTTTTTCATTTGTTCCATAACGGAAAATAGTTTGCGATACAATCGCTCGTTAAAAATTTGACATTAAATAGTTTACCGCAAGCGACACCCATAAGGCACGCTACGGAATGCAAATGTAATAATTATTTGCATAACAGCGAAATATTAACACCGTTTTTTGTATCCACTTGCAGCATGTTATCCCCGCCGGGAGGCTGCAAGTGGAACAACTATTGCAAAACGCCGAAATATATACTATATTTGTACGGTCGGGCGTTATATACGGAGCCAGGCCCGGAGACGAGCCCGACAGTGACAGCCGGAGCGCGTAAACGATGCGCACGGCGAACGACACAACGATATTATGAAAAACATACTATATATTATTGCCGCCTCGCTGGCGCTTCTGACCACGGCGTGCAGCGATTCGGACGACAGACCGGTCAACACGACGCCCGAAAAGCTCGACGGCTCGGAGTGGTACGGCGAGTGCGAGGACGACAAGACGCAGAACAAATACGCCGCGACACTTACCTTCGGCAACGACGGCACCTGCACGTGGGTCCTGCGCGACGAGATCGGCGACCTATTCTCGTCGACACAATATCTCTACGAGTACAACTCGCCGAACGTAACCATATACCTGTCGGAACCGGACGCGGAGACGGGCGACCTGAAAGCGGCCTTCAACGGCTATGTGCTCGACAAGGATCAGGCGACGATCGGCGGACGCAACGTATACACCATGTGGCTCTACGACACGCAGCACAACCCGGCAGCATATTTCTGGCAATATTAACGATACGATAAATAATAAAGCGACCGAACCATGAAAAATATCTTTACTATCGCCGCCGCTCTTCTGGCGACGCTTTTCGCGGCATCGTGCGATCCGCACAAGGACAATATTCCCGAGACCATACCCGACTCGCTCAACTACACCGAGTGGTACTCGGTCGGTCAGGACGGGGAGCAGAAGCTCTACTACTTCCTCAACATACAGCCTTCGATGTCGACTCTTACCACCAAGGATGCTCCCGAAGGCAAAATATTGAAGCAGCAGCCGTTGGAGGTAACCTACAACAAGCCCAACGTCAAGATGTACTTCTTCGACGGCGGAGGACGCTTCGCGGGCTATATCATCGACAAGCAGCACATGATGATCGACGGCAGAAACGTATACGTGATGCAGCTCTTCGAGGTCGACGAGGATGGCAAGGTACTGCTCGACGAAAAGGGCGAACCGCTCTCGACGATGATCTTCTGGAAGGAGTAACGACGATAGCGCCCTCGGGGCTGCATGGGAGTGCTTTGGAATAGATAGTATTTACCGGCATTCGGTTAACCGATAGAGTCGCAAGCGCTGTCCGAGATTATCGGACAGCGTTTTTTTTATTCGTACTGCTTACGTCAGCTATCCGGAAAATGCGATTTTCCGGAAGGGGTGGGGAAATTTGTCGACATCCTTTTTCCTGTCCTACGCTGCCGCCTCGCCGGAGGTGCAACGACCCATGTCGCAGAGCAGCGTTCGGCAGAACAGTCAAAACATACATCGCCTGCATGGGTGCCGTGCAGCCACCCTATCGATTAGATATGAGCAGTAAACGGCCATGCTGGCACGCCGGGTACCGCAGCGCAATCTTATCGCCAGGCATTTTTATCTTTCCACTGATAGGTCGGGTGCATTACCATTTCGCGGCCGTCGGCCGTAAGGAAAGATATTCGGAACTTATAGGCGCCCATCTTTTCCGGTATACGCAGGAAATACATACTTCCGAGGCAATAGCTCTGCTCCGCAGAAGCATCAATATAACCATCTTCTTCCCTTATTCCTATCATCGACAAGTCGTATTCGGTCAATCTATCCAAACGCTTGTAAATCGGACAATCGACACCATATTTACTTCGACATATTGCCGGCGTCAACCTCCGATCCCATTCCGAGTCGGGAACAGGATCGAAACATATATCACGGTCCAACCCTTGTAGCCCCTCGATATTAGGCCGGAAAGTGTACGACATGAACACCATTATGTCGGACAGGGAGGCCCCGGCTGGATGATCCGCATCGAAATCCGATTCGCAGCTCACATCTATCTTAACGAACTCTACTCCCGAATAGACTATATACGGATAGTCGAGAACTGTCAACTTGCCTATTACGCCTTTTGAAAGCAGCCCGCTGTAAAACGAATAATCGTCGCAACCCCAATCGCCGAAGCGGTCGCAACGCTCGATATAACTATCGAACTCCTCGCCCTCGGAGTTGAACGCTGCCAAATACTCCGGCTTCGACATGCCGATATGAACATGCGGAACATATATGCCGCTCTCTATACTGCCGCTGTCGGGCTCCCACATTTCAATACCGTCGAAGAACCAATAACCGTGAACGCGGTGCTCTATATTGACCAGAACGACTTCATAACCCGGTGGGTATGCGCTTCCTTTTCCCGTATTGCAACTAACGGCTGCAACCATTGCAAATAACGCGAACAATACTTTTTTCATAGGACTATATATCATAGGTTATCATTCGGAAATATCTGAAATAATCGTAATAATACGGCTTCTTCGCAAGCAAAGAATCTTTTTCCCATTTTTTATATCCCTCGTTAGTATTAAAGCTGTCTTTCAGCACAAAATATCCGTTGCGGCCTTTCTTATTATTATACGCATCGCTGCCCCAACCCCAGTTAATATGGACAAGCGTCTGATGTTTCGAACGCGATTTGTAAACGTCTATATCGCCGGTGGCATAAAACAAAGACTCGGTCTTTTCATAGTATCGCTTTACATAGCCGTCCAGAACGAAAGCATGCCCCGAGTTAGACACACTGCCGTCCTCGGCATACCTCTTGCCGCTTGCACCGAGATAGACCGGCTTGCCGGCATCGAGCATACCGAGAGCGCGGCGCTGATTCTTTTCATTGAAGCCGGTACGTTTTTTCAGGTTTCTGAAACCGTAATTTCCCAAAGTTCGCTTGGCCTTTCTCGCATTCGAACTGCTGCCACCCGGATCGTAATCTACATTGCAATTGGCTTTCGAGCCGAGCTCCTTGCACATGGAGGCATATTGTATGGCAATTTCCCTACTCGTAAGGTTATTCGAATCTTTCATCTGCTGCCAATCGCACGGCACATCGTTGAATCTCGGATTTTTAGGCAGCTCGTGATATGCCATGATCTGGGCCACGGCGATTACGACACAGCCGGCGGGACATCCTGTGGGGCACAGGTTGTCGAACGGATAATTTTGATGCCACTCCGTTTCTAACAGCGGACCGACCTTAACATCAGGTTCCCATTCGCCATGCACGATACGTCGCGTCGGCGTAACCGGTCTCGAATCCTGTCCCAGATGAATGTCGACCATCTCCGTACCCGGCCTGTTCAGCAAATCCGACAGGATAGAATTGCCGGTAAGCGACATCGGTAAATCCGGATCATCGACAAACGGCAAATCATCCTCCTCTCCCTCTTCGAAAGGGCAATCGTGTTCGTCGTCATCGCCTACGTAGCCGCAATAACATTCGTCATCGTCGCCATGAATATATATATCGTGCAAAATATCGTATCCCGATGCGACGTAATCTCCGAGCCTGTCGGCATCCAGCGAGCCGGATTCGGTAACGGCATATACGGGGTCGAGATAATCCTGACCTCCCAAAACGGCAAAGCCCTCCGAATTGTCGAAATTCACGACATATACCAAAGTATCCGGCAATAACGATCCGTCTTCGGAGCGGGTGTTATGACCTCCGCATACGGAGATATTGGCAACAGAATAGCGTTTGCGGCCGCGCGTCGACGGATAAATATCATCGAGGACAGCATCCAGTTCGGCCAAAGCGCAGTCCAATGAGACCGTCGAGCCGGCATTCATCTCCGTTTTACCCAGTTCGGAAAATGTACCCGTCTCCTCACGACACGGGTCATTAGTACATGAAAAAAGCAAAAGCGATACGAACGCCGCCCTCAGATAATTCACATAGTACTTCATGTTAAAATAGGTTGTTATAATACGGTCTTTCGTGCTCTGGCATCATCCGAAAAGACGCGGACAGCCTCGGCGAAATAAAAACCGCGGTTATTAAACAAGTACCGATGTATCGGAATTAAAATACTGGTCGGCTATCGATAACAAATATACTAATAATTGAAAACAAATGCAAATCTATTTGCAATTTGCCGAACGGGATTATATTCGGGCGTAATCAAATATACGGAACGCAAACGAAACTTCGCCCGGATGGGTAATACTTATCGTACGTCCCATTCGGGAGAAGCGAGTGCACGGAAGTAGAATGCCATGACAGAGTAAACCTGCCCAATACCCCACTACCGAATTTTTCGTCAAATTGCTGCATATGCAACTCTGCGACAGAGTAAGGCGATGGGACATACTGACGTATTTCCCATTGCCGAGCGACGAGCAGAGGACGCAGATGCGGTAATTTCACGGAAAACACCGAATTTTTCGTCAAAAGACGTCAGTAACGGTGCCGACATGAAATCGGGGCAGACGGGTAGTGCTCAATGTACGTCCCGTTTGCCCCGATGATTGAGGTAACGCTAATGGCGCTTTTCACGGAAAATTAATTTTTCTGTTATAAGTGGCATTATACAACGCAAACGAAGTGGAGCCGGACGGGAAGTACTTGGCGTACGTCCCCGTTCGGCTCCACGAGTGCGCGGCAGTAGAATGCCGCTTATAACGAAAAATTACTTCGTGCGCTGGACATAACTATTATACCGCCACTTGGCATTATCCTCGGCAGCCTGGAACAACTCCTCTGCCTCGGCGGGGAAGGCCTTTTGCAGAGAGGTGTAACGCACCTCCTTCATGAGGAAGTCGCGGAACTTGGTCCAGTCGGGCTCCTTCGAGTCGAGCATGAAGGGGTTCTTACCCTCGGCTTCGAGAGCGGGATTATAGTGCCAGAGATGCCAGTAGCCGCACTCGACGGCCTGCTTGCCTACGGTCTGGGTGCGCGTCATGCCGCCCTTGATACCGTGGTTGATACAAGGTGCGTAGGCGATGATGAGCGACGGGCCGGGATAGGCCTCGGCCTCTTTGAGCACGTTGAACAGCTGGGTCTGCGAAGCACCGATAGATACCTGGGCGACATATACATAGCCGTAGGTCATGGCGATTGCGCCTATATCCTTCTTGCGGATGCGCTTGCCGGCCGAAGCGAACTTGGCCACGGCACCCACGGGAGTAGCCTTAGACGACTGACCACCGGTGTTTGAGTATACCTCGGTGTCGACGATAAGGATGTTGACATCCTCGCCCGAGGCCAGAACGTGATCCACACCGCCGAAGCCGATATCGTATCCCCAGCCGTCGCCGCCGATGATCCACTGCGACTTCTTGACAAGCCAGTCTTTCATTTCGAGGATCTTGCGGCAGTAGTCGCAGCCGCAGGCCTCCATCATCGGAACAAGACGGCGCGTAACCTCGGCCGAGGCCGACGACGAACCGCGTGCGGCGATCCACTCCTTCATCGTGCCCTTCAACTCGTCGGAACACTTGGTGCACTCGGCGATAGCCTTCTGCATATACTCCTCGATGCGGTCGCGCAGCTTCTCCACACCCACGTGCATACCCAGACCGAACTCGGCATTGTCCTCGAACAGAGAGTTGGCCCATGCCGGACCTCTGCCCTCGGCGTTGGTGCAGTAGGGGGTCGACGGAGCCGAACCCGAGTAGATCGACGTACAGCCCGTAGCGTTGGCGACCATCATCTTGTCGCCGAAGAGCTGCGTGATAGCCTTGATATAGGGGGTCTCGCCGCAACCTGCACATGCGCCCGAGAACTCGAACAACGGCTGTGCGAATTGCAGGTTCTTGACGCTCTTGGTCTTGTCGACGACCTCGTTATAACCGACGGTCTCGGTGACGGTCTTCCAGTTGGCGATCTGCGCCTGCTGCGTAGAGAGCGGCTTCATGACCAGAGCCTTCTGCTTGGCGGGACATACGTCGACGCAGTTGTTGCAGCCCGTACAGTCGAGCGGCGATACCTGAATGCGGAACTTGTAGGCCTTGGTCTCGCCCAGTCCCTGCTTCCACTCGACGCCCGTAGCTGCGGCCTGCTCCTCGGTGGCGAGGAACGGACGTATGGCGGCGTGGGGGCAGACATACGCACACTGGTTGCACTGGATACAGTTTTCGATCTGCCACTCGGGAACGTTGACGGCGATGCCGCGCTTCTCGTAGGCTGCCGTGCCGTTGTCCCACGTACCGTCCTCACGGCCGTTGAATGCCGACACTGGCAGGCTGTCGCCCTTCAACGCATCGATAGGCTCGCATACCTCGCGCACGAATGCCGGAACATGGCTGTCGATCTCATGCGCAGCCTCGCGCACCTCGATCGACGCCCACTGCGCGGGCACTTCGACACGCTCGACGGCGTTGCCACCGGCATCGACGGCGGCGTAGTTCATATTGACTATGTCCTCGCCCTTCTTGCCGTATGACTTGTAAATGGCATGCTTCATCTGCTCGACGGCCTTGTCGAAGGGGATGATGTCGGCGATCTTGAAGAATGCCGACTGCATGATAGTATTGGTGCGCGAACCGAGTCCGAGGTCGGCCGCGATCTTGGTGGCGTTGATGATGTAGAACTTGATGTCGTTACGCGCCATGTACGACTTCATGTGGTCGGGCAGCGAAGCGCACGTCGTAGCGGCGTCGTTGACCGAGTTGAGCAGGAACGAACCGCCCTTTTTGAGGCCTTTCAGCACGTCGTACTTGTCGACATACGACGGCACGTGGCAGGCCACGAAATCGGGCGTGGTAACAAGATAGGGCGACGTAATGGGGTTGTCGCCGAAGCGCAGGTGCGACGAGGTGTAACCGCCCGACTTCTTCGAGTCGTAAGAGAAGTATGCCTGACAGTACTTGTCGGTCGAACCGCCGATTATCTTGATCGAGTTCTTGTTGGCACCCACCGTTCCGTCGGAGCCCAGACCGAAGAAGAGAGCCTCGAACGTACCGCTCTTGGCCATAGATACCTCTGCGCCGACGGGGATCGAGTGCATCGTAACGTCGTCGACGATACCAACCGTGAAGTGGTTCTTGGGCTCGGCGGCGGCGAGATTGTCGTACACGGCCAGCATCTGTGCCGGCGTGGTATCCTTAGACGAGAGACCGTAGCGTCCGCCGATAATCATCGGGCGATTGTCCGACTCGTAGAATACGTCCTTGACGTCGAGCAGGAGCGGCTCGCCATTGGCACCCGGCTCCTTGGTGCGGTCGAGTACGCAGATGCGCTTGACCGACGCGGGCAGCACTTCGAGCAGATACTTCGCCGAGAAGGGGCGGTAGAGGTGTACGGTAATGACACCCACCTTGCGACCCTGAGCCGTCAGGTAGTCGACGCACTCCTTGATAGTCTCGGTAACCGAGCCCATAGCGATGATTATATGCTCGGCATCCTCGGCACCGTAATAGGTAAAGGGCTTGTAGGTGCGTCCCGTGATGCGCGAAATCTCGGCCATAGTCTCGGCCACCATGTCGGGCACGGCGTCGTAGAACTTGTTGGAAGCCTCGCGCGTCTGGAAATATATGTCGGGGTTCTGAGCCGTACCGCGCGTAACGGGGTGCTCGGGGTTGAGAGCACGCTCGCGGAATGCCTTCAAGGCATCGCGGTCGAACATCGCCGTGAGCGACGCCTCGTCGATAAGCTCGATCTTCTGTATCTCGTGCGAGGTGCGGAATCCGTCGAAGAAGTGTACGAACGGAACGCGCGCACGCAATGCGACGATATGCGCCACGCCGGCAAGGTCCATGACCTCCTGCACCGACGAGGTGGCCAGCATGGCGAAGCCGGTCTGACGCACGGCCATGACATCCTGATGATCGCCGAAGATCGACAGAGACTGTGCCGCCAGCGCACGCGCCGAAACGTGGAACACGCCGGGCAGCAGCTCGCCCGAAATCTTGTACATGTTGGGAACCATCAGCAGCAGACCCTGCGACGCGGTAAAGGTCGAGGTCAAAGCACCGCTCTGCAACGAGCCGTGCACGGCGCCCGCGGCACCCGCCTCCGACTGCATCTCGACGACCTTGACCGTATCGCCGAAAATATTCTTGCGCCCCTGCGCCGACCACTCGTCGACCAGCTCGGCCATTGTCGACGAAGGCGTGATGGGATATATGGCCGCTACCTCCGAGAACATATAAGCTATATGAGCCGCAGCATAGTTGCCGTCACATGTAATAAACTTCTTTTCTGCCATTTCGTATAAGTTTTATGTACTGAATTTTCCTAACCGATACGCTCCGCAACACTCCGGAGCGTCTGCAAAAACCGTTGCAAAGGTATTTATTTCTATCGAAAATTCATAGTAATTGCAGTGTTAATATTCTAACATCGCACGCCGGGCATCGCAGCTGCCGCGCAAGCTCTTTCGAACGGATCGTATAACATTGTATTTCAAACTGTTTTACACCGGCAGACAGAGATGTTTCATTTCGAAACCGGCAATGATTTCGATATTATCGAAGCTATTGAAACCGCTTCGGAAAGGTCGCAGCAAAGGCTTCGCAAACGGATGATCCGAAAGATGAACATGCCGCATATCCACCGTTGAGCCGAATGACCGAAAGGCTCAATTCTCATGCTGCCGTCAGGATCAAAAACCGCCGGAAACGACGCGTGCGAGCCAACTGAGGGCGACTGTTGTCTTAGGTGTAACATCTGGGCAGCTGATAAGGCACTATACAAATCGGCACTTGATCGGCGATTGCAGCCAGCCTCGGCGCAAACCGCAGCTTTCATTGCAATACACACTCGGGTCGTCCGCATTATACAGCCTTATATGTATCACACATGATACGCACAAGATGAAGATATGTTCTTTTCTTTGAGTTAAAAATTTTTCCCTATGGATATGGATTACAAGATCCAGATTCTGTTGATCGCACGCAGGATCAAAGAGTTACGCAAACAGCAAGGCCTTACCGTACAGGAATTGGCGTATCGTTGCGACATCGAAAGGTCGAATATGAGCCGAATCGAAGCCGGACGCACCAACCTGACTATCAAGACGATGTGCCTAATTTGCAACGCTCTGCACATAACTCTCAAAGAATTGGTATCCGCCACCTGACAGTCAAGCATTCAATATCTCGCAGAGGAAATGCCGCAAAAAAATATGCTCCGCCTCGGCGGAGCATATCATGAACATAGTTATACGGCGCGCTACCGGGCGCGCGTATAGCGGAAGATGTTGGCGCGGCGCTTGTCGCCGTCGGCTTCGGAACGCGATGCGAAGCCCAGATACAACGCATCGCCGTGCACCTTGATGCCCTCGGCCTCCATATATCCCGACTCGGTAATGCCGCTGGCCGAAAGCGATTCGCGATCGGATGCTATCGCCACCTCCGTGCGCGGCTCGATGATGTTGCCCTCGAAGTCGAATACGGTAAAATATGCCGCCGAGCCCTCTTTCACGGTGCCCTCTCCCTCGAAGTAGTATATCTTGCCGCTGTCGACGTCGAAGCCCTGCCATGCGTATGAGGATATGTCCGTCGAATGGTCCTCGCCGCTCTTGGGTATGCCGAAGCGCCCCAGCGGCGTGAGTTTCGTAAGGTCGCGTACATACGCCTTCGGAGAGTTGGTCGACGCCGGATCGGTACTCGTGCCCCCGCCCCAGTTGCGCGAGGGCAGCGTGACATAGCTGCGCGGCAACGCCATGGCCTCGCTCAGACGATACATGACGAACATGCGCTGCGACGAACCGGGATAGTTTATCGCAAGCACGTCGCCCGCCGCATCTATGGCCGGATGCAGCTCGCAGATGCCGCCCAGATAGAACAGGTCGCCGCACTGCTCGGGCAGAGCCGTCGCCCCGTCGACGAACTCGGTGCGCGTTACGACGCTGTTGCTCCAATAGTCGTTCGACGAGTTGCGCGAGCCGTAGGTGCCCGTCCAGACATAGCGTTTTCCGTCGGCCGACCGTTCGACGGCCATGTTGGTGCCGTGACCCGAATAGCGGAATATCATCCGCTCCGCGGGCGACTCGCCGCGCCGGGCGTGCATGACGTAGAGATCGTGCTTGTCCGAGCCGCCGAGCTGCATATACCAGATGCTGCCGTCGCTGTCGATATCGAAGCCCTGCATGACGGTATTGCGCACCAGATATACCCCTTTGGAGTAGATGTTATCGGCATCGAACTCCCCCACTCCGGTGGTCGAGACGCCCGCCGGGGTAACCGAGACACCGATCGAGGCCGAAAGATCGCCGAGCGTAGCCCTGACGACGGTCTCCCCCTGGCCGACGGCCTCGATACGGCCGTTATCGACGACAGCCACGGCAGCATCGGCGGACGAGAATTTCAAGTCGTAGCCGACGGCCGAGACCTCCCGGCCGTCGGCAAGCGTAATGACGAGCTCGACGGGATGCGACGAGAGAGGCGTATACGGCACAGCGCCTGCGGCCGAACGCAGCGATACCTCCTCCGAAGCGAACGCTATCGCCACCGGAGCATCGGCCGTCTGCTGCGGCTCGGCCGGCGCGCCGGCGCACGACGAAAGGCTGCCGGCCAATAAGATCATACAAGTGATTTTCATGACATATACTCTGTTTAGCGCATCTCGACCGAGAAGCTCTTGGGACGCTCCATGACCTGCGTTGAGCTATGACCGAACAGGTCGGTAACCTCTATGGTCACGGTCGATGTAGCGCTCGAAGCACGGAATTTCCACATGTGGTTGTTGTAGCATGTAAAGAAGGCCGACGTCTTGCCCGTATATGCGATCTTGTGCATCGGGTCGCGGCCGCGCACCTGCACGCCCTGCAACTCGCGCCCCTGCTCGGTAACGCGTATCGTCCAGCCCGGCTCCCAGTCCCAGATATTGACCAGAATATCGTTCTGCCCGTAGCAGTCCTCCACGCCGTCGGCCGTCGGCGTCATGCCGAAGTCGGGCGAGGCGGCCGCAATAGTCGGATTGCGCAGCACTTCGTTCATGTCGTAGGCGCGGAACATATAGTCGCGGTCGCGGCCTATGCCCTTGTAGTGCCACTCGACGTTACGGCCGTCGAATGCGAAGACCTCGTAGCCGCCCGGCGAGCCGTCGCGGCATACGTTCACATCATAGCCGGCGTCATGATACGTACCAGTCCACCACCACGTGCCGCTGGTGGCCGCGACGTTGATCTCGTGTATGCCGGAATTGGCATGCAGGATACGCTGGTTGATGTGCGAGTGTCCCGATATGACATATACGTCGTCGAACCCGCTCAGACGGCTCATAAGCTCGTAGGCGCCCGTCATGCCGATCGTATGGTCTATCGCCCCGTTCTTCTTGCAGCCGCGGAACAGGTTGGCGTGCATGACTACGACCAGCGGCGCCGACTTGTCGTCCACCAGCGCGAGATCGCGTTCGAGCCATGCCAGCTGAGCGGGATCGACGGCCTCTGTATAGTCCAATTTGCCGATCGAGCCCTGCGAGCCGCCGGTATTGCGATATATGATGTTGTCGAGCACGACGAAGTGCGCCGCTCCGATATTGAACGAGTAGTAGGTCGGGCCTATCGTCTCGCGGAACAGCTGAGAGGAGAGCCAGTCGTCGGCATGGTATGGGTCGTTGTCGTGGTTGCCCATAGCATGGAATATAGGCACCGGATAGCCGTTGCGAGAGAGCTCCTCGCGATAGTCCGTCAGGTCGTAGTTGCGCGGATACCAGTATTCGTCCCAGCTCATGTCGCCCATGCAGACCGAGTATACCGGACAGTCGGCCGCAACCGCCACACCGCGGACATCGGCGAAGAAACCGTTCTCCCAGCGGAACTGCGCCAGATCCTTGCTCTGACGATTGGCGACATGGTGGTCGGTCGAGGCGATGAGCATGAACCGCGAGTTGTCGACGGCAGAGAGCGTGAAGTCGTGCTGCTCGTGTCTGTCGACCGAGGCCGAGAGCCGGCGAAAGAAATGCGGGATCATATACGACGAACACTCGACCTCGTAGCCCGACGGGATCGAGATGAACAGATGTCCGCAGCGCTTATCGGACTGCATCGAATAACGTCCGTCGGCGTCGGTCAGAACGCACAGATCGCCGTCCGAGACGACGACACCCTCAACAGGCCGCCCCTCGGTATCGCATACGCGTCCCGAAAGGTTGTCGCCCTGCTCTTGTCCGCCCACAACGACGCTTAACGTGGCCTGACATGCGGCGTATGTCGCGATGATCTCGGCCGAGCCGGCACCCACGGCCTCGACCATACCATCGACCACACGCGCCACGCGCTCGCTCGACGTATGCCAGACGACATCGGCAGCGGCTATGGCACGGCTGCCGCCGCATTCGAGATCGGCCGTAACGCTCAGCTGCACCTTCCGCCCGGGGGTCATGCGTATAAGGTCATCGCCGTCGATCGAGATCGACACGACCCCGTCCTCGGGCTTCGGTGCGGGCGGGTCGGCCTCGGACGAGCCGCATGCCGCAGCCATGCCGAGCATCATGGCCAGCACCGTAAACAAGGAGAATATCTTTCCGAAAATATTCATATCGCAGAAAATGAAAAGGGCTCTCCGGCCGCACTGTTGCAGCCGGAGAGTGCCCGTCGGTTATTAGTTATTACAATACCACACGTATGTTGTCGATGAAGAATCGTCCGTATCCGCCCGGATAAGCGGCCGCCTGCGCAGGACCTATCTTGATCTTGGTCTGTGCGGTGCAACCCGTTATGTCGAGCGTATTGGTGGTCCAGTCCGAAGTCGAGCCGCACGATACGTTCTTCGCGGTCTGGCCGTCGGCGAAAGCGCCTCCGCCCTCGACGATGACCGTAAGCTCGGTGCACGAAACCGCATTGTAGCGCGCAGCATCGAATTTCAGCTCGACGCTCTGACCCGCAGCACGCTCCCCGAGCTCGGGCGTACGTATCCACACCTGCTTGTTCTCGGCCTCGTCGCCGTACCATGTCGTCGAACCGGTGCCCAGCTGCATATAGCCTCTCACGCCGTACATCAGCAGACCGTGCCAGCCGTCCATCTCGCACTCGAAGCGGAAGAACTTGCCGTCGCTCAGCGCGCCGTCGTTGGTAATGTCGTTACCCGTGTAGAAGCCCTGCGACTGACGGAACGACGCCTCCATGTTGTTGCCTATGCGGAAGGTGTTGTTGGTATACCAGCCCTCGTCGCCGCTCTTGAACGTGGCGCCCTGCTCCTCGCGGTACTCCACCTCGCGGATGTTCATCAGAGGATCGTGCATGACGGCGAAGCCGCCCATAGTACCCTCCTTGTCGGAATAGGCCGAACCGCCGACCGAGAAAGCCGAGCACCAGTTGAGCATGCGGTGTCCCAGCTTTATCGAGCCTATGCAGTCGGTGCCGGCGATGAAGTGGTCGAAGTTGACGTTGAGAAGCTCGTTGGCGCCCGACTCGTAGAACGACTTCTTGCCGCCCACCTGTCCGTCGGCCTCCAACGCCACCCAACGCTCGTTGAGATACTGCGGTATGCCGCGCACGATGATCTCGAAGATCTGGTGCTTCTCGTCGGCGCGGTAGATCTCGAAGTCGGTGCATGCAGAAAGATTGCCGCCGGCGACGCACATGTGGGGCACTACGGCGCGCATCTGCGCCTCGGTCATGCGGCTGCCCGCCGCAGGGCGGCAGATCAGATATGCCGTCGTAGGCGTCTGGCGATATATCTCCACAACCGACGGAGCATGGTTCTCCTCTATGGCATCGGGATCGCCCAGAATGTCGAACGACAGATTGTCGAGCAGAAGGGTCTGCTTGAAGCGCGGAGTGACGCGGAACGAGACGAAGTCGTCGTCGTAAGTCGAGAGGTCGACGCGCTGCGTGGTGTAGCGGAACACCTGATTGTCGGTCTGGCAGTCGCCGCTGATATCGACCCACGTATCGCCGAAATCGGGAGTATACTCCACCTTGATCCAGCGCTCGAACAGCGACGGGTCGTCGCCGTTCTTCTCGATAAGCGATGCGTAGGTATTGTAGGCAACGTCGAAGCTCATCGTGACGGCCTCGGTAGCAGCGCCTACATTGACGTTGCAGACATAGAACGTGAGATCGTCGTTGATATGCGCCGAGGGATGAGCCTCGTTATAGTCGTAGATGGCCGAGTATGACGCCAGCGAGCCGTCGTTGGCACCCAAGCCACCGTTGTTGGCGTTGCCGAAGTAGAGGAAGCCGTCGTTCTCGTTCTCCGTTTCGAAGCGCGTGCCGTGCTGCATGTCGACGCGCAGACCCGCCCAGTATGCCACCGACGACGAGCCCTTGCCCGTGGGCATGAAGCCGTTGTAGTAGTTGACCAGCTGGCGCTGCTTGGTGTTCTTGACGATGAGCGCACCGTCGACCGGCGTGCCGAAGGTCTCGTTGAAGATATTGATCGTCTGGTCGAGCGTATCGAACGCCAGTCGGATATGCTTGTATATCTTGCCGCCGTTGTCGGTATCGGTCGACGACAGTGCCTCCTCCAAGGCTACGGTACGGATACGCACCGCTCCGTCGTCCATAGTAAATGTAAACTTCAAACCCTCGCCGGCAGCGATCTCGAACTCGCCCACGGGCAGCTTTATCGTCGAGCGGCCGCTGAGGGTCATATAGTCGTTGTTACCGGTGCGGAAATCTACCGTCAGGCGCTTGCCCTCCGACTCGGCCGATACGATCTCGCCCGTGGCCGAAACCTTCGCCTCGAAGCCGAAGCCGCCCGTCATATCGTTCTGAGATACGGGCTCGACGACCATGCCGGCGAGTTTGAGTCCGCTGCCCGGAACGGCGAGTTCGAGGCAGGGGGTTACGGGCTTGAACGTAAGGTCGACGCTCTCGGGGTCGGTTGCGCCGTCGTACTCGACCTCGGCGCTCGCCACCATTACGACCGAAGCCGTATTGCGGCCGTCGACTATATGCTGCTCGGCCGGAACGGCCACGGCGAAGCTGCCGTCGTCATTGCGGTCGACGTAGGGCGCCACGGCCACGAACGAGACCTTGCCGGCGGCACCCCACACGGGAGCCGTCGTACCCGACAGCTTGGTCCTCACGCCTGCGGCATCGGCCGTAAAGCGCGACCACTCCATGACATCGCCGCCGAGTCCGATCTGCTCGCCGGCCTCGAATTTCATCATGCCCTCGTCGGGCATGGCGCGCGTACCCATGTCGACCAGCGCATAGTCCGAGCTGGATATCATACCGTTGAACACGGTTCTGCTTACCGGGTCGATGCCCGGCTCGTCGTCCTTGCAGCCGACCATGACGGCGGCCGCAAGCAACGGGAAAACAAGTCTTTTCATAAATCCGAAATTTTGTGCGTTTTATTTAGGTTATTCGTTTCTGCTGCCGCAGGTCGGCTGTCACTCCTCCCAGCCGGGGTTTTGGCGCAGCGCCCGGTTGACCTGTATCGCATCGTAGGGTATCGGATGCAGATACATCCTGTCGCTCCACACGCGTCCGGTGGTCGAGCCGTCGGCGGCACCGTAGGGGTTGTATACCAGCATGTCCTGCTTGTTTATCATCAGCGTCGGGTTATCTTTGAGCACCAGATAGGTCGTGCCGCGCTCGGTGCCCGCCTTCTTCTGCACCACGCAGACATAAACACCCTCGCGCAACTGCTGAGGCACGCCCAGCGGCGCGTAGATACCCTGCCACTCGCGCTCGATAAGATGTCCCAGATGCCAGCGCATAAGGTCCTCGTAACGCGTATTCTCCATGAACATCTCGCAACCCCTCTCGCGGCGTATCTCCAACAGAACCGGATCGGTTACCGAGTCGTCGAAGTACGACACAAGATAGGGATCGGCCGACGAGGGGTACGACACGTCCTCGATGCCGGCACGGCTGCGCAGCACGGCGACGGTCCGGATCCAGTCGTCTTCGGTAAACTCGCCCAGCTCGGCCTTGGCCTCTGCATAGGCCAGCAGCACCTCGGCGTAGCGCATTATGGGAATGGAGTTGAAGCTGCGCGCGCTCGACTCGTAGTAGTCGTTGTCCATGTTCCACTTTATGACCTGATATCCGGTACGCGTGATCGCGAAATTGGGCGAATAGTAGTCCAGGACGTTGTTCTGCGTCTTGCGGTACGACGGGGTTACGATCGTCTGCTGCAAGCGCAGGTCGCGGTCGGCAAGCTCGTCGACGAACGAGTTGCGCGCATACCCCGCCGCGTCGGTATAACGCGAGCCGTCGAGTTTGAGGTAGGTATTGAGGAACTGCTTGGTCATCGACCAGCAGTTGCCGTAGGTCGACGACGAGAATTTCCACGTGATATCGTTCAGAATAGACTTCTCGGAGCTGTACTCGCGCGCCCACAATATCTCGCGGTAGTCGACCGTCTCCGAGTTGAACAGAGCGCGGTACTGCGTCGAGCGGTTGGCCGTCGCATCGACGATCTGGTATCTGCCCGACTCCATGATCCGGGATGCGGCATCTACCGCCGCGCGCAGATAATCCTCGCCCGTACCCCACTGATCGTTCCATGCGGCGAGGGTCTCGGGATTTACATCGTGGTACTTGCGGTAGGTGCCCTCCCACAGACATACGCGCGCCTTGAAGGCCAGAGCTATGTAGCGGTTTATAACGCCGGCATTGACATAGGCGTCGGTATCGAAGCAGTGTTCGCAGGCGTAATCCAGATCTTCGAGTATCTTGCTCATTACCAGCTCGCGCTCGTCGCGCGCCCTGTACAGTGCGACCATATCCTCGGCGTCGATCGGCTCGCCGTACCACGGCACGCCGCCGAAGGTCTTGACCTTGGCCCAGTAGAACCATGCGCGCCAGAAGCGTCCGACACCCTCGTAGTGGTCGAGCGTCGCCTCCGACACGCCCGAAACTTCGCGCATGTGGGAGAGGAAATAGTTGATGTTGTAGAGCATATTCCAGTCCGATATGCCCCAGCCGGTCTGGTTGGTCGCATTGTAGCTGTCGAGGTAGTAGCTCGACAGATTGGTGCGTGCTACATACTCGGCGTTCTGGTCGCCGTAGGTAAGTGTCGTCGCGGCCGAGGTGTACTTTACCAGAAAGCCGTTGGCATAGTTCAGCAGACTCTTCTCGTCGACGAAGTACTTGCCGGCATCGACCTTGTTTATCATGTCCCGATCGAGAAAATCTTCGCACGAGCAGAACAGCATCGTCGCCAGAGCGGGAATCAGGTATATGGATTTTTTCATGTTCGATCGATTGTTAGAATGTGATGTTTACGCCGAAAGTAACCGATTTGAGCATCGGATAGTTGTATCCGTCGGCATAGTCGCCTGCCGTGGTCGAGTTCGTGAAGTCGCTGTCGCCGCCGCCGAACTCCGGGTCGAAATTCTTGGTAACCTTTCTCAGAGGCGTCCACGTGAAGAGGTTCTCGCCCGTGACATATATCCTCAACCCGCTGAAATGTATCTTGCGCATCATCTCCTTGGGGAACGTATACGACAGCGTGATATTCTTCAGACGGCAGTATGCGATGCTTTGCAGGAAGTGGTCGTTGGCCTGACCCATAGTCGTCTTGGCATCGCCGTCGCCCTTGTTGCCCTTCGAGGTCATGTAACCCGTCATGCGAGGCCAGTAGGCATCGGCATTGGGGTTGGCCTCCGTCCAGATGTCGTCGCCAGTATGCTGGCGCAGCATGAAGCTGTACGGGCGGTTGTACTTGCCCCAGAAGAAAGCGGCCTCGTTCGAGGGATACCAGTCGCGTTTGCCCACGCCCTGGAAGAACAGGCTAAGGTCGAAGCCTGCATAACCGACATTGAGATTCAGACCGTAGCAGAAGCGCGGCGAGGTGTTGCCGATGATCTCGCGGTCGCCCGGATCGTCGAATGTGTTGGCGCCGTTGTTGACCGAACCGCTGCCGTCGAGATCGTAGAACTTCATGTCGCCCTCGCGCGGCTGGTTGCCCTGACGGTTGAAAGTAAAGTACTCGTTCATGTTGGCCCAGTGGTCGAGGTCCTGCGCCGTGTAGAGGCCGGCATAGCGGTAGCCCCATATCTCGCCGATCTCCATGCCCTCGTAATAGTCCGTCAGGCGCTTGGTGGCGTTGTTGTAGCGCGTAACCCACGAGCGGCTGTCCCACAGCATCGCCTTGATGCCGTATGTAAGGTCGTGCCTGCCCGCATGCACCGCATCGCGCCATGCGACGCTGACCTCCCAGCCCGTGGTTTTAAGGTCGGCGTAGTTGCCCTTGGGAGGGTTGTTGCCGAATACGGCAGGCAGGGTCATGCCGACGGTAAACATGTCTTTCGTGTCGCGGCGGTAGACATCGCCCACGACATTGAGACGGTTGCCAAGAAAATCCATGTCCAGGCCTATGTCGTATGTAACGACCTTCTCCCACGTCAATCCGTCGGGTATGGGGTTGGGAGCTGCCGTATACGACGGGGTGTTGCCGCCTATCAGATACGACGTGCCCTTCTGAATGGTCATCGACTGCATGTAGGAGTAGGCCGCCACGCTGCCGTTGCCCAGCATGCCCACCGAAGCGCGCAGTTTGAGGTTGTCGAGCCAGCTCTCGGCGCCCTCCATGAAGGGCTCCTCCGATATTCGCCAGCCGAACGATCCCGACGGGAACATCGCCCAGCGCGAGTTGGCCGGGAACTTCGACGAACCGTCGTAACGGCCGCTCAGCTCGAACAGGTAACGGTCCTTATAGTTGTAGTTGACGCGTGCGAAGATACCCACGAAGCCCCACTCGTAAGAGCCGTCGTCGCCCAGCAGATAGTAGTCGCCGTCCATGAGCGAGAAGTTGGGCTTGTCGGTCAGAAGGCCGCGGCGATAGGCGTATGTCGTATAGTACTTGCGGTCCTCGATGTTCCAGCCGGCCATGACCTTCAACGAATGGTCGTCGCCCAGACGGGGCGTCCAGGTAAGGTAGACGTTGCCGGCCATATAGTTGTTGTTGAAGTATTTCTGTTCGAGCGAGTCGAAGGCCGCACGCGACGACGGCAGCTCGGGGCCGTTCTTGAAGTCGTATATGGCCTCCTTGCGGTCGCGCTCCGACTGGTTGTAGTAGTATGTGAAGTCGCCTTTGAGCTGCAAGACATCCTTCATCAAGTCGAATGTCATGGCTATGTTCTGCGTCATGTCGAACTTCTTGTTGTGCTGATACGAGCGGTCGGTCTGCATGCCCGCAACGCCCACGCACACGGCCGCATCGGTCCAGCTGCCGTCGGGATTGGTTATCAGCTGCATGGGATAGCCCTGGTGCTCCCACTGGCGCTGCACGAGCATCTTGCCAGAGTAGGACATAGGCTGGCGGTAGGTGCGGTTGACGAACGAGGTGTTGCTCTCGACAGTCCACCAGTCGCGGATCTTGCCCCATACCTTCACTCGGCCGTTGTACTGGTTGTACCAGTCGTTGACGGCGTTGTAGATGCCGTCCTGCGAGAAGTAACGTCCCGAGATCGAGAACTTGATGCGCTCGCTGCCGCCCGATATGTTCAGCGAATGCTGGTGCGCCGCGGTGCTCTTCTTGTATATCGCAGCATCCCAGTCGGTATTGCCGAAGTATTCGTAGCGTCCCGCCTCGTTGACGCGCCAGCGGTCGAGCGACCGGTCGGCGTCGCGCCGTTTCAACTCCTCGTACCAGGCGTTGTTGAACGCGAAGAGGTTGTTGATCGAGGTGGGGTCGTAGCCGTAGCAGTTGCGGTACGATTCCAGAAACTGGTCGGTCCACTGCAAGCCGTCGTTGACCATATCGGGCTTGACCGTGCGCGAGAGGATCGACACCGAGCCGTCGTAACGCACCGTGAAGCGTTCGCCTGCGGCGCGCTTGGTCGTGACCAGTATGACGCCGAAGGCACCGCGCGCACCGTATACCGCGGCCGACGAAGCATCCTTCAATACCGATATCGACTCTATGTCGTCGGGGTTGATCGTGGTGATGTCGCCCTCCACGCCGTCGATCAGCACGAGCGACGAGCCGCCCGAGCCTATCGAGCTGGCTATGCCTCGTATGCGCAGCGTGGCGCCGTGCGAGGGTTTGCCGTCGGTAAACTGCAACGTCAGTCCCGGCACCTGTCCCTGCAACGAGCGCACGACATTGGGGTTGGGACGGTCGAGCAGCTCCTTGCCCTTGATCTGCTCGACGGCACCGATCAGATCGCGCTTGCGCGTGGTGCCGTAGCCGATCACGACCACATCGTCGACACGCGTCGAGGCCGACTCGCGCATGGCGGCGTCGATCCTCGTGCGTCCAGCAACGGCTATACGTTCGTCGTCGAAGCCGATATACGAGAACTTCAACGTATCGTCGTCGCGAACGCCTTCTATGGCATATTCGCCGCGCGTACCGGTCAGAGCGTAGTTGTTCGTGCCCTCGACCACGACGGCCACACCCGTCAGCGGCTCGCCCGACGAATCGCTGACGACACCCTCGACACGTCTCGCCGAGCCGGCGCTCTGCGCCCAAGCCCCTACGAGAGTCGCCGCAAGGCATAGCGTCAGCAACGAAATTCGGAATAAGTAGTTTTTCAGCATGTATGGAATTTTTTAAGGTTTTTTCTTATTTGTCCGCCGGCAGCTCTTCGGTAAATGTCTCCACGATGAGTCGTCCGAGAGCCTCGGCCTGAGCGTCGGTCGCCGTCAGAAAGCGGTGCGTTCCCCCTTCGCACGGCTCGAAGTGCATATACCCCTCCGAGTCGACAGACAGACGTCCCGGCTCGGATACAGTGAACAGATCCTCGCCGGCCGTAACCCACAGCACCGACATCAGATCCCATGCGGCACGGTCGTAGGGCATCGGTCTGTAAGCCCGGTATCCGTCCACGACGGGATGATGCTCCGCCCAGTCGAGCCCCTCGGCCATTATCCTGCCCGGAAACTGCACCTGACGTCCCAGCTCGAACGGAGCGCAAACGATAGGCGTAGGCCACTGATCGAAGAGCAGCACGGCCGCATCTATGTCGTTGACGATGTTGAACTCGGCACGCGCGGGTTTGGTCGCCGTGGGAAAGCTGCCCGCCATGATCGACAGAGAGGCCGCCTTGCGCGCGACAAGCTCGCGGCCTGTAAGAGGCGATATCGCATCGCCACCGCTCGACAGAAGATCGGCCAGCGTCGTGGCGAAGCCGAGCGATATGACCGTTACCGAGCCGTCGTCCGAGGCAGCGAGCAGACGCCGGTACATGGCCACCGACTCCTCGATCTGCTCCGGACTCTTGGTGCGGGCATAGAGCGGATGACCGTCGGCATCGCACATGGCCGTTACGGCCGCCGTGTAATCGCACGCCTCCCCGTTGGCCACCAGACGCGCACCCTGTGCCAGCGGCGTCGAGCCGAAGCCGTAAAAAGTATTCAGGATGTCGATATAATCGGTCGCCGTCGCGCTGAGCTTATGGTTGCCGATACCGAGTATCTCGACCTTGCCCTCGCGTGCGGCACGATAGAGCAGATCGAGCGCCAGCGCATCGTCTATGTCGTTGCCCATGTCGGTCTCGACGATTACCGGCACCGCACGCAGCTCCGCCCGGGCGGCCGTCTGCGGCTCCTTTTCGCCCGCCGCGACTATCATCGACAATCCGGCCGCGAAGAGCATGAACATCAGCGCCAGCAGGCCGCCGGTGCGTCTGTCGGCACCGCGGAACTCCTTCCAGACGAATACGCCCCAAATGGCGGCGATCATCGGCGCGCCCTGACCCAGAGCGTATGATATCGCAGCTCCGGCCTTGCCTGCGGCTATATAGCTGAAAGCCGTACCCAGACACCATATCGCACCGCCCAGCATACCGACCAGATGCGTTGCCGCCGAACCGCGGAACCACTCGCCGTAGCCTACCCTATCGCCGACGAACGGATGCCGCATGGCCAGAGTGTTGAATACGAAATTCGACAGCAGCACGCCCACCGAGAAGACGAATATCGCCGAGTAGGGCGTCAGCATACCCTCGGTCGGGTTCTCGAAGTGGTCGAGGTCCATTGCCGCAGCGACGAAACGATAGAACATCGACATCAACGCACCGGCCGCGACGGCCAGCATCAGCCCCTTGCGGTTGCTGCCGCCCGACTGTCTGCCGCTGCTCATACGGGCAGAGGCCAGACCGTTGCACACTATCGCCGCGACGATCAGCGCGACGCCTGCGAACAGCACCACGGGGTCGCCCTTGGGCGCACCGAACCAGTTGATGAATACGCCGAGTACAAGCGCAAGACCCACGCCCAGCGGAAATGCCACGGCCATGCCGGCCAGCGACACCGAGGCCGAGAGCAGGATGTTCGAGGCGTTGAATATAGCGCCTCCGGCCACGACACTGCCTATATTGCGCCAATCGGCCTGCGCCAGATCCCTGACGAACGAACGTCCCTCGTCGCCCGTGCTGCCCATAGTGAAGCCGAGCAGAGCGGCGAAGAGCACCATGCCCACGACATAGTCCCAATAGAACAGCTCGTAACGCCACGTCTTGCCGGCCAGCTTCTGGGTATTGCCCCACGAGCCCCAGCACAACATCGTGATAAAACAGAATATCACGGCAAGCATATAACTGTTAACGATAAACATAAATTAGGTTTTATTAGGTTAAAATAGTCTCTTTCGGCAGATTACAGCTCGGCTGTCGCAAGCGCCCCGCATGCCGGCAGCCCCGGTTGGGATTTGCGGCCTGCCTGCTCGGAGGCGATCATTGCATCGACCTCGGCACGGTACGGTATCGACGGCTGCGCGCCCTTGCGCGTAACCGATATGGCCGAGCAGCAGGTCGCGAAGCGCACCGCCTCGCTCAGCGACCGCCCCTCGCTCAGTGCGACGCACAGCGCGCCGCAGAAGGTATCGCCCGCGGCCGTGGTATCGACCGCGTCGACATTCAGCGCCGCGACGAAGATCGCGCTTCCATGCTCATAGACCAGCGCACCGTCCGCTCCGAGCGTTATGACCACCCTGCCCACACCGCGCGCGGCGATCGCGCGCGCAGCCTCGACGGCGCTGGCACGGTCGACTACCTCCACGCCGCTCAGAGCCGACGCCTCGGACTGGTTGGGCACTATCGCGTAGAGCGACTTATATATGGTATCTGGCAGCGCGGCCGCGGGTGCCGGATTGAGTATCACGCGGGCGCCGGCGTCGCAGGCTATGCGCGCGGCATATTCGATGCAGTCGAGCGGCGATTCGAGCTGCATGAGCACTATGTCGGCCGACGCTATGACCCCAGCCGCACGCTCGATATCCTCGCGCGAGATCGAATAGTTGGCGCCCGAAGCCACGACTATGCGGTTCTCGCCGCGGCCGTTGACATTGATAAGAGCCACCCCCGACGGCGCCGAGACGTCGACAGATACATAATCCGTATCGATGCCCTCGGCAGCATAAGACTGGCACGCTTCACGGCCGAACATGTCGTCGCCGACTTTGGCGACGAACGTCGCACGACCGCCCAGACGCGCTATCGCAACGGCCTGATTGGCTCCCTTTCCGCCCTGACTCATCATGAAATCGCCGCCCAGCAGCGTCTGCCCCGTTTCGGGGAAGCGCTCGGAGCGAACCGTCATGTCGGTATTGGAGCTTCCTATCACGACTATCTTTTTCATATATCCGTTAAAAATTTTAATAATTGAGCCTCTATCGATGCAAATCCCATAAAAAAATAGCTGCGCAAACATTTGTGCTTTTCGAATATTTTTTGCGCAAATACACTTTCCGAACTAACTTAAACTGTGATTTACCAGCACAAACACTCCGAAACAATCACTGAACCCATAAATATGAAAGATTGCAACCGCCTTTATCCTGCTTGCACAAACGTTTGCACAACCATACAAATGTACAATGTTTTTCATAAACAGCAAAATTTTTCATATTTTTTTTATTTCAGCACACAATTTTTAATACTTTTGCATCAAGCGCAACCGAAACGAAAAACTCTCATGCAAAAAGCTACATTGATCGGAATAGCCCAACGAACAGGATTCTCGGTGTCGACCGTCTCACGCATACTCAGCGGACAGGCGGAGAAATATCGTATCAGCAAGAAGGCTGTCGAGGCCGTATGCGAGGAGGCGCGACGCTGCAACTACACGCCGAGCCTGCTGGCCAAGAGCCTGCGCATGAACAAGACATTCACGCTCGGACTTCTGATACCCGGCGTCGACAACCCCTACTTCGCCAACATCGCCAGCGCCGTCATTCACGAGGCCAAGACGCTCGGCTACCAGATGATAATAATCGACACGCTCGAAGATGCCGCCAACGAGCGCGAGGGCATAGCGTCGCTGCTCTCGCGCAAGGTCGACGGCATAGTCATCGTATCGTCGGACGAGAATGCCGACTATCTCGAAGAGATACACCGCACCACGCCGATGGTTCTGATAGACCGTCATTTCGAAGGTACTACACTGCCCTACGTATGCTCCGACAACCGGCAGGGGGGATACGACGCCACCTCGCACCTGATAGGCATGGGACACCGCAACATACTCTGCATACAGGGCGTCAGACGCTCCATGCCCTCGCGGCAGCGTGTCGACGGCTACCACGCCGCCATGCGCGAGGCGGGACTCGACCTAACGGCACGCGTCGTGGGCGACGACTTCACGATCCGCAACGGCTATCTCGAAACCAAGCTCGCATTCAGCTCGCCCAACCCGCCCACGGCCATATTCGCGCTGAGCAACACCATACTTCTGGGCACGATCAAAGCCGTGCACGAGCTGGGGCTGCACATCCCCGACGACGTGTCGATCGTCGCATTCGACAACCAGATATACATGGACTTCCTCAACCCGGCCATAACGCGCATAAGCCAGTCGACCGCCGAGATGTGTACGCTCGCCATGCGCATCCTCATGCAGCAGATATCGGGCGACAGCACCTCGGGCGTCCAAATGCTGCTGCCGCCGAAGCTCGTCCTATGCGACTCGGTAAGCATACGCCACTGATTCGCCTGCGAGACACCTATATTATATAGCGGGACTTAGACGACGGACAGTTGCTGCCGCGCGCCGCAGTTTCGCTCTTCGTGACACTCACGGTAGCGGCATTCCCACAGAAGCGTCACAGACCAAACCGACAATCGTATATCTAACGAAACCGCCCGGACACTTATGTCCGGGCGGCCTGTCATCATACGGTGCAGGATCATATACTCGTAACGGTCACGGCACTGCTTTGCAGTCCGTCGCCCTCGACGCGCAGAACGATCTCGCCCTCGACGTCTTTTATCGAGCGCACTATGGCCAGCGCCTTGCCGTTGAACAGACGTATGCGGCCGCCTTTGAGGCTGTCGTGGCTCGTGGCGTCGCCGTTGTCGACTCCGACCAGCTCGCCCGCACCCCCGACCGTTATGCGCAGAGCATTCATCGCCGTGGGCATGAAGCAGCCGTCGGCATCGACCGCATCGATCGTAACGAACGAAAGGTCGTAGCCGTCGGCCGCGATACGTTCGCGATCGGGCGTGAGCGTCAGCCCGACGGCCTCGCCTGCCGTGCGCCGCGTTTGTCGCATGATCTCCTCGCCGTCCTTGTATGCCACTGCCGTGATCTCGCCCGGCTCGAATCGGACGCCCTCCCACAGCGCATGCAGCCTCTCGGGGGTCTTGGCGCTGCGGCCGAGCGAGCGGCCGTTGACCAGCAGCTCGACCTCGTCGGCCGTATTATAGTATACCCACAGATCGACCTTGTCGCCCTCCGACCAGTTCCAGTGCGGGAACAGATGCAGCGTAGGCTCGTCGGTCCACTCCGAGCGGTACATGTAGTAGCAGTCCTTGGGGAACCCGCACAGGTCGACGATACCGAAGTACGACGAGCGCGACGGCCACGAATAGGGCGTCGGCTCGCCCAGATAGTCGAATCCCGTCCAGACGAAGGTGCCGGCAGCATAGTCGCGGTCGCGCACCGCGATCCACGCCGTCTCGTGCAGCGTAGCCCACGGCGCGCGGCAGTGGTCGTAGGCCGAGCACTGGTGGTGCGCGGTATCGTAGGGCAGGTCCCAACGCTCGGGCATCACGTGCAGCTCCGACGACGGGTTGAGATAGAATCCGCGGCTGTTGAGCGCCGAGGCGGTCTCCGAGCCGATGAACGGCACGCCCGGATACCATACTCTTACCGAGTCGTAGTCCTGCTCGTGGTAGTTGAAGCCCACGATGTCGAGCGCACCCGAGCGCAGCAGGTTGTTCATCGGACGCGTCTCGTTGCAGCCGGCCGTCACGGGGCGCGTCGCATCGATCTCTTTGAGCGTCGATACGAGGTGGCGTGTCATAAGCACGTTCTGGTTGACTTCGGCGTCGTCGGCCGACGAGGAGTCGCGACCCAGAAAGTTGAGCAACATGTTCTGCTGCTCGATCGGCAGATCGCCGAACTCCTCGCTCAGGTCGTCCCACTGTTCGAGTATCTCGTTGCCGATGCTCCACATGACGATCGAGGGGTGGTTGCGGTCGCGCTTGACGAAATCGACGAGGTCGCGCTCATGCCACGCGTCGAAATAGCGCGAATAGTCGTACTGCGTCTTGGCCCTGCGCCACATGTCGAACGCCTCGTCCATAACCAGAAATCCCATGCTGTCGCACAGGTCGAGCAGCTCGGGCGCGGGCGGGTTGTGAGAGGTTCGAATGGCGTTGCAGCCGAACGAACGCAGTATCTCCAACTGACGCTCCAACGCGCGACGGTGCACGGCCGTGCCCAGCGCACCCATATCATGGTGCATGCACACGCCTTTGAGCTTCATTCCGCGTCCGTTGAGGCTGAACCCGCGGTCGGCGTCGAACTCGAAAGTGCGTATGCCGAACGGAGTCGAGTACTCGTCGAGGGTCACGCCGCGGTACTGCAACATGGTGTGCATAGTATACATGTGAGGGTCGTCGACATCCCACAGATGCGGCGAGGCGACGGCCATATCCATCTCCACGTCGAGACTCTCACCCGCGGCGACGGCCACCGTGCGATGCTCCTTGCGCGACTTCTTGCCGTCGGCATCCTCGATGCGGTTGACCACCTTGACGCGGCGTTCCGAGTCGCTCTTGTTGGTTACGGTCACGACGACATGCACCCGCGCCGTCTCGTCGTCGACCTCGGGTGTGGTAATATACGTCCCCGAGTACTCGACGAAGAGATCCGATGTCGAGACCAGCCGCACGTTGCGGTAGATGCCGCAGCCGGCGTACCAGCGCGAGTTGGGCTGCTCGGAGTTGTCGCACCTGACGGCGATCGCGTTATCCTCGCCCTCGGCATTCAGATACGGCGTAATATCATACGATACAGACGAGTAGCCGTATGGGCGGCTGCCGACCTTATGCCCGTTGACGTATACCGTACCGTTCATGAATATGCCGTCGAACTCGACATTGACCACACGGCCGTCGAGACGCGGCGACGGGAATCGTTTCCTGTACCAACCCACACCGCCGGGCAGAGCGCCGCTCCACTCGGTCGAGGGGTTGTTGCGGTCGAACACGCCCTCGATGCTCCAATCGTGGGGCAGATGCAGCTGTCGCCACGACGAGTCGTCGAACTCCGCGGCGGCATAGCTCTCCTCGTCGCCGAGCGTAAAGCGCCAGTCGAAGTTGAAATCTTCGACCGTACGCGGCGACTCGACCTGCCGGCATCCGGCCATAAGCAAAAGTGTCAAAAGCGGCCAAAAAAGTCTTTTCATGATATTCTCGATTTAGCTTTCACTATGCGGCGACATCCCCTCAGAAATCGTCGCTACGGAACGGCAGCGCAGGCAGCCCGTAGCGGCTGCGCACGTTGCCTTGCAGAAAGTTGCGGAAACAGTAGCGCACCGCCACGGGCTCCGCCACCTCATCCGACCACACCACGATCGTCGACGAGTCGAAGCCCTCCCTCGCGGCCTCGGCCGCATGGAACACGCGGTCGGCACCGCATATCTCGAATCCGCGTATCGCGCCGTCGAGCGAGAGACGGTCGTCGGCGTTCTTGTAATACACGCGCATTCGCGAGCCCTCGCGCTCCGCACGGTCGAAGACAGGCCCCAGCGTGGGCAGCCCCTCGATGCCGTAGTCGCTCAATGCCCACAGAGCCAGACGCTCGGCCACCTCGCGCTTACGACGCGGGTGTATCTGGTCGCGCTCCCAGTCGTAGACCAGATCGTTCGTCGAGACCATGCCCGTATGCTCCGCCATAGACATGACGCGCTGCTGCTGCTCGCGCAACAGCGCACCGCTGCCCGGATAGCTGCCGGGAGCCTCGCCGCCCCCGTAATCGTATGGCGCTATCTCGACATAGTAGAAAGGCATCTCGCGGCCGAATGTATCGCGCCAGCAGCCGATCATCGTCGCGAGCTTGTCGGCGTATGTCGTCGGGCGTCCGGTATTCGAACAGCCCTGATACCACGCCACGCCCCTTATCGCATAGTTGCGAAGCGGATATATCATGCCGTCGTACAGCGACGCGGCACGCGCCCACCGCTCCTCGGCAGGCCTTTCGGAAAACCCGTCGTCAGCGAGGTCGTAGTCGTCGAAGCGGCGCTGCCTGTCGAGCCCGATCCACGACTCTATGGGTGTTCCTCCCCACGAGCTGTCGACGATACCCACCGGCACGCCCAGCTTGCGTTGCAGGATCTCGCCGAAGAAATAGCCCACAGCGCTCCAACCGCCGACGCTCGCCCCCGCAGCCCGCTGCCACTCTCCGCCGGCGGTATCGTCCGCAGGCGACATGGCGGCCGCACGCGGCACCTTGAAGTATCGCAGCGCATCATTGTCGGGCGCCAGAAGCACCTCGGCCGCGCCCTCGACCGGACAGCCCCAGAAACCACCGACGGGCATCTCCATATTGGACTGACCCGAGCACAGCCACACCTCGCCTATAAGGATGTCGGCAAGCTCCGTGCGCCGGCCGTCGTCGAATACGATCGAATGTCTGTCGAACGAGGCCTCGGGCGTTCTTATGACAACCTGCCAGCTGCCGTCGTCGGCAATTACGGTCGACCGGCGCTCGCCCCACGAGGCGGCAACGGTCAGGCGTTTGCCCGGCCTGTCGCTCCAACCCCACAGCCTCACGTCGCTCGACTGCTCCAATACAGCCCCGTCGCTCAATATATGAGGCAGGCGCACCGCAGCTGCGGCGAACGGCATCGCCAGCAGCCACAATACGCCCGCCAGAAGGAATCGTTTCATACGAAACAAACAGATGTTAGATGTTTACGCCCAGATCGGCATCGGCCGTGCAGTCGAGTCTCTCGACCAGACGGTCGCACTGGACCGTATAGCTGCCCTTTTCAAGATGCCACTCGCCGTCGCGGCCGACGAATGCCAGACGCTCGGCCGGAATCTCGAACACCACGCGGCGGCTCTCGCCCGGCGCCAGAGAGATCTTCTCGAAATCGCGCAGGCGGCGCGCATCGGGTACGACCGATGCCACGTCGTCGTTGATGAACAGGAGCACGCTCTCCTTACCGGCACGCGAGCCGGTATTTCTGACCGTCACGCCGATCTTTATCACGTCGCCCGCCTCGAACTCGCGGCCGGCCTCCACCTTCAAGTCCGAATACTCGAAGGTCGTGTAAGACAGACCGTATCCGAAGGCCCACTGCACCGATACTACGGCATTGTAGTCGTAGGCGCCCTGCATCGTGCCCACGCTCTCCGACACCTTGTGATCGTATGTGGTCATGGCATTGGCATACTTGGGATAGGTATAGGGCAGCTTGCCAGACGGGTTGACATTACCGTAGAGGATGTCGGCTATGGCCGAAGCACCCTCCGTACCGGGCAGATAGGTGTGGAGCACGGCCTTCATACGGTCGGCGAACGACGATATTATGCGCGCACGTCCCTCGCTCAACACCAGCACGACGGGCTTGCCCGTAGCGGCCAGAGCCTCGGCCAGCGCCTGCTGGTTGGGCGATATGGCCATGTCGGTAAGGTTGCCCGGAGTCTCGCAATACGAGTTCTCGCCCAGACACAGCACTATGCAGTCGACGTCGGCCGCAGCACGCACCGCAGCCTCGATGTCGATATTGGTCTCGTCGTAATAACGTCCGCCCTCCTTGTACTCGACACCGGCGGCATAGACTATATCGTCGCCGCCCGCGGCACGCATCGCGTCGAGGATCGTAACGCCGTCGGGCAGCACCTTATCGACGATATCGCCCTGCCAAGAGTAGCTCCAACCGCCGCACAGAGGACGCAGACGGTCGGCATTGGGACCCGCCACAAGCACCTTGGCGCCCTTGCGGAGCGGCAGCACGGCATCCTCGTTCTTCAACAGCGTGATCGACTCGCAGGCGGCATCGTAGCATGCGCGGCGAATCTCCTCGCCCTGAAACGCGGGATAGTCCCCGACGTAGGTATTGGGTCTGTCGATCAGACCCAGACGCAGTTTCATACGTATGACGCGCGCCGCGGCATCGTCTACGCGCTGCTGCGACACCTTACCCTCCTCGACCAGCTCGACGAGCAGAGGGCAGAAATTGACGTCGTAAGGGATCATCGACATGTCGATGCCGGCATTTATGGCCAGACGTATCGCATCCTTATAGTCTACGGCGATCTTCTCGCGCGAATAGAGGTTGACTATATCGGCCCAGTCGGTCACGATGACGCCGTCCCAGCCCAGGCCCTCTTTCAGCCAGCCGGTCAGCAGCTCCTTGTCGGCATGCGTGGGTATGCCGTTGATCGAGGCCGAGTTGACCATGACCGACAGCGCGCCCGCCTCAATGGCGGCCTTGAACGGCGCGAAGTGCTTTTCGCGCAGTTCGCTCAGCGACACGTATGCCGGTGTGCGGTCCTGACCCGAGTTGGTCATGCCGTAGGCCATGAAGTGCTTGGGACACGACGCGATATGACAGGCGTCGATGTGGTTGGGGTCGTCGCCCTGATAGCCCAGCACCATTTGGCGCGCCATTTCGGCCGACAGATAGGCATCCTCGCCGAAGCTCTCCCACACGCGCGACCATGCGGCCTTGCGGCCGAGATCCATAGTCGGCGAATAGGTCCAGGGGATGTTGCTCGCCCTGACTTCGTAGGCCGTCTTCTCGGCCATGTCGCGCACCATAGAGCGGTTGAACGACGCCGCAGCGTTGATCTCCTGCGGGAACAGGGGCGAGCGGTGCGTATACGTAGCGCCGTGAATGGCGTCGATGCCGTAGAGCGTCGGCAGCCCCGTATAGCGTATCGAGACCTCGTTGATACGCTCGATGATCGCGTTCCACTGCTCGGCCGTGAGCGCCTTGCCGGGGGCGTTGAGCACCGAACCGACCTTGTACTTCTCCATTATCTGCTGCAAGGCCTCTTCGTTCAGCACGAAGGGCTTGTCGCCGGCGACACCGCTGACGCTGTTGCCGAACATGTCGATACCGACCTCGGCCATTTGACCTACCTTCTCTTCGAGCGTCATCTTAGAAAGGATCTTTTCGACCTGTCGTTCGATGCGCGCATCGCGGGCGATAGCCGTGCGAGCCTCCCGGGGCTGCGCCGCCACCGACGATGTTGCAATCATTGCGGACATAAACAATAATTTGACGATTCTCATGGTTTATAAAAGTTTTGTTAGGTTCGATTACGTATACGCCGCCATTCCGGCTCGATCGACGGGACGGTGTATCTGCCCCATACCGCATGGTACCAAGGCGCAGTCAAAGGTAGGTATTTTTCGGGAAATTACTTACATACACGCATGCGAAATCGCGGAACACTCCTCCGAAGCAACATAAAATTATCGTTATTTGTCAAAATATCACAACAGCGCAGCGCCCCTGAGCACGACGAAAAAGGGGAGCCGCAGGCATTGCAGCTCCCCTATCGACGACTCTCTCAGTCCGTTATTCGATCGTCCACGTCTCGCCCGAGCGCAACAGATCGTCGACCGAGCAGATCTTTGACTTGGCCTTTACCTCCTCGATCTGTGCGGCGACATTGGTATCGTATACATTCTCCTCGGCCACGTCGCGTATCACGCCCACGGCCACGGGATATTCGGGATACTTCATCGCGGCGAGCATCGAATGCAGCGTCGTATCCTGCGTATGCGCGTCATGCACGAGGATATCGTCCTCGGTATAGCCATCCTCGCCGACGGTTACGACCTTCAAACGCATGTTCTCGAAGACCAGACCCTTGCGGCGCTCCTTGCCGAAGAGCATCTTCTCGCCGTGGCGCAGCAGGATCGTATTCTCCTCGCGCGTGGCCTTGTCGCCGGCAAACGACGCATGCGTCTTGTCGTTGAAGATCACGCAGTTTACCAGAGCCTCGACCACTGCCATGCCGTGATGCTTGGCCGCAGCCACCAGACAGTCCTTGGTCAGCGCTACCTCCATGTCGATCGTGCGGGCGAAGAACGTACCCTTGGCGCCGATTACCAGCTCGCCCGGGTTGAACGGCTTCTCGACCGTGCCGTAGGGCGAAGTCTTCGTGATCTTGCCCAGCTTGGTTGTGGGCGAGTACTGCCCCTTAGTCAGACCGTATATCTCGTTGTTGAACAGTATCACGTTCAGGTCGATATTACGGCGTATAGAGTGTATGAAGTGGTTACCGCCGATAGCCAGCGAGTCGCCGTCGCCGGTGCAGACCCATACCGACAGATCGGGATTGGCCGTCTTGATACCGGTGGCCACGGCATTGGCGCGGCCGTGTATCGTGTGGAAACCGAAGGTCTTCATATAGTAGATGAAGCGCGACGAACAGCCGATACCCGACACGAACGTGAACATGTTGTGGGGCTTGTCCAGAGCGTCGGCCACCTCGGGCATGGCGCGCTGCACGGCGTTCAGTATAGCGTGGTCGCCGCAGCCGGGACACCACTTGACCTGTTGATCGCTCTTGAAATCGGCGGGCGTATATTTGTATTCTGCCATAACTATATCTCCGTATTAAAACATGGTGTTGAACTTATCTTTCAGCTCTACCAGCGTGAAAGGCTGACCCTCGCACTTATTGTACTGCTCGAAGCGGATCGAGGGGAACGTCTGACGCAGATATGCGGCGAACTGTCCCTCGTTGAGCTCGCACACGACGATACGGTCGTAGCGCGACAGAACCTCCTCGACGCCGTGCGGCAGCGGGTATATATAGTTGAAGTGCAGATGAGCTATGCTGCGTCCCTGCTGCTGCAAATCCCTGACGGCGCTGTGCAGATGTCCGCGCGTACCGCCCCAGCCCACGACCAGCACCTCGGCCTTCTCGTCGCCGAACACCTCGGGTGCGGGCAGCGAATCGGCCACCAACTCCACCTTGCGGCGGCGCGTGGTAACCATCTCCTGATGGTTGGCCGGATCGTAAGATATGGTGCCTTTGAGATGATCCTTTTCAAGACCGCCGATGCGGTGCTCCAACCCCTTCTTGCCGGGGAAGGCCCAGCCGCGCGCCAGCTTCTCGTTGCGGGCGTAAGGCATGAAGTCCTGCTCGGCATGCGGCTCCACGACGGGAGGCGTAATGGTCGGATAGTCGCTCATCTGCGGTATGCGCCACGGCTCCGAGCCGTTGGCGATGAAGCCGTCGGTAAGCAGCACGACGGGAGTCATGTGCTCCATGGCGATCTTACTTGCCATGAAGGCATAGTGGAAACAGTCGCTCGGCGACGATGCCGCCACAACGACCATAGGGCACTCGCCGTTACGGCCGTAAAGCGCCTGCATAAGATCGCTCTGCTCGGTCTTCGTGGGCAGACCCGTCGACGGGCCGCCGCGCTGTACGTCCACAACCACCAGCGGCAGCTCGGCCATGACGGCAAGACCCATAGCCTCGCTTTTGAGCGACAGACCGGGACCCGAGGTGGTGGTCACGGCGAAGTTGCCGGCATAGGCGGCACCGATCGAGGTGCAGATGCCGGCGATCTCGTCCTCGGCCTGCACTATCTTCACGCCCAGATCCTTGCGCTTGGCCAGCTCTTCGAGGATGACCGTCGCCGGCGTAATGGGATACGAACCGCAGAAGAGAGGCAGACCGGCCTTCTCGGCAGCGGCGCAGAAGCCCCATGCCGTAGCCACGTTGCCGTTGATCGAACGATAGGTTCCCTTTTCCAGCTGCGCCGGAGCCACCGTATAGTTGTTGGCGAACTGGTGTGTGTTGGCCGCATAGTTGTAACCGGCGTCGATAGCGCGCTTGTTGGCCTCGGCCACGAGCGGATTTTTCTTGGCGAACTTGCTCTGCAAGTACTGTTTAGCATGGTCTTCGGGACGGTTGTATATCCAGAAGCAGATGCCCAATGCAAACATGTTCTTGCACTTGACCACCGATTTGTTGTCAAGCTCCATGTCGGCCAGCGCCTCGCGGGTCATGGTCGTGATGTCGGCCGCCACGACATTGTAGTCCGACAGTCCAAGCTCCTCGATGGGATCGAGCGTTGCGAAGCCCGCCTTGCGGATGTTATCCTCGGTAAGCGTGTCGCCGTCGAGGATGACCGTCGCACCCGGTTTGAGCCACTTGCGATTGGCCTTCAACGCCGCGGGGTTCATCGCAACCAGCACGTCGCAGTAATCGCCCGGGTTGTCGATGCGATACGAACCGAAATGCACCTGAAAGCCAGATACGCCCGCTACCGTACCCTGCGGAGCGCGAATCTCGGCCGGATAGTCGGGGAACGTCGAAATGCCGTTGCCCAACAGAGCCGATGTGTCCGAAAAGAGTGTACCCGTAAGCTGCATGCCGTCGCCCGAATCGCCCGAAAAACGAATCACGACATCCTGCAACTCTTGTACGTTTACATTGTTCATTTTGCCTGTTAAGTTTGCAGTTTAGTTATAAATCAAAGTTTCAATAATACAAATATAATTAATTTATCAATCCGAGCAATGTTTCTCGTTACGATTTCTAATTTTTTCGATATAAAAAACATCCGCCTCCGCCGGCCGTGCGCCGAAACCCGCAACCGAGTCTGCATAAATCGACGGGGGCGCACAGCAATGCCGCACGCCCCCGTCTAATATCTCACGATCAGAACTTCATTCGAGGATCGCCCGCGAAAGGCTTCTCGCGCATGGGCTCTATCGCATAGGGCAGCGACTCGGGCGAGGCGCTGCGGACGAACGGCTCTGCATCGCCGCCTACGCGCACGCGGCGGGCTCTGCGCTCGAAGCCGGCCGGCTTCAACGGGGCGCGCAGCACAGCCGACTGCGAAGCGATGAACTCCTCGGCAGGCGAAGCGTCGGCCTTAGAGAGGGTAATAGGCACCGCTACGCCGTGACCGAGTATACCGGCCTCATCCCGTGCCATTCCCACGAACGAGTAGGTACGGTCGAAAGGCAGTACATATACGCCCGAACGCTTGTCGTACTGAACGTTGTCGGGATTGCCGCTGTCATAGCCGAAGGTAATGAGCATCATCTCGATCCAGTCGTCGCTCTCGTTCGACCAGTCTTCGGCGTAGAAATTCGTATACCAGTGCGCTGCCGTAGCATTCGGCTCGACCGAATACGAGAGCAGTGCCATACCGGCCAGATCGCCATATTTATCGGGATCGAGCGCCGCAAGCGCATCGCCGTCGTAGTGGTGTCCCTGAACGAATGCGAGCGACGCATCGCTGATTATATGCTCGGGCGTAGTGAACACCTCGCTTACGAAGCCCTTGACGGCAGCCGCCTCGCCCGTCTCCATATCGACGCTCATGGCGTATATTCTGTAATCGGTCTGGGGCAGGAGATCGGGGTAGGTATATGTCTGGCGGCCTATGATACCGGTCTCCATGAGGTACTCGGCCTTGGTGCAGACGAACCACTCGGCACCCCACTCGATAGAGGCGTCCATAAGCTTCTTGACGGCAGCATCGACGCTGCCTTCCGCCTGCAACGTCTCGTCGTAAACGGATGCCTCGATGATGTCCGAATAGTAATATACGGCCGACGAGCCTGTCGTGGTTACCGTAGCCGACTTGTGGGTAAGCTCGCCTATTTCGATATCGACGGTCAGTGCTGCCGGATCGTCATCGGCCGACATGGTGTGTACCGGCACCTTTACAAGCGGAGTCGTCGGGGCATCGTCCCAGCCGAATACGAGAAGATAATAATCCGTATCGGGTTTCAGGTAGTCGATATCGCCCAGCCACGTCGTACCGTGAGTGAGGAACTGATCCATTACTTCGTTGTACTTGTAGATGTCGGCGACCTCCCACATTATAGCCTCGTCCGAGGGGAGCTTGTCGCACATATCCGCCGGCTGAACGCTCCACAGATAGCCGTCTTCGTTGGTAGCCTCGACCGTCGCCGTGAAGCCCGAGAACGATATCGTCTCGATAGTGACGGTCAGCTTGTTGTCCGAGGGAGTGACGTCGGTGGTCGTCAGCTCCAACACCTCAGGCTCGCTGTTCACGCGGAAATCCTTGTCGATGCCGATAGCGAAAGCGTAGTACTTCTCTCCGGGCAGCAGGTCGGTGCGCGAGAAAGTATCCTCGCCGCAGCTCGAAAGGTTGTCGAATATCTGCTTTCTCGATGCGCCCATGCTCATATAGTGGCTGACCAGATACTCCACCTGAGCGGCAAAGGCGCCGCGGTCGCCGCCGTAGGCCTGATAGGCCTCCTCGTCGAAGATATTCAGGAAGAATGTCGTGGTCGAGGGGTCGGCAACGGCCTTGACCTCGGCCGAGGTCTTGGTCAGCGACGTGATTTCGAGCTTGAACTTGGCATCGACCGTAGGTACGGCAGGCGTCTCGAAGCGGCAGGTATATACTTTCGTAGTAGCCTCGCCCTTGGTCGACAGACCGTAAGCATAGAGAACATACTCCATACCCGGACGGAGCATATCCTGATCGGCCTCGACATCGCCCTTCGTCAGATTGGCTTCGAGCCACTCTTCGATCGTCAGTCCGGCCTCATCGGCAAGCTCGATGAATCCTACCAGATCGTCCGATATAAGCTCCTCCTCGCTGGCGAACTTGTCGTACTCCGAGGCAGGATTGATGAAAATGACATAGGGCATGGTCTTATCTTTCGGCTGGACCTTAATATGAGCCGTATCGAGCGTAATATCACTTACCTCCAAAACGAAATCCGCATCCGGTACGGGTGGTACGGGGTTGGGGTTGTCGGGATCTTCTCCGCATGCGAAAGACAATACGGCAGTCGCAAGCAACATAAAAGCGTGTCTGAATTTCATAAAAGATTGGTTTAACCGTCGTCCACTGTAAATAGGCAAAAATCATCATACGGCCGACTTATACGATGCTTTACAAATGTAGCATTAAATATCAACTAATCGTAAAAAAACGGCAATAAAACTATACGCATTCGAAAAATCGAACACGATACTACCCTTCGACAACATATTTTTCAGCATATTGCATAAAACATACACGCCGGAAGACAATCTCCGAGCGATTATCCTCCGGCGGTATATGCCGATCCTGCCATGCAGAATCCCTATTCGTAGATCAATTCGAGATCGTCGACCAGCAGGCAGCTGTCGGTGCTGCCCGTAAAGTAGTCGCCCCAGCGCGAAGCCGAACATACGACGATCAGGTGGGTAGGCATGCGCGAAGTCGACACGTAGGTCACGGGGATCGTGAACTCCGTCCAGCCGTCGACGCTCTCCGTGAGGATCATCTCGCCGTAACCGATCACGGCGGGCGATGACGACGAGAAGAACGTATTCGTATCGCGCGTATCGATCGCTATCGGGCTCTCCGGATCGCCTCCGTACTCCTCGGCCGTCCAGTCGCCCACGGCGATGTATATCGCACCGTTGTCGGGATCGCCCTTGGCCAGATTCATGCCCGCAGGCGACGAGCCCACGCGGTTGATGTCGCCGCGTTTGTATTTGAAGTAGCCGTGCAGCGCCGTAGGATGACCGCTGTACGGGCGTCCGAAGTGCACGATGCCGTTGGTGCCGACCGTCTGCGCGAAGCGTCCCAGAAAGAGGTTGCCTGCGGCGAACTTTCCGATGCCGGCCATGTTGGGGTACATCGACTGCAACGAGGCCGATGTCGTGCCCGCAGAGCCCGGACGCGTATCGGTCGAGGGGGTCGTAAGGTTGAACGCGTCGCCCAGAGTCGTGGCGCCGGGGTTGCCCGAGCCCCAGTAGGGCGCAGCACCGTCGGCGTATGGCATCCAGCTCTTCGCCGGCTTCGACCAGCTCTCCAAACCTCCGTTCTCCAACACGGGCGCAGCCTCCGTTGTCACGTCCGCTACGGCCGACTCGTTCTGGCCGGAGAATGCCACCACCTGATAGGCAGTCGAGGGTTCCAGCCCGCTCACGCGCGCCTTGAAGCTGCCGCCGTCGACCTCGACGTCGGCAACGTCTATCCACTGCTCCTGCCCCGCAGGACGATAACGGAAGCCCAGCTCCGAGCCGCTGCGTCCAGAGCCGTAGAGCCATATGCTGCGCGCCCACGCATCGACCGACGTGAACTCGACCTCGACCTCGGAGCGCACTACGCGCAACGTCCACATCTCGGTTATGTCGTGATAGCTGATCTCTATATGGCGCACCGTATCCTCGAACGAATCGATAGTCGAGGCATCGGGCGAATATGTCGTGATCTGTTCGGGTCCGAGTTTGAGAGCGGTCACGCCCGTTGCGCTCAGGTCGCAGTCCATAGGCACGTAGGCCGTAGCGATACGGCTCTCGACATCGATCTCGGCCTCGCCGATCTGGTTGTCGACACGGAAGTAGCGCTCGATAGTCTGCTCGGCCGTTACCGTCCACTCGAACGACTGGTAGAGCGACAGCGTGACGTAGAGCGGCGTGCGCATGTCGAAGACGCCCGGAAACGCGACGCTCGACTCGGCGCCCTCTGTAAGCTCCACATGCGTTATGTCGACCGCACGTATGTCGGTGGTCTCCTTCAAGCGCATCGTGACGGTATGTCGCGACGAGTCGATCTCGGCCGCCGACAGCAGACCCTCGGCCTCCATGGCCACGATGTCGAGCTTGATGACCGGATAGGGGATGTTGTTCTCGATACATCCCGCCGCAAGCGACAGCACCGCCGCCAAAAACACAGCATATATTCGTTTCATCCTCTAATTCTTCTTTTTGTTCCACAAATGCACCACCATACCGATATTTATATCGGCGATGTTGAATTTAAGTCTCAGACCCGACTTGGTGCGTCGTCCGGTATGCTCGCCCGTCTCGTCGCTCTGGTCGATCTTGTTGTAGTAAAGACCGCCCAGTCCGAACGATACGGTGGTGCACACATTGGGAAAGATATATACCGCCATGCCGGGGTTGAAGTTGAGCTTGAAGCCCGTATTGCGGCTGTGCGAATACTTCTTCTCGTCGCCGTTCATGTAGGAGAATGTCATCGTTCCCGTCCTTGCCATAAGCTCCCACTCTGCGAAGAATCCGATGCGCCCCTTCTGGTCGAGCCCCATGTAGGAGCGGTGGAATATCGACCACGAGTAGCTCGAACTGCTCATCGACATGCCGTCCATTGAGAACGAAAGGTCGTTCTGCTCGCCCAGATCGAGCGCTATGTTGCCCAGCTCGCCGTCGATATTCTCGTATCCGAACCTTAGGCCGACCACATTGTTGTCGCGGTAGGCATAGCCCACGAAGGGTTTGATCGTGGCCATGGAGCCTTTGAGGTTGATATCGTCCAGTATGAGCATCATCTCCGTATCGTCGGCCTTGATCGTGCCGTAGGATGCCGTCAGACCGATCATCACTTCGCCCTTGTAGACGCTCTTTATCTTATTTATCTCGCGGTCGATGCGGCGCTTCATAGGCAGGAAATGGCCTTTCTCGATTCTGGCCGCCCGGCCGCCCAGCGAGTCATTTCCGGCCGCATAGGCGGCACGCACCTCATCCGTTGCAGATAAAAACGCCGAAAGCAGCAGCAATATTATGAATCTTTTCATCGCGTCGCAGTTTAGAGATAAAACGAAACGCCGAATCCGATCGACAGCAGGTTGACCTTGAAGTTCATCATGCTGGTCTTCACTTCGCCCACCTCGACGCGGTTGTGCGTCTGCTTGGTGTGGTCGTATGATATGCCGAAGACACCGATGCTGATCTCGAATGCCATGTTGTTAGTGGCGAATGCCACGATGCCCGGTTGCAGACCCACCGACGTTCCGAAATGGGTGGCGTAGGTGCCGCGGTACTTCTGGAATCCGTCCAGCACGCCGTCCTCGGCCACCAGGGCGGACTGCCCGCCCGAGAAGCAGAGCTGTATCTCGGTAAATATGGCGAAGCGGTTGGAGCGCCCCATAGGTATGTACTGACGCCAGAAGAGCGCACCCGAGTAGTCCTGCCTTACCTGATGATAGTAGTCGACCTTGATGTTGACGCCCGACTCCTCGTCGCCGAATTTCAATCCGGCGTTGTCGATGCCGAGCATCGAGCGGCCGTAGATGAACCGCGCGCCGACGGCCATATTGTCCTTGGGCGAATAGGCTATCATCGGACTTACCTTGACGGTATATCCGGTCGAGGAGATATCCTCGATAATCAGAAACTTATACGTTTCGTTGTCGTGCGTGGAGTAGGAGGCCGAGCCGCCGAATATCCACTGTCCCTTCGGGACGAATGTCTGCGAGGTGCTGAAACCGCGGTGGCGGCGAGCTTCGTTGGGGCTGACGGCCAGAGGTCTGGCGTTATCCGGCGACGCACTATCCGCAGCCGCCAGGCAGGCTCCGTATCGCGTCGCGCCATACGCGGCAAAAAGGTCGCCGCCACGCTCTGCACCGAAGATGCCGACATACCGCTTTGCCGCGACCCCTGCGGGCGCGGCAAGCAGCAAGACAATTATGGTCAGATATAATCTTCGCATTCGTCGCAGTTTAGTAAACCAGTTTCACGTCGTCGATATACATGTACGAATCCTCCGAACCGCAGAAATAGTCGCCGTAGGCACTGGTAGCGAACGACACTACGATGTAGTTGGGGCGCTCGTCGCTGATGTAGGTAAGGTCGATCGTCTTCTCGTACCACTCCGCCGCCGACTCCTGCGTGCGGAACACGCCGTAGGCCACTACGCCCGGCTCCTTATCGAGGTTCTCCACGTCGAGGAACGTTGCGTCGATGTTCGACGTGTCGACGCGGCGCGGCTTGGTCCAGTTGGCCAGAATGACGACGGCCTGATTGATATCGGTTCCGCTGATCGGCTTGCCCGAGTTGCGGTTGATCTCGCCGGCATTGTTCTTCATCCAGAACTTCAACGCCTTGGGCTTGGCAGTGTACTCGAACGGACGTCCGAAGTCCACCATGCCGTCCAGTCCGCTGAGCGAGAAATCTCCGACGAACAGGTTGCCCGCCGCGAACTTGCCTATACCCATGGCATTGGGGTAGGTAGCCTTCAAATATGCCGACTGCGAACCTGCGCTGCCTGCATGTATGTCGGTCGAGGGCGTAGTCAGGTTCCACTTGTCGCCCAGCGACGTCGAGCCGGGGTTACCGGTCGCCCAGAACGGGGCGTCGCCCTGAGCGTACGGGAAGTAGGCCTTGTCGGGCTTGCTCCACCGCTCCATGTCGCCGTTGGGCAGCTGCGCCCCCTCGGGCATGGCCACGGTCATCGTGCATCCCTTCTGCGCCGACGAGAGCAGCAGTCTGTATTCGTAGCTCTTTCCGGCATGGAAATCGGTGCCCGAGGCGGTGTATGTCCCGTCGCCGGCGGCTACGGCCGTCGTCTGACGCCACTCTCCGCCCTGCTCGCGGTAGGCGATCGCCACCGACGCAGCCGAGCTGTCGAACACCGTGGCCGTGAATGATGCCGTACCCGTCCACAGATCGTAGTCGTCATCGCCGAGCGGATTGACGCCCTGCGTCCTGTACTCGACAGGCTTCTCGATCTTTCCGCCGTCGGCATCGACCACCTTGAACAGAAGCGAGTGTACTCCGCCGCTGAGCTGCGCGAAGAAGTCGTCGGCAAGCGTCAACCGTATGTTCTTGTCGTCGGTGCGCTCCACCGTCACGCCCGGGCACGACGACGAGAGAATGTCGTAGACGGTCTCGCCGACCGCTATTTTGAGCTGCGTTATGGCGGCCTGAGCCGATACGACGTATGTATGCGAACCGCTCAGATAGTCATACCGGATATCGGTATCGAAGCCCTCGCCCATGATCGTCGGATCGGGGCTGAACGATATGTTGTCGTCGAACTCCTCGATCGTCTCGTCGACCGATGCCGTGAAGACGAGCATGCCGTTGGCATCCTTCGAATACTTCAATCTGACGGTATAGCGTGCTCCGGCCTTGACGTCGGTTATCGTTCCGGACTTGGCGATGCTGCCCTCGACGGGGTGCACGCCCTCGAAGCGCCACGACAGCGTAGAGACATCCTGCGGCATCAGAAAATATCCCTCGCCGCTCTGGGTAAAGGTCATCCTCGGCGCAGGCACGATCTCGTCCTCGGGGGTATCGAAGCTCTCGGCAGCGATGATCTCGGTCGAATAGCCCTCCTCCAACGACTCGCCCACCGAATCCGCATAGGCTACGGCCACCACCGTCGAGCGCAGTTTGCAGTCGACCGTCACGTTGCTGATAAGGCCGGCCTGCACCTTGAAGGTCTGCTCGCCGCGGTAGAGCTTTGCCGTGCGCGAGGCGGTTACCGTATCGTCGCCCACATCGACCGTCACGCAATAGTCGTCGGCCACAAGAGCCAGATACTGCGGCACGTCGCCGAGCGACGTATAACGTCTGACGAGCTGCCTCTCGCCGGCATTCTCCGACCCTGCGGGCGCTATCTTATATATCTTGATGACGATCTTATCGTCTGGCGACGGTGACGAAGCCAGCGCCAAGCCGATCTTCAATGCACCCTCATCGGGTTCGAGCTCGAAGCGCGGGTCGGCATCCTTCGTGCATGCCGCCGCCAGCACCGCCAGCAACATCAATGTCAATATCTTTTTCATGATTCTGTCCTCCAACGTTATTTTACCTCCAAGATTATCCTGCCGACAACCGACTGACCGGCCGCATCGGTCACGGTCATGCGGAACTCGTTGACTCCCTTGCCAGTAATCTGCAAAAGTCCCATGAACGTCGACGATATGCCCAGAGTGTTCTCGTCGATAAGGGTCTTGCCGTAGACGGCATCGCCCGTGGGGAATCCCAGACCCTCGATCTTATCCTTGTACTCGCCCGGATTGACCAGATCGAGATGCGAAGAGATACCGACGCCCGCCAATATCGACGGCGTAAGCACATCCGAAATTATATCCACCGTAAAGCCCGCTATGCCCTCCGGCGCCGTCACGCGTATCTTGCACTCCAAATCATCGGCGACGGTATAGGGCACGCCGAGCGTATGGCCGATCCACTCGATGCGCGGGGCGTTGCTGGCGCCGCCCACCGATACGGTCAGGGTAGCGCTCGACGAGCGTCCCGCCTCGTCGACGGCCGTTATCTTATATGTGTGCGTACCGGGGCAGTCGTGCATCAGCACCGCCTGCAAGCCGAAGCGCAGCCTTACGGACGTCTGTCCGAGAGCCGACAGCGGATAGCCCATCATCTGCAATACGCCCTTGGCCACCGTCGGGTGGCACAGATCCTCCGACAAGGGGATCATGGCCGTATACTGGTTCACGAAGTCGGGGTTGTCCGAGGCCGCCTCGACAGTCAGACGCGCCAGCGGCGCCTTGGCCGTTATAACCACCGGAATAGCTTTAAGGAACGCACCGTCCTCGTTGAACATATCGTCGGTCAGCGTGAAGACCTGCGACAGGTCGTAGTCCTCGCCCACGATCGTCGGCAGCTCGTCCTCGTCGGCGATGATCTCCTCGCACATGTAGGTAGCCGTGTCGAAGACGATCTCCTCGTCGTAAGCCCACGTATCGCACGTCACGCCGATATTAGCCGTGCCGTCGCTCGAATGCTGTATCACGACGTTGATCTTGCGCCACTGGCAGGCCTTGACGTTGGGTATGTCGGCGGTCATGTCGATGTTGGAGTCCTGACCCTTATAGCGGCACGAGAGTTCGAGGTGCAGCGTATTCTTCTCGGCCGTCGGCGTGAAGTATCCCGCACGCGTCTCCGTACCGGCGAAGGTCAGCGAGTTGGGTGCCAGCGTAACCTTCATCGACGTCTTCTCGATATCGATCTGGTCGGCGAGATCGGCCGAGCAGCCGACCGTAACCTTGATATTCGTAAGTTTGCACACTATATCCTCCACCGTCGTGGTCTGCTTGCGCGTGATGACTACGTCGGTCGAGGCTCCGTATACGGGGGCATCCCAGTCGGCGCCGGCCATATCGCCCGATTTAAGAGTGAGCTTGTACACGCCGCCCGGCAACTCTATCGGCGCAGCCGGACGCTCGCCGTAGAGGAACGACTGCACCGCAACGCCCTTCGCATCGGTAATGGTCACGGTAAACGTATCGATGTCGGGGGCGCCGGCTCGCGTCGAGTTCTGCGTCGGCGTGGCTATATTCTCGGTGTCGACCATGACCGAGGCCTGCATGCCGCCCAGCGCCAGAAAACCTATGTTCTCCTTGCCCGGGTCGGGTGTCACGTTGTAGTCGGCCTTATCCTTATCGCACGCCGCAAACGACACGGCAGCAAAGGTCAATGCTGTAAAAAGTCGGATCATATTTTTCATATAGTGCGTGTTATCAAGAGTTTTCATTAAGTTCCTCGTCTATCTCGACACTCTCGACCAGAGAGTCGTCGAGACGTATCTCCAACGTCGCGCGACCGGCCGTCGACACGTCGAACGAGACAGTGTATATCGTCTGCGGCTTCAAGCCCGTGCGGCTCATCTCGGGGAGCGTTACCGTCACGGGGTCCTTGCCCGAGGCGTTGGCCTGCTTGACGGCCGTGCCCGTGACCTTGAACGAATCGGGTGCGATGAAGAGCAGCTTCTCGGTAGGCCGGCTCACGTCGAAAGTCCTGCCGGCAGCCGTGGTCAGAGCAAGTTCATGACCGCCGGTAAAATAATTGAGGAAGTTGTCGGTATACTCGACCTTTATCATGGCATTGGCGATGTGCGCCGTCACGGCGACCTCGGTATTCTGACGCGCCACGACCGTAAAGGGCTGCTCGCCGCGGAATGCCACATCGTCGTATCCCTCGACCGTGACGTCGCCGGCCTCGACGACCGCCTTATATTCGCCTTTGTATAGATAGTTATCCTCGTGGAATTGGGCTATCGCATCCCACTCCTTGGTATAGTGCAGCGACACGCCCTCGATCGTCAACTTGAAGTCCTCGACAGAAGGCATCGTACAATTCACCGTCGTTCGCGTCTCGACAGCTTCGTCAGAGGGCTGGCATGCGATTCTCACGCCGCCCATCGTTCCGCCCTCAATCCGTTCTCCGTCATCGGTACATGCCCACGACAGCGAAAGCAGACACAGTGAAACAAGCAATTTTTTCATATCATCGGTTTTTATCATTTCTATTGCACACTCTTGATCCTTACGGTTATGTTGTCCAGATAGAGCCAGCCGTTGGCATTGGTCGCATTGGCGTATCCGGTAGAGTTGACCTCCCACGACAGACGATACTGGTCGGTCGCGCCGCGGAGCGTATAGGCCGCATGGTGGGGCGTTTCGAACGAGGCGTCCGACTCCGTCCACGGGTCGAATCGCGTAGCCCCCTCGATAAACCATGACGTATCGTGCTGTTTGCCGTCGATAGCTCCCGCCGACGAGGTGTCGTATCCGTAAACGGCTATCGGATGAATGGCCGCATTGCCGGCATGTCCGCCGCCGTAATCCAGCTCGACCTCCACATCGACGCTCACGCCGGGCTTGATTCCCGTAAGGCGCGGCGAATCGAGTCGGCCGTGATAGCGATATTTGGTGTTGAATATCGTACACTGCGTGCGGCAGCACACTCTTATGCTCGTGTGCGCCAGACCGCCCACACGGCAGCCCGACCACCCGGCAAGGCCGTTGCGGTCGAACATCATCGAACCGGTATACGTGTCCGACGTAAGACCGCCCACACCCGGGTTGTCGTGTCCGTCGGTAAAGTCGCCTATGTTGTCGAAGCGCTCCTCCAACAGATAGGGCACCGACGTCGTGTACGAGTAGTTGGCATAAGGCTCTACGGCGCCGAGATTGATCTTGCGGCTGACGATCGCATGCTCCGACTCGAAGCTGAGCGTGAAGTCCGCCCCGTCCCAGTCGGGGCGGTCGAATACGCCCTCGTACTCCAACTTGTAGACATGCTCCTCGTTGCGGTCGAACGACGCAACCAGCTGTCCGGCACCGTCGTAAATGAACAACTTGCTGTAATCCTCGCCCAGATTGTTTTCGGGCACGCGGAACTCGAACGAAGTATATCTGTAAAGATCGGGCGTAGCCATGCGTATCGGGGTCACGTGTCCCGACGCCAGAGCAAAGCGTGCCGGATATGTCGCATCGACCGAGTGGCGTCTGTCGTTGGATACGCGATATGTGATCTCGCCGTCGATGCCCTCTGCCGTAGGCAGTACGAAGGCCCATATGGTATCGCCGGCATCGAATCCGTCGGCGTTCTCGATGACCAGACGGTTCGACTTCGCATTGATCTGCGGCGCGGCATCGGGATCCGTGACATCGAACGTGACATCGCCCACTACGGGTTGCGGGAAGACTATTTCCAGACGCGTGAAGCGATAGCCGAACAGGTTCCTGTTCTCGGGAATGGTTATGCGCAGCGCGTGCATCATGTGGTGCATCGACACCCTCCACTCGGGTGCCTTGACAGAGGTTATGGCCGCCGCGTTTTCGACGGGCGAGGCTATCATAACGTCGCCGGCACCTGCGTAGCGTCCGTCCTGCACCTCGGGCACGCTGTACGTCGCGGCGGTGCCGCTTAGCGACTGGGGTACGGGGTAGGCCATGAAGTAGTCGTAATCAGCCTCGGGCATCCGCTCTATGCGGCCGGCGAACATAGCCGTGGCATAGCTCGCCGTGAAGTGGCGCAGCGTGAACGGCGCGGCCTCGACGACCATGCGTCCGGCATCGTCGCGCGCCCACAACGCTATCTTGTCGCCGACACTCCACCCTACCGACCCGCCGTCGTCCATGATCCATGTACGCGTATCCTGCGACAGGGTCAGACCCAGCATCGCCTCGACCGTCGGCCGGTCGGTCTCCGCACCGTCCTCTGCGGGGCGGACGCACGAGACGCTCGCCGCCAGCGACAGGGTCACGACCAATATTGCGATCAACGATCTGTTCATAGATATATCCTTATATATTTATAATAATCATGTCGGCAAATATAATTCATACTTATTTATTTACGAAATTAATTCAACAAACGCCCCGTTTTTCACAACAGACGACACGGCAAAGGCACCCGCGCCGCCGCCCGAAACAGCCATCGTACACCTGCTGCGGCCGCTGCGAGGGCGACGGCAAAAAAAATCGCGCGACAGGGTTGTTTTTCCCGACGATAATTCGTACATTTGTAGAGCAATGCAGCAACAGATGCGACATAGCGCGTCCGGAGATTATCTCAACATCAAGCGGCGCGACGAATTCCACGCCTGAGGCGCGGAGGCATGTCGCATGCCTATGCCGCCTCGCCCGCCGCAAGGCATTCAGGCCGTCGGACGGTCCCTCGCAACGAATCATTCATTAACCTTAAAACACATAAAATATGAAATTACCTTTCTCGGAATCATTCCGTATCAAAATGGTCGAACCTATCCATAAGAGCACTCGCGAGGAGCGCGAGAAGTGGATCCGCGACGCACGTTACAACCTGTTCAACCTCCGCAGCGACGAGGTCTTCATCGACCTTCTGACCGACTCGGGCACCGGCGCCATGAGCGACCGCCAGTGGGCCGGACTGATGCAGGGCGACGAGAGCTACGCCGGCGCACGTTCGTACTACAACATGAAGAACGCCATACGCGACATCCTCGGCTTCGACTACTTCCTGCCCACGCATCAGGGACGCGCCGCCGAGAACGTACTCTACTCGACCATAATCAACGAGGGCGACGTGCTGCCCGGCAACTCGCACTTCGACACGACCAAGGGTCATATCGAGTTCCGCAAGGCGCACGCGATCGACTGTACGATCGACGAGGCTGCCGACACGCAGTTGGAGGTTCCCTTCAAGGGCAACCTCGACCCGGCCAAGTTGGAGAAGGTGTTGAAGGAGACCCCCAAGGAGCGCATCCCGGCAGTCGTGCTGACCGTCACGAACAACACGGCCGGCGGACAGCCCGTATCGATGGCCAACATCCGCGAGGTATCGGAGCTGTGCCACCGCTACGGCGTGCGTTTGCAGATCGACTCGGCCCGCTTCGCCGAGAACGCATACTTCATCAAGACGCGCGAGGAGGGCTACGCCGATAAGTCGATCAAGGAGATCGTACGCGAGATGTTCTCTTACGCCGACATCATGACCATGTCTTCGAAGAAGGATGCCATCGTCAACATGGGCGGCTTCGTCGCATTCCGCGACGAGCAGCTGTGGCGCCGCTGCCAGATGTTCTGCATCATGAACGAGGGCTTCATTACCTACGGCGGCATGTCGGGTCGCGACATGAACGCCCTGGCAATAGGTCTGGACGAGGGTACCGAGTTCGACTATCTCGAAACGCGTATCAAGCAGGTAGAGTATCTGGGCGCCAAGCTCGACGAGTACGGCATCCCCTACCAGCGCCCCGCCGGTGGTCACGCTATCTTCGTAGACGCCAAGAAGGTGCTTACGCACGTTCCCAAGGAGGAGTTCATCGCCCAGACGCTTGCCATAGAGCTCTACCTCGAAGCAGGCATCCGCGGCGTCGAGATCGGTTCGATACTGGCCGACCGCGACCCCGAGACGCGCGAGAACCGCTATCCGAAGTTGGAGCTGCTGCGTCTGGCCATACCGCGCCGCACCTACACCAACAACCACATGGACGTAATCGCCGCTGCGTTGAAGAATGTATACGACCGTCGCGAGCAGATCACTCACGGCTACCGCATTACCAACGAGTTCCCGATCATGCGCCACTTCACAGTCGAGTTGGAGCCCGTCAAGTAAGGCACCCTCTTCCGATACATGCAGACCGCCCGTATATTGCGGGCGGTCTGTTTTCATATACGGCGGATCGATGCTCAGGATAGCGTATACGCTGCCCGAACGTCTTGCAAGGCCGGCAGGCGCAGCTACGGCTTACGTCGTTGTTGGTAAGAATCTTCCTGCACTCCGGATCGTGTATACCTTGCTCGGTCGTCGTATAAGTCTGCCGGTCATAGTTACGGCTTACGCCGTTTTACAGATTGTACCCTCCCCCTAAATCCCCCTCCTCGGAGGGGGACTTGTTGTCGCACGCCGTGCGCGCTTCGGGTGGAACCCGCAAACGACTTCGATTCTGGCAGAGTTACATTTTAATATCTCGGCCAAGTCATGCTTACACTTGCTTCTGCGCTATGGCTAATTAGTATCTTTGACTGCGTCGAAAATACTCTCGCTCGGCATAACCAAACTAACGCTTGTTTCTGCCATCGCTAATTCGTATATTTGACTTCGTCGAAGGTACTGCGCCTCGAAAAAAAATGCAAACGAGCTTGCTTTTTTCTCTCGGCTAATTCGTACCTTTGCCCTATGCAGGATACGATGTCATACGACATAAAATTCGTCGGCGGAGTGGGAGAGGCTCGCGCGAGGCTGCTCGCACGCGAGATCGGAGTGCAGACGGTAGGCGATCTGCTCTACCGCTTTCCGATGCGCTACATCGACCGCCGGCGCATATACTCCCTCAGCGAGATAGACGAGTCGCTCGACTCGACGCTCATACAGCTGCGCGGACGCATAACGGGAATATCCTACTCCGGAACGGGTCGCAAGCAGCGCCTTACGGCCTCGGTAGGCGATGCGACGGGCACCACCGAGCTGCTGTGGTTCCACGGCATAAAGTGGATAGAGAAGCGAATAGAGGTAGGCCGCGAATATATGATCTTCGGACGCCCGTCGTTCTACCGCGGCACGTTCAGCTTCGTACATCCCGAGATCGAACCGATCGAGCAGGCGCTGTCGCGCAAGTCGGAGAGCGGCTATCAGGGTATCTACCCCTCGACCGAGAAGCTCTCGCAGGGCATAGGCGCCAAGGCCATGTCGACGATCATCGCCAACGCATGGCAGCTGGCCAAAGACTCCGTGCGCGAGATGCTGCCGCACGAGATGCTGCTGCGCCACGGCCTTATGCCGCTGCGCGAAGCACTCTACAACATACACTTCCCGCAGTCGCCCGAGAAACTGCGGCAGGCACAATACCGGCTCAAATTCGACGAGCTGCTGGGCGTGCAGCTTACCATACAGTCGCGCCGCACGGCACGCCTGTCGCGCGGCGAGGGCTTCATGATGCCGCGCGTGGGCGAGGCGTTCAATACGTTCTACCGCGACAAGCTGCCCTTTCCGCTGACCTCGGCACAGCAGCGCGTCATAAAGGAGATACGCGGCGACATGATCTCGGGCCGCCAGATGAACCGTCTGTTGCAGGGCGACGTAGGCAGCGGCAAGACCATGGTGGCGCTTATGTCGATGCTGCTGGCCGTCGACAACGGTTATCAGGCCGCCATTATGGCCCCGACCGAGATCCTCGCGCGCCAGCACTACGCCTCGATGAGCCGCATGACCGAAGGGATGAATCTTCGCATAGCCATACTGACCGGATCGTCCAAAACCAAGGAGCGGCGCGAGGCGTTGGAACGCACGGCCGCTGGCGAGGTCGACATACTCGTCGGCACTCACGCGCTCATAGAGGACAAGGTGGCGTTCAGGCAGCTGGGCTATGTCGTCATAGACGAGCAGCACCGCTTCGGCGTCGAGCAGCGTGCAAGGCTCTGGGGCAAGAACAGCCGCCCGCCCCATATTCTCGTCATGACCGCCACGCCCATTCCGCGCACGCTGGCCATGACCCTCTACGGCGATCTCGACGTATCGGTCATCGACGAGCTGCCGCCTGGACGCCGCCCCGTGCGCACGTTCCGCTACACCGACTCGTCGAGGTTGAAGATGTTCGGCTTTCTCCGCGAGGAGATACGCAAACGGCGTCAGGTGTACATCGTCTATCCCCTTATCAAGGAGTCGGAGACGATGGACTACAAGGATCTCTACGACGGCTTCGAATCCATATCGCACGACTTTCCGCTGCCCGAGTACCGCATAACGGTCTGCCACGGCAAGATGAAGGCCGAGGACAAGGAGGCCGCAATGGCGCAGTTCAAGCGCGGCGAGGCCGACATACTGATCGCAACGTCGGTCATCGAGGTGGGCGTCGACGTGCCCAACGCCACGGTCATGGTCATCGAGTCGGCCGAGCGGTTCGGACTGTCGCAGCTGCACCAGCTGCGCGGACGCGTAGGCCGCGGCGGCGAGCAGTCATACTGCATACTCATGTCGGGCGACAAGCTCTCCAAGGAGGCGCGCGCACGTCTCGACGCCATGTGTCAGACCAACGACGGATTCCGTCTGGCCGAGCTCGACCTGAAACTGCGCGGCGCAGGCGACATGCACGGCACGCAGCAGAGCGGCGAGACGTTCGACCTGAAAATAGCCGATCTGGCCGCCGACACCCAGATCATGCAGATCACGCGCGACGAGGCGGTGGCCGTACTCTCGGCCGACATCGATCTGTCGCAACCCGAGCATGCCGGGCTGAGGAGACTCAGAGAGCGTTACCGCTCGCACGACAAGATGGATTTCTCGCAAATATCATAATAGTTTGCAACGAATTTCGTTATCTTTGCAGATCGGAATAACAACATATCGAATATGGCACTCACAAGATGCAGCAAATGCGGAAACCTCGTATCGGACAAAGCCTCGGCATGCCCGATATGCGGCCATGAAGTATCGGCGGCGGCCGCAACGACGGCGCCGGCCTCTACACCCAAGACGCTGAACGACATTCTGGCCGAGCGCGGAGCCGTGCCCGAGACCCTCAACGACAGACTCCAACGCGAAGCCGCGGCGAGCACAGCCCCTGCGGCCGAAGCCGACGCCACAGCCGCACCCCGCCGCACTCACGAGCCGACAGCCGAGCGGCATGCTCCGGCGCAGCAGGTTCCGGCTCAGCAGACCGCGACATCCTCAACTGCGGCAGCCTCCGCATCCCCGCGGACGGCATCGCGCGCAGCGGAGCCTATCTTACCCGACCCACGTGCTGCCGACAGCCGATATGCACAGGATGCCGGCACGCCCGCAGAGGAGCCGTGGCGCCGCGACGACGATGACGACGAGAGCTACGACGACGAGCGCCGCCGCCGTGCGGCTACGGGCTACCGCATAGCGCTTATCATACTCGTACTTATCATAATCCCGCTGGCATTCTTCTTCGCCAAGTATGTCAGCAAGGTGCGCGACGTCGAGCGCAATGCCGAGCTGGTAGCCTCGGCCAAGCAGATGCTCGAAGAGGAGAACTCGCAGTTGGAGGCCGATGCCAAAGACCTCGTGGCCGAGTTCGAGAACATGAAGATACAGAACGACACTATGCTCGTCAAGTACCAGCAGGCTACGGCGATGCTCGAACAGTTGCAGAAGGAAAAGACCTACAACTACAACCAGATCAACAAGTACAAGCGCGAGCTGGCTACATTGAAGGATGTCATGAAGGGTTATCTGCGGCAGATCGACTCGTTGAACAGCATCAACCGCCACCTGCAACAGGAGAACATATCGTTCAAGAAGGATATCGCCACGGCGCAGCTGCGTGCCGACGTAGCCGAGGAGAAGGCCGAGGAGCTGAACACCAAGGTGCGCATCGGTTCGGTCATCCGTGCGCGCAGCATAGCCCTCGCATCGCTGGGCGCCAAGAGCAACCCCGTCTCGCGAATCAAGAATGCCAAACGCCTCAGAGTCGATTTCGAGCTCACGGCCAACGAGCTGGCCGAACCGGGACAAAAGACCGTCTACGTGCGCATACTCTCGCCCGAGGGCTATCTGTTGTCGGGCGACAACGTGATAACGTTCTCGTTCGAGGGCGAGGCGCTCATAGCATCCGCCGAGCGTACCGTCGACTACGAGAACAACGACGTGCCGGTCAGCATCTTCTACACCGGCAACGGCTTCACGCAGGGCACCTACACCGTCCAGCTCTATACCGAAGGGCGCCTTATCGGCGAGAACGAAATATATATGAGATAACGGCGCGGCATGGGATGCGAATTATCGTGAAGATATTCGCATCCCTGCTGCAATAACCGCAGCCGACGGCACTTGCGACATATCCGCTCGCCGGCAGCATGTATCAGCGCAGCAGCAGACAACACTCGCGCGATACGCCGATAAATGCCGTAGCCTGATATTCGGCACTACCGGATACGACCGCAACACCCCGGCGGCTTAGCAGCATATACCGGTGCGACAGCAGGCAGCGATCCTATATTCCGGCAACTCCGCCGCACGATAGATCAACCGGGTACACCCGCAATATGCCACTGACAGCCCAGCCTGCACGGCAGCCACAGCAGCAGTGCGAGCACAGCCCCGACAAACGACATCCCCTGCATGAAATGTCATGCAGGGGATGAATCTTTTAGGGTACAGATGATCCAACACTCTCGGCCGACGCCAGTTGAGCCCCCGACCGATACGGCCGCAACTCAGAAACTGCCGGTTATCATCTGCACTGTTACAACGCTATCAATCTGTATTTCTTACGGATTTCTGCAACCCCGGATACATCGGCCTCGGGCAACGACGCAATCAACTCCGCCAGACCGTAATCATTTATTATCCTGCTATCGAAAAGCGTGTAACCGATCAACTCGCCGGATACATCATCATGTGTCAGCAGATATGTTTTACCTGTCAGCGGGTCTACATAACGTCTCATGAAATCTACATCGAACTCGCTTCTATCAGCCTCCTGGAAACTTTGCGGATAGATTACGGCAAGCGAATTACGCGCATGTATGGCCAGATGAGGGAACAGAGCACCGACACGCTGCCGCTCCTCGCTATAATAACGGTCATAATCGTTATTATCTGGCAAATATCGCGTTCGGATCAATACATCCTCGCCGTAGCGAGTTACAAGATGAGTATAATATTGCGTTCCCTCTTGCAATATCTTTTTGGACAAATATATTTTCGGCTCCTCGAACTTCGTAAGCGGCCATACGCATGTACCGGTCTTATAATACTCGTAAAGTATTTCTTTAAGATTATCCTCCTCGATAGCCTCTGTAATAGGGATCAGACAACCTGCCGGCAATTCCGCTATCGCAAGATTCGATTCATTCGACAGTGAATTGCACCATGTCGAAAGATCGACAGTAGGAGCACACAACTCTCTGGCATCTGTAAAGTTAGCATATACCGGCAATCCACCGACGGTATTGATAGAAAACTCTATTTTACGAAATTGATTCGTTTCAGACACGAATTTCTGAGTGGACTTACCGATGCTCAAATTACTGCTAATCGATTCCGAATCGTTGCCGTCCGACGATTTTTCCGATATACAAACAGACATTTCTGTGTTCATATTCTTTTCAAGCACTGTTTTCTCAATGTATTGAGAATACTTTCTCTTTCCGATACAGAACGTGAAATTTGATGTGTAACTTGTTGATTGTTTTGTGATTATTGCAAACATTGAAATTGGCGAGCAACAGACCAGCAACAGAATTGAAATAGCTATTATTGAATAGGTTGAATAATATGGCAAAGATAGTGATTTCAAAGTTACTTTCTAAATTGGCAAGTAAGGTTACTTTCTGTCCAGTATAACGTCCGTGATAATTTCGCCTATTATTTCTGACAGGTGTTGGATATAGGCACGGAAAAGGGCGGTATTGCCGCCCTCTCCTTTTATTTGTAACTGTTCTTTTTGTCTGCCGTGAATAGGTTTTTATAAACGGCAAACTCTACTTCGAAATAGCAACTGTCGATTAATTCAGATGCAGCGTGTGGGTATAAAACAAATCGGACGACATCATGGCCGTCATCCCCGGTTACTCGTTTTAGAACCATGAAATATAACAGGGGGTATTCCGATTCCCAATAGCGGTTTGCATAATCTTCTCCGTTTGTTCGTGCGTATGATTGATACATTGTTTCAGCGGACGAGCAGAGAGTTTCACCGAGCGATAGGAAAAACGGGAATGAATACTCGGCGTGCCCTTTGAACATTTTGTGATAGAACCGAGGTGTTATTGTAACTGTATCGTTCGGGCGGATATTGCTCATGCGGATATAGTCGTTCTCAGATATGAGTGCTGCCATTATAGTCCGAGATACAATCCATTCGGTTTGTAATACAGGGTAACGCCAACTGTACTCTTTGAAATCATAAAAAAGGTATCGTCGTCCTGCATATTCCCCGATGAATAGACTGTTGAAATTATCGACGGCAACTCCTTCGCCGAGATAGACGAGCGTCGTATTTTTACGGCTTACCCATTTCCCCGTTTTTCTGTCTTGTTGCCAATACAAAGCCGATTTTATTTCTTTTGATTTTTCCGATAGTTGTGCTGGGGCGGCATTGATTCTATCCTGTGCTATACTGCTGGCCGATGTTACAAGAACAGCCAAAAATACCATGAATATCTGTTTCATATTATATGCTTGTTTTTAAGATTAAATTCTCGACTTTTTCCAATCGTTCGAGGTATTCCATTTCTGCCGGAAATATCTCTAACGCCCTTAAAATTACCCGTCTTTCATTGTGGTAATCTCCCTGCTTCCGGTATAGTATCATTAATCGTTTGTAGGCGTGATGTGCAGAATATCCGAGAGCTATATTGGTTTCATATGTGGTTATGGCGGCCTCGATTTTCCCTATTTTTTCATAGGAAATTCCCTTGTTGTTGAGTTCGACACAATGTCGTAGAGATGCTCCACGCTTGCGGTTTTTGGCTCGAATCTCGGATAATTGTTCCCGTGTGATTGAACTCGCAAGACCCTGTTTTGCGGCGGGAGGAGATTTGGTTTGTCGCTTTGAATTATAGATGCCTTGCAGTATGCCTCCGATAGCGGCGACAATAACCCCGAACAGAATGAGATAGAAGAATGTGCCCATATTTTGTCGTTTTGGCGGTACTATCGTCTTGACAGGGGCACACAAAAAAGTGTGGGCGTCCTTGGTTGGTTTAGAGGCATCGCCAAACGCCCGAAGTCTCAACAAAGGAAACGCCCACGTGTATCACGTAGGCGTCCACCATTGTTCCTGAGACCTCTAAAAAATTTGGCGATTTTCTAAACCTCAAAACAATAGCAAACGCTATATTACAATAATTCAGCCCAAATATAAACAAAGTTTTTGATTCGGGATTGATTCATAGCGGAGAATATTGTTGCGATGTTAGATAAATCGCCGAATAATGGCGAAAATCTTTTTTCTGAACGTTATCACCAATAATGCAACCACAATCCAAAAGCCTTTTATCTGTGTCTGTTGCCACCATGTCAATTCCCTTTCAACCTGCACGGGCTTTTCTACGATTCTATCCCGATACACGATACTATCCCGATAAATTATCTCTTTTTCGGTCGGTACGGGCTTTTTCTGTGGCTTATTTGTCAGCGAGTGGAATAATGCCCCGTCGGGTGTTATTCGGGCGTCAGAAGTGGCAAAGGACGTTTCCAAATGGCTTGTTGTGTCCCGCACGGTCTCCCGCACGATTTCCACAGGGACGTCCATATAGACCGTATCGAGTACACGTTCGTATCGAACGACGGTTTCCACCCGAATACTGTCGGAGGTAGTAGTCGAAAGGTGGCGGCACGGACAACATGCCGTAACCGCCAAAATGAAGATGAGCAATAGTTGTTTCATTACGCTGAAAATTTGATGTCGTTGATTCTATTTTTCCAACCTTTAAGGAACCGGCCTTGCGTCGGGTTGCGCCGCACAATGTCCTCTACGAACTTGATACGTTCATCTTTGATTCGGACAAAGAACTCGGCAGGGTTTTGAGAGTTGAGTGCCGCCATTGTCTTGGAGCCAACGATGCCGTCCACGGCTACACCCAATATCCGTTGCGGAATCTTGATGCCGTGAATTCCAGATGCCCACACCCAATCCACGAGAATGTTGGCGACCGATTGATTTTTGATTTGGTCGGCCTGCCACCTGTCCCAATAACCGGATTTGAAGATGTGCAACCATTGAGCGTCGGTAATACGCTTCAACTGCTCTACGGATGCGTCTTTTCCGTAAAATTGTCGGAATGTTCCGATTGTGATACCTTTGTTTGTTGCTCCACCTCTATCGAGAGGGTCGTTTACGAATCCACCCTCCCATTTCAGGATAAAGGGCTGCAATAGTTCTGCTCGTGCCATAATTATTTGTATTCGGGTAAAATGTACTGAATGTGGTCGGCCGCCTCTTGCAACTGCTGCCGCAGGGATGCCGGTTGTAACTGCTGCTCGTGGGTGAAACCGCAGAAGATAGACCCTATCCAATCGTGTTCGTCGTCAGTCAGCCGTTTCACGACAACCGAGCAACAGCCGTTCGTCGTCATGATAGCCCGTGCTCGTTTATCTTTGACCTCGGTATCGATATTGCGATAGAGAAGAAAATCACGAGCGGATAGTTCGGCGGAGAATGCTGCCACATCCGACATTGGCAGCCGTTGTACGTTCGGCTTCATGGCAGATACGCCGTTTCGTTTCACTTCCAAACTGACTGACAAAAACAAATTGTTCACGAGTGGGTGCGGTTGGACAATATATACACGGTCGGCCTGCAATTCGTGCAGGAGCTGCCACAGCACACCGTATATTTTGGCGATATTGTCGCTGCGCTTGACTGACTTTACCTCTTCTTCGGCTTTCCACTTTTCGATTTTGAGGTCAGTCAGCTTGTTCTTAGCATACTGATTATATGAAAACCAAGCCGATAAAATGACGGCTATCGAACTGATAATTGCAGGTATATTCTCCATAATCCTATTTTATTTCCCACAAAGGTATTGAAATGATTGTATTATAATCATATTTTTAGATGAAAATTAAATTAATAATGCTTCTAACGCATTGATTTTATCCCGTATATTTTGGCGTTGATCGTGCAACTTTTCAATATCATACGGTGAAGTTGCTCGTGTTAAGGACGCTTCATAGCACTTGATGATTTTGTAGTCGCTATTCGATAATTCGGCTTTTAATGCTTCGATTTCTCTCCGCACTTTTTGAGTATCGAATACCGGTTTGTAATGATAAGCAATCCGGTTGCCAGCATCATAGGGCATGATGCGCACAACATATCCGTCCTCGCATTGTAATCGAGATTCATCAAGTCGCTCGACCGGTTTCCAGCCGTTGGCCGACAACTTCTTTATTTGTTCCTCGACGGTAATCGTTCGGCTTTTTATTTTACCGTCGGTATCTCGATAGCGTTCCTGCTGTTCTTCGATATTCCGAGATACGAGGTAGCCTGCATCGTTTATATATCCGTATTCTGTCATAATTCTGATAAGTTAAAATTTCCACCGGCTGACTAACCAAGCCTCCTTTTTCACGTCGTTCAAATAAAAGATAGCAAAGGTGAATTTTGCTTCCCAACCCTCCGGCACATCGTAGTAATCATTGGCACTGATGTCATCAAAAATGAATTGCCCTGTCCGAGCGCGGAAACGCATACCGCCTTGACCTATCTGTTTGGCGAAAATTACCTTTCCTTCCATTTCGCCGGTAGGTAGATAAACAGTAGCAGTTTTTCCTGAATTAGAGAAACCGAGGCATTGGGTATATCCGTCGTACAGATAGTATGTTCCTGCATCTCCGATGTATTTGGGGCGAAGAATAAGGCCTGCGGCCATCAAATCCCAAAAATAGCCGCCATAGGCAGGGGCATTGCCTGAATTGGACGCTCGTCCGTAGACGCCTGCTATAATGGTACTCTCTTTCTCGAACATCCAATCATTGTTCACGTTTCCAACCCCCAGCCCGACAACTGCTCCGTAGTGTGTATAGCCAGTCGATATGGGCAGGGCATTAGTTTTGGCATTGTTACAAAATACCCCGCTTGCAGAAAGATAGGCAACGCCATTATCGTTTCTTGCCGAAACCTCACCCAATGCGGCATCAATGTCGATCTCCGAACCATCGTTGTCGAGCGAATAATCCCCGCCGGTCGATGTTGATTTCAGGTGAATTTTCCCCGTCTTGCCATTCAGGTACATTGCTGGGACGTTCCCCGATTTCATCGTGGATTTGATAACCTCGTCCGAAAAATAGAATCCGGCAATCAAGGCTTCGCCGATGACTTTAAGCCGTTCTTTGATTGTGGCATTGCTCATTATCAGCGTGGCGAGTTCTTCATTATTCCAGTCTATGTAAACGCCATTCGTGCCTATACGGACGGCATTTTTCAGCAGGTCGATGAAACTTTTGCCGTCGGAGCTGACAATTCGGTCGGTCGTGATACGTCCCGGAAGAATTTCCGTGAAACCATATAACGAAGCATAACTCCGTTCGCCGTCGAACTCGCTGTTCAGGATTCCCATAAGCAGGTAATAGGAATCGCTTTCAGCGTTCATGGGTTTCGCTTGTTCGCTGATGTAGAACACGCCTGTTTGATTGGTGCGGCTAACTTTGGCATAGAGGTAGTATTTGCTATCCACGGCAGTTAATGTCGGCGTCTGAAATGCAGGTAACGACCAAAATTTGTACTCGCCAACTGCATGACTTGCCGATATAGACGTAATGCCGAGTGTCAGGTGTTGGACAATTCCGGCCGGAACGGACAAAACTTTTCGCTCCTTATCGTAGGCCACTTCGTGAACAACCGGCATCGGGTTTGTCATGCTGTTTACGAAGCGAAATTGCAGGCTTTCGTCCCCGACGAGCATAGCCATTGTCTGTACGGCAACGGGGTTTATGGATTTCGAGAAGTTGTCGAGTAGGGCATCGCCCAACATTTCGATAGTTTCCAACGAATCCCGATAGCGACGTTTAGTGAATTGTAAAGCCTCTTTGTGGAGGGTGTCCATAACGACCTCGTTGCTTTCGATTTTCCGCAAGTCGCTCGATACCGTTCGTCCGACGGTAGAGTTCGACAATTCGATTTCGGGGCTGTGGGGATTGTTGATGTAATCCTTTATCCCGATAATCCTGACAAGAACTCCCTCCGGTTGGAATCGTTCGTCGGCAAATTGAACAAATCCCCCCAATTTTATCCGCCCGCCTATATTGAGCCAATCTTTCTTTGCCCATATTCCGTCCAACTCGCCGGTGAACGTGAACTTCTGTTCCTCATTATCATACAGGTACTTCACTCCCTGTCGGAACATATCCCACGATGCTCCGGTTTTTGTGGCGTTGTCGCAGATGTACGCAGCGGGCAGCATACAATGAAATACGGCGTATGTATCTCCGACTTTGGGTATGTAATTCCCGCCTGGCATTGTTTCTCCGTCTATGTCCTGCGGAACGATTTCAAACCGGCGGGCGGCTTTCCCTCCGGTGGCATTGTGGATATACTTTGCCTCGAATTCTTTTCCGGCCAACATTCCCGTCTGTGGAATGATTGTCAGCGTTTCACCCGCTATCAGACACTCTTCGAAATTCAACGAGGCAGGGATGCTGTTATCCACGATGTCGTAAAAATGCTTGTTGGCATCAACTACCGTAACGGCACTGATCGTCCCCACGCGGGAGGGGTATATTTCTGTGCAATCAAGGCTATCTTCTGCCTGTGAGGATAGCGGTTTATCGGCACGACGGATTGAGAACCCGTCCGCATCCGTTTGGTAGGTTCGTGCCTTACTGCTGTTAAATTCCTGCTCGCCCTCAAAGTGCTCTCCGTCGAATCGGATTGTTTGGTTTTTGGGCAACAATAACTCGGAGCCACCGTATTGGCTGGCGTCTATATTTCGCTCCCCGCCTTGAACATACAGGATTTCGATAGGTGTAGAATCTTCGTAGTTAGAGCGTCCGATACCGGGCTTAAATCCATTCCCTTTGCCATACGACAACGGCAGCGGATTGTCTCTGTTGTACTCGACTTTCCATAATGACACCTGCTTGCCGACAAATTCATATTCCGTTTCCCACTCATCCGCCATTTGAGATAGTGCGTCTATGCAATACGCATGGTTGTACGATATGGCCTTTTCAGGAGCATCGATACACCGCCCGATAGTCCAACCGCTGTCCCGTTGGTTCATGTTATCCACGAACATTTGCAGGTGTTCGATAGGCTTGGCTGTCAGAGGAAATTTTAGCCGTCTATCTACGGGGTTCCTAAATTTCCACTTGCCCGCCTTTGCCTGTGGCGAATCGAATACGACGGTGTACTCGAAATAGCGGCTGTGCTTCATTTTCAGGCTTTCGGGCTTTTCGAGCGTATAGGTCTCGTTCTCATAGACACAATACGCTCCGACAGGTATTTCGACGTGTTCTGCCAGCGAAAAATAGAGCGTTAGATTATGGTCGCCTTTAATTGCCCTATATCGGTAGCTGTTGTCATCAACCTGTATGTCGAGTATTTCGGTATTGTTATGGAAAATCTTCATCACGTAAATTGGTATATCTTCCCGTTGCCACACTTGGTGCAGCGGATTGTGGTTATAAACGGAAATTCCTCTTTGGGAATTTGGTCGAGAACACTTTTAATGGCGGATGAGTTTGTGAAGAACTTACCCTCTGTTCCGTTCTGCGTGAACTTAATGAGGTAGCGTCCCTCCCCGTGTTGCGTTTTCATTCCGGGGATAAAGTCGATAACCTCTATTTCGCTGTTCAGAACGTCCGTGATAGACACCTGTTGGCAGTTGAAAATCTTGCGGTCGTCTTGCTGTGTGATGCCGAGTTCGCTGAAACGCTTTGCCATATTACCGGATATTAAGAGTTTCACAATCGTCGTCGATTTGACGTTTGATAGCTGCTCGCTCGGCTAAAAAGGCTTTGTATGCAGCGATTTTCGGCTGGGCGTCGGAACTTGATTTCGCCCCGTAAATGCCCATTGATGCAGCATTGTAGTCGTTGATAAGTTTCTGCTCGTAATCCCTCGGCCATAGGTGGTTGATTACAGCCTCAGTCAGTTTGTCGCTCGTTACCGTACCCCACACGACAACTTCCTGACACTCCCATTTCGTTGTGGTTTCTTCCGTGTCAGTTCCGGCAGGAATTTCAACTTCTTTAATGTCCCAACGGTAGGTGTAAGAACCGTCCCCGTTTGCCTCATAGATAGAGGGCTTTTTGTCATAGGTTGCCATAGAAATTCGGTTTAATTATGGTTTTCAATAAATGTTTTGAATTGCTGTGCTTTGCCCAGCCGAGCCAACTGCACACACCTTGTTTGTAGTCTTTGGCAGATAGGTTAGGCTGCTTGTTGAGCCGGGCGGCAGCACGGCAAAAATTCTTTTTGATGCTCTTGCGAATTAGCTTGTGTTCATGGTAAAAAACAAACCCTACGAAATCCAATCCTCGTCCGTGCTTATCGCTACGGCTTTTGGCGATAGGAAATACCTGATAATTGGCCTTAATCGTCAAATGCAGGTTATCACGGAGGTAGGTATCTATCCGTGTAAGTAAATCATGTAGGAATGCTTTGTCCTTATGTAGAAAGACCATGTCGTCGGCGTATCTGAAATAATATCTAACACCAACCTCCTCTTTTATCCAATGGTCGAAGTATGCGAGGAACAAGTTGGCGAAATATTGGCTTAAATAGTTGCCGATAGGGACACCGGCAGCGCTATCTATGATTTGGTCGAGTAGAGCCAGCGTGTCCGTGCATTTTATTTTTCGGCGCACGATTTGTTTCAGCACATCATGGTCGATACTCGGATAGAATTTCTTTACGTCGATTTTCAAGCAATATCGGGTGTTTTCTACGTCTTTCAATGCTTTGTCCACTTTCTGCATACACCCGTTTATACCCCTGTTTTTGATGCAGGAGAACGTGTCCGTCGTGAATACCGAAACCCATATCGGTTCGAGAATGTTCATTATTGCGTGATGAACGATTCTGTCAGGGAAATACGGCAACCGGTATATCTCCCGCTCTTTGGGGTCTTTGATGATGAATGTTTCGTACTGTGATGTTTTGAACGTCTTATTTTTTAGTGCTTCGTGCAAAGCGAGAATATTGGCCTCACGGTTTTTGTCGTGGCGACGTACTCCGTAAGAGCGCAGTTTTCCTCGTCTCGCTTTTTGGTCGGCGAGCTGGAGATTTTCTACTGCGATAATCTTGTCATATAAATTTCCTATCCGTTTCATTGCTTTGCTTTTCATACTTGGAGCCGTCGGTTTCCCTACCAGCACCTTTTTGTGGTTCGTGTTTTTTTGCCAAGAGGCAAGGTCGTCGTTCTATATTTTTGTTTCTTATAACCTTGAAAATCAGAGGTGAGAGCCGATGTTCGCATTCGTATTCGAGGGGGTGTTATTCGAATTCGCATAGCTGAAGCCTGCATTCGCACCGTTATTCGCATTACCGCTGAACAGGACACCACGAAGAACGACCAACCTTTTTTTGTTTTATGTCATAACTGCTTATTATTAAATTATTTACAAATTCGGTATAAAGCAAAGGCGAGAGCCGATGTACGCAATCGCAGACGAGGGGGCGTTATTCGAATACGCACAGCCGAAGCCCGCACTCGCACCGTAATGCGCAAAACCGCCGAACAGGACACCACGTAATACTGTTCCCGACGAGGGAATGTTAGTATAGTGGTAGTCCGCCCAATAGGTTGTTGAACCCCCGCCGACTACAGCAGGCATGATGTCGCCGAACTCACCGAAGACAAGTTCTTTAACATAGGATTCGGTTCTGGCTTCCAATCCTCGGAGGGTATAACCATTGTAATTGCTGTCGTTGTAGTTGGCCGGATTGTCCGCCACATACACTTTTGATGTTCCGCCGTTAGCCTCCGAGGCGATTTGAATGTTGATGCCGTCACTCCAACCCCAAATATGGCCGAACGGATTTTCTATGCCTCGATAGCGGGGAACCATGACCGTCCCGTGCGTACTTCCGTCGGCTTTTTGCATAACGTAGGCTATCTCGCCCGAAGCGTTGCCGAGTTCGTCGGTGTAACCGCAGGGCACGAACGGATAATAACCGTTAAATCCGTTCCAATCCGGTGTGTTGGTAACACCGTTGCCGAGACCGCCTTGTGCAAAGCCATTTGCGTCCTTTTGGGCGTTGAAAGCCGTTTGGCAGTTACGGTTGGCGTATTCCACATAGTAAAGCCAAAATACGGCCTTGTATGCGTTGTAATCAAGGCAATTCCACTCGCTCGTAGCCGACGCATTGCGGAGGCGGGCTGCGCTGCGGAATGCTGTGCGGCTCTTAACCGTAACAGGGCGTCCGAGGAGCGACCGATACGTTCCGTCCCAATCCGATTGGTTGTTGCCGCCTCTGTAATCTGTTCCGGCATTGACAACCGAACAGAGTTTGCCCGTACTTCGCTCCATGGCGGCCTCATACGCCGAAATATACATTTTGGGAACGGCGTGATAGCCGGGCAGAGGGTATTCCGATATTTTGCACCGGCGTATCGTTCCCTCTGTTTCGAACTTGCGGTAGTGAGCCGGTATTTCGACCATGACCTGCCCGCGCGAACCGTCCAGCGTGTGGGCTTTCCAGTTTGTCGGGTTCAGATACTCGACGACCGTTCCGTTGTCGCTCAACAGGCAGCCCCGCATCCGGTTTTGAATGGGGAGGCTTTTATGGAGTGCAATGCTGCCGATACGGGTACACGTCGGTGTCGATACGGTCGTGTCCCATTGGATGCCGTAGGCGCATTGGTCTTCGACATAAGGGAGCAAGGCGGCTATTTTGCTCTGCTTGGTTTCTCCGTCCGTGTCCATAACCTCGACAATGAGTTCGAGGGGGTTTACATTCCCAATGTGCGGGAGTTCATTCAACCGCTTGCCGTTGTCGAAAGCGTTGATAATTTGAAGCACTTTTGCTTCCTGTTCAGGTGTTAATGCCATAATTGTCTTGTTATTAAGTTAATCTGAAATTGCCGTTCCCCATAAGACGCAGCGAATTGGATTTTACCTTTCGCAACTCCGGTTCCGCAACCGTAATTTGTATGGTTCGGTAAATCGACGTGTTCTCGGTCGGGATGACGTGGATTTTACTGATACCTGTCCGATTGACCATGATACTGCCGTCAGGTTGCACCGAAACGGCATTGTCGTCGCCAAGAAACAGTACGTTGCGCCCCGTGTTCGTCGGAAGCAGTTCGTATTTTATGCGTCCCGGCACAGTGTTCCGAAATGTTATACGAGGCGGATAGTCGAGGTTGATACCTGTCGGAATCATTTTGTACTGACCGACGAGCGATTTTTCCAGCTCCTCCAACCTTACAATAGTGGCTCGTGCCTCCTCTGTGGTCTCTCCCGCGAGATTTGCGGCGGTGTCGGCGGCTGTGGCTTTTTGGTCTGCGAGGTCGGCTTTGGAGTTAGCGTTGTTTGCCGCTGCTGTTGCTGCTCCGGCTGCTTTATCCGCTGCTCCTGCTTTCGTGTTTGCATTTTGGGCAGCTGTGTCTGCCGCCGTTGCTTTCTCCGTTGCATTTTTAGCAGCTGTATTGGCTGCCTCCGTTGCAGTATTGGCATTTTTAGTCGCTGTCTTTGCATCCTCCGCAGCCGTTTCTGCGGCTGTCTTGGCTTTATTGGCCGCCGTAGCAGCTTCATTGGCCTTGTCTGCTGCGGTTTTTAGAAACTCCAAACTCACCTTGACGCTCTTGTTAAGAGCATTTACCCCTATGGTATACAATCCAACAAGAGTATCTGCCAAAGGCAATTCGCTGATTTTTATTTTCTTGACGCCCATATTGTTATTGTTTTATCTCCTTTAAATCAATCGCAAAATCACCCTCCTCCGTTATAACCCATTCACCTGATTCGGCTGCAAGGAGGTAGTGCTCATCTTCTACTCGGAACGACGTAAAAACCAGCGTAACGGTAAATTTCAGCCAAATTTTCCCCGACGCATAGAACTCCGAAACTGAACCACTTTTATAATGACACGGATATTCCAGCCCTGTCGCATTGACGTATAACAACCGTTCGTCAGGGCGCACCAAGTCATACAGGAAAGCGTCATAATTGCGCCATAATTCGGTTTGTGTCGTCGCCCGCATGAGGCAAGTTACCTTTACCTCTTTTGTCTTGAATGTAACTCGTTCTCCGTCGTATAATGCGCCGCTTCGTGTTCCGATATTGCGGAGTAGGTTTTGTTTCACGGCGGGGGATTTTTCTATTTCGGATAGTGTCCCATCCAAAACACGTATGCCATAATCCGTCATATTGCGCCCGTCGAGTTCGTAATCCCCGTATGGGGGAACTGTGCTTACCGGAGCGACATAGGTGTAGCTGTCCAGCGGGAAGTCATCGGCAAGTCGCAGCGTAATGAAGCCGAGGTATAGAGCGGTATCAATGTTCGTGTGCGACACCATGCGGAGGCGGTATGTACGCCCGATTTCCTTGAAATTAAACGTGTGGTAGGCTTTGTCGGATAACAACTCTATGAAGCCCCCAAAACGGTAATTTTCGCCCATAAACACGAACTTCATGGCAAATTCTTTGGTGTCCAATACAGGCTCAGATAAATCCGCCTCGATACCGTCCTCCTCTTGCCAATCGTTGCTTTTGACAGATTTCAACGACGGAAAGGCCACAAGTTCATTGTAGCCGTTCTCCTGCACGAAAACACCGTATTCCGTGAAAGCGTCTTTCCCGTCTATGTAGAATCTACCTGTCATAAAATCATTGCTCTATCTGTTGCTTTTTTGATAACTTGACACCCGTGTTCGCTCGTTACGAAAACCACCGCCCACGCCGAGGCTTGGATAGAGGCTTGCGCTCCGTGCATTAGCATAACTTCATGGCGGCCTTTGCTGTTGTATGACAGGTTGGCCGAGGTATTGCCAATAAGCACTATTGTCCGCTCGTTTTCGAGCCGTATATGTCCCGCATCAATATAAACCCCATATCGTTCTACGCCGTACTGCTTGAACCGCCGGAGGGTGGTTATGTCGGGGAAGTGATATTTCTGACAAAACTCAACTCCCTGCGGCGAGGTGAACAGCCTGATGATTTGTTCGAGGTTCTCCGTGCCTTTGAACATACTGCACAACCGATATTTCTCCGCAATGTTGAATAGTGAGCGGCTTTCGCATTCCCGCTGCGCTTGTTGCTTGACGGACTTCCATTGTGCGTATATTTCGTTAAGTAGCGTTCGTTCCATAGTCAGTCACTATTTTTTCAGTTTTATGCCTTTTAGGGCAATGTCGTTTACTGTATTTTTGACCGCTTGCATATCGTTCTCAATGCGTTCCAACTTCGACAGATGCTTGGTATTGTCCTCAATTCCTGCGAGGTGTTCAAGCATCCGGGCACTATTGGCAACAAGGAGTTTTGCGCTCTCCATAAGGGAGTAGGTATGCCCCTGTATGGCCGTCGCCCGTCCGTTTAGTTCATCGACGCTATCCTGCGAAGCGGTGGCGATTCCTTTTTCCGATGCCTCACGGGTGGCGTCGCCCGTTACGGTAAACATATTTTTTACCGAATCGGGGAGGTTGTCCCATATCATTTTGAACTCGTCGCCTACGGCGTTCAAGTCGTTGGCGAATCCGCTCATCGAGCCTATGATAGCATCAATCCCGGCAAACTCGCCGTCTTTGTACCATTTCGCTTTGTATTTGTCGAAAATCTCTCCGAGCGGTTCTTCGAGATACTTGCTTACCAGCATTCGTTTAATGACATCAGCAACAATTTCGTTTACTTTGTCGCCCCATGCTTCGGCAGCATCCTCGCCCGCTTGGAATGCGTCGATAAACGCATCGGCCAATTCGTTTGCGATGTCTGAGGCACTACCACCAATAATCTCCTCGACAATCTCGTTGATTATTTTGTTGGCCTCCTCGCCGAGTTCTTGTATCTGTCGTTCTAAATCAGCAATTTTATCATGGTCGGTTTTTTTCTTGGCGTCCTCTTTCTTTATCTGCTCTTGGATGAGTAACTGTTGTTCGGCAATGTTTCGGAGTTGCTCTTTTGCATTGTCAAACTTCTTTTCTCCAAGAGCCTTATCAGCCGTGTATGCAATATTGGCATAGGCAACCGCCAATTTTTCTGCCGACTTCTGCATTATCTCGTTCTGATAGACAACCCGTCCCGTAATCATATATATCGAAAGGGCATATCGGTTTGTGGCGGTGTGAAGTTGCAGTACTTCTTTCGTCGTTTCGGCGTATACCTGTCGTACTTTCTGCAACACATTGAACGTGTTGTTCTGCAATCGCACCACATCGGCATTGTCGAGTTCCCATTGGAGTTGGTCAATACGACCTTGCAGCCTTTCAATCTCTTTCTGATATTTCTCGTCGTTGTTGAACAGTCCGATAATAGTTGTCGCTATGGACATTGCCGCCGAAATAATCGTCAGGATTACACTGGCTTTCTCCACCGTCTGAATTGCCGATGATGATGCCAACGCCGCAGTTAGCATCCCCGTTGTGGACGCCGTTGTAAGCGACACAATGCTATTTATCATGCTCAACGTCGAGGAAAGAATTGTCCCCGCCGTGCTGATAATTTCACCCGCCGTGCCGCCGACCGCATCTCCGATGCTTTCAAACTCACGCTCTGCCTCCTGCAATGTTTTGTAGAGGTCTTCCCATTCCTTAATAGAGCGTTTGCCCGGTGATACTTCATTTTCAGCCTTTGCCTGTGTTACCTTTTTACGGGCGGTGTTCACTTTTGCACGGGCGGTGGACAGTTGCTTGCTGTCGGCTGTCCCTGATTTTTCGAGGTCGGCCAATTCCTGCTCGGCTTTCTCTAACACTTGCTCCAACTGCCGCAATGTCATATTGGCTATGGCATTCATCCAAGCCTGATATGTCGCCTCCCGTGATGCAAATTGCTCATCAACCGCCTTTAGAGCCTCTTGCTCGTTACGATTAAGTTCATCGACATTACCTTGCGTAACACCTTTCCTCAATGTGCCGTCTTCGTTATGCAAGGCTTTACGCTTCCGCTCGTATTCTTCCGTTATTTTATTCCGTTGCTGTTCGTAGGTCATAAAATCGGCCAGCATCTGTTCGAGCGAGGTTTTGTTGGCTTTGTTGCGTATTTCTTCGGCTACCTTATAATATTCGGCGATTTGAGCCTGTTGCTCCGGCGAGAGGTCTGCGGCGGTAACGGTCGATCGGTCGAATGTCTCTCCTTTGGCTTTCGCTTTGGGGTTTTTGTTCTCCCATTCGAGTTCACGGGCATCACGCAGAGCCTCGACCATTTCTGCTTCTCGCTGCTGGTTGGCGAAAATCAATCGTCGATATGCAAGTTCCATTTGGGCTTGCTCTTTGGCAAACCCCTCATCCATAGCGTCAATACGAGATTGGGAAATATCCAATTCCGATTGCGTTATCTGTTTCTTGACATTCGCCTCATACTCTTGTATTTTTTGATTCCGCTCGGCGGTTTCTCGCTTTATTCTTGCGGCCTCGTTTTCCGCTTTGCCAGATTGTCCATCCGTGAGTGGTAGTTTTGTTTTTAGGACTTTTATACGGGCTTCAAGAGCTTTGTATTCAGCATCGTCTTTGCCGTATTTCAACTGCTCTTTTTGCAGCGTATCTATTTGTGCCTTAACATCCTTGATTACCGATAATTCCCGTTCACGTGCGAGGGTTTTATCTTTAATCTGCTGTATCTCCTGCTCTTTGGCTGCGATTGCCGCAGTGTCAGGGGTATCGGCTTTTTTTAGAGCCGCAAGTTCCTCTTGGGCTTTGGGAAGCCTGTCCATGAGTTGCTGTAAAGAAGCGGTAGCGGCATCGAATGTCGTTTCTTCCCCATTGTCCGTCGTCGGATTCTCGCCGAATTTCATACGGGCTTGCTCCATAGAACGATTGAAAATTACCCGTGCTTTTACAGCGGCGTCAATCTGCTCTTGGAGGTCATTTACAACAATTTCCGAATATACGGGGGCATCTGAACCGGGTATAATCCCCGTCTGCACTGTTTTTGTCCGGTTGAATGCCCCGATTATTTCTTTAATTTCATCGGTTATTTCAGCCTCACCCTCGATTACCGGCTTTATTTTCCAATAGTAAGTCTCTGACAGGCTTATGCCGTCAGTTCCCTTTTGCCCTTTGAACTGTTTATCAAGAAGTTTTTTTACTTCATCTTTAACGTCGCCCTCTTTTTCGGCCAGCGTATCCGCAGCATCTTTGGTAAAGGTTTCCATTGCCCGAGCTCGGGCAGCTTTCTTTGCTTCCTCTGTAATAAGAGCATAAGCGGCAGCAATGTCGTTTAGGGCAGTTTTTTCGTCGCCGAGTTTTTTCAGGTATTCGCCATATCGGTTTATTATGGCGTCTTTGGCAGCTCGATATTCATTCGTACCCTCTTTGGCTGCTTTCAATCGGCCAAACATTGCATCAATCTGATGCACCTCTGAATCAATCTCTTTGTTGGTGGCTTTGATTGTGTCATTGAGTTTGCTTTGGGCTTTTTCTGCATCTGTTTGGTAGGTTATGAGTTTATATAATCCATAACCGAGAGCGATGACAGCTGCTGCCGCCAACGCATAAGGATTCGCCATAATTACGGCGTTAAGTTTAGCGGCAACAGCAGTCAGACGGGTTTTAACGACGGCCAAAAAACCGCTCGCCGTAGCGTTGGCCGTCTGTGCCGCAGTATTTACAGCGGTTGCAGTCGTATTGGCTGTGCGGGCGGCGGTTTCAACTGCTGTTTTCTTGGCGTTGAAATCACGTGCGGCAGACTGATAGGCGAGGGCAGCGGTTTCCCGTTGTGTTTCTGCGGCGGCTAATTTGCGTTGTGCCACCTCTACCTGTTTTGCATTGCCTGTTGCCCCGATGTGCATTAATTCGGCAAGCCGTTGTTGCTCTAATTGCTTGGCGGCTATGTATTCAGCACGGCGAGCTGCAACGGCTTGGTTGGCAGCGGTAACATCTGCACGGGCTTTCGTCAATGCACTTTGGGCTGCTTGTACATTGGCGGCGGTTTCTGCTTTGACGGCAGTATAATACTCGACAGAGGCTTTCGATAATCCCATTTTCGAGATTTGCGCCTGTTGCTCTGCCGAAAGGAGTTTATATAATTCGGCAGCCTCCTCTGTGTGTTTTACCGTGGCGACGGATTGACGCACGGCCTCGGTTGCAATAAGTGCAGCACGATATGTTCCGTATGTGGCAACGATAACCGACAAGATTTCGCCGATTTGTTCGTAATGGCGTACAACCGTTGTAGCGGCAGAAATCGACCCCGTGATGATGTCTTGATTCGACGTGCCGATGTCGTTCATCATATCGTCGATAGCACCTTTCAGGTTTGATATGCTACCATTGATGCCTTTGCTCTGTTTTTCGAGCATTCCGTGGAACTTGCCACCCTCGGCGGTAGCAGCAGCGAAAGCGTCGGCAACCATTTCCGAAGAAATTGCACCGGCCTCCATATCCTTTTTGAGCTGGCCGATACTCTTACCGGTCTTTTCGGAAATAACGGAAAGCGGGTTGAATCCGGCGTTAATCATCTGCAAAAGGTCTTGCCCCATGAGTTTGCCGGTAGACATCATCTGTGAGAACGCCAGCGTCAGCGAGTTGAATTTTTGGGCATCGCCCATTGATATGTCGCCAATCTGTTTAAGGATTGGCATGACACGGTCGGCCTCAATGTTGAACGATAGAAGCATCTGCGCTCCTTTTGCAAGGTCGTTCAACATCATAGGGGTATTAACAGCAAAAGTCCGTATTTCAGAAAATAGGGCTTGCGCTTTTTGTTTGTTGCCCCCTAAAAGGGTCTCGAATGATATGGAAAGAGCTTCAACCTCTCCACGAACTTGAATGACTGATTTGGCGAACGTCGTAGCCTGCTGGACTGAAAATGCAACGGCAATAGCGGCTCCAATTCTTTTGGAAATGCTATCAATACGGCTTCCCTCCGATACTGCCGTATCGCCAATACCCTTGATGATATTACGAGATTCGGCGGCGTCTGCTCGCAGTTGGTTGTTATCCAACCCCAAACCGTAGTATAATTTGCCCTTGTCGTTTTGCATTACTCTCCGAATAATATTGCTCGGACTTTGTCCCTGTTGCGGGGGTCGTCCGCATTTATAACTTCATTGTCATCACCTTTATCCGCTCCATTTTCCTTTTTGCTTTTGTAACTCGGAAGAACTGCCCCGTACATAATCATGTTGGCATAGCTCATTTCGTACAAGACGTATTCGAGCGGAAGATTGAACCCTTTGACAGTTCCTGCGATTACTGCCCAGATGCTGTCGTTTCGGTCTCCACTTCCCTCGTCTGTCGCAGCAGATTTATCTCGGTCAGGAAAGTGGTAAGCCCGAAAAAATCGGCAACCTGCGACCTCTGTAATAGCCGTGCGGCCAGGTTGTGAAGTTCTCTTGGCGTGATGTCTTCCAGCAGAGATTTTGCGAGTTCGGATTTGTGGTCGATAGTTTCCTCGACTTCCACTTGCCCGGGTTCTTTGAGAAGCCCCCAAAAACGCCGTTTTTCGATTGTTTTGACCGTTTTGCGTGTCTCGGTTAAGCCTTTCGCTCCGAGTATCAGAATGGCGACGATTTCCCCAATAGGGCGGCAATCTCTGCCTATGGATAGAACCTCGTCCACAATGCGTTCTGCGTCGAGTTGCACTTTCGGCATCCGTGCAACAGCTTCTGACACCAAAATCAGTGTAGCTGCGCTTGGAGGGGCGGCCTGATATACTTTGTCGCCGACCATAATTTCCTCCGGTTGTTGGAGGATTGTTTGAGCGACCTTACGTTCGATATTTTCCGGCATAACTATAATTCTTATTTATGGCGAATCCGCCGTAATTAACTTGGTGCGGGAGCTGGATTTGCACCAGCGACCTCCAACTTATGAAATTGGCGAGCTACTACCTGCTCTATCCCGCCATGTGCGGAGGTTTAACCCCCTCCGCATGGGTATCGAGCGTTACGCTCCGGCAGCCGTCTTGACGTATTTTTTCAACGTCTTGCCGGTCTTCGGCTTCTTGGCGTCGAAAGTATACTTCCACAACTTACCGTCAGCCGACGACCACGATTCCGATACCGAGACGGATGCGTTCTCGATAAGGAAGCCCTCGCACTCCTCGTCCTCCGGCGTCAGGCGCACGGCGTAGTTGTCGATAACCACACCGTCCTCGTCTTCGATAGGCTTCTCGTCGCCTTTCTTGACGAAGATTTCCAACTCGAAGACGTACTTGTTTTTGCCCTTGCGGGTATCAACAAGGTCGCCGCCCTCCTCGGTGGCCTCTTTCTTCGTTCCCTCGGTCGTTGTCAGTTTGGCGGTGTCTTCCTTGATTTCGGGCATCTTATCCCACGTGGCAGAGGTTTCCGGTGCGCCGTCTTTGCTTTTGGTAAACTCTACCGTCGGTTTACCCCAACTTAATACAGACATATTCTTAATGTTTTAATGGTTTGTTAATCAATGTATTCGTATTTCAATTTAACCACGACGAAATGCTGCTGGGTTTCAGGCTCTTCCTCCGTGTAAATTGTCTGCTGCAACTTGAACTTGTAATTTGATACGGCTACCGTCAGGCTATCAACCCAATCCGATGCGGCTTTTTCGAGCGTTTCGCAACGCTGGCCGTTCTCCACGAGAACCCCGTTTTCGTAGGGGTCGATGTCAGGAACATAGATGTTTATGGTTACGACGCCTGTTTGAAGCTGACCGGGGAGGCCTGCTGTGAAAATTACGATAGCATCCTCTGCTTTGGAATCCCTCGGACGGTAACCCTTGCGATATACTTTCCCCGATATGAGTGCGGGGAGGGAACTGCTTTTCAGCAACGCCAGCACATCGCTTTGTATCTGTTTTCCTGTCTTTGCCATTATCGTTTTGTAAATCCAAGTTGTTTCATAAGGCTCGGCACGAGTTGTTCGGCCAAAAGTTCTGCGCTATCCAATACGTTATATCCTCTTGCTGATACATGGGCGGCATAGTTCATACCTGCCACCACAATCAAGACAATGCCGGACGGAAATTCCTTTGCAATTTGGCGGGCGAATGCTGCTCCGCCTTGCGACCCCTCACGCCCTTTTTTCACGGTGGCAAAATCGCTCGTCTGAACAATCTTGCCGTCCTTGACTATCACGTAGCCGATAGAGCTACGGAGGTTTCCCGTTTGGTCTTTGTAGGAGTTGGTCGATCGGGCTTCATTGATGCAGCGTTCACCGACGTAGGACAGATTATAGATTGTTTGTCGTTCAATCCTCTGTATCTGTTCTTCGAGGTACGCATTGACCTCCGACATCGGTGTTATCTGCTTTGCTCCCATATCAGACCAAAATCCGTAATTGACAAACCGCCGGTAACGGCTCTATTTCGATGACGGAAAATTCTCCGAGCATTTTTCCTCCGGCATCCCGCAACCGTAGCATTTCAGCATCATAAGGCTGTTCGTCTATGAGGATTTCATAGGAAGCGATAGTAAATGCCTCGCCGTTTGCCCTGCCTTTGTTGCTGTATTTATTTGCCCGGTATTGGCACGGGATAGGATTACCCCAAGAAACAGACGGGGCGATAGGATAGTCCGTTTTAGGGTCTATCCCTCCGCCTGTCTTTATCTTCGCTTCGATTGTGCCGTTTGCGATAATCATAGCCTTGAACCTTTGTACCCGTAAATGGATTTCGGTTTGTTGCCCTCCTCCTGACATTCTCCGTATAGGGCGTTTGCCCTGTTTCGGAACTGTACTCGTTGTTCGTCTGTAAAGCTGTATGATTGCCCGCCCTGCGTAACGTCGGGGGCGAGGGAGAGCCATAATAGGAGGTCTGCTTGGGTGAGTTTGTATGCCGTCGTTTGCATAACCTCCTGCGTTGCCTCTGCCGTCATATCAAGCCCACGATATTCCGCTGCGTCCACGAGGGAACGCAACGGAATAGGGTAGGCATTGATGCCTTTCAGCGATTCGAGAACTGTTGCCATGACGTTTAGGCGTTACCTGCGGCCTGTGTTACTGATACCTCGACGGAGTTGTCCTCTTTGTCGGTTACGGTAACCTTGCCGGTTCGTTCGGCCTCTGTGTTGGCAGCAGCCTTTACGGTTACTTTGTTGCCCGAAAGCGTAACGGACAGCCATTCCTCGTCGGCCTCAATGGTCAGCTCGGAAGCATCCCCGTCGTAGTGAACATCGAACGTCTTGCTCGAACCCGATTTCGGGAACGCCAAAGAGGTCGGATTGACGCTCAACTCCTCGCCGGTTGAATCTGCATGGAGGATGTAGATGCTATCCACACCGTCGATAACCGGTAAGGCCAAAGCCTGTGCGGTGGTGAACTCTTTGAGCGGGTCGGTCTTCGAGTATTTTGCAACGAGGATATGCGAACCGGATTTCTGATAGTTCACACCGGCAACGGGGTTGGTTTCCTCGGCCAGCGTACCATACACGAGGCGTCCTACGTTCTCGCTGGGCAAACCTACGACGTTGGCCTCTGCCCAGGGCTTCACGGATACGCGGGAGCCGTCCGGCTTTTCGATTCTGAACGACGAATCGACGATGCGGAACGTGGCTCCATACTCGTCAGCTAACGCTTCCAGCATGGTTTCCCGTGACGGAACCGGCAGCGTATTTTCGTTCGTGATGACCTGCTTGTTGTAGTTCGCAGCGAGCAGTTTTCCCTGTTTCGAGTTGCGGAACAGGTTGAAATACTTTTTCGACAACATCACGAGAGTAATCGAGTTGCCGTCCTCCTGTGCCTTGTCGAAAAGCTGCTGCACGTCGTCCTGCGGAACTGCGTTAGCCTCACCCCATTTGGCCGTGGTTGCGTGGAACGTGTTTTCGGCCTTGTAACCGAAATCGGCTCGGACGCCCGTGCCTACATTTTCCTCGTCAGGGACAAGGGTTACGCCGGTGGACAGAGCTTGCAGAAACATGATTTCCTTGCGGACATCCACACCCTTGATTGCTTTCGGGGCGTCGTCGAAGATTTTACCTACGACGGTGGTTTCGTCGGCTCCTCTTGCCCGCATCACATTGATGTCGGAAATGGCTTTCTCGCCCTTGCTGAACTTGATACCAATTTTCGGGATAACGCCACTTGCGTTGCTGATTTTATCCCGCTTTTTCAAGGGCAGGGAGCTGTCCATAGCCACGACATCAGCGGCCACGACGGAGGTGTTCAGCTCGGTCGAACCCCAAGTGAGGTCAGCGGAGTATTCCTCCGTGAGCATCGTCTTGTGCAGAAGCTGCTGCTCCTTTTTCTTGTCGTTGATTTTTTCGGTAATCTTTCCGATTACGAGACGGAAGTACTTGTCAATGTACTCGATGAATAATGACGGATTCATAATTTAATCTCCTTTCTGTTTTAGACGTTAAGGAACTCGATGCGGGGCAATCCCGTTTTGATTGCCGCCGTCACGGGGTAAGGACTTGCCGCTGCATTGACCTGGCCGATGGTCAGGATTGCAGCTCTCGGGTCTTTTTTCAGCACAGAGGCTTTCAGAACGCCGAGATACGAATGTCCCGCCGGCAGCGTTTCGTACGCATTGCTGGCCACTCCGAGCGGCTTTACTGCTTTCGTCTTGTCATCCTGAATCAGGATATGGCCTGACTTGACGACATCGACATCTGCGGGCAGCCCCGACACGTCAAGGGTGCGTCCGCCGGGGACATCACCCAAGTCGTTCACAATGACGATAGCATCCAGCCCGTCATTCACCTCGTTAGAGGTTCTTTTCAAATCTGCGGTAGGCATTGTCTTTGAATTTTAATGGTTTAACCTAAGTTCATGCCGTCCACGACCCGCTGTGCCTCCTCGTCCGTCGCTTCCTTGACGCCGTTCGTTGAGGTCTTTGCTGCGCCGCCGGTGGCCGGTCTTCCGAAAACAGCTCCTTTCGCATTTGCGGTCTTGGCAAGTTCTTCGACTTCCGTTCCTACCTCGGACAAAAGGGTGTCGAACTCCTCGTCCGAAATGCTCTTGATGTCCGTGCGGGCGTAAGGCTTGCGGAGGTCTTCCGGCAACTTGCCGATGATTGCATCGAATTTCTGTTTTCGGCTGCTGGTAACTTTGTCGCCCTCGATTGCAGAAAGGCGGTCGGAAAGGCTTTTTTGCCCGTCGATGATTGCCTTTGCCCACGCAGGAGTTTCGTCGCCTCCGTTACCGGATTGATTGCTGGGTTCGCCGTTTTGTTCAGCAGATGCGCCCCCTTTGACCTGCTTGCCGTCTTTCAGACCATGTTTCTTTTCGTAGTTCGATACTGCGGTCTGCTGGGCTTCCGTCGCTCGGCTGTCGCCGTAGCTTTCGAGAACCTGTTGGAACGTTACCCCCTCTACTGCGGTTGCAACCTGTTCCTGCGTTGTTGCAGTCTTCGCCAACTTGTCGGCTATCCTGCCCAAGATTGCTTCGCTGACCCCCGTGAATTTGGCTTTCAGCGCATCCAAAATCTCTTTTCTCATACCGTTAAAAATTAACTGTTCATATTATATGCGACAAATATACTCAAAAATCGGATAGTGATTATAATATAATCATAAATTTTATTTCAAATGTTTGGTTTTGAATATCAACGCCATAAAATGCTGATTGAAAATAAATAACCTATTCAGTTAAAAATTCTCCGTGAAAAATTTGTTATAGCAAATATACTTCACTTACTTTGCAATGTGATTATAAAACAATCATAGCGAAAACCAAAAATAACAGAGATATGACACAGCAAGAATTTGAACAGCGGACGGGATTTATAACTACCCCTGAACTCTATACAGAGATTGAAGCCGAATATATGGCAAGCGAACTCGATAAGGATAAGTTCTGCAAGGTATGGATTAAGCAGGGAGGCATTGAGGAGATGAGCAACCGGATGAGAGGGCAAATCCTTACGCTTCGGCGAGAACTCGCAGAAGAACGCCGCAAAAGAGAGGCAGAACGTGAACACGCAGACAAAGAACTGACTGCTGCACTCACAGAAGCAAACGCCTACGCAAAAGAACTTACCCGCATTTTTAATCTCGAAAAGGACGACAAGGCGATGCGGGCAATGTTAAACAAACTGATTGCCGAGTACAAATAATGGCTATGACACAGATAATTGAAGCGGCATATATGGCAGGGTTCGAGCCAAGCTCGGACAACCTGCCCGCCGAGGAACTCTACAATGAAGCCCTCGCATATCTCACGGATTTGACAATTCATTAACAACCAAAAAATAACAGAAATGGAAACAGCAATGACAACGCAGCAAGGTTTGAACGAAGTTGTAATCAACAAGGTTCAGCGCATGATTGAAAACAAGGCCGTCGGCGTACAGGCCACAATGGAACGCTTGGTAAATGAGGGGAAAATCGCACAGGATTATATCGCCCCTATCGGAGTGGAACTGCGCCGCAACGACCACTCACCGATAATCACGTTCAGCGGAAACGGCCACGTCCTGATGAATATGAAGAGCGGGCAATACACGCTCCACGACAACGCTATCGGACAGTTGGCCGATAAAATGGGAATCCCCTCCCGCTATCTCCGGCAGCTTGCCTCCGGCGACGAATGGCAACGACAACTCGCCGCAACAGTTCTGAACGAACACAGCGGCTGGACGCAACGCACACGGGTTCTTATCCGCACGGTCGGCCAGCAGGTTCGAGGTGTGTTGAGCGATAGCTACCGCCGGTTGAACAGCGTTGAAATCCTTACTGCTTTCGTACAGGAAGCGAGCCAGCAGGGGGCTGTTATTGCCGACGCCTATATGAGCGACACGAAAGTATGGGCGGAAACGATACTGCCGCAGCCCATCGTTGTCCCGACGGTAAAGAACGGCGAGGTGGTGATTTTCGCAGGGGCGAGGTTCAGCACCTCCGACTATGGCGACGGAGCGGTTGATATGCGGGCATTTCTGCTTAATGGGGCTTGCCTTAATGGTATGGTTCGGGAGAGCGTGATGAAACAGGTACACCTCGGCTCCCGCCTCCCTGATAACCTGCAACTCTCCAATCGTACCTACGAACTTGATACCCGCACGACGGTTTCCGCAGTTCGAGACCTAACGAGGGGCTTGTTCAGCAAGGACAATATCATGCAAAAGGCTATCGAGATTCAGGGGGCAGCCGAAATCGACGTAGACTTCGACCAAGAACTGAAACGGCTGGTAAAAGCCGGTTCGTTGCTGAAATCGGAGGGTGAGAGCGTTGAAAAAATCCTCATGCGTAACGACCCCGACGACGGAGTACAGGGCGGGGCAACCCTTTGGAAGCTGACGCAGGCTATCACGGCACACGCACGGGAACTTGAACCCCGCCGCAGCCGAGAATTACACGAGATTTCGGGGGCTTTGCTCAATCGTGTAAAAGTAACCGCATAAACAATAACCGCCCGCCATTCGGCTTGAAAAGGTGTGAATGGCGGGCTGCTTAAAACCAACGAAACATGAAAAGGACAGATTTGAAATTTATCGGCATCGATAGCTGGGACAGGCCGGTTTACCAAGACCCCAACGGACAGTTGTGGAAAGACACCACGCTGGGAAGTGATACGCCCTCTTTCGCTTCCGCCTGTAATAACGAGTTCGAGGGAGAGCCGGATATGCCTATCGAAATGACATATCCCGATTTCGAGTAATTATGGCACGCCGAAACCCCGCCATAATACACAAAACAATGAATTACGGCGTAGTTTCGGCGTTTCAATACCCCATAGTAGAGTAAAGTAAAGGAGAGTATAGTAAAGTAGAAATATAAAATACCCTTACGGGTATTCCAAAATCGCCTACGATTGTCAGGCGGCAAAATCTGAAAATATGAGCGACAAAAAGCAAATTTATACCGTCCCTGTTCGGTTTGTGTTCAAGGGCGAGTTCAAAATTAAGGCCGTCAGCAGAGCGCAGGCGGAAGAATATGCCGAGAATGATTGCGGGTTGGTTCTCGGAGGCCGCATCCACTCGACGTTACCAGCAGAAGTGGTTGATTGGGATTTTCCCGTACACCCTGAAAAAATCGTAGGACATGGCAAGATTGAACATTGAACGACAGGAGCGGCTGGAGCCGGAGCGAATATCCCATGCAGTCCGGCGCATTGAGCAGCTTGGTTACACAATCACGCTGCGGGACAACAAAAAAATACAGTTCGTTCACAAAGGTAAGACCGTTACGTTCTTTCCGTACAGCGGCTGGGCAACCGGCAAAACGATACAGGACGGACGAGGACTTGGCAAACTCATAAACCAGTTGAAAAATGGACTTGATTGAACAGATTACGACCGTAGCCACAGGTTTGGGCTGGCAAGTTGATACCGATACCCCCACACCCGGTATTGTTGTATTTGAGTTTTCCCAATATACGCCGGCTGGACAGGACTTCAATTTCAGTGTCGATATGAAAGGTGATGACCCCGATAGCCTTTTGACTGAAATCGAGCGATATTACGAGGGGTTCGACCCGGATTATGAAGCCTCCTTGTGGATTGGCGATGATGGCCACGGCAAGAACGGTGCGCCTTACCATATCGCAGATATAGTTAGCGATATGAAAGCGGCGGAGACGATGATAGATACCCTTTACGAAACCTTGAAAACAGCATTACAATGAAAAGCGAAAATGCAAGAAAATATCTTGATAAAGATGCGGTCATTATGAATAACGGCGATCGCATGGTTGATGCCTCGATTGCATACACCGCAATAGATATTGCAGAACAGGAGGCCGAGGAGCGGATGCGGCAGAAAGCGGTAAAAGCATATTGCTCTGATTGTTGTTGCACCGTTGTAGGCACTTGCGGGATAGGGGCAGACGATTGTGTCGCATTGCGAAATTTTATCCAAAAACTGAAAGACAATGAAATCGATTGAGGAAAGAGCAAAAGAATATGCCGTAAAATGCCCCGGATGTCAAAATACGGAATGGGGATTTATAGCTGGAGCACAATCTGAACGAGGAGAAATGCTCCGCTGGCGAGACGCCGAAAAAGAGTTGCCGGAGGATGGCGCAACCGTATTGGGCAAAACCTCTTGTGTGCAGCACCCTTTCGTCATAATGAGATATATCGATCGCAAATGGTGGGTGTGGGCATATCCCGGTTGGGCTGCCCCTGCCGGTGAAGTTATCGGTTGGAGGCCTATTTACGAAATAGAACAGATGCCATGAGAACGAAAACCCTATACAAAGCAGACGGAGAGCGTCTGAAAATCGACCGGTTTCCCTGCTTCCATATAACCGGCAGCATCGCAGGTATGAGAAAGATGTTCTATGGCAAGGATGCCTTGTTGGTGCGTTGCGGAAGTTGGATTTACAACGTGTCGCAAGAACCAAGTATTTATTATTTAGCACATTAGTTATGGAGCGAAGTTATAAAGCGGAATTTCTGCGTTGGAAAGCAGAGTTAGAGAAAAAACATGGCAGGATGATTTATGCCCGCCTTTCGGAAGTTATCGACACAAATAACAATTTGTCCGTTGGCGATATGGTTATGTTTACCAACGATTACGGGGTAACGTTCGGTCCCAATGAGGTATTGGGTTTCTGCAAGCCGGACAGTTTCCTATGCCCGCACCGTTATTCCAAAGACGAAGATTGCGGCATCGTGTTTTTGGATAGCGACGCATATTGGTTTCCCGACCGTCTCGACCAATTAACGCTGGTAAGAAAGGGAGGTAGCAATGAGTGAACGGGAGTTTATCTATCGGGTGTCGTTCAAGGAACCACCCGTGCCGGACGAACCATCCCGCACAGATTGGTTTTTCACCTCGCTGGCGGCGATATACGACCAATTCAGCAAGGAGGAAATAGGGTGTCAAGTATCACGTCTTTGGAATCTGAAAATCACTCCCGGCAATCCCTACAACGGGCGGCGATGCACTATCACGAAAGAACCCGTACAGAGAAAAAAACGGAGAAAATAGGCACATTTCTTGTGAAAGATTTGTATAAATGTAACTAATTAGTTACTTTTGCGGTGTAGAAATAACGATAAGATGAAAAGAGATTTGATATTTTCGCCGGAATACATTGAGTTTGAACAGAGTTCAAATACTCGCACCCGTGAAAAATTACGCTATGCGGTATCAATTTTGGAGTCCGTACAGCCGATACCGACCAAGTTCGTTAAGAAATTGACGAACACCGATTTTTACGAGTTGCGGGTTTCGGTTGATAATGAAGTTCGGGTTATCCTGTTTTCGGCGGACAATGAAAATATCAACCTCGCATCGAGCGTTATCCTACTGAATGGCTTTGTGAAGAAAAGCACAAAGGATTACGACAAGGAGATTACAAAGGCTATCAACATTTTAAGAAAATTGCTATGAGTACGACAAACAACCGATTAACAGCAGAGGAATTGCAGAAACTCCGGCAGACGGATTTCAGCAAGAAACCGGGGTTCGTAAAGGCCGAAACGGTACTCGCCAAAGAGGTTGGCGAGGTCGGCACTCCGGAACGGGAAGAGTTCGACGCAAAGGCTCGTGCCTGGTATTATGGCGAAATGCTGCGGGAGCGGCGCAAAGAACTCGGCATGACGCAAAAGGAACTTGCCGAGCGTGTCGGGCGGGAACGCACCTACATCAATCGCATCGAGAAAGGGGAAACAGATTTGCAGCTCTCCTCGTTCATCCGCATTGCTGCGGCATTAGGCATTATGCTACGCCTTGACGTGAACTTGGCGTAAGGTAGAATCTGAAAAAAGGAGGGCGGTCATTGGCCGCCCTCTTTTTGTGCGTATTGTCTGTTATCTTTCAGGAAATAAGGTAGCGTCCCGCTGTTGGTGGCCTTTTCAATCCTGTCGTGGTTCTTGTTTCTCCATTCCTTGAAATTTTGCGGTACGTCGGACACCCTGTTTGCGCTTTCCCCGTTCAACGGTTGTCCGAGCATTATTTGCTCGTTGTCTGCCTCGATTTCCTCCAATGTTTTGAGTATCGTAACGGCGTGGCAGCGGCAATACGGATGCCAGCCCGTGAACTTGAAATTCTTGGGATAACGTCCGGCCAACTCATCGCAAATGTCGGTAAACGCCCGCCCATTGAGGGTGTGGTTGTTCGACAGCCGAATTTCTATGCCCACCACGAAATCGAGTTGTTGCCAGCGTGTATAATCCGAAGTCCGATAGGCGATGTTGGTTTCGGTCGCAGCCAAACGGTGGGCATTTTTGTATGAGGAGCGGTAGACCCCTTGGCCGGGACTGAATGCAGCTGCTCGTTGCGATAGGTGCAACTGCCCGTGCTCATCCCTAACACGTCGAAACAACTTGTCCGGGTGTTGTAGGTATTGCCGTAGTGTCCGGCTCATTTCATCGGCCGAAAGCCCATCCCGCAGACCGAGGTCGATGCCCATTTCTATCTCCGTTTTGAATTGCTCCGTGTACCGCCATACCCTGTCGGATAGCTTCAAACCGCCGATTTTGCGCTCCATGAACGCTTTACGGGCATTGTCGTTGGGGTTGTAATACTTGCGAGCCTGTTCCGGCGATAGCCTCTTGGCATATTCACCGAACACGATGTTGCACAATTCGCTATTTTTATTGTTCGCCAACGTCCACTCGGCCTCGATGCCGTTAAGAATGACCGTCGATATGCCCGTTTTCAACGTGTGTAGCAGCTTTTCGATGCGAGCCTTTGTGCTTGGATAGCTGGCGAACGAAAAGGGCTTGTCGGGGTTGAAATGGGGCACAGATGCCCCGATAGCAGCAGCCTCACGCACGGCAGACCGATAAATAGCTTCAATCTGCCGTGCATAACGCTCCACGTCTTTCAGGTGCTTACTCTCCCATTTATCCAGCCGTGCCATTACCTCTCAATTCAAATACATTGCATTGCGGGTCGTCCAAGAACTTCGAGAACTTCCCCTCCTTGTAGTGCGGGCAGCGGCACATAAACAGTTCTCCCCGCCAATTCTTTTCGTGCCAATCGTAGCTATGAACGCAGTCCCGACACGCATATTTCGGTCGTTCCCGCTGTTGCTTTTTTTTCGCTGCGGCCATTGTCATTCCTCCTCTATGCGGTCGGGGGCAGGCATTTCTTCCAACCGTATCGCTTTTATGGTTTCACGTCCCTCCAAAATCGCTTTGCACAGGCGGTGATAACCGTCGGCAATCTGCCCGCAATCGTCGAGGATGATAGGATAGTCCAGCGAGCAATCCTGCACCCGTTTGCATTGGAAGATAAACTGCGATAGGTTGTCTGCCGAAAACGGACTGTCGGTCAAATCCACAGCCCACAGCGGGAGGTCTCGCACTTCGTAGCCTTTGGCCTGTGCAAACAAGTACAGCGATTCAGCCCTCCAAACCTTATTACCCCGGACGAACTCGCTTTCTCCGAACGTCATTTGTGATATACGTACTTTTGTCATGGGTCTACTCGGATAAGTTGAACGCATCGACGGTTTGTTCTTCGGCGAGTTCCTGCATCGTTTTATCGACATCGCTGCTCTTGCCGTACATTTCGACGCTCTGACGCTGTGAAATGATAGGTTTGCCACCGTTGGCCGTCGTGAGGCATGTAATCGTGTCCTTTTCATCGGTAATCGTGAACGGCGTTATCTTCATTTCCACTTGCAGGCTATCCACGTCTTTCCATTGTTTCTCGGGCAGCATCGTTTTGAGGAACGCTTTGACGACGTTCATTTCACGGTCGAGGAATTCAAGCAAACGCCCGCTCTCGTCCTCGACTTTGAGTTGGGCATCAATGAATAGCTGCTTACGGCTCTCGCCCGACATGGGGTTTGATTTCATGCTTTCGTAACTCCAATCCGGCAACTGCAACTGCGTGAAGAACGATTGTCGCAGCTCTGTTATGTGGAATTTCAGATTTTCAACAGCCTGCGGCCATGTTATATAATTGGCTGATGAACCCTTGGGGTATTGCAACACGCTTTTGAACTCCTTGTTTTCGGATTCTTCTCCGCCGAACTTTATTTCTTCGTCTGCAAAGACGCAGAACACCGGCCTACTGTTTTTGCGGAGGTAATTACCGTTGCGGCTCAACGCCCATTCAATTTCGAACACAATTTTCGAGGTGTCCTCCCAAATAGGCGTCGGGCGAAACATATATACGCCGGGGATTTTGCCGAGGGTAATATCATCATCCTCGATAAGCTGCCAACCGTTGTTTTCGTTCGACCATTTCAGGTGCTTGTTGTCGGTGTAGGTGTCGAAGTATGAAACGGTTTTGCCGAGTTTCTTTCGGGTGTAACCAACGGATAGGGCAATCAAATCGCCATACTCATCGAACAGCGGGTACAATTCGTCTCCCTGCATCGGCGAGTAGTTTTTGCACCGCAATTTCAACGGGCTATCAAATCCGTAAAGGTTGTGCCGTTGTTCAACGGCATACCACAGCGTCATGACTTCACAACCGGCGAACAGCATGTTGCTCCGTTCGATGTTCACGCTGTCAATGCGATTCCGCTTGTAGATTGCCTCCAACATTTTGGCAATTTTCTGCTCCCCGTCGTTTTGGGGGTTATAGATGCGCTTAACAGGTATGCCGAAGCACAGTTCCGTCATGCGTTTTACTGCCAATCGTTGCAGGTCGTATGTGATGCGAGTAACGTAGTCAATAGTGCCGTCATCTTTCACAATGTCGGGATATTTGGCTTTGTTCATTACGGGGTGTTTCTTGGGGTCGTACTCGTGTATCAAACCCCAACGTCCCGTCCATGCCGGTACGCAAACGGCTTTTTCTTTCAAGTCGGAGATTATCTCCGTTACCGGTCTGTTCTTGTCGATGATTTCTTGGATTGTCGCCATAACTGTTTATATTATAATCATTTTGTTTGCAAAAAAAAATTAGTACACAGCTCCCGCAATGCGTCTTTTATCCACCGGACGCCTGATGACAACCGGATAGAACGTGTTGGCCAGCGCATCAAATTTGTCGGTAGAGCGTCCGAGCCGTTTTTTGATGTCCTCTTTGGGTTCGATGACTATTTTGCCGTCGGAGCGGAACGACCATCGGATTTCGGCTGCTTCTTGGGCAAATTCTTCGTCCGGCGGCAACATGGCTCCCGTGTTATTCTTGGGGTTGAGCCAATCTCGGATGCACCAAAACAGATATGCTCGCATATTGAGGAACTTGTATTGCCCCGTGATGTCGGTCAGCTCTTTATCACGGGCTTTCGCTCCCTCGCTGTATTTGCAGCTTATGATATACGGGCTGTCGTCAATCTCGTGTGCCCGAGAATAGACACCCGCACCCTCGCCGATTGTGTCGATGCTGACAAACGACGCATGGTGCTGGCGGCGGTGGTTGATGATGTCGCCCGCAACCCTCATGTGGTCTGCCGTGCCTCCTGAATTATGCTTTTTGAATGGGGCAACCCAATTCTCGATGCGGTTGCAGTAGACAGTTGCGTCCCGTCCCATTCCGGCCACATCGACACCGAGCCAATTTGTGCCGGTGTGTTCCCCTTTATGTTTCCGCCAGCGTTCCTGTGCGGCCTCAATCCACTGCATCGGGATAAGCACATCGTCAGCTACTTTCGGGAATTTGCCGAGAACCTTTTTGCGAAATAGGTCTTCCGGTCGATACCATTTCCCCTCGAAGCAGAAGTCGTCGAGTTCTTCTTGCACCTCCGATTTGTCGATACGGGTACACCATTGTTCGAGTTTATCGGCTACCCACTCGTAATCAACCTGGCCGGGAATGATGATTTTATGCTCGATGACGTTAGGGGCTGTAAGGCTGTTCAGCCGAAATTTCGTCCAGCGTTCCCCTCGTTGGCTGCGGGCTGCATACCCGATAGGGGTGTTGGGGTTGAACACCAGCAAAACACGGCTATTGCCTTGCAAGTTACCCTCGATTGCCTCGAACGTATTATCGCTGATACCGGACGCCTCCGTGATGACAAACATCGTATTTACGGCGTGAAAGCCTGACCATGCCTCGTGATTATTCTCGTCGGCCTTAAAACCGGTCAAGAACCATTCGTCGCTGTCCGTGCGAATGTCATAGGCGTTCAGGCGTCCGGGCAGTACGATGCCTCGTGATTTTGCTCGATTGTAGAGCCTTGAAATCTCCGGCATCATAATGTTTTTTACCTGCCTGTCAGTCGGAGCGGTGAGGGCAACTTTCGTGTTCTCGATGAGTTGGCGTTGGGTATTCCACCGGGGCGTCAGGTACAGAAATGACATGGCAGCACAAGCAGCGACGAAGTCTTTGCCACGAGCCGTGCCGGAAGCAACCGACGTGCGAGGGTTGAATTGGACGCTGGACAAAATCTCCTGCTGCTCCCTGTCGAGGGTAACGCCGAGACCGTCCCGGACAAACCGGTTCCAATCCTCTCTCCACGAACGCATCAGGTCGATGCCTCGCTGCCGTAATATGTCGTTATTTCTCTTCATTGTCATCCACGATGCCGCTCTCAATGAGGAATGCCGCAAAACTCATATCGCCCGAAATATCTTTCTTTTCGGGGGCATACAGGCCGAGCAACTTCCGGCGTTCTGCAAGCTGCTGTCTGATTTCCGCAATGTATGACGGGTCGCCGAGACGTATAACCTCCGTTTCTTTTCGTTCGGTTTGGTAGGTGCGGATAGATGTTTCTCCCGTCTTGCTGTCTCTTGTTGGCGAGCCTTTCTGTTTACGGTCGGTCTTGGTGTAGTCGGTTTTCGACTTTTCCCATTGTTCCCACAACTCCCGGCAGGTTTCGTCGATGCGTTCCAATTCAAGCTGCAAGGCCAAATCCATATTCTCCAAGCGGCTTTCCCGCCACTCTTTGAGGAGGGTTTGGATGTCCCTGTTCACGGTGGCCGTCGAATAGGTTTCCAGTCCGAGGCGTTTCATTACCTCGGACTGGATTTTCCGTATGCTGTAACCACGTTTGTAGAGTTGCGCCACGATTTCGAGGCGGGATAATTTCAACTGCCGACGCTTTCTCTGTTGTGCCTCGCTCATTTTACAACTCTTTTGTCATTTCCAAAAAACGCTGATAGTATTCGAGGTTGCAGCTTGACAACTCGATGTACGATTTACCATATTCCGGAAAGGTGTGTACGGCAAAGTGGCTTTCTGAGAGTAACCACAAAGCCGTATATCCTTGCGGTTCGAAATGGTGGGCTGTAAAGCGGAGAATATTGAATCCGGCCTTGCGTAACAGATTTTCGAAATGCTCTCTAATCTTCTGCGGATTCGTCTCCGCTATCCACTCTGAATAGTTCCAAATCTTCGCTTGCATATTCGATTTTTTTGTAGTTGTTCTTGATTTCTTTTGTGTTGCCTTTGTAGAACACGAGGATATTTTGGTGCATCTTGGCTACCTTGCGGCTCTCCATATAGCGGGCGGCACGGAGGGCTGTGCTGGCTCCTGTTTCTATGAGGATAAGTTCGTTATACAGGGCTGCTCCGTTCTCTTTGAAGATGCGTTTCATATCGTCAATGAAATTGTAGTAGAAGCCCGTTTTCTTATCCCGAACGTCCCCGACGACAATAACTGCAAACCGGTTTTCTTTCAGACAGCCGAGGGCGGATTTGAAAGCGTTTGCCAGAATTGTGAGAAACTCCTCGTATGTTCCCTGATTGGACGCATCGTTTTCGAGATCGGAGTATTTTTCGAGGTCATAGTACGGCGGGCAGCTAAACAGTAAATCCATGCTGTTCGGCTCAATGTGTTGTCCGATATTTTGCCCGTCGTCACAGATATACCGTGCGGACATTCCCTCGACCCGCTCGTTGTTGAGTTGAGCCTGTTCCGGCCGGAGTTCGATGCCGGTGAACTCATTGCCGAGATAGGCCGATACATAGCCGAACACGCTATCGCCTGCGAAGCAGTCGAATGTCTTGCACCGTTCTAACCCAAACCAACGGCAAATAAGTTCAGCCATAACGGGGTCAAGCAACGACACGCCCGCCGACAGGACTTTGGCCGCCTCTCGCTCTTTGACTTCCTCCGGCACATATTTGTCGAGGTATTCCTTGAATGAAAGGCCGAGCGATTCTCGATGCTCCCGTGTCTTTTGATAGATGTCTTTGTACTTGATTTCGGGGCTTGTTATCAGCGTATCGTTGCGGCTTTCGCCCATATCCCCGATAAGTTCCCGCCACACCTTTTTACGGGCTTGCCAATAGCCTTTGCGGGTGTCGAGGATAGAGAACGGCGGAATAACGAAACGGTCGGTCAATGAACCGTTGGCGGGTTTGCTGCTTTCGCTTGCCTCTCCGCCGCCGTTGTTGTTATCGGTCTGCCATACATCCAATCCCCAATCTTCGAGGTCTTCTGCATCCCAATCGTTTGCCAACATATCGAAGTCCCATTCACCGTAGCCTACGTTATCTTTGATGATGAACTCCTTTTGTTCGGCATCCGATAGGTCAGAGGCTCGGATAACGGGGGCGGTAGGATTGTCCTGCCAACGCTCCCAATAAGAAATCAAAACCTCTTTCTCGGCCTCTGTCTTTTTCTGAAAATCTCGGATGTCGCACAGCCTGGCTTTCAGGTCGTCGAAAGACATCCCAGCGATGAACGTCAATGCCCGATAGCGCATGTTACCACCGAGAGAAACGAACGTGTCGTCTACCACAATAGGGCGGAGTTCCAACATTTTCGGCAAAGCGAGTATCGAGTTTACCAGCTTGTCGAACTTGTCGTCCTTGATGACACGGGGATTTGCCCCGTTGGTCTGAATTTGCGAGAGTTTTGCAATTTCGGTTTTCATAGCCTCATTCCCATACTTTGTCCTGTTGATACTCGCCGAACAGTCCCCAGCGGCACATTGACGCATAAATAGGGGTATTCAACTTGAACTCCTTGCATATCTCCTGCGGGTTGATGTCCATTGTCCCCTCGGCCAACGTGTTTCCCGCCGTGTCTTGAACGATGAAATCCACCGCCTGTTTGCCGATGCAGCAGGCGAGGGCAGTCATTACGTCCGTTTTGTACTTCATCGAGTAGTTGATAGCGAGACGGCGGGCTGCGAGGTTCAGCGTAAGGTCGGCCTTGCTTGCGTCTTTCGTCCAAGGGGAACCGCCGCCGATTTTACTGTTGCCGCCGTAGAAATCCACAGCCAATTTGCGGCCTGTCGTGCCGCAGTCTGCGATAGACGAGTGCTTGACATATCGTCCCGTGCCGTTGATGATGAGTTGATACCGGCCTTTGATTCGTGAGCGCACGAAATGTTTCACGGTCTTTTTGCTGGTGTCGTCGAGCAGCGGTATTGCCACGATGACCTTTTCGACCTTATCGTTGCTGGTTATGACCTGCGTTTTGATGTCGAGGCCTCCGATGCCGCTCTCGAACAGGTCTTTGCACAGTCTTTTGGCGAGGGTATGGTCAAGAGGCATTCCGCAGGTGTCAGGCCGGTATTCGCAGTACCCGAAGAAAATGCCTTGGTCGCCCCAGCCGGACAGCCCTTGTGCTATATCGTTGCTCTGCTGGGTGATGAGGCTTTCAACGTCCAAAAGGTCGCCGCAAATTGTGTTCTCTGCACCCCAGCGTTCCTGATACTCTCGTGTGTATCCGATTTCATTGACGGCCTCCCGAACGAATCGGCGAATCTCCTCCGGGCTGAAAAGGTGTGTGCTCGATACCTCGCCGCCGAGCGTTACCCGATAATCCTTGATTTGCACTTCCACCGCATATCGGGTTTGCGGGTCGTGTTCGATGTATCGGTCGAGGAGGTATTGCGAAATATAGTCCGCAATCTTATCCGGGTGTCCGAGCGATACAAATTCTGAAAATTTTATCATCCTTTGAATTTGTTAGTTTCGACAAAATTAGCCAATATGATTGTATTATAATCATTTTTTGAGCAAAAAAATGAATTTTCAACCGGAAATCGCCTGTTTTATCAATTCCAGCGTCTTCAACCTGCATAGGTCGTCGGGCGTTACTCTGAATATCCGCCAGCCGAGCAAAGTCCCTGCATTGTACTTTTCAATGTCGCCGAGAAACCCTTGCGGACGTGTATGTCGTCCGCCCGTCCATACGCCGCCCTCTACTTCGAGAGCGATTTTATGGTCGGGTATCGCATAATCAAACCGCCATTTGCGGGTCGGGTGGAATATGTACTCTTTGACGACCTCTATTTTCAGGTCGCTTTTGCAGATAGCCGTGAACATATCCATTTTGGGTTGTTTTGGTGGCTTCTGCGCCTTTCTTTTGGGCTTGCCGTGTGTTTGGTTATCTGTTATCATATCGTTTGAATTTGGGGCTATTTGGGGGCAAGACAACAAAACGGGGATTGCTCCCCGAATTGTGTCGTGCTGTGAACCGCCCGATGTTAGAACGGGAGGTCGTCAGGGTCTTCGACAGCCTCCGCTGCGTTGGTGGTCTGCGTTACTTCCATTTGACGCTGTTGGCTTTCGATAGGCTTCAACGCCCCGACTATGGGCTGCGCCATGCGTTCCTCCTCGCTCATGGCTTGGTATATCTCTTTCGAGAGGCTTTGTTTGAGGACGTGCGTGTCGCCGTACCTCTGTTCCCGCATTTCGACGGCTGTGAGGTTCAGATATACGCCTTTCTCTCCGAGGTAAACCCCGCTGTCATCGATGTCGATAACTATGCCCTCGCAGTAAGGTTCTCCGTCCCGCTTGATTGTGAACGGTGCGTAGGGCATATTGGAGGAAATACGCCAGCTCAATTCCAGTTGATCGTCGGGACACCACTCGGCTCGAATGAGGCGTGGATTGTCGTCGTTGTCGTACTCGTCCGAAAGCGGCAGAATTTCGTTGCCTATGGCCTTGTGGTAGGTGTTTTCCTCCTCACCGTCGGCATACAGTTCACCGTCCAAGGCCAGCGCATACTCGCCGCCGTCATACGCTCCGGCCTCATCATAGATAGCCCCTCGCATTTCAAGCAGGTCGTCCGATGCCCCGAACAGCACCAGCAGATTGTTCTCCTCGGCAGCCTGTTCCTGTTCCTTTGTCATTTCATCACGGTATTCGTTACCGTTCAGCAGCTCCGCAAGCTGCTCTTTCGTCATTGTTTTCATTTTCTCGATTTTTGTTTTGTGAGTTTTTTGATTATCCTATTGAGATAGGCGTTTTCGTGTTCCAAATCCTTTATTTCCGCCCGCAGAGCCTTGACGGTTTCATTGTATCGTTCCCGCTCGAACCCAGCAAAGGTCTTTTCAGGGCGGCAGGTGCAATTCTCTATACCCATTGCCGCTGTGCCCATACAGCCTGGGATAAGTACCTTTTCGCCGTCCTCGGTGTATATGTAGTGGCATTTCATTTCAATATGTCAATATCTCCGCAGAATACCCATATCGGGCGACGGGTAATAAAAGTCTTTATCTGTACTCGATAAGTTTCAAAATCAACCCCAAGTACTGTTTCTTTACGTTGCATAATGCGAGGTAAGTGGTTGGGGAATGTTATTTTTGTGCCTTTCCCCCATTTATAAAGTTCAAATTCTTGTCGTGTCATAATTCGATGATTTATAATGCGTTTTTTTTATTTGCGTTTCGTTTTGGTTATGCGACCGCCCGAATCGGTCTGATGTCCTCCTCAATCAGTCGGGTGCAAAGAGCCTCGCAGAGTACCCGTGCCATATTGACTTCCACAGCGTTACCGATGAATTTCTTTTGGTCGGCCTGTGTCCCGACGAGAACATAGTCGGAGGGGAAACCCATAATCCGTTTGAGTTCGGGGATGCGTAGCATTCGCATTTTTATGTCGATAATGCCATATAACGCCATGAATTGTTTGATTTTTACCATTGCAGGTGTGTCGTTCGGTTCGATAATGATAGCCACTTCGCCCTGTTCCGTTTGGATGAGGTAAGGTGGCATTTTATCCATGCGAGCGATAAGCGTGAAACACGGCTTATCAACGGAGCCACCAGCGGATTGGAACTGTGGGTTCATCAGGTAGTGCCGTTTGCAGGTGACGAGTTGGTGTTTGGGGTTGGTTGTAACGGTTGGAGCGGGTGTCTCGATGTCGCAGGGTGTCCCGTTACCGTACTGCATATCGACAAATGCAAGCCGGTCTTTCGTCGTTACCGTTGGAGCCGGTTCGTCTATGCTGTGATTGTGCCCGTTGCCATAATAGGCCGTGATGAACGAGTGGTGGTCTCGTGTGGTTATTGCTCCCGCAGGCTCCTCTACCGATACACTCTTACCCTCAGGACTACCGCCGTAATACTTGGAAAGGAAACTCACCTGTGCCACGCCGAGCCGACTTTGCGTTGCAACAGTCGGACACGGCTCGTCGATGCCCGGAGCCTGATATTTTCCCGTGCGGCTCATGCTGTTCCATTTTACCATGAATGCCTCTTTGCCACCCGCAACGAATTTTATCAGCCCTGCATATATCCGTTCCAATGTTGCATCGACGAGCGGCTTTTTACGCCCGAAAATACTTTCTCCCTCATCCGAAAAGTTCAACACCTCCCGCACGGGCTTCCAGCGTTGCAATCCGCCGAATAGTCCTGCCTCCCCCTCTTTGCTGTGCGTCGGTTCGGGGAATACAATCGGGAGGTCGCCTTTGGCGAAGATGCCGAAGAACCGGCGGCGGGAGGTGTACGCTCCATAATCAGCAGAGTTGAGTATGCGGTGTGCGAACCGGTAGCCATATTCGCAGACGTTCGCCACCCATTGCTGATACAACCGCCCTGCGTCTTTGCTTATCGGCTTCCCGTTGTCGTCAAGGTCGCCCCAACTCATAAACTCCTCGACGTTTTCAATCTGAATGTAGTCGGGATTGATAGCCTCAATATACCGGAACAGATGTTCGGCCAGCGTCCGGCTGTCTGCATCACGAGGCTGCCCACCTTTGGCCTTGCTGAAATTCGTACATTCGAGGCTCGCCCATAACACGACGAATGCGTCGGGGTATTGTTTTCGCATTTGGGCAATGTGGGCTATCAGCGGGGAGAGTTCCAGCGTTCGAATATCCTCCGTGAAGTGCATAGCGTCGGGGTGGTTGGCTGCGTGTGAGGCTATGGCGTTGGTGTCATGGTTAACGCATCCGATAACCTTTGCACGTTGCCGGCCTCCATACCGAGCGTTCTCAACGCCGGTAGAGGTTCCGCCCGCCCCGCAGAATAAGTCGATATAAAGCAGTTTCATGGCTGTCATTGTTTTATCCATATTCCGTCGCCTTTCTTCTCGAACCCTTGTAAGCACATAACCTCGTCTCGTTTGCTTGATAGGAGGTGATATACCCCTTTATAGTCCTGCTTTTCATACAATTCAGCGAGTGTTGCCCAACTGTCGATAATAGGCTTATACCAAGGGAAAATCTCACAGATACGGGGCAGGTCATAAACCGGAGAAACCTCCGCAAAGGTTACGAGGTCATAGCAGCGGGAAAAGTCGTCCGCATCACTCGGCACGTCAAACCTACCTGCCGAGCCGGAACCTACGCCCATTAAGCCACACCACATTGTTCTCGACGAAACGCCTACATTGTGAGTGCCTATCCATTCGATCATTTTCTGTGTGTTCATATCAGTAACGGAATTTGGTGAAATGAATAATTGCCATAGGCTTTGCGAAGTCGTGTGCGTTAAACCAATCAAGCCAATCGGCTGGGTGTAGGCCATCATTTTGAGCAACATCATAGTAGTTATAATATTGGCCTCCGATAATGCACTCCGAAAAATCATTGGTGATTTCTACTTTTTGAATGCCTACGCCGTCCTCCTTTGTCAGCCGGGCAATTTCAGTCTGTTTGCTGTGGTATGGCTTGCCCATCCATTGTCGGATTGATAGGCAAGCCTCGCCCCGCTCAACCTCGGCGATGCGTTTTTCCCAAAGGGGATAATTTACCCGCATCGTGTGGATTTTCCAATCGCATATTTGAATTGGCGTATCATCTGCATCGTCTACGGTAAGTGTCGCTTCGGCGTCGTCAAGAGCATTTGCCAGCTTTTCATGGAAAAATGTAAGGTCGCCAGCACGTCTATGTCCGGCAGGAAACCGCTTTGAGAGTGTGATTACATACGTTTTCATACTGTTATTGAGGTGTTAAATGAATAATCCAAGTTCTTTTTTCAACCGCTTATCGGCGATTTCTATGTATTCAGGGTTCAACTCGAACCCAATGTATTTGCGGTTGAATTTTCGGGCGACTATGCCTGTCGTTCCGGAACCCATGAAAGGGTCAAGGACGATTCCATTTTCGGGGCATCCGGCTAAAATGCAATCGGCTACCAATTTTTCGGGGAATGTTGCAAAATGCGCTTCTTGCAGCGGTTGTGTCGGTACTGTCCATACGTCTCTTTTGTTCCGAAATTCCCTGTCGATATATGCGTTGCCGCTTTTTGTCCGGTAAAACTTTTCGGGGGTCGCCGTGTATTTGTTTCCACCATACCGAGGAGCATCGGTCGGAATTGTGCCGGTTGTTACGGCTTTTTCATGAATAGCCTCACAATCGAAGTAATATTTCGGGGACTTGGTGAGCAGGAAAATATATTCGTGGGATTTCGTACACCGGTCTTTCATGCTTTCCGGCATGGGGTTAGGCTTCGCCCAAATAATATCCTGCCGTAGGAACCAACCGTCCGTCCGTAGCGCAAAGGCCAACATCCAAGGTATGCCAATAAGGTCTTTGCTCTTGTAACCGTCGAATTTCTTGACTATGGTCGAGCAGCCAACAGTTCCTCGATTTGTCCCCTGCTTGTATTTCACGGCATTGTCGGGATAATTGGCCGCCCCTTTCCCGCTGCCAGCGTAACAATCCCCGATATTTATCCACAATGTCCCAGCCGGGGCTAACACTCGCTTTACCTCGTGGAATACGCCGACCAATTTCTGAATGTACTGTTCGGGGCTTTCCTCTAATCCGATTTGGCCGGTTACACCGTAATCCCGCAGGTTGAAATATGGCGGAGACGTAACACAGCAATCTATGCTATCGTCAGGGAGATTGCGCAACCCCGTAAGGCAGTCTATATTGTATATTATATTCGTTTCCATACTTTTAGAATGGGCAGTCGTCATCCGGCATGTCGTCGTCATGGAAGTCAAACACGCTGTTTCGGCATGCTTCCTCCAATAGTTCTTGTTGGTGTTGTTGCAGGTGGTTGTCATTATCCCACTTGATAGCATCGAAGCTGCTACCGTCGAAAGGCACATACCGCCCGTTATTTATGTTGTACTTGAATTGGCAAGTCCCGCACTCTCCGAGGTGCCGGAACTTGACTTTTTGAACGTGAACCTCGACCGTGTTTTCCAAGCGGTTCCGGTGTACCACGATGCCGAAATCGGCTTTGTTGTAGAAGTTGGCCGAGCCGCTGATGTCATACAACGTCGGGGCTTCAATTACACCGTCTTTATTCTTCGGCTGCTTGGTCGGGTGCGCCATTAGAATTATGAGGATGTCGTTGATTTGAGCGAAATTCGTCAGCTTGTCGAGCAGTTCGCTGATGTACTGCGTTTCGTTCCGGTTCCCCTGTTGGCTTTCCAAACGGTTGTATGGGTCGATTACGAGGGCTTTGATGCCCCGCCGCCGGACGAGGAATTTGGCTTTTTCGAGGATTGTATCTACTCGGAAATTGTCCGCAGGGCTGATGAAATAGAAATTATCTTCGAGGTGTTCTTTTACCAGCCGATACTCCCCGAATTTAAGCGTTTCCTTGCTGAACCGCTTGCCGGTGAACTTCTCTATCAACTTGGAGGCGTGATAGGCGAGCGGGGCATTTTCAGGGCTGAAATAGGCAAATCTCCACCCGTACCGCATATTCAACCGCTCGGCAATCTCGTCGATAAACTCCGATTTACCACTGCCCGGAATACCTGTTACGATGCAGAGGCGTTTTGTCTCGAAAGAACACAACCGGTCAAAGTTGTCATGCCCGATTGTTACTCCCTTTTGTAGACCGTGTTCAAAAATGGCGTCCAGCGATTGTTCAAAGTCTGAAACCGTGAAAATTCCCTCTACTTTTACCTCCGGCGCATCGTTGAGGCATTTCAGGAGGCTATCCCGCCCGAATTTCATCAGGTGTTCGTTGGCATCTTTGCACCCCTCCCCGTATTCGAGAATGCGGCAGCGGTCAGCTCCGAATCGCCGCAACAACTCATCACGCAGGATGACGCCTTTGGTGTCGGTGTCCGATGCAATGAAAATCGTATCTTTGTCCTCAAAATACTCCTCGATGTAATCGTCAAGGTAAGAGAGATTAGCATTTGCTCCGTTCGGAACACTTACAACGTCGGTACGCCCGCACTCAACAAAGGAAAGGGCATCCATTTCACCCTCCGTGATGATACACTCCTTTTGCCCTTTAATAGCGTCAATGTTGTACGGTAGCAGTTCTGCTCCCGATACCATTTTGAAGCATTTGTCGCCTGTGCGGAACTTCGTGTTCACCAATTCGCCCTTGTGGTAGTAGTTGAATTGGATAGTGTTGGCTTGTCCGTTTTTCTGCGGCATCCACTCCATGCCCTCCGTAATCCGCATTTGTTCGAGCGTCTTTTGGCTGATTCCCCGGCCGGCAAACCAAGCAATAGCCTTGCTGCCCATTGTGGTATTACCCGTCTGTTTGGGCTTTTTGTATTCGGGTTTCTGCCGAGCCAGCGGGCGAGGGTTGTAGAATGGTTTATCCCACCGCTGTTCTTTCTCGGCGGCGCAACCCGCCCACCCGCAGTAATGGCAGTTGAATACACCGGTAGCCAAGTCCACCGAAAGGCTTTTATCCCGTTTATTGTGGCGACTATCCCTGCATTGAGGGCAATAGGTCTTGATGTTGCCGCTCGTGCGATTATACGGGATTTCGATTCCCAACTCTCTCCACCGCATCATAACAGCACCCATTTTTGTGTTGAACTATCCCAAGCATATTTATCGCCCGGTCGAGGGGGAGCATTCATCGGGATTGTAACCTTTCCCGACCCATACGTCCGGCGTCCGTTCTCGATGCGCTCATCACAGCCGAGAGTTGCGGAACCGGCTTTGCGTTGCTGGCCTTTGTTGGCGTAGTTTCCCTCCATGACCTTAACCCAGTTCGTGCCGTTGTTAAACAGCCAATCGAACGTCGCTTGCCAATTCGATTTGTTTTCGCCCCGTAGAAAGTTTGATGATTCAACCTCCTCAAACAAAGCCTCGCAGGTCGGCATCCAGCTTTCAGGCTTGCCGAACTCGTTGAGCCTGGCTTTTATCTTTGCCCGCCGAGGGTCTGATAACTTCGATATTTTCGGGAGGCTCTTGCATATCGAGTTCCACAGGTTGGCAATATCCTGATAAGGATATTTTATTTCTCCTTTCTTTTCCTCTCCTTTGCTCTCCTCTCCTTTACTATGTTGTTTCGGGCTGCCATTTGCATCGGCTTCGTCTATTTCGACGGGGTTTTGGCTCGCCATAACTCCGCCATTATTCGATTCACCTGCATTTTGGTTGTCAGAAATGCGCTTCCGTTCTCTGTTGGCGAGCAGAGAGGCAAACCGTTGCTGGTGGGCTTGGGAAACGAGTTTATTCCCAGCCCGCTGCAACAGTCCGATTTTTACGCAGTATTCAACAATATCGGTCAGTTCGCTAACCGATACATCATAATCCGCCGCAAGGAGTTCTATGTTTATTTCCTCCCACTCAACCTCGAAAAAGTCGCTGTCTGTGAGTGTTTCCAACAAGTAATTCCATACGGCATACCCTGTGTGGGAAAATTTACGGCGGAGAGCCTTTATTTTCACGTCATTACGCATATCGGCGTCATGCGTGAAATACTCTGCATTATTTTTCTTGGGTCTTGCCATATCCTCAATTTTTAAGTGTCGCTAAAAGAGATTGACGGAGGTTTTCGTTGTGGGCTTTCCACTCGAAATTTGCCAAACACCATTGTCGATAGCTGGCCGGAATGTTGGCTATGCGCTCGCCTTTGTACTTTCCGAAAGGCATAACCTCGATGATAGCTTTGTTTCCGGCATCCATAGCGTCCACGTCTTTTTTCGTTACCCGTCCGATGTCGCTGATAGGAATACCGCTCAACAACTTGCCGCCGCTGCCGAACATTCTCCATATTTTTCCCCGTTCAAATGTGATGTCCTCGACCTTGCCGAAACGTGCTACGTTGCCGCCGAGGTCTATGATGAGGGCGTCTTGTTTGCTCTCGTCGATTCGTGTTGCTCGTCCGATGATTTGGTAATACAGGGCGATTGAGGCCGTCGAAATTCCGAGAACGATACAATCTATTCCCGTGTAGTCGAAACCCGTTGAAAGTACCCGCACGTTGAAAATTACCCGTATGCGTCCGGCTCTGAACTCCGAGATTACATAATCCCGCTGCCGTTTATCCATATCGCCGTAAATCACGGCTGAATTTTCATACCGCTGCGATAGGTCTATAGCGTCCTGTACGCTTGGAACAAATGCGAGAATGTGCCTGCGGTCTTGATTGCTGTCGAGAGCGTTGATTATACCGCCTGCTCCGTTGTTGGCGTTGTAGGCTTGTTGTACGCTGGATTCTGTGTATTCGGATTTTGAGGTGTTGAACACGAGCATACTGTCGTCAAAATCGGCAGCTTGATATACGAGTTTACTCCAAAATCCGAGTTCCACCATTTCCCGAACCTGCCCGACATGGATAATGTTCTTGAAAAAATTGCCTTTCTTGCTGCGAGATGTCAGCATCACGAGTTTGGAAAACGTGTTGCCGTCCATATCTCGGTTGGTCTGCAATTTGACCGGCGTGGCCGTTATGCCAAGAACGTGTGTAATTCCGCTTTCTTCGAGAAACTTGCCGAGCATACTATCGGATTCACGAGGGTATAGATGTGCCTCGTCAATGAGCATTTTTGTGAAGCCCATTTGCTTGAATGTCGCTCCGAGTGATTTGATACTGCCGATAGTGGCGTAGGTTATTTGGGCGATGTCCTTTCGCCCGAATGATGCGGAGTAGATACCGGCGTTGGTTACGAATCCGCATAACGAGAGGTATTTTTTGTAGTTCTGCTCCAACAGCTCCTTTGAGGGTTGCAAAACGAGCAGTTTATCCGTGCAGTTCTTCGCAACAAAAGCCGTAAGGATTGATTTTCCCCACGCTGTGGGGAGGACTATCAAACTTGGTTTCGGGTTCTTTTCGTTGAAGAATGCAATCGCCTTTTTTATCGGCTCTGATTGGTTGCTGCGTAACGTAATCATAGCCGTATAGTGTTAAAAAGCACCGTATTTAGGGCTACCACGCATAACAGGAGCGTAGGGATGCCTTTCGGCCATTCCCACCCATATACAGTGCTATATTCTTTCTTATTCATACTCTGTTACTTTTGGTTTTGCGAAAATAACAAATGATTATAATACAATCATATTTTGAGCGATAAAAATTTAACTATTCAGTTTATCTTCCCATGATTGTCCTAAAAAATCACTTGGTGTCATTTTCTATCTGCTTTTTACTGTTCAACTTTCTTATCAATATGCCTGCCCGCCGCTTGATATTGATTGTCTTGGTATCTTTTCCGGGCAGGTCTTGTAAAGCAGCGAGAAGTTTGATGATTTCCTCTCGCTGCTGATTCGATATTGCATACATTCTCACTATTTTAGGATAAAGCGACGTGTGCCCGGCACAATTTTCGTGAACTCTTGTGCGAGGTCGGGGTGGGCTTTCCCGAAAGCCTTGCTATCGAATTTTGCGCTGTCCTTTGCGGCTTTCCATGTTGCGAGTGTTTGCCCGCCGTAGCTGATAGCCTCAGCATCCCCGAATCCGAGTTTTATTTTTGCTTCAAGTTCTTCTTTGGTGGCTTCGAGTTGTGCGAGTTCTGCTTTTACCCCTTTCAGTTGATTACAGGCCGTCAGAATGTCGTCGGAAACTTCGATGATTTTACCCTCTGTGTGGCGAGCGTATTTCGTGATGACGTCGGTAACGGTAGTGGCTTCCGGTTCCACGTTCCCTATGATGTTGTCCACCCAAAAGCGTTCAACCTCCTCAATCATCCAGCCGAAGAAGTCAGGGACAAATGCGATGTCCTTATATCCGAATTCTCGGCCGGAGCATAGCCAAGCCAGCGAACCTTGCTTAAACTCCGAGACACCGAGCAGGTATTGAACCTGGCAGAACCAATGTTTCGGCAGGTCGTCGGGGTCGATTGACATTTGGGTTGTCTTGCATTCCAAAATTCCCTTGTTGTTCGGATTTCGGTGGTCGTCCAACCAATATGTACGGTCGGGAGAAGCCTGCAAGAAGCCCTTTTCGTTGTTCTTGAACAGCCAATCTCCGGCTGAACTTTTGATTACCTCTCGGCCTGTTGCGTCAGCCCAAAACTGCGATACGGCATCTTCGAGGTAGTGCCCGGCTTTCATCGCAAATGTTTCGTCTTTGGGGGCATCCAACCCCTTTTTACGTCTCCATAATTGGTATGGAGTTTCCCACGGATTGAGGCCGAGAATTGTTGCTACTTCGGAACTTCCGATACCGTCTTTGCGGTATTCGAGCCATTCGGCTCTGTCTTTGGGGCGTATTACTGTATTGCTCATTGTTGTATAAAATTGGGGGATAGACCGAAACCTATCCCCGTTGATTGTTTCTATTACTTTTTAATCAGGTTGAAATCAGCCCATAATTTGATGAACTGCTTCCCGCAGTAAATGGCGAGGTCGCTGCTTCGCAAGCAAAGGCGAGAGCCGACGTTCGCATGCGTAATCGAGGGGGCGTAATCCGAAATCGCAGAGCCGAAGCCCGCATATTCAGTTACATAGTCGCCGGTGTCAATCATTCGCCGCTCCTGCTTTTCCCCGTCGCCCATGTCGTCGAGTTCCGCCTGTGTGTAGAGGTAGAACCAAGGATAATACCGCCATTCATCCTCAGTAAACTGCGGTTCCCAGCCCTCGTTGATAGCGGCACAGATGATGCGGAGTTTGAGGTAGGCGGCAAGGTCTGCGGAGCAGCATCCCTGCCAATAGTTCCACTCTTTTACAAGAGGATGTTCATCGCCAAGCTCCTTGCAGGCATCCTCGAACGTCTTGATACGTTCTGTTACGGGACGGTTGTCTGTGGCGGTTACTGCATCGCCGAACAATGTGGCGAGCAATTTTTTCGTGTTGTCGTCAGCCTGTTTGTAAGCTGCTTCGAGGTTCGTTTTTTTGATTTCTACGTTATCCATTGTAATGTTGAGTTATGCTCTTGCGAGCGGTTATTTATTGGTCATTTCACCGGTTTCGGGGTTTACAGCCTCCGGAGTAGCGGCGGGTTGCCCGTCGCCTTGTACTGTGGATGAAGATGCTGCGGCGGCTTCCGCAACCTTTTGGCGTTTGGCTTCGGCCTGTTTTCGGGCTTCCTCGTCCAACTTCTCTGCGTCGGCGGTGTTCTGCTTGAATGTCTCGGCTACGGTCGTTGTACCCTCCTTTATGGCGTTTTTCAGGCCGCTCAACTCGAACACCATTTCGCTGGTGATTTCTTCAATGCGTTTCACTCCGCAGTAGGTGAGGATGTCCGCCTGCGATACGCCCAATTTGCCGAAGTAGGCAATCATATTCTGTCTGCGGGTTTCGAGGTCTATGGATTTGCCGAGTGCAACCTGTTTGATTTCGTCGATAACCCGCTTCGTTACGGCTTTCGGAACTACTTTCAGAACTGCATTTCGGAAAGCGATTGCCGATGCTGCGTTGCCGGTTGTAACCTGCATATCTTCCGAGTAGGTTCTGCCGGTTTTATCCGTTATGCGGCGTTTCACTTCGACCGAAACGGCAAGGTTGGTTTCGAGGTCATGGCATACGCCTTGCGCCGTGATAGTCTTGCCGTCGTTTCCGATGATGCGGGTTTGTACCCGCATATTTCCCCATGCCCCTGCGATAATTTCTGCGAGGCGTACCGATACGCCCTCAATGAGAGTTCCCTGTCGGCGCAGGGCATAGAAACAATCTTCCGCCGTCGAGTTATCAAGTGTGGCGATTGTTTTGATGTTGTTCAATGCCCCGTAAATATCACGGGGATACTGCTTTGCGGTGGCGATTTGCGTATCTACCTCCGCCCGGTTGATTGCTTGCAGCATATCAGCCTGTTTGATTTCAATAATATCACTCATAATTGCTGATTTTTTGCCCTCTTACAGCTTCGGGCTTTGCTTGTGCTGGGGGCAGGGTTCGAACCTGCGAAATAGAGGTGGCAAAGTCCGTGAGCGCACTTAAATCGCCACCTTAGCGTAATTCCGCCTCGCCTCCCCAGCATGTTATAATGGTAATTTGGATTGCCCCAATTCACTCATGCGTGTTCCTTTCATCGGTAGCGGGTGTTGGTGGTAATAGGTTTTCCAGCGTCGCCCGTCTTTTTCATTCCAATAGCTTTGTATCTCGAATCCCTCGCTTTTGAGGAGCGATACAATCTTGCGGAAATCGACGGTCTGCCCGATTCGGTTCCCTTGTGCCGTTGTCATCCTGATTCCTGATTCAAAGGCTGCTCGGATGCGGGCTTTTGCTGAATTGAGGCTATCTTCCATAACTCACTTCTTTTTGTTGATTGCTGTATAGGTAGTAGCTGCACTTTCAATCTCGGCATTCGTCTGTATCTTGTTTTGCAGCATCCAATCTTCGATTTCATCTTTCTTGAAATAAAGAGTGCGTCCGTTAGGCTTGTAGTGCGGTATTTTTTGTCCGCTTGTCAGGCGGTATATATGCCCTTTCGTAAACCCTGTTATCAGGGCAACATCATCTATCGTCAGAACATTTTTTGCTCCCAGCAGTGTTATTTTTTCAAGCCGGTCTATTTTGGAGGTCAACTCTTGGAATTCCTCCGATCGGTGTTGTTTGTCTTTATCATTCATTGCGTTAGTCATAATCAGGTTCATAAATATCTTCTATGCTGCCCATCCCGTCGCATTCGCCGCAACTTTCAATCTCTCTTGCCTCGGCTGGCAATATGGCGTATGCTTCTTCGGAAATCCGGTCGCCGTTCTCGTTGTAGTAGATTTCTCCCGTACCATTGCAGGCTGGGCAGGTTATCATTCGAGGTTCCGGAGTGCAACATGGGCAACCGGGGTAGCCGTTACATACCGAGCAGCTCATATCTCACAATCATTTTCATCGTTCAAATCAGGTAGCAGTCCTGCTTTGTCGAGCCTTTTTCCTACGAGGCAACATAACCCCAGCGAGACCAGCCCGCCTCCTTTCAGCAAGCAGAATTTCCCCAAGGACATATCGTCTATCGGTTCGCCGGAGAGCCAAAGGATAGATAGGATTCCCCATAAGCCTATCGCATACATACGGGCATATTTGGCGATTGTCTGTTTGTCTGTTTTCATAGAGCAGGAACTATTGATTGAGCGATAATTTTCTGATAGTTGTGCAAAAGCCTGACGAGGCGGCGATTTTCGCTGTTGAGCGTTTTGTTCGAAGTTTCGAGAGCAGTTATGTACCGTTGGTCATCCATGCCGTTGCGGGCAACTGAAACCTCCTCCGTCTGTATTTGCTGTTGCAGGGTATTCTGTTTGCCCGCAGCCTTTTTCTCCCAATACCGTTGCTGGTATTTTTTGTTGTATTCGTACTTGGCTCGTGCAGCTTCGGGGCTTAATTTCGTACTCATAATTTGCCCTCCTTTTTAAGCCGATTTTCGGCTCTTTTACGCATAACCCAAATAGTTGATGAGGAATGGATATTGTACTTTTGCATCAGATGCTGGGTTACGCCGGTTGCGCTTTGTCCAGGGACGGACATTAACTCGTTCCATTCATTGTAGATAGCCATATCTCTGGCTTCCTGCTCTTCCTGATAGGCCGTTTTGAAAACCTTTTGCTCCATTATTTTTGCATTTACTGTTTGGTTTATTTTCGATTTCAAATTTTTATTCATATTTTTGAATGCGGTTTTATTAAAACCCGTGTGCAAATATAAACTTTGTTTCGATTTCAAACAAAATTTTCGACACAAAGTTGCGATTTGATTTTAAGAATGATTGTAAATGACGGAAATACAAAGAGTTAGAAAAATAATAAATTGGCTCGTTTTTATGGAATACGCCGAAAACGAGCGTGAATTGGCCGAGAAATTAGGCTATACAAAATCCTCATTTTCACAGATAGTAAATGGGAAAGTCCCTTTATCGGAAAGGTTTGTACAGAAATTGGCGTCTGTCGATAAAAATATAAACGAAGTTTGGATACTGACGGGCGAGGGTAATATGCTTAACTCTTCGGAGGCGGGGGGAAGTGTTGTAACTATTCCGTCAAATGTTTGGGAGGTGATACAAACGCAGGCCGAAAGCCTGAAAAGCAAGGACAAACAGATAGACGAATTGGTCGCCATACTGAAACAGCAGATTGCGGAAAGCAAAAAAACATCTGTCCAGCAGGAAGACAATGCCACCTCTGCCGTTGCAGGATAATAGAGTTCGGACGAACTCAATATAAAGTACCGTTATATTGAATTTTATGAATACAAGGTTGCTCGAAATAATCAAATACAAGACAGGCGGGCGGCAACGAGAATTTGCAGATTTATTGGGCTGGACGCCTCAATATCTCACAAAATTGCTCAAAGGGGAGAATTTCGGTATTACGCCGGTAATGACGATTGTTTCTAAAATGCCCGACATCAATGCCCGTTGGTTCCTGACCGGTGAGGGGGATATGATTGAAGAACCCAAGTATGCCGACATTCGAAAAACAATGCTCGAAAATATGCTGGCATTGCTCGATATTGAGAAATATATGCCTGTAATGACCCCCGAAGAATTGCGAAACTACGAGTTTGTTGTCATAGGACATAAGAAGCCAGATTTCAGCCCTGAATTGGTTTCAAAATGGCAAAGGTTATTACAGGAGCGAGAGGATAAAATAGGTGCAAAATTCAAGGCCGCAAACGCCCATTCAGAAACGATATGCAGCAAAGTGAAAACGAAGAAATAACAGCCCGATTCTTTGAGGCTTTATACGCCCTGAAAGCAAAGGGAATGATACGAGGAAAAAAGACTTTTACCGACCGATATAATATCAACCGGTGGAACTTGAATGCCCTCGAAGCAAAAAATCCTAATGCCACGCAAAATAGCGCACAGTTGCCGTGGCTTGTGTATCTCGTCAGAGATTATGGCGTATCTGCCCATTGGTTGCTTACAGGGCAAGGAGAGATGTTCCGAAAAACGCCGTAGCCGCTATTCCGTATCGGGTTCCTCCGGCAAGATGTTCGGTATCATCGACACGGCCTCTTGCTTCTTTTTGTCGAGGATTTTGGCATATATTTGGGTGGTCTGAATTTCTTTGTGTCCGAGTAATTTTTGCAGGGTGTAAATTTCTGCTCCGAGGTCGAGCATCAATACAGCAAACGTATGCCGGCCGGAATGAAATGTGATGTCCTTTGTTATGCCGGCACGCACAGCCCACATTCTTAACTCTGTTATCATATAGGAGCTGTATTTGAAGCCGACGAATACTCTGTCGTCGGGTTTACCCCGTTTGCCCAAGTAGGAGGCCGCCTGCGGGTTGATGTCAAGGTATTCTTGCCCGCCTGTTTTTTTCTGTTTGAAAATAATGCGAGTGAACTCCCCTTGCTGCTGAACTTCTTTCCACCGCATTTTCTCGATGTCGCTTTTGCGGATTCCTGTCAAGCAACTGAACATAAATGCCTTTTTCAACGCCGGATATTTGCAATGTGCCGCAGCCATAGCCTTGACTTCATCGAGCGTAAGGTAACAGCGTTCCGATTCCCCTGCTCTGAACCCCTCAATACCACGCAGGGGGTTATGGGGTATAATGCGGTCGTCGAACGCCTGATTTATGCACGCCCGTAATTTGTTGAAATAACTTACTTTTGAATTTTGCGACAATGGCTTTGAAACCTCATCCGTTACTATCTTCTTGCGCTTATCCCTGCAACGGGCGGTTTTATCCAAATATTCACGAAAGCCCTCTATCCATTCCGGCGTGATGTCTTTGAACGAGGTGTTCGGCCTGCAATACCGTTCGAGGTGTTTTAAGCAGCTATGCCAATTTCCCCAATTTCCGTTGCTGTCTGTGCTTCCATGCCGTTTTTCGCACATAGCCCTGTAATAGTCGAGGAAATTGGTTTCGAGTTTGTATGCTGCATTGAACCCAAATTCCCCGTTCTGTAATTCGACAATCCGTTTCGCTTTCACGGCTTCTGCCAACTGCCAAGTCTGTCGGTTCTTCTCTTTGTCCGCTTTTGTCTTTTCGGGGACGAGATACATTTTCAGATACTCATACGACCGTTTTCCATTCAAATATATGTCCAGGTATAGCGACACGTTGCCGGTCGGTGTCGCCCGCTTTCGGAGGCGGATTGGTTCTTTTGCTGCTCCCATATTTGTTGCTTTTGTTGCTTGAATTATTACGAGCAACAAATTAACAACAAAAAATCGATAAATCAAATACAACGTATGTAAAATGAAACGCCACCAATATGGCAGCGTTAATCATTTATTTATAGGTGTTTATTTGACTTTATTAGCGGTTTGTTTGCGCATCGTTTGACATTTGATTTCTCCGCTTCATTTTCCTCTGAACAATCCCGTAACTTTTCCGCCCGAAATGAATTTGGTCAAAATAAAAGCGCCGAAACTATCTATAAACTCCTTAGGCGTATAATAATAGGTAAACTTGACAAATCCCGGACTCAGATACTTATATAATATCTCATTTTTAAGATATTCGGGCATGAACAGCTCATACTTACGATCGCAAAACTTTATATTCATCTCGCCGTAAATGTACTCTGCTTCGGATGACGATTCTTCTGTGAAGACCTTACTATATGTCTTTTCCGTACCTATTTTGAACAACAGACAATTTATTTGATAACCGTCCTTAATCACATCCTTAACCTGTGATTTCGTCTCGTATCTATCGAATCCATAAAATGAAAAACTTGTCGACCGGCTCTCCTTGATCGGCACGGAATAATAGGCATCTGGATAATCGTCCGAATACTTATCTATATCGATAACCCGTATTCCGATATTTTTCAGACTTTCCAACGGGTAATCTGCAACCTTGAACGAACGGCCTACCATATTACCGAAATATATGTCTCCGACAATATTGAGACGATTGGTCAATCTCTCCGCTACATAATCTGTCAGCGGATAGTCGGGATCACGTTCGCGCAGGATTATGTCACCTTCATCATCCGCTATCGGAATACTCTTATCTTCATCTGTTTTATTACATCCGCAAAGCCATACCAACGATGACAACGCCAGAACGGACCATATCTTTTTCATTTATATATTCGTTTAAGGATCATATAATCGTAATTCTCATTGAGCATAGGATATTCTATAAGCCGCATCCGATTATCTGTTCTGCTGTCTATCCACCAACTCCCTGTAATCAATGTAGCGTAATTGAATTCGACTACTCGATCCGTGTGGATGTACTTGAATGAATAGGCTCCATCACCATTATTGATCGTATAGCACCCGCTATTTTCTACATTGAACAGTATCCGAATGTCGAATGTTTCGCCATTCCTAATGAGCGTGCCCTCCCAGTTGGTCTGTTCGAGCGTGGCTGAACAGTCTACGGGTCTGCCAGGTGCATCGTCATCCTTATCGCACGACATGCAAAAGACCGATAACAGCACGACGGCCGCCAGACGCAAGAATAATTTTTCCATAATGATTCGATTCTATTTATTGGTTAGTTTATTCACAAATATACGAATAAGCCGGGACAAATGCAAACACCGATGCGCAAATATCGCATCTTAGCACAACAATCCCGCCGATGCCATATATATCTGCATGTCAAAAAAAAATACCCCGACAAGAGAGTCCTTGTCGGGGTAAAAACATCTGCCCGTGCCGGACATTGCGGCTCGCGGCATAATATAGGTTTGTCTGCGGGTGCAGACCTCCGCGACCTTTAACGCTCACGCATCTTGGCCAGTCCGCCTTCGAGGAAAGTCACGAAGCCGTCCACATCGAGATCGTATCCGCGCACGGGCATCAGCTCCTCGTCCTCGGGCGAGAGCAGCACGTATGCCGGCTGGGCGTTTACACCGAAGCGCGACTGCACGATATACGAATTTTTGCGGCCGAGCTGCTTCAACGTCTTGCCGTCGGGCGTAGTCAGATAATCGGCCTCGGCCAGATCCATTTTGTCGTCTACATAGAGTGCCACTACGATATAGTCGTTGCGCAGGATATCCAGCACGCGAGGATCGCTCCATACGCGCTGCTCCATTTCGCGGCAGTTGACGCAGCCGTGACCCGTGATATCGACGAACAGCGGCTTACCCGTGCGCTTGGCCTCCGTGAGAGCCTCCGGCAGATCGAAATAGCCCGACAGCCCCAGCGGCAGATGCAGGTCGTCGCCGTACTTGACGCTCTTGACCTCGGCCTTTTCCGATCCGAGAACGAAATCCTGCGTCTGCAACGGCGGCATATATCCCGACAGAGCTTTGAGCGGAGCGCCGAACATGCCGGGTATGAGATATACCACGAACGAGAATGCGACGATCGACAGCGCCAGACGCTTTACAGTCAGATACTCCATTTTGTCGTCGTGGGCGAAGCGTATCTTACCCAGCAGATAGAGACCCAGCAGCGAGAATACGACGATCCATATCGCCAGATAGACCTCTCTGTCGAGCAGATTCCAGTGATAGGTCTGGTCGGCGACGCTGAGGAACTTGAAACCCAGCGCGACCTCGATGAAGCCCAGAACCACCTTCACGGAGTTGAGCCAGCCGCCGCTCTTGGGCAGGTTCTTCAAAACCGACGGGAACCAGGCCAGCAGCGTGAAAGGCAGCGCGAAAGCCACGGCGAAAGCGCCCATAGTGACGATCGGCGACCAGAACTCGCCCGAGGTCGACTTTATCAGCACCGTACCTACGATAGGACCCGTGCACGAGAACGACACCAGAACCAGCGTCAGCGCCATGAAGAATATACCCAGCAGACCGCCCTTGTCGGCACCCTGATCGCTCTTGTTGACCAGCTTCGAGGGCAGCGTGATCTCGAACGCACCGAAGAACGAGGCGGCGAAGATCATGAATACTACGAAGAATATGATGTTGGGCAACCAGTGGGTAGCCAGCCAGTTGAATATGTCGGCCGTCACGGCGTCGCCGCCGGCAAAGCGCGTGATAAGGATTATCACGGCGATAGGCACGACATAGAGCAGCACGATGAAAAGGCCGTACATCAAGGCCTTGAAGCGTCCCGCCGCAACCGACGAACTGCCCTTCATGAAGAACGACACGGTCATCGGCACCATAGGGAATACGCACGGCGTCAGCAGCGCGGCGAAGCCCCAGATCACGGCCTCAATGATAAGAGCCCAGCTGAACGGCTTCTCGGCCGGCGACTCCGGCTCGGCCGCAGCGATACTCTCGCCCGTGGCGGCCATGTCCTCGGCGGGTTCGACGCTCTGCGCATCGCCCTCGACGGCAGGCGCGACGGCTGCCGAGGCGTCGCCTACGACTACTTCGAACTCCCAATACTCCGGCGAGTGGCATGCGCCCTCGACGCAGGCTATCCACATTACCTCGCCCTTGACAGTGGCCTGAGCCGCCGTCAGCCGCAGATTCTGCGTCAGTACGATCTTGTCGAAGTAGACCGGATCGCCGTCGTAGTCGCGCGTTGCGGCAGGTTCGGCGATTGCGCCGTCGAGCGTGTAGCCTACCGCATCGGCGAATGTTACCTCAGTGGGCGAATAGGGGTTGTCGGTACGATAGGTGTGCCACCCCTCGGTTATGTCGCCCGTCAGCGTCAGACGATACAGATCGCCCTCCAACCGCTCGGCCGACGCCGACCACTCGACAGTGGTCGCATTCTCGTCGAACGCGGGCACCTGAGCACCGGCCGTCGTCGCAACCAGCGAGACGATCAGTGCCGAAATAATTGCTGTAAATCGTTTCATAATATGGTTAAATGTTTTGTAAAAATCTCTCTTCTCCTCCGTGCGTCATATCCGCGGATACCGAGTCCGGGACAAACATACAAAAGTAATGATTTTTTTCGAGCAGGCAAATATCTGCGACATAATTATTCGATTTAAGAGCGTGTTACGGCTGCCGCAACCATACGCGAGCAACGCGTCCCCGGCCTCGACGCCGGCCGAAAGCATGGCCTGCGAGAGGGCGAAGCCGACAAGAGAGCAAGGGCGGACGATCACAGGAGCAGAGACGAGCGGAGAGGGTGTTGGAGGACAATCGGAATAACTGGCACAAGCGGGGAGGAGATCGGGAAAACCGGCATAGACTAAGGGAGGATAGAGCTGCCGGACGCAGCCGGCGTAGACGACATCCGCAAAAGACAAGGAGGAGCGACAAGAGCGGGCTGAAACGAGGCGGGCGCGCAGGGAGCTGGCGGGCAGGGAGCTGTGGCCGGCGGACAGGAAACAGTGGCCGGCGGACAGGGAGCTGTGGCTGGCGGGCATGGAGCAACGGTTGGCAGGCATGGACGCAGCGACAGGCGGACATGGAGCAGCGACAGGCGTGAAAATCGAAAAAAAATCGCGCCCGACAAAAGCCGGGCGCGAGAGATCAGCTCCGATGAGCGGATACTATTTGGTAACTCTTTCGAGCCACTTGACCATAGAGAGCATGACCAGCATCGACAGACCGCATGCAGCCACGAATACGAACCACGTAGCCCACATCGGAACGCTCGTGTAGAGCAGACCGCCGACGAAGAGCAGCGAGTTGCCCACGGCCGTGGCAGCGAGCCAGCAGCCCTGCATCAGACCCTGCATGTGAGGGGGAGCCACCTTCGAGACGAATGCCAGACCCAGCGGCGATATGAACAGCTCGGCAACGGTAAGGATGAAGTAGAGACCCACCATTACCCACGGCGTAACAAGAATGTCCCTGGTCTGGTCGGCAGTCATCGTAGCCAGCTCGGCCTTAGAGGGCAGTGCCAGAGAGAAGAGCATCAGGAAGAGATATGCCGCAGCGGCGATACCCATACCCATAGCGATCTTCATCGGCGTAGAGATCTCCTTGCCGCGGTTGCGCAGCCAGCCGAACAGCCACATGATCAGCGGCGTCAGCGTAACGACGAAGAAGGGGTTGACGCTCTGGAATATCTCGGCGCCCTTTATAGTCGTGAATCCGAGGTTAATATTGATAACGTCCAGATTGACGTAGTCGCGAGCGAAATATGTCAGCGAATAACCGTTCTGGTGGAACGACACCCAGAAGAAGATTACCACGCCGAATACTGCGAACAGAGCATAGATGCGCTGCCTGATCTCCTGCGCGTCCATCTTGATCTCCTCGGCCGATACGGCTTTCTTGCCAGCCGCTGCGACGCACTTCTTGGCGGGGTCGGGGAAACGCTTGCGGTTGGTAATGTAAATTACCAGCGACACGAGCATCATGACGATAGCCGCCATGAACGCATACTGGAATCCGCGGTTGAACACTTCGAGATAGTCGTTGCAGAATGCGCCGAGATCGGCTACGGGCGAACCGTCCAGCTGAGCCTCGCCGGCGAACTGTTGCAGGTTGGCCATGCTGCTCGACGACATGGCCTCGCCCTTGTCGATATACTCGTGGCAGAGCTCGGGCAACTTGGCGTTATAGTCGAAGTTATGCACCTTCAACCACCAGTTGCGCACGCCGATCGCAATGAACGGAGCGAAGAAACCGCCGATGTTGATGAACATGTAGAATATCTGGAAGCCCGATTCGCGCTTGTCGCTGAACTCCTTGTTGTCGTACATCTGACCCACGAGCGCTTGCAGGTTGCCCTTGAACAGACCGTTACCGAATGCGATTACCAGCAGGCCCAGACACGTCAGCATCAGATAGAGTCCCTTGTTGGGCACGGGTGTCGGCGTGGGAATTGCGATAATCAGGTAACCGACCGCCATGACGATCAGGCCCCACATGATAGTGCCCTTGTAGTTCTTGGTCTTATCGGCGATGATACCGCCGACCAGCGCAAGCAGATAGATAGAGGCATAGAAGCCCGAGTAGATGTAACCCGCCGTCTTCTCGTCGAGCCCGAACTTGGCCGAGATGAAGAGCGTCAGAATAGCCATCATGATGTAGAAGCCGAAGCGTTCGCCCATGTTGGCCAGAGCGGCGGCGATCAAACCTTTTGGTTGTTTAAACATAGCTTTCTTTCTATTTTTTAATTGACTAATTAAGTTTTAATCTCTACAAAGATATAAAAATTTCGTATATTTGTGCAAAATCGATCACAAAAAGATATGGAAGCGCAAAAAAAGCGTTTGGCCGTCGTCGAAGCCGACCCGTGGCTCGAACCCGTCGAGGGAGAGCTCGAACGTCGGCACGCCATGTACCGCGGCCGGCTCGACGACATAGCATCGTCGGCCGGCTCGATCGTCGACTATGCCAACGGATACCGCTACTTCGGCTGGCAGAGAGACGACCAGATGTCGGGCTGGTGGTTCCGCGAGTGGCTGCCCGAGGCCGCCGACGTCTATCTGTTCGGCGACTTCAACTCGTGGCAGCGCACGCAGCTGCGGCTCGACAAGGACCGCAACGGCGTGTGGAGCATATTCCTGCCCGACGCGATGTATGCCGGCCGGCTCGTCCACGGCTCGCTCTACAAGATACACGTCCACGGTGCCAACGGCTGGCACGACCGCATCCCGGCCTGGGCGCGGCGCGTGGTGCAGGACGAGGCGACGAAGAATTTCACGGCGCAGTTCTGGGCGCCCGAACCATATGTATGGCGCGACGGCGGATACCGTCCCGCGGACGAGCCGCTGCTCATCTACGAGGCCCACACGGGCATGGCGCAGGAGCGTCAGGGCGTAGGCACCTATCGCGAATTTTCGGACCGCATACTGCCTCTTATAAAGGAGGAGGGCTACAACGCCGTACAGCTCATGGCCGTGGCCGAACACCCCTATTACGGCTCGTTCGGCTACCACGTATCGAGTCTGTTCGCACCCTCGTCGCGCTTCGGCACGCCCGAGGAGCTTAAAGCGCTCGTCGACCGTGCGCACGCGCTCGGACTGAGGGTAATCATGGATCTGGTGCACGCCCACTACGTCAAGAATCTCAACGAGGGCATAGCCGCGCTCGACGGCTCCGACCACCTCTACTCCAAAGCCGGCGAGGCGGGTTACCAGCCCTATTGGGACTCGATGATCTTCGACTACGGCAAGCGCGAGGTGCAGCACTTCCTGCTCTCGAACGTCAAATACTGGCTCGACGAATACCACTTCGACGGCTACCGCTTCGACGGCGTAACGTCGATGCTCTATCATCATCACGGCTATGTCGACTTCGATTCGCGCGAAAAGTTCTTCGACGAGGGTGTCGACCGCGATGCCGTGGTCTACCTCTCGCTGGCAAACCGTCTGGTGCACGAGTTCCGCCCCGAGGCGGTTACCGTCGCCGAGGACGTGAGCGGCATGCCCGGCATCTGCACCCCCGCCGACGAGGGCGGCATCGGCTTCGACTACCGTCTGGGCATGGCCATACCCGACTACTGGATCAAGATACTCAAAGACCAGAGCGACGAGGAGTGGAACCTGTGGGAGATGTGGTCGGTCATGACCAACCGGCTGCCGTCGGTCAGAACGGTCGCCTACGCCGAGTCGCACGATCAGGCGCTCGTGGGCGACAAGACCATCGCCTTCCGACTTATGGACAAGGAGATGTACTACGCCATGGATCGCGCCTCGCAGAGCATCGTCGTCGACCGCGGCATGGCTCTGCACAAGATGATACGCCTGATGACGATCTCAACGGGCGGCGAAGCCTACCTCAACTTCATGGGCAACGAGTTCGGCCACCCCGAGTGGATCGACTTCCCCAGAGAGGGCAACGGCTGGTCGTATGCCCATGCGCGCCGGCAGTGGTCGCTTATGGACGACGAGAATCTGCGATACGCCTTTCTGGCCGGCTTCGACCGCGCCATGCTCGCACTCGTAAAGCGCTTCGGCGTGCTCTCGGACGGCTACCCCTACAACCTGCTCATCGACGAGAAGAACAAGACCATGGTCTTCTCGCACAGCTCTCTGGTATTCGTATTCAACTGGCACCCGACGGCCTCGATCCCCGACTACGAGATGCCCGTGCCGTGGCCGGGCAAGTATACCCCGCTGCTGTCGACAGACGAGGAGCGGTTCGGCGGGCTGGGGCGCACACGCACCGGCGGCGAACACTTCTCTATCGACGTCGATAGCGGCGACGGCACGCCGCGCCACACCATACGCATATATAATACGTCGCGAACGGCCGTGGTGCTGGAATACAAAGGATAATAAAACTCTAACCCAATAACGTTATGGCTTTAATAAAATGCCCCGTATGCTCGGGCACCATATCCGACAAAGCCGCAAAGTGTCCCCACTGCGGCACGCAGTTCGAACAGCGGCCGAAAGCACCCGCTGCGACGGCAGAGCCGGCCGCGGCACCTGCGCAGCAGCAGCCTGCACAGCTCCGGCCTGCACCGGCCGCGGCACCCGCCCCCGCCGCGAATCGCAACGGCTCGCACGCATGGCTCTACGTTCTGCTCGCGCTGCTGCTGGCCGCAGCGTGCGGTGCAGGCGTCTACTTCTACAAGAAACACGACAAGGCTGCCGAACGGCCGAGCGCGGCCGACAAGATCGCCGCACTGGTAGACCGATGCGATGACAGCAGCGGCGACGCTTACGGATACTGCGAAGAATATTACGTTGAAAACAGCGACGAATACTGTTGCGAGGAGCCTGCGCCGATGCCCTATGGGGAGGTGTGGAGCATGGACGAATATCCGCAACTCGCCACGCACCGCTACAACGACATCTACACCGTATCGACCCTCAGTCTGACGGGCGATCCGGAATGGATCAAGCCGCTGCTGCCCTTCGGCACCGGCCGCGCCGCGGTCTTCGCCGATCGCATCTGGCTGCGCGGCACGACGGATTCATCGTCAGACAACAATAAAATAGCACTTCTCGAATACGGCACCCTGCTCGACGTGGTGTCGGTCGTAAACGACAAATGGGTGCAGGTCGAAGTCGTCACGGGCGAGAACCGGCTGCGCCGCGGATACGTCGCGCAGGAGTTCGTCATCGACACCGACGCCTTCGCCGTAATGCACCGCCACGTCACGCACGACACGGCCTCACGCAACAGATTCCCGCAGGCCAAGTGGCGCCGTGCGCTCGGGGCGGCGCTCCGCATGCTCGATGTCGATGCCGACGACGACCGCGTAGTGATAGGACACATGCGCAAATACGACTGCGCACCGCGCCGCTTTGAGGTGTTCCGCCTCTCGGACCCCGACACGGGCAACGGCGTATATGCCTTGATCGAATTTTTCGACGGCGACGAGGAGTACCGCACGCTGGGCTTCACGGCCGACTACCCCATTGCCGACATCGCCAACACCTCGCTCGGCGTATACGAAATAAGTTTCATCTGCTCCTCGAACCCCTAAGCCATGAGACGACTCTATATCCTCGTCGCGGCCGCCATGACCGTCATCGCGGCATGCGGCAGCTCTTCGCGCGGCACAGCCGCCCAGCCAGAAAGCCCCGGTACCGACAACACCGCCACGGCGGCGGCTCCCGAAGCTGCCGATCCCCGGACCTCCGACGAGCCGCAGGCCGACGGCGATGCGACGCGTCCGGCACGCATCGTCATATCCAAGCAGAGCATGACCCTCTCGCTCTACGATGCCGACGATGCGCTCATATGCCGCTTTCCGGTCGCCGTCGGCCGCAACCTCGGCAACAAGCGCCGCCCGGGCGACATGAAGACCCCCGAGGGCGACTTTACCGTGCAGCAGATACAGCCGGCCTCGACATGGACCCACGACTTCGGCGACGGCAAGGGCGTCATCGAGGGTTGTTACGGCAACTGGTTCATAAGGCTCAAAACACCGCCGCACAAAGGCATAGGCATACACGGCACGCACGACCCCGCCTCCATAGGCACGCGCGCCACCGAGGGCTGCATCCGGCTGCGCAACGACGATCTCGACAGCCTCAAACCCTTGGTGCGCGTAGGTATGGCAGTACGTATCGACACATCCGAGGCCGACCGCGCCGAGGACAGACGCATAGACAGCAGAGCGAAGCAGGCGGCAACGGCACCTGCACGCAAGCCGGGCGGCACGTCGGCCTTCGACGACGGCAACGCCGCATGGCACACCGTCGCATCGGGCGACACGGCTTCGGCCATAGCCGCACGCTACGGCACCACGCTGAGCCGGCTGCGCGAGCTGAACCCCTCCAAGAGCGACTTCGACCGGCTCTCGCTGGGCGAACACATCAGAGTCCGATGACAAAACGGGCGGACATCGATGATATCCGCCCGTCCGTATCTAACCGCTCCGCCTCAGAACTCCGAGGTAAAGTGGAACCGTATGTTCTTGAAATTCTCCTGAGCCAGCGCCAGCGAGTAGCTCGTGTCGGCCAGAAAGACGTCGCGGCCGTGTTTGTCGACGGCCATATTGGTATGCTTGCGGCGCTTGAAGTCGGCCAGCTCCGCCTGATCGTCGCTCTCGATCCAACATGCCTTATAGATCGAAATAGGCTCCCAGCGGCACTTGGCGCCGTACTCGTGTTCCAGACGATACTGTATGACTTCGAACTGCAACGCACCCACCGTACCGATTATCCTGCGACCGTTGAGCGACGATGTGAAGAGCTGCGCCACACCCTCGTCCATAAGCTGGTCGACGCCTTTGGCCAGCTGCTTGAATTTCATCGGATCGGCATTCTCGATATATCGGAACAGTTCGGGCGAGAACGAGGGTATGCCAGTGAATTTCAGCTTCTCGCCCTCGGTAAACGTATCTCCGATCTTGAATGTACCGGTGTCGTGCAGACCCACTATATCGCCCGGAAAGGCCTCGTCTATGATCGATTTCTTCTCGGCCATGAACGCCGTGGGCGACGAAAACTTCAACTGCTTGCCGCTGCGCACATGCAGGTAGTTTCTGTTGCGCTCGAACCTTCCGGAGCATATCTTCATGAATGCTATGCGGTCGCGGTGGTTGGGGTCCATGTTGGCGTGTATCTTGAAGACGAAGCCCGTCATCTTCTCCTCCGACGGATCGACCTCGCGCGTCTGCGTGGTCGACTTGCGCGGCCACGGGGCTATGCGTATGAAGCATTCGAGCAGCTCTCTCACGCCGAAATTGTTGACCGCCGAGCCGAAGAATACGGGAGCCACCTCGCCCGCCAGATAGGCCTCGCGGTCGAATGCGTCGTAAACGCCCTCGACCAGCTCCACGTCGTCGCGCAGCTTGGCTGCGAACTTGCCGCCGATATACTCGTCGAGCAGCTCCGACGACAGGTCGTCGATCTCGACGGTCGACGCATCGGCCGTCTGCCTCTGGTCGCTGGTAAACAGCGACAGGTTTTGTTCGTATATATTGTATACGCCGCGGAACGTCTCGCCGCTCGATATCGGAAAGGCCAGCGGCCGCACCTTGATCTGCAACTCGCGCTCCACCTCGTCGAGCAGATCGAACGGATCCTTGCACGGGCGGTCGAGCTTGTTGATGAAGACCATTACCGGCGTGCGGCGCATGCGGCAGACGTTCATCAGCTTGCGCGTCTGCGTCTCGACGCCCTTGGCGCCGTCGATGACTATTATGACCGAGTCGACGGCAGTCAACGTGCGGTAGGTATCCTCGGCGAAGTCCTCGTGGCCGGGCGTGTCGAGGATGTTGATCTTCACGTCGCGGTACTCGAAGCCCATGACCGACGTGGCCACCGAGATGCCTCGCTGACGCTCTATCTCCATGAAGTCCGACGTGGCGCCCTTCTTTATCTTGTTGCTCTTCACGGCACCCGCCACATGTATTGCGCCGCCGAAGAGCAGCAGTTTCTCGGTAAGGGTCGTCTTACCGGCATCGGGGTGCGATATGATGGCGAAGGTTCTGCGTCGCCGTATCTGGTCGATTAAAGCCATTTGACAAACATTTTGAATTGATTCCGAGCGGCAAAAATACTAAAATTTTCCATGCCGCGAAACAGAGCTCGGCGGCAGAGAGAACATTTCTCGGATTTTTTTCGTATATTCGCCCGATTATTATCCTTCGAAACTATTATGCAGTTCTTCACGACGGTCATCGAGTACTATCAATGGCAGGGGCTTGCGCTTCTGCTTGCGATCGTCATACTGTTTTGCGTACAGTTCTATTACTACGGCATAGCCTACCGGCGCATCTGCCGCTACCGCCTTACGCGGACGCTCAAACAGCGCCGCAACCGCCCGCCCGTATCGGTGGTCGTGGCGCTCTACGGCGAAAACCGCGACTTCATCGACGAGCGCCTGCCGCGGCTATTCGAACAAGACTACCACGACTACGAGATAGTGGTCGTATACGTAGGCTCCGACTGCGAGTTCTACGAGGATCTGAGGATGATGTCGGTACGTTTCGAGAACCTCTCCACCACGCAGATCAAGGCCGACTCGCGCTTTCCGATATCGATCAAAATGGCGCTCAATCTCGGCATCAAGCTCGCCCACAACGACTGTCTGCTGTTCACTACGCCCGACGCCATGCCGCGCGACAACGAGTGGATAACATATATGGCCTGCGGCTTCGAGCGCGCGCAGGTCGTGCTGGCATACTCGTCGCTCACGCGCCGCGGCCGACGCATATACGACTACCTCACGCGCATGGTCGAGTTCCACTCGGCCGAGGAGTGGCTGTCGGCAGCCGTAGCAGGACGCCCCTATCGCGCCTCGCACGTCAACTTCGGCTTCACGCGCAAGGTATACGACTCGGCACGCGGCTTCGACCACCTCAACATGAACATCGGCCACAACGACCTGTTCATCGAACATGTCACGCGCTCGCGCCGCGCCGCAGTCATACTATCGCCCCATGCCGCCGTCGACGAGACCCGCTGGGGCGGCTGGCACTGGTGGTGGAAACGCATGCGCTACTACGGCTCGGCCTACGCTCTGTACCCGCGCTCCGCACGCAACTTTTCGGAGTGGGAGTCGGGCAGCCGACTGCTCTTCTTCGCCGCCGTGGCAACGTCCCTCGCCGTACTACCCTACGAGTTGAAGATAGCCGCCGCCGTGCTGCTCGCGGTGCGTTACGCCATCGTGTGGAACACGACGCGGCAGGTGGCCAGACGCATAGGCGAGCGCGGCATACTGACCATGCTGTGGCTCTACGACACGGCAGGTCTGGTGCTGCACTATGCCGTCAGAGTGTCGCTGCTGCGTAAAGATCCCGACGTATGGAGATAGACGACTACATAGTAGCCGACGACGCGCAGCTGGCAGCACTGGTGCTGCAAGGCGATCAGGCAGCCTTCGGATATCTGTTCGACCGCTACCGCGAGGCGATATACCGGCTGTTCGTGCAGCGTACGGGCGATAAGAGCGACGCCGACGATCTGTTGCAGGAGACTTTCATCAAGGTCTACATGAACATCGACCGCTACTCGCCCGACTACACCTTCGGGCAGTGGGTATACACCATAGCGCGCAATACGCTGATCGACTACCTGCGCCGCCGCTCCGACGACGTATCGATCGACGAGAGATTCCTCTCGCCCGTATCGCCCGGCCCCACGCCCGAGGAGAGCGTCATCGACGCGCAGCGCCGCACGCAATTCGAGGCCGGATTGTCGCGCCTGACGCCCGCCTACCGGCAGTTGATCGTCATGCGCTTTATAGAGGAGCGTTCATACGAGGAGATCGCCGAGAGCCTCGGCCGCGGTATGAATACCATAAAGACCCAGATACGTCGCGCCAAGGAGGCCATGTGCCGCCTGATTGTCGAACACGAAGAATGAAAACACCATGGAGTTAATCGAAAAATATTTTCCCGGCCTCGACGACTCGCAGCGCGAGCGGTTCCGCCTGCTGAAAGATGCCTACACCGAATGGAACGCACGCATCAACGTCATCTCGCGCAAGGACATCGACTCGCTCTACCTCAAACACGTGCTCCACTCGCTGGCCATAGCGCGCGTCTGCCGCTTCGACGAACAGGCCGAGGTGCTCGACGTGGGGTGCGGCGGAGGTTTCCCGAGCGTACCGCTGGCCATAATGTTTCCCCGGGTGCGGTTCACGTCGGTGGATTCGATCGGCAAGAAGATAACCGTGCTCAAAGAGGTGTGCCGCGCCGCCGGCATCGATAACATCGACGCCCGCAACGCCCGGGTCGAGAGCATCGCCGGACGCTTCGACTATGCGGTCTCGCGCGCCGTGACCGACATGTCGACCTTCGCCGGCTGGGTTTGGCCCAAGCTGCGCCGGGGCCGTCGCGGCGATCTCGACAACGGCATACTCTATCTGAAAGGCGGCGACCTTACCGAGGAGATGCTGCGCACGCGCCGCACATGGCACCAATACGACATTTCGGACTACTTCGACGAAGAGTTCTTCTCGACCAAAAAGGTGGTCTATATCCCCTTTACCGAATAGCCCGCCGCAGCATCGCGGCGCATGACGGAGCCTTGCGGAGGCTTTCGCCCCGGCAATAAGGCCGACAGGCCGCCTCGTCAGCTGCATCTGAGAATGTTAACGCCGTCGCCGCATCTGTCCCGTCGGTTGGCACGGGTTACGAAACACAGCAAAAAAAGATCATTAAATAGCATAAAACGATCATATTCTCATCGAATATCGATCGTTTCGAATTTATTTCTTATCTTTATCGGTCATTACGGAGATTAGCCCGCCGGCGGCTCGTGGTACGGCTGCAACGGGCATCCTCCGAAAGTGCGTTGAATGACGGAAAACGACATCCGGCAGAGGTACTAAGCAAAAGTAGGTCAAAAAAAGTTTGCCGCCTCTGTCGGTGTCGTTATCATTTGTTCTTCGGCGCTCGCGTCGGCTTCGATTCCGTCGGTCGGTACCGCCACTACCGCATAAACCGTTCCAAATATCCGTCATGCGGCCGTACGCCGAGGCTATCGTTCAGCCCCGGCCCCGACACGCTCGCGGCACCGGTCGCGCTCGGCAGGATCCGAAGCCGACAGCGCCTGCTGCAAGTCTATGCCCAGCGCCTCGGCCACGCCCTCGCCGTAGGCGGGATCGGCACGGTAGCAGTTGCGCACGTGGCGCTGCTTGATAAAGAGCTTGCAGTCGCCCATTGCCCGCGCCGTATTGCCGCACGTGGCCTCCTTGTCCTGGTCCGACATAAGGCGCCACAGCTTGCCCGGCTGAGTATAGTAATCGTCATCGTAGGCACGTTCGTCATAGGCATAAGCATCGCCCGTGAGCGGCAGCGCCGGCTCCTTCATCGAGGGCGTGTCGCGCCACTCCCCGAAGCTGTTGGGCTCGTATGATACGACACGGCCGTAGTTGTCGTCGGTGCGCATCTGTCCGTCGCGATGATACGAATGGAACGGGCAGCGCGGTCGGTTGACAGGTATGAGATTGTGGTTGACGCCGAGACGGTAGCGCTGGGCATCGCCGTAAGAGAACAGCCTGCCCTGCAACATCTTGTCGGGCGAGAAGCCAATGCCGTCGACTATATTGAGCGGATTGAACGCCGCCTGCTCGACCTCGGCGAAGAAGTTCTCGGGGTTGCGGTTGAGCTCCAATATACCCACGTCGTGAAGCGGGAAATCGCCGTGATACCACACCTTCGTCAGATCGAACGGATTGATATGGTAGCGCATGGCCTCCTCTTCGGACATAACCTGAATCTGCATCTTCCAGCGAGGGAAGTCGCCCCTCTCGATAGCCTCGAACAGATCGCGCTGGTTCGACTCGCGGTCCTTGGCGATGACCGCTTCGGCCTCGGCGTCGGTCAGGTTCTTTATGCCCTGCATTGTGCGGAAGTGGAACTTGACCCATGTGCGGCGGTTGTCGCTATCGAAGAAGCTGTAAGTGTGGCTGCCGAAGCCGTGCATGTGGCGGAACGAGGCGGGTATGCCGCGCGGCGACATGGTAATCGTTACCTGATGCAGCGCCTCGGGCAGCAGCGTCCAGAAGTCCCAGTTGTTGTCGACGCTGCGCATGCCCGTGCGCGGATCGCGCTTTATGGCATGGTTCAGATCGGGAAACTTCAACGGGTCGCGCATGAAGAATACCGGAGTATTGTTGCCCACCAGATCCCAGTTGCCCTCGTCGGTGTAGTACTTCATCGCGAAGCCGCGAATGTCGCGCTCGGCGTCGGCCGCACCCCTCTCGCCGGCCACCGTCGAGAAACGCACGAAGCACGGCGTCTGCTTGCCCACCTCGGCGAATATCGAGGCACGCGTCCAGCGCGTGATGTCGTGCGTGACGGTAAAGGTGCCGTATGCGCCCGAGCCTTTGGCGTGCATGCGCCTCTCGGGAATCACCTCGCGGTCGAAATGCCCTATCTTCTCCATGTACCACGGATCCTGCATCAACACGGGACCCGGCCGCCCGGCGGTCTGGATATTCTGGTTGTCGGCGATCGGACGGCCGTTCTCGGCCGTAAGTCTTTTCTTGTTCTTGTCCATAGCAATCGATTTTATTGCAACGGACAAATCCAAAATAGTGCCACAACCTCCTTAATCTATCGTTCGTGCAGCCTGAACTATCTGAAATATGTCCGGCATAAAACCGTCGCAATAACTCGATTCGACGAATGGTATTCTTTGCCGGCACAAATCCGCAAACAATATATTGCATTATAGTCAAAGTTTTTTTAGCATTAGCCGCCACATTCAAATTATTTTATGTACTTTTGGTATATTATCGTTGTTCACAACGATGATACGTTTTTACGAGAGGCAGGCGGCATTCATTCCTTTTCTATGCCATTGATTATCGGAAGCAATGCTCCTTCTCAATATTCGATTATAAGTATCGAAGACATTAGAACAGGCTATTCTGCGAATGTAGGATACCTTAAACGGATAAACAATTTATTCGAATTATGTATATGACAGCAAGACGCTCTTATACAGCATTGATACTATCGGTCATAGCACTCTTCGTCTCGGCATGCGACAAGACATGCCCGGGCGGACCGGACAGCAACGTCGTCGAAAAGATCTACCGTTTCGAAATCGTCAATCAGAGCGGCATCGACCTAACACTTTCGTTCGAATCGCCGGCCATGCCTCCCGAGCAGACCGGCTTCACGACCGACGGCAGCCGTTTCGAAATCGCCGTCGCAGCTGACGAAACGCTGTCGTGGGTCGAAACAGTAAACATCATGATGCCGGAAGTCATGCCTATAAGCGGTTTTATGTGGTCATGCGTGCGCGAGCTGCGCATCGAATATTCGGACGGCGTATCGGTCGACGGGCAGTCGCTGCCCGAGGAGCGGCGGCCGACCGACATGCGGGCATACGCCATTATCGGCACATCGCGGCCGCAGGGCGGCATCGACGGCACAGCCCGATATGTCTTCACGAACGATGATTACCGCTACGCCGCCGAACATTCGGCGGGCGGCATACATAATTAATTGCAGCGAAACGGCAGGTAAATCGCCGAAAATTGCTATCTTTACGCCAAATTGTACATAAAGATGAGTTGCAATAAAAAACATATGCCCGAGATGGGGCGCGGCTGCCTGTTCTGCGATTGCGGCGAGGAGGTGGAGGCGATACCCGTCGAGGGGTGCTTCAAGCTCCACGAGACACCTTGGTTGGAGGAGTATCCCGACAACATACCCACCGACATCTTCGAGGTGCGCTTCAAGAATACCCGCCGATCGTATTACCAGAATACATCGGGGCTCGACCTGCGCCGCGGCGACATAGTGGCCGTCGAGGCCTCGCCCGGACACGACATCGGCATCGTATCGCTCACGGGCGACATGGTGGCGCGCCAGATGCGGCGCGTGGGCTTCAACCCCTTCAACGGCGAATACAAGAAGATATACCGCAAGGCCAAGCCCTACGACATAGAGCGCTGGCAGGAGGCCATAGCCCTCGAACACGAGACGATGATCGCCGCGCGTCAGATAGCCTCCGACATGGGCCTCAACATGAAGATCGGCGACGTGGAGTATCAGGGCGACAAGATCAAGGCCATATTCTACTACATAGCCGACGAGAGGGTCGACTTCCGCGAACTGATAAAGGTTTTCGCCGACCGGTTCCGCATACGCATCGAGATGAAGCAGATCGGCGCCCGGCAGGAGGCCGGCCGCATAGGCGGCATCGGAGCCTGCGGACGCGAGTTGTGCTGCGCGTCGTGGATATCCAACTTTTCGAGCGTTACCACCAACGCCGCACGCATGCAGGAGCTGTCGCTCAACCCGCAGAAGCTGGCGGGGCAGTGCTCCAAGCTCAAATGCTGCCTGATGTACGAATACGACGTCTACGCCGACGCACGCCGAGGCATGCCGCGCGTCAAGGAGCCGTTGCAGACGCTCGACGGCGACTACCACCTTATCAAGAGCGACCCGCTGGCGCGCACCATGTCGTTCAGCAGCAGCAAGGATACCCTTGCCAATGTCGTCACGCTCGACATCGCCCGCGTCAAGGAGATCATAGCCCTCAACCGCGCCGGCCGCAAGGCCGAGACGATCGAGGGCGACATGCCCTCGAACCAGGTCGAGGAGCCGACATACCGCCATGCCGAGGACAGCATAACGCGCTTCGACCAGAAGAAGGGGCGCAGCAAGCGCAGCCGCCGCGGCAAGGATAGCGACCGCCCGGAGCGTCGCGACAACGCCTCGGAGCAGCCCAGACGGCAGCGCAACGGCCAGAGCGACACAACCGACAAGGGCGGCGGACGCAACGACCGTCGCAGACAGAACGCCGCGGAGGCCAAGCCGTCGGCCGAGGGTGCGGAAAGCCGTTCGGGAGCACGTCAGGAGCAGCCGCAGCAGACGGCCGAAAACCGCTCCCGCGAGCGCAGCAGGCGCAACAATCGCGATAATGCCGCCGGCCGCCAGAACCGTCAGCCGCAGAACGGAGCGGAGAACACAGCCCAGCCCAAGCCCGCACCGGCCGATAGCGAGCGCCGCGCACAAGGACGCGATAACGGACGCGACACGGCAAACGAGGGCAATCGCGAGGGTGCGAGGGAGAACGGACGCGAGGCCGGACGCGACGGCAATCGCAGCCGCCGGCCGCAGCGTCGCCGCCCCCAGCGCAGCGCAGCCGAGGGACAGAACGCCGGACAGGCCGAGGGGCGTGCGCCGCATAACGGCGACAAACCGAATAACAAAGACTGACAGCGATGATGCGACCGATGACATACGCGGCCGCTGCGGCATGCCTCTGCCTCTCGGCGGCATGCTCGTCGCCCAAGGGCGGAAAGGTCGAGATGACCGATCTCGACGGCTATCGCTGGGAGGAGCCGATCGAGATCGCCGTCGACAACGACGATACGCTTACCCGCCGCGATCTGTCGCTGGTGGTGCGATACGACCGTCGTCTGGCCGTCGACACGCTCGTGGTGCACATAGCCACCCATACGCCAGACTCGCTCTCGCTCGTCGAGCGTCTCACGCTGCACATACCCCCCACCGAGGCCGTACACCCCGTCGAGCGCATATTCCCCTACCGCAGCCGCGCCGTGCTGCTGCATCGGGGCATCTATAATTTTACCGTAACGCCGCAGACCGATGCCGCAGGCATCGAGTCGGTCGGTCTGATAATAGAGGAGTCCGCAACCGACTCCGACAGATAAGCATGGGAAAGGATAAACTGCGCAGATTTGCCGAAAACCGCACCTTCGAGTGCCTCGTACAACCCGAATTCGAAGAGATCTTCGACCGCGACCACGCCCTGAAAGGGCGCTGGCATACCGATTTTTTCCATAACGACCGCCCCATAACCCTCGAACTGGGCTGCGGCAAGGGCGAATACACCGTAGCTCTGGCTCAGCGCAACCCCGACCGCAACTACATCGGAGTCGACATCAAGGGCGCACGCATGTGGCGCGGCGCAAAGACCGCCACCGAGTGCGGCATGACGAACGTCGGCTTCATCCGCACGCGCATAGAGTTCATCGAGTCGTTCTTCGCCGAGGGCGAAGTCTCGGAGATATGGATCACATTCCCCGACCCGCAGCTCAAAAGCCGCCGCGCGAAGAAGCGTCTTACCTCGCCGCTGTTTCTGGCGCGTTATGCCCGCATGCTTACTCCCGACGGTGCCATAAATCTAAAAACGGACTCTCAACACCTATATAAATATACGTCGGCCGTCATCGACCGCTTCGGCCTGCCGTGCGAAACGTCCAACGACGACATCTACGGCTCGGGCTTCGCAGACGAAACGCTGTCGGTCAAGACGGCATACGAGCAGATGTTCCTCTCGCGCAAGCTGCCCATTACCTACACTCGGTTCCGGCTCGACGGCCGCCGCGACTTCGAACCTTTCGACTGGGAGGGCGACGAGATTCTCTTAAAGGACGCCGAACCCGAACGCGCAGGATTGTAAAACCCCTCGATCGGCCATCAAACGCAAAGTCCCTATCCTCACGGATAGGGACTTTCAGCGATATCGGCTCCCGCCGCATCCGCGGCTGACCGGCTGACCGGTGTCGCAGTCTATGCCGGCCGCGACGGGCGACGGACAACGCACGCCCGCGGACGACCGTAAGGCCGGACGTTCTACAAGATCGGACGTTCTATTCGAACTCCGATTTCAGCTCGCCGGTAAACTCCATAAACAGCGGCGTGCCGTCGTTGAGTCTTACGTCAAGGTTGACCGTGAAGTTGTTCTCGCTGTTCTTGGCGATATACATCGTGCCGCTCTGCAAACTGCGAAAGCGCGAGTAATAGCGCACCGGATCTTCGTATACGAGCGAGTAATCGTCGTTGTGGTATATCTTCTTAACATCCAACGTCTGCCCCATAAAGTACTCGACAAGCGATACGGCGAGATAGGTCGAGCGGCCGCCGTCGGGCAGTGGCGAGAAGACGAACGCATAGCTCGTGCCGTCGAAGAATACGGTAGCATGGCGTATGTCGTACACCTTGCCGTCGAAGGTATACTGTCCGATGACAGGCTCGACGGGAGGCAAGGGCTGCGGCTCGACCGTCGAGTTATCGTCGCCGCACGCCGCAAAGGCCGCCGCCGCAAGGGCGGCGACCGCTACGACGGCCAGTTTTCGGAATATCTTCATAGCTGCGTTATTTTATCACGACGGCTTCGCCCTTATAATAAATGTCGGCAGAGTCGCCGTACGACATAAATTCGATATACAGCTGCGTACCCTCGACCGTGCCCGAGAAGGTACCGGTATTGCCGTTGGCATAGTTATATACGTTGTCGGCTATGGTCAGCGACAGCTCCTTGCCGTCCTGTGCGGCAACCGAGAAGCCCGACGGCTCGCCCGTCCACAGCGACGCATCGGCCTTGACCGTCAGCACGTCGTCCGCAGCCTTGATCTTATCTACCGTATCCAGTCCGCTATGCTTCGATATATATGCCTCCCAAACCGTATTGCGGGCATCGACCACGACCGAGCCTATGGCAAAGGTCTCGCCGCCGATCTTATACTCGTTGGCCTTGGCCGGTTCGGCGAGGAAATCCTTAAATTCGCCCGAGTAGGCGCACTGCAATTTATTGCCGTCATTGAAAGCTATGTCGAGCACGACTTCGTAGCTGTTCTCGCCGGTGCTTCTGACCGTATAGCTGCCCGTGGCGGCACGCTCCTCGTTTGAGGTCATGATCTGCTTCTCGCCGTACTCGTACGAGAATATCACCATGAACTCCTCGCCCGACGAAGCCACGTCGACGGGCGTACCCGAGCTCAGGTCGGCAGGCATCGTGACTACGAGATACTGCGAGCAGAGCGATATATCCTCGCCGTAGTCGATAGCTCCGGGCGTGAGGTAGAGATAGTTGGCATAATAGAATGCCGCGCGCACCGGCTTCGACGCACCGTTGAAGTCGATGTAGTTTTGCGGTTTGGGCGTATGTATCCCGACCGAGCCGTGGAAACGTATCTCGTCGCGGCCGGTAACGTCGAATCTCACGTCGGTATATTCGCCCTCGCGCGATACGGTCATCTCGCCGGCGAGGATCGTGGCCAGCGTCTCGGGATCGTCCGAAGTGACGGTTTCGATAGCAGGCGCCATACCCGAGGCGTTGACGAAGCTGAAATCGTCGCATGTCTTCATGTCGATCGTCTCTCCTATATACTTGGGATTTACGGCCAGCATGACATAGTTGCCGCCGTCGAGGCACTGCTCCCAAGTCTCGTAGCCGCCCTGGGTCGACATTACGACGAAAGTATAGCCGCCCGAGTCGAATGCGAATGCGCTGCGTATCTCGGCATAGTTGTCGAAATCCTCTGCGATATAGTCGTAGTCGGGCTCCGGCACTATTATGTCGGACTCGGACATTGAGAAGTTGGCGCGCAGGCAGTCGTCGCTGCCGGCATAGTCGAGCAACAGGTCGACAACGGCCATATCGCCGGCCGAAGCGGGATCCTCCTTCAAGCTGAGGATACCACTCGTCAACTCGGTATCGTCGGCATATTCGGCTACCGCCTTGCCGTCGCGCATATACCATACATATATCTGGCTGCGAATGCTCTCGGCGGCAAGATCGATCGTCATGCCGTTATCGGTCTCGACGATCGCCGGATCGTCCATGTCCATTTCGGTGTCGATCATTATCATGACGTACTCCCGGTCGCTGCCCATGAGCTCGGTGTAGGAGCCGATACCCTCTTCGGGCGAGAGGAATATGTAGAGCGGCATGGCTATCTCGTTGGGAATGATCGCCGACACGACCGACTTTATGTCGGTTGCTTTGCCGTTCCACTCGTATTGTTGTTTCAACTCGGTCGGAGGCGTGGGCGGCACGGGATCCGGTCCGGGTTTGTCGTCCTTGCAACCTACGGCTGCGAGCGTTGCGAAGATTGTCGCAAGCGTCAGAAGTCTGAATTTTTTCATGGTGGCTTATTTTTAGTTGAAGTTTTCGTTAATACGAGAGCGGTGCCGAACTCGTTCGGGCTATGCCGAGACGGATAAAAGGCCGGAACAGTTTCAGCGTTTTACGATCTTTTTGCCGATCATATCGACGGTGCACTCCACACGGTGCGGCGCCGCAGCATCGCAGTCGGTCAGCTCGATCCTAATGCGGCGTCCGCCCTCGACGCCCTCGATCGCCTCGACGACGATCCTGCCTCCCGCCAGACGCGCATACTGCGGCATATTCCCTGCGGATGTTATATGCTGATACCACGAGCCGTCGGGGTTGTTGAACTTGTCGGGCAGCCCCGGCAGCACATGCCACGGCCTGATCTGATCGCGGTCGATGCCGCCGTTCTCCTCACGCACGCACATGGCATATTCGCCCGCAGGTAGTCCCTGCTCGACGTCGGCATCATGCTCGACCAATATTTCGAGTTTGAGGTAGCGTCCGTCGCCCGAGGCCTGCGAGGTCGATATGTCGACTCCCGGCTCGGCCAGCATCAGGCGGAACATCCGGTAAGAGCCGTCTTGCAGGAAGAAGTAGTCGCCCAAGTCTTGCAGCCTCGCCTGCGTCATTCCTTCGAGGCGGATATCTTCGGTAAGGTTGCTGTTGGGTATCGATTCGGCCGGCGTCTCGCTGCGGTCGACAGGCTCGATGATACCGGTATAGGAGAAGTAGCGTTTCAGAAACTTGGTACCAGTCATGATGCCCTCGACGGTATGGGTGCCGTCGTCGTTGCGCACCACGGAGCAGTAGCCCTCACGCAGCAGGTCTGGATCGAAGTCGGTCGCGCCATCGGCCGGCTCGCCGTAGAACGAGAAGTCGGGCATCGATATCGAGCCGTCGGGCAGATCGATCGTCATCAGGCGGCCGTCGTTGAAGGTGCCTGCCGAGAAGTCGTTCGACGACTGCGACATGGTATAGGTGCCTGCCAGCGCGTCGAGGTCCATGCCCTCCGACAGAGGTGCATTGCAGCTGATGCAGATCAGCTTGCCGGGACCGACCAGATTGCCCGCAGGATCGATATCCATATCGGTATAGAGCATCACTTTCCACAGATCGGAGACACCCGTAAAGCCCTCGTCGCCGTAGTAGACGACGTTGGCCTGAGTGTACACGACCCTCTCGGGCGTAGGCTCGACGAACGGAGGCTCGGGCTGAGGCTGCGGCGTCGGACTGTCATTGCTGCAAGCCGCGAGCATGGCGGCAGTCAGCATAAATGTAGGAAGTCTTTAATAGCGCCCTGTCAATCTATTATCATTCAGCACTATGAGTTGTGACGCTGTTTAAATAAGCAACAAATCAGGCACAAAATCAAGGATTTAAGCGGTTCTTTGGTTTTCTACCTTGCTGTTGTTTTCTGTCTTTTCACTTGCTGGCATTCGCAGACTTTTTTAGCTGCATACTAATTCGTATACGCTCATTCTCGTTTCATGGCCACGACTGCAAAATAGCATCGTCTATTGTTGCAGCCAAAAAAGAAAGGAGACAAAGCACTATTTCATCTCGAATTCTCCGCATCATTTTGGACTCGGCCAAGAACTGCTCTTTCCAACATAGACATACAGAAAAACAAATATGCCTAACTAAATATAATTTACTTCGGTTTAGCTTATATATGGCTAACCGACCAAACTAAACCGAATTTCCGCCCCTACATTCTGAAAACATGCAGCCAAAAGAGAAGACCACGTTATTGCGTATTTTCTCTTTTCGCTGCAACCTTGTTGGCGATAATTCCATAATTCCATGGAACTATCCAATCTGATATGCTATTTGTATTGCATTTTCAACCTCGATTATTTATGAGCATATCATCTGTCTCTGTACCTAATAATCATACAGATTGTCGCAGTGGCCACAGACATATTGTCCTATCTCCGTTTCAGGATATTTCTCTGCAACAGTGCGGTATTGATTGAATTCGTATAGTGTTTCGGCAGCAAGTTCCCGATTTGTGAAAAGCGCGCAGGCTGTCTTAAACAACTCCGTTGAACGTTTCTTAGCACGAATTGCCTCCGGTTCATTCTCCCAATCGCGTTTTTCCTGTACCTGCCCAAAATAGGATGTGCCACGATAATACTGCGTCAGCGGCCAGCAGCGGTCAAACGAATTGCGCATACCCGTTGCATAACGTATCATCGCTTCGGCTTTGCGATCGGGATCGGTTGTCTTATTCATCTCCTGTTCCAACATACACATTTCACGGGCAAAGCGATACTTGAAATCGGACTTATCCTTTATATCTCGCCGCTCGTATGAGAAAGGATCCCAATAAATTTCAGTATTTAGATGACTTTCAAACGAACGACCAATATGTCCCAAATAGGTAACGGCATCGCCGTAACGCATAGTGCGCAGGCACTGCGTGCCGACAATATCGTTGATATACTCCATATCGACATAGCCTCGTCCGTTCAGAAATCGGTCGAAAGTACCGACTGGTCGTTCTATACGGTTGCGATACGCTATCGCCTTATCGATTCCAACACTATCTATCATTTCAAAAAAAGAGTTGGAGTAGTCGGGCGACCACATATTTTTATCACGGCGAAATTCGCTCATGGAACTTGTCGTTTCAACCCATTCTACACGACCTTTTACATGCGTTTCTTTATGATAAGTCTTACAATCCACCAATCCTAGTAAACGATTATCAGCCATATTTGCCAACTGTAATGCACGAATCGTTTTGCCTGAAACAATCATTCGTGGACAGACTTCCGCCAGGATAATGCGGCGCATCATATCATTCCAATAATAGTAACTGATATTGCACGCCAAATCATAATATTCGGAGGTTCGTTCACGCACCTTAGGAGTAATATTATCTGCTATTTTTTGATCGAGCCATTGCAACTGTTTAAACAATAGATTCTCATAGCCTTGATTATATGGCATGAGCTTAGCATCAAGATAGATGCGCATAACTTTCACCGATTCTTTGATAAACTCCGTACCATGCGACTGCTCGGCTTTTGCCAGTAACTTCGAGGCTTCGACGGGGTGTCCGTCAAGATCTTCGATAAATGCAGCAGTGTAGTACCACATTGCAGTATTGTGAGCCTTGCCCTCCTGCGCAATGCGAACAGCCAGCCGTATCAACTGGCGGTGTTCATCTTTAACCAAATCTTTATCCAATTCCTCCCAATAAAATTCGCCGTCCGGTTCTGCCGTATGAACCAATCTCTGCAACATTTCGGGAAAGTGGCTGCAATTCGGCTCTTGTTGATAAATTCGTTCGATAGCTTCGACTGTCGAGGCTGGTGGATTTACGTCAGAGCAGGCAATCATTGAGACGAAATCCCCCGCCTCGTAAAAGTAGGAAACTGCCTTGTCATAATTTTTCATTCGATACTCTGCACCGGCTATATAGGGCAGAATCAGTTGTCGTACTACACACTCTTTGGGCAGTAGGCTCGCCTCCTTGTTCCATAATGCAATACAGTCGGTATAACGGCGCAGCGAAAACATAGCCCGCACCGCCTGCAACAGATAGCGGTCTCGCAGCGGTCCGCGATAATTCAAAGCCTGATCGACTATCTCTTCGAGCGACATTTTCGCCCCTGTTCTCATCGATGGGTAATACCAGCGCGAATTTTGCCGGCCACGAACATCTTCGGTTATCTTAGCAAAGAGCAGAAAATTCATTTCATCCCATCTTCCGTGAGACAACCATTTTAGAAAAGCATTATTTCCCCCATAGCCCCACGACTCGTTGTGAAACGCTTCGAACTCTTCGAGCGACATTTTATATACCGCCTGATAGATGTCCGTTAGCGGAATCGATTGCGAGGTGCGATGCTGCCATTCGCGGCAGTTGCTTTCGGCATTCAGATTAAACTGCGAAAAGACTGCGCCATCTTCTTCCGCGTTGTCAACGACACGATACATATAATATCCTTTCGGCAGATACCATGGCCCCCAGCAGCCGAGCACGGGTATGGCAGGCCACAGAGCGGCCAACAAACTAACGGCGAGCGTATATTTCAGCGATTTCATTGTCGGGATAGTATTTAAGTTGTTCCTTGTCCAAATGATAGAGGATATTACAGCGCGACGGTATACCCAATTCTTTTTCGACCAAAGTTTTGACCGCCAGCACATCGTCGGCTGTCGGCCGTTCAATGCGGATAGTGTCGCCTTCGCCGAGTAGTTCTGTTTCGGGGTGGGTGACTATGCGCTGGAATTTACCGTCATGAAACTTCACGCCCCAACCGAATGTCGGATAGGCATAATCGAGCGGAATATCGCACTTTCGTTTGTGAAGATATGGCCGCACATCGTCGATATCGAGAATTGAATTGCGTATATCGGGATTTTTCAGCGCGCCGGTATTGTAGAGCATCAGCACGCCGCAATCAACAGGCGGTGCATCCTCTGCCAACTGATGCAGACGGATGGTTGTACTCAGTGCAATGCTATCGGCGTGCAGCGACTTACAAGCTATACGGCAAACTTTGGCGTAGGATGCACGAGTCGAGGCAGTCCAGTCGCAATCGAACTGCATCTCACGAATCTTGCCGCAGTTATTGTACGATGCCATCGCACGCAATCGCTCGACAATCAGTCCAGCATACTTCGCCTCATCACCCTGCATTGCCCGCAGTGCGTCAAGCGTAATATAAACTGTTGGAACGATTTCAATGTCTTTGGAAACTTGCATCGTAAATTCATCCGGTAGGAAGCGAGTTGTGGCAATCGGTACAGCTTCATAAGAATCCGTATCGGGATTGAACTCTGCCGCGACATCGAACATACGCAAATAGATGCGTTTTATGTTATGGCGTTGCAGGAAACTCTCATCAACAGCCGTAAGTTCAAAAGTAGTGCGCCAGTAATAGATTGCATTGCAGATGGCATGCGTTTCGACCTTTTGGGGCTGCGGCTGCCGCGCTCCGCACGCCACCAAATTGCCTGTAAGCAGCACCGCGAAAGCAGATTTTCGGAAAAATGAAATCATTTGTTTGTATTGGTTATCGTATGTCCAATACAAATCTCATAAAAATAAAGCATACAGTTGCGCCTTTCGGCGACAACTGTACGAAATCAAATGTGGGGTGTATGAAATACCTTTGTCTTGACTATTTTAGAAGATTATTTTCTTCTCCAAACTATATAATTTGTATTCGCCGGCATACGGTGTCGTCCAATATAATAGTTGTCCTCGCCGAACTCGTGGCGTTCACTCTGTTCATCCACAGCCCAGCCATAGGCACTCGATCCGACAAGATAGACAGCCTGTTCTGCACCCAAATCGACCAAAGCCTGCGCAAAGTCGTGGAACGACTCTTTCGAGAGGCTTTCGACCATGAATATCTCGTCCTGCCTATCGCATATCGCACGACGCACCGATTTATTTTTGGGCTCATTCTCGATCAGTACGCCGTCTTTTACCAGTGGATATTGCCGAAAAAAGTAGCCGCCGCGTTCGGTTGCCTCCTCAAACAGCGGCGAATTGTCTGCAACTCCAACCGTAACCTTGCCGTCAATAGATGCGCAGAATCCCTTCTTAGAAAGCCCCCAAGCCAACGGTTCGCCATTTAACACAAAAGCACCTACAATCTTGCCATTATCGCGTCGTATGTCCGCGGCCTGAGCTGTATAAATTATCGTCGAATCCTGTTGGTTTAGCCGCCCGACATGCAGCGACATCCCGGCATTGTGCGGAATAAAAAGTCGTAGCGGAATATCGTTTATAATAGTGTCGCGTATTTCACAGAAACCCGGTGTTGTTGCATCGACCTCGCGACCGAAACGCGTCGTTTGGTTATGGTCTGCCGATTGCAACGAATCCTGCGGCTCGAAATAGATAGGTTCAATCTGCTCTGATTCTATTGATTTACATTCCGAATGCACAACCCGCCATACTGCAACTCCTACTATCGCCACTATTCCAATAATAACTGCCAGCAACCATTTGTTTGATTTTGGTTGCTGTTTGTCCGAGTCTCCGATGACACGAATTTCATCATCCCTTATCTCTTTCTCCTCCTTCATGTTATTTGGCCTCCTTCTCCAAAAGTTCCTTCAACTGTTTCAATGCCTCTTTCGACGCCACGACGGTATGATTGACCGTGGCGATGTCCGAAAGGATCAGCTTTTGCTTCGGCACATTAATGTAGTAGATGTAGGAACGGTTTATAATCAGACTTTTGCCGATGCGGATAAACATATTTCCCTCCGCTCCGAGTTGCGTGGCAATCATCTTTTCGATTTGCCCGAGCTGATACGATAGCATCCGTATCTCACCATCGGTCTGCACCAATGTGGAATAATTGCCATCGGATGCAATATAGATGATGCAATCCGGTTCAATACGAACCAAATCATTCGATGTGGTCACTATCAAATATTTAACTTGTTGTATCATTCTGGCATAAAGGAATAACAGCTGCTTTTATATGATAAAACACCTTAATATTTAGTTTATCTAAAATTAGTTCATGAAAATTTGGTTTATAACATCCGTTTCGCGGGAATCTATATTGCCATCTATCTTTGCCATTGTTTGAAACCAATCTTTTACAATTTGTTGTTTGTTTAATGACATGGCAAGTATGTTTGTTTTAAATAGATTCAAATCATTTATCTCCATGTGATCTAAATCATTAATGCGAATATTCAATTTTTCCATCATTTCGTCCATGAACTCTATTTCTTTGGAGTGAACAATTCTATCCGCCTCCATTATCGATGTAAGGATTGCGATGATCGCATATTTTTCGTTATCTGTAAACTCCATGTTATCCAATATTTGAATTGAAGAAATCATGATATGTATTGTTGCCGAGGTTTATAATGAACAAATTCTCCTTTGCTCGTGTTATAGCTGTATAAATCAGTTCCGGAGCATTCTCTTTTGCGCTAATACTATATTTGTCATGATTATCAGATTCCGGTTCAAGTATAAAAATGACATTTGGAGATTCCCAGCCTTTGAAACTGTGGATTGTTGCCATCTTCAAATGGTCGGTGGCAGTTGTAAAATGCAATTTCTTATTATGCTCAATGGCATCTTTGTCGTTCTTGAACTTATAGTTGACAGTAGGATTCTGTTGGTTGTTTAATCCGTGTTTCTGCAATAGTTTTTGGAATTGTTCATAGTTTATAAATGTTGAAGTGGTAGGATGCCCCGACCATTCTTGATAATGATGCTCAACATCTCGCAAAAGATTTCCTGCCTGTGAAAGAATGACCGTATCTTCCGGATGCAGATGGTTATCATCCATAATCTGACGAACTGCATTACCAATCATTTCTATGCTTTCCGTGCGTCCGATGTTTTTATATTGTATTCTGTTAAACATTGAAACTTGAGCAGCATCTTCAAATATATCTATTGGCATATCGGAGCCGTAAAATGCAGTTTGAAAAGCTGTTGCAAGATTTGCCAATTGCGGATTTGCAAATCGTTGTCTTTCTTTCAGTTCATGATTCCAAGATCCGCCAATAAATTCAAGACGAATATCACCATTTGTATCTAATGGACGTTTGAATATATTTTGTTTGGGATCTCCAAACACAACAAACTTACCGTTATCCTCAAGAAAATATTTAGCCAACATTTTTAGCCAACTCGTTAAATAGTCTTGTACCTCGTCAATGAAGATCGCAGAAAAACGTTCAGTCTTGTCTTGAACCAGCTCAAAGAACTCTTCTTCATCATATGAAGAGAAATCCACATGTTGCCCCAAACTATTTGCTTGTGCTCGGAAAAAGCTATGATAATAATCTATCACTATCTTATCCCAAGGAAAATCAGCGCGGATTTCCCCCAGTCGGTAACGCATAAAGTTTGCTAATGTTTTATTGAACGTAAGAATCAATACTTTCTTTCCACTGCGGATTTGCGCATTGACAGCTCTCGTTGCTAACACTTGCGTTTTGCCGGAACCGGCTACACCACTAATCTTTTGTCTCTTTCCTGCTTCACTAGTTGCGAGCTTGCGTTGCGGAGTGGTTAGATTGACAATCTTTCCCTCTTTGTATGAATGCCATTGAGGATTTATGATATGTAGGAAGCTTTTAAGGATTTTGCTGTCAAATCGAGGATTGTCATAATTCAATCGCAAGTAATCCATCAAGTTTGACTGTATGCCTACATCCGTAAAAAGCTCCATACCACAGCAGTATGTATATCTCTTATCAATGCCTTTGAAAAAATCATCTACTTCATGCTTCGTATTCTTTGTGAAAAGAATCATCTTTTTTACCATAGATAAGTTGCGCGCATCTTCAATGATTTTTCCAATCATATTCTCCAAATGCAAGCGTACAAGATTCTCCTGATAAACTTGTATTGTTGATAATGGCGAGTTCACGCAATTATCTCCAGCGATGGAAATCTGCTTGATGTTTATACTTCTATTTGAGTCTTGTGTAAATTGACACTCATTTAGATCTGCCTCGAACAGATTGATGATAAGAATGCCTTTATGGGGGCGAATCACGATTACGCCAGGCTTGTCTCCGTTGATATCCGGCTGAAGAATAATAAAATCATCATCCATTAAGTTCGCTCTATTCAATAAAATTAGATAGAGCTTTTGCAAACTTTCTGATATAACACCGTTTTGTACAGCCAATCGAGGGTCGTATTCAGAATAAACCGGAAGATTATTTGGCAATGCAGCTCCTACTGCAACGGTTAAATTCAATGGCGAACCATCATAAATAAAACACTTTGTCTTGCAGGTGTACTGATAGAATGTATCAGATGTACGACCATAAACCGGATTCTTTAAATCAGAGAAATAAGATTGATTGCCAAATATATTGCAGAACACATCCGTACGGTAAGCATTCGCGTTAAGTGGCCCTGAACACAAGATATAGTGCTGATGCCCCGCACGGGGAATCATACAAGCTAATTGCGCCAAATCGATACCATTGATATCCAGAATATTTGAAAATACATGAATTACATGTTGCGCAACGTAATCTACTCCTTGTAAAACATTATCGGCATTGCCGGGTAAATAGTAATTCAATGGTAAAACAGCAACACTTCCACCTGTTGCTTGCGTTACATTTATGACCGCTCTTCCAAGTGTCGCGGGCGAAGGCTCAATCAAAGTAACGCGCTTTATCCATTGTAACTTATCACGTTGGGAAAGAGTATCCAACACACAAAGAGAACCAACACCTTGTCCACATCCCCAATCGATAATCTCAATGGAGCCTTTTAATTTGTCAAAAGGAAAATTCTGCAAAGCTGCTCTACACTTTGCAATATGCATCTCTCCATAGGCCGCCATATAGGCATTCATACCGTCTTCTGATTGTAACAGGCTTATGCCATTATTCAACTCGGGATGACGATATGGGCGATGTCGGTACTCTGTCGGAAGAAGAGATTTACATATCTTTACAACCTCTTGCACGCCCATTTTTTGCAATATCTTAATTTGGTCGTTATATGCACTCATATTGCCTATTTGCCTAAAATGGTTTCTGCTTTGGGATTGAGATTATGTTGCTGCCAATTGCGTACGGCAATTTCTTTGCTCGCATTGGCGTAACAGTATTCGCACAAGTGCGGGCAGGTGTTGTACTCACCGATGTCCTTGCTGATAATGCAACCACAAAATGCCCGCTGGCCTTTATCCTTGTTATTGCGTTTTTTGATGATTTTATCTTCCGGATTGAACAGATCTCCCTTTATAATTTCTACACCAATAAAATCCATCAACTTCTTGTCTGCAGAGAAGTATTTAATCATCAAATCATCGTCAATACATTTGTTATGAACTATGCCAAACGGCTCTAAGTCTATTTTTTCGCCGCAGGTAGCCAATGTATAACCCCAGTTGCGATTCAATTCAGACAATCCCCGAGCAACAGCAAGCATATTTGACTCCTCGAATTCGTGGAAATAAATACCACTCTTCGTCAGATTCGTTTGCACTTTACGATAAGTGCGAATGTCTGCATAACTGAATACCATCTTCTCGGTGTAACCTTTAAGTTGATTGCCAATTTTTTCGGCTTTTGTTAAAAGTTCGTTCACCCCAATCGTATCGGTCAGAATCATCGGGTCAAAACGCCAAATCACCTTACCGAACCCTAATTTATCAACTAATCGACGGAAAGTGTCGATGCGCTCCTGCACTGACAAGTGTACACCGCGTTCCAACTGTTCGGAGACATAGTCGTTGAGCGTGTATTGGATATAGCAGTTGATACTTTTCTCGGCAAGATAGTCCAAACAGCCGCCATTACTGAGTAGGGGGGTGGGATTTTTCGACCAGAAGACAATCAAACGTGTATTATCGTAGGCGACATAACTTCTGACACCGTTAAACGGGTTTGTCCACGCGGAGTAGCCGATTTTCAGGCGATGCAAAAACCAATCAGCATAAAATGCCGGGATGTCTGTCGCTCGACTTGCCGATACAATCACGGGACTTTGTGCCTCTACCTCTTCACCATTCTCTCGGTGTATTTTTATCTTCTCCGTTGCCATAGCCCATTTTTTAGTACAAAAATACAGTAGTTTTTTCGGAGTAGTCAAAATGATAGTTATGAATGTATGAAATGGCGTCTGGGATGTATGTAATTCGCCTAACCACAGTTGGCTAATTGGATTTTTATATTCCTAACTCCCGTTTCAGCCATATCGCCATCACGGGATCCGGAATAACCACCAGTCGTTTTTCGATCTCTATGAGCTCCTTTTTAACCAACGCCCGTTTTACGATGCTGACATTGGCCGACGAGCCGAGCTGGTATTTCTGCAAAACCTCCTGCGTGGTAAATTCACTATGAATCCCGTCTAAAATGGCCCGCAGGAAATTCATCTGGTAAGTCGTAAGGCTTTCGGTCTGCTTCTCGAACAGCGGAGTGTTCTGGTCGATGATATCCTGATATGCCGCCTCGAAATCCTGCTTCGTAGCAATTTTATCCGTATGAATCCATACCAGCCATGCCAACTGCTGCACATACGAAGAGTGATTGTCCACCCTTTGACAAATCTTTTCGGCCAACTCTTTCGAGATCCGTTTACCCGTAGCTTCGAAACGACCGCAGATATAGTCGATCCAATCCGTTGTTCCTATTTTTTGTAAATAAATGGCATCGCCGAACTTGTAAAACGGCAGACTCTTTTTCTCGAATAGTTCGTTCATCAAATGTTTCTTGCTGCCGAACAAACAATAAGAGACCGATTTCTGCAACTGCCATACGGAACGCAGCCGTTTTTGGAATGTCTTGGAATCCTTGAACTCGGCAATCTGCTGGAACTCGTCAATACAAACAACGATATTGCAACCTTTCTTCTGTGCTATCTTTTCGGGGAGCTGCAGGATTTCGTCAATATCATTGCTCTTGGGATTCATTTCGAGCGATATGGAAAAATCAGACATCGGGTCCGGTCCCATCGAGATTTTGGGGCTGATACGGGAAAGAAACAATTTGATATGCTCCAACCATTCGTCCACTTTCGAAGATGTTTGTTTGAGAACAGCGGATGCAAAGGCATCGTAAAAATCCCTGTCGCTACGGCACGAGAAAATATCGAGATAAACGATTTTCAATTTGTCGGACTGTGCCAGGCGACAGGCTTTTTGCACCAATGATGTTTTACCCCAGCGACGGGGCGAAATCAGCACCGTATTCACACCGTGCCGGAAATTCAGCAACAGGCGTTCTGTTTCTTTCTCCCGGTCGGTAAAGTTATCGCCCGATGTTGCAACTCCGAATATAAAAGGCTTGTTCTCCATAATCTTCAGTTATTATTCTCTAGCCGCAAATATAGACAATAATTTTATTATTACTAATAAAGTTATTACTAATAATATTATTGTAAATGTGGATTTTCTATCTAACCCCACGTACATCTCTTATCAAGCCATGGGCCTATATTCTCAATTCCTAACAAAATAATTTGACTAAAACTAATCCATTCCTTGTAATGGATAATCCTTTTTCGGCTTTACGTGACATTGTTTTGTGACATTTTTATCGGACAATTTTCGGCGGTTGGAGCTGTTTATTGCATTGGACGTTTGCCAAAGCTATTTTGATTCGGGCTTACCCGTTGTCCATTGAGATCTTTTCGGGGGAGCCTAATACCCCAAACGCCTTACGTCGTTTGGAGAGCTGCCACTCAATCCGCAAGCAGAGGTGATATTGTTGTCCGACATTGAACTGTTCGGATTCGATACAAAATGAAAAAACGAGATATTTATATGCAGAACAGCAATCATTCATCATACGACAAAAATTTGGACAAGAAAAGGGAACAGAAAAATGCTACGCAATCTTGAAAGCTATCCGCATAGAGGTGGAGTAAGCGAATAAACCCTACACGATCGCAGAACGCCCCTATTATAGCCGTCACATTGGGAGGTGGCATATTTCTACCGATGGTTGTAGATTCCAACAGATGTTCAAGATGAATAGGAAACTCTAAGGGATGCTTTCTTAAATGGGAATTACCCCAGAAATACATCCTACCACTTATACAAGCAACACATTTTACCTTTGGGGCTTCATATATTCAGCCCGCAAAAAGGTTTACTTTCTTTTTCTCCTATACGCCCCCATAGTAAAGTAAACCATTTTCCGAACCGCGCTCGATTGATTTCGTATCAGTCGAACAATCCATTCACGAGATTCACCGCCTCGTCCTTCTTGCGATTGACGATTTTGGCGTAAACTTGCGTCATCTTCACGTCTGTATGGCCGAGCAATTTCGAGGTCGTGTAAAGGTCGGCTCCCAGCGTCAGCATCATCGTGGCGAACGTGTGCCGCGCGGTGTGGAACGAAAACCGCTTGTCGATACCCGCCGCTTTCGCCCACGGCTTGAGCAGGATGTTGATATGCGTCGTGGAGGGCAGGTCGAACACCGCATCCTCCGCTGTCTTCTCGCCCCGTTCGGGCATCCACCGCAATGCTTCGGGCGAAAGCGGCAGGTAAATCGGCTCTTTCGTCTTCTGCATCACAACCTCTAACCGATATTGTCCGTTATCCACATAGACGTTTCCCCATTTTAAGCCGATTATATCGCTTATCCGCAGTCCGCAGAAGCAGGAGAACAGATAAGCCTGTTTTACCGCCTCATTCTTCATCGGAGTAGCGATCAATGCCCGAAGCTCCTCGATAGTCATATACTCCCGTTTACTTTCGGGACGATGAATCTTGTCCGAGTTGCCGATTTTCGTAAAGGGATTCAGTTTGATTACGTCGGCACGGACAGCGGCGTTCAATGCTCCGTTCAGCACCCGATAATAGTTCTGTGCCGTGAATTTCGAAACGGGCTTTCCTTGCGGGCGGTATTCCGTCAAAAGATAGTCGATATATCCCTGACAAAAGATTTTATCCACCTGATCCATCATTACCCGTTCTCCGGCATACTCTTTCAGTATTTGGATAGCGACCTTAATCTGGTGTCCGTCCTTCTTGCCGCGTTTCTGCTGGTTCTCCATGTAGGTATTCATCCAGTCTAACAATAACACCGCTTCCTTGTCGTCGACACGCTTGATTCCCGCTTCGCCATTGGTCAGCTCGATGATGCGCCGAGACTTGATCGTATTGGCCGCCGTCATGGTCGCTGCATTCCGTTTACGGGCATTATCGTCCGTTTCGGGAATGATGTACATCTTTAAATACTCATACGACCGTTTACCGTTGCGGTATATATCAAGATACAGGCTCTTGCTGCCGTTGGCCAGTTCTTTCATCCGAAGACGGATTGGCTCCTTGACTTTTGCGGGTTTTCTTACTCGGGGCATAATCTCTCTTTTTCACTCGTTTTTCCTGCCGCAAAGGTAGAAAGAATTATCCGAATCAAGGAACAAACAAGAAACAAAAATACTCCGAAAAAGAACCAAGCAACTGCAAAGGTTGCAAGCAAGTGAAAACACAATAACCGTTATAATATATTGATATAACGGTGTTTTATCTTCATTTGATTAGCTCTTGTTTTCATTTCCGAATCTTACTTTATAAATGTAGATAATTCGATTCGCATGATGAATTTATTTTATTTTGGTCAGAATCTGTTTATAACAAATATAACTTATTTTTTTCGATCGGACAAATTTTTCGACCTTTCGAATACAATAAACGATTTTACCCCCCCCCTCACGGATTTATTCAGGTTTAAGATAGAGGGTTAGACGCATGCGGGCATACACCCTGCGGCCGCTGCTGCGGCGAGGATGCCCGCATGGCAGGAAAAATAGGCTTCCGGGCATTGATTATTCGCGATTGTTGACTATTTTTGTCTCGGATTAAATATCGACTCTCAGATGAAACATAAACTGTCGGCCGTATTGCTCTCGGCGGCGCTGCTCTCGGCGGGGTGGCTCGGCATCACGGGATTTACCCTGTTCTTCGCGCTTGTACCGCTGCTGGCCGTCAGCGAGAGCTACGACTCCTCGCGCCGCTCGTGGTGGAGGATGTGCCTGTGGGGCGCACTCGCCTTCGTGCTGTGGAACGCCGCAACGATATGGTGGGTGTGGATAGCCTCGCCGCTGGGGCCCGTGGTGGCGACCGTTGTGGCGACATTCTGGAATCTTGTAGCTCTGATGAGCTATCACTACATCTCCAAGCGCGCTCCGCGAACGCTGGCCTATACGGTTCTGATAACGTTGTGGATCGCGACCGAATACATCTTCTACTCGGCCGAGGTCATGACATTCCCGTGGCTTATGCTCGGACACGGCTTCTCGGGCGACGTATGGGCCGTGCAGTGGTACAGCTGTACGGGCGTCTTCGGAGGCTCGCTCTGGGTGCTGCTGTCGAACGTATTCATATTCGAAGCACTGCGCACGCGCTCGCGCCGTCGTGCGGCGGCTGCCGCCGCGGTGGTCGTCCTGCCTGCGATCATCTCAGCCGTACTATACTTTACATATAAGCCCTCCGACGAGCGGGTAACGGTTACCGTGATACAGCCCGACGTACCCTGCTACGAAAAGTTCGACCGCGACCACACCGAACATCTCATCTCGCTGGCCGCACGCACCCCGTCGGCATCGGCATTCGCGCTGCTGCCCGAGACGGCCATAACATATCTTATCGAGGAGGGCAAGAGCTCGCCGGTCATAGATTACATGTCGATGCGCATATTCGACCGCGAGCGCTCGGCGACCAAGCTGGTAAGCGGCGCGACGACCATGCGCCGTTACGATGAAGCGGACAAGAGCCGCACGGCGCGCTTCGATCCCGCCGCGGGGTGGTACGACCACTTCAACTCGGCGCTGTTGATCGATCCCCGCGGCACGGTCGACATATACCACAAAGGGCGTCTGGTAATAGGCGTCGAGGCTCTGCCGATGAAGGGGCTTTGGGACCTTATGGGCGTTGATCTGGGCGGCGTGGCCGGTCAGTTGGGCTGGGGCGAGGGACAGAAGGTCTTCGAGAGCCGCGGCGTGAAGTTAGGGCCCGCGATCTGCTACGAGGGACTATATGCCGACTACTTCGCAGGCTTCGTGCGCGAGGGGGCGCAGGTCATGGGCGTAATATCCAACGACGGCTGGTGGGGCGATACGCCGGGACACCGGCGGCTGTTCGACTTCTGCCGCCTGCGTGCCGTCGAGACACGCCGCGCGATAGCCCGCAGCGCCAATACCGGCATATCGGGATTCATCACTCCGCGCGGCGATGTAGTCGAGACGCTCGGCTGGGACGAGCAGGGGCTGCTGACGCAGAGCATCGAGGTGCGCGACGACATAACGCCCTATGTGCAATACGGCGACTGGGTGGCGCGCGTGAGCATGCTGGCCGCCGTGCTGTCGCTTCTGTATTACGTCGCCTACCGCGTGCGGCGACGCAATCATCTGGTACAGTGAAAACGTTTTAATACGACTATATGAACTACTCTCAGACTCTCGAATTTCTGTTCACGTCGATGCCCTCGTTCCAACAGGTGGGCAGCGATGCCTATAAGCCGGGGCTCGAACGCATAACCGAGTTCTGCCGTCATCTGGGCAATCCGCAGCGCAACTACTTCACGATCCACGTGGCCGGCACCAACGGCAAGGGGTCGGTGGCGCACATGCTCGCATCGATACTCTCGCAGGCGGGCTACCGCACGGGACTCTACACCTCGCCGCATCTGGTGGACTTCCGCGAGCGCATCAGTGTCGACAACGAGTTCATCCCCAAGCAGAAGGTGGTCAACTTCGTCGACAAGCATCAGGCGAAGATGCAGGAGCTCGATCTGTCGTTCTTCGAGATGACGACGGCGCTGGCATTCGACTACTTCGCCCAGAGCGACGTCGAAGTTGCGGTCATCGAGACAGGTCTGGGCGGCCGCCTCGACGCCACCAACGTCATAATGCCCATACTGAGCATCGTGACCAACGTCGGCATGGAGCACACGGCGCTCCTGGGCGATACGATCGAGAAGATCGCCTCGGAGAAGGCCGGCATAGCCAAGAAGAGCATTCCGCTGCTGCTGGGCGAGAGCGACGAGCGCTACAACGAGGTATTCCGGCAGGCCGCCGCCGAGGCGCGCTCGCCTTTGGTATATGCCGAGGAGCTGTTCCGATGCAACGACGTCGAGTGCTTCGACGAGGACAGCCGCCATTTCAGCATGGAGCGTCTGCGCGACGGACATCTCTACGAGCTCGACCTCGACCTTATGGGCGACTACCAGCGACGCAACATCGTCACGGTATGCGCAGCGGCCGACATGCTCCACGAGGAGACGCCGCTTACGATATCGCGCCGCGCGTTCCGCGAGGGACTGGCCACCGCCGCAGCCAACACGCAGTTCTACGGCCGCTGGCAGATCACTTCGCGCGAGCCTCTGACCATATGCGATACGGGACACAACGCCCACGGACTTAGATACGTAGCCGAACAGTTGGAGAGCCTGCCATGCCGCGAGCTGTATTGCGTTATGGGCTTCGCCAAGGACAAGGACCTTGCGTCGGTCATGCCTATATTGCCGCGCCGCGCACACTATATCTTCACGCAGGCATCGGTCGACCGTGCCCGCAAGGTCGAAGATGTCGTCGCCGAGGCACGACGCGCCGGTCTCGACTGCACGGCCGTCGCGACCGTAGCCGAGGCCGTAGCCGCAGCCCGCGAACGCATGGGGGCCGAAGATGCCCTGTTCGTCGGCGGCAGCACGTTCGTGGTCGCCGACTTCCTCGTAGCGGAGAAGATATTGTAAGAGCCTTTCGGTGCTTCGGAGCGCGGATAGGCAACCCGAATGTTTTGCAAACCCGACGGCCGCAGTTACGGCTTACGCCGTTATACAGATTATACCCTCCCCTCAATCCCCTCCTCGGAGGGGACTTTTTGTCGCACGCCATGCGTGCTCCGGGTGGAGTCCGCAGGCAAGTGGGGTTTAAGCGGCTTCGGAGCGCGGATAGGCGACCCGAATGTTTTGCAAACCCGACGGCCGTAGTTACGGCTTACGCCGTTATACAGATTATACCCTCCCCTCAATCCCCTCCTCGGAGGGGACTTTTTGTCGCACGCAGATGCGTGCTCCGGGTGGAGTCCGCAGGCAAGTGGGGGTTAAGCGGCTTCGGAGCGCGGATAGGCAACCCGAATGTTTTGCAAACCCGACAGCCGTAGTTACGGCTTACGCCGTTATACAGATTATACCCTCCCCTAAATCCCCTCCTCGGAGGGGACTTTTTGTCGCACGCCATGCGTGCTCCGGGTGAAGCCCGCAGGCAAGTGGGGTTTAAGCGGCTTCGGAGCGCGGATAGGCAACCCGAATGTTTTGCAAACCCGACGGCCGTAGTTACGGCTTACGCCGTTATACAGATTATACCCTCCCCTAAATCCCCTCCTCGGAGGGGACTTTTTGTCGCACGCAGATGCGTGCTCCGGGTGGAGTCCGCAGGCAAGTGGGGGTTAAGCGGCTTCGGAGCGCGGATAGGCAACCCGAATGTTTTGCAAACCCGACAGCCGTAGTTACGGCTTACGCCGTTATACAGATTATACCCTCCCCTCAATCCCCTCCTCCGAGGGGACTTTTTGTCGCACGCAGATGCGTGCTCCGGGTGGAGTCCGCAGGCAAGTGGGGGTTAAGCGGCTTCGGAGCGCGGATAGGCAACCCGAATGTTTTGCAAACCCGACAGCCGTAGTTACGGCTTACGCCGTTATACAGATTATACCCTCCCCTCAATCCCCTCCTCCGAGGGGACTTTTTGTCGCACGCATTTGCGTGCTCCGGATTGAGACCGTGAGCGGTCTGCAAATATTTAGATTGAATTCCGCATGCAATTTACGTTTACCCGGGTGGAGCCCGGATGCAAATAGCCGCGCATATATGCAACCCGAACGCTATGCAAATAGCCCGCTGCGGCGACGGCGCGCAAGGTATTTCCGGCAATCAGGACGGATAGACAGGTGGAGGGCAACCGCAGACGGCGACAACGCCGGCGTCGAAAAACGGCATCGGCATTGTCGTTGCGGCACAAAAAACGCTATCTTTGTACTATGATAAGATACGAAACAGCCACTCTCGACAACGGCCTTACGGTTGCGGTCAACCGCGACAAATCGTCGAAGCTCGCGGCCGTCAACATTTTGTACAAGGTCGGAGCACGCAACGAGGATGCCGAACATACGGGGTTCGCCCACCTGTTCGAACATCTGATGTTCCGCGGCACGAGCAACGTGCCCGACTTCGACGTACCGGTACAAATGGCTTGCGGAGAGAACAACGCCTTTACCAACAACGACTACACCGATTTCTACATAACGCTGCCACGAGAGAATATCGAGACGGCGATGTGGTTGGAGAGCGACCGCATGCGCAACCTCGACCTCTCGCCCGAGGCGTGCGCCACCGAGAAGTCGGTGGTCATCGAGGAGTATAAGCAGCGTTATCTCAACCAGCCATACGGCGACGAGACGATGCTGCTGCGCTCGCTGGCATATAAGGTGCACCCCTACCGTTGGTCGACGATAGGCATATCGCCCGACCATATAGCCAGGGCGACGATAGAGGATGTAAGACGCTTCTACGACCGCTACTACCAACCCTCGCAGGCGATACTCTCCATGTCGGCCGATATGGAGGAGGAGCGCATGATCGACCTTGCCAGGCAGTGGTTCGGCTCGATACCCGACATGCCGCAGCCACCCCGGAGCATACCGGCCGAGCCGCAGCAGACGGCGGAGCGGCGTCTTATCGTCGAGCGCGACGTGCCTGCGACCAATATCTCGATAGCGTTCCACATGGGCGACCGCCTCTCGCGCGACTTCTATCTGGGCGACCTGTCGTCCGATCTGCTCTCGGGCGGCGACTCGTCGCGTCTGGTGGTGCGGCTCGTCAAGGAGCGGAGACTCTTTTCGAGCGTCAACGCCTATATTCTCGGCAGTCTCGACGCCGGACTGTTCATCGTCAAGGGGCAGCTTATGCCCTCGACGACCGAGGAGCAGGCCGAGGAGGCGCTGCGCGGCGAGATCGGCGAGCTGATGCAGGGCACGCTATCCGACTACGAAATGGACAAGGTAAAGAACAAGTTCGAAGCCAACGCTCTTATGGGGGAGATCAACGTCATGAACAAGGCCATGAATCTCGGCTATTATGCCATGACGGGCGATATCGATCTGGTCAATCGCGAGATAGAGCTATACCGCTCGGTCACGCGCGACGAGGCGGCCGAGTTCGCGCGCCGCACCTTCACGCGCGACAACTCCTCGACGCTTATATACAGAGCCCGCAATTAAGCCGCAGCACGAAGAGTTGTTATGATGCCACGGGCTTGAATCCTGCGTCCGCCGCTTACAAAAGCGGAACGGCCGCCGGACATGCCGAACACTCGGGCAGCGCACATACGCACCCAAGACCGACCGAGTAAACGCCGCCTGCCCGCAGGCTCGACACGGGACGCGCACGGCACGCGACAGCAAGTCTCCCTCCTCGGAGGGAGATTTAGAGGGAGGGTAAAATGTAAAACGGCGCAAGCCGTAGCTGCGGCCGTTCGGGATGCAAGCCTTGCGGGCGGCGTATGCACGCGGCCAAGCATCGAAAAGATTCTCTCGTTCGGCGCAAGCCGTAGCTACGACCGTCCGGGATGCAAACCATACGGGCAGCGTATGCACGCGGCCAAGCATAGAAAAGGCTCTCGGACAGCGTATACACAGACCAAAGCACAAAAAAAGATACAACCTATGAAACAACCTCCGTTGATAATCCCCGACAGGGTCGACGTACCTGCCGCCGTCGAGCAGACGCTGGCCAACGGCGTCAAGCTATATATGCTCGCCTGCGACGAGTTCGAGGTGGTGAGGATGACATTCGTCTTTCATGCCGGAGTCTCGATGCAGAAAAAACCCTTTACGGCATCGGCCACGGCCAATCTTTTGGGCGAGGGCACGGTCGCGTTCGACTCGGTCGAGATAGCCGAGCGGCTCGACTATTACGGCTCGTGGTTCGACGTGAACATCGACCGCGACTATGTATACGTAACGTTCTGCTCGCTGCGCAAGTTCTTTGCGCAGACGGCCGAAGTGGCCGAGCAGATCATCCTGCACCCCGTATTTCCCGAAAAGGAGGTCGCGACATACTGCGCCAAGCGCCGCCAGCAGCTCGCCGTCGAACGCCGCAAGGTCGACACCGTCGTACGCGAGGCCTTCGCGAAGGCGCTCTTCGGCGCAGAGCACCCTTACGGCACAAGCTCCGAGGAGAGATGCTACGACGATATCCGCCGCGACGACCTCGCGGAGCTGTACGCACGGCTCTACACGGCCGACAACTGCTTCGTCGTATGCAGCGGCCGGCTCGACGAGAGTGTCGTCGAACGCGTCAAGGGCATGGCGCAGGCGCTCCCGGCAATGGGCATACGCGACGAGGCGGCCTTTCCGCCCCCGTCCACACGTCATCGGGTGCATGTCGGGTTCCCGTCGGCCGTACAGTCGGCCATACGCATAGGCCGCATGCTGTTCGACCGCCGGCACCCCGACTTCGTGGGCATGCAGGTCGTAGCCACGGTGCTGGGCGGATATTTCGGCTCGCGCCTGATGCAGAATCTGCGCGGACGCCACGGCTACACCTACGGCGTCATGGCCGCCATGGTCAACTTCGACCGTGCGGGTTATCTGGCCATAGCTACGCAGGTGGCCTCGGAGCACACGGCCGATGCTCTGCGCGAGATATATGCGGAGATAGAGCGGCTGCGCGAGGAGCTCGTTCCGCAGGAGGAGCTGTCGATCGTCAAGAGGATGATGATCGGCGAGATGATGCGCATCCTCGACGGTCCGTTCGGCGTCGCCGACGTGACGATCGAAAACATACTCTGCGGCATGGACAATTCGGCAACGGCCGAGGCCGTCGACACCATTCTGTCGACCACGCCCGAGGATATACGCCGTCTTGCAAGGCAGTATCTCGCACGCGAGGATCTCGTGGAGACTGTCGTAGGACAGCCCTTTGCAGAACCCGAAGGATCGGCCGCAGAGCCCGCCGCACGGTAGGCCGCAGCCCACGGCAGGCGTTGCCGGCAATGAAAAGTCCCGCTCCTGAGGAGCGGGACTTCGCGTCGATCTGCGGTAAAGACCGCACCCGTCAGTTCTCGTATCTGGCCTTGGCCTTCTCGATCTGTCGTTTTACGACATCCATGGCGTTGTCTACGGCCTCCTCGAAGCTGCGTGCACGCTCCTCGACACGTATGTCGTCGCCCGGCATGTGGATCATGACCACCACCACCTTGTTACCCTTCTCCTGGTCGTGGTCCAGACGGAGCACGACTTCCGCTCCGCTCGCGCGCTCGGCTACTCGATCCAACCGATCCATTTTCTTCTGAATAAACTCGATCAGACGCTTGTCGGCATCGAATTTCACTGACTGAATCTGTACGTTCATAGGCCTTGTGTTTTAGTTAATAAATGGTATCGATCATAACGATCGCAAATACCCTGATGTCTCAAATATCTCTGCGCGGCGAGCGCAGGCGTCGTGCCCTATTCGGGCATCGTCACTCCTTATCGCCTCGCGGGTGTGCTCTCGAATATACCTCCTGCAACTTGACGATGTTGTTGTGGGTATATATCTGCGTCGACTCCAACGAACTGTGCCCCATGAGCTCCTGTATCTCCCTCAGGTCGGCGCCTCTGTTCAGCAGATGCGTGGCAAAGGTATGGCGCAACACGTGGGGGCTCTTCCTGCCCTGTATGCCGACGCGGTCGAGCATCCGTTTGACGATGCGTTGTACGGTACGCATCGACATGCGTTCTCCGCGCTTGGTTAAAATTAACGCTTTTTCGGAAGATATGCAAATATTTTGCAATAAAATCAACTCGTCGTAGCGTTTGAGCAGCGGCACGACGAGATGATGTATCGGCACTATGCGCTCCTTGGAGCCCTTGCCGCGGACTTTCAAGGCCGAGAAATCGGCCGACAGATTGCTGCGGTCGGCACCAACAAGCTCGGCCAGACGTATGCCGCACGTGTAGAACAACACCACGATCAGCGCGTCGCGCACGCACTCGAAATCGCCCGATGCGATATCCTCCCGGAGCGCTTGCAGCAGATCCGTCATGCCGCCCTCGGCGACATACGACGGCAGTCGTTTGCCGCACTTCAAGGTATTGATATCGGCCGTGATGTCGCGCCCGACGCGCGATGTGCGCAGCAGCCAGCGCCACAGAGCCTTTATCGACGACAGCTCGCGGTTGATCGAGGCGGCGCCGAGGCCTCCGTGCTCGGAGCGCATCTCGATCCACTCCTGTATATCTTCGCGCCGCACCTTATCGGGGTCGAACCCCTCCTCGCTCATGCCGAGCCACGACACGAAACCCTTTATGTCGCGCCGATAGTTGCGCACCGTCAGCGGCGACAGACGGCGTTCGGTCAGTATATAATCGTAAAATTCGTTCAGCATAACGTCAGTATTGCAATGCGCCTGCCGATCAAAGCTCGATGCAGAGCCGGTAGCAGCGCACAACGCCGTCCGGGGCGCATATCCCGACGGCTATCGTCCCCTCGTCGTATCTTACCGATTCGACCGTACCCTGCGGCAGCGGCACCGAGCATCGGCTGTCTATGCGGCCGTCGCCGGTGATGCGGGCAAGCAGCAAAGCGCCCCGGGCGGCGGCGCATACGCGACCGTCGTCCGAGACATAGACGGGCGCCGGCAGCGTGAGCGAGTCGCCGTCGCTGTCGGCGATGACGATCCACCGCGCGAGCTCGTCCGTGCAGTCGATGCAGCGCACCCCCTCGCCGAGGCGGGCATCCAGCTGCCGGTATACACGGCCGTTGCGGCGCAGCAGATAGCTCAACACCATGCCCGCTGGTTCGGCATCGCCGATATCCGAGCAGCACAGCACCGCGGCTGGCATGCCCGTAAGCTCGAATGCCGTGCGGTCGATGCCGACGAATCTGCGCTCTATCGTCGGCGGTTCGGTCATGTCGGTAACGACGCTGCGTTCTGCCGCGAGCGATGCCGCCGTAAGCTCTACGCACCGGCCGAAGCGCTCCGCCGCACCGGCGTGGCGGCCGGCATATTTGCCCAGCGCTCGGTTCATGCGCCCGATGCTCTCGTCGCACAAGCCCGAAGCGCAGACGGCGCCGATGCCTGCGGCGCGGTCGATCATATCGAGCATCGTCGTGTCGCGCTCGAACAGTGAGAGGTAGTAGCCGGGATACGACGTTATCATCGCAATGTCGTGCTCGGCACCGGCCATGCCCATGCGGCGCAGCTTTTCGTATACGTGTATGTAGAGCGAGGCCCGGTTGCGGTCGCGGCAGGGCGAAGAGACTATATCGAGCGCCTCGGCCGCCCGGCTGTCCCCCACCGCCGCTTCGTCGGCTGCCAGAGTGCGCACGACGGCCGGCAGCGACCGTTTCGCGAGCGTGCGCCGCTGCTTCGACTGCCCGATCTGCGGCCACGGGCGCTGCGCCGCAGCCGGCAGCGACAGCGATACGAGGCAGCAGAGCAGCGATATCGTTCTGAGAGTATGTTTCATTTGCCGATGTTTTATCCTCGGCCGCCTGACTGAACGCAGGCGGCCGCCGCTACGAAGATACGGATAAATATGCTAATAAGCCGGAGACGGCGACTATTTATCGCGATTTTGTCTGGTCGCGGCGGCGAAAAGTTTCCGAGGGGAGCGGAGATTCTCGAAAATTTTATATCTTTGTGTTGATATATTCGCCGGTCGCTGCGTGCGACGTCTCGCCGGATTACCGACTGTGAAAAAATAAACGGAATAAAATGAACAAACCCAAATACTCTTTGCGCGAGGTTGTACGCGAGGACAAGCGACTTGTCAGAGAGTTTCTCGATCTTCCCAAAAGCATATACAAGGGCAACCCCAGTTGGGTATGTCCTTTCGACGATTCGATAGAGTCGGTCTTCGACCCCTCGCGCAACAAGCTCTTCGCCGACGGCGAAGCTATCCGCTGGGTGGCATACGACAGCAGCGGCCGCGCCGTGGGACGCATCGCGGCTTTCTACGACCGCGAGCATGCTTACAGCTACGAGCAGCCCACGGGCGGATGCGGATTCTTCGAGGCTATCGACGACCAGCAGCTGGCCGACATGATGTTCGACGCGGCGCGCGACTGGCTTGCGCAGCGCGGCATGGAGGCTATGGACGGCCCCGTGAATTTCGGCTCGCGCGATGCGTGGTGGGGCCTTCTGGTCGAGGGATACGAGTTCCAGCCGCTGTACGAGAATCCCTACAACCCGCCCTACTACAAGGCGCTGTTCGAGAATTACGGATTCCAAAACTACTTCAACCAGAATACATATATCTGGAAATGTTACGACGACTCGATCAACGACGTGGTATACGACCGTGTCAAACGACTGATGTCGACGCCGGGCTACCGCTTCGAGCCTCTGGGTAAGGGCGATCTGAAAACGGCGGCCGAAAACATACGCCTCATATATAACAAGGCCTGGGCGCTATTCACGGGCGTTAAGCCCATGTCGGAGCAGCAGGCGCAGGACATGATGAAGATGCTGCGCCCGATAGTCGACCGCGACCTCATATATTTCGCATATTTCAACGACGAGCCGATCGCATTCTTCGTCATGGTGCCCGACCTGAACCGCATCATAGGCAAGTTCCGCGGCAAGCTCAACCTCATCAACAAGCTGCGTCTGATGTGGGATTTGAAGGTGCGCCGCCGCAGCGACCGCATCTTCGCTATCATCTTCGGCGTCACGCCCGAGTTTCAGGGCAAGGGCGTCGAGTCGGGCATGATGAAGTACATGCTCGAAAACTACGTGCGCACCGACCGCAACCACTACCGGACCATAGAGTTCGCATGGATCGGCGACTTCAACCCCGTCATGAACCGCATGGTCGAGCGTTATATCTGTGCCCGCCGCCACAAGGTGCACACGACATACCGCTACCTGTTCGACCGCACCAAGGAGTTCAAGCGCTGCCCGTCGCTGGCGCTCAAACGCAACCGCTAAACCGCAAAACCTTAAAACCGATCACTATATGAAAACAACAGCATTTACCAAGTACCATATCGCCAACGGCGCGAAGATGGCCGAGTTCGCAGGCTACAACATGCCTATCGAATTTACGGGCATCAACGACGAGCACATGACCGTGCGCGAGAAAGCCGGCGTGTTCGACGTCAGCCACATGGGCGAAATCTGGGTCAAGGGCCCGCGTGCCTGCGAATTTTTGCAGCGCATAACCACCAACAACGTCGCCAAGCTCGTCGACGGCAAGGTGCAGTACTCGTGCATGCCCAACGGCAAGGGCGGCATCGTCGACGACGTGCTCGTATACCGCTTCACGGAGGAGAAGTACATGCTGTGCGTCAACGCTGCCAACGAGGCCAAAGACTGGGAGCATATATGCCGCGAGGGCGAGGCGTTCGGCCTGCGCGCGGACGAGGAGTTGGAGAACGGCTCTTCGAAGACCGCCCAGCTGGCCGTGCAGGGACCTCTTGCCATGAAGATCGTACAGCAGATGTGCCCCGAACCGATCGAGGACATGGAGTACTACACCTTCAAACTTACGAAGGTGGCAGGCTGCGACGTGATACTCTCGACCACGGGCTATACCGGCTCGGGCGGCTGCGAGATATATATGTATAACGAGGATGCCGACCGCATCTGGGAGGCGCTGTGGAAGGCCGGCGAGCCCTACGGCTTGAAGAACATCGGCCTGGGCGCACGCGACACGCTGCGTCTGGAAAAGGGCTTCTGCCTCTACGGCAACGACATAGACGACACGACATCGCCTATCGAGGCCGGACTGGGCTGGATCACGAAGTTCGCCGCAGACAAGCCTTTCATCGACCGCGAGCTCATGGAGCGCCAGAAGAAGGAGGGTGTCGAGCGCAAGCTCGTCGGCTTCAAGCTGCTCGACCGCGGCGTGCCCCGCCACGAGTACGAGCTGACCGACGGCAAGGGACGCAAGATCGGGCACGTTACCTCGGGCACCATGTCGCCGATGTTGAAAGTCGGCATCGGCATGGGCTACGTCGAGAGCGCATACGCCGCCGCAGGCACGCCGATAGGAGTTTCGGTACGCGGCCGCGAGCTTCGCGCCGAGGTCGTACCCATCCCGTTCGTATAACGATCGCAGGTGCGACAGAGAATAAATATGTGAATCCGTAAGAAAATTTTCGGATTTCCGTTACGATTTATAATCTTTATTGCTATATTTGTGTAGGCAAACGAAAACCTTAAAACTAAAATTTTATAAACTATGAACGTTAAAAACTTAATGGCTGAGCTCGAACGTAAGCATCCGGGCGAAAGCGAGTACTTGCAGGCAGTGCAGGAGGTATTGGAGTCGATCGAGGAGGTCTACAACCAGCACCCCGAATTCGAGAAGGCCAAGATCGTCGAGCGTATCGTAGAACCCGACCGCATCTTCACGTTCCGTGTGACGTGGGTAGACGACAAGGGCGAGGTACAGACCAACCTCGGCTACCGCGTACAGTTCAACAGCGCTATCGGTCCCTACAAGGGCGGTTTGCGTTTCCATAAGGCCGTCAACCCCTCGATGTTGAAGTTCCTCGGTTTCGAGCAGACCTTCAAGAACGCGCTGACGACGCTGCCCATGGGCGGTGCCAAGGGCGGCTCGGACTTCGATCCGGTAGGCAAGTCAGACGCTGAGATCATGCGTTTCTGCCAGGCTTTCATGACCGAGCTGTGGAACAACATCGGTGTCGACACCGACGTTCCGGCAGGCGACGTAGGCGTGGGCGGTCGCGAGATCGGCTTCCTCAACGGTATGTACCAGAAGCTCGCACGCAAGTACCACACCGGCGTTCTTACCGGTAAGGGCATGACGTGGGGCGGTTCTGTCCTGCGTCCCGAGGCAACGGGCTTCGGTGCTCTCTACTTCGTAGAGCACATGCTCGCCAAGGCCGGCAAGAGCCTCAAAGGCGCCACTGTCGCCATTTCGGGCTTCGGCAACGTAGCATGGGGTGCCGCAACGAAGGCTACCGAGCTGGGTGCCAAGGTCATCGCGATCTCTGGTCCCGACGGTGTGATCTACAACCCCAACGGCATGACCCCCGAGAAGATCGATTATATGTTGGAGCTCCGCGCCTCTAACCGCAATATCGTCGCTCCCTTCGCAGAGCGCTTCGCCGACGCCACCTTTACCCCGGGCAAGAAGGCTTGGTCTGTAAAGTGCGACATCGCTCTGCCCTGCGCATTCCAGAACGAGCTCAACGGCGACGACGCCAAGGAGCTGCTGGCTAACGGCACGTGGTGCTGCGCCGAGGTTTCGAACATGGGCTGCACGCCCGAGGCTATCCACGCATTCCAGAGCGCAGGCGTCCTCTTCGCTCCGGGCAAGGCTGTCAACGCCGGCGGTGTAGCTACCTCAGGCTTGGAGATGACGCAGAACTGCATGCACCTTTCATGGTCGGGCAAAGAGGTCGACGAGAAGTTGCACTACATCATGCAGAGCATCCACGAGGCTTGCGTCAAGTACGGCGCACAGGCCGACGGCAGCATCAACTACGTGAAGGGCGCCAATATCGCCGGCTTCATGAAGGTTGCCACTGCCATGTTGGAGCAGGGTATCATCTAATTTTATGCTATAAGCGGCATTCTACTGCCGCGCACTCGATCTCCCGAACGGGACGTACTCAAAGTACTACCCGTCCGGGAGATTTTCGTTTGCATGATACAATACAGCTTCTAACAAAAAATTAATTTTTTCATGAAAAGGCGCCATTTCCTGCGCCTCGCTCAAACCAGCCAATGGGACGTACGTCAGTACTACCCAGACGAAACAAAATGTGGGGGGGGGAACTGCGCTATTAGCATTACCTCAATCATCGGGGCAAACGGGACGTACGCCAAATATTACCCGTCTGCCCCGGTTTCATATCGTGACTGCCGCTGTCTCAGCTTGCCGGACTATTCGGTGTTGCGGACGGTACCGCCCGACAGAACACCGGACAGAAACATCTGAGCAATGTTTCCGACAAGAATCCCTAATCATAGGTCAGCAAACAGACATCTCCTGCACGGGAACACGAATCGACTACCGCCTGCACGGAGACGAGGCGGCTATTACGAGTGGCAATTAACAGCCATTTTCCACGACAATGATATCGCCCCCTTTCGACTTAGGGGAGAGAAGTGTAAACGCAGCCATAGGCTGCGCTTATACGACCGACGGCAACAGCACGCCAGACGTGGGTAAATTGTGGAAAAATGCCTTATAATATAAGAAAAAACTATCCGATAGTGTGCATACGTATCGAAGCCTTTATAAGGGCTATGGCACGGATGCGATCGATCTCGATCTCCTTGTCGGCATGATGCGGGTTCTGGCTTACCAGACGCACACGGTCTTCGCGATCGGATTTCTGGATATACTTTACCGTAATATACTCCTCACCGTCGATATCGATCGATAGCAGATACATATCGCCCCAGAAGACGTCGCGCACGTCGCCTAACTGCTTGTAGAGAACTATATCGCCGCTTTTGAGCAGAGGGTACATCGAGTCGCCGACGACGTATATCGCACCGTCGCACTTGGGCAGATTGGGGATGTGGATGAAGTTGACCGGCTTGGCCGACGCCTGATCGGCGAACAGCGGCACGAGCCCGGCGGTACCCTCCACCGAGTAGAGAGGTACGCTCTGCAAGGGCAGGGTGTTGTCGGTGCGGTGCATGTAGGCCGTCAGGTCGGGCTCGGCGTTGAACATACGGCCGCGACCGGTTTCGAGCCAGTCGGGGTTGACATTAAGATCATGGACCAGGATGTTCTTGTTGCGCGTCGAAAGGCCGGTCTTGCCGGTCTCGATCATCGACAACGCCGCCTTGCCGATGCCAAGATACTGAGCGAGCTGCTCTTGTGTCATGTCGAGCTGCTTGCGTATAAGTTTTACACGACTCTCCATAATCGATTATCAAAAGTTTTTATATCAAATTTTTGTACTCCAATCTTGACAAATCAAGTTTTTGAACTTATATTTGCACTGCAAAGTTAAAGCATTTATCTCTGACCGGCAAATTTTTTATACAATATTTATTTATATGTACAATGTTTCAACCGAAATCTACGAAGAGACGGCTTCGCGGCTGGTGCGGGCGGCAAGGGGCGAGGAGTTTTTCTCCGGCTCGATAGTCGCACGCGACGGCGAATACGACCTGCGCCTGACGGCGACGGTCATAGTCGCGTACGGCAAGCAGGCCGACCCGAAAGGGCCGCGGATCGTCGAGGACATGATCCCCGTATGGTGGGAATTTCACACCTATCTGGGCGGCGAGGAGGTGCTCAACGACTTCTCGTTCGGCGACCTGCGCGTCTGCCTGCGATAAGTCCTCTCTTCGGACGGCGGCGCACCTCACACTACTCGGAGCGATGACTCCGCGCCGCCGCATGATCCGTCCCGCATGTCTCTTTCATCGAAGAAACGGGGCGGCAACATACTAATCTTATACATGAATCATGACAAAAAGGTCACAACGATCGGGCGTTCGCACAACAGAGGCGACGCCCGAAGTCGATTTTAAGGCATTCTCCGAAAGGGTATACCCGTTTCTCGAATTCGACACATTCCACCGCAACTACTACTCGACGCTCGAACGCTTCGCCCGGGGCGACATACGACGGCTTATAGTCTCGATACCGCCCCAGCACGGCAAGAGCGTCGGCTCGACGACACTGCTGCCGGCATACATGCTCGGGCTCGACCCCGACATGCGGATCGCCATAGCCTCCTACTCGGGTTCGCTGGCGTCGAAATTCAACCGCCGCGTGCAGCGTATAATCGACTCGGCGGAGTATGCCGACATGTTTCCCGCAACCACGATCAAGCACGGCACCAAGCCGCCGGAGTATGTACGCACGTCGAGCGAGGTGGAGATCGTCGGACACCGCGGCGAGCTGCTGTCGGTAGGGCGCGAGGGTGCGCTGACAGGCAACCGCGTCGACTGCTTCATCCTCGACGACCTGTACAAGGATGCTATGGAAGCCTCGTCGCCCGTCATACGCGCGAACTGCTGGGAGTGGTACACGTCCGTAGTGCGCACACGCATGCACAACGCTTCGCGCGAGTTGATCGTATTCACGCGTTGGCACGAGGAGGATCTGATAGGCACGCTGCTCGGGCGCGAGCCCTACCGCGAGCTGCGCAGTTGGAGCGATATAGACCGGCTCGGCCGCGACGAATGGCTATACCTGAATCTCGAAGCGTTGAAGTCGTCGCCGCCGTCGGAGGTCGACCCGCGGGCAAAAGGCGAGGCTCTATGGCCGGCACAGCAGAGCGTCGAGCTGCTGCGCCAAAAACAGAGACTCGATCCGATACGCTTCGAGTCGATGTATCAGGGACATCCGTCGTCGAAGCACGGACTGCTCTACGGCGACGCCTTCGCCGAGTACGACGCCCTGCCGCGCGACATAGTGCGGCGCGGCAACTACACCGATACGGCCGACACGGGCGACGACTATCTGTGTTCGATATGCTATGCGGTCGATGCGGACGGCATAATATATATTACCGACGCGGTATATTCGCGCGAGGGCATGGAGCTTACCGAGGGCATGGTAGCCGAGATGCTGCGGCGCAACGACACGCGCACGGCCGCCATAGAGAGCAACAACGGCGGCCGCGGCTTCGCAAGATCGGTGCAGCGCCTGGCACCCTTGACACGCGTCGAGTGGTTTCATCAGAGCGGCAACAAGGAGGCGCGCATACTATCCAACTCGGCCACGGCCGTGCATCTTCTGAGGTTTCCTCACGGGTGGCATCTGCGCTGGCCCGAGATGTACGCTCATCTGACGACCTACCGCCGTCTGTTCCGCTCCAACCGCCTGCACGATGCCGCCGACGCCATAACGGGCATCGTCGAACGCGAGGCGGGCGATATCGCCGCCGGCGAATGGCGGAGGTTGAGGTTTATATAGGTTTACGGTGTTTGGGAACGTGTATGCGTTACCCGTAGGTCTTACAAGTCCGACGGCTGTTGTGACGGCTTGCGCCGTTATACAAATTTTACCCTCCCCCTAATCCCCCTCCTCGGAGGGGGACTTTTGTCGCGCGCAACGCGCGCTCCGGGTAAGGCTTAGGAAAGTTGTGTATGATTCAGGGCATGCGTTACCCGTAGGTCTTACAAGTCCGGCGGCCGTTGCGACGGCTGACGCCGTTATAGAAGAGCACCTCGTAGCACCTGGCACAGTGCATACGCTACTCACAGGATTTGCAAGTCCGGCGGCTATTGCTACGGCTTGCGCCGTTATAGAAGAGCTCCTCGTAACACCTGGCACAGTGCATACGCTACCCGAAGGTTTTGCAAGTCCGGCAGCTGTTACTACGGCTTACGCCGTTATAGAAGAGCTCCTCGTAACACCTGGCACAGTGCATACGCTACTCGCAGGATTTACAAGTCCGGCGGCTGTTGCTACGGCTTGCGCCGTTATAGAAGAGCTCCTCGTAACACCTGGCACAGTGCATACGCTACTCGCAGGATTTACAAGTCCGGCGGCTGTTGTGACGGCTGACGCCGTTATACAAATTTTACCCTCCCCCTAATCCCCCTCCGAGGAGGGGGACTTTTGTCGCGCGCAATGCGCGCTCCGGGTAAGGCTTAGGAAAGTTGTGTATGATTCAGGGCATGCGTTACCCGCAGGTCTTACAACGTTGTGACGGCTGACGCCGTTATACAAGAGCACCTCGTAACACCTGGCACAGTGCATACGCTACTCGCAGGATTTACAAGTCCGGCGGCTGTTGCTACGGCTTGCGCCGTTATACAAATTTTACCCTCCCCCTTCCGAGGAGGGAGGGGAGGAGTTGGTCGGGATTGTATAACGGCATAAGTAGACGCTGTTGCAGTAGGACGTGCAAAATATTCTGATAGCGTATATACTATGCCGGATGCTGCGAGGGAGTAGGTCTAAACGACATCTCGGGCGTGACGCACTCGAAGAAATCTATTTGCGACCCAAAGAGCGCAGCTTCGCGACGAAAGCATCGTATTCGTCCGAGAGCGAACGCATAAGCTCGTGCACCGTGCCGATGCGGTCGGCGCGCCAAGCGTTGGCGCCGCAGAAGGCATAGCCGTTTTGCAGCCGGCCGCGGAACGCATTGTAGAGCGCAAGCATGATGCAGTAGGGGCTGTGCGTGACGTCGCATGTACGGATACAGTCGAACGGACAATTTTTAGGTCGCTTGATGCCCTGCCTTACACGGTCGAGGAACGAATTGCGAATGGCACGCCCGGGCATTCCGACCGGGCTCTCGATGATCTCGATATCGTCGCGGCCGGCATCGATATAGCTCTGCTTGAACCGCTCGTCGGCATCGCACTCCTCCGTGGTAACGAAGCGCGTACCCATTTGTACGGCATCGGCGCCGAGCCCCATGATGCGGTATATATCCTCGCCGGTATAGATGCCGCCGCCGGCAATTACCGGTATCTCGCAATCGTGCGCCTCGCCGAAGGCTCTGACCTCGGCTGCGACCTGCGGCACGACGGCATCGAGCGAGAAGCGCTCGTCGTCCAGCTGGTCGAGCTTGTAGCCAAGATGTCCGCCGGCCTTGGGTCCCTCGACAACGATAGCGTCCGGCACATAGCCGTACTCGGAGAACCACTTATTGCACAACACTTTGGCAGCTCGCGCCGACGATACGATCGGGGCGAGCTTAGTCTTTACGCCCTTAGCAAGGAACGAAGGCAGGTTGAGCGGCAGGCCTGCGCCCGAGAAGATGATATCGGCCTTTTCGGCTATGGCCGTGCGCACCATGTCGGCGAAGTTGGACATGGCGACCATGACATTGACGCCGACGATGCCGCGCGTCGCCTCACGAGCCTTGCGCAGCTCCTGCCTGAGGCCGTATATGCTCGCCTTGCGATAATCCTTCGAATAATCGCCGTATATTACACCCAGGCCGGCCGACGAAATAACGCCGATGCCGCCCTCCTCCGCCACGGCCGAAGCCAGTCGCGAAAGCGATATGCCGACACCCATGCCGCCCTGTACTATGGGCATGCGGGCTACGAGATCTCCTATTTTCAATGATTTCATAGTAAGAAATAATTTTAGTCAGAGGCAAAGGTAGGTATTTTTACGCGAGATTATTCCGATACACAACATAAATTTCGACCTTTCGAATATTTTCAGATTCCCATTTACCACCCTCACGACGAAGACTCGCGGGCATCGTTTGGCCTGCATGTCGCATGTTATGTCTGATAGGTAGGCCAGTTCCCAAACAGATCATTTTGCATATCTTTTGCAAACACCGCGTATGCTCCCGACAGCCTATATTCGCATCGAAAACAAGCGATATGAAAAAGACAGCAACACTCTTAACAGCCGTATGTATGGTGTCGTGCTCGGCATTCGAGTATCATCCCTACACCACCGACGTGCGCGGCGAGACGGACATAAACACAAAGAACATCAATCTGATAGAGAATCGTTTCGAGAATAGCGAGACGGTCGTTTTCGCATTTCTGAGCGACACGCAGCGACGCTTCGACGAGACGGTCGATGCGGTTGAGAGCATCAACTCGCGCGGCGACATCGACTTCGTGATTCATGGCGGCGACATTTCCGATTTCGGACTGAGGCACGAATTTGAGATGCAGCGCGACATACTCGACCGGCTGAGCGTGCCATATGTCGTAATGATAGGCAACCACGACTATCTGGGTACCGGCAACCGCGTGTTCGAAACCATATTCGGCAGCTACGACTTCGCCTTCACGGCCGCCCATACGCGGTTCGTATGCCTCAACACCAATGCCATAGAGGTCGACTACACCCCCGGAATACCCGACTTCGATTTCATCGATACCGAGCTGCGGTCGCTCTCGCCCGACGTACGGGCAACGGTATTCGCGATGCACATACCTCCCTTTGCCGAGGAGTTCAACAACACGACGGCCGAGGAGTTCGAATACTATGCCCGTCGATTTCCCTCACTGCGGTTCTGCATCTACGGCCACAACCACCGCTTGGCCGAGGACGATCTGTTCGGCGACGGCACGATATACTACGGCGTTCCCGACATAGGCAAACGCATATACTACGTATTTACGATAGACAGCGAAGGTTATGAAGTCGAAACCGTCGGTTTTTAGTCTGGTGCTGCTGCTCGCGGCCATAACGGCGACGGCTTCGCCCGCAGCACATGCCGTTACGGCGGCAGCCAAGCCGGAACATATCTCCGCGACAGAGTCGTCATGCCCGGCTGCCGGACCCGAGCGCCCGACGCGCGACACGCGTCGGGACGAAAGCTACGTCGGCTGGCGCCGATTGATCCCCACACGTCTGACGGTGCAGTTCGCCGGAGGCATGGGCATGTTCTCGGCAGGCATAGGCTGGGAGTACGGCCGACGCGGACAGTGGGCGACCGACCTTTTCGCAGGCTTCATACCGGCCTCGGCCATAGGCCGCACCTACCCCACCACCACCGCCAAACAGAGCTACACGCCGTGGAGCATACGCTGTTGCCGCGAGCGGCTGTCGGTCGAGCCTCTCACGTGCGGCATGTATATCAACTCGGTCATAGCCGACGAATTCTGGCTGCGGGAGCCGTCGCGCTACCCCAAGGGCTATTACGGCTTCTCGACCAAGCTGCGCGCGCATCTGTTCGTCGGGCAGAGCTACCGCTTCCACCTGCGCGGCGGCGGAGTGCTGCGCGACATATCGCTCTTTTGGGAGATGAACACGTGCGATCTCTACCTCATTAGCCGCATTACGAACCGCTATATGGATTTCGGCGACTACGTAGGTCTTTCGGTCGGCATAGGGCTGCATCTGTTCGGCGGACGATAAGGCATCGGCCGCCGCCCGCACCGCCGCAGCGCACCTAATGTCGCTTGCCCTTGCGGCAGGCAAGATCGTAATCCTCGGCGTCGAATACGTATGTCAGCACGACATTCCTTTCGGCCAGCTCCCTGCGTGTCCACTGCGACGCATCGCCCGGATCGGGATTGGGCGTCGACCGGCCGAAATCGGAGAAGCTCATGCTTATGCCCGCGTCCATCACTTCCGAGTCGTAAAATACTTTGATGCCGGCAAAGGCCGCCGCCGGAGCCGCCTCTTCTTCGGCTGCGACGTGGCAGACGACCGTGTGCCACGGCGGACAGGGGCATATCTCCGGAATATCGTCCCCGGGTCTGAGATAGACGATGCACATGGGGCGTCCGGTAGCATTGGCCAAACGCATCCAAGTGTGCGTATTGCCGTCGTCGATGATCTCGATGAGCCGGTTGTCGACGAACTCGTGCGGCGTATCGTCTCTGTCGCATGCAACCCACAGCAGCGACGAGAGCAGTAATGTAAGAATCGATCTTTTCATGGTCGGCAAGGTTAGGATTTATATCTACGCGAATATACGCATTTTATGCCGATAATACAAATATTATATTTACAAGATTCAAAAAAAAAGCATCCGCTGCCGCAGCAAAATCGCAACCGGAACGAATGCCGGATATCATGCACCTCGGCAAAAACGAAACGAGTTTTGCTTTTGCTCCTCCGGTTTTTGCCAATTTGGCTTCGCCGAATATCATGCACCCCGGCAAAAACGAAACGAGTTTTGCTTTTGCTCTCGGTTTTTGCTATATTTGTACCCAAATATAAAAAGAGAGAAAATGGCAGATAATTCGATATTGACGCGTCTGGACGGACTCAGGCTCAAATACGAGGAGATCGGACAGAAGCTGACCGACCCCGAGGTCATAGCAGACGTCAAGCAGTTCGTGCAGCTCAACAAGGAGTACAGAGAGTTGGAACCGATAGTGGTTACGTCGGAGCGCTACCGCACGGCGCTGGCCAATCTGGCCGAGGCCAAGGACGTACTGGCCAACGAGAAGGACGAGGAGTTCCGCGAGATAGCGCGCGAAGAGGTCGTGCAGCTCGAACCCCAGATAGCAGAAATGGAGGAGCAGATCAAGCTGTTGCTCATACCCAAAGACCCGCAGGACGACAAGAACGCCATAGTCGAGATCCGCGGCGGCACCGGAGGCGACGAGGCTGCCATATTCGCGGGCGATCTGCTGAGAATGTACACCAAGTACATCGAGACGAAGGGCTGGCGATACGAAATATCGTCATTCTCGGAGGGAGCCGCAGGCGGCTACAAGGAGGTCGTGATGAAGGTTACCGGTCAGAGCGTATACGGCACTCTGAAATACGAGTCGGGCGTACACCGCGTGCAGCGAGTGCCGCAGACCGAGACTCAGGGACGCGTGCACACGTCGGCCGCATCGGTTGCCGTGCTGCCCGAGGCCGAGGAGTTCGACATCGACGTATCGTGGAACGACATACGCAAGGATATATTCTGCGCCTCGGGACCGGGCGGGCAGTCGGTCAACACGACCTACTCGGCCGTGCGTCTGACGCATATCCCCACCGGCATCGTCGTGCAGTGTCAGGATCAGAAGTCGCAGTTGAAGAACACCGACAAGGCCTTCGAGGAGCTGCGCACGCGAATCTTCAACCTCGAATACTCGAAGTATCTCGACGAGATAGCCTCGAAGCGCAAGACGATGGTCTCGACGGGCGACCGCTCGGCCAAGATACGCACCTACAACTATCCGCAGGGGCGCATTACCGACCACCGCATAAACTACACGATATACAACCTGTCGGCATTCATGGACGGCGACATACAGGACTGCATCGACCACCTGATCGTAGCCGAGAATGCGGAGCGCTTGAAGGAGAGCGAATTGTAGCCATGAAGCCTTACGGCAGCAGGATACTTGCGATGCTTGCCGCAGCCCTGTCGCTCGCGGCACTCGCGCCGGCGGCACGGGCTGCGGCATATTCGGAATATGCCGCAGTAGGCACGGCCGATGCTGCCGGTCAGGGCAAGCGCTCGACGGTCACGGAGTACAAGACCACACCCGACGGCAAGACGCGGTGGATCGACCGCGTGACCGTATACGACGTCGAGGGGCGCATAATCGAGCTGAGGGAGTACTCCGACTACGGCCGCAGGCTGGCGTGGCGTGCGGTAAACGACTACGAGCAGGGACGTCTGGTGCGGCAGGTGGTATACAACGACCGCGGCAAGGCGTCGAAGGTAAGGAAGTACGAATACGACGACAGCGGTCGGCTCTACCGACGCTACAACTACTCGCCCAACGGCATACTCAACTCCTACCGGCAATATGAATACTCCGCACAAGACTGACGCATCCCCGACCGACGGCTACGGCGCAGAGTACGAGAGGCTCAACGCGCTGCCGCTGTGGAGGACGATGCCGGCGGTAACGCTCGACCAGATGAAGGGCATACGCCTTATGAACCGTATCGACACGAAGTACGTACTGCCCCAAAGGTTGCTCGCGCCACTGCTTGAACAAGCCGCATTGAACGGTTATCGCATACAGCAGATCGACGGAGCGAGGGCATGCCGCTACGATACGCTCTACTACGACACCCCCTCGCGCGAGATGTATCGGCTCCACCACGACCGCCGTCTCGTGCGCCAGAAGATACGCACCCGAACCTATGTCGAAAGCGGATCCACGTTCCTCGAAATCAAGAACAAGACGAACAAGGGGCGCACGCGCAAGAAACGCGTGGCCATGCCTCGCGAGGCATTCGGACGATTCACGGACGATGCGGCGGCCTCTCGATTCTGCCGCGAGCGATGCGCATATCGCCCGGAGGATCTGTCCCCGTCGCTCTCGACGCGCTTTCTGCGCATGACGCTGGTCGATGCCGGGATGAGCGAGAGAGTGACCATAGACACCGACCTGAGGTTCGAGAATCCTCGCAGCGGCCGTCGCGCATCGATCGAGGGAATGGTCATCGTCGAGCTGAAGCAGGATGCTACGAAATGCTCCGTCATAGGCAGCATAATGTCCCGCATAGGCATCAGGCCGCTGTCGGTCAGCAAATACTGCATAGGTACGGTCTTGACCGAAGGGTCGGTCAAGGCCAACAGATTCAAGCCGAAGCTGCGCCGCATAGAAAAGGTATTACGCACAGGATCGGCCGAGGATCGGTAACACAATAAAACACAACGCAATATGGAAGATTTGGCATTCGATGCGCAGATAGCCGATCAGTTCGGCGAGATGACCTCGACGGCGACATTTCTCGGTGCGCCGCTCTTCGATGCGACGTCGCTGCTGCAACTGGCGGTGCACTTCGCCTTCAACCTTATCGTCTCTTGGATCATCGTGGCGGGCTTCTACTACCGCAAGAGCCGCCGCAAGGACTACTCGACGACGTTCATGCTCTTCTCGACATCGATTTTCCTGCTGCTGTTTCTGATGCCGAGCGTCAACCTCGACACCAGCTTCGCGCTGGGGCTGTTCGTCATATTCGGCATAATACGCTACCGCACGGAGATGATCCCGATACGCGAGATGACCTATCTGTTTCTGATAATCGTCGTGGCGGTGCTCAACGGCATCAACCTGTCCATATCGTATGCCGAGCTGATAATGGCCAACGCATTGATCATTCTGCTCTTGTGGCTTCTGGAAGAGAAGCTGCTGAAACGGCGCAAGGGCATCAAACTTGTAACCTACGAGCGTATCGAGCTGATAGTGCCCCACCGGCGCGCCGAGCTGCTCGCCGATCTCGAAGCGCGTCTGGGCATCGCCGTAGAGCGTGTGGAGGTGGGCAATGTCGACTTTCTGCGCGACGTGGCCTTTCTGAAAGTGTACTATACCCCCTCCGACGACGATACATGTTCGATGGAGAGCATAACCAAACTCAACGAACGAACCAGGCTGTAATCCGAAAAACGATAGTAAAATGAAACGACTGCAAAGACTGCTTCTTCTGGCCGCCCTCGTCGCGGCAGCCACAGATATCCGGGCGCAGGTGCCGACGACGGTCCGCGACAACGACCTTCGGGGACGCGTCGAGGCGGCCTTCGAGGCCTCGCCCGTGAAGAATCTCTCGCTCTCGGCCGGCGTGCAGCTGCGGCTGTCGGGCGATATGTCCGACGTCGACCGCCTGCACACATCGTTGGGCGCCCAGTACAAAGTCTGCCCGTGGTTCAAGGTCGGAGCGGACTACATATTGATAAACCGTCGCGACGGCATAGCCGCCGCATGGCACAAACCGCGACACAGACTCAACGTCAATCTGAGCGGCTCCTGCGAGGTGGGACGTGTCGAGCTGGCGCTGCGCGAACGCATACAGACCACGTTCCGCACCGACTCGGTAAACCGCTACGAGGCCGCCGACCCGGCCGTCGTGCTGCGCTCGCGCCTCACGGCGACATGGAACCTGCGCAAGTCGAAGTGTAAGCCGTATCTGCTCTTCGAGCTATACAACACGCTCAACGCGCCGGCCGTCGTGGAGAATTATCTGAAAGAGGGATTCTCGCACGACAACTATGTTACCAGAGTGCGCTGCGGCATAGGCGCCAAGTACAAGCTGTCGCGCCGCCACAGACTCGACCTATACTACTATTTCGACTACAACCGCGAATACGACATCGACTACAAGGCCAATCGCGGCGATCTGAAAGGATACGTACTCGAAAAGATCCTGCGTCATATAATCGGCATAAGTTATAAGTTCAAACTGTAAACGCATGAGATTCTTATTCATATTATTCGCGTCCGCCATGATGTCGCTGACGGTCTCGTCGGCGCAGACGCCCCTATATATCGTGGGCGGCAAGGCCGTCGAGAGCATCGACCATATACCGCAGAGCGACATCGAGAGCATCGAGACGCTGCCGGCCGACGAGGAGACGATCGCGCGCTACGGGGAGCGTGCCTCCAACGGCGTGATCGTCGTGCACCTGCGCTACGACACTCCGGCACGCTTCGAGGCCGAGGGGTGCGACAGCTTCGCCGACTATATCGCCGGCAGCGTCGACTGGGACGAGCGCATGCCGGCTGCCAAGATATCGCTGCGATACAGAGTCGCCACCGACGGCAGCATCGTCGCAGGCGACATACTCCTATCGACCGACAAACGTCTGCTCAGACGCGTGCTGCGCGCTATGGAGAGGGCGCCCCGCTGGACGCCGGCCATGCGCGACGGGTGCGCCGTCGAGAGCGAACATCTGCTGAATCTGCTGCTGCCCGAAGGAGGCGTACTGCCTCCCGAGCGCGGCGTAATATTACTGTGAGCGGCCTTATGATAGCTACCACCCCGGAAAACCACCTCACGCTGTTCGACCTGCAACGCATCGTGCGCGCAACGCTCGAAGAGCGCTTCGCACTGCCGTTGTGGGTCAGTGCCGAGATATCGGAGATAAAGGTCAACTACTCGGGACACTGCTATCTCAACCTCGTCGAAAAGGGCTCGGGCGAGGGTACGCCGCGCGCCGAGTCGCGTGCCGTGATATGGCGCAGCGCCTACACCCGCCTTGCCTCCTACTTCGAATCGCAGACCGGGACCCGACTCGCGGCAGGCATACGCATACTGGCCAAGGTTATGGTCATATACCACGAAGTATACGGCTTCTCGCTGCAAATAACCGACATAGACCCCTCCTACACTCTGGGCGATGTCGAGCGGCGCAGGCAGCAGACCATACGCACCCTGCACGAGGACGGGGTATGGGACATGAACCGCGAGCTGCGGCTGCCGCGTCTTACGGCACGCATAGCGGTCGTATCGAGCGCCACTGCGGCCGGCTACCGCGACTTCATGCGCGAGATAGGCAGCTGCGGCTATGCCCTCCATGCGACGCTGTTCGACTCGGTGATGCAGGGCGCTGCGGCCGAGGATTCGATCGTGGCCTCGCTCGAAGCGGTCGCCGCACGCGAAGAGGAGTTCGACGCTGTCGTGATAATACGCGGCGGCGGCTCGACCAGCGACCTTTCGGTATTCGACTCCTACCGCATAGCCTCGCACACGGCGCAGTTCCCGCTGCCGGTCATAACCGGCATAGGTCACGACAAGGATGTAAGCATAGTGGACATGGTAGCCCACACATCGTTGAAGACGCCTACGGCGGTCGCCGTATGGCTCGGCGAGCGCATGGCCGCAGAGGAGGAACGGCTCGCAGGCGCGGCTCGCGAGCTGCGGTCGGCCGCAGCCGAGATGCTGAACGAGCACAAGGGCGCCGTCGAGCGCGCCGCAGCCGAGCTGCAACGCTCGATCATAAGGAACATCGTCGGCGAGTCGGCGAGGCTCGACATGCGCACCGCCGATCTTTACCGGCAGGCGCGGCATCTGGTCGAGGCGCAGCGCAGACGGCTCGATGCCGCACAGCAGATCGCAGACAGCCGCAAGGTAGAGAACATCCTGCGTCTGGGCTTCGCCGTGGTGCGTGCAGGCTCGCACGCCGTAGTGGCGGCAGGAGAGCTCAGACCGGGCAGCATGGTCGACATAACATTCGCCGAGGGGCGGGCGACGGCCGAGGTCGTGGAGGCGAAACATCGATAAAGGCTCGGCAAATCGGAATCGGATTAGTATATTTGCATAGTTACAAAGACATATATCATGGCAAAGAAAGTGCAGCGAATGACATACGACGAGGCGGCAGAGGCGATAGACGCCGTGCTGGCGCGCTTTCGCGACGAGCGGATGTCGGTAGACGATATGACCGCCGAGGTCGAGCGTGCGACCCGACTCATAGCCTTCTGCCGCGAACGGCTGCGGGGCGTCGAGGAGCAGCTCGACCGCATAATCGCCGACAACACACCGCAGGAGCAATGAAACGACTGATACGCTGGATACTCAACGCCTTTCCGCGCAGCGTGCTGCAACGCGCGGCATCGTGGGGCGTGCCGCTGTTGGGGCTGTTCTACATAGGCCGCGGCAGGGAGTGTCCAGTGTGCGGTGCCAGACGGCGGAGGTTTCTGCCATACGGCTATGTCGTCTCGCGCGAGGATGCGCTCTGCCCCAACTGTCTGGCATTGGAGCGCCACAGGCTGCTGTGGCTGTGGCTGCAACGGCAGAGCGATCTGTTCGACGAGCGGCCGCGCCTGCTGCACATCGCGCCCGAGGTGTCGCTGATGAAACGTCTCAGGCGGCTCTACCGCTCGACCGACCGCTATACGACGGCCGATCTCTGTTCGCCGCTGGCCGACATGCACTTCGACGTGCAGCAGATACCGCTGCCCGACGAGAGTTTCGACGCGGTAATATGCAACCACCTTTTGGAGCATGTCGACGATGACAGGCTCGCGATGCGCGAGCTGTACCGCATAATGCGTCCCGGAGGCTGGGGCGTCGTGCTCACGCCGGTAGACCGGGAGCGTGCCGCGACGTTCGAGGATCCGACGGTAACCGACCCCGCCGAGCGCACGCGGCTCTTCGGGCAGTACGACCACAAGCGCATATACGGCCGCGACTATGCCGACAGACTGCGCGAAGCGGGCTTCGAGGTCGAACAGACGGACTATGCCGCCTCGCTCGGCAGCGACGAGAGGCAGCTATATGCCGTGGGGTGCGAACCGCTGTATATCATAAGGAAAAACGCCGCAGCAGAACAATATCCCGACGGCGGGGAGCGTTGATTAAAAGAACTTACAGAGAGAGAGACATGGAGAGATATGCAGAGTTCAGACGAATGATCGCGTCGCAGTTTTCCGAGCGCACGCAACAAATGGTAGACAGTGCGCTGGCATTCGCCGGCGAGAAGATGCAGCCATATACACGATACGACGGCACGCCGATGATGAACCACGACGTAGGCGTGGCACGCATCGTGGCCGAGGAGATCGGTCTGGGGCGCAACTCGACAATAGCATCGATCCTCCACGACGTGATGCGCATAACCAACCGCGAGCAGCCCGACAAGGTGGGCGAGCTGTCGGAGACGATACGCCGCCAGTGGGGCGACGAGGTGCTGGGCATCATCGTAGGACTGTGCAAGATATCGGACATAAAGCTCAAAGTGGCCAAGGAGCAGGCGTCGGACTTCCGCGATATGATCGTATCCTACTCCGAGGACCCGCGCGTGATACTCATCAAGCTGGCCGACAGACTCGACGTGATGCGCTCGCTCGACATGTTCCCGCCGCAGAAGCGCCGCAAGAAGAGCTGGGAGAGTCTCAACCTATATGCTCAGATAGCCCACAAGCTGGGACTGTACAACATCAAGAGCGAGCTGGAAGACTTGTCGTTGAAGTATCTCGAACCCGAATCCTACCGTCATATAGTCGGCAAGTTGGAGGAGACCGAGAGCGAGCGTCGCACCTTCATCGCCAAATTCATCGCGCCGGTGCTCGAACGCCTCGACGCCGACGGCATAAAGTATCACGTCAAGAGCCGCACCAAGTCGGTCTTTTCGATATTCCAGAAGATGCGCAAGCAGAACGTGCCTTTCGAGGGCGTGTACGATATCTTCGCACTGCGCATCATCATCGACTGCGAGCCCGAGCGCGAAAAGACGCTCTGCTGGACAGTCTACTCCCACATAGGCAGCATCTACACGCCCAACCCCGACCGTATGCGCGACTGGATCACGATACCTAAATCCAACGGATACGAGTCGCTGCACACCACCGTTACCGACGGCCACGGCCGCTGGGTGGAGATACAGATACGCACCGAGCGCATGGACGAGGTGGCCGAGCGCGGCATCGCGGCGCACTGGCGGTACAAGGGTGTCAAGCAGGGCGGCATGGGTGCCGACGAGTGGCTGGGACGGCTGCGCGAGATGCTCGAAGATACGACCCACTCGCTGGCCAAGCGCTTCGACGCCAAACCCTCGTCGGGCGAGATATTCGTCTTTACGCCCAACGGCGACATACGCAAGCTGCCCGAGGGGGCGACTGTACTCGACTTCGCTTTCGACATACACACCTCGCTGGGCTCGATATGCGTCGGCGGCAAGATAAACAACCGCGCCGTGCCGATCAAGGAGACGCTCCGCAACGGCGACATCTGCGAAGTGCTCACACGCAAGGACCAGACGCCGAAGGCCGACTGGCTCAACATATGCGTCACGTCGAAGGCACGCACCAAGATACGCGCCTACCTGCGCGAGGAGCAGATGAAGCAGGCGCGCATGGGGCGCGAGGAGCTGGAACGCAAGATCAAGAACTGGAAGCTCTCCACCACGATCGACGAGGCCGTTGCCTATCTGGGCAAATACTTCAAGATACGGCGCGGCACCGAGGTATATATGATGATCGCCACGCAGAAGATCGAGATATCGCAGGTCAAGGATATCCTCTCGCGCTGGCTCTCGGGCGAGGAGGCCGAACAGCGGCGTGCCGCGGCGGCCGAAGCCGAGGAGCGTCGCGCACAGAGCAATGCCGCACGAGCGGTCGAGCGGTCGAGCGACGCACTGATAATCGACGACCGCATAGGCAGCATCGAGTATAAGCTGGCCAAGTGCTGCAACCCGATCAAGGGCGACGACATATTCGGCTTCGTGACGATCAGCTCGGGCATCACTATCCACCGCTCGGACTGCCCCAACGCCGCGCGCCTTAAAGAGCGCTACCCCTACCGTGTAATGCCGGCACGCTGGCGCGACGAGGCCTCGGGCTCGTTCCGCGTGACGATAGCCGTCACGGCGCAGGATACCCCCGGTCTGGCCAATACCATAACCGAGGTCGTAAGCCGCGATCTGAAACTCAACATACGCACCATGTCGTTCTCGTCGCGCAGCGACGGCTCGGCCTCGGGCTCGATTACGGTCGAGGTGCCGGGCACGGGCATCGTCGACATGCTGCTGCACGCCGTGCGCCGCATCAAGGGTGTGCGCAACGCCTATCGCGTCAACTGACAGCGCAAGCCGCCGCGCTGGCTGCCGCACGGCAACCGCTGCAACTATATCATCCCCGCCCGAACATCCCGGGCGGGGATGTTTTCTATTCCGGCAGTATATCCGTACGGAATTACGCATGTGTAGCCGCAGATCATATCATCGCCGCAGCGCCGGACGGACGCTCCGACACGAACCTTGCGAGCGCCCCACTGCCCGATCCGCTACCGGCCAAAGACATTCAGTCCGGTGCTGTCCGCTGTCCGCGAATACGGGAGATGATATAGTCTACCGACATCATGGGCAAAAACAATGGCTGCCCGATACTTGTCGGGCAGCCATTGTTATCTGATGACGGCCTAAGCCGCCTTGATCGGAACCGTTACAGAGCCGGCATGTCGGCTTTCAGGCCGACGACCAGATCGTCGTAGTCGCGAAGACCGGTACCGCCGGGGATGAGATGACCGCAGATGACGTTCTCTTTGAGGTTCTCCAAGGGGTCGGTCTTGGCCTGAATGGCAGCCTCGTTGAGCACCTTCGTAGTCTCCTGGAACGATGCGGCCGAGATGAAGCTCGACGTCTGCAACGCGGCACGCGTGATACCCTGCAACACCTGATTCGATGTAGCCGGCACGATAGGACGAGTCTCGACAGGAGCCATGTCGCGGCGTTTGAGAGCCGAGTTCTCGTCGCGCAGCTTGCGCATCGAGATGATCTGGCCGGCCTGCACGTTCGTCGAATCGCCTGCCGACGTCACGACGACCTTGTCGTAAAGCTCGTCGTTGACATCCATGAAGTCCCACTTGTCGACCACCTGATCCTCGAAGAATCGCGTATCGCCCGGATCCTCGATCTGCACCTTCGACATCATCTGACGTACTATGACCTCGAAGTGCTTGTCGTTGATCTTCACACCCTGCATACGGTATACCTCCTGCACCTCGTTGACGATATACTCCTGTACCTTCGTCGGACCGAGGATGCGCAGGATGTCGCTCGGAGTGATCGCACCGTCCGACAGAGCCATGCCGGCACGCACGTAGTCGTTCTCCTGAACGATGATCTGACGCGACAGCGGCACCAGATAGCGCTTCACGTCGCCGTCCTTGGATGTGATGATGATCTCGCGGTTACCGCGCTTGATCTTGCCGAACGATACCTCGCCGTCGATCTCCGAAACGATAGCCGGGTTAGACGGGTTGCGGGCCTCGAACAGCTCGGTAACGCGCGGCAGACCACCGGTGATATCGCCGCCGGTCTTACCCACGGCACGCGGGATCTTGATAAGGATATCGCCGCCGTGTATCTTGGCGTTGTCCTTGACCATGATATGGGCGCCCACGGGAAGGTTGTATGCCTTGACCTCGATGCCGCTCTTGTCGACGATCTTGATGACGGGGTTCTTCGTCTTGTCTTTCGACTCGACGACGACCCGCTCGGCCAGACCCGTCTGCTCGTCGCGCTCCTCGCGGTACGTGACACCCTCGATGACGCTCTCGTAGACGATACGTCCCTCGCTCTCGGCGATGATAACGGCATTGTAGGGGTCCCACTCGCAGATCATGTCGCCCTTCTTGACCTCGGCGCCGTCCTTGACGAACAGCGTAGCGCCGTAGGGCAGGTTATGCGTATAGAGGACGATATCGGTCTTGGGGTCGACGATGCGGAACTCCGACTGTCGCGACATGACGATATCGATAGCCTCGCCCTGTGCGTTCTTGCCCTTGATAGTGCGCAGCTCGTCGATCTCCAAACGACCCTCGTACTTCGAGACGACATTGGTCTCGACGGCCGAACCGCCGGCAACACCACCGACGTGGAACGTTCGCAGGGTAAGCTGCGTACCCGGCTCGCCGATCGACTGCGCCGCGATGACGCCGACGACCTCGCCCTTCTGCACCATGCGCGCCGTAGCGAGATTGCGGCCGTAGCACTTCGCGCAGACGCCGTGACGCGCCTCGCACGTGAGCACCGAACGGATCTCGACAGACTCCAACGGCGACTTCTCGATAGCCTCGGCTATATCCTCGGTAATCTCCTCGCCGGCCTTGCACAGCACCTCGTTGGTGATGGGGTGGATCACGTCGTTCAGAGCCGTGCGACCCAGAATGCGGTCGTAAAGCGTCTGCACGACATCCTCGTTGCGCTTGATAGCCGTAGCCGTCAGACCGCGCAGCGTGCCGCAATCCTCCTCGTTGATGATGACGTCCTGCGCGACGTCCACCAGACGACGAGTCAGGTAACCGGCATCGGCCGTCTTCAAGGCGGTATCGGCCAGACCCTTACGGGCACCGTGGGTAGAGATGAAGTACTCCAACACCGAAAGGCCCTCCTTGAAATTCGAGAGGATCGGGTTCTCGATGACCTGCTGACCGCCCTCGACACCCGATTTCTGCGGCTTGGCCATAAGACCACGCATACCCGAGAGCTGACGAATCTGCTCCTTAGAACCGCGGGCGCCCGAGTCGAGCATCATGTATACGGGGTTGAAGCCGTCCTGATCGCTTTTCAGGGTCGTGATAACCGAGTTGGTCAGCTTGTTATTGATATTCGTCCAGATATCGACTATCTGGTTATAACGCTCGTTGTTAGTGATAAGACCCATGTTGTAGTCGCCTATCACGGCATCGGCCGAGGCATAGCCCTCGTCGATGAGCTTCTGCTTCTCCCCGGGGATGACCACAGCATCGAGGTTGAACGACAGACCGCCCTGGAATGCCATGCGGTAACCCATGTTCTTGATATCGTCGAGGAACGCGGCCACCTTGTCGGCACCGGCCTTCTTCATGACCACGGCGATGATGTCGCGCAGCGAGCGCTTCGTAAGCACCTCGTTGATATATCCCACCTCCTCGGGTACGACCTGATTGAAGAGGATACGGCCGATAGTAGTCTCCTTCAACACCTGTACGGGCTGTCCGTTCTCGTCCAGATCGCGCACCATGCACTTAACGACGGCATGCAGGTCGGCACGCTTCTCGTTGTAGGCGATGATCGCCTCCTCGGGGCCGTAGAACACATGACCTGTGCCCTTGACTCCGGGACGCGGCTTGGTAATATAGTACAGACCGAGGACCATATCCTGCGACGGCACGGTAATAGGCGCACCGTTGGCGGGGTTGAGGACGTTGTGCGAACCGAGCATAAGCAGCTGAGCCTCCAATATGGCGGCATTGCCCAGCGGCAAGTGCACGGCCATCTGGTCGCCGTCGAAGTCGGCGTTGAACGCCGTACATGCCAGCGGGTGGAGCTGCATTGCCTTACCCTCGATCAGCTTGGGCTGGAAAGCCTGAATACCCAGACGGTGAAGGGTCGGGGCACGGTTCATAAGTACCGGATGACCCTTGATGACATTCTCCAATATGCCCCAGATGACGGGGTCCTTGCGGTCGATGATCTTCTTGGCCGACTTGACCGTCTTGACGATACCGCGCTCGATGAGCTTACGTATGACGAACGGCTTGTAGAGCTCGGCCGCCATATCCTTCGGGATACCCATCTCGTGCATCTTCAACTCGGGACCTACGACGATGACCGAACGCGCCGAGTAGTCGACACGCTTACCCAGAAGGTTCTGGCGGAAACGTCCCTGCTTACCTTTGAGCGAGTCCGAGAGCGACTTCAACGGACGGTTGGACTCGTTCTTGACGGCATTGCTCTTGCGCGAGTTGTCGAACAGCGAGTCGACAGCCTCCTGCAACATACGCTTCTCGTTGCGCAGGATGACTTCGGGAGCCTTGATCTCGATAAGACGCTTCAAGCGGTTGTTGCGGATGATGACGCGACGGTAGAGGTCGTTAAGATCCGACGTCGCGAAACGGCCGCCGTCCAGCGGCACCAGCGGGCGCAGCTCGGGCGGGATGACCGGAATATCGGTCAGCACCATCCACTCGGGTTTGTTCTTGCCGTTAGAGGCGCGGAACGACTCGATGACGTTCAGGCACTTCAACGCCTCGCTCTTACGCTGCTGCGACGACTCTTTCGAAGCCTTGTCGCGCAGGGCATATGACATCGAGTCGAGGTCGACCTGCTTCAACAGCGTGAGTATGGCCTCGCCGCCCATCATGGCTACGAACTTGTCGGGATCGCTGTCGTCGAGCGACTGGTTGCCCTTGGGCAGAGCGGCCAGAATATCGAGATACTCCTTCTCGGCCAGCGTCTGCAAACGCTCGACGCCCTGCTCGGCCGCAGCACCGGGATTGACCACCACGTAACGCTCGTAATAGACGATCGCTTCGAGCTTCTTAGAGGGTATGCCCAGCAGGTAACCTATCTTCGAAGGCAGCGAACGGAAATACCATATATGTACTACCGGCACCACCAGCGAGATATGTCCCATGCGCTCGCGGCGCACCTTCTTCTCGGTAACCTCGACACCGCAGCGGTCGCAGACGATACCCTTGTAACGGATACGCTTGTACTTTCCGCAGTGGCACTCGTAGTCCTTCACCGGACCGAATATGCGCTCGCAGAACAGACCGTCGCGCTCGGGCTTGTAGGTACGGTAGTTTATGGTTTCGGGTTTAAGCACCTCGCCGCTCGACTGGGCACGGATCTCCTCGGGGGATGCCAGACCGATCGAAATGCGGCTGTAAGCGCTTGCTTGTTTATTATCTCTTATGATTGACATAATGTCTCTTCGTTTTTGAATCCAGATTATAACCTACATGACAACTATTCGAGCTTGACCGACAGAGCCAGACCGCGCAACTCGTGCAGCAGCACGTTCATCGCCTCCGGAACACCCGGCTTGGGCAGGTTGTCGCCCTTGACGATAGCCTCGTATGCCTTGGCACGGCCCACCACGTCGTCCGACTTTATGGTCAGAATCTCCTGCAAGATGTTGGCGGCGCCGAAGCCCTCCAATGCCCAAACCTCCATCTCACCGAAACGCTGACCGCCGAACTGCGCCTTACCGCCGAGCGGCTGCTGCGTGATGAGTGAGTAGGGGCCGATCGAACGGGCGTGCATCTTGTCGTCGATCATGTGACCCAGTTTCAACATATAGATGACACCGACGGTAGCCGGCTGGTCGAAACGCTCGCCCGTGCCGCCGTCGTAGAGGTATGTACGACCGCTGCGTGGTACGCCCGCCTTGGCCGTATACTCGTTGATCTGCTCCAACGACGCACCGTCGAAGATAGGCGTGGCGAACTTCAAGCCCAGCTCGCGGCCGGCCCAGCCCAGAACGGTCTCGTATATCTGACCGAGGTTCATTCGCGAAGGCACACCCAGCGGGTTAAGACAGATGTCGACGATCGTACCGTCTTCGAGGAACGGCATGTCCTCGTCACGCACGATCTTGGCCACGATACCCTTGTTACCGTGACGGCCGGCCATCTTGTCGCCCACCTTCAACTTACGCTTCTTGGCGATGTAGACCTTGGCCATCTGGATGACGCCCGAAGTCGGGATCTCGTCGCCGTTGGTAAGGTTGTATTTCTCGCGGTTGACCGCAGCGGCGACCTTCTTGCACTCGATCGTGTAGTTGTTTACCGTCTTGATAATCAACGAATCGATATGCTCGTCGCCCGTCCACTTGCACTGACCGAGGTTCATATAGCCGTTTGCCACGCCCGTCTTGCTGTCGAAGCTCGTCGAGGCGATATCCTCCAACATGCGGCGCGTGAACTTCGTGCCGGCGGCGTAGAGCTCGACATTGTAGTAGTCGTAAACGCCGGTGGTTACCTTGCCTTCGAGCAGCGTCCAGAGCTTGTCGACCAGTATCTTCGTCAGATCGGCGATCTTCTCGGCGTACTCGGCGTCGAACTTCTCCATCTGCAACTTCTCGGCATTGCGGTTGCGCTTGCCCTCCTTCTGCGCGTGGCTGTACAGCTTCGTGTCGATCACAACGCCGTGCAGCGACGGCTGCGCCTTCAACGAAGCGTCCTTCACGTCGCCGGCCTTGTCTCCGAAGATAGCGCGCAGCAGCTTCTCCTCCGGAGAGGGGTCGCTCTCGCCTTTCGGCGTGATCTTACCGATGAGGATGTCGCCCGGGTGGACGTTGGCGCCCACACGGATGATACCGTTGGCGTCGAGATCCTTGGTGGCCTCCTCGCTGACGTTGGGGATATCCGAAGTAAGCTCCTCGACACCGCGCTTGGTGTCGCGCACCTCCATTATATATTCGTCGACATGCACCGACGTGAATATGTCCTCGCGCTGGATACGCTCCGAGATAACGATGGCATCCTCGAAGTTGTATCCCTTCCAGGGCATGAACGCCACTTTCAGGTTGCGTCCCAAAGCCAACTCGCCCTTTTCGGTCGAATAGCCCTCGGTAAGGATCTGCCCCTTGACCACATGGTCGCCCGTAAGTACGACGGGACGCAGCGTGACGGTCGTATTCTGGTTTGTACGACGGTAGCGCGGCAGCGTGTAGGTGGTTACCTCGGGCAGGAACGAGCTGATGACCTCGTCCTGCGAGCGCTCGTAACGCACGCGGATCTCGGTGGCATCGGCGAAGACGACCTCGCCGTCGCCCTCGGCGACGATCTGTATGCGGCTGTCGGTAATCATGTCCTTCTCGATGCCGGTGCCGACGATCGGCGCCTCGCATCTTACCAGAGGCACGGCCTGACGCATCATGTTCGAACCCATAAGCGCACGGTTGGCATCGTCGTGCTCCAAGAAGGGGATAAGGCTCGCGGCGATCGAGGCGATCTGGTTGGGAGCCACGTCCATCAACGACACCTCCTCGGCGCGGACGACGGGGAAGTCGGCACCCTGACGCGCCTTGATACGCTCGGGACGCATGAAGTGTCCCTCGTCGTCGATAGGCTCGTTGGACTGCGCGACGACCTGTCCCTCCTCCTCTTCGGCCGAGTAGTAGCGGATGTCGGCATTGTCAAGATCGACCTTGCCCTGCTCGACCTTGCGGTAGGGAGTCTCGATGAATCCCATGTCCGAGATCTTGGCAAAGACGCAGAGCGACGATATAAGACCGATGTTCGGGCCCTCGGGCGACTCGATCGGGCAGAGGCGTCCATAGTGCGTATAGTGCACGTCTCGCACCTCGAAGCCTGCGCGGTCGCGCGACAGACCGCCGGGACCGAGTGCCGACAGACGACGCTTGTGCGTGATTTCGGCAAGCGGGTTGATCTGGTCCATGAACTGCGACAGCTGGCTGGTGCCGAAGAACGAATTTACGACGCTGGCCAGAGTCTTGGCATTGATAAGGTCCTCGGGTGTGAAGACCTCGTTGTCGCGGACGTTCATACGCTCGCGAATGGTACGTGCGATACGCACCAGACCCACCGAGAACTGGTTTGCCAGCTGCTCGCCGACCGTTCTTACGCGGCGGTTCGACAAGTGGTCGATATCGTCTACGTCGGCCTTAGAGTTGATAAGCTGGATCAGGTATTTGATGATCTCGATTATGTCCTCGCGCGTGAGCGTACGTATTGCCGGATCGATATCCAGATCCAGCTTCTTGTTGATGCGGAAACGACCCACGTCGCCCAGATCGTAACGCTTGTCCGAGAAGAACAGCTTTTCGATCACGTCGCGAGCCGTAGCCTCATCGGGCGGCTCCGAGGCGCGCAACTGCCTGTAAATATATACCACGGCCTCCTTTTCGGAGTTGCACGGGTCTTTCTGCAACGTATTGTATATTATAGAGAAGTCGATGCCCGACGGATTCTCGTTATGCAGCAGAATCGTCTTGGCACCCGACTCGATTATCTGGTCGATATGTTCCTCCGAAAGCTCGACTTCGCGGTCGACTATGACGTTGTTACGCTCGATCGAGACGACCTCGCCCGTATCCTCGTCGACGAAGTCCTCGACCCATGTCGACAGAACACGCGCAGCGAGCTTGCGGCCGACGGCCTTTTTAAGATTTGTTTTGGTGACCTTTACCTCGTCGGCCAGATCGAAGATCTCCAATATCTGTTGGTCGGTTTCGTAACCGATCGCTCTCAGCAGAGTCGTTACGGGCAGCTTCTTCTTACGGTCGATGTAGGCATACATGACGTTGTTGATGTCCGTTGCGAACTCTATCCACGAACCTTTGAACGGGATGATACGCGCCGAATAGAGCTTCGTACCGTTGGTGTGCATGCTCTGGCCGAAGAATACGCCCGGCGAGCGGTGCAACTGCGATACCACGACTCGCTCCGCACCGTTGAAGATGAACGTACCGCGCTCGGTCATATACGGGATCAGACCGAAATATACGTCCTGAACGACCTCGTCGAAGTCCTCGTGCTCGGTGTCGGTGCAGTAGAGTTTAAGTTTTGCTTTGAGGGGAACGCTATATGTCAGACCTCTCTCCAAACACTCCTCGATCGTGTAACGAGGTTGGTCGATATAGTAGTCTATAAATTCCAGAACGAAGTTGTTTCTGGTATCCGTGATCGGGAAATTTTCGTTGAACACCCTGTAAAGGCCCTCGTTCTTGCGGTTCTCCGCCGTGGTGTCAAGCTGGAAAAAGTCTCGGAATGATTTAAGCTGTATCTCCAAAAGATCAGGATAGGGAACTCTGTTCTTTACGGTCGAAAAGCTTATGCGTTGTTGTTGTTGTGTCGTGGACATTCTTAATCCAAAATTTAGTTGAAGCAAAATACTCGCAAGACTCGAAGTCTTCTGCAACGGGTATTACTTTATCCCGCCAATGCCCTCGGTGTAAACGCATTACACTTGGAGAGCATCCTATATTCCAACATTCGGGCACAGCTCAACACGGCACTCCCGAATATTAGACCACAAAAGGCATAGAGCTTACTTATACGTAAGCCCTACACCTGAGTTGTCCGGAACTTAACAGTCGCAGGACTATTTAAGCTCAACTTCTGCACCAGCCTCTTCGAGTTGGCCCTTGATAGACTCGGCCTCCTCCTTAGAGATACCCTCCTTAACGGCCTTAGGTGCACCGTCGACCAATGCCTTGGCATCGCCCAACGAAAGACCGGCAACCTCCTTAACGACCTTGATGACTTGGAGCTTAGCCTGACCGGCGCTCTTCAAGATCACATCGAAAGAGGTCTTCTCAGCAGCAGCAGCCTCGCCGGCGCCAGCTGCGGGAGCTGCAACTGCAACAGCTGCAGCAGCAGGCTCGATACCATACTCCTCTTTGAGGATAGTAGCCAATTCGTTAACTTCCTTAACAGTCAAATTTACCAATTCTTCTGCTAATTTCTTTACATCTGCCATAGTTGTGTAATTTTATTAAATTTTGTTTTTGTTTGCTTGTTAATTGTTTCTCTCTTCGAGACTCTTTACCAGTCCCGCAATCTTCTGACCTGCATTCGATTGCAGAGCAGATATGACATTCTTCGCAGGCGATTGCAGCAGAGCGACGATATCTCCGATGAGCTCCTCGCGGCTCTTGATGTTGCAAAGCGTGTCGAGTTGGTTGTCGCCAATGTAGAGGCAACCCTCGACAACGGCAGCTTTCAGAACGGGCTTGTCATTGCTCTTGCGGAACTCCTTGATGAGCTGCGCGGGAGCCTTGCCCGTCTCTGCGAACATTATCGATGTCGAGCCTTTGAGTACGTGTACCAGTTCAGCATCAGCCTTATCCACATTTTCCAGAGCCTTGGTAAGCAGCGTGTTCTTCACTACCACCAGCTTGATGTTGCTCTCGAAACATTTGCGGCGCAACGCAGCGGTCTGCTCGGCGTTGAGCGCTTCGATATCGGCCAGATAGAAATGAGGGTATTGGTTGAGCTGTTCGGTAAGACCGTCGATAACGGCCGACTTTTCTTGCTTGGTCATTGTTTATCCTCCCTTATTTCGTTTCTACTGATTTCGGATCTATCTGTACACCGGGACTCATAGTCGTCGAGAGATAGATACTCTTCACATACGCACCTTTGGCAGCCGACGGTTTGAGCTTGATAATCATGCCCAGAACCTCCTTGGCATTGTCTGCGATCTGCTCGGGCGAGAACGATATCTTACCCACCGAAGTGTGGACGATACCGTACTTGTCGACCTTGAAGTCGATCTTACCCGCCTTGACGTCCTGAACGGCCTTGGCAACGTCCATCGTCACGGTACCCGTCTTGGGGTTAGGCATCAGGCCGCGAGGACCGAGAATACGGCCCAGGGCACCCACCTTGCCCATTACGTTGGGGGTAGTGATGATGACGTCGACATCCGTCCAACCGCCCTTGATCTTCTCGACATACTCGTCCAGACCTACGTAGTCGGCTCCTGCGGCCTTGGCCTCGGCCTCCTTCTCGGGAGTACACAAAACCAGAACGCGGACCGTCTTACCGGTACCGTGAGGAAGAGTAACTACGCCGCGGACCATCTGATTGGCCTTACGCGGGTCTACGCCCAGACGTACGTCTATATCTACCGAGGCATCGAATTTCGTAAAGGTAATTTCCTTTAGAAGAGCTGCTGCCTCAGAAAGCTTGTAGACCTTGTCGGGCTCAACCTTCGAATAGGCGACCTTTTGATTTTTTGTCAACTTACTCATTCTTGTAATTTTCGTTACATGTTAGGAAATTCACCAACTACGTTGATACCCATACTGCGAGCAGTACCGGCGACCATACGCATAGCAGCTTCGACAGTGAAGCAGTTCATGTCGGGCATCTTGCCCTCTGCGATCTCCTTGATCTGATCCCATGTTACCGAGCCGACCTTGTCACGGTTGGGCTGAGCCGAACCGCTCTTGATCTTGGCTGCTTCCTTGAGCTGTATGGCTACGGGCGGCTGTTTAACAATAAAGTCGAACGACTTATCGCTGTAAACAGTAATGATGACCGGAAGAACCTTTCCCGCCTTGTCCTGTGTACGGGCATTGAACTGCTTGCAGAAGTCCATTATGTTGACTCCCTTTGAACCCAATGCCGGACCTACCGGAGGTGAAGGATTGGCAGCACCACCTTTGATCTGCAATTTAATAAATGCAGCAACCTCTTTTGCCATAATTTTCCTTGGTTAATTATTCTTTTTCAACTTGTGTAAAGCTCAACTCCATAGGAGTCTTGCGGCCGAATATCTTCACAGATACAGTGAGCTTACGATGCTCGTTGTCGACACTCTCAATGGTACCTTGGAAGCTTGAGAACGGACCGTCCGTAACTTTGACGGTCTCGCCGACGAAGAACGGAACCTCGTTCTCCTCGTCCATTTGGCTCAACTCGTCGACACGCCCCAGAATACGGCTTACCTCCTGTGGACGAAGAGGCGTCGGATTCATCTTGCGGCTGTCCTCCTTGGTATCGCCAAGAAAGCCGAGCACATTAGGAATATTGCGAATGATAATCGGTATCTGACCTACGAATGCGGCTTCGATCAGGACGTAGCCCGGATACGAAACCTTCTCCTTAGATACTTTCTTTCCGTTACGGATCGTGTAGACCTTTTCGGTCGGAATAAGTACTTGCGAGATATAATCCTCCAAATGGCTATGACGGATTTCGGTCTCTATATACTCCTTGACCTTCTTCTCTTTACCACCGATAGCCCGAACGACATACCATTGTTTGTTAATCTCACTCATCACTCAAACGTTTCAACTAACCCAACAGATTATAGATGGCGTTCATAACACTCTCGAAAGTGATATCCATCGCCAACACAATCAAGGCGAAGATCACCGAGGCTACCATGACGACGATCGTCGAGTTCTGCAACTGCGAGAACGTCGGCCAAGTTACCTTGTTGACCAGCTCGTTGTATGAATTTTTTACGTACTTAAACATAATCCTCTCTTCTGAATTGGCAGGAGCAGAGAGATTCGAACTCCCATCAACGGTTTTGGAGACCGCTATTCTACCCTTGAACTATGCTCCTATAAAAGGGACGGACGCATCCGTCCCTGCGATTATCGAAAATTATTCGATAACCTTCAATACCTGACCTGCACCTACCGTACGGCCACCCTCGCGGATTGCGAAGCGAAGACCCTCGTTCAAGGCAACAGGATAGATCAGCGTAACGGTAATCGTCACGTGGTCGCCCGGCATGACCATATCTACGCCCTCGGGAAGAGCAACCTCACCGGTTACGTCCATCGTACGCAGATAGAACTGGGGACGATACTTGTTGTGGAACGGAGTGTGACGGCCACCCTCCTCCTTTTTCAGGATATAGACCTCGGCCGAGAACTTCGTGTGGGGAGTGATCGAACCCGGCTTGGCAACGACCATACCGCGCTTAACCTCCTTCTTGTCGATACCACGCATCAGCAGACCTACGTTATCGCCGGCCTCACCCTCATCGAGCAGCTTGCGGAACATCTCCACGCCCGTGCAGGTAGAGGTAAGGATCTTCTCCTCCAAACCGATGATCTCGACGGGATCGCCGACCTTGATGATACCGGTCTCGATACGGCCGGTAAGAACCGTACCACGACCCGTGATCGAGAATACGTCCTCGACAGGCATCAGGAAGGGCTTCTCGTTGTCACGAGGAGGAATCTGGATGTAAGCGTCGACAGAATCCATCAGCTCCATGATCTTGTCCTCCCACTGAGCCTCGCCGTTCAGACCGCCCAGCGCAGAACCACGGATGATCGGGCAGTCTGCGTCGAAATCGTACTTAGACAACAGATCGCGAACCTCCATCTCGACGAGATCGAGCATCTCGGGATCGTCGACCATATCGCACTTGTTCAGGAACACGACGATACGGGGAACGTTAACCTGCTTTGCGAGCAGAACGTGCTCGTTGGTCTGGGGCATCGGACCGTCGGTAGCTGCAACTACGAGGATGGCACCGTCCATCTGAGCGGCGCCCGTAACCATGTTCTTCACATAGTCGGCGTGTCCCGGGCAGTCTACGTGAGCGTAGTGACGCGTAGCGGTCTGATACTCGACGTGAGCCGTATTGATGGTAATACCGCGCTCCTTCTCCTCGGGGGCGTTGTCGATAGAGTCGAACGAACGAAGCTCCGACAGACCTTTCTTGGCGAGCACCGTGGTAATGGCAGCGGTAAGGGTCGTCTTACCGTGGTCAACGTGTCCGATAGTACCGATGTTCACATGCGGTTTCGAACGATCAAATTTTTCTTTTGCCATAGCTATAATAAGTATTAAGTTCTATAAAGTTACTTAAAAAACGCTTTACAGATAAAAGTACAACACTGCCGGCGACCGTTTCGGCGGTCTGTGGCGTGCCGTACAGATATCTTTCGTGAGCGGAAGACGAGGCTCAAACTCGCGACCCTTAGCTTGGAAGGCTAATGCTCTATCAACTGAGCTACTTCCGCAAAAATACACCGTATCAGAGTACTCCGATCGATCTCTCGATCGTCTCCCGCTACCCCGACCGGCGCCAATTCTTGTGGGAAGAGATGGATTCGAACCACCGAAGGTATAAACCAGCAGATTTACAGTCTGCCCCATTTGGCCACTCTGGTATCTTCCCTTATGCCGCGTCTTCCGAAGAAGACCTATACGTCGTCTTGCCGTGTGGGCCGCCCGCAAGCGGCAACCCTCTCTGACCGGAGCCGTCCGCTCCTCGGCTTGGAGCCGATGGAGGGATTCGAACCCCCGACCAGCTGATTACAAATCAGCTGCTCTGGCCAACTGAGCTACATCGGCATTGACCGTATCGGATTGCAAAGGTACGAATAATTTTTAATTATCCAAATTTTCAAGCACGAAATTTGCAAAAAATTATTCGCATTACTCTGTATCAAAGAACCGCGATTCGCCGCTTTGATATTGACGGAAAATCGAGTGCAAATATATAACTCTTTTGCGAAATAAAAAACTATGCGACTCTTTTTTTTGCATTGTGCGGATTTTTTTGGCATACCTGCATATCAGTCACGAAAAACTACGCCGCACGACCGGCCGCAACACCCTATCAAACGAATTATTATATATTAGGTATCTACATCTCTGCGACTACACCTGTCATTTCAGGCTCTGCTATCCAACAAAAAAAGTATGGCGATAAAAAAATCTCCATACTTTATTAACAAAGTTCGCTTCAATGCCGGTCATCACACATTACATACAACCAGCATCCATACGGTCCATACACTCAACGTACGCATGCCCGGCTTACTTCAACTCCGCACTTACGATCGACACCTTGTAACTCTTGCCGTTGCCGATCATAGCCTCCTCTGCAATTGAGTATTTGCGTATTACCAGACGTGTGGTATCCACAATGGTCTCCTCCCAGCCGTTTATCTCGTAAACGGCAACATCGACTACTATATCATGATTTAACTCTTTGTGACCGGCTCTGACACACACCTTTTCGCGACCAGAAACCGACTCTTTGTCGATTGTCACATAGTTGTTGACGGATTGTGAAACCCTCACGTGTTTCTCGGCATAACTCGTCACGCAAACAAACATTACCGATAATATAAGCAATAGCTTCTTCATTTGTCAATAATTAGAATTATTTTAGCGGTTTGCATTGGCAGCCATCGAGTTCTATTCCCCATGACAGTCCCGTTTTCTTCCAGAGTTTGGAGAACCATCCGCCGAAATCGGAATACGCCAATGCATCTATCAAATCATGGTCCGTAACAAACGGGCGATTCAGGGCACCGTGCGGGACAACTTTGGTCAACATGAACCACGGAGAGTACTTCGAACCGAGCTTGTTCTTGCGCGATATGACATATGTTCTGGCAATACGGAATATGACTTGAAACACCATATCCTTACCTGTCCTATTGGTAACATAGATATTGTCGCGCTATTTGTGCCAGCCCTGTCTATCGATAGAGACCACCGATATTTCCAAGTCTCCGCCGCCGGATCTATTCGATCCGGTGTACTCGGTCGGGACTTGACTGCCCACCCATCTGTCGAGATCCTGCGCAGCAATATAGCTGCCCGTCAGCAAGAACAGTACGATGGACATTAGAATCGTCTTCATAATTGGAGACTAATATCTGAGATGTTCGGGAGCAGTCATATTCCAGCCCTCTCTGAAACCTTCGTAAAATTCATCGCTGCACGACGTAGCAAACATAGCCACAACTGCCGCAGCCACCACAATCATAAATAACTTTCTCTTATTCATAATTTCCAGATTATAACTATTTAACAACTGTCCAATTACTCTTTTCAGATGTATCGCATTCATAGCCTTTTGTAGTCTCGCTTCTGACATTCCGTTCCTCCGAGACACTTCCTTTCTGGTAACCGCCTTGTGCCGACAGACTGCCGGACAACGTCCTGACAGGCGTACTCGCCTCGCCCTTGGCACCTCCGCCTACATTCCATGAGCTGTTGCTGCCCGATTTCGTATCATTGTCATTCGAATAAGTCTTCTCGACCACTCTTCCGTATTGGCCGTTCTTCTCGCAGCGGTCGCCGAGTCTGACGGGCGGTTCACCAACTGTATGCGCACCGACATTATATGCCGACAATGAAATTACACCTATGCAAATCAAAAGTTTCTTCATAATCACAGATTTAACTGAAACACATAATTTATCACATTGTCCGAAAGAATTGATATACATACAAAAAAATAGCGCGGACAAAACTCCTAAATTTGTTCTTGAGGTCTTAGACTACCTGACAACCAAATACAATGAGTAAAGCCCACGCCAAACGGCGTGAACGTCATCGCTTTACTCTTGGTTGTCAATGAAAGTGTCTAAGTTTCAAGAACAAGAATACAAGCTAAACGCTTATTTCCAATATTTTACAATGTATGTACCGACATACGTCAATGCTTCATAGGCAAATATTTTAACAAACAACTATGCAAATATACGAATAAGTGAGAGTAAAAGCAAATTCATTCGCATTTTGCCCCGCGAAAGTATATTCGGCAAAGTCAAATATAATAAATTTACATAATTCGAACAATACGTCTCTACGACTCCACCAGTGCACCGGCAACGGCATTGGCCACCTCGGAGCGCAGGCGGGCGACGCTGCCGCCGTCCGACGGGTGGACACGGTTGGTAAGGATTATCACTGCAAGGTCGAGCTCCGGATCGATGACGATGCTCGTACCCGTCGCTCCGGTATGGTAGTAGCACGACTCCGACAGCAGATCGCCCGATGTGCCCGTATATCCGCGCCACGTGTCCCAGCCCGGAGTGCGGCCGAACTGCTCGTAACCGCGCGGCGCATGCGACATGGCCTCGACGGCCAGCGGCGAGAGCACCCTCGCCCCGCCCCACTCTCCTCCCGAGAGCAGCATCGCTGCGAACACGGCCAGATCTTCGGCTGTCGAGAACAGCCCCGCATTGCCCGACACGCCGCCGCAGACCTCGCGTGCGAGAGGATCGTGCACACGGCCGCACAGCTCCCCGCCGCCCGAAACCGTTGTCGGTGCGCAGCGTCGGGCGAGCCGTCCGTCGGGCAGAAAGCCCGTATCGGACATTCCTAACGGACGGAAAATGTTATCCCGTGCATATATGTCGAGCCCCACGCCAGTCATTCGCTCGACTACATGCTGCAAAACGATGAAGTTAAGGCAGCTGTATCGATACTCGGTACCGGGCTCGGCCAGCCTCGGGCAGTGCGCGGCATAATCCTCCGCCACGGCGGCATCGGGCAGAGAGCGGTCGGGATATTGCGCCGCGAGCTTGGCGGGGGCGACGTATGCCGGCAGCCCCGATGTATGCGTCAGCAGATCGACTATGCGCACATGGGTCGTATCGCGCACGTTATCGGGGTTGCGCCACCCCTCGAAACCGTTTATATAGCGGTCGACGCGGTCGCCCAGACGTAGCCGTCCCTGCTCGACGAGCTGCATGACGGCCACAGTCGTGGCCGCGACCTTGGTAAGCGAAGCCAGATCGAAGATCGTATCTTCGCTCATGGCGACCGTATCGGGCACCGTCCGCCGATTGCCGTAGGCACGCAGCAGGGCAACACGGCCGTGCCTTACGACACATACCACGGCCCCGGGAGCCTGCCCGTCATCAATGGCGCGTCCGACAGCCTCGTCGACACGCCCGAGGCGCACCGGATCGAATCCGACGCTCCCGGGTGCAACCCTCTCGATACGCGCAGGCGCAGCATCCGCCGCCTGCAACCCTATCGGATCGCTGTCATTGCGTCCCGCCCTGAGCGGCGTTAGAAACCATATTGCGGCCGAAAGGGCAATTGCCGCGGCCGAAAGGCGTAACTTTCGCATAACTTATAAATATAGATAATACGCATCTGCGGCTGCACCCGCCGGGCGCCGGGCCGGCATATCCGTCTTTACACAATAGCAAAAAAAGCGGGTGCCCCGAAGGGTCGACCCGCTTTCGAAATATCTGTCCGAGATATCTATCGCAGTTTGAAATCGGGATCGGCGACCGACGGAATCGGCTTGATATACTCGCCGGCCTCGAACTTGGCACGCACGGCCTTGAAGGTGTTGATCGTAAACTCGACATCCTCCATAGTGTGAGCCGCCGTAGGTATGACGCGCAGGATGATCTCGCCGCGCGGGATGACCGGATAGACCACGATCGAGCAGAACAGACCGTAGTTCTCGCGCAGGTCGTAGATAAGGTTGGTACCCTCCTGCTCGCCGCCCTTCATGTAGATCGGCGTTACGGGAGACTGGGTTACACCTATATTGAATCCGTTCTCGGTCAAGCCCTTCTGCAATGCACGCGTGATCTCCCACAGCTTCTCCTGATACTCGGGATGCTTGCGGATAAGGTCGAGACGCTTCAAGGCTCCCATAACCATTGGCATGGGCAGCGACTTGGCATAGAGCTGCGAACGCATGTTGTAGCGGAACAGGTTGATGAGCCAGCGCGGACCCGATACGAATGCACCGATACCGGCCATAGACTTGGCGAAGGTGTTGAACAGCACGTCCACACCGTCCATTACGCCGAAGTGAGCGGCCGTACCCTTACCGCCGGGACCCATAGTACCGAAGCCGTGGGCATCGTCCACCAGCAGACGGAACTGGAAATCCTTCTTCGCGCGAACGATCACGTCGAGGAAGCCCAGATCGCCCTTCATGCCGAACACACCCTCGGTAATGACCAGCACGCCGCCCTTCTGCTCCTCGGCCAGCTCCGTAGCATGACGCAGTTGCAGACGCAGCGACTCCTCGTCGTTGTGAGCATAGGTAAAGCGCTTGCCGTTGTGCATGCGCAGACCGTCGATGATGCAGGCGTGGCACTCCTTGTCGTAGACCACCACGTCGCGCGGCGTGAGCAGGCAGTCGATGATCGAGATCATGCCCTGATAGCCGAAGTTCAGCAGGAAAGCATCCTCCTTGCCGACGAACTCGGCCAGCTCGCGCTCCAACTGCTCGTGATACTTGGTCTGACCCGACATCATGCGGGCACCCATAGGCGCAGCCATGCCATACTTGGCGCATGCCTCGGCGTCGGCCTGACGCACCTCGGGATGATTGGCCAGCCCGAGATAGTTGTTAAGGCTCCAATTCAGAACCTCCTTGCCGCGGAAAACCATGTGGGGACCGATCTCGCCCTCCAATTTCGGGAATGCGAAATATCCGTGCACGCTCGCCATATACTGTCCGATAGGACCGCCGGCATTTTTCGATAAACGATCAAAAATATCCGTCATTATTTATTTATGTTTGGTTAAACTTCCTATTTTTATCCACGCACCTTTTCCCGGCCACGGCGGCGCGAGCGGCTCTGCCCGCGGCATACGCGGCATTATCGGGAACGTTGCGATTTAGCATACAAAAATAGAAAAATAATTCGTTCCGCCAGACTACATTATAGGATAATTCGACCTGCGGAGGCGACAAATAAGTATATATACTTACCGCCCGCATGCGGCTCTGCGGCGCGGATCGAGCGCAGGCACCGCAGTAATTTGGCGGCGAGGCTAAAATTTCATACATTTGCCCCATAATCAAACTATAAAACGATGAAGGGATTTTTAAGATTGTTGCTCGTTGCCGCCATCTCGGTTTCGATGAGCGCATGCGGCGACAAGGCCAAAGAGCCTACGCCCGAAGAGAAGGCCGCGCAATACGCCGAAAGCATCTTCAAGGCCATTGAGGAGAGCGACTTCGAAAAGCTGGATGTCATATCCGAAGATCTGAACGGCTATATCGGCTCTATCGACGAGAGTCAGGGCGAGGCATTCGGCGAAGAGTTCGCCGAGCAGATCTACCGATACAGCGAAAAGTACGGCTACGGAGAGGAGTTCGCCGACAGTTTTCTGGCGGCAGTGTTGGCCGCGCTGTACTCTTCGGAGGTGTCCGACGGCGAGTAGTGCCCGATTAAGACACGACGCCCCGCCCGAAGATTATCGGGCGGGGCGTCGTATCATTACGGCCCTCGCAGCCGGCACTGCCGCGCGCCGCTGCGCTCGCGGCGGAGATATCATGCCGATGCCGGTACAAGCGTTACGCTTTCGCCGTCAGGCCTCGCCTTTCGATCCGAACGGCTCGGCGGGCGACTGATGCTGCGGGATATGGATCTTGCCGACGTTGCTTTCGTAACGCGTGATATTCTCCTGCAACGACAGCAGCAGCCTCTTGGCATGCTCGGGCGTAAGAATCACGCGACTCTTCACACGCGCCTTGGGCACGCCGGGCAGCACCGTCGCGAAGTCGATTATGAACTCCGATGTAGAGTGCGATATGATCGCGAGGTTGGAGTAGTTGCCCTGCGCCGTCGTTTCGTCGAGCTCGATGTCGAGCCCCATTTTCTTTATCTCTGCCATAGCGGTAGTGTTTTAACGTTAAAATTATTTCGACCTTTTCTGCGCTTCGGCAGAGTCCTCCGGCGATATCCGCCGCCGAACGAAAAGGTGCATCTTCGCTCAGCACGGCATGCGCGGAACATACGCCGGCTTCGGCAGCGATGCCGTCTTCGACCTATAAAAGTAGGCATTTCGGAGTTATTATCCAAATCTTTTGCCGATTATCTGCCATAACGGCCGCAGTCTCCGCATCCCGCGCAGCCGGCTGCCGACTCTTTCGTCAGCCGCGCCGCGACGTCCGGCGAAAGATCGGCGGCGGCGGGCACCTATTTTTCCGCGATACGCTCGTTATACGGGAAAAAGATTGTATCTTTGCCGGAGTTATTCCGCAGGCGCGCAGAAGCGCCGGGACTATTCCCGCTGCCGCTGCGTAACAGTCTCGCGGACAAGTTGCTTATGATTCTCGATGCTTTACAGATATTGCTCAACGGCATGTGCGTCGGTCTGGCCTCGTCGGTAACGGTGGGTCCGGTGGCCGTGTTGTGCATCCAGCGCACGCTCAGCAAGGGGCGCACCTCGGGTCTTATGTCGGGTCTCGGCATAGCCTGCGCCGACACGATGATGGCCATATTCTCTTTCACGGTATACGCCCTGCTCAAATCGCAGATCGACCGCTACGACACAACCATACAGATATGCGGCGGCGTGTTCGTCATTGCCGTCGGCATCTTCATCTTCTTCAAGAATCCCGTACCGCAGATACGTAAGAACCGCGCCGGCAGGACCAACCTATGGCAGGACTTCGGCTCGATGTTCGGCTTCACGCTGGCCAACTTCGTCGTGGTGATACCATATATCCTCGCCTTCTTCACGATGTTCAGCATCGATCTGAACTCGTCGGACGGCACGGCCGAGGCCGACGCCGCAGCCATAACCCTGCTCGCGGACGAGGACGGCTACGACGCAACAATATCCGTCTCAGCGGATGCGGCCACGAGCATCCAAGCGGCCGTCGCAGAGCCGGAGGCAACGGCTCAGGCTCATAACGGCGGCATCGGACGCCCCATGCCCCGCATCATGCGCGACGTGATGGTCATCACGGGCTTTTTCTGCGGCGCAGTGCTGTGGTGGTTCTTCCTGACGTTCATAATAGGCATGTTCCGCCGCGGGTTCCGCCCGCGCCACATGCTGACGATCAACCACGTTGCGGGCATCATCATCAGCGCACTGGGTCTTTATACGCTTATTTCGGTATTAATCAGGCATTGAATCCAATGACAGACAAAAAGATAATAATCGCCATAGACGGCTTCTCGTCATGCGGCAAGAGCACATTCGCAAAGTCCATTGCCGCCCGTCTGGGCTACGTATTCATCGATACGGGCGCCATGTACCGCGCCGTCACGCTCTATTCGGCCGAACACGGAGCCATACGCTCGGGCGTAGTCGACGACGAGGCCGTCGCCGCACTGCTCGACCAGATGTCGATCGCATTCCGCTTCAACCCCGAGCGCGGCGCCAGCGACATATATGTCAACGGCGAGCTGGTCGAGGGGCGCATACGCTCGATCGAGGTCAGCAACTGCGTCAGCGCCGTCAGCTCGATAGCGCGCGTGAGAGAGGAGCTCGTAGCGATGCAGCAGCAAATGGGACGCTCGAAGGGGGTGGTAATGGACGGCCGCGACATAGGCACCGTCGTCTTCCCCGACGCGGAGTTGAAGATATTCATGACGGCCGATGCCGAGGTGCGCGCCCGACGCCGCTACGACGAGCTCACGGCCAAGGGCGACAGCGTATCCTTCGAGGAGGTGTACCAGAATGTAATCCGCCGCGACCATGCCGACATGACGCGCGCCATATCGCCTCTCAGACAGGCCGACGACGCGATCGTGCTCGACAACTCGCATATGACCGTCGAGGAGCAAATGGCGTGGTTTATGGATAAATTCGCCGCAGCGACGGCATAACGGCAACACGCCATGGAGGTCGTCATAGATTCGGAATCGGGATTCTGCTTCGGCGTGGTACGCGCGATCGAGGAGGCCGAAAGGGCATTGTCCGAAGCCTCGGGCAAGGTATACTCGCTGGGCGACATCGTGCACAACCGCATCGAGGTGCAGAGGTTGGAGCGGCTGGGGCTTCAAAGCGTAGCGCACGAGGATATGGAGCGTCTGACAGGCCGCACGCTGCTGATACGCGCCCACGGCGAACCGCCGTCGACATACCGCCGCGCCGAGAGATGCGGCATACGCACCATAGATGCCACATGTCCGGTGGTGGCGCGGCTGCAAAGACGCGTCAAGAAGGCATACGCGCAGATGCACGATGCGGGCGGCAGCGTCGTGCTGCTGGGCAAGCGCGGACACGCCGAGGTGGTCGGGCTGACGGGTCAGGTCGACGACCGCGTCACGGTGGTCGAGAACGAACGCGACCTCGATGCGCTCGACTTCTCGCGCCCCATATACTTCCTGTCGCAGACCACGCAGAGCATCGAGCTGTTCACGCGCATGGGGCGCACGATAGTCGAACGCGCCGCCGATCCGTCGCAGGTCACTATCGACGACACGATATGCCGCCGCGTTTCGAACCGCGAGCCGCACTTGCAGCAGTTCGCCCGCAGCGTCGACGTAGTGATATTCGTCTGCGGACGCAAGTCGAGCAACGGCCGCGTGCTGTTCGAGGCGTGCAGCAGAGCCAACCCCCGCTCCTACAACATCGAGGAGGGCGGAGAGCTCCGCCGCGAATGGTTCGACTCGGCAGAGAGAGTCGGCATCTGCGGAGCCACTTCGACGCCGCTGTGGCTCATGCGCAGCGTCAAGCAGGAGTTGGAGACGATAGCAGCCCGATAACGCCGCCTCGGACAGCGGAGCGAGGCAGCCCGCTGCGGGCAATGAAGCACGAGAAACGCGATCATTAGATTATAACACCTGAAAATCCTACTGTTATGAGGTACTTTGTCAGAGCTTTGAAATATTTCGCACTGCTGTGCGTTCTCTATGTAGCCATAGTCTGGCTGATGTATTGGAGCGGTTCGCTGCCCGAGAGGCCGTGGACGATGATGGGCGTGGTGCTCTCGACGCGGCGCGGCATGATAATGATCGCCGCATTCGTAGCTCTCGCCGCCGCCTATCCGCTGTTCGGCTTCATGCGCAAGCGCGTGGCGGGCGACATGCGCCGCGACCGCGACCGTATCGTCAATGCCTTTCTGGCGCAGGGCTTCACGCTCGCCGAGGAGGGCGACGGACGCATGGTGTTCCGCGGCGCCGGCCTTTTCAAGCGTCTCTCGACACTGTTCGAGGACCGCATAGAGGTCGTCCAGCACCCGGGACATATGGAGATAATCGGCATACGACGCTCGGTGGCGCGCATCGCCTACCGGCTCGAAGCCTACATATTCAACAGCAAGTTCGAAGAGAAGGATGACAAATAGAACATTCGCATACCGGCTGCGGGGAGTCGTTCTGGCCCTTGCCGCGGCGGCGGCACTGCACCCGACGGCACGGGCGCAGAGGACGCAGAGCGAAGATTTCGCATTGGGGCGCAACGCAGAAGTGCTCGTCAACATGCTGCGCGAGCTGTCGACGCAGTATGTCGACAAGATCGACGCCGATCTGCTGCTGCAACGCTCTGCGGCAGGCATGGCCACGGCGCTCGACCCCTATACGGAGTATCTGCCCGAGCAGAAGATGACCTCGTTCGAGATCATGACCACGGGACAGTACGGCGGTGTGGGTTCGCTCATACGGCAGAAGGGCGACCACGTGATATTCGCACAGCCATACGAGGGCTCGCCGGCCGACCGCGCGGGGATACGCATCGGCGACAGGATCATCTCGATCGACGGCGAGGATGCCTCGGGCTTTACCACCGAGCAGGTCAGCACACGCCTTAAAGGCGACCCCGATACGGATGTACGGCTGGTGGTCGAGCACTCGCTCGACTCGCGCCGCGACACTCTCACGCTGCGCCGCGAACGCATCGCCATACCGAGCGTGCCGTGGTCGGGATATGTGGCCGACGGCATCGGCTACATCCAGCATAGCGACTTTACCGAACGCAGCTACGAGCAGGTGCGCAACGCTCTGGAACGGCTGCGCGCCGAAGGGCAGCTGCGCGGGCTGGTGCTCGACTACCGCTCCAACGGCGGCGGCATCATGCAGGAGGCGGTCAAGATAGCCTCGCTATTCGTACCCAAGGGTACGCTTATCGTCTCGACAATGGGTCGCGACTCGACCTCGCGCAGGGAGTACCGCACCGAGAACGAACCGATCGCGGCCGACCTGCCGATCGTCTTTCTGATAAATTCGTCGACGGCATCTTCGTCGGAGATTCTGGCCGGCGCATTGCAGGACCTCGACCGCGCCGCCGTGATAGGCCAGCGCAGCTACGGCAAGGGTCTGGTGCAGGCCACGCGTTATCTGGGCTACAACTCCTATCTGAAACTCACGACGGCCAAATACTACATCCCCTCGGGGCGCTGCATACAGGCCGTGAACTATGCCGAGCGCGATGCCGACGGAGGCGTGGCCGCCATACCCGACTCGCTGCTGACGGAGTATCGCACCGCGGGCGGCCGCCGCGTATACGACGGCGGGGGCATAGCGCCCGACATAAAGATCGAGCCCAACTACGTGAGCCGCTTCGCGCTGACGCTATACGCTATGGGCTACATGGAGGATTGGGCGGACGAATACATGCGCCGTCACAACGGCGAGAAGATAGACGTGCGCACCTTCTCCATAGGCGACGACGAGTACGAGGACTTCAAGCGTTTCATCGCCGACAAGGAGGTCCCCTACCAGTCGCAGACGCGTCATGCCATAGCCGCGCTGCGCAAGGCCGCCAAAGACGACCTCTACGATACGACCCTCGAAGAGCACGTCGCAGCCATTGAGGCGCTGGTAAAGGACGACACCGCGTCGAATCTCGAAACATACCGCCGCGAGATCATCGACGCCCTCAACGCCGAGATCGTGCTGCGGCACGCCTACAACCGAGGCGTGATCGAGCACTCGGCGGCAAGCGACCAGACCGTGCGCCGCGCCGTCGAGCTGTTGTCCTCGCCCGAGGAGTACGCCCGCATTCTGGCCGAGCAGGATCCGCCCAGGCACTGAGTGCGGAGATAACGGAAATTTCAAGCATACAAGCCCATGCTCCGCCCGCTACGAAATATCAAACTCTCGCGCAGGCTCTTCACGACGCGACTGCGCACGACGGTCATAATCATAGGCCTCGTGCTCGCCGCAGCGTCGGTATTCTACACGCTCATGGTTACGGGCGAGCTGCGCCGCAGCGAGGAGCAGACGATAGAGGAGCTGCGTGCGGCCGACCGCAACGGCGTCGAGCTGTGGGCAGACATATTGCGTTCGACGAGCAACATCTACGGCGAGCTGGTTTACAACTCCGATCTGTTCGCCAATCTGGTGCGGCATACGACCGTGCCTTTCGTCATCACGGACGAGTATCTCAATGTCGTGGTGTCGAATCTGCCCTCGACCATGACATCCGATCCGGCCGAACTGAGGCGCGCCATAGAGCGCATGGCCGACAGCAACAAACCGATCATCGTCCGCTACAACTTCTCCAACCGCTACTACACGATCTGGTACGGACACTCGCGCTTCATGGCCTATGTGACCGAATCGCCCGTCTCGACGCTGATCTACTTCCCCTACGTGCAGCTGCTGATAATAGTCATATTCGCCATATTTACCTACATCGCCTTCTCGTCCACCAAGCAGAACGAGCAGAACCGCGTGTGGGTCGGTCTGGCCAAGGAGACGGCGCACCAGTTAGGCACCCCCACCTCCTCGCTGCTGGGGTGGTTGGAGTATCTGCGCAGCCAGCCCGTCGACCCCGTAGCCGTCGACGAGATGGGCAAGGATCTCTCGCACCTGATGAAGATCGTCGACCGCTTCTCGAAGATCGGCTCCGAGACGATGCTCACCCCCACCAACATCAACGAAGTGGTGGGCGACACGGTAATGTATTTCCGCAAACGCATCCCGCGCAACGTCACACTGACATACAACGGACTGGCTACCGCACCTATATGCGCCTCTATCAACTCGGCTCTGTTCGAGTGGGTCATAGAGAATCTTCTGAAAAACGCTCTGGACGCCTTGCAGGGACACGGCGCGATAGATGTCTTCATCGGCGAGAACGACACGTCGGTCTACGTCGAGGTGCGCGACACGGGCAAGGGCATACCCAAGAGCAACTGGAAACGCATATTCGTGCCGGGCTTCACGACCAAGACGCGCGGCTGGGGTCTCGGGCTCTCGCTCTCGCGACGCATCGTCGAGGACTACCACTCGGGACGCATCGCCGTCGTGCGCTCGGAACCGGGCAAGGGCACGACCATACGCGTAACACTCAAACGCTTGCAGGACAATGAGTAGCACGACCGGACACATCGACTTCGGGCAGAGCGCCCCCAGGCACGACGCACCCCCAGCCGAGGTCTTCGGCAGGGCATCGACGCCGGGCGACGGATACCCGCTCGCCAAGTCCGACGGCAAGCCGTACGTCATGGCTCGCGCCGGGGAGGTGTTCGGCCCCGAGAGCATCCTCGTCGACAGCCGCCCGCAGCAAGCCGGGCACACGGCCTCGCTCTGCTCGGGCGAGGTATTCCAGATCTCGGTACTGCTCCTCTCGACGGCCTATCTGACGATGCTGCTGCGCTCGTCGCACCACATGCACACCGTCGTAAGGTCGATATTCCGCAGCGGCGGTGTCGACCGCAACATAGTCGACGAATGCGGCAACGCCTCCTCGGCACGCTTCATGACCTCGGTCGGACTGTTCGGCATAGCGCTCGCGGCGCTGGCCGCAGTCAGGATCGTCGACATGCTGCTGCCGCAGCAGACCATAGTGGCACTGCCCGCGGGCATCGACCTCGCCCCGGCCGTCGCCATAGCGGCTGCGGCCGCAGTAGCCGCATGGCAGCACGCCCTGCACAAGGCCGCCGGCTGGGTATGCGCCAGCGACGATATGTCGATACTCGGACAGATATCGCGGCTCTATTTCGCGGCAGGAGCTCTTGCGGTCTTTCCGCTGCTGGCACCCGCGCTGCTGAGCTCCGGCATATCGTCGTCGATTTGGATCATACTGTCGCTTTCGGCCATAACATTACTGTTATTGCTATACCTCAAAGAGACTTTTATGTTCTTTATCGGCAAAAAAATTCATATTTTGTATTGGTTTTTGTACCTTTGCAGTGTCATAGCGTTGCCGCTGAGTTTCGTTTGCATAGTCGCGGCAAGGGTCTGAGGTCGGGACGCGGAGAGGATCCGCAGCCGCGGCCGAAGAGCGAAGTGACAAGTTAATTATTTAAGGAGTTTCAAGTTGAAAGTTAATCGAATACTGGTATCGCAGCCTCAGCCGGCGATCATCGAGAAATCGCCTTTTTACGATCTGTCGCAGAAACACGGACTTTTGATCGACTATAAACCCCTGATACGCGTGGTGGGCGTATCGTTGAAGGAGTTCCGCCAGCAACGCGTCGAGATACTCGAACACACGGCCGTGATCTTTTCGTCGCGCACCACCGTCGACAGCTTCTTCCATATATGCGAGGAGGCGCGCATCACGATCCCCGAGACGATGAAATACATCTGCAACACGGAGGCCGTAGCGCTCTATCTGCAAAAGTACATCGTCTACCGCAAACGCAAGATATCGTTCGCCGACGGCACCTTCAACTCGCTGTTGGAGCTCATCGTAAAGCATAAGGACGAGAAGTTCCTGCTGGCGCTGAGCGAGCCCCACAAGCCCGAGCTGCCCGAGACGCTTACCAAGCTGCGTCTGGCGTTCCACCCCGTGGTCTTCGCACGCACGGTGGCAGCCGACATGCAGCAGCTCGATCCCCAGTCATACGACATAATGGCAGTCTACTCGCCCTCCGACGTCAAGGCGTTGTCGGAGAATTTCGACGTGGAGTCGCTGCCGGCCATAGCCGCCTTCGGCGAGGCTACGCTGCGTGCCGCCACAGCCGCAGGCATGCACGTCAAGGCCAACGCCCCGACCCCGGCGGCACCGTCGATGGCAAAGGCGCTCGACATATTCTGCAACAACATCGCCAACGGAGTCGACCTCGACGACGTGGAGCACAAGGAGAACGCCGACCGCGAGGAGTTCATCCGCGCCCAGCAAAGCAAGCTGGCCAAGAAGAGCCGCACGCGCCACACTCCGACCACGACAAAGAAACAATAACGATACGGTTGCGCCTCAGTGCGCAGCCGGCATCATATCGAACACGACGACCCATGACCGACTTTACCCTGCCCCGCAACGAAAGACTGCGTTCGCTCTCGGCCGTCAGGCGTCTGTTCGCCGAGGGCAGATCGGGCTTCGTCTACCCTTTCCGATACGTATTCATAAGCGAACCGTGCCAGACGGAGGATGTCGGGGTGCTGTTCTCGGTACCCAAGCGCATGCACAAGCGCGCCGTGAGACGCAACCTGCTGCGCCGCCGCGCCAAGGAGGCGTACAGGCTCAACAAGCATATCCTGCATGCGGCCTGCGCCGAGGGACGCACGTTGCATCTGGCACTCGTATACTCCTCGAAAGATATTGCGGCATACAAAACCGTCGACCATGCAATCGGAAAGATTCTCCAAGAGGTTGCTGCGGGCATGTAGGCGGACGGCATCGATGCCGTTGATCCTGCTGGTCAGATTCTACCAAGTCGGCATATCGCCACTCAAACCGCCCTCGTGCCGCTTCACTCCCACCTGCTCGCAATATGCGCTCGAAGCGTTGCGCAAACACGGCCCGATCAGGGGCACATGGCTGGCCGTGCGCCGGCTGCTGCGCTGCCACCCGTGGGGAGGCAGCGGATACGATCCCGTACCATAATACCCACATACGGTCACAATCCGCGTCGCGATACGATCCACGCCGCCCGGCGGTAGAGAGCATCGACAAGGCCCCTGCAACATTTCGGCAGCGCCGCGAGCAGCCTCAACCGTCGCAGCTGCCGACGGTTCAGACGCGTATAGGAGAATGCCCGCACCGCACGCCGCGCATCCTCGTCGCCGCCGCGGACTATCTGCGTCAGCGCCTTGCCTATGCCTATGCGGGCGATATACTCGTTGAGCGTATCCGACTGCGAAGCGTCGTACAGCTCCTCTATCGAATGCCGCGTGCACTCCGAGCGGTAGATCGAGGCCGAGCGGTTGGACGCCGAGCGCGAGTAACGCACGAGCGACGCCTGAGAGAAGCAGAACTTCGACCCTCGCTGCATCATCCTTACCCACAGCCACTGGTCCTCGCCTATGCGCATGCCCTCGGGAAAGACCTCTCCTCCCCCGCCGACGGCGCTGCGCCGCAGCGTCGCTGTCGACGGTATGATCGCGAAGCGTCTTTTAAGAGCCTCGGCCGCAGGATCGACATACCCCTCATAGGAGGGCACCGCCGCCGCGACGCGCCTGCCGCCGTCGACGATGTCGAACGCCGTCGAATAGGCATCGGCCTCGGGATAGCGCTCTATAAGGCGGCATATCTCCGCGATATAACCCGTCAAGTACTCGTCGTCGGCATCCAACAGCGCGACATACTCGCCGCGGGCCTCGCTTATGCCACGGTTGCGCGCCGCACTGACACCCATATTCGCCTGCCGCACGACTCTTACCAGAGGCGAGCCGAGAGCCTCGACAGCCTCGGCCGAGCCGTCCGTCGAGCCGTCGTCCACGACGATTATCTCCGACGGCAACAGGCTCTGCGCCAAGACCGAGCGCACGGCACGCTCCACCTCGCGACGTTTGTTGTAAAGCGGCATTACGACCGATATGCGCCGCGAAGTCGGCGACTGCAACGGCGTGGCGAAGGCCAGTATCTCGGGGGCGTGATTCAGCTGCAACTCCTCGGGCAGCCACTTGCGGATGTTGCCGTAATGGTTGCGCAGATATGTCTCCATGTTCGACGGCGCCCACAGCATCATCCCGCCGAACGGCACCCGCTGCCTGTTCTCGACGGCCTCGCGGGCGATCATGTCGCGCGGCATGCGCACGATATTGACATATCGCGTCGGACGGTCGTCGTAACGCGTCAACTCGCGGCGCAGATGATCGTATATGCGACGCTTGCTCATCACGGCGCACACGATGCGGATCGCGGCGCACGAGACCGCGCTCTTGGGAAATACGCAGCCGTTGTTCGGTCGTCCGAACCAGCGCCACAGCCATACGCTCTTGGCAGTAAAGCAGTTGACCCAGAACTTCACTCTGCGCCGCTGCCGCCGCTCCAAGCGCGGCGAATCGGGTATGTTGTCGTAGGGAAAGATGTCGATATATATGCCCTGCTCGATGGGCAGCCCCACCCACTCGCTCTCGACGAAGCGCGTCGAGCGCCTGCGCACCTTGGCGAAGTAGAACGGCGTATCGGGCTCGGTCGAGAACTCCTGCAACACGTAATCCGAGGATAGCAGCGCCGGAGCCTCGCGCAGAAAACGGTCGTAATTATCCCGCGTCATGCCCAGATCGATGTCGTCGTCCCACGGCACGATGCCCTCGAAAAAGTGGGCTCCGATAGCCGTGCCGCCCTGTATGAAGTAGGGAATCGACGCCTCGTCGCACACACGCACCACCTCGCGCAGCGTCTGCAAAAGCTCCTCGTGCAGACGGCTCAGTATGTCTGAATTGTATTTCATCATCAAATCGTTTCGGCGCCTGCACCAAACGCCATTATCGCACAGCGGACAATGGCACCGAGCCGGTCGTATCATTAGCCGCTCCTTCGCATGCGGCCTGCTGCGGGATCACTGCACGAGCAGATTGCAGCCGCGGATGTCGCTGCCGGCGATACGCCCCTCGATCATGAAGCGGCCGTGGTCGAGCAGCCGCCCCGTATCCTGCGTGGAGATGAATGCGCATGAGCAGATATTCGACAAGTCGATTATATCCACGCCGCCGCGCACGCCCTGCGTCAGCCGCTCGGCGGGATCGTTTATGTCGCGCACGAGGATCCTCATCCACGGCGGAGCGGCGAAGATGCCGCCGCCCGAGGAGTAGGCCTGCGACGTAAGCTCGGCCATGCCGTACTCGGAGTGTATGCTCCCGACACCGAAAGCGTCGCACAATATGGCGTGGAACTCCGACTTCGGAAGCTCCTGCCGCCGCCCCTTCATGCCGCCGGTCTCCATGACGACCGTATCGCGCAGCTTCGGCGCGTAGCGCTCGGCCAGATCCCACAGAGCATAGCTCACGCCCAACAGTATCTTGGGCTTAGGGTCGGACTCCATGGCCGCCAGCAGCGCGTCGCAGTCATGCAGGTAGAACCCTCCCGAGCCGGCCTCGCGGATCAGGCGGTCGACCATATATACCAGCGAGGAGCCCTCGCGTTCGAGATAGTTGGGCAGCAGTCCGTAGATGCTCCATGCCGACGGCTCGCCGTAGAAGCGGCGGAACGCCGCCATGAAAGCCCGCTCATAGACCGTAATGTCGGCCATCATGTGACGCGACGGCTCGCCGCCGCCGGTGGTCGACGATGTGAATATCTTCTGTGGCGGCTGCCCGGCACAATATACGTCGTGCGTCTTGAACAGCTCGATCGGCATCATCGGGATGCGCTCCGAGCGATCGACCGCCGAGATATCGCACCCTGTCAGTCGCAGCCACTCGCGATACGGCGCACACCGCTCGGCCTGATAGCGGAACAGCTCCAATGCCGCACGCTCGAAAGCCGCGGCATCCTCAATCGAAAGTATGTCGTCTATCGTAATCATTTACATATAAAGTCGCTTACGGCCTCGGCGCAACGCTCCGGCTCCTCTATAAAACCCATGTGTCCCGAGTGGTCGAGCCACACGACCTCCGCCTCGGGGTGCGCCGCGACGATAGCCTCGGCCGTCTCTGTCGGGATATATCCGTCGTGCCGTCCCAGCACGAACATGTGTCTTACGGGCGTGGTGCAGAGCATCCGGTTCATGTCGCGACGCTCGATCATGCCGTTCAGAACGGCTATCACGCCCTCGTCTTCGGTCATGAGCACCAGCTCCTCCATGTCGGCTATCCTGTCCGAGAGTCGTGCGACGTTCTCGGGCGCGAAGCCCGCATGACGCACTATATGGACTATGGTGTTCTTGCGGCCGGCGCGCACCAGCTCGATCTCGCGGCGGCGGCGTTCGCACTTCTCGGCCGTGTCGGCGCTCGGGGTCGAGCTGATGAGCACGATCGAGTCGAGGCGCGCGGCATAACGCTCGGCCAGCGACATGGCCACATATCCGCCCATAGAGTGTCCCACCACCGAATAGCGCCCGATGCCCAGATGCTCCATTGCGGCGGCGACCGTATCGGCCAGATAATCCATAGTATGAATCTCGCCCTCGACCACCGACACGCCGTGTCCGGGCAGGTCGAGCGTGACGACCCTCATCCGGTTTTTCAACAGAGGCACGAAGTCCTCCCACACGGCAAGCGACTCCAAATAACCGTGCAGCAGCACGACGCAGCGCTCGCCCTTTTGCGTGTCGCAGATATGCAGCGGCGTGCGGCCTGCCATGATAAAACGCTCGTCCATCTTCTTCGTATCTTTTCCTTGTATTACTATTAACTGCAATATTAACCAAAATTCGCGACATATCCTCCCGCCCTCCCGAAAAATATTCCCGCTCCGGAATATTATCTTTGCCGATCCGTCTTTTTTTAGTAATTTTGGCCGAATATTTCTCCGCTATCGATGACGAAACTGCAATACATAAAGTGCCACGGTTCGGGCAACGACTTCATCATGATCGACGGCGTGGCACAGGCCGACCGCCTATCGGGCATCGACCTCGCCGCACTCGCCCGCACAGCATGCGACCGCTCGAATGGCATCGGCAGCGACGGGGTGCTGCTGCTGGTATCATCCGCTGACGGCTACGGCATGCGCATGTTCAACCCCGACGGCTCCGAGGCGGGCATGTGCGGCAACGGCATACGCTGCGTGGCACGTCTGGCCGAAAGGTATGTCGGACAGAGTGAGTTCGACCTCGTGTCGGGCGGCAGAATCATCCGTGTGCGACACGCCGAGCCGATATGCCGCGGCATCGAGACATACGGCGCGCAGATCGGAATACGCACCGCAAGCGACGACTTCGCATTCATGGCCGGCCGCGAACGCTTCGTCGAGCAGCCGATAGAGGCTCTGGCAGACGATTTGCTGTTTACGGCGATCGATACGGGCAACCCCCACCTGGTAGCACGCGTCGGGAGGATAGATCTCGAACGTCTCGACGAGCTGGGACGGCGCGCCAACGGCATGCGCGATATACTGCCCCACGGCGTCAACCTCTCGCTCTGCGAGCAGCGCGACGGGCATACGCTCTTCGTCGCGACCTACGAGCGCGGCGCGGGCATCACGCTCTCGTGCGGCACGGCTATGACCTCGGCGGCCACGGCGGCGGTACTGGCCGGCCGCATGCAGGCCGAGCGCGACATACGCGTCATGAACCGCGGCGGCATGGTACTATGCCGCACGCACATCGGCCGGGAGGGCATCGTCACGCGTCTTACGGGCAACGCCACGTTCCAATGGAGCGGCAGCCTCGACTTCGACGGCGAGGCTCTGCGCTACGACGTATCCGATAAAACCGACGAGCAGCAGGCATGGCTGCGCTTCGTCGACGAAATAAACGCACGCAGCTGACCGAAGAGATGAAACTCCGCATACGACATATCGCCCTCGCGGCCACGGCGGCCCTCGCTGCCGTCGCCTGCAACGTCACGCGCAAGCTGCCCGAGGGCGAGTATCTGCTGCAAAAGGTCAAGATCGAGGAGGATACCTCCGCACCGCGCCACGAGCGCATCACGGCCGACGAGCTGGACAACTACGTCCGCCAGTCGCCCAACAAACGCATCTTCGGCATAAACTTCTACGCGTGGGTCTACAACCTCGCCGACCCCGACAAGGACAACTGGTGGAACAACTTCAAGCGCAAGATAGGACAGGCGCCCGTCGTGCTCGACATGGAGCAGACGCGCAAGTCGGTGCGCAACATCCGAACATATCTCGACACGCGAGGATACTTCTCCTCCGATGTGACATGCCGCATCGACACGCTGCCGCGCCGCCGCGTCGCCGTGACCTACTCCGTCAGGCAGGGCGAGCCGATGCGCATCGACAGCATAGGATACGAGTTCCGCGACGAGGCGCTGCGCCCGATCATCCTCTCCGACACCGCCGCGACGCTGCTGCACCGCGGCGACGTGCTCGACATAGCGCGTCTGGACAACGAGCGCGAGCGCATCGCGCGCGACCTGAACGACCGCGGCTACTACAACTTCTCGGTCAACAACATATTCTACTCCGTCGACACGCTCTCGGCCAACAACACGGCGGCAGTGAAGATGGTCGTGCAGCCGACGCTTACGGGCTACAACGAGCGGGGCGTGGCACAGTGGGAGAACAACGCCGTATTCCGCATCAGCGAGATCAACGTCTACCCCACCTACGACCCCATGTCGCGCGCACGATACAAGCAGACCGGAAGCGACGTCATCGACACGACCTATTTCTACGGTCTCAACATCATCAAGGACCCCGACCGCAGCCCGCGCCTGCGCAACGCCGTGCTGCGCCGCACCATACCGATCTACCCCAACTACCTCTACGACGCCGCGCAGGTTACCAAGACATACAACGAGCTTATGTCGCTCGGCTTCTTCCGCAGCGCCAAGATCACATTCTCCGAGCTGCGCGACACCACCGACACCTACGTGTCGTATATCGACAACAGCCGCGGCGACGGCGGCGAAACGGTCGACACGCGCGAGGGTTTCCTCCGCTGCGACATATACGCCACGCCGGCACTCAAACAGAGCGTCAAGGTAGAGCTCGAAGCCAGCACGACATCGAGCTTCTACGGCCTCAGCGCCACGCTCGGATACTCCAACCGCAACATCTTCCAAGGCGCCGAGTCGTTCGATGCCTCCGTGCGCGTAGCCTACGAATACATGAAGGCTCCCGACGCGCGCAAGCGCAGCGCTCAGGAGGTGGGCGTCACGACGGGTCTGTCGTTCCCCCGCTTCCTGCTGCCGTTCCATGTCGCGCCCAACGAAAACATACTGCAACCGCGCACGCGTCTCGAACTCTCGTTCGACTACCAGAACCGCCCCTACTACCGCCGCAACCTGTCGAGCATGCGCTGGGCATATTCGTGGTCCAAGGGGCAGGCCTCGTCGTTCGCGCTGCGTCCGATCGACATCAACTGGATCGACGTGCACAACGTCGACCAGAAGTTCCTCGACGAGATACAGAACGAATATCTGCGCAACACCTACGTCCCGCAGCTCAGCGCAGGCCTCTCGTTCTCGTATGTCTACAACAACCAGCGGACGAACATCGGCCGCAATGCGACGATGATACGCTTCAACGCCGAGACGGTCGGCAACCTGATCGACGGTCTGGAACGCCTCTTCTCGCACCATGCGCCGGGGCACGACTACTATCAGGTGCTCGGCATACGCTATGCCCAGTATGTGCGCGGCGACATCAACCTCTCGCACAATATCGTGTTGGGCAAGAACATGTCGCTCGCAGGCCGCATCTTCGCCGGCGTGGGCGTGGCATACGGCAACTCGAAGGATATGACCATACCGTTCGACCGCATGTTCTACTGCGGCGGCGCCAACTCCATGCGAGGCTGGACGCCGCGCAACCTCGGTCCGGGCAACGCCCCCGAGCAGAGCGGAGCATCGTTCCCCACGCAGGTGGGCGACATGCGTCTGGAAGCCAATCTCGAATTTCGGTTCCCGATATGGGGCATATTCCAGGGTGCGACGTTCCTCGATCTGGGCAACGTGTGGTATCTGCGCGAGAACGAAAAGACCCCCTACGATCAGGTATTCCATTTCGACAACTTCTACAAGCAGCTCGGCTTCAACACCGGCGTGGGTCTGAGAATCGACGTCAAGTTCGTCGTGCTGCGCTTCGATCTCGGATTGCAGCTCCACAATCCTAACCGACCCGCCGGACAGCGCTGGATACGCGACATCCGCTGGTCGGGCATGGCGCTGAATTTCGGTGTGGGTTATCCGTTCTAATCCCGGCCCGCGCACATCGCAGCATGGTGCGGCGGATTGCCCTAACGATCCGCACAGCAACCGCACAGGCATCGGCACCACCGCTATCGTCGGCCTATCCGCCGCCGGCTGCTACACCGGTCTGCTATCGCCGGCCGCGCCCTCTTTCGCCCTGGTGCGATGATACCGCCGGATTCATCCGCCTCCCCCTCCGAGTCGCAGGCAGACTCCATAGACATATGCCGCGCCCAGCCCCGTGCGCAGCCTGCACTTAGCCTCCGGCAGCCGCAGATAATATAATAGGCACGCCGCCTCCGCAGCCCCCTTGCGCGCGCATCGTTATGCAACATCCTCTCATGTATAATCGGCGGAATAGTGTAGTCGGCGAAGGTTGAATAAATATGTGAAAAATTATATTGTTATTTTTTTCACAGAATTAAATAATTTTGTAGTTTTGTGCCGTGAAAACGTATCGGAGATTCCGGTTGGCAGAAATTGTGCAGTCGGCTATCTCGTCGGCAGGCGTCGTCCGCTCATGGGACGACCGGGCCACCGGGCTGTTGCGCCCGACCCTTTGCGGCCGACCCTCCGAGCGACGGACATGGAATTAGGTTTAATCTAATATTTGAATTATGGCAAAGATTGATTTATCGAAGTACGGCATCACCGACGTCAAGGAGGTGCTCTACAACCCCTCTTACGAGACGCTGTTCGAGGAGGAGACCAAGCCGGGTCTGACCGGTTTCGATAAGGGCGTGGTAACCGACATGGGTGCCGTTAACGTAATGACCGGCGTATACACCGGCCGTTCGCCCAAGGACAAGTTCTTCGTAAAGGACGAGACGACCGAGAACACCATCTGGTGGACTTCGGATGAGTATAAGAACGACAACAAGCCCGTGTCGAAGCAGACATGGAACGTGTTGAAGGAGCTGGCCGGCAAGGAGCTGTCGAATAAGAAGCTCTATGTCATGGATACTTTCTGCGGCGCAAACGAGAACTCTCGCTTGAAGATCCGCTTCATCATGGAGGTGGCATGGCAGGCGCACTTCGTGAAGAACATGTTCATCCGCCCCACCGAGGAGGAGCTGGCCAACTACGGCGAGCCCGACTTCGTCGTGCTGAACGCCTCTAAGGCCAAGGTCGAGAACTACAAGGAGCTCGGACTCAACTCTGAGACGGCTGTCGTGTTCAACCTCACGGAGAAGATGCAGGTCATCATCAACACGTGGTACGGCGGCGAAATGAAGAAGGGTATGTTCTCGTACATGAACTACCTGCTCCCGTTGAAGGGCATGGCTTCGATGCACTGCTCGGCAAACACCAACGAGAAGGGCGAGACGGCTATCTTCTTCGGTCTGTCGGGTACGGGTAAGACCACCCTTTCGACCGATCCCAAGCGTCAGCTCATCGGCGACGACGAGCACGGCTGGGACGACGACGGCGTATTCAACTTCGAGGGCGGCTGCTATGCCAAGGTAATCAACCTCTCGAAGGAGAACGAGCCCGACATCTGGAACGCAATCCGTCGCGACGCCCTCTTGGAGAACGTTACCGTAGACGAGAAGACCGGCAAGATCGACTTCACGGACAAGTCGGTTACCGAGAACACCCGCGTGTCGTATCCGATCTACCACATCAACAACATAGTCAAGCCCGTATCGAAGGCTCCCGCCGCAAAGAAGGTCATCTTCCTGTCGGCCGACGCATTCGGCGTGCTGCCTCCGGTGTCGATCCTGACCCCCGAGCAGACCAAGTACTACTTCCTTTCGGGCTTTACCGCCAAGCTGGCAGGTACCGAGCGCGGCATTACCGAGCCTACGCCGACCTTCTCGGCATGCTTCGGCGCAGCTTTCCTTTCGCTGCACCCCACCAAATACGGCGAGGAGCTCGTCAAGAAGATGCAGGCATCGGGCGCTACGGCCTACCTCGTGAACACCGGCTGGAACGGCACCGGCAAGCGTATCTCGATCAAGGATACGCGCGGCATCATCGACGCCATTCTCGACGGCTCGATCGACAAGGCGCCGACCAAGCAGATCCCCGTATTCGACTTCAAGGTGCCGACCGAGCTCCCGGGCGTAGATCCCGCGATCCTCGATCCCCGCGACACCTACGCCGATCCTACCCAGTGGGATACCAAGGCTGCCGACCTCGCAGGCCGTTTCATCAAGAACTTCACGAAGTTCACGACCAACGACGAGGGTAAGGCATTGGTAGAGGCCGGTCCGAAGCTCTAATTTTTTGTTAAAAGGCGCCATTTCCTGCGCCTCGTTCGAATGCGCCAATGGGACGTACGCCAGTACTACCCATCGGCGCATTTTTCACGTGCGGCTGGTAAATAGCTCCTTTTAACGAAAAAAAATTGTGTTGTCATTCTTAGGATGCAATCACATGACATACGGCATTATACTGCCGCGCACTCAGTCTCCCGAACGGGACGTACGTCAGTACTACCCGTCCGGGAGATTTTCGTTTGCGTGGTATAATAACGCTTTTGACAAAAAATACGTGAAAAGGCACTATTTCCTGCGCCTCGTTCGAATGCGCCAATGTGACGTACGCCAGTACTACCCATCGGCGCATTTTTCACGTGCAGCTGGTAAATAGCTCCTTTTGACGAAAAAAAAGAGTTGTGGTGTTTAGGCTGTTGTCTCGAAAAGCAATCATTTACTGCTGCGCCTTGTCGCTTGGCAATGGGCGGTACGTCGAGTACGGCAAAATACCTCTCCTCCGACCAGTCGTCCCATACGGTGCGCGCCTTGCGCTTCTAAAAAAGTTGTATGATATGCTGCCGCGTTATGGCTATTTTCCGATTTGGCTTTCGTAATATGCGATACGGTCGCGACATACCTTTTCGACGATGTCGCGGAGCTGTTCGACCTTGGGGATAAGGGCGTCGATGTCCTCTTTCGTAACTTCGAAATCGGGATTGTAACGTGATTCTATGTAGGCGCGCTGCAACAGGTCGAATAATCGTTCTTCTTCGGGCGTATTGCGTGGAAATATCTTGCACAATTCGGTTGTGAACGATTTATTGTTCGTAATTAAATCGTCAAGATCGTGATTCTTTGGACTATATAAAATATGTACTAACGAGATTGTCCGTAAGAAATTTTCAGATGCTTGATGTAATTGGAACGAAGCCAATTTAGGCCAACCTTTTGCAGAATTGAATTCGGCTGTTTCTCTAAAATGATCCGCTGTATAAAATTTATCATCGTAATATTTCTTTGCACGTTCCATAATTTCTATAAAATTAAGTTTTCGCCGACGTGCCAGTTTATATGCACCTGAATCGTATAGAATGATTCCGTCGCGCTTGATCTCCGTCTCGAAGTAATGCGCTTTCGAAAGAGCGTAGTTGAAGTCGTCTATTCCGTAGTTTACGAACTGCGGGTGGGTATGAAACGGTCGGTTCTTGTCTTCAAAGAAACAATCCTTTATTTGGGAGTAGAGCGAGAACCTTACTGCCCCAATTGGCTTGCGTGTTAAAATGGCTATATCGTAATCGCTCATGTAGTATGTCGGCGTACCGAACTCCACGCGCTGGTCGTAGTCGACGTATTTATTCTTAGCGTAGCTGCCGAACAGAATAATCATCTCGACCTGCTTTACATTCTCGCGGATCAACTCTGCGAGCTGCTGCAAATCCTGACGTTTGCGCGGCGGTAAGAATCGGATGCTTCGTTTCATAACGACAAAATTATGAAATTTTCCGACAATGCGTTTTGCAAAACCCATAAAAACAACTATATTTGTTTATCGTTCTGCAAATAATCTGCAAAAGTTTCCGACGGAGGCGGCAGGAGCCGCTTAAAAGAAACACAGCAGATTATGAACCGGAATTATCATAACTCGGCATAGGCCGACGGACATAACACATTATAAAGGGTAAACAACTCTTTATACCTATTCGTAAACTTGGGGCCCTCTTCGGAGGTTGTTTGATTCAGGTATAATGGTTGTCAGTCCTTGTTATGTCCCGTTCAATCATGGGCGGGACGGACAAGGGCGCAGGACAGCTTCTGAATCATGGTTCCCAAGACCTACGAATAGGAGCTACTAATGCGCCCCTTTTTTATTTTCTGCGGGCGCATCCACCAATACCTCATATGTTATGCGCCGTACCGAATACACAGATATACGATATATTGGATTCCCGCAACCGCATCGGGCTGCGGAGCGAGTACACTATACCCCTATTAGGTTTTATTACGAAGGAATCTGGTAACGCCGTCCCGCCGTCATCGGGCGGCGGGGGATAGGTCGTGCGATATTTCGGCCGCAGAATCAACCTAAGGCCAAAGTTTTACAGATAACAGCAACGACCGGATATCGCACTTTCTTATACGGACAGTGCGCGGTATATATTCAGGGCACAATACTGCCGTGTCAGGCCGCCGCGTTTAATCCGTTATTTTCAGCCACTCGCCTTACGGCGCACGGCGACCGTTGGGCAGCCGGCCGATATGTCCGGTCGGGATCACGGTTGACTTTAAGAGCTGAAAACCGAAATCTCGAACAGCCGTTGCAGCAGGTAATGACGAGTACGATATAAATGGAAACTGATTTGAATGAGATGTATACACGGACGCTTTACACGAAGGTAGCAGCATGACGGCTTAAAGCACAATGCAGCGCCGGCAGGTGCGCACCGGAACCATTGCCGATGATCCGACGCGATTCAACGATTGTAGTCGCGGAACCGAGTAAATTCCGGCGGCGCGCCTGCTTTTTATTTTTTCAGTGAAAAGCGGCATTCTACTGCCGCGCCTTGTCGCTCGACAATGGGAAGTACGCCAGTACTGCCCGTCCGGGAGATTTTCGTTTGCGGCTTGCCATAACGTATTCGTTAGGCCGAAAGCCGAAGAAAATATTCCGCTATGCCGAGACGAAGCAATAGCGCCATTGGCTTCGGCCCAGCCGTCGAATCGCACGGAGCAGGAACCGAGCGCATCTCCTCTGCCGTAACCTCATCTCGCACAGCATACAAGGCTGGTCTAAGCTCCCCCTCGGCAAGCGGCATCCCGCCCGACGGAACGAGATCGATTGCTGTCGACGGAACGCAACAAAGCCAATAGTCGGCGGCATTCATGTTTAGTCGTTTCGTCAGAATCGGCCGAAGCAACTGCAAGACAGGGATCATCTTCCTCTGCATCTGAAATGCACATACGGACAATGCACGACAACATCGCGACAACGATAAGTCAGACGGTTAAGCCGGGAGTAGCGAGAGGCATACAAAAAAAAAGCAGCACCCCGAATGGGGAGCTGCCTGAGTCGTTCTTAGGAACGAATTTATTTGATGATCACGCAACGCTGGATCTTCGGCTGCATGTCGGGGTAAGCCGTAACGGTGTCGCCAACGCCCTGGCCCTCGGCCGAAGGCTGGATACGCGAAGCTGCGATGCCGTTTGCAACGAGGTAGTCGGCAACAGCCTTTGCACGCTGCTTAGAGAGCTGCATGTTGCGAGCCTGGCTACCGGTCTCCTTATCGGCATAGCCGGTAACGGTAAACTTGGCGTCGCTATCCTTAACCGTTGCGATGAACTGATCCAACGAAGCCTTTGCATAATCGCTCAGCTTAGCAGAACCGATAGTGAAGAATACCGAAGTCTCGGGCAGGATAGGAGCGGCAGCAACCGGACGGTTCTTGCGGCACTTGTCCAGATCGTTTCTCAGACGTGCATTCTCGGCATCTGCGTCGTTGATACGCTTGTTGGCGTCGCCCAGACGGTCGTTGGCGTTGTTCAGGCGGTTCGTCAGATCGCCGATAGCAGCGATATAACCGTCGACATCATCCTGGCTGTAAGCACGGTTCCAGTCACGCTTGTTGAAGCGGTAGGTAAAGCCGAGCGTTGCGCTCAGACCGTACATGTAAGCACCGTCGAACTTGCAGGGAGCAATACGTGCAGGCGCGAACAGACCCTTGAATTCGAGGTCGATATCGAGCTGCTTGCATACGCGGAACTTGTTCAACAAACCGTAAGCGAAGGTAAATGCCTGACCCGAAGCGGCGCGGTTGTCGATCTGGCTGTTGTCGGTAAAGTTGACAGCCATGTAACCCAAACCGATATAAGGTACTGCATAGTATACGCGATCCTCGCGATAGCCGCCTACCCAGTTAGAGAAGTTGACCATGATGTCGCCGTGTGCGAACAGGTAAGGCCAATCCATCTTGCCGTTTGTGGGGTGGAAGTTGTTGAACCAACCGCCCTGCAACTGGCCGCGGATACCTACGATCGGGTGTACCCACTTGGTCAGCGAGAAAGTACCCTCGAAGCCGATACGCTCCGAACGCTTGCCGATATTGCTACCGTTAGAGAACGCGGTGTTGGCACCTGCGCCGATAGAAATCTCCCAGTTATCCCAGAACTTATTCGTCTCGTGGCCCTTCCAGCGGAGCTTACCGCCCTGCTCCTGAGCCGTCACGCCAGCCGACAACAGAGTGCTGACAATCAACAATGCGGCAAATAAACTTTTTTTCATAATCATTTAGTTTTGAGAATATAATCTTATGTTATGCTTTCGTTTCAAATCATTAATCGTCGAACCGCTGCTCTCCGTTCACGACCCCGGCGGGCGGTAGGGCTCTATTGCTAATGACAACCTAAGCATGTTTCATGCACAACAAAGGTTAATCGCCGGCAAATATACAAATAATATACAAAAAATCTCGTCGCCGGCGAGATTTTTTGCATAAACTTATATTTATTAGCCCATTATCCGCACTTGGAATATCCGCACGACATGCACGTAAGGCATCCGTTCTGGTAGGCCATGTTCTCCTGACCGCACTGCGGACACTTGCCCTTGCCCTTCGTTCCGTCGGCGATGTACTGTTTGAGGGCGCGCTCGACGCCGTTCTTCCACGTGTTGATAGTCTCGCTGTCGAGGTGGAGTCCGTCGATGAGCTGGACGACCTTCTCGATCGGCATGCCGTAGCGCAGTACGCCCGAGATGAGCTTGGCGTAGTTCCAGAACTCCTCGTCGAACAGACGCGATATGCCGCCTATGGTGTTGGTGTAGCCGTAGCGGTCGACATACTGGAAGTCGTAACGCTTCGAACCGTCCTTCTCCGATACCTTTATTATAGAGCCGCTGGTAATCTTGCGCGGGATATACATGGCGTCCTCCTCGATCTTACCGGTAAAGATCTCGTAGGGGCGGTCGTCCTGCTTGCCTACGAAGGCTATCCAGTCCTCATTGCCGTTCTTGAATCGGACGATGTCGGCCGGAATCGACTCGGGGCGCTTGATCGACTGGCTGTCGGGGAAGCTGTCGTTGTTGCGCTTCTTGCTCTTTATGTCGAGCAGCACGCCGTCGCGGCAGCCGTCGCGATAAACCGTCACGCCCTTGCAGCCGCACTCCCATGCGGTGCGATATACCTGTGCCACAAGCTCCTCCGAGACCTCGTTGGGCAGGTTGACGGTAACCGAGATCGAGTGGTCGACCCACTTCTGTATCGCGCCCTGCATCTTCACTTTGGCCACCCAGTCGATGTCGTTGGCCGTGGCCTTGTAATAGGGCGACGCCTGCAACCACCTATCGAGCTCCTTCTCCGATATGGTTTGCAGCTTCGAGGTGTCGTATCCGTTGACATCGAGCCACTTTACGAAGTTGTGATGATAGACGTAGTATTCGATGAACTTCTCGCCGGTCTCGTCGACGAACATCGCGCGGCGATCCTTGTCCGAGGGGTTGATCTTGCGGCGGCGCTTGTACACGGGGCGGAATACCGGCTCGATGCCCGATGTCGTCTGCGACATGAGCGACGTGGTGCCCGTCGGGGCTATGGTCAGCATCGCGATGTTGCGGCGTCCGTACCGGACCATATCTTCGTAGAGCGCCGGATCGGCCTCGCGGATACGGCCTATCATCGGATTGTTGCGTTCCTTCTCGGCATCGTATACGGTAAACGCGCCGCGCTCCCTGGCCATTTCGACCGATGCGCGGTAGGCCTCGACGGCGAGGGTCTTGTGCACTTCGACGGCGAACGCGATAGCCTCCTCCGATCCGTATCTGAGACCCAATGCCGCGAGCATGTCGCCCTCGGCCGTGATGCCCAGACCCGTGCGGCGGCCTTTGAGCGCCATTTCGCGGATCTTGACCCACAGGTCGTGCTCGACACGGCGTACATCCTCGTCCTCGGGGTCGTCCTCGATCTTCTTTATGATAAGCTCGACTTTCTCCAATTCAAGATCGATGATGTCGTCCATCATGTGCATGGCCTTGCGGATATGGTCGCGGAAACGGTCGAAGTTGAAGTGCGCCGCACCGGTAAACGGCTCGTCGACATAGCTCAGCAGATTGATAGCCAGCAGTCGGCAGCTGTCGTACGGGCACAGCGGAATCTCGCCGCAGGGGTTGGTCGAAACCGTCGTGAAGCCCTCGTCGGCATAGCAGTCGGGGACGCTCTCGCGGATGATCGTATCCCAGAACAGCACTCCCGGCTCGGCCGACTTCCATGCGTTGTGGATGATCTTGTCCCACAGCTTGCGGGCATCGATCTCCTTGCTGTAAAGAGGCTCGTCGGCATTTATGGGGAATTGCTGGCGATAGGTGCGCCCCTCGGCCGCGGCACGCATAAATTCGTCGTCGATCTTTATAGAGACGTTGGCACCCGTGACCTTGCCCGTATCGACCTTGGCGTCGATGAAGTTCTCGGCATCGGGGTGTTTTATCAGCAGCGAGAGCATCAGCGCACCGCGTCGTCCGTCCTGCGCCACTTCGCGCGTCGAGTTCGAATAACGCTCCATGAACGGCACGATACCGGTCGAGGTAAGCGCCGAGTTGAGCACGGGACTGCCCGTGGGACGTATGTGCGACAGATCGTGTCCCACGCCGCCGCGGCGCTTCATCAGCTGCACCTGCTCCTCGTCCATGCGGAAGATGCCGCCATACGAATCGGCGGGGTTCTTATGCCCTATGACGAAGCAGTTGGACAGCGACGCCACCTGGAAATCGTTTCCGATACCGGTCATCGGACCGCCCTGCGGAATGACGTAACGGAAATGGTCGAGCAGCTCGAATATCTGTCGTTTCGATAAAGGATTGGGATATTTGTTCTCTATACGCTCCAATTCGCGGGCGATGCGCTCGTGCATCTGCGCCGGCGTAGTCTCGTATATGTTGCCGAACGAATCCTTCAAGGCATACTTGCTTACCCACACCGTAGCCGCCAGATCGTCGCCGCCGAAGTACTCCTTCGACGCGGCCACGGCCTCGTTGTAGTCCACCTTGGGCAATGATTCGGATGCAGACTTTTGTGTCATGACTCTATAACTGGTTTTACTTTAATATATTCGGTTTCGCAATGTCGACACGAAACAACGGCCTCCCTGCGAAAGAGGCTGTTTCGACGTTGCAAATTTGGTAAAATTTTATTCGAGATCGAAATTTATCGCATAGAATTTTATCAACACTTTGTCTACATACGTATGCCGCAATAAAAAAACATGCGCCGTAGCTCCCTACGACGCACGCTTTACCTTTTGCCGGAGCTGCCGGCACGATTATTTCGCCTCGCCCTCGGGCAGCGCCTCGAAGATAGCGAGCAGCTCGCCGTTCGACAGGAGCAGCATCTGCTCTCCGTCCATCTCGTAGTGCGTCACGCGCGAAAGCATTTGCAGGAACTCGTCCTCCGATGCCTGATCGGGGCACATCATTCTGGTCGAGGCGGGATACTCGAACGTGAGCTTGCGGCTGTCATCGGTCTTATACTCCGACATCAGACGGTTGCAGTCGCCCACACCGTTCAGACGACCGTCCTGGCCGAAAGTAATGGTATAGCTGTCGGCAGGCTTCTGCACGTCGCGACCCATAATCTGAACCAGATGCCAGTCGGTACCCACCAGAGGCTTTACCTCACGGCTGCGCGAGGTGCAGTTGCAGCATCCCGTTATTGCAACCAATGCTGCGGCGAACATGATTAAAAAAGATCTTTTCATCTTACGAAACATTTAAATTCTTATCTTTGCGAAAAGTTAGTTGCAAATATAGTACAAAATAACCGAAACACTATCAATTATGAAAAAAGTAATCGCATCGCCGCTGGCCCCCAAGGCCGTCGGACCCTACTCTCAGGCTATCGAACACGACTCGAAGACGCTCTACATATCGGGGCAGCTGCCTATCGACGGCGCAACCGGCAAAATGGCCGAGGGCATCGAGGCGCAGACACGCCGCTCGCTCGACAATCTCGGACATATCCTCTCGGAGGCCGGATACGGCTTCGGCGACATCGCAAAGACCACCGTGCTGCTGGCGCATATATCGGACTTCGCGGCCATGAACGCCGTATATGCCGAGTATTTCCCCGGCGACAAACCCGCCCGCATCTGCTTCGAAGTGGCGGCACTGCCCATGGGAGCGCTGGTGGAGATCGACGCCGTTGCCGTCAAGTAATCCCTTCGTCGGAAAACGCCGCAATCATCGGGGCGGACGGGTGGTACATCAGTACGCTCCGTCCGCCCCGATTTCATGCCGTCGCCGCCCCATCCGGACACCGATCTTCCCGCATCGTAGAGACAGCGATTGTGCAGCGGCCGGAGCCGCACCGAAAGCCGGCCGCGACGCGTCATTCTCCTGCGGCGCATACGCCTGCCGGAGCGGCGGCCGCCAGCCCGAGTTATTTACCGTTCCAGAGTTTGTAGCGCGAGGGCGATACGCCGACACGCTGCTTGAAGTATTTGCCGAAGAATGACTGCGAGGTAAAGTTGAGATTGTCGGATATCTCGCCTATGCTCAGGCCCGAGTATTTGAGCAGTCGTTTGGCCTCGTAGACCACCGCCTCGTCGATCAGCTTCGAGGCATTGCGGCCGCTCTTCTTTTTCAGAATCAACGACAGATATTTGGGCGTTATGCCCATCTGCGCGGCGTAGAACTCGACGCTGCGCTGCGTGCGGCAGTGCTCTCTGAGCAGCACGACGAAGCGGTTGAACAGCTCGTCGGTGCGGTTGCTGACATCGGCCTGTCCAACGAACGTATGTTTGGGTATTATGCCCATGACATAGTGGAACATGGCGGCGAACAGCGCGGCCAGCACGCGGTCGCGGTTGGCCGTCGTGGCATCGCCCGCGAGGGTCGCACGCATCAGCTTCGAAAGATCGTTGATATAGCTCGCCTCGTCGGGGTCGACCGTAATGCACGGCTCGCCCATGAAGCCGTGGTAGATCGATATGACGTCCTGCGTATCGACATGTATGCGGTTGAGATACGAACGCGAATAGGTCAGCATGTAACCCGACGAGCGGATTGAGGCCTTGACCTGCTCGATGACCGTATTCTCGTTGAATATGAACAGCGTGTTGGGGCGCAGCTCGTAGGGCTTGCCGTTGATGCGCAGCCTCGTCGTGCCGCTCACGGTAACGCCGATCGTAACGCCCTGTATGAGGGTGGTTATGTCGTTGAGATTCTTCAACGACATAAGCGGCGTGATGACTATGTCGCCCGAGCGGTACGAGGTGCCCGACAGCAGCTTCAATCTGTCGATCGAGGTGCGTTTTATTCCGTCGTTGTTTTTCATTACCGGCGTTTTTTCGTATCGTCGCTCCGGTGCGGCACGGGTGCCAGAACTTCGATTCCGGAGCCGTGGCAGACGATCGACAGCGGGAAGCGCTCGCCCTTCTGTCCGTCGACGTCGGTGGCCTCGTCCAGCGTCGAGGTCATCTCCAAGGCGCTGCTCTTGAAGTAGCGCACCGAGCGCGGGCTGCCGCCCATAAGGTAGCGTATCATGTGCCAGCACGAGACGATCGGATTGCGTTTTTCGAGCATTATGCAGTCGAACACGCCGTCGTCGATGCGCGCCGTGCGGGCAAGGCGGAACCGTCCGGCCGTCTCGCCGTTGAATATCAACACCATGAGGGCATTGAAGTCAAACTCGTCATCGTCGCACTTCACATGCAGCGGTATGCCGTGCAGATGCAGCAGGTCCTTTATGCCCGTGAAGATGTAGGCCAGCTTGCCGATCTTGTGTTTGAGCTGATCGGACGTATGCTGCGAGGTGGTGGTAAAGATGCCGAAGCTGAATATGTTGATGAAGTAGAGCCCGTTGACCATGCCGCAGTCGACACGCCGCACCTGTCCCGAGACGATCTGGCGGGCTGCGCGCATTATGTCGCTGTCCATGCCCAGCGCACCGGCGAAGTCGTTGGCCGTGCCTGCGGGTATGACCGCTATGACAGGCGAGAGCGATTTGCTCTTCATCGAGTTGACGACATAGTTTATCGTGCCGTCGCCTCCGCATACGACGGCAAGATGGCAATCCTCGTCGCCGTCGAAAGGGTTCTGCCCGAACTCTATGAGTTTGGGGCGTATGTCGTATCCCGCCTGGCGGAATATCTCAGTCAGAGCGTCGACGTTGCGGGCTATCTTGCCCCTGCCGGCCTTGACGTTATAGAGTAGAAGCGATTTTTTCATCGATCGTCAGTTTATTGCGCATCGGCGAACATCTCTTCGAGTCCGTCCGAGCAGACTACGCGGTACTCGCCCTCGGCCTCGCCCGCGAATATGAAGTATACGAGCATGCCGTCCAGCTCTTCGGCCAGCGCCTCGGCATCGTCGGAGCCTGCGGCGAGCAGCATCGTGCCCGCCGCATCGGCCTCGGCGCATGTCGGTGCCACGACGGTCACGGAGAGCAGCTGCGAAACGGCGCTGCGACCCGTGCGGGGGTCGATCGTATGGGCTATCTTGCGCCCCTTGTCGTCATACCAGAAGCGGCGGTAGTTGCCCGACGTGGCCACGGCGGCATCAGTAACCGATATTATCCGCTGTATGTCGTCCATGGCCTCGTTGCCGTCATAGGGCGTCTCGATGCCGACCCTCCACTTGTCGCCCTCGCGGTTGCGCCCCTTGCAGCGCACCTCGCCGCCGATGTCGACTATGTAGTCGCTGCATCCGTGCGATTCGAGCATCTCGCCGACCATGTCGACCACATACCCCTTGGCTATCGAGTTGAAATCGAGCTGAACGCGCGCATCGCTCTTGACCAGACGCTCCCCCTCGACGGCGATCTTGTCCATGCCGACGAATTGCAGCAGCGAATCCAGATCGGGCTCTACGTCCCGGTCGGGCTGCTTGCGGACGAACCCCCACGCCTCGGTCAGGGGCTTTACCGTCACGTCGTAACGGCCCTCGCTGAGATCATGGAAACGGCGCGCGAGCGCTATGTTGAATGCTATGTGCCGGTCCACCGAGTCGGTGCGGTTGTCGTTCAGGCGGCTCAGGCGCGAGTTCTCGTCGAATATCGACATCGAGCTTTTGGCCTCGGTGTCGATCCTCTCTATCTCGCGCGCCAGCTCTTCGGCCGTCATATCGGTGCAGGCTATCACGTGCACGAAAGTGCCCAGTGCCGCGCCGTCGACCTGTATGTAGCGGCTCGGCGTCGAGCCGCTGCATGCGACGGAGACGGCCGACATACATATCATCATGAACGACAGTAATTTGAGAAGGTGCTGTTTCACTTTTCCGAATTAATGTATCCGCAGGCAAAGGTAGTCTATTCGATTCAAATCTGCAACAGTTGCCGGCAAAGTTTTGCATCCTCGGCTGCCGGCGCAGACGGAGGCAGGCCGTCGCCCCGATCCGACATGCGTAAAAATATGGTATGATTACGACGAAAAGCCCCTGCAAATATTTGCAAATAGATATTTTTAGTCTAACTTTGCCACACGCTCTGGCAGGATCACGGTAAGGGTGATTTGTCGTAGAGTGGAACCCGCGGCGCCGGTCTCTGGAAAATGCGGCCGCCGTCGTATTAAAATTTTAATTTTATGGCATACTTGACACCTGAGAAAAAGCAGGAGTTATTCGGTCAGTACGGTAAATCGACAACCGACACGGGCTCGCCAGAGAGCCAGATCGCGTTATTCACGTACCGTATCAACCACCTTACTAATCACATGAAGAGCAACAGACACGACTTCGGCACGCAGCGCTCGCTGCTGCGTCTGGTAGGTAAGCGCCGCCAGTTGCTCGAATACTTGAAGGAGGTCGACATCGAGCGCTACCGCGCAATCATCAAGACCCTCAATCTCCGCAAGTAGAAGTGAGTACGACGATGAAGGCAGCCGCGCGTTGCCTTCATCTGCGTTGACAACAATGAAAATACTATATAGACAAGGACGAAATTAGTAGAGATTTTTTGAAGATTTATGGAAGAAAACAAGTTGTACAATGCCGTGCGTAAAACGATTACGCTGATCGACGGCCGCGAGGTCATTATCGAGACCGGTAAGCTCGCGAAACAGGCCGACGGCGCCGTTGTCGTTAAGATGGGCGATACCATGCTGCTGGGTACGGTCGTTGCCGCCAAGGAGGCCAAGGAGGGCACCGATTTCATGCCCCTGCAAGTAGAATACAAGGAGAAGTTCGCCGCATGCGGCCGCATCCCGGGAGGTTTCATGAAGCGCGAGGGCAAGGCCGGCGACTCGGAGATTCTGGTTGCACGCCTTATCGACCGCGCACTGCGTCCCCTCTTCCCTGCGGACTATCACGCCGAGGTATTCGTTACGGTCAACCTCATATCGGCCGACAAGGATATCCAGCCCGACGCTCTGGCAGGTCTTGCCGCTTCGGCGGCGCTGGCTTGCTCGGACATTCCGTTCGGAGGTCCGATCTCGGAGGTACGCGTGGCACGCATCGGCGGCGAGTACGTCATCAACCCCGGATTCTCGCAGATGAAGGAGGCCGATCTCGATATCATGGTAGGCGGTACGATCGACAACATCCTCATGGTCGAGGGTGAGATGAAGGAGGTCTCGGAGGAGGTCATGCTCGGCGCAATCAAGTTCGCGCACGAGGAGATCAAGAAGCAGTGCGCCGTACAGATCGAGCTGTCGAAGGAGCTGGGCAAGGATGTAAAGCGCACCTACTGCCACGAGGTCAACGACGAGGAACTGCGCCAGACGATCATTGCGGAGCTGTACGACAAGGCATACGCAATCGCCACGAGCGGCACGATGAAGCACGAGCGCGAGGATATGTTCAATGCGTTGGAGGCCGAGTTCGCATCGCGCTACACCGAGGAAGAGCTGGTAGAGAAGGCTCCGCTGATCCACAAATATTTCCACGACGACGTGCAGAAGAAGGCCATGCGCAACATGATCCTCGACGAGGGCAAGCGTCTCGACGGCCGCCGCACGGACGAGATACGTCCTATATGGTGCGAGGTGGGCTATCTGCCCGCAGCTCACGGCTCGGCGATCTTCACGCGAGGCGAAACGCAGTCGCTGACGACCGTTACGCTCGGCACCAAGCTCGACGAGAAGATGAAGGACGAAGTACTGGTGCAGGGCAGCGAGCAGTTCGTGCTGCACTATAATTTCCCGCCCTTCTCGACAGGCGAGGCACGCCCCACGCGCGGTCTGAGCCGCCGCGAGATCGGCCACGGTCATCTCGCATGGCGTGCGTTGAAGCCTATGGTGCCGCTGGGCGAGGAGAACCCCTATGCCGTCCGCGTAGTATCGGACATCCTCGAATCCAACGGTTCGTCGTCTATGGCCACTGTCTGCGCAGGTACGCTCGCGCTTATGGATGCCGGCGTCAAGCTGAAGAAGCCCGTTTCGGGTATCGCCATGGGTCTGATCTCGGACTCGGCCACCGGCCGCTGGGCTGTGCTGTCGGATATCCTCGGCGATGAGGATCATCTCGGCGACATGGACTTCAAGGTCACGGGTACCAAGGACGGTATCACGGCCACGCAGATGGACATCAAGGTCGACGGACTCTCTTACGAGGTTCTGGCCAAGGCGTTGGAGCAGGCGCGTCAGGGTCGCATGCACATTCTGGGCAAGCTGACCGAGTGCATCGCCGAGCCTCGCGAGGACTACCGTCCGTTCGTACCGCGCATCGTACAGATTACCATTCCTCAGGATATGATCGGCGCCGTCATCGGCCCGGGCGGAAAGGTAATCCAGGATATCCAGAAGACCACTTCGACGACCATAACCATTACCGAGGTCGACGAGAAGGGTATAGTCGATATCTTCGGTCTGGACAAGGACTCTATGGATGCGGCGCTGGCACGCATCAAGGGCATCGTCGCCGTTCCGGAGGTCGGAGAGGTATACACCGGCAAGATCCGCAGCATCGTCGCTTTCGGCGCTTTCGTCGAGATCCTGCCCGGCAAGGATGCCCTGCTCCACATCTCGGAGATCGACTACAAGCGCTTCGAGACCATGGAGGAGACCGGCCTGAAAGAGGGCGACATGATCGAGGTCAAACTCATCGGCGTCGACTCTAAGACCGGCAAGCTCAAACTCTCGCACAAGGCTCTGCTGCCCAAGCCCGAGGGCTGGGTCGAGCGCGAACCCCGCGAGCGCAGACCGCGCGAGGATCGCGGCGAGCGTCGCGACCGCCCGGAGCGCGGAGAGCATCGCGAAAGACGCGACCGCGGCGAGCGCAAGTAATCGCCTGCGACGAAAGAAATATTCAAGTGTGCAAACGGAAAATATTTACTTAATTTAATTATCGTTATGAAAAATCTTTTTAGAGTAAGTTTGGCTTTGGCAGTCGTAGCTCTGACAGTGTCTGGCTGCAACTGTTTCAAGAAGATGGCCAAGAACAGAGATGATGTGAAACTGACATGCACTCCCGAGGTTCTGGTTCTCAACAACGGCCGTATCGACGCCGACATTACCGTGACCTTCCCCGAGAAGTACTTCAACAAGAAAGCTGTCGTGAAGGTTACTCCGGTAATGGTCTTCGAGGGCGGCGAGGTAGCCGGTACCACCCAGTATCTGCAAGGCTCGAAGGTCGACGACAACTACACCGTCATCGACAAGACCAACGGCGGACGCTACACGCAGCACGTGTCGTTCCCCTATGACGACCGCATGCGTCAGAGCGAGTTGCAGCTGCGTGCCGAGATCAAGTGCCCCGGCGGCAAGTGCAAGGAGTTCACGCTCGTCAACCTGAACAACGGTGCCGTTCCCACCAAGGAGGAGGCCGCCGTACTGGCTGCCGGCGGTGCCGAGGCCGACGCCTTGAAGCGCGCATTCGGTCTTACGATCGCCGTGGGTGTCAACACCATGCAGAAGGATATCGACTATGCCGAGGCAATGCGCCTTATGGATTCGGGTTATAAGAACGTAACCACCGAGGTCACGAAAGCCAACTACATGTATCAGATCAACTCTTCGAACCTTTCGAAGAAGGCTGCCGATACCGAGGAGGTACGCGACTTCCGCACCAAGGCCGAGTCTCAGAAGGACAACGACCGCATCAAGCAGAACCTCTATGTAAACGGTTACGCTTCGCCCGACGGTCCCGAGAAGTTCAACGACAAACTGTCGGCCGCCCGCAGCCAGTCTGGTAAGAAGGCTGCCGAGAAGCTGCTCGCCGACATCGACCTGTCGCTCGACGCCGCATTCTACGGCGAAGACTGGGAGGGCTTCAAGGAGCTGGTAGAGGCTTCGGACATCGAGGACAAGCAGATGATTTTGCAGGTGCTCAACATGTACTCTTCGTCGTCTGAGCGCGAGTCTCAGATCAAGAACATGTCTCAGGTATTCGAGTCTTTGAAGAAGGATATCCTGCCGCAGCTGCGTCGTGCACAGCTGGTCAACAGCTCAGACATCACGGGCAAGACCGACGACGAAATGGTCGCTCTGGTACGTGCCGGCAAGCTGGGCGATCTGAACGAGAAGGAGCTTCTGCACATCGCAGAGTGCGACAAGCTCGACGCTAAGGAGCAGGTTGCCGTTTTGGAGTATGCTGCCAAGACCTACAAGACCCCGACCGCTTACAACAACCTCGGTGTGGCTTATGCCAAGGCCGGCGATGCCCAGAAGGCGGTCGACTCGTTCGACAAGGCCGTTAAGGCCGGCGGCAACTCTGCCGAGATCAACAACAACATCGCTTTGGCCAACCTCATGGCAAGCAACGTCGACAAGGCCAAGCAGTACGCAGCCGGCAGCTCGGCTCAGACCAAGGCTCTGATCGAGGCCGCACAGGGTAATTACAGCGCGGCTCAGGCCCAGCTCAGCGGCTACAACGCTGCCGTAGCGAGCGCCATGAACAACGACTACACCGCAGCTAAGCAGCATATCGCAGCCGACAAGTCGGCCAAGGCCGATTACCTGCGTGCTATCATCGCCGCTAAGGAGAACGATATGGCTACGTCGGCAGCTCAGCTCAAAAGCGCTATCGCCAAAGAGCCTGCTTACGCAGAGCGCGCCAAGACCGATGTCAATCTTCGCGAGCTTGTCAAGAGCGGTTCGCTGACTCTGTAAGAACGACTGTCGGGCTATCCGATACTATACGGCACTCCATTCGGGGTGCCGTATTTTTTACTGCACAGCACTACGCCCGCCCATATGCAATATCGCCAATCGGCCGCCCGGGCAGCACGGCCATAGCCATCGTCACATTCGCCCTATCCCGATGCCTGAGACATATATTATATTAAGGTATAACGCCTCCGCGGCGGCATCCTTCACATCCGCTTAAATACCGTTCGACGACGGCACCCGGTTTGCGATAACCCTCAGTGCGGCCGTCCGCCACGGTTGCCGACCGCAGCGGCCACGGGCTTAAAAATCGATTTTGCGGTTGCTATATCGGAATATTTTCGTATATTTGTACTACAAACACTGATACAATTATGGATTACTCGAAAGAGCTTGAACAATATGCGCCCGCCCATACCGAAGCGCAAGTAGCAAAGGAGGTCGCCAAGATCAAGGTGGCCGCCAACCGTAACGAGAATAACGAAGTCTACAAATTCTGTTACTCGGCTATCGATATTACGACCCTCTCGTGCAACGATTCGGTGGAGTCGGTATCGACATTCGCGCGCAAGGCCGTCGAGTTCTACGAAAAATATCCGCACATACCCAACGTCGCATCGATATGTATCTACCCGTCGTTCGTCGAGACGGTCGGCCTGGCCGTCGAGGGTACGCCCATGCGTATCACGAGCGTTGCCGGCGGATTCCCCGCGTCGCAGACTTTCATCGAGGTCAAGGCGTTGGAGGTGGCTATGGCCGTCGAAAACGGCGCCGACGAGATCGACGTGGTAATGAACGTCGGCAAGGTCCTCACGGGTGCCTACGACGAGGCTGCCAGCGAGGTCGAGCTGCTGCGCAACGAGGTTCGCGACGTGGTCTTCAAGGTCATCATCGAGTCGGGCGCATTGAAGTCGCCCGAGCTGATCCGCAAGGCGTCGATGCTGTCGATGCTCGCGGGAGCCGATTTCGTCAAGACCTCGACCGGCAAGACCGATGTTGCCGCCACTCCCGAGGCCGCATTCGTCATGTGCCACGCAATCAAGGACTATTATAACGCTACCGGCCGCAAGGTCGGCTTCAAGGCCGCCGGCGGTGTCCGCACCCCGTCCGATGCCGCCCTCTACTACACCATAGTCGAGGAGGTCCTCGGCAAGGAGTGGATCACTACCGATCTGTTCCGCATCGGCGCCTCTTCGGCTGCCAACAACATAATATCGGCTATCGAGGATAAAGATATTAAATACTTCTAAGCCTGCATCGCAGCGGCACCCTGCTGCCACGCATATCCATGGAGCCGGACGGTATCCCGTCCGGCTCCATATCGTTTGCATACCGCAAGCACAATCGCCGCATCCGCGAAAGAGGACAAGAGACGACCTAAGAACCGCCACCTGAATATATGTCATTATGTATCGGTACCGAAATGAAATCGCAACAGACGTGTAAATACTAGCGGTACGTCCCGTTCGGGAGATTGAGCGAGCGGCAGCAGAATGCTGCTTTTCATGAAAAATCCGTATCTTTGGGGATTATTAAATCAATGTATGGATAATAAGTCGATCGATATAAACCTCTACGACTACCCGCTGACGGACGAGAGGATAGCCAAATATCCGCTCGAAGACCGTGCGGCATCGAAACTGCTTGTATATAAGGGCGGAGAGATTGTGCAGAGCCGTTTCGGAAATGTGGGAGAGTATCTGCCGAAGGGGTCGATGCTCGTCTTCAACAACACAAGAGTGGTCAGGGCGCGTCTGATAATGCACAAGGCATCGGGTGCGCGCATAGAGATATTCTGCCTCGAACCGCATGCGCCGGCAGACTACGAGCGTGCGTTCGCAGTCAGGGGGGCGGCAGAGTGGAGCTGCATAGTCGGCAACCTGAAAAAGTGGAAAGAGGGGGAGGTCGGCATCGACTTCCGTTACGGCGACTGCGACCACAGGCTTTCGGCCAGGATCGTCGTGCGCGGCAGCAGGGAACATATCGTGCGTTTCGAATGGAGTGCCGACATGACCTTCGGGCAGCTGCTCGAACATCTCGGACGCATCCCCATACCGCCGTATCTCAACCGCGAGAGTCAGGAGATAGACAACACGCGCTACCAGACCGTATACTCGCGTATCGAAGGGTCGGTCGCCGCACCGACGGCGGGTCTGCACTTTACCGGCGAGTTGATCGACCAGTTGCGGGAGCGCGGCATAGAGACCGATGAAGTAACACTTCACGTGGGTGCCGGCACGTTCCTGCCCGTAAAGGAGGAGGACGCAACCAAACACGCGATGCACACCGAGCACTTCGAGGTAACGCTATCGACGATCGAACATCTCGCGGCCAAATACGGATCGATCGTGGCTGTGGGCACGACGTCGGTGCGCACGCTCGAATCGCTCGCAGCACTGGCATGGCGCATACGCCGCAGCGGCGACCCCGAGCAGGAGCGGGTCATAGGACAGTGGGAGCTGTACGATCTGCCGGAGGAGTTTACCGGCCGGGAGGCGCTCGCCACGCTGGCCGAGTATATGCGCAGCAGTGGTCTGGACCGTCTCAAAGGCTCGACGCAGATCATGATTACGCCGCTGGGCTACCGGTTCCGCATCGTGCGCTGCATCGTAACCAACTTCCACCAGCCCAAGTCTACCCTGCTGCTGCTGGTAAGCGCATACGTAGGCGACGACTGGCAGCGCATATATCGCTATGCGCTCGACAACGATTTCCGCTTCCTGAGCTACGGCGACTCGTCGCTGCTCATCGCCGACGAGAGATAAGCGCTTCGGCGTGGTGCGGTAATTGCAGCTGCGGCATGCGAACAAACACGTCATGCCATGAAGATCAAACGCATCACGGCACGCGAGATACTCGATTCGCGAGCCAACCCGACCGTCGAGGTCGAAATCGAAACCATGTCAGGCGACTGCGCACGCGCCTCGGTGCCGAGCGGAGCGTCGACAGGCGAAAACGAAGCGCTCGAACTGCGCGACAACGACCTCTCGCGCTACGCCGGGCGCGGCACGTTGAAGGCCGTCGAGAACGTCAACTCTATAATTGCCCCCGCGCTGACGGGATACGACGTCGGCGAGCAGGCCGCGATCGACGCCGCACTGATATCGCTCGACGGCACCGAAAACAAATCCGTCCTCGGAGCCAATGCCATACTGGCCGTCTCGCTGGCCGCGGCACACGCCGCCGCCCGCAGCTATCGCATGCCTCTGTACCGTTATATCGGAGGCATAGGCGCACGTACGCTGCCCGTGCCCATGATGAACATCATCAACGGCGGAGCCCACTCCGATGCCGCCATAGCCTTTCAGGAGTTCATGATACGCCCCATAGGCGCCCGCACATTCGCCGAGGCGCTGCAAATGGGTGCCGAGGTGTTCCACTCGCTGAAAAAGGTGTTGCGCGAAAAGGGATTCTCGACGGCCGTAGGCGACGAAGGCGGCTTCGCGCCTGCGCTGGGCAATATCGAGGAGGCGCTCGACGCAATACTGACAGCGGTGGAGGATGCCGGCTACCGCGCCGGCAGCGACATCACGCTGGCGCTCGACTGCGCCGCCTCGGAGTATTACCGCGACGGCATATACGACTACTCGGTCTTCGAGGGCGAACGCGGACAGCAGCTTACGTCGCAGCAGCAGATAGACTATCTCGAACAGCTCGTCTGCCGCTATCCGATCGACTCGATCGAAGACGGCATGTCGGAGAACGACTGGGAGGGCTGGCGCATGCTCACAGAGCGTATCGGCGGTCGATGCCAGCTGGTCGGCGACGATCTGTTCGTTACCAACACCCGCTATCTGAGCCGCGGCATAGAGGAGCGGTGCGGCAATGCGATACTGGTAAAGGTCAACCAGATAGGCACTCTGACCGAGACGCTCGACGCGATAGCCATGGCGCAGCGCGCATCATTCTCGACGATCATCTCGCACCGTTCGGGCGAGACCGAAGACACGACCATAGCCGATCTGGCCGTCGCAGTCGGCGCAGGTCAGATCAAGACCGGTTCGCTCTCGCGCACCGACCGCACAGCCAAATACAACCGTCTGCTGCGAATCGAGGAGCAACTCGGCGATCAGGCGCTTTTTCCCATGGGAGGAGTGATGAAGTAGAGACAACCGAGTGGCGGGAGCGGCAGGCGTAACATCTTTGTCGCCCCGCCCGCTTCGAGCCGAGCGTCAGGCGAGCATGCCGGACTATGCCGGGACCGCGCGAAGGCGCATCCGAATGAAAAGCTCACGCCTTTCACACTCCGCCTGCCGATACCTAAAACGAGACGAGCGTCTGCATTGCTGCAAACGCTCGTCTTAGTAGCGGGAGAGAGACTTGAACTCTCGACCTCATGATTATGAATCATGCGCTCTGACCAGCTGAGCTATCCCGCCGGAACTCAAAAGCGAGGGCAAAGATAGGGCATTTTTTGATTAGAACAAAAAAAATCGCAACTTTTTTCGCCGCCCGCCCGATTTTTCCTCCGTTAACGGTACTCGGCCGTGATGATGTCGTCCTCAGTGAAGAACTGGCTCCACTCCTTGCATGCGTTCTCGTCGCTGTCCGAGCCATGTATGGCGTTGCACTGCAACGACTCGCCGAAGCGGCGGCGGATAGTGCCCTCGTCGGCCTTGGCCGGGTCGGTAGCGCCGATCAGGCGGCGGAACTCGGCCACGGCATTCTCATGCTCGACCACGCCGACATACACCGCACCCGAGGTCATGAAGTCGACCAGCTCGTTGAAGAAGGGCTTGCCCTTGTGCACGGCATAGAAGCGCTCGGCCTGATTGCGGCTGAAATAGGTAAGACGCAGAGCGATGATGCGGAACCCGCCCTCGATGATTGCGTCGATGATCTTGCCGGCATTGCCTGCGGCTACGGCGTTGGGTTTGATGATTGTGAATGTACGATCGGTCATAATCTGTTATTCGTTTATATTGCGTAGTGCGAAGATACGAAAAAAATCGGAATGCGGATCTTCCGGCCACACGGCTTGGCGAAAATTTCTCGCAGCCGCATGCTATTCGCATAGGTATGACTATCTTTGCAGTGTAACCAAAGACAGTCGTGCGATGCAGACAGAGGAGCAGAAGCCCGGCGAGGCGATGAAGACCATATTCAACTACGACGACGTATTTTTCAGTTTCTTCTACGACGGAGGCGATGCCTGCGTGCACCGCTCGCGCGAGTATGCGATGAACTATGTACTATCGGGAGAGATGGTGCTCGACAATGGCGGCCGGCAGACTCTCGTTGGCAAAGGCGAGTGCGTATTCATCCCGCGCGACCACCATATAACGATGTGGAAACGCTCCGCTGGCGGCGAGCGGTATTGCGGCATATTCATGATGTTCACGCGCAACTTCCTCAGGGAGGCATACGCCGAGCTGCCTGCGCACATCGTATCGGCCGATGCGCCGCGGCTCGATCCCAGCGCAGTGAAGCTGCCGCCGAGTGCCGAGATAACGAGTCTGTTCGAGTCGATGACGCCGTACTTCGACCCGGCGGTCGTTCCGCACGACGATGTGATGAAGTTGAAGATGCGCGAGGGGCTGCTCGCACTGCTGCATCTCGACAGCCGGTTCGCGCCCACGCTGTTCGACTTCAACGAACCGTGGAAAATCGACATACTCGCTTTCATGAACGACAACTATATGTACGAGCTCTCGATCGAGGAGCTGGCGCACTACACCGGCCGCAGCCCGGCCACGTTCAAGCGCGACTTCCGCAAGATAAGCGACCTGACACCCGCAAAGTGGATAATGCGCAAGCGCTTGGAGGCCGCTCACGCGATGCTCGGCATGCGCGGACGCAAGGTGGCCGACGTATATCCGGCCGTCGGATTCAAGAATCCGTCGCACTTCTCGACCTCGTTCAAGCGACGCTACGGCATCTCGCCGGCAGCATTCGCCGAGCGCCGGCAGTCGGTCGCGGGCGAATAGCCGATCGGGGCGGTACGACTTTTTGCCTCTGCCGCTCCGGGCGTTGGCATCGGTTTTGCCGCTGTGCGCGGAAAAACCGCAATAATGAAATCTGCCGAACGCCTCAACACGCTCACACTCATGGCCAGCATCGCCCTGATAACGGCCCTCTCGATCGAGATCATCCCCTCGAAGGGGCATGTCGTCTTCTCGGACGGTTATCTATGGACACTCTTTGCCGTGTGTATCGTCTACATGGCCGACTTCTTCTTGCGCATGGCCTCGGCGGCATCGCCGTCGCGATATCTGCGGCGCAACATCTTAATACTGCTGCTGTCGATACCCTACCAGAACATCCTTCACTGGGCTACGGGCGGCGCTGTCGGCCACGACCTTAGCATCGTGCTGAGCGCCGTAACGCTGCTGCGCGCATTCCTCGCGCTCTACATGATCGTACGCTGGCTCGTGGGCAGCTCCGTAGGACGGCTATTTGCGGCATACATCGTCACACTGGTAGTCTTTACCTATCTCTCGGGATTGATTTTCTACGAATACGAGGCTCCGGTAAACGACCGTCTCGACGGCTTCGGCAACGCACTGTGGTGGGCATGGATGAACGTCACCACGGTAGGCGCCGCGATATTCCCCATAACGGCCATAGGCAAGGTGGTGTGCGTGCTGCTGCCGATGCTCGGCATGGCCATGTTCCCGATATTTACGGTCTACGTCACGGATCTGTATAACATACATGTACGTAAGAAGGAGTAATCAACACGGGTCGGTGTATCTGTTGCCCGTATGGTTTGCATCCCGAACGGTCGTAGCTACGGCTTGCGCCGTTATACAATTTATACCCTCCCCTAAATCCCCTCCTCGGAGGGGACTTGCTGTCGCGCACAAAGTGCGCTCCAAATGCAGCCCGGACGCAACAAGGAATGATCTGCTTGGGGCCTGGGTCGGCATATATGCTGCCCGAATGGATTGCATCCCGAACGGTCGTAGCTACGGCTTACGCCGTTATACAATTTATACCCTCCCTCTCAATCTCCATCCTCGGGAGGGAGACTTCGGTCGCGCGCAATGCGCGCTCCGGGCAGAGCCCGCCGCGTCTGTCGGCATCATATCCCGCAAGGGCGCGCATAAATCACGGATGCCGAAAAAAATTGCGGGCAAGGCGAGCTTGTCCGCAATCGGTCGTTCGAGCATCCGCGTCGTGAAGTCGGCCTATCGCTTCTCCTTCAACAGATCGCGTATCTCCGTCAGCAGCTTCTCCTCGGCCGTAGGCTCCGGAGCGGGTGCCGGTGCGGGCGCCGCCGTCTCGGCCTTGGCACGTTTGCGGCTGAGCGAGTTGATGAGCTTGACGAACATGAAGATGCAGAATGCGATGATCGCAAAGTCGATGCACGTCTGAACGAACGCGCCCCACTTCCACAGCACGGCCTCCGCCGCAGGCGTGGTCTCGGTAGCCTCGACGGCCGGTTTGAGCATTACCGACAGCTCCGAGAAATCCTTGCCGCCGAGCAGCAGCCCGATAGGCGGCATCAGAATGTCGTTTACGAACGAAGTCACGATCTTGCCGAACGCACCGCCGATGATCACACCGACGGCCATGTCCACGACGTTGCCTTTGAGGGCGAACTCCTTAAATTCCTGAATCAGTTTCATTGCTTGTATTCGTTTAACGGTTAAATATTATTCTGCGTATTATGCTGCAAATTTACTAATATATTCGTCACGGGCAATCGTTTACGTGCGATTTCGTAGTTTGCCCCCAAATTTGGCCGCCGCGATTTTGGTATTTATCCAAATAGACTTATCTTTGCATCGCAATCAATTAAAGACGGCGACATGAAGATCACGAGGCAGGCAGTCTCTATTCACGATCGATACGACGCATCGATCCCGACTCTCCGTAAGGGGGGGGGAAGCATTACATCCGATAACCCGGCCGCAGGCGTAGTGCCTCCGTGCGAAAAAGTGTAAAGTGAAGCAGTCCGACGGACAGGCTTCACTTTTCGTTTTCATATACGACGCCCGACACCCCGTCACGCACTGCTCCGAGAAACCGATAAAATCTATACCAAACTCATTCATTAACTATTAAAAACAAATCGTATGAAGAAATTTTGCTTCTTGATTCTCTCTGTCTTCATGGTCGGCGCCGTCTCGGCCCAGACCTCGAAGACGAGTGTGAGCGGAACGGTCCTCGACGAGACCGGCGCGCCCATGATCGGCGCGACGATCACCGTCCCCGGAACATCTCTGGGCGAGGCGACCGACGCAAGCGGTAATTTCGTTCTGAACGTTACGCCCGGCACCGAGCGTGTCGTGGTATCGTTCATCGGCTACAAGGACGTCGTGGTCGATATCGCCAAAGGCAAGAGCACGAAGCTCGGCACCATTACCCTTGTGACCGACTCGAAGATGCTCGACGACGTCGTGGTCACGCAGTCTATCGCCGTGCAGCGCAAGACTCCCGTGGCTGTGGCTTCGGTCGACTTCGACTACATCGAGGAGAAGCTCGGCGGACAGGAGTTCCCCGAGGTGCTGAAATCGACCCCGGGCGTATACGCCACCAAGGGCGGCGGCGGCTACGGCGACTCGCGTATCAACATGCGCGGTTTCGAGTCATCGAACATCGCAGTGATGATCAACGGCGTGCCTATCAACGACATGGAGTGGGGCGGCGTATACTGGTCCAACTGGGCAGGTCTGGCCGAGGTAACCCGCTCGATGCAGACGCAGCGCGGTCTGGGTGCCTCTAAGGTCTCGGCGCCCTCGGTGGGCGGTACGATCAACATCGTTACCAAGAGCCTCGACGCCAAGGCCGGCGGTTCGTTCGCCTACGGCATAGGCAACGACGGAGCCAACCAGATGACCTTTACCATATCGTCGGGCGTGACCGAGAACGGTTGGGCCGTGACGGTTCTGGGCGGCCACAAGTGGGGCAAGGGCTACATTCAGGGCACCGAATACAACGGCTGGAACTACTTCGTCAACGTATCGAAGCGCATCGGAGCCAACCACCAGCTCTCGCTGACGGCTTTCGGCGCTCCGCAGGAGCACTGGCAGCGCAACAAATACGACGGTCTGACGATCGAAGGCTGGCAGCGCATGAAGCAGTACATGGGCGACGACAAATCTCCCTACCTCTACAACGCAACCTACGGTTTCGACAAGAACGGCCAGCGCCGCACTTCGGCTTTCAACAAGTACCACAAGCCTCAGATCTCTCTGAACCACCAGTGGCAGATCAACGACCACTCGTCGCTCTCGTCGGTTATATACGCCTCGATTGCGAGCGGCTACGGCTATGGCGGCGACGGCACGTCGGAGTATTCGGGCTCATGGTACGGCTCGAACAACGGCGTTCTGAACATGCAGTTCCGCAAGGCTGACGGCACCTTCGACTACGGCGCCATTCAGGAGCTCAACGCAGCAAGCGCAACCGGCTCGCAAATGGTCATGGCCAAGTCGATCAACGACCACCAGTGGTACGGCATGCTCTCGACCTACACCAACCAGCTTACCGACAACCTCGAACTGAGCGCCGGTATCGACCTGCGCTACTACGTGGGCGAGCACACCAAGATCATTACCGACCTCTACGACGGCGCTTACTATATCGACCGCTATCGCCAGAACGTACAGGCACGCTACAACTCGGCCGCAAACGATCCCGAGTGGGTATACAAGAAGCTGGGCGTAGGCGACAATATCTATCGCGACTACGACGGCAACGTATTGCAGGAGGGTCTGTTCGCTCAGTTGGAGTACTCGTCGCCGCGCTGGACGGCCTTCGTATCGGGTTCGCTCTCGAACACGGGCTACTGGCGCTACGACCGCTTCTACTACGACGCCGACCACGCCAGATCGGAGACCGTCAACTTCCTCGGCGGTACGATCAAGGGCGGTGTGAACTTCAACATCGACCGTTACAACAACGTCTTCGCCAACATCGGCTACATCTCGCGTGCGCCCTTCTTCTCGGGCGGTGCGTTCCTCAACTCGACGATCAGCAACGCCACCAACCCCGACGCCGTGAACGAGAAGATCTTCTCGGCCGAGATCGGCTACGGCTTCAAGTCGCCCAAATTCGCCCTTAACCTCAACGCATACTACACCATGTGGATGGATAAGACGATGACCGCATCGGGCAAGGACTACCAGTACGAGCTCGACGGTGTGACGGTTACCGACCGACCCAAGATCAACCTGCAAGGCGTCGACGCCCGCCACATGGGTATCGAGCTCGACTTCGTCGCCAAACCCGCCAAGTGGCTCGACATAAACGGTATGTTGTCATGGGGCGACTGGCAGTGGAACAGCAATGCAACCGGTTTCTGGTATAACGAGGCCGGCCAGCCCATGGCCGACACCAAGGGCACGATCGCTACGGCTACGGGCGTGACGGAGTGGACTCCCGAGATCGGCGACCTCTACGGCGTTACGCAGGACAAGTTCAAGCCGCACGCCGTAACCAAGATCAACCTCAAAGGCGTGAAGGTCGGCGACTCGGCTCAGACCACAGCCCTTATCGGCGCTACGTTCAAGCCCTTGAAGGGCATGCGCATCGGCCTCGACTGGTCGGTATTCGCCCGCAACTACGCCAACTACGCCATAAGCAATCCGTCGATGAACGACACCGCCAACTACAAGACTCCGTGGGAGATTCCGTGGGGCAACCAGTTCGACTTCAACATCAGCTACGGCTTCAAGGTCGGCTCGTGCCGGGCTACCGTATACGGCAATATCAACAACCTGTTCGATCAGGAGTATATTACCGACGCATACGACGGCGCCACCCACGACTGGGATTCGGCATACCGTGTATTCTATGCGTTCGGCCGCACGTTCACGGTCCGTCTCAAACTCAATTTCTAACGCATATTCAATCACATAATATCAACAGCGAATATGAAGATAAAGAATATTTTGGCGCTCGCGCTCATCGGAGGTTTCGCTCTTACGGGCTGCGACTACAATATGGATAACTTCGAGGGGTTGGATAGCAAGGTCGAGCTGAAAGATGTCCAGACACTCGAATACACCCTTACCGACGAGGACTATACGACGCTGGCAGGCAAGGCATCGTCGATGTCGTCGGACAAGGATATAGCCGCTGCGCTGGCAGCCGCAGGCAAGGCCAAGGCCTTCTCGGCCGATTACCCCGCGTCGGTCTACTTGCCCTATTTTCTGGCATATAAGGGCGGACGCTTCTACACCCTTTCGGACGGTTCGTCGATAAAGGTTACCTACAACAACAGCATCGATGCTCCCGCCGTTCTGGCCGAGATGGCCGCCGCTACCGACTATACGGTTACGGCCGAGGACTACATGGCCGTCTGGGGCGACGAGGAGAAGTTCATTCAGGCCGTGACGCCCGCCACCGAGCGCAAGCTCGCGTCGGTCATCCCGACCGAGAGTCTCGAAGAGGGCGCATACGTCGCCGTATCGTACAACTATGCCGCTACCGAGCCGTCATTCGACGGGGGCGGCGATACGACCGATCCCGAGCAGGGCTATACGAGCGTTCTGGGCTCGGCCGCGCTGGACGAGGCCGTCGAAGTCAAGGGTTATGTATCGGCCGTCTGCACGCAGGGTATCGTCCTGACGGACAAGACCGGCTCGATCCTCGTCTACAAGGCTTCGGGTCATGCCGTAGGCGACGAGCTGACCGTATCGGGCACTATCTCTGAGTACAACAAGGGTTTCCAGATCGACAACGGCAAGGCGACGATCGAGAAGACCGGCACGACGACCATAGGCTACCCCGTCCCCACGCAGCTCACGCCGGCTGTCATGGAGGAGGTCATCGCACGCACCCAGAGCGAATACTTGCAGTATGTCTCTGTAACGGGCAAGATGTCGGTAAGCAGCGACAACAAGTATTATAACATTCTGGTCGACGGCATTGAGAGTGCCGATTGCAGCTTCTACGGCATTACCGACGAGCACAAGGCACTCGTGGCCGACGGTCAGAGCGTTACCGTTTACGGCTGGCTGTCGTCGATCTCGGGCGGCAAGCATATCAACATCATCGCTACGCACGTCAACGAGAAGCCCGTCATAGCCAATGGCTACACGAGCGTTCTGGGCTCGGCCGCGCTGGACGAGGCCGTCGAGGTCAAGGGTTATGTATCGGCCGTCTGCACGCAGGGCATCGTCCTGACGGACAACGGCGGTTCGATCCTCGTCTACAAGGCTTCGGGTCATGCCGTGGGCGACGAGCTGACCGTATCGGGCACTATCTCGGAGTACAACAAGGGATTCCAGATCGACAACGGCAAGGCGACGATCGAGAAGACCGGCGCGACGACCGTCTCTTATCCCGCCGCTACGGTGCTCGACCCCGCTACCATGACCGCCGTTATCGCCCGCACCCAGAGCGAATACTTGCAGTATGTCACTGTAACGGGCAAGATGTCGGTAAGCAGCGACAACAAGTACTATAACATTCTGGTCGACGGTGCAGCCGATTCGGATTGCAGCTTCTACGGCATTACCGACGAGCACAAGGCACTCGTGGCCGACGGTCAGACCGTAACCGTTACGGGCTGGCTGTCGTCGATCTCGGGCGGCAAGCACATCAACATCATCGCCACCGACGTTCGGACCGCCGCTGCGGCTTCGTTGAAGGCCTTCGCCGCACCCGCCACCGAGAAGCGTTATGCCCTCTACCGCTGGGACGGCAGCAAGCTCACGGCCGCCGAGGCTGCTGTGCTGCAACCGGCCGACTATAAGGCCATGGGTCAGGACGACGGCAATCTTACCACGCCCGACGCATATCTGCCCGCATACCTGAAAACGACATTCCCCTATGCTCAGGCCGACGATGTGAAGAATGTGGTATACCGCCTGTTCGCCGACTCTCAGACCGTATGGGCAGCCGAGCAGTATCTGTTCGACGGAACAGCATGGGTCAAGAATGCCAACGTCGAGGTCGTTACCGACCAGTTCGTCCGTCAGAGCGGCAAGTGGGTGTACAACCCGTCGGTGGTCATCACGCTTACGCCCGGCAAGGGTCAGGCGCTGTCGGCTCTCTACTTCCAGGCCGTTACCGACTGGGTGTTGGAGAATGTCGACAAGCCTATGGGCGCCGAGAAGGGCGGCACCTACTTCGTTACCTCTTACGGCAATAACGAGTACTATACGGGCTGCTCGGCTTATCAGGGCAATGTCGACATGCGTCCCGGCTCGGCACGCAGCCAGTACGGCGGCGAGTCGTATCAGGGTCAGGAGCTCGTCGAGGCCGGTATCGCATTCGCCGGCGACGGTTATACCGACATGAATGACGGTGCGGTCGTGGAGCTTATGACCAAGCGTCTGCAATATGTCATGGGCAAGGTGCTCACGCAGCTGCATGCCGACGCCAAACCCGTCGAGGGCATCGACGTTACCTACACGATCAACCTCGGCGTATACGAGGGCTTCAACCTTTCGAGCTGCACTCACCAGCTCATCTATAAGGTCGTCGGCCCTGCCGAGTTCGAGTTCGTCGAGATGAAGAAGCTCTAATCGCCAGTCTTCTGTAAACACCGCGCCCGGGTCATCGAGACCCGGGCGTTTTTTTGCGATAAGGCCGCTGCCGCCGGCCGTATGTCTGCGCGGCACTCTGCTGCAACTCCAAAAGAAACTCCCACAAGTCATCCTACGTGGGATCGACGCGATTAATATAATGACGTGCAAGCGGCTGCACCCCGAGAGATAAGCAAAAAAACGAGGTGCGCAAACGGAAATACTCGGTTGCCGCGACAGTTTCATCGTTGAATCGCGTCGGATCAAAGTAAGGCTTCCGGTGCGCACCTCCGGTGGCTGCACAGCCTGTTGCGGGCTATCGTGCAGCTGCCGCTGCTTGCGTCAAAGCGTCCATATATCCCTCATTCAGATCGGGTCGTGATATGTCGGCGATTCACTTTACTTTACTCCTCTCCCTCTGCGCCGCGCCGCCGGTCTGCTGCTGCGGCAGGGGCTACGCTCTGCGCTCGATTCGGCCGGCATTGCGGCGACGGGAGTCTGTCCGCATCGAATATCCCGCCGCCCGTTCGGCGGCGGGGCGGACATTACCAGATTTCCTTCGTAATAAAAGCTAATCGCCTGTTGTGCGATATCCGTCCCCGTACATGCCTATACGAGCTTCGTCGATAATATTTGCGAGGGGCGGAATACGGGGTAAACAAACGGGATATATATGCGACCGGCGGAAATAAAAAAAATGGGCGCATTAGCAGCCCCTTGTGTAGGTCTTGGAGTACCTTCAAATGGATGCTGTCCTGCGCCCAAGTCAGTCCTATCCGTATATGCGGATAGGACATAACAAGGACTGACAACCATTATACCATTTGATTAAACATCCTCTGAGGAGGTCTCCAAGTTTACACAAGGTATAAAGAGTTGTTTACCCTTTATGATGTTATGTCCGTCGGCCTATGCCGAGTCGTAGATGTTCCGTTTCATAATTTGCCGTGTTTCTTTTAAGCGGCTCCTGCCGCCTCCGTGGGAAACATTGCAGACTATTTGCAGAACGATAAACAAATATAGTTGTTTTTATGTGCTTTGCAAAACGTATTGCCGGAAAATTTAATAATTTTGTCGTTATGAAACGAACCACCCGATTTTTACCGCCGCGCAAACGTCAGGATTTGCAGCAGCTCGCAGAGTTGATACGCGAGAATGTAAAGCAGGTCGAGATGATTATTCTGTTCGGCAGCTATGCCAAGAACAAATACGTCGACTACGACCAGCGCGTGGAGTTCGGAACGCCGACATACTACATGAGCGATTATGATATCGTAATTCTGACGCGCAAGCCGATCGGGGCTATCGAATCATCGTTGTACGAGAAGATAAAAGACAAGTTTTTCGAGAACAAGAACCGACCGTTTCATACTCACCCGCAATTCGTAAACTACGGAATAGACGAATTTAACTATGCACTCTCCAAAGCGCACTACTTCGAAACCGAGATCAAGCGTGACGGAGTTATTCTGTACGATTCGGGGACATATAAGTTAGCGCGCCGCCGCAGACTCGACTATACCGAGATCAAGGAACGAGCACAAAAGTATTTCGATGATAAGTTGACACTTGCATTGGATTTATTCGAGAATGTTTTTTTTGATTATGAAAGATGCAAATATAAATTATCGTCTTTTCATCTTCATCAGTCTGCCGAAAACTTTCTGCGTACAATTCCTATGGTCTTTATCCTTTACGGTCACAAAAGCCATAACCTTTCGGAGTTGATGAATGCGGCGAAAAAGCACACGACGGAGATCTTCGAAGTATTCCCGTGCGATACGCCGGAGGAGAAGCGTCTGTTTGATTTGCTGCAACGTGCCTATATCGAGTCGCGCTACAATCCCGATTTCGAGATTACGAAAGAGGATATCGATGCCCTTATCCCCAAGGTCGAGCAGCTCCGCGGCATCGTCGAAAAGGTCTGCCGCGACCGTATCGCATATTACGATCGACAGATTGGGAGATAATAGTTGACGTCGGAAAAAGTAAAGGAGCGGACAGATCCGCTCCTTTTATTTTGTCATCACACGACACCGTCAGTGCCTGATAAGCTGCATGAACTCGTCGCGGGTGCGGGGATCGGAGAGGAAGATGCCGGTAAAGGCCGAGGTCGTGGTCGAGGAGCCGGTCTTCTCGATGCCGCGCATCTGCATGCACGTGTGGCTCGCCTCGATGACAACTGCGACACCCACCGGGTTGAGCGCCTGCTGGATGCTGTCGCGTATCTGCACCGTTAGGCGCTCCTGCACCTGCAAGCGGCGGGCGAAGCACTCGACCACGCGCGCGATCTTCGACAGTCCGGTAATATATCCGTCGGGGATATAGGCTACATGAGCCCGGCCGATGAAGGGCAGCATGTGGTGTTCGCACACCGAGAACAGCTCGATGTCCTTGACCAGAACCATCTGCTTGTACTCCTCCTTGAACATGGCCGAACGCAGTATGGCGATAGGGTCTTCGGAATAACCCTTCGTGATGAACGACATGGCCTTGGCCACGCGTTCGGGTGTCTTTACCAGACCCTCGCGCTCGGGGTCTTCGCCCAGCAGACGCAGTATCTCGCGATAGTGCGTCATCAGTGCGTCTATCTTTTCGCGCGAGTAACAGTCTTCGCGGCGGTAATTGATCGTTTGTTCCATAGCGGCTGCAAATGTATGTTATTTTGCGCGATTGTGCAAATAGTCGACCAGCTTCGCCACGGCGCGGCCGCGGTGCGATATGGCGTTTTTCTGCTCGGCACTCATCTCGGCGAAGGTGCTGTCGAAGCCGTCGGGGATGAACAGCGGGTCGTACCCGAAGCCGCCGCAGCCGGCCGCGCTTTCGGCTATGCGTCCCTCGACGATACCCTCGAAGAGGTGCTCCTCGCCGCCCTCGATGAGCGATATGACCGTGCGGAAACGCGCATGGCGGTTGTCGCAGCCCGCAAGCTCCGACAACAGACGTCGGTTGTTGGCCTCGAAGTCGTGGCCGTCGGTGGCATAACGCGCCGAATGAACGCCCGGCGCACCGCCCAGAGCCTCGACCTCCAAGCCCGTGTCGTCGGCGAAGCAGTCGCAGCCGGTGCGGTCGTATATGTAGTGCGACTTCTGCGAGGCGTTGCCCTCCAACGTGGGCTGCTCCTCGGGTATATCTTCGGTTATGCCGCACTCGCGCGGTGTGGCGAGGCTGAATCCGTCGCCCAGCACGGCCTCGACCTCCGAGAGCTTGTGGGCGTTGTTGGTTGCAAAAATAAGTTTCATCGATTATCGTCAGTGTTATCCGATCCTACGACAGCCGGCCTGCTCAATAGCTTGCCGCGCCGTCGGATACGGTTACCGTAATATGTCTCGAATACGGTTCTATAAGATCATTGTACAATATGTCTATGCACCCCTCGACAAGCTCTCCGCGGCTGTTGCAGAGGGCTTCGCGTTCGATGCGGTAGTCTATCGTATATTCGTCGAAGCGCCTCTCGGTAATACGTCCCGAACCGAAGAAGGAGACGGTTACGCAGCGCAGATCGGCATCGTACAGATAGCTCATCCCGATGTCGACGGCCGTCTGCGAATACCAGCCGGGCAGCTCATCGCAACGGATGCCGATGCCGTCCCCAACGGGCGATAGCGTAAGGTCGTACTCCGAACCGCATGAAGCGAGACAGTGCGCCCTCCATGGGGCGGTACCCAGCGCGCTACCGCCGGTCGAGAAACAGTAGCGGCGCTCCACTTCGCCGCGCGAGTCGCGGTACTCGATACTGACCGCGTTCGCCCCGATCTCGACCGTAGCTCCGTGACAGCAGCGGTCTGCGACCAGCCTGCGCTCGGCCTCGTCGCCGATGCCGTACAGGATACCGGCCAGCGCCGTATGGCGGCACACGTCGCCGACATCTGACAAAGAATGCGACGTGCGCTCCCACAGCATTCTATCGGCATACTCCCTGCCGTAGGAGGTACCGTCGCTCAGCTTGCACGACCACAGCGAAACGGCCGCTGCGAACGTCAGAATAATTATCGTAATTCGTCTCATCGTCTTGACCTTTTCGTTTTTGCCGCCGCGTCGAAGCGGTATCCGACACCGCAGCGCAATATTCCGCCCGCACCGCTGCCCAACTCTACATACCCGAACAGAGCGCGGCCGAACGAACAGCCCACCAGCGCCACGTCGAAGATAGGCAGAACCCGCGGGGAGATATCCTGCCCGATGCGCACTGCCACACCCGCTGCCGCCGACGAATACACCTGCACGACGGGACGGTCGAGCCATATGCCGCGCCACATTGGCATCACGGAGAGGACGTAGCGGTTGTCGTTGCCGATCGTCCGGTCGTCGTCGACGCGGCGGCGGCGGGATACGATACCGGCAAAGGCTGCCATGACGCCGAACTGCGTGCTTCGCCTGCCGTGGTAGACATAGCTCGCCGCGATATTGCCCGTGAACCATTCGGGAGTGGTATAGATGCCGGCCGAGATCATCTGATCCCTAAAACCGCGATACGCCATATCGTAGCAGCATCCGTAGAGACCGTCGACCAGCAGATACGAAATAATGCCCAACGACCCTATGCCGGCGCGGAGCTCGTGGCGGTCGATCCTCTCGCGGCGCCAAGCGCGACGCTCGGCACGCATGTCGCTGCCGCAGATCAGTCTGCGGTACTCCTCGGCGGTCAGCACGACTATCGAGTCGGCCTTAGCGGCTGCGCCGTCGGGCGCGATGGCTGCTCCGGCCTGCCCGGGCATGCTCGCCGAAGAGTGCGGCTGTGCCGCCGCCGGCAGCCACAGCACAGAAAGCAGTGCCGCCAATATTAGTCTTACATATGTCATACGCGCGGTATCTCCATTTCGCTAAGTCGGGTATCGAGCACGATCTTGTCGATTATGGTCTTTACGACCGTATCGATCTCCGAGCCGGCGGTGTAGTCGGCCGGGCACACATGGTTGACGCGGTTGTCGCGTATCAGATCGTTCATCGTGCGGCGCTGTCCCTTCTCGTCGGGGTTGTATACGGCGATAGAGTGGCCGCCGAAGTTCTTTACCAGACGCATGCAGGGGATGTCGGTGGTTCCGTCGCCGACATATATCATGCGGCTGAACGGCACGGGACGGCTCTTCTCCTCCATATACTGATTGACCTTGCGCGTGTCGAATACCGACTCGACGCCCTTGTTGATCTTGAATATGAATTGCGTCTTGTTGGTATAGTTGACCGCCACGGCAGGCCAGTAGGCGATACCGTCGACGTTGTAGAGAAACGAGCAGGCGTATATGTTCTTGAACTCGTGGGCTATGGGCGTGCCCTCGATGATCTCCTTCAAACCCGACGAGTTGATATAGTGCACGATGCTGGCGCCGTGCTCCTCGCCGTAGCGGTTGATACGCGAGAACCACTCCTCCACGCCGGCGTACAGCTCCACCTTGCGTCCCGACTCGCGGAACGCCTCGCGCCGCAGCGACAGCCCCTTGGACTGCGCCTCCTGAATCATGCGTGCCATGTATGTCAGCACCTGATCGGCATCCTGCTCCTCGGCCAGCTTGTTGGCCTCGTGCCAGAACTCCTTGTTGCTCTTGCCCACGGCGGGTATGAAGTCGTACTCCTGCATGTTGCCAGGCGCAAGCGTGCCGTCGAAATCGTATATCAGCGCAACGGTCGGTCTATTGTTCATAAACGAAACATAATGTTATCTTCACTGTCAAAAATAATCAAATTTTTCTTATTTTTGTCCGAATACTCTTAAAACTTGTCTTTATGCAATTCAGCGAACTCATCGATAAACGGCGCTCGACACGCCGATTCACGGACCGCAAGGTCGAAAACGACACTCTGCGCCGGATCATGGAGCAGGCTTTGAAGGCGCCTTCGGCCAAGAACACGCGTTCGACGCGCCTTATGGCCGTTACCGACCCCGCGAAACTGGAAGCGATGGCCTCGATGCGCGACATGGGCGCGGCCTTCCTCCCGGGCGCCGCAGCCGCGATAGTGGTCATGGGCGACCCCGCGAGCAGCCCCCTTTGGCAGATCAACGCCGCCATTACAGCCACGATGCTGCAACTCGCGGCCGTCGACTCTGACCTCTCGTCATGCTGGGTGCATGTGGGCGACTATCATCGCATAGGCGACGATCCCGCGTCGCAACGCACCGACGACTATCTTAAAGAGCTGCTGCCCGTACCGCCGGCCTACGGCATACTGTGCGTCGTCGCTCTTGGTTACGCCGACTACACGCCCAAGCCGCTGCCTCCCTACGAGGGCGACGAACGCATACTCTTCGCCTGACGCCGGTCTCGACATACGATAAAACCGCCCGCACTACGACGATAGTGCGGGCGGTCGCGTTATACCCGATCGAGTGCGGAGACGGGCACCAGCCTTAGGCTGCATAATACGAGGCGACACAGACCCCTTCGACGAGCCGCGCCAACGGCTATCCCCCCCCAATACATTTCGGGTTCAACTCGGAGCACGCATCGCGTGCGACAAAAAGTCCCCCGCAAGGCGGGGGATTTAGGGGGGGGGTAAAGATTGTAAAACGGCGTGAGCCGTAATTACAACCAACGGACTTTCATAACATCCGGACTGCATATACACGATCCCAAGCCACACCAACATCTATCCCCCAATACATTCCGGGCTCAACTCGGAGCACGCACCGCGTGCGACAAAAAGTCCCCCGCAAGGCGGGGGATTTAGGGGGGGGGTAAAGATTGTAAAACGGCGTGAGCCGTAATTACAACCAACGGACTTTCATAACATCCGGACTGCATATACACGATCCCAAGCCACACCAACATCTATCCCCCAATACATTCCGGGCTCAACTCGGAGCACGCACCGCGTGTGACAAAAAGTCCCCCGCAAGGCGGGGGATTTAGGGGGGGGGTAAAGATTGTAAAACGGCGTGAGCCGTAATTACAACCAACGGACTTTCATAACATCCGGACTGCATATACACGATCCCAAGCCACACCAACATCTATCCCCCAATACATTCCGGGCTCAACTCGGAGCACGCACCGCGTGTGACAAAAAGTCCCCCGCAAGGCGGGGGATTTAGGGGGTGGGTAAAGATTGTAAAACGGCGTGAGCCGTAATTACAACCAACGGACTTGCATAACATCCGGACTGCATATACACGATCCCAAGCCACACCAACATCTATCCCACAATACATTCCGGACTCCTCCCGGAGCACGCACCGCGTGCGACAAAATGTCCCCCGCAAGGCGGGGGATTTAGGGGGTGGGTAAAGATTGTAAAACGGCGTGAGCCGTAATTACGGCCGACCGACTTGCAAGACTTTCGAAAAGTATATATACGTTGCTAAGCTCCGAAAGGTACTATAATCTCCCTCCCGAGGGAGGGGTTTGGGGTGGGGTCAGAATTGTATAACGGCGACAGCCGTAATTACGACAGTCGGATTTACAAAACATTCCGGCAGACCATACGCCTGCCGGAACGCTATCACGATCTTATTACGCTATTCGGTCTTAATATCCTTATTTACATTCTTCGAGCCTGCGAGCGCATAGAACAACAGATAGCACAGGCAGCCGAAGACGAGCCAGTACGAGGTCATGTAACCTGCCATGTCGGCTATGCCGCCCTGCAAGAAGGGCAGGATACCTCCGCCGCAGACCAGCGTCATGAAGATACCCGAGGCCGCAGGCGTATACTTGCCGAGTCCCTCGGCCGCGAGGTTGAAGATACCGCCCCACATGACCGAAGTACAAAGACCGCACAGCACCATGAAGACCATGTTCACGGGCACGACACCCTCGATGAAAGGTATCTCGACCACAGCGCTACGCGGGATGAACATGATGCACAGAACGAATATCATGGCCATCGAGCTTACCACGGCAAGCATTCTGCGGCTCGATACGCGTCCGCCTATGGCACCGCCGATCAGTCGTCCGCACATCATAAGGAACCAGTATATGCCGATCAGCACGCCGGCCAGCTTGGCCGTAAGGCCGCGTCCCTCCTTGACCGAGCCGTCGAGCACGCCCTGCGCCCTCTCGTAAGATGATTCGGCTACCACCTGAGGGGCATAATCCTCGTTGTCGGCATTGGCCTTATCTTCCGCCTCGATCCGGGCAAGGAACTCGGCATTGGCGGGATCCTGCTGGAACTCGTAGTCGGCCACGAGCTTCTGGGCAGACTCCACTGTGGGGGTGGTCATATAGAGGTTGGCGATATTGGGAATACCTACTTCGATACCTACATAGAAGAATATGGCCACGGCGCCGAGCACGAAGTGACGGAACGACAGCGGGCCGTACTTGTCCTTGACCTTGTTGCCGGCCTTGCGTGCGGCACGCTCCTCGGCCGTCTCGATATGGGGCTCGGGAATACGGACGAGGCCTATGATGACGGCGGCCAGAGCGAATATCGCCATTGCGATGATCATCGCGGGAGCGGCATCGCTGACGGTGGCCGTCTCGGCCGATCCGCCGATCAGATAGCCCAGCAGCACAGGGGCGATCGTACCGCCGATAGAGTTGCACGAACCGCCGAACTGGATCAGCTGGTTGCCCTTGTTGCCGCCGCCGCCCAGAGTGTTGAGCATCGGGTTGACCACGATATTGAGCATGCACATCGAGAAGCCGGCCACGAACGCGCCCAGCACGTATACGCCGAACGACTCGACATAACCCGAGAGGAACTGTATGCCGACGCCGACGAAGCCGACCGTGACGGCCGCCAGCGAGGTAAACTTGTAACCCTTGCGTTTGAGGATTATACCGGCCGGAATACCCATGCAGGCATAAGCGATGAAGTTGGCCAGTGTGCCCAGCTGCGAGAGCGCGTTGCTCGCATGGAACTGGTTCTTTACGATGACGCCCATCGATCCCGCGAAATTGGTAACGAAGGCGATCATGAAAAACAGCGCGAACATCACGATGATGGGCAGCGTGTAATTTTTCTGTTCGGTTTTCATAAGTTTATAATAATTTGTTAGGTGTTCTATCATCGGTTACGCTCCGTAACATAGGCGCACAGGTCGAGCAGCGCCGAGAGACAGTCCGACTCGGCATACTCCGACAGGTAGTGCATGCCACGTTCGAGGTAGCGCCGCATGGTCACGGCGGCCAGCCGTTCGCCTCCGCGGGCATCGACCTCGGCCTGCACGGCGTCGACGGCGCTCTGATCGTCGCGGCAGCGGCGCACCAGCTCCATTATCCGGCTGCGCTCGGCCTCGTCGCAGCGTTCGAGTATCTCGATCAGCGGCAGCGTGATCTTGCCCTCGCGAAGATCGTTGTTCGAGGGTTTGCCCGTATCGGCCGTGCGACGGTAGTCGAGTATGTCGTCCTGAATCTGAAAGGCCATGCCCAGCGCCTCGCCGAAGCGGCGCATGCGCTCCACGGCGCGGCGGTCGGCACCCACCGACATAGCCCCCAGCGACGCGCTCAGCCCCAAGAGGCTCGCCGTCTTGCGGTGGATGATCGAGAGATAGTCCTCGCGCGTAGTGTCGAGCCGTCCGGCATGCTGGTTCTGCAACACCTCGCCCTCGCAAAGAGTGGCTATCGCGGCGCCCAGATGCGACACGAGGTCGTACTGCGCGCTGGCCATGCCGATCGAGAGCGTGCGCGCCAGAATGTAGTCGCCCAGAATGACGGCGTTGTTGGACTGCCACATGGCATTGACCGACGGACGTCCGCGACGCGTATCCGACGAGTCGAGCACATCGTCGTGGATAAGCGACGAAGTATGTATCATCTCGACGAGCATCGCCGCGAGATACGTGCGCTTGGAACAGCGGCAGCCGTCGCCGTCTATCTGCTCATGCGGCGAATTGATCGCGGCCGAGAGCATCGTCAATACCGGTCTTATACCCTTGCCGCGCGACGAAAGCACGTGCACGAGCATCTCTTGCAGCAATTCGCCCTCGGCATTGAAATTGCCGCGGACGAACTCGTCGAAAGCTGCCAGATCGGCCAGAACGGGTTTGCGGATAGAGTCGATAGTGACCATCGGAATAATTGCGTTAACCTTGCAAAGATAACTATTTTTCGGTATTTGCCGTTGCGTAACCGAGTTTTTTCGTAACTTTGACCGGTTTATGCGCGATTTGCTTATGGACATCAAAAGAATTACGTTACGATACATACTGCCCGCACTGGCGGCGCTGGTGGCATTCTGGGGCGTCTGCGACATATTTTTCGCGCCGCAATTCGAGGGCAAGACCCTCGTGCAGGGCGATACGCGCCAGTACACAGGTATGTGGAGAGACATCAAAGAGTGCCGCGAAGCCACGGGCGAAGACCCGCAGTGGACGGGAGCCATGTTCTCGGGCATGCCGGCATATCTGATCAACGTGGAGTATCCGGCACAGATCGTAAAGCGCACCGTCGGCCGAGGCATAAAGCTGCTGAACGAGCCTATGAGCATGATATTCTTCGCCATGCTGCTGATGTGGATCGCGCTGCTGGCCGTAGGCATCGACCCGTGGATAGGCATCGTCGCCTCGCTGGCATACGGCCTTTCGACATACTTCTTCCTGATAATCGACGCGGGACATATAACCAAGATGTGGGCGCTGACATACGCGCCGCTCGTGATCTCGGGCGTATGGTGTACGCTCAGGCGCAACATGTGGGCCGGCGGCGCACTGACGGCACTGGCGCTGTCGCTCGAACTCGGAGCCAACCACCCGCAGATAACATATTACTTCGCGCTGGCCGCGGCGGCGCTGTGGCTCAGCGAGATGTGGTTCGCCCGCAAGCAGCGCGCATGGCGCCGCTTCGCACAGAGAACAGGGGTGCTGGCCGCAGCCGTCATGCTCGCCGTCGGATCCAACTTCTCGCCGCTGTGGTATACGATGACCCATCAGAAATACACCATGCGCGGCGGCTCGGAGGTGGCTCTCGACAGCAGCGAGCGCCGCAACCTGTCGCTGGACTACGCTACGGCATGGAGCTACGGCAAGGCCGAGAGCCTCAACATGCTCATACCAGGACTCAACGGCGGCTCGTCGATCGCGGCGCCCGTCGACGAGGGTGAGGTGCGCCGCACGCTCTGCGCAATGGGCGTCGACAGCGGCATGACGGACGATCTGCTGGCCTCGGGATACTTCGGAGGCTACTGGGGCGACCAGCCTACAACGGCGGGTCCGACATATCTCGGCGCGGTGGCGATACTGCTCGCGCTCGTAGGCGCCTGCATGACATCGGGGCGCAACAAATGGTGGATACTGGCCGTATCGCTGCTGGCGCTGCTGCTGGCATGGGGCAAAAATTTCATGGGATTCACGGAGCTGGCATTCAAGATACTGCCCGGCTACGCCAAGTTCCGAACAGTATCCATGGCACTGGTCATAGTCGAGTGGAGCGTGCCAGTACTGGCGGCTCTGGCGCTCAGAGAGCTGCACCGAACGACGCTCGGCTGGCGGCAGACGGCCGCAAGAGTCGCTGCATGCGCGGGCGCTCTCGTGGTCTTGTCGCTCGCAGCGCTGGCCCTGACCGACGGCTTCGACACCGAGAGGAGCATAAACCTTATCAGAATGCTCGTGGGCGACTCGCCCGCAGCATACGAGCTGCGCGATGCGCTGACAGCCGATCGCCGTGCATTGCTCACGGCCGACGTATGGCGCACTGTGGGATTCGTCGCCGCGACGGCAGCCGTAATAACGGCATACGCATGGCTCCGCTCGCGCGAATGGGTGGGACCCGCCATGCGCAGGCTGCTGCCATACGCGATGACCGTATCGGTCGGAGCGCTTGCGGTATGGGATCTGGCGGGCGTCGACCGACGCTTCTTCAACGACGGCAACTTCGTCGATAAGGCCATGACCGGGATCGAGCCCTCGGCGGCCGACCGCGCCATAATGAACGACACCGATCCCGGGTTCCGCGTGATAAACCTCGACGTCGACCCCTTCAACGACGCCACGACATCCTATTTCCACCGCTCGGTGGGCGGCTACCACGGCGCCAAGCTGGGGCGTTATCAGGATCTGATCGACCGTTACACTGACGTATGCGACGGCCGCCGCAGCCTGCATCCGGCCATACTGGCCATGCTCGACTGCCGGTACGCAATATATAACGGACAGGCCGAGACGCTCGCCGACAAGTGCGGCGTCGAGCCCCTCGGTGCGGCATGGTTCGTAAGCAGCGTGCGGCGGGAAGCCTCGGCCGCGGAGCAGCTCGAAGCCCTCTCGAAGGTCGATCTGGCAACGACGGCCGTAGTCGACGCGGACGCCCTGCCCGGCGGCGGGAGATACGACGCCTCGGGAGAGATACGCCTTGCAGAGTACCGCCCCAACTATCTGCGCTACGAATACGACAGCGAGGGCGATGCGCTGGCCGTATTCTCGGAGATATACTTCCCCGACGGCTGGACGGCGACCATAGACGGCACCGAAGCGCCCTACCTGCGCGCCGACTACACGCTGCGGGCGATGGAGCTGCCGGCCGGGCGGCACACCGTGGAATGGCGGTTCCGCGCACCGGCATGGCGCACGGTCGAGGCCGTGACGCTCATCTCGTCGATAGCCGTTCTGGCCGCATGCGCGGCGGCGGCAGCGGCGTGGATAATCCGCCTCATAAGACGAAGCAGACACGAATAAACAAAAGCAAACCGGTATGGGAAACAGAGACAAACGACTCAAACGCGGCATAAGACGCTCCTACGTAATATCGACCGTCAGCATAGCGCTGGTGCTGTTCATGCTCGGCTCGGTAAGCTATGTCATGGTATCGGCCATGTCGGCATCGCGGTCGCTGCGCGAACATGTGGTGTTGTCGGTCGAGCTGGCCGACTCGCTCTTCGAGAACGAGAAGCAGGCCGTATACGACCGTATCCGCGAGCGGGACGAGGTGCTCGCCATAGAGTATATGCCCCGCGAGGACAAGATCAGCGACGAGGAGTTCCGCAAGGTGTTCTCCTCGCAGATAGACGAGCTGTTGCAGCAGAACCCGCTGCGCGACTCCTACGAGGTGACCCTTTCGGCCGATGACGCGTCGTCGGAGACGATCGAGGCGCTGGCCGAGCGTATCGGCGCGGTGGAGGGCGTGGAGTACGTCGCCGTACCGCCCGTGGAGGTCATCGAGTCGATGCAGAGCACGGTGCGGCATATAAGCCTTTCGCTGGTAATATTTCTGGCCGTACTGCTGGTCATATCGCTGCTGCTGCTGAACAACACCATACGCCTTGCCATATATGCCAAACGACACATCATCAACACGATGAAGCTGGTCGGCGCCACCAAGTGGTACATCATGCGGCCGCTGCTGCACACGGCGCTGCGTCAGGGCATCTGCGCGGGCATAGGCGCCGGCATGGCCATGTGCCTTGCGGTGTACGGACTCGAACGCTTCACTCCCGAGGGCATACGCATGCTGCCGCGCGAGGAGGTGGCCGCGATAATAGGCGTCATGACCGTGGCCGGAATATTGATCTCGGTGCTGTTCAGCGCCGTGGCGATAAACAAGTTCGTGAACATGAAGTCGAACAAAATACATCTCTATTGATATGAATCCGAAGAAATTGTGGAACAGGGCGTCGAATCCCAACGACGAGAGGATGCCCCTCACGACGAAGAATTACATATTGATGCTGGCGGGCATGGCCGTAATCGTCATCGGGTTCTGCCTCATGTCGGGCGGCGGCGACCACACGGCCGAGCAGTTCGACTACTCGATCTTCTCGTGGCGCAGGATATCGCTGGCTCCCGTAGTGGTCATAGCGGGCTTCGTATTCGAAATATACGCCATACTCAAACGCTTCGACGCCGACGGCGGCCGGAAGCGATAACGACCCGAAACGTAATATCGTAACATGGATACACTCGAAGCGATAATACTCGGCGCAGTGCAGGGGCTGACCGAGTTTCTGCCCGTATCGAGCAGCGGCCACCTGCAACTGGCCAAGGAGCTGATGGGCGTGGAGATAGCGGAAAACCTGACATTCGACATAACGCTGCATGCAGCCACGGTGCTGAGCACGATCGTGGTGTTGTGGCGCGAGATATGGAGGCTGCTGCGCGGCGTATTCTCGCGGCACTTCAACGCAGAGCAGGCGTTCGTGCTGAAACTGCTGCTGTCGATGATACCGATCGGCATCGTGGGGCTGCTGTTGCGCGACAGCATCGACGCCATGCTGGCCTCGGACTACATAATGATCGTCGTGGGCGCCATGCTGCTTCTGACGGCTGCACTGCTGGCATTCGCCTACTACGCACGCCCGCGGCAGAAGCAGGAGATATCGTATCGCGACGCCTTCATCATAGGTATGGCGCAGGCCGTGGCCTCGATGCCGGGTCTGTCGCGCTCGGGCACGACGATAGCCACAGGTCTGCTGCTGGGCAACGACAAGTCGAGCGTGGCCACGTTTTCGTTCCTTATGGTGCTCGCGCCGATCATGGGCGAGATGCTGTTGCAGATCGTCGGCGGAGAGTTCTCGGCCTCGGGCATAGCCGCCGGCACGCTGGCGGCGGGCTTCGTGTCGGCCTTCGCGGTCGGATGCCTCGCCTGCAAGTTCATGATCGAGGCGGTCAAGCGCGGCAAGCTCATATGGTTCGCCGCATACTGCGCCGCAGTGGGTCTGACGGCCATACTTTCATACATATTCTAACCCCGATAACCGAGACATGCAGGAGGATTTTTCGCTGAAAGAGACGGATTTCCCCGAGGGATACATAGCCGTAATAGACAAACCGTTGGAGTGGACGTCGACAGATGTGGTGCGCAAGATAAAGTTCGCGCTGCGCAAATGCGGCCACCCCAAGATCAAGGTCGGCCACGCCGGCACGCTCGACCCTCTGGCCACGGGCGTACTGCTGGTCTGCATCGGCAAGGCCACCAAGCGGGTCGAGGAGTTGCAGGCCGAGCGCAAGGAGTACGTGGCCGAGTTGGAGTTAGGGGCCACGACGCCCAGCGGCGACATGGAGCACGAGATCGACGCCACCTACCCCACCGACCATATAACGCGCGAGGATGTCGAGCGGGCGCTCGAATCGCTCACGGGCGAGCGCTTGCAGGCTCCGCCCATATATTCGGCCAAGAAGATCGAGGGCGTGCGCGCATACGACCTGGCGCGTGCCGGCGAGAGCGTCGAGCTGCGCCGCGCACCGATAACCGTCTATGCCATAGAGCTCTTGGAGTACGACATGCCGCGCATCAAGATACGCGTCGAGTGCAGCAAGGGAACCTATATACGTTCGCTGGCCTTCGAGATAGGCGAAGCGCTGAGCAGCGGGGCCTATCTGCGTTCGCTGCGCCGCACGCGCAGCGGCGGCTACACGGCCGAAGGGGCTGCGAGCCTCGACCTGTTCATGGAAAAATTACGCGAGTGTGAAACAAAATCGGCTCTTTAACGTATATAAACTGATTGTCACTCGTTATTTTTGAAAATTTGATCGCAATATGAAGCTATCGCAATACCGCTATGAGTTCTCGCAGGATATGATCGCAAAGTACCCCGCCGAGAACCGCGACGACGCGCGTCTTATGGTCGTCGACCGCAAGACGGGAGAGATCGAGCACCGCATCTTCAAGGACATTATCGAGTATTTCGACGAGAAGGACATGTTCGTATTCAACGACACGAAGGTCTTTCCGGCACGTCTGCACGGCAACAAGGAGAAGACCGGAGCCGACATCGAGATATTCCTGCTGCGCGAGCTGAACCGCGAGCTCAGACTGTGGGACGTCCTGGTCGACCCGGCGCGCAAGATACGCATCGGCAACAAGCTCTACTTCGGCGAGGACGACGTCATGGGAGCCGAGGTAATCGACAACACCACTTCGCGGGGGCGCACGCTCCGCTTCCTTTTCGACGGCAGCTACGAGGAGTTCCGCGAGACGCTGTTCCGTCTGGGCGAGACGCCGCTGCCCACATGGGTGCGCGAGAAGGTCGAGGAGGAGGATGCCGAGCGCTACCAGACCATCTTCGCACGCAACGAGGGCGCCGTGGCAGCACCTACGGCGGGCATGCACTTCTCGAAGCATCTGCTCAAACGAATGGAGATACGAGGCATCGACTCCACTTTCATCACGCTGCACGTGGGTCTGGGCAACTTCCGCCCTGTCGACGTCGAGGATCTGTCGAAGCACAAGATGGACTCCGAGCAGTTCATCATAACCGAGCAGGCGGCCGAGGCGGTCAATGCCGCCAAGCGCGACGGACATAAGATCGTCGCCATAGGCACCACCGTGATGCGTGCCGTCGAGACGGCCGTCTCGACCGGAGGCATGATAAAGCCGATGACCGGCTGGACCAACAAGTTCATATTCCACCCCTACCAGTTTACGGTGGCTGACGCCATGGTCTCGAATTTCCACCTGCCCTACTCGACGCAACTGATGATGGTGGCCGCGTTCGGAGGCTACGACCACATCATGAACGCCTACGAGGTGGCACGCAAGGAGGGATACCGTTTCGGCACTTATGGCGACGCGATGCTGGTTTTATAGAAATTTTTTCGTATATTTGCAAAAGTAAACAGGTTCGGTTATGGCAACACGCAGAATATTGTACGTATGTCAGGAGATTACGCCCTATCTGCCGGAAAACGAGCTTTCGAGCCTGAGTCTCGAAATGGCGCGACAGATGCAGGAACGCGGATGCGAGGTGCGTACTTTCATGCCGCGGTACGGGTGTATCAACGAGCGTCGGAATCAACTCCACGAGGTCATCAGGCTCTCGGGAATGAATCTGATAATCAACGACAACGACCACCAGCTCATCATCAAAGTCGCCTCGATACCGGCTGCACGCATTCAGATATACTTCATCGACAACGACGATTATTTCGCACGCAAATCGATCATGGCGGATGCCGACGGCAAGCAGTTCGACGACAACGACGACCGCTCGATATTCTTCGCCCGCGGCGTGTTGGAGACGGTCAAGAAGCTGCGCTGGACGCCCGACGTGGTGCACTGCCACGGCTGGTTCTCGGCGATCGTGCCGATCTACTTGCGCAAGGTATTCTACGACGATCCGGTATTCCGCGACGTGAAGATCGTCCTCTCGCTGCCGGACGACCGCTTCGAGGGCACCCTCTCCGAGGACATGCGCTCGAAGATCGAGGGCGAGGGCATAGCCGACGAGAATCTCGAAATTCTCGATACGCCGTCATACGAAAACCTCTATCGTTTCGTTATTGATTATGCCGACGGAGTGATCGCGACCTCAAATGCCGCCGATCCCGCTTTGCTGGAATATGCTAAGAGCAAGGGAAAGAGGGTCTTGGAGTTCGCATCGCCCGAACAGGCGGAGACGTTCGACAATTACAAACGATTCTATGAGGAGTTATAAATATCATTTTCTGACGGCGCTGGCTGTCGTCGCGGCGATGCTATTCGCGACGGGCTGCACGACCGAGGCCGATTACACTATGGGCGAGGAGTTCATCCCCGATAACCAGGAGATGTCGATCCGCCGTCGTACATACTCGGGCGGCAAGCTGTTCGAGAACGGCACTTCGCGCGACTGTCCGCTGACGCGCGCGAGCCTCTACAAGACCGACTCGGTGCACTCGGCCAACCTCGCTTCGGTCTATTTCGGCCGCGAGCAGAGCGACACGTTCGGCATGCGCACGGCGGGATTCTTCTCGCAGATGCTGTTCAACTACTCGCTCGACGAGGAGCGCGGCTGGGGTTACCGACCAATATTCGACTCGATGCAGCTGGCGCTGAGCATCACGTCGTTCCACGGCGACACGACCTACCGCCAGAAATTCGAAGTATACGAGATCACGTCGAACGAATATTTCAAGGAGCGCACCGACACGGCGTTCCGCATCAACTTCGACGCTGAGAAATACATCGGCAAGGAGCCGATATTCACATTCACGTTCCCCGATCAGGATAACGGCGTCTACACCACCTCGACCGAGGTGCTGCTGCACGAGACTCCCGCCACGCGCGACTACGTATCGCGTCTGATGCTGCTCGGAAACGCCGCAGCTAACGACGGCATGGCCAAGGACACCGAGGGCATCTACACCGTGGGCAACGAGAAGAAGTTCGTCGACAAGTTCAAGGGCATATACATCGTTCCGGCCGACGATGCCGCGCTTAGCGGCCGCGGCGCGATGTACGCCTCGGATATAGAGAAGACGGGGATGTATCTCTACACGCGAAGCCGCCGCGAGGAGGACCCGCAGATAATCCGCGATACGACCTATATGGTGTACCAGCTCTATCTCGACCCCAAGACATACGGCAAGATCGAAGCCGGCAACGTATCGATCAACACCGTCGAGCACGACTACTCGGGCGTCAGGCTGTTCGACGCCGACAAGATCGACGAGAAGAACGAGAGCCGCGAAGAGGTGCTCATGGGATTCGTCGACGGCATGGGCGGCGTGGTAACGGAGCTGCGCTTTACCGACGAGATGTTGCAGTCGCTGGCCGACCTGTCGCTCGCCGAGGACTGCAATGCCGTTTCGGTCAATCAGGCCACGCTGTCGATCTACGTCGAGCACGCCGACTACGACTACACGAAGATCGACCCGTCGGTAATAACGCCGGTGCTGAACGGCGCGCAGACTCGTCTGGGCATGTATACCGACTATAAGAACCTGTCGCCCGTAGCCGACTACATGTATGCCAACGAGTCGACATACACCATACCCTACGGAGGCTATCTCAACAGGTCGCTGGCATGCTATACGATGGATATCTCGAACTTCATACAGTCGCTGGCGCTGGCCTGCGCCGACAACCTTGCACAGGACGGGCGCACGGTCGACTTCGATAAGATAGACGAGAAATACCGCCGCATATACCTTGCCCCCGAGGCGTACGGGCTGTTCGGCTTCGACCGTGTGGCGGTAATAGGCGGAGACGGCGAGGTCGGCGGTGCGAGAAACGCCGCACCCGTCAAGTTGGATATGACCTACACGGTCTTCAAATAGAGACGAAATATGTAGAATAAGGCAAACCTAAGTTAACGCTTAGGTTTTGCCGTATAAAATAAGCAGCAGAAGCAATGCAGGAAAATTTGGTAATTGTGGAGTCTCCGGCCAAGGCCAAGACGATAGAGAAGTTTCTGGGTAAGGGCTTCATCGTCAAGTCCAGCTTCGGCCACATACGCGACCTTGCGAAGAAGGACCTGGGCATCGATCTCGACGGCGACTACAAACCCGTATACGAGATCCCGAGCGACAAGCGCAAGGTGGTCGACGAATTGTCGCGCCTCTCGAAGAACGTACAGAACGTATGGCTGGCATCCGATGAGGACCGCGAGGGAGAGGCCATAGCGTGGCATCTGGCCGAGGTGCTCGGCCTGCCGGTCGACCGCACGCGACGAATCGTATTCCACGAGATCACGCGCAACGCCATACTCGCGGCCATAGAGAACCCGCGCACGATAGATATGAATCTGGTCAACGCGCAGCAGGCGCGCCGCGTGCTCGACCGTCTGGTGGGCTTCGAGCTCTCGCCCGTGCTCTGGAAGAAGGTAAGACCGTCGCTCTCGGCGGGACGCGTGCAGAGCGTCGCCGTAAGGCTTATCGTCGAGCGAGAGAGGGAGATCATCGCATTCCGCTCGACGCCGCTGTTCCGCGTGGTGGCTCAGTTCTACCCCGCTGCCGATCCGTCGAAGACGCTGTTCAAGGCCACGCTGTCGAAGACATTCGACAACCGCCAGCAGGCCGAGGAGTTTCTGCGCGAGGCCGCCGGGGCGGAGTTCCGCGTGGCCAAGGCCGAGGAGAAGCCCGTGCAGCGCTACGCCGCAGCGCCATTTACCACCTCGACGCTGCAACAGGAGGCCGGACGCAAGCTCTCGATGAGCGTATCGCAGACCATGTCGGTCGCACAGCGCCTCTACGAGCAGGGTTTGATAACCTACATGCGTACCGACTCGGTAAACCTTTCGCAGCAGGCCATAGGCCAGTGCAAGAGCGAGATAACCAAGCTCTTCGGCGAGAAATACTCTTATCCGCACAACTATAAGACAAAGTCGAAGGGGGCGCAGGAGGCACACGAGGCCATTCGTCCGTCGTATATCGAACGTCACGAAATCGAGGGCTCGGCCGCCGAGAAACGTCTCTACGACCTTATATGGAAACGCACCGTAGCCTCGCAAATGGTTCCGGCCGAACTGGACCGCACGCAGATCGTCATTGAGAGCAGCCGCGGCGGGGCGCAGTTCACGGCCACGGGTGAGGTAATACGCTTCGACGGATTTCTGAAACTCTACTCGGAGTCGACCGACGAGGATGCAGGCACCGACGGCGAGGGCGGAGTGCTGCCCAAGATGAGCGTTGGCGACGAGCTCACGGCCAAGAGCATAACCGCGACGGAGCGCTTCACGCAGGCCCCGGCACGATATAACGAGGCGGCGCTGGTAAAGCGTCTCGAAGAGCTGGGCATAGGCCGCCCGTCGACATACGCCCCGACGATTACCACGATCATAAACCGCGGTTACGTCGTCAAGCAGAACCGCGACGGCCAGCGCCGCGACTATCTGCAACTCACGCTCGCGGCGGGCAAGATAACGGAAAAGATGCTCAGCGAGAGCTTCGGCAAGGAGAAAAACCGCCTCTCGCCCACCGACATAGGCATGGTTGTAAACGACTATCTCGAATCGCAGTTCTCGCCCATAATGGACTATAACTTCACGGCCAACGTCGAGAAGGAGTTCGACCGCGTAGCGGACGGCGACATCACGTGGACCAAGATGATAGACGACTTCTACCACCCGTTCCACAAAATGGTCGACACGGCCATAGGCACCCAGACCGATAAGAGCGCGCAGACGCGCATACTCGGCACCGACCCCAAGACGGGGCATACGGTCAAGGCGCGCATCGGACGCTACGGCCCCATGGTCGAGATCGAGGGCGCCGAGGGCGAGAAGCCGCGCTTCGCCTCGATGAAGAAGGGGCAGCTCATAGAGTCCATAACGCTCGACGAGGCGTTGGAGCTCTTCGCGCTGCCGCGCAACCTCGGCGAGATGGACGGCGAGGAGCTTATGGTGGGCATCGGCAAGTTCGGCGCATACGTCCGCCGCGGCAAGACCTTCGCCTCGCTGATGAAGGGCGACGACCCCTATACGCTGACACGCGAGCGCGCCGAGGAGCTTATACGCAACCGCGATGCGCAGGTCAAGGCGGCCAACACCCCGTTGAAGACATTCGCCGAGGATGCCGACATGGTAATCAAGGACGGACGTTACGGGGCCTACATAGCATTCAAGGGCAAGAACTACCGCCTGCCGAAGGGCTCGACGGTCGAGGCGCTGACCTACGACGACTGCCGTCAGATAGTCGAGAAGAGCAAGAAATAACGCCGGCAGGGGCGATCCGGCAGCATAACGGCACGCGGGCAGGCGCCGCGTCGGGTCGATGCCGCGGCCGGAGGGGTTAAGACGGCGAAAGCCGTATCGGATTCCCGAAGCCGTCTCTGCATTACCGGGCAGACCGAATGAATAGGCCGGCATACGTCTACCGGCAAGCGTACGGCACCGGAAACCGTATCTCGACCATACAGCACCGAGAGCGCCGGCAAAGGAGAGCAGGGAGGGTGCTGAACAAAGTCTGCCGAACCGAGGATGCCGTGCATATTGCGGCTCAAAAGTCGCCGCACAGAGGATGCCGTGCTGGGAATGTCGGACAGCGTGCGACCCGAACAGTTGCTGTGGAGAAGATGCCGAGCCGAGGATGCCGGGCATATTGCGACTCAAAAGTCGTCGCACAGAGGATGCCGTGCTGGGAATGTCGGACAGCGTGCGACCCGAACAGTTGCTGTGTAGAAGATGCCGTGCCGACCGGACAAAGCGCCGGGACAATATTGAAAACCCTAAAACTCAATTAAATAACCAGTATGAAGAATAAACTTATCATTGCGCTGGCCTGCTTCGCAACCGCATTCGCGGCCACGGCGCAGCAACCGTCAGCCGAGGGCTACATCTTTACCGACGTAAAGATCAACCCCGCAACATCAGTAAAAGACCAGTCGCGCAGCGGCACCTGCTGGGCATACTCCGCTCTGGGATTCGTCGAGAGCGAGATCATGCGTGCCGGCGGCGAGGAGGTGGCACTCTCGCCGATGTGGGTCGTGCGCAACATCTACTTCGAAAAGGCCGTCAAGTACGTCCGTCTGCACGGCGCCATGAACTTCGCCGTAGGCGGTAACGCCGGCGACGTCATCACGGCGATACGCGACTACGGAATCGTCCCCACCGAGATATACGAGGGTCTGAACTACGGCACCCAGAAGCCCCACTTCAACGAGATCGATGCCGTATTGAAGGCATACGTCGACGCTATCATCGCCGCTCCCAACAAGACCCTTACCACGGCATGGCAGAACGGCCTCAACGGCATACTCGACGCCTACTTCGGCCAGATGCCCGAGACGTTTACATACCGCGGCAAGGAGTATACTCCCAAGTCGTTCGCCGAGTCGCTGCCGATCGATCTCGACGACTACGTCGATCTGACCTCATATACGCATCATCCCTTCTACGAGTCGTTCATATTGGAGATCCCCGACAACTGGCGCTGGCACAGCCAGTACAACCTGCCTCTCGACGAGATGATGCTGGTCGTAGACCACGCCCTCGACAACGGCTACACGATCGAGTGGGCGGCCGACGTCAGCGAGCTGGGCTTCGACCGCATCAAGGCCATAGGCATCATCCCCGAGGACGATGTGGAGAGCATGGAGGGCACCGAGGCGGAACGCTGGGGCAAACTCTCGGCAGCCGAGCGTCAGAAGGCTCTTTACAGCTTCGAGAAGCCTATCCGCGAGAAGAGCATCACTCAGCAGATGCGCCAGACGGCATTCGACAACTATCAGACTACCGACGACCACGGAATGCAGATCGTAGGCTACGCAACCGACCAGACCGGCAAGCGCTTCTACAAGGTCAAGAACTCGTGGGACGTACGTCCCCCCTACGACGGCTACTATTACTTCTCACGTCCGTTCGTCGAGTACAAAACCATGTCGATCCTGGTCAACAAAAATTCGATCCCCAAACCCATAAGAAAGAAGCTGGGATTGTAGTCGCATATGATTCACAGAACGATCCACCCTGCCGGACTCGGTTCCGGCAGGGTGGATTTCGTTTACAATATGCGGAGTGAAGGCGGGCGGTGCAGCGCCGGCACACGCGCACAGCCACTATACGATCCCTATCTCCGCACTCTCGAAAAACTCCGTCCGAAGGTAGGTGCCCATTCTGTACACCGAAGTATGGTTGAACATGTAGCTGCGCTTCAACGCCTTTTCGATATCGAACATGTCGCTCATGCAGGCGCGCTCGATAGCCAGATAGAATTGGATAGTATCGTTGTTGAGATCGTCGTCGAGGAAATAGAGTCCGCGTATCATCTCCTGGTAGCTCGTACCCTGGGAGCTGCACTGGCGCGCCTTGGCGAACGAGTGTATCACATTCTCGACCAGATAGTTCAAATTCGACAGTGCACGGTGCCTGTGCAGGAAATCGCTGTCGAACAACGCATGCAGCGAGCGTCGGCGCGCGGCATCGGCCGAGTCGTCGCCCAAGTCGAAGCGCTCGTACTCGGCATCGTACCTGACGGGGTCGTAACCGCAGATGTCGCAGAGGGCATCGAGCAGCGACTGCGCCACGGCCAGATCGTAATAGGCTCTGCCTCTGAACGAATGGTTGAACAGCAGCGTATTCTGCATCGGCGCGAGCGTCTGGATGATATACGACGTATTCTTCACGGCTCCGGCCACGATCGCTTTGAGCAATTCGAAGCGGTACTCCCGCTCGGAGAGCTCCTGCAACGGCACCTCGGGCTCCATGCTGCTGCGTATGAAGTCGGGCACAACGGCATGATCATCCTCCAAAAAACTCTTTACCGACCGCTTCGCCGAGCGGAAATAATCGGCCGGGGCGCCCGGGCCGGCACACAGAAGCGTGTCGATGAAATAGCGGTACGTCTTGGCCGCGGACTGATATCTGGTAACTATGTTGGTCAACGTACTGTTGTAGATATCCTCATGCAACAGATTCTTGCGGACGAAACCCGTAATGGCCGCATCCCCGCCGCTGTCGGGCAATCCGGCAGCCCTGCGGAACCGGTGGCACAGCAGCACGAAGCGCACATATATATTCTGCATCTCCTCGATGCTCGGATAGAGGGAGAGATGATCTGCGAAATCTCTCGGATCGGACTGCCTGAGAATGCGTCCTATATTGGTAATCTCCGAAAAGTTGACATGTTCGTACTGCCTGAATTGAGTCATTATAAAACGTCGGGTAAGGAAATCGGCGATCTCTTGCAGATGATTTACCAAATCGATATTCTGCACAAAACCCTCTCTTCGCCTGTCTGCGTCTTCTTCTTTCGATAGCACCTCTATTGCACCGTTGATATAATAATTGACGACGTGCATAATCTCTTTATAGCACCGTCCGGCAAGATCGCGCTCGCACGACGAACCGTATAACTTGGATGCCGCCCAATAGCAGATCATCGCCCTATGAACCGAAAACTTCGGCCACTTCGACCTCTTGAAATCATCTATTATATATTGTTTCAGCTCGGACAGCTCGCCAATATTCTCATTGCGGAAACTCAATCTCGTCAATACCTGAAAATGGGTATGCCCTATGCTTTCCAACAATATCGCAAGATTATACATAAGTATATCCGGATTAACGTTAGAGAGGAAATTTATCTTATCGTCCTCGACTTTCAGACACAGCTCGACGACCTTATCCAGCATTATCGAGGACTCCGTTCCACGCTCGCCTCTTTCATTGAGTCCCAATGGTTTCAGCAGCTCCTTCATTCCGTTCATATATGAAGACTGCGCACTATACTTGCCCAATGAGACATTTTTATAATAAAGTATATCGCCCAGCTTGCGGAAGAAGTCGGCCATGACTATGATGTTCGCATCATCATCGACGGACAACTTGTCGTAGGAGTAGGTGCCGCAGCAGCCGTTTCGCGACATCAATCGGCCGAACGAGGTTATCGCCTCCTCGATATGCACCTCCCTGATGCCCGTCGTATCGAGTTTCTCGATAACGTTGAGCCGGGCGAGCACGCCCAGGTGCATTGTGCGGTTGTCGCGGAAAAGGGTGTGTATCATCGGATTCTCGCGCTTGATCGCTAAAAGATGATCCGTCAGATCGTTGTAGACGGCGTAGGCAGAGTTGTCGGTATGCCGCTTCTCGTGTGCCAGACCGAGTTTGAGCATCGTTCGGTTGTAGAACAGCACGTAGTTCTGGAATTGCTCGTGCCTCGGATCGTGGTTTTTCAGAAACACCGACACCAACTCGACACACTTCTCATAGTGACGTATAGCCACCGAGAAGTTCTCCTCCTGCATGTAGACATCGCCCAGCGAGTGGTTTATGGCCGCCGTGACATAACGGTCGGGGTCGGGCATCTGTTTTTCGAGCGTCGAATAATACAGCTTCTTGATCGGCTGCAACTCGTCGAGCGAGAAGTTGAACAGCGCCGAGAACTCTTCCGACAGCTTCGAGAAGAAAGATATCTCCTCGGCGAACCGCGACGGAAACTTGTACTGGTATAGGCCGCACGAAATAGTGGTCAGAAGCGTATGGTTGAGATACTTTATCAGCATCGCGATATTGTCGCGTATCTCGGGCGAGTGGTTGATCTCCAAGATCTCGGGCGTGTGTTCGAGGTTACGCCACGAAAAACCGCCCTGGTGCATTTTGAATATATGCCCCAGAAGAAACGAATCCGACACCTGCAACTTGTCGCCGAAGATCGTCGAGCGGCTCATTATATTCTGCAACACCGGATAGGCGATATAATGGACGAAGTTGATCTTCATCTGGCTGTTGTAGCCGAACGACAGCCAGAACTCTCCGCCAGCGGACGTATCGGCCGCTTTCAGTCGTTCGGTCTGTACGAGGTAGCGCGCCTCGCAGACATAACGTTCGAAGAAGGTTGTGATCTTCTTTGGCGAGCCGTTGCTGATGAAGGCGAGGTAGCTGACGAAGTGGTAGAGAAAGACCACCTCGCGATCGAGGCGTTTCCGGTCGCACGCCGCCTCGGCAGCCAGTCTGTAATCGCGATAGTCGCGCAGCGACAATACGGGGGCAGGCTTGCCTGCCGACGGCGGCCGGCTGTACCGTTCGGGCAGGATCTGCCGGCAGACGAACTCCTCGGTATAGGCGATAGAGTCGTGAACATCCGGATGCGAGTAAAAGCTGTCGACGTTGAGTATGCCGTTGAAGATATTGCTGATCGAGAAGTCGCGATCGGAAAGATCGGCCATAGAGGCTTCGAACAGCTCGCGGCCGGCGATGAAGATGAAATAGGCATCGGCCGTCGAGAGGAAATATTTCATGTTCGCAATCACGTTCAGCACCTGCATGCGGCGCGAGCGGGAGGTAGTGTGCTGCTCGGGCCGGGTGGATACCTTCTCGAACTCGGGCACTCCGCCGCTATCGTCCGGCTTGGGCGACAGAGGTTCGGTCTTATCCAGCTCGTCGAGCACTATGATGACCTTGCGTCGCTTATACTGCGCCAGAATCTGCGTGAGCTCGTATTCGATCTCCTGAATATCGGCCACCAGCAGCTCCATGTCCTGCGATATCGTACCGGCGGGAAACTGGTCGACGCCCGCCCTTACCGACCGCCTGTAAGTGGTCTTGCGGTTGAATCGGGCGCAGAGCCTCTCCAACCGGTCTATCGCCCTGAACGAGTTGAAGAACAGACGCAGGAATTTCTGAAAGGCATACGCAAGAACCGAGACCGACGACAAACCGATCATCGTCCACTCCACGATCCACACTATCCTGCGCTCCGTCGTTTCCTGCCCCATGTCCGATGCGACGAAGAGCAGCGCCACCGTAAGTATGCACATCCACAGAATATGGTATGCATGCGACTCGCATATATCCATGATCTGATACCAGCGAAAACCGAAGCGCTTGAACGACACGGTGTCTATTATGGCGTTGTGCAGGTTCTTGGCTATGATCTGCAAGATGTTCAGCTCGTTGATATTCTCCTGACCTATATTGACGCATACGTCGATATATTTGCGCTTGTGCTCTTTTTTCAGCCGTCCGACCACCGCGCCCACAAGGCTCGATTTGCCTACACCGCGATAGCCCGACACCAGATAAGTGCCGTGACGATTGGGGCTGAGCAGCCAGTTGCGCAGCGTGTTCTCGGGCTTGTCGCGATGAATGTACTTCGAATCCTCGCGACCGGGATTCGTAGCACGATGAAAGAAATTGAAATTTTCGAGCCTGATGTTGATATACGTGTTCAGATCCTTCTTCATCACTATCACTTTCAGATCAATGCAACATAGAGACGAAAGCCGGCAAACAGGCGATCATCATTACCATATACATCCAACGCGCATAGCGGTATTGAGGCACGGACTTATCGGATTCGTCCAGCAAGGAGATCATATTCGCGAACGATTTCAAAACATACGCACAACCCGGGATGAACAAGACGACGAGACCCGATAAGATTGCTATCGCGGCAATGCTGCGGCAGCAGTCGCTATCGATCCTACACCAATAGTCCGACAGCAAGAGAGCCGCCGGGACACAAATGAAAAAATAGACTGCAACGGCTATGCGGATGTCGGCCGTAGCTCTGTCGATAGTACGGCATATGAGCCTGGACTTCTCCGCCCTGCTGTAATCGCTGCTCAACCGGTCGAGCCCGGATCTGAGAGTAATATCTTTTTTAACATTCAGCTCGTCGATGATTCTTACCTGAATGGGACAGTCCGATTTATGCACTACCGGATCGGCCAGATCGACCTCGCACTCGCTTTTCTTAACCTCGGCAGTCGTCGCTGCCGACGACGAAGCGGCGGGCGAGCCGAAAGCCGCAGCATTCGTTTGCACGCCCGTAGCGCCGGACTGCGCCGAATTATTCGTGGTCATGTCGTAAATGGTTTAGGTTAACAGTTATACAAAGTTAATAAACGACCGTACAATAAACAATTTAATAGTTGCATTATACGGGCTACAACGCCCTTTGCGGCAAACCTATCCGCCGATCGGCAGCGGCAGCGGGCAATAATCCGCAGAGATAAACGTTATATATCAAATAGCGACTGAATTATGACCAAAGCAGCGACCATTGCACTGACCATGTTATGTTCGGGCATCATCGCCCGGCAAGCGCTCGGGCAGGTGCAGAGTCCCCGGAGCATATCGTCGGAGATCATGCTTGCCGAGGCCGATACGGCGGCAATGGCTGTCTTGGAGCGTTATGCCGCGCAGGCGGCCGACGCCTCGATGCCGCATACGACGCCGCTCGCCTCTGGCCTGCGTGCCGTCACGCCCGACATCGAGTCGTGGCATCCGTCAGGACATCTGCTGCCGCTGGGGCTGCGGCGCAGTATAGCCTCCGATATGCCGGCGGCGATACGAGTCGCACCGCCGCGCCTGCCGGACATGAAGAAGTTACACTGGAAGCCCTCGGAGAATTTTTCGATAACGATCAGCAACGGCAGCGCCGGCAACTACATGCCGTGGCCCAACTGCCCGATAGGTTATCTCGACGCACGGACGCTGTCGTTTCCGCTGCCGCGATAACGCCCCCGACGGCGGCATATTCATATTTTTCCCGCTCGCGCCGCAACGTAACGGTTTTTTGAGTATCTTTGCACGTTGCAGTTACGTTTTGCGACGAACGAACCCGAACGATATAAAAACGATATACGAAATGGCAGTTGAATTGAAAGATCTGACCCGCAGCGAGGAGAATTATTCGCAGTGGTACAACGATTTGGTCGTCAAGGCCGGTCTGGCCGAGAACTCGGCCGTGCGCGGCTGCATGGTCATCAAGCCCTACGGCTACGCTATATGGGAGAAGATGCACGATGCGCTGGACAAGATGTTCAAACAGACGGGACACCAGAACGCATACTTCCCTCTTTTCATTCCCAAGTCGTACTTCTCGAAGGAGGCGCACCACGTAGAGGGCTTCGCCAAGGAGTGCGCCGTAGTAACGCACTACCGCTTGAAGAACGACCCCGACGGCAACGGCGTCATCGTCGATCCGGCCGCCAAGCTCGAAGAGGAGCTGATCGTGCGCCCCACATCCGAGACTATCATCTGGAACACTTACAAGAACTGGATCACGTCGTACCGCGACCTGCCTATCCTGTGCAACCAGTGGGCCAACGTCGTGCGCTGGGAGATGCGTACGCGTCTGTTCCTCAGAACGGCCGAGTTCCTCTGGCAGGAGGGACACACGGCGCACGCCACGCGCGAGGAGGCTATCGAGGAGGCGACGAAGATGATCGGCGTATACAAGCAGTTCGCAGAGGAGTATATGGGCGTGCCCGTGATCGTGGGTCACAAGTCGCCCAACGAGCGTTTCGCCGGTGCGGAGGATACGCTCACGATCGAGGCGCTGATGCAGGACGGCAAGGCGTTGCAGAGCGGTACGTCGCACTTCCTCGGACAGAACTTCGCCAAGGCGTTCGACGTGCAGTATACCAACAAGGAGGGCAAGTTGGAGTATGTATGGGCAACCTCGTGGGGCGTGTCGACACGTCTTATGGGCGCTCTTATCATGGCGCACTCGGACAACAACGGTCTGGTGCTGCCGCCCAAGCTCGCACCCATACAGGTGGTCATGATACCTATCTACCGCGGCGAGGAGCAGCGTCAGCAGGTCGTAGAGCGCTTCGAGCAGATAGCACGCGAGCTGGAATCGCGAGGCGTAAGCGTGAAGATCGACGCCAGAGACAACGTCCGCTCTGGCTTCAAGTTCGCCGACTACGAGCTTAAAGGCGTGCCCGTGCGTCTCGCGCTGGGTCCGCGCGATCTGGAAAACGGCACTGTCGAGCTGATGCGTCGCGACACGCTCGAAAAGAGCACCGTCGAGCAGCAGGGCCTCGAAGAGCGTATCGTAGCCATACTCGACGACATGCAGAAGAACATATTCCGCAAGGCGCTCGACTACCGCGACTCGATGGTCACGCGCGTCGATACGTGGGACGAGTTCGTCGAGACGCTCAACAACAAGGGCGGCTTCATCTCGGCGCACTGGGACGGCACGGTCGAGACGGAGGTCGCGATCAAGGAGGCCACCAAAGCCACCATACGCTGTATTCCGCTCGACGCGGTACCCGAGGAGGGCACATGCGTCTATTCGGGCAAACCGTCGCACTGCCGCGTGCTGTTCGCCCGCAGCTATTGATCGGGACACATGTCGACAAGAGATAACAGAGAATCGGTCATTTACCGCGTAACCTGGGTCGGGTTGGCGGTAAATGTCGTTTTATCCGCAGCCAAGATCCTCGCCGGCATCCTTGGCCGCAGCGGCGCCATGGTGGCCGATGGTGTGCACTCGCTATCGGATATGTTTACCGATATCGTCGTGCTGGCCTTCACACGGCTCTCGTCGAAACCCGAAGACGACGACCACAACTACGGACACGGCAAGTACGAGACGCTGGCGACGATCATAATATCGCTCGCCCTGCTGGCCGTCGGAGGGATGATCCTCTACGACAGCATACGCAACATAGTGCTGATAGCCCAAGGCGGCACCCTGCCGCGCCCGCATGCCGTGGCACTCGCGGCAGCCGTGCTGTCGATCGCGGTCAAGGAGATACTCTACCGCTACACGATACGCGCCGCACGCCGCACCGACTCGGCCGCCTTGCAGGCCAACGCGTGGCACCACCGCAGCGACGCGCTCTCGTCGGCCGGCACGACCCTCGGCATAGCGCTGGCATTCTTTCTGGGCGAGGGTTGGCGCATAGCCGACCCGATAGCCGCAGCGGCGGTATCGCTGTTCATATTCAAGATAGCTTTCGATCTGGCGCGCAGCTCGCTGGGCGACCTGCTCGAACGGTCGCTGCCGCGCGAGGAGAACGACCGCATACTGCGCATCGTATGCAACGACCCGCGCGTGAGATCGCCTCACAGGCTGCGCACGCGCCGCATAGGCGCCAATATATCGATCGAGGTGCACATACGTCTCGACGGCAGGATGAGCGTCGACGAGTCGCACGCCATAACCAAGTCCATCGAGCACGATCTGAGAGAGCGTTACGGCGCCGGCACGATAAGCTCGATACACGTCGAGCCGATCAAGCGCGTTTAGCCGCGCCCGACGGCGGCCGCGGATCGGAGCGGCGGATCGGACTGTACATATATCCTCAGCAGCTCTGCGGCACGCGATTTGAATAAGTCGTGGCGAGTTATGGAGTGAAATGAATAACGATACGGCAATCTGAAAATTTTGTCGTTTCCGAAATTATTTCTATCTTGCACTCAGAAACGACAAAATATTGACACTTAAAAACGTATTGCCTATCGAAGAAATTCTGCTCTTGTAACTGATTTATAGAGGAAAGAGTATGAACGTGAATGTATTAAGCGACAAGATGCTGCTTAATAGCTATCTTTCGGGCGATAGAAGTGCAATGTCCCAACTCATAGAGCGTCACTCGCGCCGCGTCCGCGACTACATCCGTATGATGGTCAAGGACAACGACGTAGCCGACGATATCCACCAGGAAACCTTTATCAAAGCCGTCCGCGTTATCGACGAAGGTCGATATACGGATTCGGGCAAGTTCCTATCATGGGTGCTCCGCATAGCGCACAATCGCGTGCTCGATTATTTTCGCGCTCAGAAGCAGTCCAAGCAGGTCAACGAGTCCGAAGCGGGATACAATATATTGGGTACGACGCGGTTCGCAGAGCCTACGGTCGAAGACGAGATGGTAAGCCGTCAGATCGAAGACGACGTAAGGCGGCTGATCGAGCTTCTGCCCGACGAACAGCGGCAGGTCGTCATGATGCGGTACTACTCCAAGATGAGTTTTCAGGAGATAGCGGATCAGACCGACGTCAGCATCAACACCGCGCTGGGTCGTATGCGCTACGCTTTGATAAATCTCCGTCGAATGATAAAGGAGAAAAATCTGGTTTTGAGCTGATGCGTGCACAATATAATTCGCCGACACTCCGTTTTATAGATGTAACAACCTTATAAACGAGTGCCTATGGGAGATATCGACGAGAAAGCATCACGATCCGTCTCCGAGGAGGAGATGCTCTACGACGGTGTTATTCAGGGCGATGCCGAGTTATTCTACATCGACTGCTACCTGTCGGAGCTTTTCCGGGGAGAACTAAGGGTTAATTTTTGAAGTGGAGGAGATCGCCTGAGGCGGTCTCCTTTTTCGTTGCGCCCGGCAGAATGCCGGCCGATATACATAAAAAAAGCTCCCACCGAAGCGGGAGACATAGGTAAAAACCTTCGGCATATAGCCTTATTGTGGTAAGATGTAGAATTTCTTACAATACAAAGATAGTGAAATATTGTGGAAAACAAATAATTTTCACTAAATTTACCTATCTAACCCGAAAATTATGGAAAAGGTATTGGGACTCGATCTGGGTACGAACTCGATCGGCTGGGCTATAATCCAACGCGAAGGCGACTGCTGCACGCTTATAGATAAGGGAGTCAGCATATTTCAGGAGGGTGTAGCGCGTGAACAGGGAGCTGAGAAGCCCGCCGTCCAGACGCGCACCGACGCCCGCGCACTGCGCAGAGCATACCGCAGGCGCCGCAAGCGCAAGATCGACCTGCTCAGAGTGCTCGTCGACCACGAGCTGTGTCCGCCGCTTACTCACGAGCAGCTCGACCTCTGGCAGCAAAAGAAAAGATATCCGCTCGACGAGGCGTTTCTGGCGTGGCAGCGCACCGACGAGGCGACCGGCCGCAACCCATACCGCGACCGTTATCGCGCCCTTAGCGAGCAGCTCGATCTTACCGGCGAAAAGGGGCGCTACACGCTCGGCCGCGCTCTATACCATATCGCACAGCGGCGGGGCTTTCTGAGCAACCGGCGCGACAATACCGCCGAGAGTGAAGGCAAGGTCAAGCAGGGCATAGACTCGCTCACGGAGGCGATGAAGGCTGCCGGCTGCCGGTATTTGGGCGAATACTTCTATATGCTATACGGCAAGGGCGAGAAGATACGCAACCATTACACCTCCCGCAACGACCACTACCGCGCCGAGTTCGACGCCATATGCAGCCGCCAGCAGTTGGACCCGACGCTGACCGACAAGCTGCGCCGTGCGATATTCTACCAGCGGCCGCTCAAATCGCAAAAGGGAACGGTCGGCAAATGCACCTTCGAGAAGGGCAAGAGCCGCTGCCCCCTGTCGCACCCGCGCTTCGAGGAGTTCCGCATGTTATCTTTCATCAATAACATTCGCATAACGACACCCTACGACTTCGGCGCGAGCCGCCCTCTCAACGAAGAGGAGCGCGCGGCTGCCATACGCATGTTCATGCGCAAGAGCAAGAGCAAGCCTACGTTCGATTTCGAGGATATAGCCAAGGCTCTGGCCGGACGCAAGAGGTCATACGCCTACGAGGAAGATGCCGGCGAGGCTCCATACCGCTTCAACTACCGCATGTCGACCTCCGTGTCGGGATGTCCGACAACGGCTGCACTCGCAGATATATTCGGCGAGGACTGGGTATCGGGCATTTGCAGCCTCTACACGCGCGCCGAGGGCAAGACCAAGGAGCGAATCGTGGACGACGTATGGCACGTGCTCTTCTCGTTCGACGACGATGACAGGCTGCGTCAGTGGGCTGCCGAGCGGCTGCAACTGTCCGAGGCAGATGCCGAGAAGTTCGCCGCCATAACTCCCAAGCAGGGATATGCCGCACTGAGCCTCAACGCCATAGACAAGATACTGCCCTACCTGCGCGCCGGCCGCCGTTACGACGAGGCGGTATTCTGCGCCAATATCAAAGCCGCCGTACCGGCCGAGGTGCGGAGCGACGAGCAGCTGCTCGGCAGGATAACGGACGAAGTGTCCCGGATCGTGGCCGACTTCAAGCCCGACCCGACCATAAAGGCCGACACGAAGCAGAGCCGCATAGAGGGCTGCATGAGGGAGCATGGCATCGAGGCCGACATGAAAAAACTATATCATCCGTCGATGATCGAGACTTACCGCAAAGCCGAGGCCGGTGACGACGGCCTCGTGCAGTTGGGCTCGCCGCGTACATCGTCGGTGCGCAACCCCATGGCGATGCGTGCGCTGTTCCGCATGCGCGCGCTGCTCAACCGGCTGCTGCGCGAGGGGCGCATAGACTCCAAGACCAAGATCAATATCGAGTTCGCCCGCGGGCTCAACGATGCCAACAAGCGCAAGGCCATAGAGCAGTGGCAGCGCGAGCGGGAGAAGGAGAACAAGCGATATGCCCAAGAGATACGCAAGCTGACGGGCAGTCCGATAGAGCCCTCCGAGGAGGATATTCTCAAATACAGACTATACGAGGAGCAAAACCACATATGTCTCTACACGGGACGGCAGATAAGTATAACCGACTTTATCGGCTCCTCGGCGTCGTGCGACATCGAGCACACCCTGCCCCGCTCGCGCGGCGGCGACGACTCGCAGATGAACAAGACGCTGTGCGACAACCGCTTCAACCGCGAGACGAAATGCTCGAAGCTGCCCTCGGAGCTCTCCGAGCACAGCGACGTCATGGCACGCATAGAGCAACTCGGGTGGAAACAGCGGATCGACGATCTGCACAAGCAGATCGAAACGACATCGCGCCGCAGCAAAAATGCGACGACCAAGGAGGATAAGGACAAGGCGATACAGCATCGCCACAAGCTGCGCATGCAGCTCGACTACTGGCAGGGCAAGTACGAGCGCTTCACTATGACAGAGGTGCCCGAGGGGTTCGCCAACCGTCAGGGTGTCGACATCGGAATCATAGGACGTTATGCACGGCTCTATCTTAAAAGCGTATTCGAGCGCATATATACGGTCAAGGGTGCGACCACTGCGGCATTCAGAAAGATGTGGGGCTTGCAGGAGGAGGATTCGGAGAAGGAGCGCACGAACCACGCCCACCACTGCATCGACGCCATAACGATAGCCTGCATCGGCCGTAACGAGTACGACCGCTGGGCGCAGTATGCAGCCCAAGAGGAGTACTACCGCCGCTGCGAGGATGTAAAACCCTCGTTCGACAAGCCGTGGCCGACCTTTACCGAGGATGTCAGGGCCGTAGCCGACGAGCTGCTCGTAGCGCACTCGACGCCGGACAACATGTCGAAACCCACGAAAAAGAGGCTGCGCAAACGCGGCCGCATAGTATCCGGCGACGACCGCCGGCCGATCATCGTCACGGGCGACAGCGCACGCGCCTCGCTGCACAAGGATACGTTCTACGGTGCGATAAAGCGCGACGACGAGATAAAATATGTCGTACGCAAGTCTCTGTCCGACCTCGGCGAAAAGGATATCGACAAGATCGTCGACGAGGCGGTAAGGCAGAAAGTCAAGGATGCCGTCGAGCGTCTGGGCTTCACGCAGGCCGTAGCGGGCACGATATGGATGAATGAGCAAAAGCGCATCCCGATCAACCGCGTAAGGATCTTCGTACCGACTGTTACCGCGCCCATAAAGCTCAACAAAGAGCACCGCGACCTGTCGGTGAAAGAACACAAACGCCATTATCATGTAGTCAACGACGGCAACTACTGTATGGCCATATACGAGGGGCAGGACAAAAAGGGCAGGCCCAAGCGCTCGTTCGAGATCGTCAACAACCTCGAAGCGGCCGAATACTTCAAGACGAGTGCCGACCGCAGCGAACGCCCCGATCTGGTACCGCGGTCCGACGCCTGCGGCAACCCGCTGAGATGTATATTGAAGACGGGCACAATGGTTCTCTTCTATGAAAACTCGCCCGAGGAGCTCTACGACTGCTCTAAGCGGGAGCTGGCAAAGAGACTGTATAAACTTACCAAATTCAGCACTCTGAGGAATGGAAATAACAGTTATGGAACTCTCGTTTTCAGGCATCATCAAGAGGCGAGACCGGCGAGCGAGTTGAAACCGAAAAGCGGAGTGTGGAAGATCGACGAAGAGTACAGGCCCTTAATCATCTTGTATCACACCCAGCTCAACGCTTTGGTCGAAGGCAGCGATTTCGAGTTAACCGTAACGGGAGAGATAATATTCAAACACCGCAGCCATGATTAAACGTGCACTGTTCTTTTCGACGCCTTATTGTCTGAGTCTGAAAAACTCCCAGATGATAATAAATACGCGGGAGATGCCCGAGATGAAGCGCAGTGTGCCGATCGAGGATATCGGCTGCGTCGTGCTCGAACACCAGCAGACATCGATAACGCTGCCGCTGCTGAATGCACTGTCCGACAACAACGTTGCCGTAATACTCTGCGGCGAGAACCGCATGCCCAACGCCATGCTTATGAACCTCGATTCGAACTCGACGCAGGGCGAGAGCTACCGCGCCCAGATCGAGGCGAGCGAGCCGCTGAAAAAGGGGCTGTGGCGTCAGGTCGTCGAGGCCAAGATCCGCAATCAGGCGGCGCTGTTGGAGTCGCTCGGCCGCGAGGGCAGCATCCTCAAACCATACTGGATGAATGTCAAAAGCGGCGATGCGGACAATCGCGAGGGCATCGCCGCCAAGCTCTACTGGTCGGCGATATTCGGCCGCAGCTTCGTGCGGCATCGCGAGGGCGATGCGCCCAACTCGATGCTCAATTACGGATATTCGATTTTGCGGGCGGCCGTTGCGCGCGCCCTCATGGGTTCGGGGCTGTTTCCGGCGCTCGGAATATTCCACCGCAACCGGTACAACGCATTTCCGCTGGCCGACGATATAATGGAGCCTTATCGTCCGTTCGTCGACCGAATCGTATACCGGCTCTACGACGAGGGACGTCGCGAACCAGACAAAGATGTCAAGGCCGAGCTGCTCAGAGTGCTCTACACCGACACCCGTTTCGAGAAGACCATGCGACCGCTCGACATCGCTCTGACGTTTACCTCATCGTCGCTGGCCGCCTGCTTCGCCGGCACGCGCAAGAAAATCGCCTACCCCATACTGGAATAGTATGTCCGAGCTGCGACTCAACGCCTACCGAATCATGTGGTTGTTCGTCTTTTTCGATCTGCCGACCAATACCAAGGCCGAGCGTCGCCATGCGGCACAGTTCCGCAAGGCGCTGGAAAAAGACGGCTTCACGATGATGCAGTACTCGGTCTACGTGCGTCACTGCGCATCGAAGGAGAACATGGCCGTACACCTCAACCGCGTGCGCAAGTCGATGCCGCCGTCGGGCTACACGAGCATACTGAGCGTCACGGACAAGCAGTACGGCGAGATACGCAATTTCTGGGGACATGTCGAGCAAAAACGCGCCGGCATGCCGCAGCAGCTGGAATTTTTCTGACTATTCCTCAGATTCCCGCGGCGCCGCATTACGATTGCCGATAGGGATTATCGCTTTCGGTCAGAGCTTTTCCTATATTCGATTCGGCGAAGCCGAATATACTCCCGCCCGGCAAAATGCGAACAAGTTTGCTTTTGCCAACGCTTATGCCTATATTTGACATCGTCGAATATACTTCCACTCGGCAAAATGCAAGTAAACTTGCTTTTTCGCTCGCTTATTAGTATATTTGTACGTAGAATACGAAATTCTCATCACAACCTCTTCGCCGGAGTGCGGACATACGGTTTTCGGCAAATGCAATTACCGCGTAAACGCCGCATAACCAACGCATAATCCGCCCGACGTTGTGGTTTGATGTAGATTAAAGATATAATACAACAGCAGAAGGATCGTTATACTCATTCTGCAGTTGTGGTTTGATGTAGATTAAAGATATAATACAACATACTCATCAAGAAGACGACGACGCCACTCGTTGTGGTTTGATGTAGATTAAAGATATAATACAACAGATTCCGGGCGATTGGTGTCGGCAAGACAGTTGTGGTTTGATGTAGATTAAAGATATAATACAACTCTGCATGCAGCAATGGTCAGGCTATATTGTTGTGGTTTGATGTAGATTAAAGATATAATACAACTTTAATGGTACCGATTTCGATGCCGGATGGGTTGTGGTTTGATGTAGATTAAAGATATAATACAACCCCAGACTACTACTACCACTCGTTACCGATGTTGTGGTTTGATGTAGATTAAAGATATAATACAACTTTTGGCGTTAAAACTAATAATCGGCTTTGGTTGTGGTTTGATGTAGATTAAAGATATAATACAACAGAGACCGAGGCGTTTCTGTCGCCCGGACAGTTGTGGTTTGATGTAGATTAAAGATATAATACAACCCGCAGCCGATGAATGCGACGTATGGATAGTTGTGGTTTGATGTAGATTAAAGATATAATACAACAGTTCTCTGACGTCCATTCCCGAGGGATTGTTGTGGTTTGATGTAGATTAAAGATATAATACAACCGCCGGGTGTCGTGCTTGTGGCGAAGCGCAAGTTGTGGTTTGATGTAGATTAAAGATATAATACAACCGACGACTTCGATATATTCATATATACTCCGTTGTGGTTTGATGTAGATTAAAGATATAATACAACTACACTATGGACGATATCGCCGAGATCGAGTTGTGGTGTGATGTAGATCGAAGACATATAACAACCGTGCGACATTGGCAATGTCTTTTCAGTTGTGGCTCGATGTAGAATAATATACTCGGTAAAGTGATAAAATTTGTCACGATATCGCTTGCGGCGAATGTCGTCGGCAGGGACATCGAAATAATGCTTAATCGCTACAAGATCGAGCGATAGCTATCCGGCAGGAGCCAACATCTTCGGCTATGACCAACACACATTGCAGACATGAGCACAAGTTCAGTATCGGGCAGTTGCGGCATGCTTTTTAGAGTTAATCGCAATCGTCAACACTCCGGTTTGCGGCCGGTGCGGTAAGACAAGACGTCATCTGCGGCAGAGTCTCGGCAGCGCCGAGCCGAGCACAAGATATCGCGCGCAGATCGTTACCGAGCACACGAGCCATCAAAACAATAGCACACTGCATATCAACACAAAACTGCATAAGTACATCACGATATGCGGCAAGGCTGGAAGGAGCCGCAAGACGTAAAATTTGGTTGCGTGGCGAAAAAGCGTTTACTTTGCAGTATGGGTCTCGCATTCGACATAGCACGACGCCTCGCCCGTCCCGGGCGCAGCGATACCAATAGGCAGGGCAAGCGCACCCGCCGCTCGGTCATGGAGCGCGTAGCCGTATGGGCTACGGCCGTGAGCGTAGCCGTGGTAATGATTACGCTGTCGGTTGTCGCGGGCTTCAAGCACGACCTGCGCGCAGTGCTGACCGGTGCCGCAGCGAGCGTGTCGGTTACCTCGCCTCAGAGCCGCGGCGTGATATCGCGCATAGGCATCGACATCGACGAGCGTCTCGAACGTCTGCTGCTGTCGCAGCCCGACGTGTGCATCTCGCGCTTTACATCAAAGGAGGGCGTCATAAAAAACGACGACAACATGGCCGGCACGCTGTTGAAGGGTGTCGACACGCTCTACGACTGGTCCTTTTTCGCCGACCGCCTCACGGCAGGACGCCTGCCGCGCATAGGCGGCCAGACGCGCACGAAAGATCTGCTGCTCTCGGAGGATATGGCGCGCAGAATGGATATCGGCGTCGACTCGCGCGTAGAGATGATCTTCGTCGACGACAACGGCGAGGTGCGCCGCGACCGCTTCGCGGTGTCGGGGCTCTACTCCACCGGCGTGGAGATGATCGATGCGGCGGTGCTTCTGACCGACATGCGCAACGTGCAGCGGCTCTGCGACTGGCCGCAGGAGCATATCACGGGCTACGAGATATGGTGCGACGACCCCTATCGCGCCGTCTCTGTCGCCGACTCGCTCAACGAGGCTCTTACGGAGCTTTACCTCGACGAGGGCATCGATGCCGAGGCCTTTTCGATCGAGGCGATATATCCCGAGATATTCGGCTGGCTGGCCACGCACGACGTCAACGCCGCCGTCATGATAGCCATAATGATCGTGGTGGCGCTTCTCAACATGACCACCGCAATGCTGATACTCGTGCTCGAACGCTCGCGCATGATAGGCGAGCTGCGAGCCATGGGCATGACCAACTTCGCTGTGGGGCGCGTCTTCTTCTGGCGAGCGGCATTCATCGCACTGAGCGGCACCGCGCGCGGCGCCGTCGCCGGCATCGTCATCTGTGCGCTGCAATACTCCACGGGGCTGGTTACGCTGCCATCGGACGGATACTTCCTCACGCAGGTGCCGGTGGCATTCTGCTGGGGCGCGTGGGGCGCATCGCTCGCCGGCGCAATGCTCGTCATCATGGCGGCCATGGCGCTGCCCGCGGCATTCGTCTCGCGCATATCGCCCGCCGAGACCATACGTTACATATAACTGACCGAACGAACAAAATCCCGAAACATGAAACCATACGACAACGAACAGACCAAGAAACAGCAGGTCGAGCGGATGTTCGACAACATAGCTCCGACATACGACGGTCTGAACCACATACTCTCTCTGAACATCGACCGGCTGTGGCGCCGCCGCGTTGTGAGGATCGTGCGCCGCACCGGCGCCAAGCGCATCATGGATATGGCTACGGGCACGGGCGATCTGGCCGTGGCGCTGGCCAAACATATCGACGGCTCGCATATCCTCGGCGTCGACCTCTCGGAAAAGATGCTCGACGTGGCGCGCGAGAAGATACGCCGTCAGGGACTCGACGAGCGCATCGTGCTGCAACAGGGCGATGCCGAGCAGCTCGACGACATGGCCGCCGGGTCGCTCGATGCGGTAACCGTAGCATTCGGCGTGCGCAATTTCGAGAATTTGGCCGCAGGTTTGCAGCAGCTGTGCCGGACGATACGCCCGCGGGGCACGCTGGTGGTATTGGAGTTCTCGACGCCGCGCAACAGAGTCGTGCGCTGGCTCTACTCGCAGTACTCGCACCGACTGCTGCCGCGCATCGGCGGACTGGTATCGAAAGACAGAAAGGCATACGACTATCTGCCCGAGTCGGTCGACGAGTTCCCCGCGCCGCGCGATTTCGCCCGCATGCTTCTCGACGCCGGATTCGCACATGTCGACCGCCGTTCGCTGAGCCTCGGTATCGCCCACATATACATTGCGCGCAAAGCGCCCGAAACGAAACACTGATGTCATTCGCAAAACTCTCTATATCGCGCATGGCCCTGCTGCTGTCGCTGGCAGCGGCGATATTGGCCATACCTGTACCGGCGGCCGACGGCGGCAAGGACGAATCTAAGATCCGCTTCGAAGATTTCACTCGCACCTCGCACTGCACCTCGGCGGGCATGAATCTGTATGTCCGCATCGGCAACACCTCCTCGTACAACGTCATACTGAAAAGCTGCACGGCCGTCATTAGGTGCGGCGGCGAGGAGCTGATGCAGATCGAGCTGCGCGAACGCGCCGTCATACCCAAGCGCTCGACCTCGGAGGTGCTGCTGCCGCTCCGTTTCCGCGCCGACAACTCGATGTCGATAGCCGTCCTGCTGCGGCGCATACTGCAAGGGCGCATAGACGATATGACCGTCACGATGACCGCAAAGTGCCGTGCGTCGATCATTTCGAAAACATTTTCGATGCAAAACGTTGCCATGTCGGAAATTCTTGATAACTTTGGCGTAACGATCGATAACGTAAAACGATTGTCGGAACTGCTGTAATGCGCAAAATATTACTGATACTAAGCCTGTTGATCGTCTGCGCCGCGAGCGCCGACGCACAATACGTAGCACGTTTCAAATCGCGTCTGGCCGAGCGTTCGGCCTCGGGCGCGAGAGTCGACGTAGCCGAAGACGACTCGGCGGCCGATGCCGTGCGACAGAGCGACATGCGTTACAGGCCGTTGTCGGTAAAGGGCTATCGCGTGGTCATATTCTTCGACAACGGACAGTACGCCAGCGACAAGGCGCGCGCCATAAAGAGCTCGTTCGAGCACAAGTATCCCCACGTCAACGCCTATCTGGTCTACGAGAGCCCCTATTTCAAGGTATCGGTCGGCGACTGCCTCTCTATGGAGGAGGCCGTAATCCTGATGAACGAGATCGGGGGCGACTTCCCCACAGCCTTTCCCAAGAACGAAGAGATATCGCTGACCGAGCTTACTGACGTAAGAAGCCGCCGCAATACGACTGCCGAGCAGGCCGAGGGGCAGGCTGCCGCAAGGTAATGCAGCCGGCCGCGCCGCACGCATCTGATCGCATAGTCGCAAGGCGGCATAACGAATTAGGAATATCCATTCGCCGAAATACCGACATATACCTCCGGACACCCTCTATTCGGAATATTTATACCGCTTTTATGCTGAATTTGTTTTTGGTTTCTTGCTTATTCGCCGCCTAATTTATACATTTGCGGCGTTAAGGTTACAATTACTCACTAAACTTTACTGTTATGAAGAAGATTTTTATGCTGGCCGTTGTATTCGCAGCCGTTTCTATGGTGGCTTGCGGCGGTAACAAGGAGAAGAAGGCTAACGCTGCCGAGGGCGAGGCTGCTCAGACCGAGGTAGTAGATGAGCAGGCTTGCTGCGGCGAGTGCGAGGGCGCTTGCGAGGCTGAGTGCTGCGAGGCCGAGAAGGAGTGCTGCGGCGAGTGCTGCGAGGCTGAGGCAGAGGCTGTCGAGGCTGAGGTTGTCGAGGCTGAGGTTGTCGAGGCTGAGGTTGTCGAGGAGTAATCCCGGCTGGCTGCAAAGGTTGAAACTCTTTCGGCCTTAATGCGTCTCGGCATAGCCCGAACAAATCGGGCAATGCTATCGGCTAAACGAAAATGCCGGCTTCGATCGTAAGATCGGAGCTTTTTTTGTACCCTTAACTCTGTGAGCGCGTATGTTTCGACGACCTGACTGCGGCCGTCATGGGAGAGAACCGCGGAGTATTCGACTATGTATATACGCTACCCCCTACCACTCCCTCGGGGAGGGGATTTGATCGCGCGCATTGCGCGCTCCGGGTGCAGACTGCAATGGGTTTGTGAGAATCCTTCGAAGGAGCTCGGCAAAGTGCATACGCCGCCCGAATGCTATGCACGCCCCGTCGACCGTTGCATTTGCCCGCCAGCCTTTCATTGCGAAAGTTTTTCGTTTCGATTCGTTGCCGAAACGAAATTTTTACATACCTTTGCAACATAAGTTCACGAAACTGCAAAACCTCGAAACATTATGTCACAATTCAACCGATTCCGCTCGATATACACGGCCGACGAGCTGCGCGAGCGTCTGCGCCGCATACGCCACGTCGCACTCGACATGGACGGCACGATCTATATGGGCATGTCGCTCTTCTCATGCACAAAGCCCTTTCTGTCGGGATTGAAGGAGCTGGGCATCAGCTATTCGTTCCTCACGAACAACCCCTCGAAATCGATCGACGACTACCTGCACAAGCTCTCGAAGCTGGGCATCGAAGCCACGCGCGAGGAGATGTACACCACGGCGCTGGCCACGATCGACTACATCAAGACCAACCTGCCGCAGGCACGCCGTCTGTTCCTCTTGGGCACGCCGTCGATGATCTCTGAGTTCGAAAAGGCGGGCTTCGTCTCGACCGGCGACGACCCCGACGATGTACCCGACGCAATCGTAGCGGCTTTCGATATGACACTCTCCTACGACCGTCTCTGCCGCGCAGCATGGTGGATTTCGCAGGGTGTGCCCTACATAGCCACCAACCCCGACCGCGTATGTCCCACCGACCAGCGCGTCGTACTGGTCGACTGCGGCTCGATATGCAAATGTCTCGAACACGCCACGGGACGCCGCCCCGATATAACGCTCGGCAAGCCCGACCCCAACATGCTCTCGGGCATACTCAACCGTTACGGCCTGCAACCCGACCAGATAGCCATGGTCGGCGACCGCATCTACACTGACATCGAAATGGCGCACAACGCTGCGGCCATGGGTGTTCTCGTGCTCTCGGGCGAGACGACGCTCGACGTAGCCGATAAGGCCGACAAGCAGCCCCATATAATCTGCGACGACATCGGCGTGCTGGGCGAGCTGATCGCCGAGGCGCATTCGTAATAACGAAGCGGCTCCGCCGCACAGCCCGGGCGCACGATACGGCGGCCGGACAAAGACGACGAGCCGGCATCCAGATCCCTCCGCCACGGTGTGATCAGAGCGCCGGACGATCGAATGTCGGGCGCTCCGCAGGCCGCAGAGCCGCACGGAGCGCAACGGCCTAACGGGCAGCCGGGCGGAGATGAGACTGTAACCGTTTCGTAATATTCGCCCCTTACATATTGCAGTCCGGTCGAAAGATCGGACTGTTTTTTGTATCGTTTTCATATATTTGCACCGCACCTTCGGCGCACAGCCGCACAGCGGCATGCGGCCTCGGAGGGCGACGAAACATTATCTCACTGAATCATGGATCATTACATCTTTCTGGCCATAGGGCTCGCCGTTATCGTCATCGGCGCCATGCTGCTGACCGACGGCGCGGTGGCTCTGGCCGAGCGTCTGGGCATGCCCGAATTTATCGTGGGACTTACGGTGGTGGCCGTCGGCACGTCGATGCCCGAGCTGTCGGTCAGCGTCATGTCGGCTGTCAAGGGCAACAGCGACATGGCCATAGGCAATGTCGTCGGCTCCAACATATTCAACATCTACGTCATACTCGGCCTATGCGCCATGCTCTCGCCGATCGTATTCTCGCAGACCAACATACGCCGCGACATCCCGCTGTGCATCTTCGCCTCGCTGATGCTGGGCATGTTCACGCTGGGCGGCGAGGTGCACCCCGACTGGGACAACCGCATAACGCGCCTCGAAGGCGCCATAATGCTCGCGACATACATCTCGATGATATGGGTCGCGCTGCGGGCCGAGAAGCGCCGGCGCGCCGAGTCGGACTACCTCGCCGTCACGACCGACAAGCCCATGCCCGTGTGGAGGCTCTCGGCATACATCGTCGTCGGACTGGCGGCGCTGATCTTCGGCGGCGACATGTGCGTCGACAACGCCTCGCAGATCGCACGCCGCCTCGGCGTCAGCGAGTCGGTCATCGCCATAACGCTCGTAGCCGGCGGCACGTCGCTGCCCGAGCTGGCATCGAGCATCGCAGCCGTGCTCAAACGGCGCCCGTCGCTTGCGCTGGGCAACGTGCTCGGCTCAAACATAGCCAACATACTGCTGATTCTCGGCACCAGCTCCGTCATCACGCCCCTCGATCTGAAAGGCGTCGCGCTGAGCGACGTATGGCTCTCCATACTCGGCTCGTTCCTGCTGCTGGCCTCGGCCGTATGGATCGGCCGCAACCGCCTCACGCGCGTCGAGGGCGGGGTATTCGTCGCCATTTACGTCGCCTATATCGCAACTCTTTTGAGTTAAGGCGGTTTTGTCGGAATAATTTCGTATCTTCGCCGCAAATTCGCCGCTTCGGCGGCCGACAGACAATTACGACTTATGTTGCATACGTTACAGATTTACGTCGACCGGGTGTCGCAGGGTGCGGCGGACGGATCGGTATTCTCGAATATATCCACCTCTGGCTCGATGATTCTCATGATCCTCATCGCCGTAGTCGGATACATCGTGCAGGCGCGCCTGCAAAGCGTATTCTCGAAATACTCCGAGGTATCCTCGCCGGGCGGCATGACCGGAGCAGAGCTGGCCGAGAAGATGCTGCGCGACAACGGCATCGACAACGTGCGCGTGACGCATGTCAAGGGACATCTTACCGACCACTTCGATCCCCGCACGTTGACCGTCAACCTCAGCGACAGCGTATACTCCTCGCGCAGCGTGGCGGCAGCGGCCGTCGCCTGCCACGAGTGCGGCCACGCCATACAGCACGCCACGGGCTACGCACCGCTTACCCTGCGCTCGCAGCTGGTGCCGATCGTCAGCTTCTCGTCGCAGATCGCCACGTGGGTCATACTGGCCGGCATAGCTCTGCTGGCCGCAACCGACAACGCCATACTATGCTGGATCGGCATAGGCCTCGTCGCGATGTCGGCGCTCTTCTCGATCGTAACGCTGCCCGTCGAGTACAACGCCTCGGAGCGGGCGCTGGCATGGCTCTCGTCGAGCGGCACACTGCGCGGCGAGCAGCTCGACTCGGCACGCACGGCACTGCGCTGGGCTGCACGCACCTATCTGGTGGCGGCACTGAGCGCCATAGCCACCATATTATATTACATCTCGATCATATCCTCTCGCAGGGACTAAACGGATGAAAGGCAGAAAAAACTCCTCGATAAGGAGCTATCTGACGATCGTAACGGCCGCGGCAGGCATCGTCGCCACGGCACTCATCCCGCCGTGCGACGTTCTCGGCATACGGCTGCACCGCACCGTCGTACTGCCCGGCCTGATACGCTTCGAGAGCGACGAGGCTGAGAGCATCGTCGAGTACGAGGCCGACATCGAGCGTCTCGAAGAGCAGCTCGCGGCAATCGAGGTCGAGGAGCCCACCGTGCCGCAGCCTGCGGCCGACACCCTCGCACAGGAGCCGCCCGTGCAGACGAGGTTCGAGATGCTTTTCGAGACGCCTGTCGGACGTGGGCGCATAGCCTCCGTCGACGAGATCGAGGAGGGCATAGCCGAAGACTTCGTTCCGATCGAGGATTTCGACACGCTGCCACGCACGCGGTTCGAGGAATTCATCGACCGCATGGTCGACGGACAACCCGTGCGCATAGCCTTCATGGGCGACTCGTTCATCGAGGGCGACATCCTGACGGCCGATCTGCGCGACGGCTTGCAACGCCTCTTCGGCGGCTGCGGCGTAGGCTTCGTGCCGTGCGACATACCCTTCGCCACATCCCGCAAGACGGTCAAACGCCGCTCGGCGGGGTGGGACTCTTACAGCATCATGAAGCCCAAGGCGGCGCCCGGCGAGCTGCGCGACCTGTTCTTCGTCTCGGGCTATATCTCGCACGGCGGCCCAGGCGCCGATACCCGGTGGCAGACCGCCACGGCCTATCCCACTCTCGACAGCTGCACGACAGCGCGCATACTGCTCATCAGCCGCGAGCGGAGCAGCATCGAGGTCACGCTCGACGACACGCTCAGCCGCCGCTTCGACATGACGGGCGACAAGGCGCTGCGCGAGATACGCATCGACCACCCCTACCGCTCTGTGCGCATGAAGATCATCGACGGCCATGCCGTATGCTACGGCATAACCATGGAGTCGCCCGACGGGGTAAGGCTCGACAACTTCTCGGTGCGCAGCAACAACGGCCACGCCATATTCGGCACCAGCCCGGTAATCAACCGCGAGGTCGACGCCGTGCTGGGCGGCTACGATCTGGTCGTGCTGCAATACGGCCTCAACATCATGCAGCCCTCGCAGCGCAACTATACCCGCTACCGCGACCAACTGCGCGACATGATAGCCTATGCCCGGCGCTGCTTCCCGCGCGCCGCCGTACTGGTCATGGGCGTCAGCGACCGCTGCGTCAAGAATGCCCAGAGCGGAGCATACGAGACCGTCGCCTCGGCCGAGGCGCTGACGGCATACCAGCGCGCCGCCGCCGACAGCTGCCGCGTCGCATTCTGGGACACGCGGCGCGCCATGCAGCGCTACGGCGGCATGAAAGGCTTCGTCTCGCGACGCTGGGCAGGCGGCGACTACACCCATATCAACTACGCCGGAGGCCGTGCCGTGGCACAGGCGCTGCTCGATGCCATAAGGGTGCAGGCGGCTGCGGCGCGGCAAGAGCTCGACATACGGCAGGCCGACGAGATGCAGCGCATGCGCATCATCGCCGAGCGGTACCACCGCCGCGACAGCATCGCCCGGGCCAAAGTAGAGGTCATAAGCAATATGGTCGATACAATCTTCGACCGCGCGGCCGAACCCATTACCGAAACCCGGCAAATGTAAGTCATCATGGAGTATCCGATATTGGCCGACAACCTGCCACAGTGCATCCGACAGTTGCTGCTCTACGATGCCGGCGACCCGATAACGCTCGCCGGAGGCTTTTTCCTTATGGCGTTCGTAGTCTTCATGACCGGTTACACGGTCATTAAGAACTTCGCGCGCCTGCGCCCCCTCTACGTCCTGCTCTTCTCGCTCTACTTCTACTACAAGCTCAGCGGAGTGTGGCTGCTGCTGCTCGCGGGTGTGGCGCTCTCGGACTTCATCATAGGCCGCTGCGTGGCACGTTCGAAGCGGCACGGCCGGCGCGGCAGGGGCTGGGTGGCGCTGACGGTCATCATCGACGTGGCTATTCTGGCATGGTTCAAGTCGGCGGGATTATTCGCCGAGCTTATCGACGGACTCTACGGCGAGGGCACGCTCGATCTGGGCAAGGTAGCGGCACCTGCCGGCGTCTCGTTCTTCGTATTCCAGTCCATATCGTATGTCATAGATATATACCGCGGCCGCATCGAACCACTGTCACGACCGACCGAGTATCTGTTCCTGCTGTCGTTCTTCCCCAAGATGTTCCTCGGACCGCTGGTCGACAACGCCGACTTCATATCGCAGATCCGCGCGCCGCGTCTCTATATATCGAAGCAGGATGTCGGACGCGCGGCGCGTCTTATCGCCGGCGGACTGATAAAATACGCCGTCATAGCCAAGTGCCTCGGCGTGATGCTGGTGCACCCGGCATTCGCTGGCGAGATGGGCGGCGGCGGCTTCGTGGCGCTTATGGCCGTATACGGCTTCACGATGCAGATATACTGCGACTTCTCGGGATATACCGACCTGGCTCTGGGCGTAGCTCTGCTAATGGGATTCCGCCTGCCGCAGAACTTCGCGGCGCCATACCACTCGGCTACAATTACCGAGTTCTGGCGCAGGTGGCATATTTCGCTCTCGACGTGGCTCCGAAACTACCTCTACATATCGCTCGGCGGCAACCGCCGCGGACGTATCCGCACATACATCAATCTGATACTTACCATGTTTCTGGGCGGACTGTGGCACGGCGTCGGCATGACATTCGTCGTGTGGGGACTGCTGCACGGCATAATGCTCGCGCTGCACAAGATATGGCTCGCCGTCATCCCCGGCGCCCAGACAGTCGGATACCGCATGCCGCTCTGGCGCCGCATACCGGGTGTGGTGCTGACATTCCATATAGTCGCTCTGGGGTGGCTCTTCTTCACGGCCGGCGACCTTTCGCAGGCGATGGGCATGCTCGAAAGCATCTTCCGCGATACCGACATCTCGCAGATAATGCCCACCCTCGAATCCGCCCCTGCGGCATTCGCGCTCATGGCCGTCGGCTATGCGATGCACGCCCTGCCCGCCTCGGTCGACCGAGACATCGAACGCGGCATCATCCGCGGCGGGTTCATCGTACAGGCAGCCATCGTCGTTGCGGCGGCGTGGTGCGCGATGCAGTGCTCGGCGATGCTCGCGGCATCCGACATGGCAGGCGGCGGGCTGCCTATCTACGCAAACTTCTGATGTTATGACCACTTGGGACTGGGGAATATTCAAGGCTCTCAACTTCGACGGCGGCACGGCTACGGACGCCGCAATGGAGGCCGTGTCGGGTATCGTGATGTGGATACCGCTCTATCTGCTGATACTGTGGCTGGTGTGGCGCCGCGGCGGGTGGCGCGCGCTGGTGCTCTTCGCCGTGCTCGTCGCAGCCGCAATGGGCATGGCCGACATGATAGCCGGCATATTCAAACATTCGGGGCCCCTGAAAGATTTGTGGCCGTCGTTCGAGGCACGCCCGCGGCCGATGTTTACCGAGGCTCTCGGAGCGATACATGCGCCCTCGCTCGACCACGGCGCATACGGCACCGTCTCGTCGCACGCCGCAACGGTCGCTGCGCTGTCCTTAATGTCGATCGGCGCCATACGGCGCCGCACGTTCACATGGGGGATGATAGCCGTATGGCTGCTGATATGCTACTCGCGCATCTATCTGGCCTGCCATTTCCCGGCCGATCTGCTGTTGGGCAGCGCGGTCGGACTCGCCGCCGGAGGGTTTTGCGCATGGATCTACGGGCGGATCTGCAAGAGGATCCCGCACGGGGAAGAATAAGCGCACCGGCGGGGGCGTAGTTTTTCAATTTTTTCGTATCGTCGACCGCGACGAATATTCCGCCGCTGGGCAAATTGCAAGTAAACTTGCATTTGCACTTACTTATTAGTATCTTTGCAGCAACTAATAATAGTTTAACACGAACATACTATGAGCTTGGAACTGAGCGAACAGGAACAACTGCGACGTGCATCTCTGGCCGCGTTGCGCGAGCTGGGCATCAACCCCTATCCCGCGGAGCGCTATGAAGTTACGGCCACGGCGCGTGAGATAGCCGAAAATTTCTCGCCCGAAAAAGGCAACTACCAAAACGTATCGGTGGCAGGCCGCATAATGAGCCGCCGCATAATGGGTTCTGCCTCGTTCTTCGAGTTGCAGGATTCGACCGGACGCATACAGATATATATCCGCCGCGACGACGTATGCCCCGAGGGGGATACGACGCTCTACAACACGGTATTCAAAAAGCTGCTCGACATAGGCGACTTCGTCGGTGTGGAGGGCTTCGCCTTTCTGACCAACACCGGCGAGCTGTCGGTGCACTGCCGCCGCTTCACGGTCATATCGAAGTCGGTGCGCCCGCTGCCCGTTGTCAAGCAGAAGGACGGCCAGACATTCGATGCGCTGACCGACCCCGAAGTGCGCTACCGTCAGCGTTACGTCGATCTGGTCGTCAACCCCGACGTGCGCGAGACCTTCGTCAAGCGTGCCCGCATCATGCAGACCATGCGCGACTTCTTCAACGAGCGCGGCTATCTCGAAGTGGAGACACCGATCCTGCAACCCATTCCGGGCGGCGCGTCGGCACGTCCCTTCATCACGCACCACAATGCGCTGGACATTGATTTCTACATGCGCATCGCCACCGAGCTATACCTCAAACGACTTATCGTCGGCGGCTTCGACGGCGTATACGAGTTCGGCAAGAACTTCCGCAACGAGGGCATGGACCGCACGCACAACCCCGAATTTACCTGCATGGAGATATACGTCGCCTACAAGGACTATATCTGGATGCAGGAGTTTACCGAGCAGATGTTGGAGAGGGTCGCCACGGCGGTCAACGGCACGACCGATATCGTGATCGACGGCCGCACCGTATCGTTCAAGGCTCCGTTCCGCCGCGTGACCATGACCGACGCCATACGCGAGAAGACGGGCTACGACATTACGGGTCAGAGCGAGGAGCAGCTGCGCGAGGCCTGCGTGCGTCTCGATGTCGAGATCGACGAGACGATGGGCAAGGGCAAGCTCATCGACGCCATATTCGGCCAGTACTGCGAGGCCGATCTGATCCAGCCCACATTCGTTACGGACTACCCTATCGAGATGTCGCCGCTGTGCAAGCGCCACCGCTCGAACCCCGATCTGACGGAGCGCTTCGAGCTGTTCGTATGCGGCAAGGAGCTGTGCAACGCCTACTCCGAGCTGAACGACCCTATCGACCAGCTCGAACGTTTTCAGGAGCAGATGCGACTCTCGGAGAAGGGCGACGACGAGGCCATGCTGATCGACCTGGACTTCGTGCGCGCTTTGGAGTACGGCATGCCGTCGTGCTCGGGCATGGGTATCGGCATCGATCGTCTGACGATGTTCATGACCGGCGCCACATCGATTCAGGACGTTTTGTTCTTCCCGACGATGCGCCCCGAGAAGAAGGTCGTTGCAGACCCCGTCGAGGCATACACGGCCAAGGGTATAGCCCAGGAGTGGGTGCCCGTCATCCAGAAAATGGGATACATTACCGTCGACTCGCTCTCGAAGCTCTCGGCCGGCAAGTTCTTCAACGACCTCTGCGGCTTCAACAAGAAGAACAAGCTCGGGCTGAAAGCCCCCTCTATGGAGGAGGTCAAGCACTGGTGCGGCGCCGCCGAGTAACACGCTGCCGGAACAATACGCCGCCGCGGGATATTACGCGGCGGCAACCTACGGGTCGCGCATACGCGAACCGTTTCCTTGCCGAGGGCATGGCCGCCGCAACGTCCGGCTCCGCACTCGGTATGACGAAAACATTTCATTTAATTATACATACAGAATATGAGAAAGAAAATCGTAGCAGGCAACTGGAAGATGAACACGCTTCCGGCCGAAGGTGTCGAGTTGGCAAAGGGTGTGGCGGCAGGCCGCGCCGAGGTATGTTCATGCGTCAACTTCATCGTATGTCCTCCGTTCACGCACCTGTGGCAGGTGGTCGAGACGTTGAAGGGCACCGACATCGCCGTCGGCGCACAGGACTGCGCAACCGAGGCCAAGGGCGCCTACACGGGCGAGATCGCGGCATCGATGATCGCGGCTCTGGGTTGCAAGTACGTCATTCTCGGTCACTCTGAGCGTCGCCAGTACTACGGAGAGACATCTGCCACGCTCAACCGAAAAATGGAGCAGGCATACGCCAACTCGCTCACGCCTATCTACTGCGTCGGCGAAAACCTCGAAGAGCGCGAGGCTGGCCGTCATTTCGACGTGGTAAAGGCTCAGATCGAGGAGGTCGTCTTCAACCTTACGGCCGAGCAGTTCGCCGATCTGGTCATCGCCTACGAGCCCGTATGGGCCATCGGCACGGGCAAGACCGCTACGGCCGAGCAGGCACAGGAGATCCACGCATATATCCGCGAGGTATTGCGCTCGAAGTTCGGCGCTGCTGCCGACGAGTGCCCGATCCTCTACGGCGGTTCGTGCAAGCCCTCGAACGCACAGGAGATCTTCGCCAAGGCCGACGTCGACGGCGGTCTTATCGGCGGCGCAGCTCTCAAAGCCGAGGACTTCCTCGCTATCGGCAAGGGCTTCTAATCCCTCCGATCATATCTTCGACGCCCGGCCGCGATTGTGCGGCCGGGCGTCGTATTTCGTATTGCCGTCAGCAACGGAGCCCTCATCGGGGGTTCGACAAAACCGTGCAGCAGGCGTCAGCCAGCCTGCTCGATATAATATTTGACAACCGTTACAAGCTGCTCGGACAACTTATAAATATCGTTCAGCGACTCTATTCGATGCTTCGTGCCGACCTTATTCTCATCGAATGTTTCGACATACTTGTTTCCCGTATTGAAATGAAGCCTGCATATCGGCTTGCGATTGTTGTCGTCGAATAGAATCGCGAAATAAGACTGTGCATCACGCTCGACAACACGATCCAGATCGACCGCATTGCACAATATAGCCCTTACGATATAAAATCCCTGCAACTCCTCTTCGGTAGTCACTATGCGCGGCTCGTCGAGCTCGTTACCCGACTCCGCCGACTCCTCGGCACCCGTTTTCGGCTCCGCATCCTTACTCTCTACAACCGCATTGTCCGATATGGCCGACTTCAGACGCTCGTTCATATAGTCATTGGTATACTGCATGAAAGCCTGCTTGACGATCGCTCTGAACTGTTCGAGTATCGCATCGGTAAATCGCCCCGGATATACGGGTCGAGCGAAATATTTGACAAATTCGTCCGTCGGCTCGCTTACCTCGCGAACGATCGCATTGCGTATCTCGTTAGTGAATTTGAGCTCGCTGGCGGTATTGAGTATAGAATCTATGTTGAAGTAGCTCTTGTGAAACTCTCTGAGTTTATCGACCTCCGAGGCGCGGTAACGCTCCATATTGAACTCGAAGAACGGCTTCTCATCCATCTTGTTCGTCTCGACCAAATCGGTGTAGAAACGATACACGACACCGTTAGTCAATATTCCGAACCGTGCTTTCGACACATGAAAGTAGCGGAACAGCTGACCGTTGTGGGTATTGAGATCGGCTTTCCAGTGTTTGCACTCGACCAGCATTATAGGCATGCCGTCCTTGTGTACGGCATAATCGATCTTCTCCCCCTTCTTGATGCCCACATCGCAGGTAAACTCGGGCACGACCTCCATAGGATCGAACACGTCGTATCCCAACGCTTGCAGGAACGGCAGGACGAACGAAGTTTTGGTAGCCTCCTCGGTACAAATATTATCTTTGAGTTTGATAACACGCTCGCTCAGGAGCTTGATTTAATCTTTGAAATCCATGGCAGTTTAGGTTAATAATCATACAAATATAACGTTTTTTCCGCAAATTACAAATCGTTCGCGATCAGACGCCGCACACCGGCCGGATGCGGCGACCGTTTTTTTTATTTTATGAAATTTTGATTATATTTGTACACGGATAACCATAAACCGTAAAAACCATGGATCTGCAAAGTGTTCTTAAAACATACAAGGATTTTCCCAAGCAGGGAATAACCTTTTTCGACATCATCCCCTATCTTCAAGACAAGGAGATATACCGCACTCTTATCGACCGCATCGCGGAGTGTACCACAGCGCCCAACGTCGCGGCTCCCGAGGCGCGAGGATTTCTCTTTACCGCCCCGCTGCTGATCGTAAGCCGGTGCGTACACAACATCATCCCGGTGCGCAAAAGCGGTAAGCTGCCTTTCGCCGAGGGCGATCTGCACGAGGTAAAGATCGTCAAGGAGTACGGCTTCGACAAGCTCTACTACCGCACCAGCGACATCGCCGCAGGCCTGCCCACGGGCGACGTCATCGAGATATCGATCATCGACGACGTGCTGGCTACGGGCGGCACGGCCGAGGGTGTCGCGGAGTCGTTGCAGAGCCTCGTGGTCGAGCGCGGCGGCAAGCAGTATCCCGTCAGAATCAAAGAGTTCGTCTTCATCGTAGAGTTGGAGGAGCTCGGCGGCGCAGCACGTCTTGAAAAGATAGCACCGGTCAAGTCGATCGTGAAGTTGTAGCGGCCGCCGCTACGACAGCATAACGGGTCGGGCAGGGCGCAACGCTCTGCCCGACTTGTCGTAATGGCATCCTGCCCCGCTATAACGGCACGGACGCGCCTCGCGCCGGCAAAACGGCGGGGATGGGGGGGGCTATTCGGGCGCCGTCTCCCCCCGCCCATACAGCGAGAGGACGAAAGCAATAGCGGAATACCGCCCGTAATGGCAGAGCCGCGAGCGGCCGGTCCATTCTTCGACACAAGGCAGCAACTGCGGTACCGGCATGAAATCGGGGCGGACGGTCGGCATATAATACGTCCCGTTCGCCCCGATGATTCACACGGCGTCATTGGTGCCTTTCTCGAAAAGCAGACTATTTTTCCGACAGGCCGAACTCTTCGGCCAGCCGCTGCATCATGGCGTAGGCCGCATCGTATTCGTTTGGGATTTCACCGTCGAGAATGGCATTTTTTATTCTGTCCTTGATTTCGCCGATGATGCTGCACGGCGACAGATCGTAGGTACTCATGATGATATCGCCGGTTATGGGCGGCTGGAAGTTGCGTATGCGGTCGCGCTCTTCCAGATCGCGCATCTTGCGGCGCACCAGCTCGAAGTTGGCCATGTAGCGCTTTACCTTGGCGTCGATGCCCGATGTAATGTCGGCCTCGCAGAGGGTCATGAGCGACTCCACGTCGTCGCCGGCCTCGAACAGAAGACGCCTTACGGCCGAATCGGTAACCATATCCTCGGAGAGGATGATAGGACGCAGATGCAGGAAGACCAGCTTCTGCACGAAGCGCATATGTTCGTTCATCGGCAGCTTCATGCGGCGGAATATCTGCGGTATCATCTTCGAGCCAACGACCTCGTGCTGGTGGAACGTCCAACCGATATGCGGGTCGTAAGCCTTTGTGAGCGGCTTGGCGATGTCGTGCAGCACCGCAGCCCAGCGCAGCCACAGATCCTCGGAGCGGAGCGCGACGTTATCGAGCACTTTCAGCGTATGTTTGAAGTTGTCCTTGTGGGCATGGCTGCCGCGGCGCTCGACGCCCGAGAGACGGTGCATCTCGGGGAATATCAACTCCAACAGCCCCGTCAGCTCCAACAGCTCGAAGCCTATCGACGGCACGGGCGAAGCCACTATCTTGTTGAGCTCGACGATTATGCGCTCGCGCGAGACGATCGATATGCGCTCGCGGTTGCGGCGTATGGCCTCGAACGTCTCGTCGTAGATGTCGAAGCCGAGCTGCGAGGCGAACCTTATCGCACGCATCATGCGCAGCGGGTCGTCGGAGAATGTTATGTCGGGATCGCACGGGGTGCGTATGGTGCACTCTTCGAGATCGTACATGCCGTCGAAGGGGTCGACCAGCCGGCCGAATGTCGCGGAGTTGAGCGACCACGCCATAGCGTTGATCGTGAAGTCGCGGCGGCGCTTGTCGTCTTCAAGCGTACCAGGCTCGACCTGCGGCTTGCGCGAATCGTGCGAATACGATTCGCGGCGTGCGCCGACGAACTCCACCTCGGTGCCTTGCCAGCGCAGCATCGCCGTACCGAATGTCTTGAATATCGACACCTTGGCGCGCAGCTTGCGCCCCAGATCCTCGGCCACGGCAACGCCGTCGCCAACCACCACTACATCGATATCGGTCGAGGGGCGGCGCAGATAGTAGTCGCGCACGAATCCGCCAACGACATAGGCCTCCACGCCGAGGCGGTCTACCGTCTCGCGTATATGCCCGAAAACGGGGTTATCCAGCGGTGCCGGTATCATCGGCTCAGCGGACATAAGGACGCAACAGCTCTACCCAGACCTTATATCCGTCGGAGAGCAGATGCAGTCCGTCGTTGGTATAGCGCTCGTCGAGCAGGCCTCGCTCGTCGACCAGAGACGCATAGACGTCGATATAGGGCACTCCGCGCTCGGCGCATGCACGCTCGATCATGGCGTTGAGCTCCTCTATCCGCTCGCCCTTGGACCAATGGCTCTTCTTGGGCACCTTGCCCTCGAAGTCCTCGCCGTTGACCGGGAACACGCTCTGCACATAGAGCTTCGTGCGCGGCGATTCGGCAAGGATGCGGTCGACGACCTTGCATATATTGGCGGCGACGGCATCGGGCGTAGCTCCGGCTGCCAGATCGTTGGTGCCGATCATCAGGAACAGCTTCGCCGGCTGGCCTGCGACGATCGGATCGAGACGGTCGAGCATCCACTCCGCACGGTCGCCGCTTATGCCGCGGTTGATGACGCGCGGATTGCCCAGCCACTCGCTCCAATCGCCGTAATCGGTAATGCTGTCGCCCAGAAAGACGATGCTGCTGCGGTGGACGGGCAGAGCCGCATAGTGGCTCCTTTTCTGATAATTATAGGCGTTCTGCGCCTCGACGGCCGTGGTGCAGAGCACTGCGGCCAACATGATCGATAAGAATCTTTTCATCTAAAACCGAATTAATATTTTCCTGACGGCGCCTTCCGCACCGCCCCTGCCGCCCGACACGCCGACGGCGACTGTTTATCTATTGACAACTATCGTCCCGAAAGACATCTGCGATATATGCCGACCGTATTCTCCAATCCCCAATAGAGCGCGTCGCTTATCAGCGCATGGCCTATCGACACCTCGTCGCACCAAGGGATGCGGCATAGGAAATATGCGAGGTTCTCGGTATTGAGATCGTGTCCGGCATTGAGTCCGAGCCCGAGGCGGCGCGCCTCTTCGGCCGCACGCAGATACGGCTCCACAGCACGCTCGCGGTCGGCGGCGTACTCGCGGGCGTAGGCCTCCGTGTATAGCTCCACGCGGTCGGCGCCGCACTCGGCCGCGCCGCGCACCATGTCGCAGTCCGGGTCGACGAAGATCGAGACGCGGATGCCCTGCTCGCGGAAGCGGCTGCACGTCTGTGTCAGAAAGCCGCTGTTGCGCACCGTGTCCCAGCCCGCGTTCGAGGTCAGGGCGTCGGGGGCGTCGGGCACCAGCGTTACCTGCGCAGGCCGCACCTGGTCGACAAGACGGCAGAAGCTGTCGATCGGATTGCCCTCGACGTTGAGCTCGGTGGATATCGAACGTTTCAGGTCGCGCACGTCGTCGTAACGTATATGCCGCGCATCGGGTCGCGGATGCACCGTGATGCCGTCGGCGCCGAAGCGCTCGATAGCCAGCGCCGCAGCCAGAAGATCGGGAACGTTTCCGCCGCGCGAGTTTCGCACTACGGCAATCTTATTGATGTTTACACTCAGTTTCGTCATAAATTCGGGGTTTAGGCCGAACCTTGAATTATCGGCCGGACAAAATACGAATTAATTCGCTTTCGGATATTTCGCGCCTCGGCGAAACCAAAACTTTCGTATATTTGCCCTGTAAAGTTAAGTATTTTTTTCGTTTCGCCAGATGAATATCATACTTTTTTCGCGCCGCAACTCGGCGCACGTGGCATCGCAGATCGCCGACATATTCGCCGCACTCGACCGCTACGGCTTCGACTACTCGATAAATGAGGAGTTTGTCGAGGCGGCGCGCGACACGGCCGGCATCGTCGTCGACCCCGGCCGGATATACCCGGCTCATAGGGCGCCGCACGGCGATGTGATGATCTGCTACGGCGGCGACGGCACGCTGCTCGACGGCATACACCGCCTCGAAGACCGCTCGACGCCCGTGGCCGGCATCAACTGCGGCAGGCTCGGCTTTCTGACCGAAAACAACGGCGATGCGATAGACGACCTTTTCGCCCGCATAGCCCGCTCGGAGCTGCGCACCGAACCGCGCACCATGCTCGCAGCCACCTGCCGCGACTGCGGCGGCACGTCTCTCGATGCGCTGAACGAGATATCGATACAGCGCCGCGGCGCCACGATGACATCGATCGAGACATACATCGACGGAGAGATGATAGCCACCTACTACGGCGACGGCGTGATAGTCTCGACGCCCACCGGCTCCACGGCCTACTCGCTCAGCGCCGGAGGGCCTATCGTAGCCCCCTCGTGCCGCTGCCTGGCGGTCGCGCCCATAGCCCCGCACAACCTTACGATGCGTCCGGTCGTCATACCCGACACCAGCCGCATCGAGCTGGTGCTGCGCTCGCGCGGACAGGAGGCGCTGCTGACGGCCGACAACCGCACCTACCCGCTCGAAGACGGAGAGAGGATAGCCATACGGTGCTCCGGCGAGAGGCTTTTTTTGGCGACGCCGCATAATAATTCGTTTTACGACACGTTAAGGAATAAGATGATGTGGGGCATCGACCGACGCGATTGATCCGCAGCGAGTTGCCCCTGCACGAAGGATGATGTGGCGGCAGCGGGCGGAGTATTTTGCCCGACATGCTTTCGTATTAGAATTAAAATTCTTACATTTGCAAGTTATTATGACCGATAGAATACCCATACCCCGCCACGTCGCCATTATCATGGACGGCAACGGACGCTGGGCCACGCAGCTCGGCAGGGAGCGTTACGAGGGGCATATCGCCGGCGTCGAGTCGGTGCGTGCCGCCGTTAAGGCCGCTGTGCGTCGCGGCGTGGAATATCTGACGCTCTATGCCTTCTCGACAGAGAACTGGGGACGTCCGGCCGAGGAGGTCTCGGCGATCATGGAGCTGTTCTGCCGCAGCGTGGCCGGCGAGGTCGACGATCTGCGTGCGCAGGGCGTGAGGGTCAAGGTCATAGGAGGCAGGGAGCGGTTCTCGCAGAGAGTGGCCGAGCATCTCGACGCCATAGAGTCGCGCACGGCCGACTGCGACAAGCTGACGCTGGTGCTGGCCTTCGACTACTCGTCGCGCAGCGAGATCGCGGCGGCGGTAAGGCAGATAGCCTCTCGCGCGGCAGCGAGAGAGATCGCGGCCGAGACCATAGACGAGAGCACCGTATCGGCGCACCTCTACACGGCGTCGATCCCCGACCCCGACATGATAATCCGCACGGGCGGCGACCACCGTCTGAGCAACTTCCTGCTCTGGCAGGCATCATACGCCGAGCTCTATTTCCCGAAGGTGCTGTGGCCCGACTTCCGCGAGGAGCAGTTCGACGAAGCGCTGAACGAATATGCGCGCCGCGAACGTCGCTTCGGTCTTGTAACAGATAAGAAATAACAGTGTTTTAGATGAAACATACGAAACTTACGATACTCTCCGCCGCGGCACTGCTGCTGAGCGCATTCGCTGCCGACGCCTATGGCGCCGCGCGGCATATTCTCGCAGCCGGCACCGACGCCCGAAGCCGGGGACTCGCCGGCCAGACACCCGCCGCGGACGCGGCCGATACGGTTGCGTTCGACACCTCGGCGCCGATACTCAGCCAGGGCGACGGCAAGCTCTACTACATCCGCAAGATCAACCTGCACGGAGTGAAGTACCTCAACCACGACATCCTCAAATCGTCGGCCGGTTTGGAGGAGGGCGACTCGATATATCTGCCCAGCAAGTTCATCTCCAACGCCATACAACGTCTGTGGGCTCCGAGATACTTCTCCGACGTACAGATCGGCGCCACTATCGAGGGCGACTCGCTCGACTTGGAGGTCTTCCTCAAAGAGCGTCCGCGCATCCTGCGCTGGCAGTTCGACGGCGTGGGCAAGGGCAAGCAGAAGGACCTTATAGAGGAGTTGAAGCTGCGCCGCAACACCGAGCTTTCGGACTACGTGATCGACAAGAATACGCGGCTCATCAAGAGCCACTTCTCGAAGAAGGGCTACCGCAACTGTCAGGTCGAGGTGCGCATCGACAACGACACCACATACGAGCAGTGCGTCAACGTAACGTTCATCATCGACAAGAACCCGAAGGTCAAGATCGGCAAGATCAACTTCTCGGGCAACGAGGCTTTCGACGACAAGCGTCTGCGCCGCACCTTCAAAAAGACCCACCAGAAGAGTCTCAACATCTTCAAGGGGCGCAAGCTCTCCGAGGAGGACTACGAAATGGATAAGGAGCTGCTGCTCGACTTCTACAACTCGCGCGGCTACCGCAACGCGACTATCCTGCGCGATTCGATCTACGACATAGACTACAAGACTATCGGCATCGACATCGATGTGTCGGAGGGCAACAAATACTACATACGCGACATATCGTGGGTCGGCAACTCGATCTACACCACTGAGCAGCTGCAAGAGATGTTCGGCGTGCAGAAGGGCGACGTCTACGACAAGAAGTCGATGCACAAGCGTCTGGGCATCGGCAAGGAGGTAAACCCCGAGGAGATGTCCGTATCTTCGCTCTACCAGAACAACGGCTATCTGGCCTCGCAGATCGAGCCAGCCGAGATAGTGGTCGGACGCGACTCGATCGATCTGGAAATACGCGTCTTCGAGGGCAAGCCCTTTACCGTAAACGAGGTGGGCATATCGGGCAATATGCGCGTCGACGACGAAGTGATCCGCCGCGAGCTCTATGTACGTCCGGGCGATCTTTACAACCGCGCCATGCTCATGCAGACCATACGCACGCTGATGTCGATGGGACACTTCGACGAGGAGAACGTCATGCCCGACGTCAAGCCCGTGAGCAACGAGCTGGTCGATGTCAACTGGCCTCTGGTCGAGAAGGCGAGCGACCAGTTCAATATCGCAGGCGGCTGGGGCTCGGGAACGTTCGTCGGTTCGATCGGCGTCACGCTCAACAACCTCTCGCTGCGCAACTTCTTCAAGAAGGGCGCTTGGCGCCCCTACCCTTCGGGACAGAACCAGCGCCTCTCGATTTCGGGACAGAGCAACGGTACATACTATAAGGCTCTCGCACTGAGCTTTACCGATCCCTGGCTGGGCGGACACCGACCCAATACCTTTACCTTCTCGGCGCATATCTCCGAGCAGAACAACGCCCTCTACGCATGGCAGAAGGCCTCGATGTACTACCGCTCGACGGGTGTGGCCGTCGGTCTGGGCAAGCGTCTGACATGGCCCGACCCCTACTTCTCGATCTACGCCGAAATGGCATACCAGCGTTACGGCTTGAAGGGCTGGTCGTCGTTCATCATCAGCAACGGACACAGCAACATGCTCTCGCTCAAACTGGTGCTGCAACGCTCGTCGGTCGACTCGCCGTTCTTCTCGCGCAAGGGTTCGGAGTTCACGGCCTCGGTGCAGGCCACGCCCCCCTTCTCGCTCTGGGACGGCAAGGACTACGCCGACAGCAAGCTCTCCGAGCAGGACCGCTACCGCTGGATCGAGTTCCACAAATGGAACCTCAAAGCCAAATGGTTCTTCCCGCTGACGACCAACCAGAACCTCGTGCTCATGGCCTCGGCCGAAATGGGTTATCTGGGTCACTACAACAAGGATAAGATATCGCCTTTCGAGCGTTTCGAGATCGGTGGCGACGGTATGACGGGCTATAATATATACGGTGTCGACATCATCGCCATGCGCGGTTACGAGGACGGTGCGCTCGATCCGTCGAGCTACTACTCGGTGGCCTACAACAAGTATACTGTCGAGCTGCGCTACCCGATCATCCTCAAACCGCAGTCGTCGATCTACGTGCTCGGCTTCTTGGAGGGCGGTAACGGCTTCAACTCATGGAAGGAGTTCTCGCCGTTCAAGATCAAGCGTTCGGCCGGTGTCGGCGTGCGTCTCTATCTGCCCGTTGTCGGCATGCTCGGCATCGACTGGGGCTACGGCTTCGACGCGCCCTACGGCTCGACCAAGCCCAGCGGCAGCCAGTTCCACTTTACAATGGGACAAACGTTCTGATAAGCGACAAAATTCCATACGGGGGGGGGCTTAAAAGAGCGACATGGCAAAGAAATTGAAATATTTTCGTTACATTTGTATAATATAAAAACAGTACATGTTTATGAAACGTTTGATATTGACATTCGCTCTGCTCGCCGCATCGTTCGGCCTGGCATCGGCACAGAACTATATGGTCGTCAACAGCGAGACGGTCTTCAAGTCTCTTCCCGAATACAACTCGGCGCTCGAACGCATCGAGACCCTCGCCGACCAGTACCAGCAGCAGGTCGACGACCGTTTCGCCGCCGTCGAGACGCTCTACAACAACTACATGGCACAGCGCTCGTCGCTCTCCGAGTCGGCACGTCAGACCCGTGAGAACGCCATTCTGCAACGCGAGAAGGAGGCTTCCGAGTTCCAGGAGTCGCTGTTCGGCACCGACGGCGAGCTGATGAAGAAGCGTCTGGAACTGATCCAGCCGATCCAGCAGCGCGTCTTCTCGACGATCGAGAGCTTCTGCAAGCAGCACGGCTACGACCTTGTGATAGACATCGCCGCCAACCCGACGGTGCTCTACAACTCGACGCGCATCGACTTCACGCAGCGAATCATCGATGCTCTGAAATAGAAATAGTAATCAAACATTTATAATCAATCATGAAGAAGTTTTTGAAACTAACCCTCGCGGGTGCCCTGATGCTTTGCTCATCATCTGTTTTCGCACAAAAATTCGGACGCGTCGACCTGGCCGTCATCATCCCCAATATGGCCGAGTACAAGGAGGCGTCGGCCAACCTCGAAACATATGCCAAGGATCTGCAAGATCAGCTCGAAGCCATTCAGGTGGAGTTCAATACGCGTCTGGCCGATTTCGAGAAGAACGCCGGCACCATGACCGATTCGGTCAAGCAGCTCAAAGAGACCGAGCTGGGTCAGTTGCAGCAGCGCTACCGCGACTTCTCGCAGATCGCTCAGCAGGACCTTTCGAAGAAGGAGCAGGAGTTGATGCTGCCCGTATTCGACAAGGCCAACGAGGCTGTCAAGAAGATCTCGCAGGCGGGCGGTTATCTTGTCGTGTTCAACACATCCAACTCGGCCGCAGCAGGTCTGGCCTACTTCGATGAGGCAGCCCTGACGGACATTACCGATGCCGTAAAGCGCGAGCTCAACGTTACCGAGGATACCTCGACTGCCAACTAAGCGATCGTCCGAGGCTGTCGCCTGCCGTCGCGGCAGGTGTCAGCGCCGACATCCGAATAGTCCATACTATCGCGCCTGCCTCAACGGCAGGCGTGTTTTTTTCTATAAGCATACTTTTCGTCAAAAATCATCGGCCCGCACCGCCGGCACGATAGGGGCTCGACTTGTCGAACACCCCATTGCCGAGCGACGAGGCGCGGACGCAAATGACGACCTTTCACGGGAAAGATTTTTTGTCAAAAGCGGTATTATGCAACGCAACGACGGAGCGAGGCGATGGGCTGTACTTGGCGAACATCCCATTGCCGAGCGACGAGGCGCGGCAGCAGAATGCCGATTTTCACGGGAAATTTTTCGTCAAAAGGCGTTAGTAGCGGTGCCGACATGAAATCGGGGCAGACGGGTAGTACTCGATGTACGTCCCGTTTGCCACGATGATTGAGGTAACGCTAATGGCGCCTTTTCACGAAAAATTATGAAAGAATGTTGATAAATACCCTCCGACATATTGATGCGTTGCTAAATTTTACCTACTTTTGTGGGCAACATATTAAACCCGATTGCTATGTCTTTTATCGATGAAAGGGTACAGTCGACAGGTCTCACATTCGATGATGTGTTGCTCGTACCGGCCTATTCAGACGTGTTGCCGAGAGAAGTGAATACCGCAGGCAGGTTCTCTCGAAATATCAGACTCAACATCCCGATAGTATCGGCGGCCATGGATACCGTGACCGAGGCTCCTCTGGCGATAGCGCTGGCGCGCGAGGGCGGCATAGGCGTGATCCACAAGAACATGTCGATAGCCGACCAGGCTGCGCACGTGAGACGTGTCAAGCGCGCCGAGAGCGGCATGATCTACGACCCGATTACGATATCGAAAGACCATACGGTGGGCGATGCGCTGGCGCTGATGCACGAGAACAAGATAGGAGGCATACCCGTCGTCGACGCCGACAACAAGCTGATAGGCATAGTGACGAACCGCGACCTGAGATTCCAGCCCGACAGCGAGAGGCCGATCGAGCAGGTCATGACGCGCGAGCGGATCGTGACAACGCACAACACCGAACTCAAAAACGCAGCCGAAGTGCTGCTGCAAAATAAGATCGAGAAGCTGCCCGTAGTCGACGACGAGGGTCATCTGATCGGTCTTATTACATATAGGGACATTACCAAATTGCAGGACAACCCCAATGCCTGCAAGGACGCGAAGGGACGTCTGCGCGTGGCGGCCGGCATCGGCATCACGCCCGATGCCATGGATCGCGTGGCGGCACTGGTGGCCGAGGATGTCGACGCCGTGGTGCTCGACTCGGCGCACGGACACTCCAAGGGCGTGGTCACGCTGCTGCGCCGCATCAAGGAGGCATATCCCGCGCTCGACGTGGTAGTAGGCAACATCGCCACGGCCGAGGCGGCGCGCTATCTGGTAGACAACGGTGCCGACGGCATCAAGGTCGGCATAGGCCCCGGCTCGATCTGCACCACCCGCATCATAGCCGGCGTCGGCGTGCCGCAGCTGTCGGCCATATACGACGCGGCGACGGTGGCACGCGCGGCAGGCATACCGGTCATCGCCGACGGCGGACTGCGCTACTCGGGCGACATCGTGAAGGCTCTGGCGGCCGGCGGCGACTCGGTGATGATAGGTTCGATGTTCGCAGGCGTCGAGGAGTCGCCCGGCGACACGATCATCTACAACGGCCGCAAATTCAAGTCGTACCGCGGCATGGGCTCGATCGACGCGATGAAGGCGGGCTCGGCCGACCGTTATTTCCAGAAGGGCTGCGAGGGCAATATCAACAAACTCGTCCCCGAGGGAATCGTGGGACGCGTGCCGTTCAAGGGCTCGCTGGCAGAGACGGTCTATCAGCTGGTAGGCGGCATACGTGCCGGCATGGGCTACTGCGGCGCACGCGATATCGACGAGTTGAAGCAGTCGCGCTTCATTCGCATCACGGCATCGGGCATGAACGAGAGCCACCCGCACGACATTACCATAACGAGCGAGACGCCCAACTACTCGCGCGAACGATAATACGTACAGCGATACCGACTCAACCCCGACGGAATGAACGAAATACAGAACGAAATAGCCGCCTGCGGACTCGTATGCGCCGCCTGCCGGCGATATAGCTCGGGCAAATGCCCCGGCTGCCGCGACTACGATAAGGCGCAATGGTGCGGTCTGCGCCGCTGCGTCATCGAGCGCGGGCTGAAAAGCTGCGCCGACTGCACGGCAGTGCCCGTGGCGGAGTGCCGCACATTCAACAATTTCATGAGCAAGGTATTCGGTCTGTTGTTCCGCTCCGACCGCCGCGGCTGCATCGAACGCATCCGCGAGGTGGGTTACGAGGCCTATCTCTCGGAGATGAAACTCGCCGGACGCATGAACCGCCCGGTCACTAAAAAATAGCGATCGGAAAACGCTGTTTCCCGCAAGCCGACCGCCGTGCCGGGTTCGCCCGGCCTCTGCCGGGGCGCATGGCAAGGCGCAAGGGAGATGACCGTTTACGGTAAGCGGGGGCAGAGCCGGAGTTATCGGAACGTTGTCGGACGCAGAAAAAGCCGAAACAAAATTCAACCCTACTTCTTATGCAGGAAAAAATAATAATTCTCGACTTCGGGTCGCAATACACGCAGCTCATCGCGCGACGCATACGCGAGATGCAGGTATACTGCGAGATACACCCGTTCAACAGGATGCCCGAACTGGACTCGTCCGTGCGCGGCGTAATACTATCGGGCAGCCCGTCGTCGGTGCGCGACGATCAGGCGCCACGCATAGATCTCGACGGCATCAAGGGACGTCTGCCGCTGTTGGGCATCTGCTACGGCGCACAATATCTCGCCCACTTCTTCGGCGGACGCGTCGAGGCATCGGCAAGCCGCGAATACGGCCGCTCGCAGATGCGCGTGGTCGAGCCGGACGACGCGCTGATGCAGTCGCTCTCGCCCCGGTCACAGGTGTGGATGTCGCACGGCGACACGATAACATCGATCCCCGACGCATACCGCATCGTCGCCTCGACCGACGACGTCGCCATAGCGGCCTACCGCATCGACGGCGAGCAGACATGGGGCATACAATTCCACCCCGAGGTATATCATTCGACCGAGGGCAAGACGCTGCTCGAAAACTTCGTCGTGGGCATCTGCGGCTGCTCGCAGTCATGGACGCCGGACAGCTTCGTCGAGACGACCGTAGATGAGCTGCGGCAGAAGTTAGGCGACGACAAGGTCGTATTGGGCCTCTCGGGCGGCGTAGACTCGACGGTGGCCGCCGTGCTGCTGCACCGCGCCATAGGCGACCGCCTCTACTGCATCTTCGTGGACTCGGGGCTGCTGCGCCGCAACGAGTTCGACGACGTATTGGAATCATACAAGGGCATGGGCCTCAACGTCAAGGGAGTCAAGGCGCACGACAAGTTCTTCGGCGATCTGGCCGGCGTAACCGACCCCGAGACCAAGCGCAAGATCATCGGCCGCGACTTCGTGGAGGTATTCAACGAGGAGGCGCAGCGCATACGCGACGTGAAGTGGCTGGCGCAGGGCACGATATATCCCGACGTGGTGGAGTCGGCCAAGGTCAACGGCATGGCCGTGGTCATCAAGTCGCACCACAACGTAGGCGGCCTGCCCGAGAAGATGAATCTGAAAATCGTAGAGCCCCTGCGTCTGCTCTTCAAGGACGAGGTGCGCCGCGTGGGTCTGTCGCTGGGCATCAGCCCGATGCTCATAGGCCGCCACCCATTCCCCGGCCCCGGACTCGCCATACGTATTCTGGGAGAGGTAACGCCCGAGAAGGTCGACATACTGCAAAGGGTCGACCAGATATATATCGACACCCTGCGCGAGGAGGGTCTCTACGACAAGATATGGCAGGCAGGCGCGATCCTTCTGCCCGTGCGCAGCGTCGGCGTTATGGGCGACGAACGCACCTACGAGAGCTGCGTTGCGCTGCGTGCCGTGACTTCGACCGACGGCATGACGGCCGACTGGGTGCATCTGCCCTACGAGGTTCTGGCGCGTCTTTCGAACGAGATCATAAACAAGGTGCGCGGCGTCAACCGCGTAGTCTACGACATCTCCTCGAAACCGCCAGCAACGATCGAGTGGGAATAAAACAAACGCCGGCTGCCTGAAATCGGGCAGCCGGCGTCATATTACCATTTCATATCGTCCCCGACCGGATTCTTCGCTGCGTTTTACCCAGAATGACGACACAGCAGTCACGTTATTACTTTCGGATTATCGCATCGCTCGGTATTCGAATCTTATGATATTTCCATAAAGAGTCTCTTCATAATATTATATTATTAAATTTGTCAGTATCAGATCATACCTCCTTCTTGTCGTCCCAATACTGTATAGCACCGCAGAACCGGCACTTTTCGTAGTGCCTCCATGTCTGCTCGGTTACGGTCATCACGTCGCCCGAACGTGTGCCGGCGGCGCTTTTGGCATGTGCGTATATCTGTTTGGGAGTGCTGCATATCATCTCGCTTTTGAATGTGCGCAGAGCGTCCGAACGGCCGCATGTAGGACATTTCAGACCGGCCATGGCCTTCTGCTGCCTGTTGTGTTTGATTATGCGGTAGATGATATAGCCTATCAATAACGGTATGCCGATGAATATGAAGCACGAGACGATCAGTGCGGCGATGATTATCCATGACGCAGCATCGGAGCTGTTGTCCTCCTCGACGGTAATTTTATATCTGTCCGACATGTTTTCGATCGTTTTTATTAGACTACCACTCTCGTTCGATATTTTCGACGGATCTGCGTATTGCGGCCAATGCCCGACTGTCGATCGAATTGCTGTTCGACCAGTTCGCGCTGCTCCTTACTATGCGGCAGCCCGCTCCTACGTTGCGGCTCTTGGTATAAATGACAACATATTTGTATCGGGAACCTGCGGGCAGTTGCAGGATAAGCGCGCTTGCGTGTCCTTTTGAAATGCCGTCTACATAACGTACTCTGCTCCAATCGGTATTTTTGTCCGACGAGTATTTCAGCTCGGAGTAGAGATTGTCAGCTGCCGTGCCGCTGTCGAACAGAGCGGTCAGAGCCGTTTTCCCTTGCGGGGACGACAGTTGCTTTACAGCCCGGAACAATCCGTTGTTGACATCTGTGGTTGCTTGTGCATCGGCGCATACGGATACCGCGAGCAGCGATGCCAATAAGATAAACAGTTTCTTCATAAACGATATTTTTTGTTTGGTATGTGCATAAAAAAAGCGCGGACAGAACTCTTCTATTTGCTGTTGAGGTCTTAGGATACCATGCTATCAAATATACGAGTAAAGCCCACGCCTTGCGGCGTGAGCGTCATCGCTTTACTCTCGATAGCCATGAAAGTTCCTAAGTTTCAACAGCGAGAATCAAAGCTAAACGCTTTTTCCGAATATGTCTTCAATGTGCGTAGCCGTCAGGCTAATGTTTCATAGGCTCCAATTGTATGGTTTTCGAATACGAAAGTACGAATAATCGTGCAGATAAGCAAGTCTGCCCGCCGTTCGTCGAAACAGATTTCCTTCAAACCGGCAAGACGGATAAAAGCCGGCTGAGCTGCCGGCTATAACGTTATACGGGCGAAATTGCCGTTTATCCGGATCGTCGCCTCATGTCCCACGAAGCGGACGAGCAGATAGTTAGGATCGTCCGCCCCGCCGGGGAAATGGTCTTTATACCATTCCTGCCACATCCGGCGCCGGATCCGGTCGTCGGTCACGATCTCGACCGTGCCGCGCAGAGCTACGCTGTCGCCATAAGCCGAGTAGCAGAGTCCCGCACGCGGGTTGCGCCCGAAGTCGGCCGCCTCGGCCGAATCGGCTCCCGTCGCTATCCACACCTCGTTGCATCCCGACGTATGTCCCTTCGAGAGCGTCACGGGACGCGGGAATCCCTCGGCATCCACCGAAGCCAGCGTTACCTCGCCGCACTGCGCCAGCAGAGCCGTCGCACGCTCGACGAGGCTCCGCGAATCGCCCGCCGCCCACCGTTTGAGCTGCGGGAAGTACCCGCGCATCTGCGCCTTGTACTGCTCGGGAGTAAGGTTCCAGCCGGCAGCCTCGTTGACCTGATCGGTAAAGCGGGCGCAGAACTCGATCATCTGCCCCATGGTAAAGTCCTGAGTGAATGCTCCGTCCTTATAGCAATAAAGGCAATAATCCTCGCTCGCGGCGCCCTGCTTCTCAGTACCTCTGTTATTGTCGTCGAGCGGCATGCCGCAGCTCTGACATATTTTCAACTCCATTAAACGACGTATAAATAATTTGCGAATCCTACATATCCTACGATGCACGCCCCTGCACCGCATTTCGCCTTGCAATGCCCCACCTCTTCGGATCGGACGTTAGCCACCTAACGGATTAGCCCCGAAGCCGGTACGGCAGGCATCGCGTATCGCGCCGCCCGTCAGAACGGCAGATCGTCCGGATCGTCGGCGGGCATGGCCGGAGCCGGAGGCTGAGGCTGCGCCTGCGGTTGTGCATACTGAGGCTGCGAGTAGGCCGGCGACTGCGGCTGGCCGTACGGCTGCTGCGAGTATGACGGCTGCTGCGACGGCTGGCCGTAGCTCTGTCCCTGCGACGCGCCCGTGCCCGCCGCCGAGTCGGAGCGGCGGCCGAGCAGCTTCATCTCGTCGGCCAGTATCTCGGTCGTATAACGTTTGTTGTTGTCCTTGTCGGTCCACTCGCGGGTGCGCAGACGCCCCTCGATATAGAGCTGCGAGCCCTTGCGCACGAAGCGGTCTACCGTCTCGGCCAGTCCGCGCCAGAGCGTCACGGTGTGCCACTCGGTATGCTCGGTGGTCTCGTTGGTCTGACGGTTGTACATTCTCTCGCTCGTGGCCAGACGCACGCGCGCGACCTTGACGCCCGACTCCATGGCACGCACCTCGGGGTCGACGCCCACGTTGCCGACTAAAATTACCTTGTTTATCATATCGAATTACTTTAAGACTATTAGCCAGTCGAACTCTACGTCGGGTCTCATTCCCGATCGGAATACTCTATATCGGCCGTTAGGCTGCCCGTGAAGTCGGCATCGGAGCCCTCGATGATCTCCATCTCTACCGGCTGGTAGTAGAGCGCGCGCCGCAGTCTCTCGGAGAAGCGTTTGCAGCGCCGCAGCTTGACGGCATCCTTCTCCGTCATGAGTATTATGGCGCGGGGATGACGGTCGACGAGCCGCTCCATGGCGGTTATGTCGTCGGTCGTATAGCGGTGGTGGTCGCCGAAAAAGAGCGTGTCGACCACGTTGTAGCGCACGGCCATGTCGCGCTTGAACACGCGCGGATTGCCTATGCCGGCCATAAGCACCGCCTGCGAGCCGGGATCGACCTGCTCGCGGTCGGGCTCCTCGAACAGCGGCCTTATCGGCAGCGGACGTGTGCGCGAGAAATATACCTTCTGGAATGCTATCTGTTTGAGCTGCTTGCGCCAGATGCGCTGGTCGAGCGGCGTCATGTCGTCGGGACACTTCGTGACGATGAAGTGGTGTGCGGCACGCAGCCGCGACGGGATATCGCGCAACGATCCTGCCGGCAGCATTTTGTCGCTCGATACCGGACGCGTTGCGTCGACGATGATGACATTGACCTTGGCCGCGACGCTGCGGTGCTGAAACCCGTCGTCCATGACTATAAGGTCGACCTCGGGGTGTTCGCGCCGTATGCGCCTTATGCCCTCGGCGCGCTTCTCGCAAACGATGACCGGCACGTCGGGGAATTTGAGCTTTATCTGCAACGGTTCGTCGCCCGCGTCGAGATACGACGACGAACGCTTCACTTCACGGTAGCCCTTCGTGCGGCGGCCGTAACCGCGCGAGAGAAGCGCGATGTTATAGCGGTCGCTCAGATGCGCGATGATATACTCCGCCGCAGGGGTCTTGCCCGTACCGCCGACGGTAATGTTGCCCACGCACACGACCGGTATGTCGAACGACTCGCTCTTGAATATATGCCAGTCGTAGAGACGATGCCTCAACGCCACCGCCCCCTTGTAGAACCATGAACATATTTCCAACAACAGTTTCGACATAATACCATTTGCGGATATAACGACTACATCCGCGAAAAGCGTACAATTCCGACCAAAGGTAAAAATTAATAATCGATTTCCCAAATAAAAGCCCCTCTATTTCCGTTTTACGCATGTACCGCGGCCGGGGCGCATTGGCCGGTCGCAAAAAAATTACTAACTTTGCCGTTATGAAACATCTCTTCAAATCTACATTCGCAATACTGGCGCTCACGGCGGCCGCCTGCACAGGCCGCGGCGACAAGGCGCAGCAGCAGCAGGCGCAAACCGAACCGGAACCGCCTAAGACGGAGTACGGCATCGTCGTCGACGACTACCGCACCGAGCAGGGCGTCGTTGCCGGCGGCCAGACCGTCGGCAGCATACTCTCCTCATACGGCATATCGGCCGCAAAGATCGACCGTCTGGACAAGGCTGCCGCCGAGGTATTTCCTCTGAGGCAGATACGCGCCGGCAACCGCTACACGATGTTCCTGCACCAGGAGGGAGACTCGGTGCGCCGTCTCGACTACATGGTCTACCACCGCAATCCGGTCGACTATGTTGTCTTCGCCTTCGACGGCGACTCGGTGGGTGTAGCCACGGGCGCGCGCGACGTGACCACCGTCAGGCGCAGGCATACGGCCAACATATCGTCGTCGCTCTGGGGCGCGATCATGGAGCACGACATGCCATACGCTCTGGCCGCCGAGCTGGACGACATATACCAGTGGACGATCGACTTCTTCGGCATACAGAAGGGCGACGGCTTCACGGTCATATACGACGAGAAGTATATCGACACCGTATGCGTCGGCATAGGGCAGATCTGGGGGGCGCGCTTCGACCACGCCGGCAAGACCTATTACGCCATACCCTTCAAGCAGGACGGCAAGCTCAAATACTGGGAGGCCGACGGCAAGTCGCTGCGCAAGCAGATGCTCAAAGCGCCGCTCAAATACACGCGCATAAGCTCCAAGTTCTCCAAGTCGCGCCTGCACCCCGTGCATAAGGTCTACCGCCCGCATCTGGGCGTCGACTACGCAGCCCCGACCGGCACGCCCGTACACTCTGTGGCCGACGGTGTCGTGACGTTCAAGGGCTGGGGCGGCGGAGGCGGCAACACGCTTAAAATCAAACATGCCGGCAACCTTATGACAGGCTATCTGCACCTTAGCCGATACGCCCCGGGCATCTCCGTCGGCACGCGCGTGTCGCAGGGGCAGCTCATAGGCTATGTCGGCCGTACCGGCACCGCCACGGGACCTCATCTCGACTACCGCATCTGGAAGAACGGCACGCCGATCGACCCGCTCAAAATACCGCAGGAGCCTGCCGAGCCTGTCGCCGAAGCATCCCGCTCGCAGTTCGAATGGGTGCGCGACCGCATCGTGGCCGAGCTCGACGGCGAAGTGACCGATGCCGAGCGCATCACGCAGCTCGATTCGATACCGGCCGCGACCGTACTTACCGTGCGCGACAGCACGGCGACGGCCGCACCGGCACCCGCAACCGAGACTCCGCAGCCATGATCGACAAGCGCATATCGAAGTTCATCGGGCGCCACCACGTCATGACGCTCGCTACGCTCTCGGAGGACGGCTCGCCCTACTGCGCCAACTGCTTCTATGCCTACGACGCCGAGCGCAACCTGCTGATCTTCACATCCGATATATCGACGCGACACGCCTCGCGCTTCGACACCCATACACGCGTGGCAGCCTCGATCGTGCTGGAAACGCGCATCGTCGGCCGCATCGAAGGCTTGCAGCTCTGCGGCAGCGTCTCGCGCGCCGATGCCGCGGCCAAGCGGCGCTACATCGCGCGCTTTCCCTATGCGGCCGCGGCACCGCTGACGCTATGGGCGATAGAGATCGACTACATGAAATTTACGGACAACACACTCGGATTCGGGAAAAAACTGATATGGCAAAAAGAATCGCAGCAATAATCGTCGCCGGCGGCAGCGGCCGCCGCATGCAGTCGCACCTGCCCAAGCAGTTCATGATGCTCGGCAACATGCCGGTGCTGGCACGCACGATCAACACTATGGCGCGTGCGCTGCCCGGAGCCGACATAGTCGTCGTGCTGCCCGAGGAGCATATAGGCATGTGGCGCAACCTCGCCGCCCGCTTCGACGTGGCGCCCCACCGCACCGTGGCCGGCGGCCGCGAGCGGTTCGACTCCGTCCGCTGCGGTCTGGCCGCCGTGGCGCCCGAGGCCGCGACGATAGCCGTACACGACGGCGTGCGCGCGCTGGTCAGCCGCAAGCTAATCATCCGCACGCTGCTCGACGCCGAGCGCAGCGGCGCCAGCATACCGGTCGTCGAGCCGGTCGACAGCTGCCGCATCGTCGACGGCGGCGGCTCGCGCATCATCCCGCGTGCAAGCCTGCGCATGGTGCAGACACCGCAGATATTCTCCGCAGAGATACTGCGCAGGGCATACGACCGCCCCTACGACGAGGCCTTTACCGACGACGCGTCGGTGGTCGAGGCGTCGGGCGTCGCCGTCTCGCTCGTCGAGGGCGAACGCACCAACATCAAGCTCACGACACCCGAGGACATGGCCTATGCCGAATACCTGATTTCCGAAAACGATACAGACTTACCGCAATGAAAAAATTCACATACCGCAGCGACCGCCGCACGCGCTACATAACCGCAGCGATGCTCCTCGCGATGTCCTCTCTGGGCATCGGGCTGATGCTTTTTTACGACGGAGGCTTCTTCTCGACATGGTACCTGACCCTCATACTGGCGCTCTTGGCTCTGGCTGCGCTGTCGATACCGCGCAGCATCGTCATCACCGACAGCAGCATCGAGGTGCGCTGCCTTTGCAACCTTATCGAGATCGAAACATCGGATATAGTCTCCGTGCGCCGCGTCTCGCGCGACGAGCTGCGGCTATTCCCCCTCATGGGCATCTGGGGTGTGTTCGGATACTACGGTCGATACTTCGACCGGCGCAACATGATGACCGTGCAGCTCTACGCTACGCGCTGGGACGACTTCATCGAGATCGTCGACTCGTCGGACGAGTACTACTACCTCTCTACCGACCGCGCAGACGAGCTTCTGTCCGCCATACGCATCTGCCTGCCCGACAAGGCCGCCGCCTGATCGGCCGTTGCCGGCTGCGGTTTGTGACGGCATTGCATTTCTCGACTCGGTGCAGAGCGCCGGCGCATAGAGCGCTACCTCTGACATCTCGACATTTCTCGGCACACCCACCCCATTCGCTGACGCATATAACGGCATTCCGAACCGAATGATACGGAGTATTGCGCTCGGACAGTACTATTATCGCGTCGAACACGGCCGGCAGCATAATGCTGCTTTTACAATAAAAAGTGCGCAGCTGAGCCTTTAAGTATTACCGCACCATCCGTTTTAATGGTCCTCGGCTGATTGGTATACTTTTGTCTCAGTGCGCACTATCGAAAGCTGCACGCCGACCGATCGCGTTAATACCCGATAAACATCGGCCGGCCATGCAGCCCGAGTAAGGAATTAATCGGTACCCGGATCAAATCGTTCTCTTATATCTTCGGCCGGATCTGAGCCGTATGCCGCCTTATCCTTATCGCTATATCGATCGACTTTCTGGTCGATCTTTTTGTCTATATCCGCAGCAACAGCTTTCTGCTCTCCGTTGTCCCCGTCCGGTTCTGCCGGGACTACACTCACGGTCTGCTTCCCGGCCACGGCTTGCGTAAGCTCTTGGGCACCGGCCGGCTTCCTACCGTGCCCGTTGTCCTCGTCCCGCTCAGCCGGCCTTTCACTCGCCTCCGCCTCGGTTACGGTCTTTGCAAGTGTCCTGCCATACTCCAAGAAGTGTATATGTCTCTGGCAAGATATCTTTATGCACTCCTGCATTGCGCGCAGTCGCCGAAAATATGATTTGTACTTGTGCCATGTCAGCCTCTGCGCCGGGTCGATCGCTTCGTAGTCGCGATATGCCGTCAGATTTTCGAAGAACTCTGCATATACCTCATCTTCGGGACGAAATCCGTTTGCCAGCGCCCGCGAATAGTGCCTTACGCGCTTGAACAGCGGTAGTATCTGCGTCGTGTGAATCTGATTCTTCGCACCGTAAAATACCGTCTCCTCGGCGCGCAGCATAAGCGTTGCCGCATGCGAGAGACTGACGGCCGCCAGCTCCGGCCGGTGTTTGTTCCACATACGTACGGCCGTGCGCAGCATATCGCCCGCAGCACCGTACAGAAACTCGTATCGCCGCCTGAGCCCCGCCGCAGCCTCGGGTGTGAGCGATCTTGCCGCGGGCAACGGGTTGCCTATCGAGCCGTTGTCGTAAAGGATGATGCCTTCGCTGAGAATGCCGGCATAGAACCAGCTGTCGCGACAGCTGCGCTCCATAAATTCGTATTGGACGGTCTCGATTCTGATCCGGCTCTCCTCGCGTATCTCGCGCGGGAAGCAGATGTCGAGCATAGGCTCTATCTGCCAGCCCTCGACGGTAGGCATCGAACGTGTCACGAGGAGCAGCTCGTAGCCGCCGATCTCACTGCGCATGCGGCTGCCGGCATATCGGCCGTAGAGTATGGCGCGGTCGTATGGCATTATCGTCCTAAGCAATCCCAACAGATACTTCAATTCGGAGCGATGAATACTCGTCAGGGGTGGCCATGTATAGTGCAGGCTCATGGAGGAAAGGTGTTTGAGTGGTTGATGGTGGATTAGCCTGCCCCGGGAAAATAAAAGGGGGCGCGGTGGCAGCCCCTGCTTGTCGGTCTTGGGAACCTAAATCTGGAAACTGCCATGCGCCCTTGCTGCCCTGCCCGCAAAAAACGAACAGGACATAACAAGGACTGACAACATCTATACCCAGTTCAAACAACCTCCTAAGAGGCTCCCAAGTTTACAAGCAGGTATAAAGAGTTGTTTACCCTTTATAAGTTATGTCCATCGGCCTATGCCGAGTCGTAGATGTTCCGTTTCATAATCCGCCGTGTTTCTTTTAAGCGTCTCCTGCCGCCTCCCTCGGAAACATTGCAGACTATTTGCAGAACGATAAACAAATATAGTTGTTTTTATGGGTTTTGCAAAACGCATTGTCGGAAAATTTCATAATTTTGTCGTTATGAAACGAACCACCCGATTCTTACCGCCGCGCAAACGTCAGGATTTGCAGCAACTGACTGCTCTCATTTGCGAGCAGATCAAGCAGGTCGAGATGATTATTCTGTTCGGCAGCTACGCCAAGAATAAATACGTCGACTACGACCAGCGCATCGAGTTCGGTACGCCCACCTACTACATGAGCGACTACGATATCGTGATTCTGACGCGCAAGCCGATCGGGGCTATCGAATCATCGTTGTACGAGAAGATCAAAGACAGGTTTTTCGAGAACAAGAACCGACCGTTCCATACACACCCGCAGTTCGTCAACTACGGAATAGACGAATTTAACTATGCACTCTCCAAGGCGCACTACTTCGAAACGGAGATCAAGCGCGACGGAGTTATTCTCTACGATTCGGGGGCTTACAAGCTGGCGCGCCGCCGCAAGCTCGACTATACCGAGATCAAGGAACGAGCACAAAAGTATTTCGACGATAAATTAGGGAAAGCAAATAATTTCTTAGAGGATACTTTGTTTAACTTTAAGAAAAATGAGTTCGTGCATTCTTCGTTTCATCTTCATCAGTCTGCCGAAAACCTGCTGCGTGTAATACCGATGACCTTTATTCTTTACGGTCACAAAAGTCATGACCTGTCGGAGTTGATGAACGCGGCGAAAAAGCACACGACGGAGATCTTCGAAGTATTCCCGTGCGACACGCCGGAGGAAAAACGACTGTTCGACCTCTTGCAGCGTGCCTATATAGAATCGCGTTACAACCCCGATTTTGAAGTTACGAAAGATGACATCGACGCCCTTATCCCCAAGGTCGAACAGCTCCGCGACATCGTCGAAAAGGTCTGCCGCGAACGCATTGCATATTACGAAAGTCAGATCGGGAAATAGCCATACCACCGAACAAACCATACAGCCTCCAAACAGCGCGCGGCAAGCACCTATACGACGACCGGTCGCGGAAATGCTATTGCACACTCGTCGACCTTGTACCGTCCTGATCGATAGATCCTATCCTCTTAAATATTGGGGTGCATCGACAATCCGGATAAATTGCCCGCTCTTTTGTCAAGTATTTCCGACAGCATTACCGGGATACGATCTAACCAGACATGCAAAATCGGTGTTACTCCCCGTAAGATTCGTGCGCAGCAGATGAATGCCGCGTTTCACTCAATCCCTCCTCCTTCCCTCCGATGTCTGCTGAATATATATTACTCCCGCTAACAACGACTCCGATCTGCACGTTGCAGAATAATATGCCGTAGAAAAAAACTGCCGCCCACACTCCGCCGGCTGGCGCAAGTAGTTACACATATTTAATAGCTGCCGTTCGACATACCGCAGGCACAGAATCCCGACAATATGATAATACACAACACCTTTGTCGGCCGACATTATCGCCCATATCACACAACTTTCACGCATCAAATGACATAAGCAGCACGTTACGGAGACAACGGAGATATATTTATCGATATACAAACCGCTCGACTATACAGATTCCCGACATAAAATATCATCTCCGCATACAGCCTTTTCACACCGAACGGCATAATGGCTAAATAATAATAGGCCGGTCGTTTAGTGCACTAAGTACGTCCCGATCGGTAACCCAACCACACCGCTGCCGGCAATCTATTTACATCCAACTATATCTCTAAAAATAGCATAATTTCTACACCCTAAATACGATGATAAGTCGTTATACGAGGCACAGATCATTATCGTATCAACCAATGTTCGGCAACAGTATCCTGTTTCACAAGAACAAGCGCCCTCCCGTACCACATCGGCCGCTAATAATTAGCGGCCGACACGACTCGCAGCAGCATAATACCGGTTTCAGGAAAACAAGCGACGCCCAACACCAAATCGGTATCTATTAATTACCGAGATACAAGACTCTCGGCAGCAGAATGCCACATAACACAACAAGACAAGTCCAACTAATTTACAACACATATGGTCGGCTTTGTACTGTTGCCATAGGCCGATGAAGCAAGCATTGCTCCCGCCAGCAGTACGTCGTTCCCATTGCCGAACAAGACTATGCGCAGAATGCCTCATCCCACCAGCTACTCCACAAGCATCACAATCATTCCTTCGTCAAAAGCGTTGCTATACAGTCTTTTCATTTAGCCGAGAAAAGAGCCGACCGATTCGGAGTATATCTACGCGGGAAAAGGTGCATGCAATGAATGCACACGGGATAAAGTCGGGCGAGTTTTGCTCAATGAATCAATTGTCTGCACAAGTGTAACGCCGTGGGTCTGTCGCTTTACTCGGATTTGTGCCAAAGGTTAACGGTTCTTCATCGCGTTCCTTTTCTCGACCCTGCATAGCCGTTCGGAGGTATTCGAATATATACGTCTCGACACGACCTCGGAGTCGGACGATAAGGCATATCAACGTCTTTCACATTGTCGAGCAAGGAAGCGCGAACGCAGATAATATCCCTCTCGGCCATTCACAAAATAAAAAAGAGATGCGGCAATCTGTCTTATTCCTCGAACAAATAAAAAAAGAAAGGGTAGATCGTTTGATCTACCCTTGAAGAGGCGGCTACCTACTCTCCCACCTAAATAGGCAGTACCATCGGCGTGAGTGAGCTTAACTTCTCTGTTCGGAATGGGAAGAGGTGGAACCTCACTGCTATAACCACCTAAAAGAACGTTGTTTTAATTGGATTTTTTTCAATGGTTCCAACTCCATTAAAGCTTGACACTTCGAAGATGAGATAGAAATTTTCAAGAAAGCCGTTCGGGTAATTAGTATTGCTCGACTTTGACATTACTGTCTTTACATCTGCAACCTATCAACGTAGTCG
>CAJSYJ010000004.1 GCA_910574205.1 Bacteroidales bacterium
GCTGCCGATGGACAATCATTTTAGCAAAACTACAAACAATTATCCACCCGATGGACATCTCTCTTACTAGAAAAAAGTGCCAATCGCTATTGACACTGCAAAGGTAAGAGGTGGTGGGTACAATTTGTATAACGGCGCAGCCGTAGCAACAGCCAACAGACTTATACGACGACGGAGTAACGTATACACGATCCGGAGCACAGAGAGGTCTCCCCCCAAGCACCGACAGACTTGCAAGACACCCGGGCAGCATATACGCTCCACGAAACAACGCAAGGTTTCCAGCCTATACGAGATCCGGTTACTCAGATATCTTCTACTCTACGATATTGGCTTTCACGGTTATCCTCGCGACACCCGACGGAGAGTTTGAGAATATCTGTATGACCCGGAAGAACTTGCCCGCAGGGGCTTTGGCCGGATCGAGGGTTATTTCGAGAGTGCCGCGGTCGCCGGGCATGATCTTGCCGCGGCGATAGCTCGCCATAACGCAGGTGCAGCCGGTACGAGCCTCGGTAATGACGGCGGGAACGGTGCCGTCGTTGCAGTACCCCAGATCGACCTCGATACGCTCGGAGTTTATCTTCACATCGCCCAGATCGACTACGGCGCTGTCGAACACCAGATGTGCGCCTGCGGGCTTATCCCCGGCCGCGGCGGCACGCTCCGCACCCTGCCCCTCTGCCTGCACGGCGCTCTGTGCGGCGGCAGGAGAGATGCCGAGCACTGCAAAGGCGGCGGCCAGCGTCGCACGCATGACGTATTTAAGCAGTCGTTTCATCAGTTGAGATTGAATTTATAGGTTATGGTACCGCCCTCGGTAAACTTGCTGCTGCGCTTGAACTTGGCTTTGCGCGCAGCTTCGAGCGCAAGATCGATCAGCGTGCGGTCGTTGGTCGTCGAGCCGGCCTGACGGTAATCGGCGCTTACGACATTGCCGTCGGAATCGACGGTAACGTATATGACCACCTTGCCCGATATGTTGTAGTCGGTGCGCGGCCGTGGCAGCGCCTCTCTCAGTCCGCGCCCCTGCAAACCGGCATCGAGCTGGTCGCTGCCCGAAAGGTTGTAACCGCTGCCCTCGCCGCGATGACTCTCGCTCTCGCCCTCGGGTGCCAGACGGTTGCCCTCGGGCACGGTTTGATCCGCCGTCGTACCCGTAACGGGCGTGAACAGCGCCTTGGTATTGACCGTCTGCGTCTTCTCGCTCCGACCCTCGGTCTGCGACGAGGTCTCCTTCGGTGCGGGGTTTTCGTGCGCGCGGTTTCTGCTCGTGCGCACGTCGGGCTGCACGGAGTTATGCGCCGTCGAGCGCGACGGCTTTTGCTGCGGCTCCGGCTCGACCGGCTCCTCGATCTCGACCAGCAGGAGCGGCGGCTCGGGCATGCGAGGCTCTATGTCGATGCTCAGCACCGACATCAGCACAGCCCAGCCGGCTATGGCTGCAACCGAGACTCCGGCGGCGATCCGCTTTGGCAAGCGGTCTGTCGGATCGTAATACTCCATGCGGATCAGTGTTTCTGTTTGGTCGCAACGACCATCTTATACTTGTTCTCGCGCGTGATGTCGACGATCTCCATAAGCGCGTCGACCGTAACCTTCTCGTCGCAGCGCAACGAGATGAAGGGCTTCTCCTCCTCGGGCAGCTCGGCATACTTGGCGTAGTGCGAGGCCAGAGCCGTGCGCACCTCGTCGACCGTAGCGTACTCCTCGTCGCCGTTGATCGTATAGACGTAGGCCGACGCGACCTCTGTCGACGGCACCACCGACAACGAGATGATCGACGGATCGCCCTCCTCGGACGAGGATGACGGCAGGGTCAGCTTGACGGCGTTGTTGGGGTTTATCATCGTCGTGGCGAGCACCATGAATATCAGCAGCAGGAACACGAGATCGGTCATCGACGATGCCGAGAATTGCGTGCTGACCTTCGAACTTCTTTTTATAGCCATCGTCGATCTATTTTTGTACGGGTTGATTCAGAATATCCATAAATGCGATCGAGGTAGCCTCCATATGGAAGACGAGCTTCTCGATGCGCGCCACAAGATAGTTGTGGGCGAAGTAGGCCGGAATACCGACTATAAGACCGCCTACGGTGGTCACCATGGCCGTGTACATACCCGACGAGAGGTCGCCTATGTTTATGCCGCCCGCGGTGTTGGCCGACATCGAGATGAACACCTCGACCATACCCACTACCGTACCGAGGAAACCGATCATAGGTGCACCGCCGGCGATAGTCGCCAGCGTCGGCAGACCCTTTTCCAGCTTGGCCACTTCGAGGTTGGCCACATTCTCGATCGAAGTCTGTATATCGCCCATGGGTCGTCCTATGCGCTCGATACCCTTCTCGATCATGCGTGCCACGGGCGAGTCGGTGCGGCGGCACAGGTCGACGGCCGAATTGATCTTGCCCTCCCAGATATAGTCGCGTATGCGGTTCATGAAGTTGTCGTCGATACGCGTGGCCTTGCGGATGGCCACGAAGCGCTCGACGAAGATGAAGATCATCACGCCGGCCAGAGCCACCAGCACCCACATCAGCCAGCCGCCCTCCATGAACAGCTCCCAGAATCCTATCGAGACGCTCTTGGCCGTCTCTACGGCCGTCTGAGCGGCAGGCGCGGTCTGCGCGAGCGCATCGGCCGTCTCCATAACTGCATCGCCTGCGGTCTGTGCCGCAGCCGCCACCGCATCCTGTGCGGCAATCATCAAATCGATCATAGTAGTATTGTTTTATTTAAGTTTTGTTATCTATCCAACTCTTCGTTTATGCCGGAACGATCCGCCCTGCGATTCGTCCCTTATTCCTTTTCATCGCCCTCTCGTTACGTCATTCCCGCCGCGGCGCAGAGCGCCCGCCGCCGGCACGGTGCCCGGCAGATCGCTGCGGTGGGGCAGCGAGTCGGTCTGCCCGGCCTCAACCGCTTCGGTCGCCACGGCCGCCTTGGCCGCCTGCCGCACCGACTCGCGCTCGGCACGCCGCTCGGCGCGGCGGCGCTTGCGCTTCTCGCTCGAAAAGCGGTTGCGGATACTCTCGCCCAACTCCCTGAACGTATTGAAGTTCTCGCTGTAATAGAAGCCTATGCCCGTCTCCTGCAAACCCTGATTCTCGTCGTAACGGTCGATCGTCTGCGTGAAGCCGCGGAACCGGAAGTTGCCGCCCTTGTCGATAAGCCATGTTATATAGGCTTCGCCCATAAGGTTCGAGGCGTTCTTGCTTACCTTGGCCGCGTCGTCGACAAGGTAGTTGCCCTCCAACTCGACGATCAGGCGGTTGTCGATCCAGCTCTTCGAGAAGCCTATATCCACCTCGTCGGACGATGTGTTCGACTTGGGACGATAGCGGAACATGATGTTGTAGTTATCGCCCGAGAGCCAGTTGCTCAGCTGGTTCGAAAGCAGCTCGAAGCCCGTGGTGGCCGATATGCTGTTGCCTATGCCGCTCGTATCCTCGGCACTGAACGTATTGGCCATAAGCAGCCAGAACATCTGCGTGGCTATGTCCTGCTGCGAGCTGAGAAGACTCTGCACGGCCGACTGTATCTCGGGGTCGACGTTGGGCACATTTATGTCGAACGTAACGGTGGGCGACATAAGCTCGTCGGTCAGCTTTATATAGCACTCCACCGGCACGGCACGCATGTAGTTGTTGCCCGAGCCCTGACCCAAGAGCGGTTGCAGCGAGGCTTTGAGGTTGTATACGGCGTCGATATTGAGCCGCGCGCCGAGCGGGTCGCCAGTCCAGTGTATGCTCGAACCGGGCACTATGACGAACTTCTTGGTCCAGATGTTTTGCAGCGTGAAGAGGTAGCTTCCCTCGTTGATCGTATAGTCGCCGTACATGTCGAAGACGTTGGTTTTTGGCACTATGCGCATGTTGAGCTGGCCCTCGCCGCGCCCCTTGATGATATCGCCCACCGTGGGGTCGATGATGAGCTGTATCTCGGCGTTGGGACGCACGTTGCACACCAGATCGATATCCATGACGCTGCCCGCCGAGGCCGGACGCTGACGGCGCTCGAAAGCCATTTTGCGACGTATCAGATAGTTGGTCGTATCGACCGGCGTCGAGGCCGATTCGAACTTCACGAAGTCGGCATACGATATGTCGCTCTTGCCGGCAAGCGGCATGAAGAATACCGAGTTGTCCTCCGTCGTGGCCTCGATATCCATCTTTATGCCGCGCTTGTCGCCGCGCATCGTCGCATCGCCCGAGGCGTATACGCGTCCGTAGAAGAGATCGTTGTCGGCGGCATCGGTGTCGAGCACGAGCATGCGGTCGATGTCGAGACGTATGTCGTAGGTAATGTTCGACAGATGTTCGAGGCTCAGGTTCATCGTAAAGGTTCCCCTGTTGTTCTCCTCATCGAATATGGGCACGCGATCGGCGTATATGTGGTTCTTCTCGACCCTCAGATCGGCATCGGAGAGCCGGTAGCGCGTCTGCGTGAAGTCTACCTTCGTCGACAGCGTGTCGACATGTATGCGTCCGTCGAGCGAGGCCTGGCGCCGCTGTCCGAGTATACCCACGTCGACATTCGCACGACCCTCAGTCTGCGAGACGACACCCGAAAGGAACGGCGATATGAGCGACAGCGGCAGGCTGTCGATCGTCGCCCGCGCATAGTAGCGTCCGCGCGAGGGCTGATAGTAGCCGCGTATGAGCGTGTCGCCCCTCTCGCGGTCGCTGATGATGATGCGGGCGCGGTTCTGCTGGAAGTCCCACTTCGACGAGAGTCGCGTGGGCGGCGCCTGCAAGTCGTTGACCGACAGCGAATCGACATCGATATCGGCTGTAATCTCGGCCGCTTTGAGCGCCGACTTGACCGTGGCATGACCGCTCGTGCGGCCTACGACGCGGTAGCCCCAGCGTTCGAGTATCTTCGCAAACGGGGCGATGTCGAAATTCTGCAACCTCAACTCGATAGAGTCTGTCATCTCCCGCGAAGCGACGCCGTCGATTATCATCTGCTCGCCCGCATCGACCACACGGAAATCGTCCACGACGATACGCCCCTGGCTTATGTCGATGCCGCGCGAGAATATCTTCCATGTCTTGTCGCGCGTCGACACATGCGAGGGTGTTATGCCCACATGCACCATGCGGGCGCCCGTCTCGCCGTCGCGCGCGAAGTCGGCGTGCATGCCTATCATGCCCGATACGCGCTCCGCGGCGTCGCGGAATCCCGCCGTGAGCCTTACCCTATTGGCCTCGGCGCCGCCCGTAACGGAGAGGTTGGGCATGTGCAGCGCCCCAATATACAGATCCTCGGCACTGAGATACATGGCCAGCGAGTCGCTGCGGTTGTTGGCGTTGAGTCTGAGATTCGTGGCCAGCATCATGTCGCGCTCGATGTAGTCGGCTTTCGCCTGCACCGTGAGCGAATTGCTCCGAGGGTTGAACAGCAGCTGCACGCTCGACCCCTCGGCGATCTGCCAGCCGCGGTCGACGGCGGACATTATCGGATTGATGTTCTTTATGTTGATATCCACGATCGAGAAGTCGTCGGCCACGATCTGCTGCCCCGTGCCGTCCTCGTCGCGCATCGACCGCTCGTCGTAGAGCAGCGGTATGTAGCGGTGCAGCGAGTTGGCCAGATACTGCGCTATGCTGCGGTAGGAGGTCTTGCTGACGAGCGTCGCGTCGACGAACGGCGAAGAGAGCTTCGTGTACTTCGAGTCGGCGTCGTTGCGGCTGTCGAGCACTATGCGGTCGGCTATTATCTCCCCCTCGGGGTAGTCGTAGCGCACATCCGAAACTACGATGCGGCCGTCTAAATCGTCTATGTCGATGCCCGAGCCGTGGGCGTCGAGCCTCATGGAGAGAACCGACACCGAGTCGCGGCGGTTGATGCCCGTCGCATGCAGGTCGGCGCGGTCGAGCTTCATCTCCAAATCGTACGTCGGCACGCTGCGTCCGAGGTCTATGGCCGCAGCGAGCGTGAAGAGCATGTTGCTGTCGGCCGAGACGGCACGTCCGTCGATCGCACCGCGGTCGATGCGCGCCTCGGCGCTAATGCCGCCGTAGGGATATCCGTTGAGCGTGAACCTGTCGACCGAAGCCTTTGCATCGGCCGTAAGTCCCGCCTTCGACACTACCCCGTCGAGCGACGCCTCGGCTGCCATGCGCCCCATAGAGCGTATGCCGAGCACCGGCCCGAGATCGAAGTCGGCCGTTCTGACTCTGCCGCGCAGAGAGCGTGTCGAGCCGCTCTCCGGGTGCATCTCCACATCGAAGTCGGCATTGCCGCGGTCGGTAGCGAGGCGTCCCGAAGTGCGGAACGAATCGAGACGTCCGCCGAAATCAGCCCTCAGACGCATCCGGCCGGCACGCGCGAGCATGCTCTCGACATTGCGCGGCAGCCGTGCATGCGCCACCGCCGAGGCCAGCGCCGATATGTCGCCGCCGTCGGAGCTTACCTCCGAGAGGGTGAGCTTGAACGATGTGCGGCCGATGTCGGGCAGCCCCCTTACTGCGAAACGCCCCTTGATCGAAGTATCGTCGGCGAGTACGGCACTGCGTATCTGGCCGGCGAAATCGCCCACCGTACCGTCGAACGACATATCCACGTCGCGCAGAGTCTGCCGCCATGTACCTATCGCAGGTGCGAATGCGGCGATGTCGTCGGTCGAGACGGTCGTATTCTGCAACTGGCCGACCATCCTCACGTCCTTGACGAAGTGCTTGTAACAAGCCCAGTCGCCACCCTCGATCGACATCGAGGGCATGAAAACCGAGGATTGCGGCGTATTTATCGAGAATCGGTCGAGACGGATGACACCCCTGTCGACGAAGAAATAGCCGTTCATGTCGTCGACCGTAAAGCCGCTCTTCTCGGCGGCGGACAGCGATACTATATCGCCCCATACCTTGTTGCGCACCACGGCGAAGTCTTTCAGGCAGGCGTGTCTTATATCGACCAGCATATCGTAGAAGTCGACTCCCGAGAGAGGGTTGCGGTGCACCAGACGCTCCATTCCGAAGGTCAGATCGTCGATGTCGATATGATCGATATACATCCTGAAATTACCCTTGCCGTCCTTGCGCGCGAGGCGGTCGACGATCTGCTTGATGTTCATCTCGCCCGACGGCGTCTCACGCAGATAGAGCCTGACGCCGGCGGCCTCGGCCGAGGATATTTTAAGTCCCGTCTTCTTGATATTGAATCCCGTGAAGCGCCCCTTGACCTCGGCGGCATAGAGCAGCGTATCCTTTTGGTAGTCCTCGACATAGAAGTCGCGGATGCACACACGGGAGAACAGATCCAGGTCGATGCGGCCGATTTCGACGCGCGTTTCCAGCTTGCGCGAGAAGAACGACATGGCGCGGTCGACGACATAGTTCTGCACCGAGGGTATGTCGAGCAGCAGCGTAGCGCATACAGGCAAAAATATCAGCAACAAAACGATTGCCGATAGGACCTTTGCCGATATTTTTATAACTTTGCGCATGGAACGGTAATTTTACCTGCCGCGTTTAACTTACAAAAGTAGCAAATTTTCCGTTCATACCGAAAAATAAGCGTAAAAATGGACATTACCATACTGGGCATCGAATCCTCGTGCGACGATACTTCGGCCGCCGTAATCCGCAACCGCACGCTGCTCTCGAACGTCATCGCCTCGCAGGCGGTACACGTCAAGTACGGCGGCGTGATACCCGAGCTGGCCTCGCGTGCACACCAGCAGAACATCATACCCGTGGTCGACACGGCCTTGAAGGAGGCCGGCGTCACGGCCGACAAGATCGACGCGATAGCCTTTACGCGCGGTCCCGGCCTGCTCGGCTCGCTTCTGGTGGGCGTATCGTTCGCCAAGGGGCTGTCGATAGCCCGCAACATACCCATGGTCGAGGTCAACCACTTGCAGGGGCATATCCTCTCGCACTTCATCGACCTGCCCGACCGCGACCTGCCGCACCCCGACTTCCCGTTCCTGTGCCTTCTGGTCAGCGGCGGCCACACGCAGATCGTCGAGGTTCGCTCGCCGCTCGACATGCGGATCATCGGAACGACCATAGACGACGCCGCAGGCGAAGCATTCGATAAATGTGCCAAAGTAATGGGACTGCCCTATCCGGGCGGTCCGGTCATCGACCGTCTGGCCAAGGAGGGCGACCCGCGCGCCTTCGCCTTCGCCAAGCCCCACGTCGAGGGCGAGTTCGACTATTCGTTCTCGGGATTGAAGACATCGTTTCTCTATACGCTGCGCGACGCAGTGAAGCAGGATGCCGACTTCGTCGAGCACCACAAGGCCGACCTGTGCGCATCGCTCCAACGCACGATCGTCGACATACTGCTCGACAAGCTCATCCGCGCCTCGAAGCAGACCGGCATACGCGACATAGCCATAGCCGGCGGCGTATCGGCCAACTCGGGGCTGCGCGACGGCATCGTCGAGGCGGGACGCCGCCGCGGCTGGCGCACGTTCCTGCCCGAGTTCAGGTTCACGACCGACAATGCCGCGATGATCGCCGTCTCGGGCTACTACCGCTACATGGACGGCCGCATATCCTCGCTCGACATCTCGCCCGTGGCACGCCTCTCCGACCTGTAAATACCGGCAGGGGTATACGAAACGCCGGCGCACAGACCGCAGTCTGTGCGCCGGCATCCGTTTTATGTCCCGCCTCTTACCCGAGCCGGCATACGCAAGCGCACCCCGGACACGGCGGCGGCAGCTACCGCTAATGGCGCTGCATACCGATATCAGCGGGCGAGCGATAGTCGGGATCGGTCGCCGAGAAGTATTTGTCGAGCGTCAGCAGCGATATCAGCCTCTCGCGGCGGCTGTCGGCGAACTGACGTATATATTCGTTGGCATGGGCGACGATCTCGCGAGCCTTGTCGGGATGATCGATATAGTATTGCAGCCGCTCTTCCAGATCGGAGTAGTCGTCGCGGATAGCGATGTAGTGATAGTCGGGGATCAGACGCCCCTCCATGAACCACGTCTCGTAACGCGGGCGCGGCATTACGGCTATCGAGTTGGACGACATGATCCATTTGAGGTTGGTCGCCACGTCGTTGCCCTCCAACGCCAGAATGAACTTGTAACGCAGTTGCGCATAGAACGATATCTTGGGTTTGTGCCACGTCGGATAGTCATGGCAGGCGGGGTCGCACTCGCCCAGGTCGCACATCGGGTGGTCGAAATATCGCTCGAAGAAGCGTATGCGGTGCGGCTTGTGGGATATGTAGGCGCGGAATATCAGGCGGTCGGTCTTATCCTCGAACCTTATCCTGTCGTGCAGAAAACAGAAGTGGCGGTTCTTGTCGAGGTTGAGCAGCACCGAGCAGGCGTTGTCGCCGCCGACGGGACGGCTCTTGACTATGCTCGGAACATCCGGCACGTGCGTCACGTCGCCGAACAGATAATGCCACCGCAAGCCGTCGGAAAAGTAACGCGTATACTCGTAGGCGTCGAAGAAGTAGGCCGTCGGCTTGGGGCGCCTGCGGTAGGTAAACTCCCCGAGAGCATGACCGCGGCATAGGTCTGCCTGCCGATGAGATAATCCGCATGGGCGGGGGTGGGAAGCGAGTTTGTTGTAATAATCGACGCGGGAGAGTATGTACTCTTTGTCGGCGCGGCTGCGCAGCTCGCCCAGCAGCGATGTCAGGCGGCGGCGAAGCAGCGCCTTGGGTACGGCATAGCGCGCGAACGAGCGCAGCATATATACCAGACGGCTGTTGTGACCGTTGTGGAAGATGTAGTCGAGTCTTTGGAAAATCATCGTTTCGGGTCGGGAGTTTTAGCTGTCGGGCGGCATGCCCGTCGGTATGCCGCCCTGAATTATCAGTAGAGATGCTCGTCGCCTTCGGCTTCGCTGCGCGTCATGCGGCGCGAGTTCATCGCCCGCCATGTCCACCAGATATACCCTACCACGAACGGCACGGCGATCGACACGTAGGCCATGGTCCTCAACGTAAATTCGCTCGACGAGGAGGATGCTATGGTCAGCGACGACTGCGCATCGGCCAGCGACGGATAGTACGCCGTCGAGTTCCAGCCTGCCGAGAGCAGCAGCGCCAGCACCGTCATGACCGTACCCGCACCGCTCCACCATATCGCCTTGCGCGAGCCTCGCCAGCCTCGCCATATGCCCCACAGCACCGCCCCAACGCCCGCCGCCAGCGTAACGGCCAGATACGGCATCGCCGCGAAGTTATGCAGATAGAGCATCGGCTCGACGACGATCGTGCCGTCGGCCTCGGCGCGATGTCCCTCCGAGAGGAGTATGGCGCCCAGAAAGAGCAGAAGCGATACGACCATAGGCATAGCGGCACAGAGCGAACGGCGGCGCGAGCGCTCGAAGATCGTCTCGTCGTCGATCGTATTCATGAAATAGTGCAGCGCGAGCAGACGCGACAGAAACAGCACGGCCAGACCCAGCGCCCAGTTGCGCCAGTCGGCCAGAGCTTCCAGGCCATGCCACGGCGAGGTCCAGCGCGATATGGCCGTATTGCCGCCCGCATCGGCTATATTGAGGCGGTCGACCGTAAAGTCGGCACCCGTGAACAGCGTCGCCACGGCAACGCCCAGAAGCAGGGCGCCCGCTATGCCGTTGATCTGCAAGAAGGCTTCGTAGGTCCTCTCGCCCAGCAGATTCGACGGCTTGCGGCGGAACTCGTAGGCTACGGCCTGTATGACGAATACGAGCAGAATGGCGAACCACACGTAGCATGCGCCGCCGAAGCTGGTCGAGTAGAACAGCGGGAACGACGCGAAAAATGCGCCGCCGAATGTCACCAGCGTCGTGAATGTCGTCTCCCACTTGCGTCCGAGCACGTTGACGATCATCGTGCGCTCGCGCTCGTCGCGTCCTATCGCATACAGAATCCCCTGACCGCCCTGCACGAAGAGCAGGAACACGAGCAGCGCCCCCAGAAGCGATATCACGAACCACCAGTAGTGTTGAAGAAGTTGCAAGGTATCCATATCGTTACTCTTTATCGTCGCCCTTGTCGGGGCCTATTTTTATCTGTTTGAACATTATGCGCAGCTCGGCGGCCAGCAGCAGCGTGAAGAGCGCCAGAAATATGAAGAACGTCGTGGCCACCGACGCGCTGCCTATATCCGTCGCAGCCACCGATACGGGCATCATGCCCTGTATCGCCCACGGCTGACGCCCCACTTCGGCTATGATCCAGCCCGCCTGCGAGGCCATATAGGCCAGCGGCACGGCCATAATGGCGATCCACAGCAGCCAGCGCCTTCTTTCGAGACGGTCGCGGCGGTTGAGCCACCACACTATGGCGAATAACACGATCATCAGCGTGCCCACCCCGACCATCACACGGAACGAGTAGAAGAGCAGCGGCACGTCGGGCACGAGCTCCTCGGGCGAAGTTATATAGCCGTAGCCGAAGTATGCGAAATACTCTCTCAGAAAGCTCTCTCCCTCCTCGGTCGAGGGGTCGAACTTGCGGCGTATTTCCTCCATAGTACGCTCGTCGCCGGCATCGCGCGCCTGGCGGAAGCGTTCGAGCTCGGCCACGGCCTCGCGTCCGCGGCGCATCTTCTCTCCGGCCGACATGATGCCCTCGTCGGGGTTGCCTGCCAGAAGATCATTTATGCCGGCCACGTATGCCTCCGAGTCGCGGTAGCTCATGACCGAAAGCATCTTGGGTATCTCTATCTTGAAATGGAACGCATCGCTGTTCGAACTGCGCGACTCCTCGCAACGCAACAAGCCGATGACGGTCAGTCCGGCACCGCGCTCGCCGTCGTAAAGCCCCTCCATAGCCGCGAGCTTCATGGGCTGGTAGCGCGCCACCACGGCACCCGACCTATCGCCCGTTAGTGCCGCCGCGAGCGAGAATATCAATCCGAATACCGAGGCCAGCGCTATGCTGCGCTTGGCCAGCAGCCTCTCGCGGCCGTGCAGCAGATACCATGCGCTTATGGCCACGACCACCACGGCCGCCAGTGCGAACGACGAGGTGACCGTATGGGTAAACTTGTCGACGGCAACAGGCGATAGCAGCACGTCGCCGAACGATGTCATCTCGTTGCGCACCGTGTCGAGGTTGAACGTGCATCCGGTCGGATACTGCATCCATGCGTTGGCCACCAGAATCCACAGCGCCGAAAGGTTGGCGCCTATGGCCGTGAGCCACGTGGCCGCGAGGTGGAACCGTCGGCTCACCCTGTCCCAGCCGAAGAACATTACCGCGATGAAAGTGCTCTCCATGAAGAAGGCCATGATGCCCTCAATGGCCAGCGGTGCACCGAATATGTCGCCCACGAAGTGGGAGTAATTCGACCAATTGGTGCCGAACTCGAATTCGAGGATTATGCCCGTAGCCACGCCTATGGCGAAGTTGATGCCGAATATGCGCATCCAAAACTTGGTCATGCGCTTCAACTCTTCGTCGCCCGTGCGGTAGTAGCGGGTCTCCATAATGGCTATCATGACGCTCAGACCCAGTGTCAGCGGCACGAACAACCAGTGGTATACGGCCGTCAGCGCGAACTGCGCGCGAGACCAGTCGACCGTTTGCAGAAAATCATTCATAGGCTGTTATCGTTTCGTTCGGTAAGCATATCGAGCACCTGCGCACCGCGCTCGGCATCGGTCGAGCCGGTCAGCATGTCGGGGAAGAACAGCAGTTTCAGCACGACGAATATCACTATGAGCTTCACTATGATGATAAGCCACAGCGTCCGCCCGACGGTCATGTTGCGAAAACCGTCCGCATAGAATCTCCATATCTTGACCAAAATACTCGGCATGTTTGCAGCAGATGTATCAAAGATAGTGAAAAAAAGCCGTTTTGCCAGCACGATTTTCGATTTTTATGCTTTCTGTCCGCAAGCCGTGTGCGCTCTCGCACAGGATCCGACGCCGGCAGACTGCGGCCGACGGCCTGCGGCGCGGCAAAAGCCGAGACTGGGAGGGGCGGAGGGTCGCGGGCAGGGGGGGGGAACAGCGGGCGGGGAGAGACGGCGGGCGGGGAGAGACGGCGGGCGGGAGAGACGGCGGGCGGGAAAGACAGCAGGCGGGGGAAAGACAGCAGGCGGGAGAGACAGCGGAGAGAGGCAGAGTATCGCCGCGGAGAGGATAAGCGGCGGACGGAGCAGGGAGACAGCAGGCCGAGCCGACGCCGGTTCAGCATCCCCACGATTCGCGGTCGAGCGTGCGGTAGGTAATCGCCTCCGAAATATGTGCTGGCGATATGTCGGCCTTGGCTTCGAGATCGGCTATCGTGCGCGCCACCTTGATTATGCGGTCGTATGCTCGCGCCGAGAGCCTGAGCCGTTGCATCGCCTGCTCCAACAGCGAGGCCGACTCGCGCGAGAGCGGTGCGAACTCGCGCAGCATGCGGCTGTTCATCATGGCATTGGTATGCACGCCCGTACCGGCGAAGCGCGCCGACTGCACCTCGCGCGCCGCCACGACCCGTCGCCTTATCTCGGCGCTCGACTCTCCGGCGCGCATCGACGACATCTCGGCTATGGACACGGGCACCACCTCGACATGTATGTCTATGCGATCCATAAGCGGTCCCGAAATGCGCCCCATGTAGCGGTGCACGGCCGCCGCCGAGCAGGTGCACTCCTTCTCGGGGTGGTTGTAATAGCCGCACGGACAGGGGTTCATCGAGGCCACGAGCGTGAAGTTGGCCGGATATTCGACGCTGTAACGCGCCCGCGAAACGGTTATGCGCCTATCCTCCAACGGCTGGCGCAGCACCTCCAACACGCTGTGGCCGAACTCTGGCATCTCGTCCAGGAACAGCACCCCGTTATGCGCCAGCGACACCTCGCCCGGCTGCGGCGACTGCCCGCCTCCGATCAGAGCCACCTGCGAAGTGAGATGATGCGGCGAGCGGAAAGGTCTCTCGGCAACCAGACCGCGGTGCGAGCCGATCTTGCCCGCCACCGAATGTATGCGCGTGGTTTCGAGCGCCTCGTCGAGCGTCATGGGAGGCATTATGGTCGGCATGCGGCGCGCGAGCATCGTCTTGCCCGAGCCGGGCGCACCCACCATTATCACGTTGTGGCCGCCCGCCGCAGCGATCTCCAACGCCCGCTTGACCGCAGCCTGCCCCCGGACGTCGGCAAAATCCTCGGCGAAGCGGCCGGCTGCGGCCGCGGTATCCGCCCCCACGGTCGCACCCCTTTCGGCCGGCACGATCTCACAGCGGCCGTCGAGCATTGCCGCCACCTCGCCCAGCGACCCCGCCCCGACAACCTCTATGCCCTCGACCACAGCGCCCTCCTCGACATTGGCACGGGGCAGGAACACGCGGCGAAGCCCCTTCTCGCGCGCCATAGCCACAAGCGGCAGCACGCCCCTTACCCCGCGCAGCGAGCCGTCGAGCGAGAGCTCGCCGGCGAACATCGATGCGTCAGTCATACCAGCATCTACCTGCCCGGTCGCGGCGAGAATGGCTACGGCTATCGGCAGATCGTAGAGCGACCCCTCCTTGCGCAGATCGGCAGGGGCAAGGTTCACGACGATCTTCTTGGCCGTCATGCGCAGCTCCGAATTTTCGAATGCCGAGCGTATGCGCTGCTCGCTCTCCTTGATCGTGCTGTCGGGCAGGCCGACGAGATAGAGCCCTATGCCGCCGGCAGCGACATTGGCTTCGACGGTAACGTCGAGAGCTTCGATGCCCGCGAGGGCACCCGTATGAATCTTGGCGAACATCGTTACATAATATTATATTGCATCGTCGTCTAAAATTATTGCGGTCGCCGCACCGAGGCCGCACGACCGCATCAGCTCACAATCGCGCCGCCCGTCAGAAGGGTGCGTCGTCAGCATGCGCGGGACGCGAAGGCGCCGAGCGGTTGAAGTCGTCGAACTCGCTGCTCATGCTGCTGCCCAATCCTCCCGCCATGGTCGCACCCATTGGCGGCAGCGAGTTGGCGCTGCTCGAAAAATCGTCGTACTCCTGCTGCTGCACGGGCACACCCTGCCCCGAGGCCATGGCCGCCGCCGTGGTATCGTCCAGATCGGCGAACTTGGCCTGATCCTTTATGAACCTCAGCGGCACGTCCGTCACGGCACCGTTACGGTGCTTGGCGATGATGATCTCGGCAAGACCCGCCGTAGGCAGACCCCTCTCGTCGGTGGTAAGACCGTAGTACTCGGGACGGTGGATGAAGGCCACGATATCGGCATCCTGCTCGATCGCGCCCGACTCTCGCAGGTCGGACAGCTGCGGACGCTTCGAACCGCCGCGGCTCTCGACGTTACGGCTGAGCTGCGACAGCGCTATGATCGGCACGTTAAGCTCCTTGGCTATCGCCTTCAACGTTCGCGATATGAGCGCCACCTCCTGCTCGCGGTTGCCGCGCGTCTCGGCCGTGCCGGCGGTCATCAGCTGCAAGTAGTCGATGATGATGATCTGTATGTTGTTGTGTATCTTCAATCGGCGCGCCTTCGAGCGGAACTCGAATACCGACAGCGCCGGCGTATCGTCGATGAACAGCGGCGCCTGACCCAGACAGCGCGTCGACGACTCCAAATGCTTCCAGTCGTCGGTCGACAGACGTCCCGTCCTCAGGTCGCTGCTGCTGAGCTGCGTCTCGGCCACGATCAATCGGTTCATCAGCTGCACCGACGACATCTCCAACGAGAAGAATGCCACCGGAGCCTGAAACTCGACGGCCATGTTGCGCGCCATCGTCAGCACGAAGGCCGTCTTACCCATCGACGGACGCGCCGCTATGATTATCAGATCGGAGGGCTGCCAGCCCAGCGTCACGCGGTCGATGTCGGCGTAGCCCGAATGTACGCCGCTGTACTCGCCGGCGGTCTTGCTCGCCTCCTCGATCTGCGCCAGCGCCTTGGCCAGCACGTCGGCCGACGACTGCACCGAACGCTTTACATGTCCCTCGGCCACCTTGAATATCTCCTGCTCGGCATAGCCTATCAGGTCGGTCACGTCGACATCCTCGTTGTAGGAGCGGCGCTGTATCTCGGTGGCGGAGCGTATCAGCTCGCGCTGCACGTATTTCTGTGCTATGATCTTGGCGTGGAACTCGACGTTGGCCGCCGAGGCCACCTTCTGGGTCAGCTGCGCCAGATAGGCCGCACCGCCCACGCGCTTCAACTCGCCGCGCACCTTCAACCGCTCGGTCACGGTATAGAGATCGACCGGTTTGAGCTCGCGCGACAGATCCTCTATGGCCTTGTATATGAGTTTGTGCTCCTCGGTATAGAATGCGTCGGCCGTGATATACTCCTGCACTGCTATCACGCTGTCGCGTTCGAGCATCAGGGCGCCGAGCACGGCCTGCTCCAACTCGACGGCCTGCGGCGGGACATTGCCGCCCGCCTCCGTCAGACGGTCGTATGCTTCACTGTTGCGTGAAGAGGGGTTGAATTGTTTTGCCATAGATAAAAATCGTTACGGCATCAAAAGTACACATTTTACGCTTAACGTCAAACTCCCGGCGACGATAGTTGTTACCGTTTATCGTCAATCCTCTGTCGACGAACGCCCTACTCGTCTATGCCCAGCCCCTTGCGCGACACGGCCAGAACGGCCGCCGAGATGCGGCAGTCGGGTGCGGCACGGCGTATGGCCTCGATGCAGGCCGTCATGGTGGCGCCCGTTGTGAACACATCGTCGACGAGCAGTATGCTGCGGCCGGCAAGACGCTCCTTATGCCTTACTTCGAACAGTCCGCCTACACCCTCCCACCTCTCGGAGTGCATGCGCCGCGCCTGCGAGGGGTTGTTGCGGCTGCGACGCAGCGCACGGCCGTCGACCGCAACGCCCAATTCGCGCGCGATGCCCTCGGCAAGGTATGTCGACTGATTGTATCCGCGGCGGAGCTGCTTGCGGTAGTGCAGCGGCACGGGCACCACCAGATCGATGTCGTCGTACAGCCCCGACGACTTCATCTCGGCGCCGAGCCAGCGCCCCAGCGTGCGTGCCGAACGCCACCGCCCGCCGTACTTGAAGCCGTGGATCGATTCGCGCCACCCGCCGCCCGAGAAGAATATGAGCGCCGCAGCCCGACCCACGCCCGCCAGCGCATCGAGCCGCTGCGCGAGCGGATTATCCTCCATTCTCCAATACCCCGTCAGAGGCGCCGTATATCGGCACATGGTGCATATCGTATCGGCACCGGCGGGCAGCTCGCCGCCGCAGACGGCACAGCGGCGCGGCCAGACGAGCGAAGCCATGCGGCGCAGCGTATCACTGAGCGTCGACATCGACCGTGAGGGTTACCTGTTTGAACTCCTGCATGGCTGCCGCCGCGGCCACCACCTCGCGCATCATCGCCCGCGCACGGTCGAACGAGGCGCCGCTCTCGATCTTGACCAGTATCTCGGCGCGATGTTCGCCGCGGATGGTCTCGACGGCCGACGACACGGGACCCATGACCCGGCTACCGAACTTGCGGCGCAGCATTTCCGACATCGCGCGGGCGCACTGCCGCAGCCGCTCGTAGTCGCGGCAGCGGAGCATGAAGCGCGTCAGGCGCGAATAGGGCGGGTAGAGGAACGTGCGACGCTCCGCGAGCTGCATGCGCGCCATAGACTCGTAGTCGCCCGCGGCGACCTGCCTGATTACGGGGTGGTCGGTCTGCGAGGTCTGTATGACCACCTCGGCGCCCGAACGGCGCCGGCCGGCACGTCCGGCCACCTGCATCATCAGCTGAAACGCCCTCTCCGAGGCTCGGAAGTCGGGCGCATTGAGCAGGTTGTCGGCATTGAGTATGCCCACCAGCGACACGCTGCCGAAGTCGAAGCCCTTGGTTATGATCTGCGTGCCGACCATGATGTCGGTCCGATGTTGATCGAATGCCGAGACGATGCTCGTGAAGGCACGCTCCGATGTGGACGTGTCGCGGTCCAGACGCGCCACGCGAGCCTCGGGAAACAGTCGCGCGATCTCCTGCTCGACCTTCTCCGTGCCGAAGCCCATATTGCTTATATCCTGCGTTTTGCAGTTGGGACAGGCTGCGGGAGGATCTATCGAGTAGCCGCAGTAGTGGCACTCCAACCGTGCCGGAGCGCGGTGCAGTGTAAGCGTGACGTTGCAGTGCGGACAGCGCGCCGTCCAACCGCACTCCCGGCACTCGACATAGGGGGCATAACCGCGCCGGTTCTGAAACAGCATGACCTGCTGGCCGGCATCCAGCGCACGGCCTATGCCGTCGAGCAGCGCACGGTTGAAGTGCGACTTGCGCTCGCCGCGCCTGACGGCACGCATCGTATCCGACACTACCACCCTCGGCAGCTCGCCGCCGCCGTAACGCTCGTCGAGCCGCACGGTGCGGTACTTGCCAGCAAGGCCGTTGACATAGCTCTCCAACGAGGGCGTGGCGCTGCCCAGCACGATCGAGGCGCCGCTCTGGCGCGCTATCATCACGGCGCAGTCACGGGCGTTGTAGCGGGGCTGCATGTCGGTCTGCTTGTAGCTCGCATCGTGCTCCTCGTCGACGATCAGCAGATCGGGCGAGGGCAGCGGCAGGAATATCGACGAGCGCACCCCTATGACGATCTCCCCGCCGGTCGAGGCCGCCAGCCGCAGATACGCCTCGGTACGGCGGCGCGGCGTGAGCTTGGAGTGGTATGCCGTCACGCGCGAGGGGAATACGGTCTCGATACGCTCTATGAGCTGCGATGTCATTACGATTTCGGGCACGAGCATCAGCACGCTGCCGCCGCGGGCGAGCGTCCGCGCCATAAGGTGCATGTATATCTCGGTCTTGCCCGAGCCCGTGACGCCCCACAGCAGTGCGGGCTTGCGCTCGTCGAACGCGCCGAGCGTCTGGTCGAGCGCGCGCTGCTGAGCATCGGACAGCAGCGGCAGCAGGAAGTCGCTGCGATCGATACGTTCGGCCGCGACTTCGCGCTGCTCGACGACGATCAATCCCCGGCTGCGCAGCGTCGCTATCTGCCCTGCGTCGGCATCGAGCAGACGCCGCGGCACGAAGCCGTCGGCGGCCTTGCGCTCCGAGGCCAGCCGCGCAATCCCGCGCAGCGTCGAAAGACGGCGCGGCGCACGGCGCGACAGCTCCACGGCCTGCGCCTCGAAAGCCGCGGCATCGAGCCGCCGCAGCTCGTCACACAGAACCACGTAGCTCTCGCGGCGCGGAGTGAATATCTCTTCGGAAAATTCGTCGAACGAATCGGCCGACGGCTTGGCGGCCGACGGCAGCGCGATGCGCATAACTTCGCCCAGAGTGCACATGTAGTAGTCGGCGACCCACTCCCACAGACGGCGCTGCCGCTCGCCCACGAGCGGTACGCCGTAGAGACGTCGGCAGACCTCCTTGATACGGCCGACAGAGGGTCGCTCCGTCGTGATCTCCCATACGATACCCGTATAGTAACGGCGTGCCCCGAACTGCACCGCCACGGCATCGCCGACACCTATGCCCAGACTCTCGTCGAAGGCATAGGTATACGGAGGTTGTGCCAGAGGCAATACGATCCGGGCATAAAGCATATGCGTATGGTTTTGTCGGGGCGCCGGCGGATATTCCGACTGCCGGGCACTGCGGCCGGCAGTCCGACGATCGCTCGCGGCGCGGTTTCAAATGTCGCTCCCTGGCGCGGGAGCATCGTTTCAGACCTTGTTCAGCGCATCGAAGCCCTTGCCGTATACGCCCATGACGGAGCCTACGGTAATGAATGCCTCCGAATCGACCTCCTTGGCGAGCTTCAACAGTGCCGAGGCGTCGCGCTTGCGGCATACGACCATCACGATCTTGGTCTCATGCTGCGAGTACCAGCCCGTAGCATCGAGCACCGTCGCTCCGCGGTGCATGCGGTTGACGATCATATCGGCCATTTTGCGGTAGTCCTTGCAGATGATGAACACCTGACTCGACTGCTGGTTGCCGGCCATGATAAGGTCGACCGTGTAGCCGACCACCGTTACCATGATATAACCGTAAATTACCATCGCCACACCCGATGCGAAGTCGGTGGCGAAGAATAGCGAAGAGCCTATGATGAACAGGTCGCTCGAAATCAATATGCGGCCGTAACTTACACGATGATACTTATTTATTATCATCGCCACGATATCCGTACCGCCCGTCGAGCCGCCTTGCAGGAATCCCAGCGCGATACCGCAGCCGCAGAGTATCGCACCCAGCAGCACCAGCAGCATGTCCTGACTGTCGATCGAGCTGGTCAGCACGAGCATCATATCCTCGGGGATCATGTTCTCGACGACATCCATCGACAGCGACAGCATCACGATACAGTATATGGTCTTTATGCCGAAGTTCCAGCCTACGATGAAGCCGCCGAAGATCAGCAGTATACCGTTGATTATGAATACCAGCTCGCCGATCGACAGGAACGGGATCAGGTGGCTCAGCAGCATGGCCAGACCGGCCGCGCCGCCGCCCATACCGCCGGCAGGCATCACGCATCCTATCCAGCCGAACGCATACATGAACATACCAAGCGCCATGAGGACATACTCCTTTATGCCCGACAGCACCGTCATAGGTGTAATTTTGACAGTCATAATAAGATTCAATTTGCGGCAAAAATAGAAAATTCCCGACAATTCCTCTCATAATTCACGGGAAATCGTCCGTATGCAATAAAAAGCTCTGTAATTCAGCCGGTACTGCGAATCTACCGATATACTTTTCCGGCTCCGGCGCGGCTCCATACATAATGTAAACCTATGGATTGCCGCCACTTTATCGAACATCCTTATACGCTCGTCGATATCCGCCGCAGCATAGGCCGCCCCGACCTATTTCGGGATAGGCGCCGAACATATCATAAACGGCGGATATCGCAAGCCATGGGGAAACCGATTAGGCATCGATACATATCGGTATCCGGGCACCTCCGGGGAGTTTTGCACACGGCATAAGCTCCGCCCTAACAAGGGTTTGAGACGGGAAAGGACAAACTGCAAACGCAGCCTCCGACCGCGGATATACGACCTGCGGCATCGGCATGCCGGCCGGCATGCGGACGCATGTAAATCCGTATGCCGTACCTTAAAGGTCGCCAGCTTCTACTGCGCGCGCCTTGGCCTGTCCGCCCATCCAGTCGAGCGCCGCAATGTGCTCGCCCAAAGCCGTTTGCCGATTATCGACCATTTCCAATACGCGCTCCTTGTCGCTTTCGGAAAAGTACTTTTAGACGTAATAATATTATTTATAGAGACAGCGGCTGTCATAACGCCGGCAAAATCGCAGCGGCCGAGACGCAGCCGCATGCGTCAGATATTGTTAAGCGCGGCAATGGCGCCCGTGACATTGTCGTAGTAGCGCTTCGAGACGGGTATGCGCTTGATCTGTTCGTCGTTGAGCGTCACGTAGTAGGACTTGTGCTCCTCGCCGATGAATGCTATCTTGCGCACGTTAATTATATAGGAGCGGTGGCAGCGGATCATGCCCGTGCCGGCCAGACTCTCCTCGATCGATGAGGTGCGGCTGCGGAGCATATATACCGAGAACTTGTCGTTGTGCTTGTAATGCACCTTAACATAGTTGTCCTGCGATTCGAGGTAGTAGAGCGAGTCGACCGTGATGGTAAGGCGCATCGTGCCGTTGTTGTCGTAGAGATTTATCATCTGCGGCAGCTGCGGCGCAGCCGCTGTCGCCGTCTCGGACGCAGCCCTGCCCGCTCGTAGCTCGCCGCGGAGCCGGTCGCGTTCGTCGAGCGCCGCTTCGAGCTCTTCGCCCTTGGTGCGGTAGGCCACATAGAGCGTAACGAGCGAATACGGTATGGCCGTTATCATCGTCACGAAGAATAGCACCCTGACGGCTATCGCAGGAATAGACGATGACGTTATGCCCGGCAGCAGCTGAAACGTAAGTATTGTGTATCCCAGCGAAATGACGATATTCTCGCACATGAGCCACGCTATATATCGTGCGGCGGTAAAGCGGATGCGGTTGCGCAGCAGATATATCGCCGTCTTGCTCACGGCCAGAATGGCAATGGCCGCCACGGTAAAGACGACCGATATGCCGAACGATCCCATATCCTTGATGCTGAACCAGCTCGATACCGAGAACGGCGTATAGATCACCATAAAGAATACGGAGAAGGCAATGACGAACAACACCGACACCGCCAGATACTTGCGCGATGTCATGAACATCGGTATTTCCTTGCCGTGCGTCATTGCTTTCGTGTCGTTTCAACGGTGCGAATTTAATAAATTATTAAAAAACTTCAAACTGTTTGCCATAAATATTCGATTTTCGCCACTGAATACGGAATTTCGCCACATTTAGGAGGGCATAAGGATTATTAGAGGTACATTTGCGCCGATCGGGACAAATCCGGTCGACGACTCTTGTTGTATTATTTAATTATACCATACGATGAAAATATTAGGAACCGGTTGCGCCAGTCCGTCTCTGGCCGTGACTAACAAGATGCTCGAAGAGTTTCTCGATACGAGCGACGAATGGATCACCGAACGGACGGGTATCAAGGAGCGTCGCTTAATGACGAGCGAGCATCTGCTCGATCTGGCAGTCGAAGCCGCACGCAAGGCGATCGACGATGCCGGCATGACGGCCGCCGATCTCGACTATATAATATGCTCGAACGTTGTCAACGAATACTCGACCCCCGCACTCTCGTGCCTGATACAGGGTGCCATAGGCGCCACATGCCCCTGCCTCGACATCAATGCCGCATGCGCAGGCTTCATCTTCGCACTCGACATGGCCGAGGACAAGCTGCGTGCCGGCAAGGCCGAAAACATACTTATCGTATGCGCCGAGGAGCCCACGCGCATGGTCGACTGGAATGACCGCAACACATGCGTGCTGTTCGGCGACGGTGCCGGTGCGGCCGTGGTAGGCCGCGGCGATGCGATGAAGACCGTACGTCTTACCACATCCAGCCGCAAGGAGGTGCTCTACCAGGTACGCCGGCTCGAACCGACCCCCTATCTGGACGGCGAGCGCGAGTTCGCGCCCCTGGTAATGAAGGGACGCGACGTGTTCAAGACCGCCGTGTCGTCGTCGACGGCCGACATCAAGGCCATGCTGGCCGAGACGGGCATCGACCCCTCGCAGGTCAAGTATTACGTCCTGCATCAGGCCAACGAGCGTATCATCGATTCGATCCGCGGTCTGCTGGGCGAGCAGCCCGAGAAGTTCCCCCACAACGTCGAGCGCTACGGCAACACCTCGTCGGCCAGCGTGCCCATACTTCTGGACGAAATGAGCCGCGCCGGCAAGCTGTCTAAGGGCGACATCCTCGTGATGAGCGCATTCGGCGCGGGATTCACGACTGCTGGATGTATTCTCGAATGGACGAAATAGCGTAACCGCTTTCTACGAGCCGAGCGCAGAGCCGAGTCCGATCCGGAGTGCGCCGCGGCACGGAAAAGGTCGAAAGAAATTCAACTTAAAATGTATAACACAATGGAACAAAGAGTAGTAATTACGGGTATAGGTGCCATAACGCCGGTGGGCAACAACATCGCCGAGATGTGGAGCAACATGGTCGACGGCAAGTGCGGCATCGACTTTATCAAGGGCTACGACGAATATAATCTTCCGGTCAAGGTTGCCGGTCAGGTCAAGGACTTCGACGCTTCGCAGTACGATCTGCCGTCGAACCTGGTGCGCCGCAGCGATCTCTACTGCCAGTACGCCATGGCCGCCGCAGCGCAGGCCATGAAGGACAGCGGTCTGGCGAGCGGCGAGAACATCGCACCCGAGCGTCTGGGCGTATACATCGGCTCGGGCATCGGCGGCATCCACACCTTCGTCAACCAGACCGAAGTACTGTTGAAGGACGGCGTGGGACGCATATCGCCCTTCTTCGTGCCGATGATGATCTCTAACATCGCAGCCGGCAACGTCGCCATAACCTTCAACGCGCAGGGCGTATGCCTGCCGGTGGTTACGGCATGCGCTACGGGCACCCACTCTGCCGGCGAGGCTTACCGCGCAATCAAGCACGGTTATGCCGACGCCATCATTACCGGCGGCGCCGAGGCTGCCGTACATCCGCTCTCGATCGGCGGCTTCGCCAACAGCAAGGCTCTTTCGCGCTCGGAGGATCCGTTGCAGGCATCGCTGCCCTTCAACGTCAACCGCCACGGTTTCGTCATTGCCGAGGGTGCCGGCGTGCTGATCTTCGAGTCGTTGGAGAGCGCCCGCAAGCGCGGTGCGAAGATATACGCAGAGGTCGTCGGTTACGGCAACAGCTGCGACGCCCACCACTTCACGGCTCCGCATCCCGAGGGCATCCCCGCGTCGCGCGCCATTAAGCAGGCACTCGACGAGGCCGGATTCGACGCCGAGAAGGATCTGCTCTACATCAACGCCCACGGTACGGGTACGCCGCTGAACGACTCTTCTGAGACCAAGGCCATAAAGATCGCCATGGGCGAGCAGGCTGCACGCAAGGCCATCATCACTTCGACCAAGTCGATCACAGGCCACATGCTCGGCGCCACGGGTGCCGTCGAGCTCATCGCCTCGACGCTGTCGCTCTCGAACGGCATCGTAACGCCGACCATAGGTCTTACCGACCCCGACCCCGAGTGCGACCTCGACTACACGCCGCTGGTAGCACGCAAGGCCGATGTCAACGTCGCCATATCGAACTCGCTCGGCTTCGGCGGTCACAACGCCTGCGTCGCGCTGAGACGTTTCGACGAGTAGACATATACGATTCGTATCGCAGTGCGGAGGTCGGACGATCTCTGCACTGCGTGCGGATATTCGTTTTATAAACTTAATATCATAAATCTCAATTACGATGAATCGAGAAGAGATAAAGGAGTTTCTGCCGCACCGCGAGCCCATGCTGCTCGTCGACGACATCACGCTCGACGGCGAGTGGGCCGACGCCCACTACCACGTCTCGGGCGAGGAGTTTTTCCTCAAAGGCCATTTCCCGGGCAACCCCGTCGTACCCGGCGTCATTACGTGCGAGATCATCGCGCAGTCGTGCGCGCTGCTGCTGGGCGACCTGCTGAAAGGCCGCACGCCGTTCTATGCCGGTATCGACAACGTGAAGTTCAAGTCGGCGGTACACCCCGGCGACACGATCCACATACGTGCACGCGTCACGCAGCAGCGCGGCCTGCTGGTATTTACCGAGGCCAAGGCTTTCGTCGACGACCGCCTCTGCTGCTCGGGCAACTTCTCGTTCATGCTCGTAGATAACGATAAAGTAAAAAAATAGTAGATCATGAAACTTCTTGAAGGTAAAGTAGCGCTCGTCACGGGCGCAGGACGAGGCATCGGCAAGGCTATCGCATTGCGTTTTGCCGAGCAGGGTGCCGATGTGGCATTCACGGATTTGGCGATCAACGAGGCTGTCGAAGAGACCGTTAAGGAGATCGAGGCTCTCGGCGTCAAGGCCAAGGCCTACGCTTCGAATGCGGCTCTGTTCGACCAGACCCACGAGGTCGTGAAGCAGATCGTCGAGGACTTCGGCCGCATCGACATTCTGGTCAACAACGCCGGTATTACCAAGGACGGCCTTATGATGCGCATGAGCGAGGCTCAGTGGGACGCAGTGCTGACCGTCAACCTCAAATCGGCGTTCAACTTCATCCATGCCGTTACGCCCGTCATGGCCAAGCAGCGCGGCGGCTCGATCATCAACATGTCGTCGGTGGTAGGCGTGAGCGGCAATGCCGGCCAGTGCAACTACTCGGCATCCAAGGCCGGTATGATAGGTCTGGCGAAGTCTATCGCCAAGGAGATGGGTCCCCGCGGCATCCGAGCCAACTGCATCGCCCCGGGCTTCATCATTACCGACATGACCAACCAGCTCTCGCAGGAGATCAAGGATCAGTGGGCGGCACAGATTCCTCTGCGTCGCGGCGGTACGCCCGACGATGTGGCGAACGTGGCTCTGTTCCTGGCCAGCGACCTCTCGTCGTATGTCAGCGGACAGGTCATCCACTGCTGCGGTGCCATGAACTGCTAATTTTCCGTCACAGGCGGCACTCCGCCGCCGCTTCACACTTGCTCGCCCGGACAGGATGCAATATCCTATCCGGGCGATCTTCATTCAGTCCGTCCGTATCCGCAGCACGTCTGACCGGCGCGACAGCAACAGGCATCCGAAGCGCCGCGACCGAAGAGAGTGCGTGCCGGCACGGCCATACACAACATCGCAGGCTGTCTCGCGACAGCCTGCGGCGAAATGCTACGCGGCAAAATCGGCAGGGGTCATGCTGGCGGTCGAACGAGCGGTGCCGCGCCTGCTGCCGGATCAGCCCTGATAGTCGCTGGGGCTCTGGCCGAACTGCTTCTTGAAGCTCTTCGAGAAGTGCGACAGAGTGGAAAAGCCGGTCATATCCGCTATCTCGGAGATCGTATACTTGCCTTCGAGGATCAACTCGGCGGCACGGTTGAGCTTATATGTCTTGAAGAATGCGCTCGGACTCTCGCCCGTGAGGCCTTTGAGCTTATAGAAAAACTTGGTGCGCGAAATCCTCAGCGCCTCTATGGCGCAGGCGATATCGAACTCGGGGTTGGACAGCTCGGTCTCCATAAGCCTATATAACTCCGTCATGAAGGCCTTGTCCTGAGGCGTAAGCAGATCCTCTTCGATCTTCGAAGTCTGGGTGGACTGTCCCAGCCGCATGCGCACGCGGTCGCTGTGTCTGAGCTGCGACTTGACCAGCGCAAGCAGATAGCTCGGCTCGAAAGGCTTGGTGACATAGGCGTCGGCACCCATGTCGAGACCCTCGACCTGATCATCGACGTTGGTCTTGGCCGTAAGCAGTATCACGGGTATATGGCACAGCTGGGCATCCTCCTTGATCCGGCGGCAGAAGGCATAGCCGTTCATGCCCGGCAGCACGACGTCGCTGAGCACCAGATCGGGCGCCTCCTCGTCGATCAGCCGCAGAGCCTCGTCGGCATCGAAGCAGCCCAACACCCTGTAATATGGCGACAGCAATGTCCTCAGATAGTGCACAACCTCCGTATCGTCGTCGAGCACCAGCACGCTTTTAAGGGAGCGGCCGTCCTGCTGCACAGCTGCTGCGACCGGCTCGCCGGCAACTACGGGTGCGGCAGCGGCAGCAGTAGAGGTGGGGGGGGGATTCAAGACTGCCGGATCCGTCGTGCGCTCCCGCAGGGGATATGCCTCGTCGTCGAGCGGCAGGATGAATGTAAATACGGCACCGCCCCGCTCCTCGAAATCGAAAGCTCGGATACGTCCGTGGTGCAGCTCGACAAGGCCGCGCGTATAATACAGCCCGATGCCCGTCCCGTAGTTATAGCCGCCCTCGGTACGGTTGTTTATGCGGTAGTAGCGCTCGAATATCTTCTCGCGCATCTCTTCCGGAATGCCGACGCCCGTATTGGCGACCGAGACCTTGACGTAGCGCGTCCACACCACAGCGTCGTCGCCGGGGAAGAGCCCGACCGCCTCGTCGTGTCCGATCACATCGAACCGGACCTCGATACGTCCGCCGCCGGGAGTGAATTTGAGCGCGTTGGACATGAGATTGGCGAATATCTTATCCTGCTTGTCCTCGTCGAGCCAGACGACGCACGTGCCCTCCAAACCGTAGGTTTGGAGCGTAATGCCCTTGGTGGCGGCATTTACGCCGAAGATGTCGATGCGGCGGCGCAACACGCTTATGATATCCGTCCTGCGCACTTTGAGCCACAGCATGTCGTTTTCCAGCTTGCCGAAGTCCATCTGCTGGTTTACCAATTCGAGCATGCGGTCGGTGCTGCGACGCACGATGCGCAGCAGCTGCCGGCTCGACTCGGGCAGCCCGGCATCGTCGCAGAGCTGCGCGACCGGCCCGGAGATCATAGTGAGCGGCGTGCGGAACTCGTGCGATATATTGGCGAAGAAGCTGCGTATCATCTCGTTCATGTGCCTCTGCTGCGCCTGCTCCCGCTCGGCGGCCATAACGGCGGCCTTGCCGGCACGTATGCGCCGCCACGACCCTATCAGCTGCCAGAGCAGCGCGGCGAGCAGCGCCATGTAGCACAGATATGCCCACCATGTCCGCCACGGAGCAGGCTCGATTATGACCGGAATGGAGTTCTCGGTCTCGACGACGCTCTGGTCGTTGCTCGTGATCCTCACGCGCAGGTCGTAACGGCCGGCCGGGAGGTTGGCATAGTTGGCCTCGCGGCTGTTGCGCGCCTCGATCCAGTAGTCGTCGAAGCCTTCGAGCATGTAGTGGTAGTGCACGCGGCTGTATTCGCAATATTCCAGCGCGGCGAACGAGATGCTGAATCCGTTCTGGTCGTGCCGCAGCCGTATCTCGGGGTTATAGGAGAGGTGTTTGTCGATAGGGCTGTCGCTGCCGGGCGAGGTCAGACGGTTGTGAATGCGCAGGTTCTCGAAGACGAGCGGTATCCGACGTTTGGCCGGCACGGCCAGCGGATGAAAAAGCGTAAGGCCGTGCGTGCCGCCGAAGATGAGCGAGCCGTCGCCCAGACGGCATGACGACCGCTCGTAGAACTGGTTGCCTCCCAGACCGTCCGAGGCGTAGTAGTTTGTGAAGCGCCCTGTCCGACGGTCGTACTTGTTCAGCCCCCACTGCGTACTGATCCACACCCCTCCGTCGGCATCCTCCTCGACGGCGGATATGTCAAGACACGAGGTGCCGGGAACGGGGTACATGCGCTTCTCGGAGGGTACGTAACGGATCAGTCCGTTGCCGATCGTGCCTATCCATATATCGCCCGCGCTGTCCTCGAAGAGCGTCGTGGGGATGAAGACCGAGCGGCGTATGCACTCGCCGAGCGTCTCGTCGAGATCGTTCATCGTCTCGACTTCGCCCCCGACGATGCGTTTCAGCGGCTGGTTGAAGGACGAAACGAGCAGCGAGCCGTCGCCGAGCGCCATCATATCGGGAATGAACGAGAACTCGCCGTCCAGCACGCGCAGCGGCACGAAGCTCGTCGTCCCCGGCAAGAGCGCATGCAGATAGTTGGCAGCCGTACCCACCCATATCGTACCGCCGCTGTCCTGCGCGAGGGACATGGGCATGAACACATGATGCCGCTGCTCGATCTGCAAACCGCCGTCGCGGTAGCGGCATTTCAGCACCTGATTGTTGACCGCCGTCATCCATACCGCCCCGTCGCTGTCGGCCAGCAGACGGTTGACATATACCCTGCGATGTTTCTCGCCGGGAAACAGCTCGCTCAGGGGGATGTTGTCGAGCCGCTGCCGCCCGAAGTCGTACACGTACAGACCGTCCAGGAGCGTGGATATCCACAGATTCGACTCCGCATCGGCCGCGACCGAGACCACCGACCTGTTCTCCAAGCTGGTGCATAGATAGTTGTTATTGTTGAAGTTGGTCTTGTAGTGGTAACGCACCTCATATCCCTGATCCTCGGAGCCGATCCACAGGTTGCGCTGCGAGTCGGTAAACATCCGGCGTATCTTGAACGATGGCACCTCGAACGGAAATCCCGCCTCATCCTGATGTATGAACGTACCGCGCACGAAGTCGTAGCAGAACATGCCGTGGACGGCCGTGTTGAAGAGCAGGCAGTCGTCCAGATAGGGGTGGATATATTCGACATCGGACTCGTCGAAGAGCGGATGATTGCGTATCGCCTCCGGAATCTCGCTGAACCTCCGCTCGGAGGTGTCGTAGATCCTGCATGACGATGCCCCCGACAGATAGAGATAACGGCCGTCGTGCAGATAGGAGTAGTATGTGAAATCGCTCAGCGGAACGGTATCGGTCACGCGCCCCGTTTCGAGCTCCATGCAGCGCATGCTCCCGGCGTTCAACATCCACATCCTGTTGTCGGAATCGACATGGCACTTCACGCAGAAGGTGTTGTAGGGGTCGAGATCGTCGAGCAGCTCGACCAGCCTCTCCGACTCCCCGTCCCAACGGTAAAGCCGTTCGCGGGTCATGGCATATACCTCTCCCGTTCGGTCCTCGATGAGCTGCAAGACATTCTTGTCGTCCGCGCAAATCGGTATGCGACGGAAATCGTCGCGGTCGGTATATATGCACAGCCCGTTGACCGTAGCCACCCACAGACGCCGGCGCGAGTCGAGCATCATATCCTGGATCTGGTTGTCGGGCAGACTGAGCGAATCGTCCGTACAGAAATATTGCTGGTACTCGTGGGCGTTGTACTTGTTCAGTCCGCGAAACGTTCCGATCCAGATATGCCCCTGCGCATCCTCGGCGAAAGCCTTTACCTGCTGGTTGGAGATGCCCTCGGAAAAGAGCGTACTCTCCGTCTGACCGCGTTGCTCGTCGACGCGGCCGGCACTCCCGCACGAGGCCGCCGACAGAGCCAACGCCCCGAGTAGAAGTAAGTTGGTTAGTTTCATGTTCATCCGTAGAGCGGTTTCATAACAGAAAGTTACGCATAATAATTCGAAATCGAGACAAAACCGTGAATAATTTGAACGATTTGACAAATTTTTGAACGCATGAAACGCATTCGGACTGAACGAACAACTCTTTTGAATATAGGGCAAAGCCGGTCACGATAAAAACGAGTACATTTGCCCTACCTGAAATCTACACGCTTATGAAACTTACTACTCAACTCCTTCTGGCAGGGTGCGCCCTGCTCTGTTCCGCATGCAGCGGCGGTGCACGCACCAAGAGCGCCGAGGCGGATACGACATCACGGATCGAGGCGTCGTCGCAGACGGCCGTCGCGACGACGCAATCGGGCAAGGTGGCCGGATACGCCGCCGGAAATCTATATGTATTCAAGGGCATACCCTACGCCCGCGCCGAGCGGTTCATGCCGCCGCAGGCTCCCGAGAAGTGGGAGGGCATACGCAGCAGCCGCGCATACGGGCCGACATGTCCGCAGGCCGTGCGCGGAGGCTGGCAGAGCGACGAGCACTCGTTCGCATTCGACTGGGACGACGGACATCCCGGCGAGGACTGTCTGAGGGTCAACATCTGGACTCCGGCGCTGGCCGACGGCAAGAAGCGCCCCGTCATGGTCTGGCTGCACGGCGGCGGTTACGCTGCGGGCAGCGGGCAGGAGCTCCCCTCGTACGACGGCGCCAACCTCGCCCGCAAGGGCGATGCGGTGGTCGTAACGCTCAACCACCGTCTCAACGTGCTGGGCTTCCTCGACCTCTCGGACTTCGGAGAGGAGTACGCAGCGTCGGGCAATGCGGGTCTTCTGGATCTGGTGGCCGCACTGCAATGGGTGCACGACAACATCGAGGCGTTCGGCGGCGACCCCTCCAACGTAACCATATTCGGCCAGTCGGGCGGCGGCGGCAAGGTATCGACGCTCATGGCTACCCCCTCGGCGGCCGGACTCTTCCACAAGGCGATCGTCCAGAGCGGCTCCATGCTCCGCACGATGGAGAGCAAGTATTCGCGACGCATCGGCGCCGAAGTGCTCCGCCGGCTGGGTCTGACCCCGTCACAGGTCGACCGGTTGAAGACCATACCCTACGAGCAGCTGCTCGCGGCCGGCGAGAAGGCCGTAGCCCAGGTCAGGGCCGAGGCCGAGAAGGAGGGCATATCGACCTTTATCTTCGGCTGGGCGCCAACGGTCGACGGCAATGTGCTTCCCGCACAGCCCTTCGATCCGCAGGCACCCGAGCAGAGCCGCGACATTCCGCTGCTGGTGGGCACCACGCTCCACGAGTTCACGACAAGCACCTACGTGCCTTTCTTCCGCACCGTAACCGAGGAGCAGGCCGTAGAGGTTCTCAGAAAGAAATACGGCGAGCGCACCGACGAGTTTCTCGCGGCGCTGCGCAAGGCATATCCCGACTACCAGCCCAAGGATCTCGTGGACATCGACTTCGTATTCCGTCCCGGCGCCGTGGAGCAGGCTCGTCTGAAAGCCGCACAGCAGGGCGCACCCGTATATATGTATCTCTTCGGCTGGGAGTCGCCCGTCATGGACGGCATGCTGCGCAGCACGCACTGCATGGAGATACCCTTCGTATTCGACAACACCGAGCGCCACGCCTCGATGACGGGCGGCGGCAGCGAGGCGCAGGCGCTGGCCGACAAGATGAGCGACGCATGGCTCAACTTCGCCCGCACGGGCAACCCCGGCGTCGAGAGTCTGCCCGCATGGGAGGCATATACGCCGCAGAGCGGAGCCACGATGTACTTCGACAACGAGTGCCGCGTGCTCAACAACCACGACAAAGAGCTGCTCGAAGTGGTAAGATCGTTCCCCACGCGCGGATTCTGACGACGGCGACTACGCCCCGGCGGCGAAGCATTTCGCCCCGCCGGGGCTTGAAAGCATAAAGACAAGGCGATTATATACCCTTTGCCGAATCCGGAGCCGAGCGACCCGGCTTCCGTTCGCAGGATAATCCCGACCGGACGCAGAACCGCATAGCGGCGCGAGACGTCGCAGCGGCAGTCGGAGAGAGCCGAGGCACCGGCATTGGCAAATCGGTATATAAGCACCGGAAACAATTCAATAACCTAAAACTAAAAGCATGAAAAAAAATTCTACAAGGATGTTGCTCCTTGCGACGCTTTTCCTGTTGGCGCCCGTATCGATGCTGCTGGCGCAGAACAAGGTAGAGGTCTGGGGGCAGGTGACCGACGCCAATGGTCCGATGATCGGCGCCAGCGTCATTGAGCAGGGTACGTCCAACGGTACCACCACCGACGCGGACGGACGCTACCGTATGCAGGTCAATCAGGGTGCTACCCTGCTGTTTACCTTCTTGGGCTACCAGAATCAGGAGGTGGCCGCAACGCCAGGCCAGCACGACGTGACGCTTCGCGAGGAGGACAACCGCCTCGACGATGTCGTGGTCGTAGGTTACGGCGTGCAGAAGAAGAGCTCGGTAACGGGCGCAATCTCTCAGGTAAAGCCCGAGGATATGCAGAACCGTACCATTACCAATGCCCAGTCGGCATTGCAGGGCAAGACGGCCGGCGTGCAGATCATCCAGACTTCGGCCGCTCCCGGTTCGTCGCCGACTATCCGCGTGCGCGGTTACTCGTCGAACGTCGGCTCTAACCCGCTCTTCGTCGTGGACGGCGTGCGTCTGTCGGACATCAGCGGTATCGACCCCAACGACATAGCCTCTATGGAGGTGCTCAAAGATGCCGCTTCGGCCGCTATCTACGGTGCCGAGGCAGGTAACGGCGTCGTTCTTATCTCGACCAAGCGCGGCAAGGCCGGTCAGGGCAAGATCAGCTACGACTTCCAGTGGACGTCGCAGTCGGTGGCACGTCTTCCGCAGATGCTCAACGCCGAGCAGTATATCGACTATATGGTCGAGTCGGGCGAGATCAAGCTCGACAAGCTGCTCTCGTCATGGGACGGCGTGACCAACACCAGTTGGGCAGACGTGGCGTTCGGCGGCGGCAACATGCAGAAGCACAACATATCGTTCACAAACGGCAACGAGCGCGGCAACTACTATCTGTCGCTGTCGTACATGAACAACAACGGTATCGTCCGCGGCGACGCCGACAGCTACAAGCGTCTGACGGCGGCGATCAACGCCGAGTACGAGATCAAGAGCTGGTTGAAGGTGGGCACCACCAACCAGATCGAGAAGTACGACGTGCGCAGCGTATCGTCGAACAACGAGTACGGCAGCCTTCTGGCCGCCACGCTGATGCTCGACCCGATAACGCCCAGTACTTACACTTATGAGAACCTGCCTATGCACATGCTCACGGCGCTCAACAACGGCAAGCACCTGTTGCAGGACGAGAACGGCAACTACTACGCCGCATCGGAGTTCTACACCGGCGAGAACTATCACCCGCTGGTAATGCGCGACAACAACATCAGCAAGAGCGGCGGCTTCAACGTCAACGGCTCGATCTTCGCCGACTTCAAGCCCGTCAAGGGTCTGACCATTACCTCGCGTCTGGGCTACCGTCTCTCGGGCGCCAAGTCGTCGACCACCGATCTGCCCTTCTACGGCAACGTAACGCAGAACCGCGACTACGTAAGCCACAACGCCCAGTCATCGACCACGATCTACTACCAGTGGGAGAACTTCGCGACATACGCCCGCCAGTTCGGCCGTCACAACATCAACGCCATGATCGGTATGTCGTTCCAGGAGAGCATATACAACTACGTAGGCGGCAGCCTCTCGGCCAACGGCGAGGATGCAGTGAAGAAGAACGACCCGCTCTTCTACTTCCTCAACTTCGGCTCGGCTTCGGCCACCAAGGGCGTGAGCGGCGAGGAGACCGTAGGCGCCAAGCTCTCGTACTTCGGCCGTATCGGCTACGACTTCGCAGGCAAGTACATGATTCAGGCATCGCTGCGTGCCGATGCAGCCGACCTCTCGCAGCTGCCCGCCTCGAACCGCTGGGGTTACTTCCCCGCAGTGTCGGCCGGCTGGATGATCTCAAACGAGAACTTCTTCGAGCCTGCAAGAGACGTGGTAAGCAGCCTGAAAATACGTGCCAGCTGGGGACAGAACGGTAGCCTTGCGGCTCTGGGCGGATACCTGTACAGCACCAACATGACTCTGGGCGGCCTCTATCCGTTCGTCCCGGGCAACAACTACATAACCGGCGCAGGCCCCACCTCGATGGGTAACGCCAAGCTCAAATGGGAGACCTCGGAGCAGCTCGACTTCGGTATCGACGCACGCTTCTTCCGCGACCGTCTGACCCTGAGCGTAGACTACTACGAGAAGAAGACCAAGGACCTTCTGGTATCGGGTACCAAGCCCTCGCTCATTATCGGCGGAACCACCTCGCCGATGAATGCCGGCAAGGTAAGCAACAAGGGTTGGGAGATCGATCTGGGCTGGCGCGACAACGTGGGCGACTTCTCTTACAGCGTCCGCGGCAACATCGCCACACTCAATAACAAGGTAACCTATATCGACCCGTCGCTCGACCGTCTGCCGGGCGTGAACTTCCACACCACGACCATTACGTTCTTCGAGCCGGGCTATCCCGTCTACTACTTCCGCGGCTACAAGTTCGCCGGCGTAGATGCCGAGACCGGAGAGCCCACGTTCCACAACATCGGCAAGAACGACAAGATCGACGACGACGACATGACATACATCGGCGACGCCATTCCCGACTTTACCTACGGTATCACGCTGACGGCGGCATGGAAGGGCATCGACCTTACGGTATTCGGAACCGGCTCGCAGGGCAACGACGTGTTCAACTGCATCAGCCGTCCCGACTATCCCAAGTCGAACCGCTTGAAGGAGGTCTTCTACGACAACCGCTGGACGGCCACCAACAAGGGCGGCACGGTGCCCGCGGCAGACGCCGAGGAGATGAGCAAGTATCTCTATTCGGACGCTATGATCTTTGACGGTTCGTTCTTCAAGATCAAGCAGATACAGCTGGGCTACACGTTCCCCAAGAGGTTGACCGAGAAGATCTTCATCAGCAACCTGCGCGTATACTGCTCGCTGGAAGACTATTTCACGTTTACCAAGTATCCGGGCTTCGACCCCGAGGTAGCGGCCACGGCCACGGCAGGTATGGGTGTCGACAAGGGTTCGTACCCCACCTCGAAGAAGGTCGTAGTAGGTGTCAACATACAATTCTAACCAAAAACGAAACGCACAATGAAAGCAAAACATATAGTTATCTGCCTTATGGGATTCATTACCCTGCTCTCGGCCACTTCGTGCGAGGACAGGCTCGATATTCCCAAGCACGGCGACATGGGCGGTCAGGAAGAGGGTTATAAAACGGATGAAGACGCCCTGCGTGCCCTTGCCAACCTCTACAACGCATGGGGAGGGGTATATTACAACTGGTTCATGATAAGCAACCTGCTCTCGGACGACGTATATTGCGGCGGCGGCAGCCGAGGCGACAACCTCGAAATGGAGCAGCTCAACGAGTTCTCGTTCAACACCGACAACACCATGGTACGCGACCTCTACTCGGGTCTGTATACCATAGTATACAATGCCAACCTGATCCTCACGTTCATGGAGCCCGACACGGCGGCCAAGCAGCGTGCCGTAGCCGAGGCGCATTTCTTCCGCGCATGGGCGCACTTCCAGCTGGTTACCTACTACGGTACGGCACCCAAAGTGGATCATCTGCTCGGTTCTGACGAGTACCGCAAGTCGAACAGCACCCCCGAAGCTCTGTGGAGCTTCATCGAGCAGGACCTCAACGATGCTATCGACATGGATATACTCCCCTCGAAGTCGAACAAGGAGGATGCCGAGACAGGTATCCGCATAACACGCGAGGTGGCCCAGGCCATGCTGGGCAAGGCCTATGTCTTCCAGCAGAAGTGGGACGAGGCAGCCGAGATTCTCGACAAGGTGATCGCTTCGGACAAATACGACCTTTATCAGGGCGAGCTGGACAAGCTGCTGCATGCCGAGTGCAACGGCAGCTGCGAGTCTATGTTGGAGGTTCAGAAGCGCAACGACCCCGAGCAGACATGGACGCAGTTCACGATGACCTATCTGATGATCGGCTGGCGCACATCGATGTTCAACGACCCCACCGGAGCGGCCAAGGATGAGATCGCATGGGGCACCTACGGCTTCATGAACCCGCGCAAGGAGGTATACGACGCATTCGTCGAGCGCGAGGGCGCCGACGGCTACCGTCTCAACAGCACGCTGCGCACATACGACCAGATGGCCGACTACGGCATCACCATCAAGCCGGGCGAGACGCTCATCGGCCACGAGGGTTATTTCCTCTGGAAGAACCGCGCATTGAAGAGCGACTGCATCATCGACGCATCGTACTTCCAGGGATTCCAGTACATCAACCTGCGCGTGATGCGTTACGCCGAGGTGCTGCTGCTGGCGGCCGAAGCGCACGTACAGAGCGGCGACAAGAAGGGTCTGGCCAAGGAGTATGTCAACAGGATACGTTCGCGCGCGCAACTGGCTCCGCTGGCTGCCGTCACGATGGACGACGTGAAGAAGGAGAAGCGGTTGGAGCTCTTCATGGAGTGCGTACGCTTCCAGGATCTCGTCCGCTGGGGCGATGCCGAGCAGGCGCTGGCACAGCAGGGCAAGGAGATTCCCGGATACACGACCAAGGGTCGGGAGACGATAGCCAGCAACAGCAACTACGGATTCCAGCCCAAGCACAAGCTGCTGCCCATTCCGCAGAAAGAGCTTCAAGTCAACCCCAACATGCACCAGAACGATCTCTGGTAAACATATAACCGCATAGAATGATTATGAAAAAGATATTTTCGTTATGGATGCTGCTGGCAGCCGTTCTGCTGGGAGCCTGCGAGGAATCGCTGGACGATCTGACGGGTCGCTACGATTTCGACCGCTACCGTTTCACGGAGGTTACGGAGCAGTCGACAGATAAACTTCCGAAGGGCATCAAGGTGCTCAATATGACCCTTGCCGATGCCGAGGGCAATGCTCTCGAAATAGGCTTCGGCAGCCGCGAGTGGGTGCTTCAAACGGGTACCTACACCGTCGCCGGGGCGGTAACCGGAGCGATGCAGGCCGCGGCCAAGGTCATCACGGCCGAGGGCGAGACGCCGCTCGCGAGCGGCGACGTGAACGTCACGATGATCGGCACGGACAGCTATGACATCGACGGCATGCTCCAAACCGCAGGCGGCGAGTATGTCAAGGTGCATTTCCGCGGTGCGATATCGTTCGAGATCGGCGTAGACGATCCCGAAGCCAGCGGCTATACCGCCGTTCTGACCGTAACGCCGGTATACATCACCGACCAGAGCGGACAGGTAACGGGCGTTGTTCCGGGCGTATCGAAGTATGCCTTTACGATCAGCGACCCCGACGGCAAAGATGCAGCCATGTTGGAGACCATCAACGTCGAGAACCTCGACCCGGCAGCGCTGGCGGGCGAATACACCGTCAAGGACAATGCTCAGGAGGCGTTGTCGATCGCCTCGGGCGCCCAGATGCCTCAGGAGTGGGGCGGTTGGAGCTGGGGAAGCTATCTGGTCAACGCCGAGGGCAAAAAAGAGTTCCTCATGGCCGGCGGCAAGATCACGGTCTCGGTCGTCGACGGCATGGAGGGCGGCAAGCTCTACAACTTCTCGGGCAGCGGTCTAATGACCATGCTGACGATGAATGCCGACGGCACCGTTACCAACGGTACGCTCACCGAGACCAACATCAAGTTCGTCACGCTGCTGCAAGGCACCGGCATCGAGCTCTACGACCAGACGATGAACAGCACCGTACTGGGCAAGGAGATCAACTACTCGATCTACCTGCCCAAGAGCTACGACAACGAAAAGACCTTTCCCGTGCTCTACCTGCTCAACGGCGCCGACAGCAACAACAACGACTGGATGCGTCAGGGTCTGGTAAACCCCTACGCCAGCACCTATGCCGCAGGCGGAGGCAAGGAGATGATTATCGTATGCCCCAACGGCTGCCCCGACGGCCAGAACGCATTCTACTGCGACAACTACTCGGGCAACGGCATCAACTACATGACCTACTTCTTCGACGAGTTCATACCCTTCATCGAGAGCACCTACAAGGTCAAGGCCGAGAAGGGATCGCGCGCCATAGCCGGTCTGTCGATGGGCGGCTACGGATCGCTCTACTACGGCTTCCTGCACCAGGAGATGTTCTGCTACGTATATGCGTGCAGCCCGGCGACATACGTCGAGGGAGCACCCAACCTCTACACGATGCAGCCCACGGCCGAGCTGCCCGGCATCACGATCGAGATCGGCTTGCAGGACTTCCTCTATCAGTCGGCCAAGGGATACCACGACGGTCTGTCGTCGATCAACGTCGAGCACGAGTGGATCGAGCGCAACGGCGCACACGACTGGACATTCTGGGCTGCCTGCACCCCCAAGATCGTAAAGAAAGTGGGAGAGGCGTTCAACTAAAAACGGGATAGACAGATCTCCATAAGGTTCCGTGCGGCTTGACTCCGCACGGAACCTTGTCGGGATAAACGATAACCATAAATTACAAGATCGATATGAAAAAAATCTTTCTCTCGGCAGCCATGCTGCTGACCTGTTCGCTGGCCTGCGCACAGCAGGCGCTCTGGGGCGTAGCACCCGTAGTCTCGCCCGAGATCCATGAAGACAACACCGTAACGTTCCGTCTCAAAGCACCCGAGGCCTCACGCGTCGAGGTAACGGGCGACTTCCTGCCTACGCAGAAGATCGAGACCCCCTACGGCAAGTTCGACGCCCCGGGCGTAGCACAGCTCACGCAGACCGACGGCGTATGGCAGTTTACGACCCCCGAGCCGCTCGCGCCCGAGTTGTACAGCTATACGTTCATCGTCGACGGTCTGAGAATCAACGATCCGAGCAACGTATACACCATTCGCGACGTGGCGAGCGTTACTAACGTATTCATCATCGGCGGCGACCGTGCCGACCTCTACAAGATCGCCGACGTGCCCCACGGCACCGTATCGAAGGTATGGTACGACAGCCCCGCCCTCGGCATGCAGCGCCGTCTGACTGTCTACACTCCCGCCGGATACGAGAAGGGCAACAAGCGCTACCCCGTATTCTATCTGCTGCACGGCATGGGAGGCGACGAGAACGCATGGAGCGAGCTGGGCCGCGCGACGCAGATACTCGACAACCTCATCGCGCAGGGCAAGGCCGAGCCGATGATCGTCGTCATGACCAACGGCAACGCGGCATTGCAGGCCGCACCGGGCGAGTCGTCTCTGGGATATGCCGCACCCAGCATCCAGCTGCCCAAGACCATGGAGGGCTCGTTCGAGACGGCATTCCCCGACGTAGTGAAGTTCATCGACTCGACCTACCGCACCATAGCCAAGAAGCAGTCGCGAGCCATAGCCGGTCTGTCGATGGGCGGCTACCACTCGATGCACATCTCTAAGGAGTATCCCGACATGTTCGACTACGTAGGTCTCTTCTCGGCCGCGATCATGCCCGACAAGAACGTCAAGTCGCCCATATACGACAACCTCGAAGAGAAGCTGGCCGTGCAGTTCGCCAAGAAGCCCGCTCTGTACTGGATCGCCATAGGCGACAAGGACTTCCTCTTCAAGGCCAACGCCGACTACCGCAAGATGCTCGACGAGAAGGGATACGAGTACGGTTATTACGAGACCGGCGAGGGACATATATGGAAGAACTGGCGTATATACCTTACCGAGTTCCTGCCCATGCTCTTCAAATAATCATGCGACGATGATGAAGACGATAACCATAGCGCTGCTCGCGGCTGCGGCCGCGGCATGCGCGCCGTCGACTCCCCGTCTGGGAGAGTCGTCGATCGACGATGTGGTCGCAGCGATGACCCTCGAAGAGAAGGCGCATCTGGTCGTGGGCACCGGCATGGCCGGACACACGGGCGACAACGCCGTAGTCGGAGAGACCCGCAACCTCGTCCCGGGAGCCGCCGGCACGACCTACCCCATAGAGCGTCTGGGAATACCGGCCGTGGTGCTGGCAGACGGCCCCGCCGGCCTGCGCATCAACCCCACGCGCGAGAACGACGAGGCGACATACTACTGCACCCACTTCCCCATAGGTACGCTTTTGGCGTCGACATGGGACTCGGAGCTGGTCGAGAGCGTAGGTAAGGCTATCGGCGAGGAGGTGCTCGAATACGGCGCCGACGTGCTGCTGGCACCGGCCCTGAACCTGCACCGCAACCCGCTGTGCGGCCGCAACTTCGAGTACTACTCGGAAGATCCGCTCGTATCGGGCAAGATAGCCGCCGCATACGTGCGCGGCGTGCAGAGCAACGGCGTGGGCACCTCGATCAAGCACTTCGCGGTCAACAATCAGGAGACCAACCGCATGGGCAACGATGCCCGCGTATCGCAGCGCGCCCTCAGGGAGCTCTATCTCAAAGGCTTCGAGATCGCCGTCAAGGAGTCGGATCCGTGGACGGTAATGTCGTCGTACAACTACCTCAACGGAATATATACCTCGGAGAACCCCGAGCTGCTCACAGCGCTGCTGCGCGACGAGTGGGGCTTCGGCGGCATGGTCATGACCGACTGGTTCGGCGGCAAGGATGCCGGAGCACAGATGATCGCCGGCAACGACATGCTGCAACCGGGTACGGACAAGCAGTACGAGCAGATCGTAGAGGGCGTCGAGAACGGTACTCTCGACGAGGCGGTGCTCGACCGCAACGTGAAGCGCATACTCGAAATGATCGTGCGCACGCCCCGTTTCCGCGGCTACGAGTACTCGAACAAACCCGACCTCGAAGCGCATGCCGCCGTTACGCGCCGCAGCGCGACGGAGGGTATGGTGCTGTTGAAGAACGACAACGGGGCGCTTCCGCTCGCGGGCGACGTAAAGCGCATAGCGCTGTTGGGATGCACCTCTTACGACTTCATCGCCGGCGGTACGGGCTCGGGCAACGTCAACCGCGCCTACACCGTATCGCTGCTCGACGGACTGCGACAGGCGGGCTATGAGCTGGACGGCGACTTGAAGAGCGAATACGAGGCCCACATCGCCGCCGAGAGGCTGCGCAACCGCCCCGACAGCACCAACCGCTTCGCGATGTTCATGCCGCTGCCGCGACCCGCGGAGATGACGATTCCGGCTGCACGCTTGCAATCGCTGGCAGCCGATAACGACGTGGCGCTGGTAACGCTCGGCCGCACCTCGGGCGAGTTCCTCGACCGCAAGAAGGCCGACTTCGACCTCACGCGCGAGGAGATGCAGCTGCTCGAAAGCACCTGCAAGGCATTCCATGACGCCGGCAAGCGCGTGGTCGTCGTGCTCAACATCGGCGGCGTGATCGAGACCGCATCGTGGAAGCAGCTGCCCGACGCCATACTCTGCGCATGGCAGGCGGGACAGGAGGGCGGCAACAGCGTCGCCGATGTGCTGGCAGGCAAGGCTTCGCCCTCGGGCAAGCTCACGATGACATTCCCCGTGATGTTCGAGGATGCCGCCTCGTCGCACAACTTCCCCGTCGACATGACGGCCAGCGTCGACATCACCAACAGCGGCACCAAGCAGAACACCGTAAGAAACGTCGACTTCACGGAATACGAGGAGGACATATACGTCGGCTACCGCTACTTCGACACATTCGGCAAGCAGGTGTCGTATCCCTTCGGCTACGGCCTCTCGTACACCGCCTTCGAATACTCGGAGCCCGTCGTAACGCGCGACGGCGAGAGAGTCGAGGTCGACATCGAGATAACCAACACCGGCTCGCATGCCGGCAGGGAGGTCGTGCAGCTCTACGCATCGGCACCCGACCGCAAAGAGGCCGACAAACCCGAGAAGGAGTTGAAGGCATTCGCCAAGACCGGCGAGTTGAAGCCCGGCGAGTCGCAGCATATCCGCCTTACGTTCGATTGCGGCGATCTGGCTTCGTTCTCGGCCGAGCAGTCGGCATGGGTGGTAGCTCCCGGCAGCTACGAGCTTCTCGTAGGCGCCTCGTCGGATGACATCCGCCGCAGAATAAACATCGACGTCGAAGGCTCGACCGCTTCCACGGGCGACATACTCGCACCCGCGCAGACGCTCGATCTGCTGAGACGATAGATAGAAGCGATCTCAGACTGCCTGCTCCCCGTATCCTCCGGCACCCGCTATCGGCGGGTGTCGGAGCGAACGGAGGGGAGGAAATATATGCGGAGCCGCTATGCGGCGACGCTACAAAGCCTATTTTATAACACCCAAACACGAAGTAAGGGCTATGAAAACAAAGTTGTTATTATGCTGCGCCGTCGCATCTCTGCTGAGCTCGGCCGCAGCTATCGCCGCGCCCTCGATCCCGCGCGACGAAAAAATAGAGAGACAGATCGAGAAGCGCCTGCGCAAGATGACCCTCGAAGAGAAGGTGGGACAGATGTGCGAGCTGTCGATAGATCTGCTCCAAAAGCGGGTCAACCCCTTCGCCGGACTCGATCCTCGAAGCGCGACGAAGGAGGACATAGTGCGTCTGCTCGAAAAATACGGCGTAGAGAAGGAGTTCGACCTCTCGGGCGGCATGACGCAGGAGCTGATGATGTCGATCTACATGCGCATAATGTCGATCGTCAACGCCGAGGGATTCCAGCTCGACGAGGCGATGCTCGACACGGTAATCGGCAAGTATAAGGTCGGTTCGATACTCAACGTCCCGGCCAGCGTCGCACAGACGCCACAGACATGGTATCGCATCATCCGCCGCATACAGGAGAAGTCCATGGAGTCGATCGGCATACCCTGCATCTACGGCGTCGACCAGATACACGGCACGACCTATACGCTGGGCGGAACCTTCTTCCCGCAGGGTGTGAACATGGGTGCCACGTTCAACCGCGCACTCACGCGCGAGGGTGCCCGCATATCGGCCTACGAGACCAAGGCGGGCAGCATTCCGTGGACATACGCTCCCGTCGTAGACCTCGGCCGCGACCCGCGCTGGCCGCGCATGTGGGAGAATTACGGCGAGGACTGCTACCTCAATGCCGAAATGGGACGCGAGGCCGTGCTCGGATTTCAGGGCGACGACCCCAACCATGTCGACGACAGCCATGTCGCAGCCTGCATGAAGCACTACATGGGCTACGGCGTTCCGGTCAGCGGCAAGGACCGCACGCCGTCGTCGATAACCGTTCAGGACCTGCGCGAGAAGCACTTCGCGCCCTATCTCGAAATGGCAAAGGCGGGAGCGCTCTCGCTTATGGTCAACTCGTCGATGAACAACGGTCTGCCGATGCACGCCAACTACGAGCTGCTGACCGTATGGCTCAAAGAGGGTCTCGACTGGGACGGTATGATCGTAACCGACTGGGCCGACATCAACAACCTCTACACGCGCGACCACATCGCCAAGGATAAGAAGGAGGCGATCAAGCTCGCGATAAATGCCGGTATCGACATGTCGATGGATCCCTACGACTGGAAATTCTGCACGCTGCTCAAAGAGCTCGTCGAGGAGGGCGAAGTGCCGATGAGCCGCATCGACGACGCCGTGCGCCGCATCCTGCGCCTCAAATACCGGCTCAACCTCTTCGAGAAGCCCTATTACGAGGTGGAGGAGTTCCCGCTCTTCGGCAGCGAGGAGCATGCCGCAGCAGCGTTGCAGGCCGCCGAAGAGTCGCTCGTGCTGCTTAAAAACGCCGACGGCATACTGCCGCTGGCCAAGGGTACGAAGCTGCTCGTGACCGGCCCCAACGCCAATTCGATGCGCACGCTCAACGGCGGCTGGTCGTACTCATGGCAGGGCGACAAGGCCGATGCCTGCGCAGCCCAGTACAACACGATACTCGAAGCGCTGACCGAGAAGTTCGGTGCCGAGAATGTCGTTTACGAGGCCGGCGTGACATACGCGCAGTCGGGCAACTGGTGGGACGAGAACGCCCCCGAGATCGAAAAGGCCGTGGCCGCAGCAGCCGATGTCGACTGTATCGTAGCCTGCATCGGCGAAAACTCGTACTGCGAGACTCCGGGCAACCTGACCGACCTTACACTTTCGCAGAACCAGTCGGCACTGGTCGAGGCACTCGCCCGCACCGGAAAGCCTATCGTATTGATCCTCAACGAGGGTCGTCCGCGTCTGGTGGCAAAGATCGAGCCGCTGGCCAAGGCCGTGGTCGATGTCATGCTGCCTGGCAACTACGGCGGCGACGCGCTGGCCAACCTGCTCTCGGGCGATGCCAATTTCAGCGGCAAGCTGCCGTTTACCTATCCTCGCGAGATCAACTCGCTGATAACCTACGACTACAAGCCCTGCGAGCATATAGGCAAGCAGATGGAGGGAGCATACAACTACGATGCGCAGGTAGCCGTACAGTGGGCATTCGGCTACGGTCTGAGCTACACCCGATTCGCATACGACAACTTCCGCGTCGACAAGAGCAGCTTCACGGCCGACGACACGCTGACCTTTGCCGTCGACGTGACCAACTGCGGCGACCGCGCCGGCAAGGAGAGCGTGCTGCTCTTCGGCAGCGATCTGGTGGCATCGCTCTCGCCCGACAACCGCCGTCTGCGCGCATTCGAGAAGATCGAGCTGCAACCGGGACAGACGAAGACCGTCGAGCTGCGCATCAAGGGCTCCGACCTCGCATTCGTAGGCTACGACGGCAAGTGGATCCTCGAAAAGGGCGACTTCCGCATGCAGGCCGGCGACAAGACGCTCGAAATCGTCCGCACCGAAACCAAGAAATGGGATACGCCCAACCGATAGGCTCGGCCGACAGATAAACATATATATAATAGGCTGTCAGACACTTGTCCGACAGCCTATTATGTTGCATGCCCCAGCCATTATGGACATATCGGGCTCTGCGCCCGCCGCCAGTACTGCTATAACCCGATATCGCGGAAGCGGTAGAGCTGGTCGCGCAGGCGGGGCGTGAAGCCCATTTCGCGGATCGCGGACTTGATTCCCTCGGCGTCGAAGCGGTTGCGGGCACCGGCAGACGAGACGACATTCTCCTCGATCATGATCGATCCCATGTCGTTGGCGCCGCTGCGAAGCGCCATTTGCGCAGTCTGCTTGCCGACGGTAAGCCACGAAGCCTGTATATTCTTTATATTGTTGAGCAGCAGCCTGCTCACGGCGATAATACGCAGATACTCCGTAGAGGAGAAGTGCGAATGTACACCCTGGGCTTCGAGCTCGGTGCCCGTCGAGCAGAACACCCACGGTATGAATGCCAGAAAGCCGTAGTTGCCCTCGGGGCAGCGCGCCTGCAAGTCGCGTATGGCAAGAAGGTGATCCACCCTCTGATGCGGCGTCTCGACATGTCCGTACATCATCGTGGCCGACGTGGGCAGGTTCATCTCGTGCGCCTCGTGCATGACGCGTATCCACTCTTCGGCAGAGGGCTTGGCAGGCGCGATGCGCCGGCGCACATCGTCCGAGAGGATCTCGGCACCTGCTCCGGGCAGCGAGTCGAGCCCCGCGGCCACGAGCCGCCGCAACGTCTCGCGCGTGGAAAGCGAGCTGATGCGCGCTATATGCGCCACTTCGGGTGCGCCGAGCGCATGCAGCCGCAGCGTCGGATACATCTCCTTCAAGCGGCGCAGCAGCTGCTCGTAGAAGTCGATGCCCAGACGCGGATGCAGCCCGCCCTGCAACAGCAGCTGGTCGGCGCCCAATTCGAGCGCACGGTCGATCTTCTCGCGATACTGGGCGAGTGTGGTAATGAACGCCCGCTCGGTCTGGTGCGGCTTGCAGTGGAAGTTGCAGAAGCGGCAGCCCGAGATGCAGACATTGGTTATGTTGACATTGCGGTCGATCTGCCACGTGACGACCGTCTCGTCGTCGACCGTCTCGCGGCGCAGCATGTCGGCCGTCTCGCAGAGCTCGTGCAGCGGCGCACGGTCGTAAAGCATATAGGCCTCCTCGCGCGTCAGCGACTCGCGTTGCAGGCACTTTTCATATATTGGTTTGAGTGCGTTCATACTCAGAGTACGATTTCGAAATCCAACGTCCGGCGACGCAGGTCGGCCGACTTGACACGCACCCTGACGGGGGTGCCCAGCGTGAAGGTGCGGCCGTGAGCCCGGCCTACGACCTCGTAACGCGCCTCGTCGAAGCGGTAGAAGTCGTCCTCGATGTCGCGCAGAAAGGCCATGCCCTCGACATGAGTATCGTTCAGCTCGACGAATATGCCCCACTCCGATATGCCCGATACGCAGCCGTCGAACTCCTGCCCGATCTTGTCGCGCATGAACTCGACCATCTTGTACTTGATGCTGGCGCGCTCGGCCTCCGAGGCGACGATCTCACGGTCGGAGGCGTATGCGCACATCTCCTCCAACGAGTGTTTGTCGGCCGACTTGCCGCCCGCAAGGTAGTGCGCCAGAAGCCGGTGCACCATCATGTCGGGATAGCGGCGTATGGGCGAAGTGAAGTGCGTATAGTAGGGAAAGGCCAATCCGTAATGGCCTATGTTGTCGGTGGTATAGAACGCCTTGGCCATGCTGCGGACAGCGAGCGTCGTAATGGCGTTGGCCTCGGGGCGGTCGTGCACCTCGCCCATAAGACGGTTCATCTGCTTGGCCACGGCGCGACCCTTGGAGGCGCGGAACGAATAGCCGAAGCGCGTGATGAACTCGCGGAAACGGGTCAGCTTCTCCTCGTTAGGCTCGTCGTGGACGCGGTAGACCATAGTGCGCTGCACGCGGCGGCCGTTCTGCATGCGGCGGCCGCAAAACTCGGCCACACGCCTATTGGCCAGCAGCATGAACTCCTCGATCATGCGGTTGGCCTCCTTCTGCTCCTTGACGTAGACGCCTATGGGGTGGCCGTGCTCGTCGAGCTTGAAGCGCACCTCGTCGCGCTCGAAAGCTATGGCGCCGTGGCGGAAGCGCTCGCGGCGCAGCCCCTCGGCAAGACGGTTCAGAGTCGTAATCTCCTCGGCGTATTCGCCGCGGCAGGTCTCGATGACCTGCTGTGCCTGCTCGTACGAGAAGCGGTGGTCGGAGTATATCACCGTGCGGCCGAACCACTCGTCGCGTATTTCGAGATTCTCGTCGAGGGTAAAGACGGCCGAGAAGCAGAGGCTCTCCTCGTGGGGGCGCAGCGAACACAGCTCGTTGGAGAGGCGCTCGGGCAGCATCGGAACGGTGCGGTCGACCAGATATACCGACGTACCGCGCTCGGCGGCCTCGGCATCGATCACGGAGCCGGGCGTGACGTAGTGCGTCACGTCGGCGATATGTACGCCGACCTCCCATACGCCGTCGCCCGTCTTGCGGATCGACAGCGCGTCGTCGAAGTCCTTGGCATCGGCCGGGTCGACCGTGAATGTGGTCACGCCGCGGAAGTCGCGGCGCGAGGCGCGCTCCTCGTCCGTTATCTCGCCGCGCATGGCCTCGGCCGCCGCCGCTACCTCCTCGTCGAAACGGTAAGGCAGATCGTACTCGGCCAGAATGGCGTGCATCTCAGTGTCGTTATCGCCCGCCGGACCCAGTATATCGACGATCTCGCCCTCGGGCAGGCGCGTGCCCTCGTCCCACGATACGATGCGCACGGCCACCTTGTCGCCGTCGCGCACGTCGGAATAGAGCTTCTTGGAGAGGTGTATGTCGACGGCGATGCGCTTCGAGTCGGGCGTGACGAAGATCGATGTGTTGGTTAGCGAAGCCACGCCCACATAGGTCTTGCCGCTGCGCCGCACGATGCCGACGACCGCACCCTCGGGCGAGGAGCCGTCGCGGCGGCGTTTGAGGATGACCACCCTGACCGTATCGCCGTCGAGCGCATTGTGCGCATGGCGGCGGCTGACGTAGATATCCTCCTCGGCGCCTTCCACACGGACGAAGATCGCACCCGACGAGACGGTACTTACCGTACCCTCCAACTCGGGACGGCTGCCCGTCGACAGACGGTAGCGTCCGCGCGAACACTCCTCGACGAACCTCTCGTCGACCATGCGCACGAGGATCTCGGCCGTCGCTGCACGCCCCTCGCGGTCGTTGCCGCCCGAGGCCGAGGCCAGTTGTTTGAGCGAGAACTTGCGGTCGGGAAACTCGCGCAGCAGCTCGGCTATGAACGCTGCACGGTCTGTCGTGCGGTGCTCCGATTCGTTGCGGCGACGCTCGTCGCCGTTTTTTCTGTTATTTCTTCTTCTACTCATTTTCAATTATTTGTTTAATACATGCAGAGCTATGCTCCGCATCAGGCGCACGCCCACGGCGATAGCCCTCTCGTCGGGCAGGAAAGCCGACGTATGCGACCGCCCCGCAGCGCTTCCCACGCCCAGACGGTAGAACAGCGACGGATAACGCTGCGTATAGTAGCCGAAATCCTCGGCCGTGGCGCGCGGCTGCAACTCGCGTACCTCGATCCCCTCGCCCGCGGCCACGAGCATCGACTCGTAGGTCAGCGCGATATCGTTCACGACGCATGGGTATCCGCGGTCGATGTCGACCTCGATCGCCACGCCGCACTGCTCGCCCACCTCGGCCGCCGCGCGGCGCAGACGCTCCCACGTCATGCGGCGCACATCCTCGTCGAAGCTGCGCATGGTGCCCTCGGCACGCGTCGTATCGGGTATGACGTTCGTAGCGCCGTCGGCCTCCAACCGTCCCACCGACACCACGCACTGCGACGTATTCAGGTCGAGCATGCGCAGCGTCATGCGGCACAGCGCCTCGACGGGGTCGTGCAGATCGCCGCGCATGGCGGCGTGGCCGCCGCGTCCGTCGACGCGGATGCGCAGCTCGTCGTTCGAGGCCATGAAGCGTCCGGGGCAGAAGCCCGCCTGACCCACCTCCAACGTCGAGTCGACATGCTCGCCGATGACCGCCGCAACGTCGTATGCGGCGAACGGATCTTCGGCCAGCACCATGCTCGCACCGCCCGGGTTGCACTCCTCGCCGGGCTGGAACAGACCTATCAGCGTGCCCTCGAAGTCGCGCTCGGCGGCAAGCGAGCAAAGCACGCCGTAGAGCACGGCCGCATGTACGTCGTGGCCGCAGGCGTGCATCACGCCGCACGTTAGGGACGAGAACTCGGCGCCCGTGCGCTCCTCGACGGGCAGAGCATCGATATCGGCGCGCAGGACCACGGCGCGCATGCGGTTGCCGCGGCGCCCCTCCACGACGGCCAAGACCCCCGTACCGGCCACCTTGCGGCACTCGATGCCCGCCTCGCCCAGCCGCTCGATGATATAGCGCTGCGTAGCGTGCTCCGCGAACGAGAGCTCGGGGCAGCGATGCAGGTGGCGGCGGAACTCTATGCTGTCGGTAATCATACTCTCGCGGGTTTGTAGCGACGGCAGACGGCCGCCAGCGAACGGATATGCTCGGGCGTGGTGCCGCAACAGCCGCCCGCGATATTGAGAATGCCCTCGCGCGCCGCACGCTCCATTTCGGCCGTGAAGGTCGCCGCCGAGTCGGGGAACCGTCCCGAGGCATCGGGCACGCCGGCCGACGGCCATGCAGCCAGCGGCAGGTCGGTCGCCTCGGCCAGACGGGCGAGATTGTCTACCACGCTGCGGGCGCCCCACGAGCAGTTGAAGCCCGCCGCCGTCGGGCGGATCCGCTTCAAGTCCTCGGCGAAAAGGGCGATGCTGCGTCCCGAGACCAGATATCCGGGCAGCTTCGACAACACGGCCGCCACGACGATGTCGATGTCGGGGCGCACGCGGCGGCACTCCTCGACAGCTATCTCGGCATTGCGCACATCGCATACGCTCTCGACGAGTATCATGTCCGCACCCTCGCCGATCATCGGCTCGACGACGGCACGATAGGCCTCGCGCAGCTGCTCCTCCGATGTGTCGGTCGAGAGCGTTATGTTGCGCACGGTAGGCCCCACCGAGCCCGCCACGAGCACTTCGCGCCCCGCGGCATCGGCCGCACGGCGGGCGGCGCCGACGGCGGCGCGGACGATCTCCCCGCACCTCTCAGCGAGACCCCACGAAGCCAGCGTCAGAGGATCGCTGCAAAACGTGTCGGTGGTAATGATGTCGGCCCCGGCATCGATATAGCTGCGGTGCAGAGCCTCGACCGCGGCGGCATCGTCCACAGCGAGCAGGTCGCAGCAGCCCCGGCCGGCCCGATCGGCAAGCATGGTGCCCGTAGCACCGTCGAGCGTCAGTATGCGTTCGTGCATAAGATCGTTGAGTCGTCCCATATCACTCGAATATCTCTATTTCGAAAATCTTGTTCCAGTTCTTGCCCGTGACCAGGATGCGGTCGCGAGCGGCGTCGTAGGCTATGCCGTTGAGAACGTCGGTCCGGGAGTCGATATCGATGCGTCCCAAAAGATCGTCCAGTTCCAGCACACCCTCCACAACGCCCGTCTCGGGGTTTATCATAACGATCGACGTAGTGAGATAGACGTTGGCCCATATCCGGCCGCCGATCCACTCCAACTCGTTGATGTTTTCGAGCGGGCGCCCCTGCAACGTGACGGTCACGCCGCGCAGCGGGCGGAACGTCACGGGATCGACCTGCAAGAGGGTCGAGGTTCCGTCGGAGGTAAACAGCCGCTCGCCGTCCGATGTTATGCCCCACCCCTCGCCGCTGTACTCGACAGAGCGTTGCAGGCGGCCGCGAAGGTCGTAGAGGTGGGCGATGCCCGTGGTCCACGTAAGCTGGTAAATCGTATCCGCTGCAATAGCTATGCCCTCGCCGAACTCCGAAGGCGGCAGCGATGCGAGCGTCTCGGTGCGACCCGAGCCGTCGATGTCGATGGTCATAAGGCGCGACGCGCCCCACTGTCCGGTGCCCTCCCACAGCAGACCGTCGAAGTAGACCAGTCCCTGCGTGTAGTTGTCCGCCGGATGCGGATATTCGGCCACGACGCGGTGGCGGTAGAGAACGGGCTGCACGGGCTCGGGCTCGGCTGCCGGACTCCCGGCAGCCTCCGACGAGGGTTTGCCGCCCCTTGCGCCGCCGCACGCAGCGAGCGCGAGGCCGAGCGCCGACAGCAATATGGAGATGTATCTCATAACCGTAACGTTTATTCCGACAAATGTAGTCAAAATTTTGCAATTATCGTCGTTGTCGAAGACAAGCTCCGGCCGATTCGGCCGGCGGGGCGCAGATTGAGAGACCGAGGCCGAGGGCGGCAGCATACGGCCGAAGAAACGAAGCGGACGTACAGCCGACCGGATTCGGCAGTACGTCCGCATATCGAAGCCTGCATATCAGCAGGTTGTCCGCAACGGCCGACCCGATGCAAGCCGCCTATGAGCGGCGGTCGAGCGTAGCGAAAAGGCGCATCCACGACTCGCCCGAGCGCTCGATGCCGTAGCGCGCGCGATTGCGGTTAATTACCTCGACGATACGCGCACGCTCCTCGTCGGAAGACATCAGGCGCCGCAGGGCATCGGCATAGGCATCGAGGTCGAAGGAGTCGACCAGCACGCCGCCGCAGCGTCCGACGATCTCGCGAACGCCGGCCGAGCAGTCGAAAGCCACGGGTATCGCCCCGTGCTGCTGCGCTTCGATAAGCACCATACCCCACCCTTCGTAGGAGGATGTCTGGCACAGGATCGACGCACGGTCGTACCACGGCGAGGGGTCGGAGGTGGCGCCGCAGAATGTCACGCGCCGCAGACCCAGCTCGGCAGCCATGCGTTCCAATTCGCCGCGCTCCTCGCCGTCGCCGACGATATCGAGCGACCAGTCGGCGAACTCGTCCTGCAACCGGCTCCACACCTGCAACAGTCTGTCGACACGCTTGTCGGAGTAGGAGAGCCGCCCGACGAAGAGCAACCTGCGCTGCTTGCGCGATAGATCGGGCAGGGCGTCGGGGACCGCTGCGGGGTTGTATATCGCCACGGCCTTGCCCTCGGCCTCGGCCGCAGCGCCCATAGCGTCGTAGAACTCTCTTACGTAGCCCTCGCACAGAAGCACATAGCTATCGACGCTGCGGTACATGCTCCGGTAGCGGCGCATGACGCGCCGGCGCGTCTTCCACTGCTTGTAGGCACGGCTGAGCAGATACAACGGCGTGAGATGACGATGAGTACGGTCGTATCCGGCCAACGAGCGCACGATCTCCCAGAAGGGCTGCGAGTGGTTGCAGTAGACGATCGGGGCATCGGTCATGCGGCGCAGGATCTCCATGCGGCGCAGGTAGCCCCCCTGGCATATCACGACGTCTATATCCCACTTACGGCAGCACTCGCCCGCATAGCGGCAGTAGTCGGAGTACGACATCTTGCGCTGCGGCGTGGGAAGCCACACGGCCGCCGAGCGCTGATGCTCGGGGATAGCCTCCATGTCGACGGCGTTGGCGATGACGTATACGCCTATGCCGCGGCGCGAGAACCACTCGGCCAGCATAAGCGTGACGCGCTCGATGCCGCCGTAAGAGAACGGAGCACGACGCGGATTGTGCAGGAAAAGGATATTGCGGGGCTGCATCTCGATAAAATTTTCACAAAAATAGCGAATATATGACCAACCGCAATATCAATTTTAGTAAATTGCACCCCGAACGAGCGAAACAATTACCACGATGATATACCGCATAGAGAAAACCACGTCGACGAACGACGATGCGCGCGAGGCGAAATATGTCCACGGCGACGTGATATGGGCCGAGCAGCAGACCGCCGGACGCGGACAGAGAGGCCACAAGTGGGACAGCGCCACGGGCGACAATCTGACCTTTTCGACGGTGCTCGCGCCGACATTCCTGCCCGTCGACGAGCAGTTCCTGCTCTCGGAGGTCGTCGCGCTCGCGCTGACAGAGACATTCGCACGCCACGGCATAGAGGCTAAGATAAAGTGGACGAACGACATATACGCCGACGACAGAAAGATCGTGGGGGTGCTGATCGAGCACATGCTCTCCTCGGAGAGGTTCGAGCGCACGATAGTGGGCACGGGCATCAACGTCAACCAGACCGAGTTCGACCCGCTGCTGCCCAACCCCGTATCGATGCGGCAGCTGACGGGCATGCGCTACGACCGCGAGGCGGTGTTGGAGGTGTATCTGGATTGTCTGACGCATTACTACGGCATGCTGCATAGCGGCGATAAGCAGACCATACAGCGGCTCTACCGCGAGCGCATGTATCATATAGACGAGGAGCACACATACGCCCTGCCCTCGGGCGAGCGTTTTCGCGCCACCATACGCGGCGTGCGCCCCTCGGGCGAGCTGAGGCTCGAACACGCCGACGGCACCATACGCGAATACGCCTTCAAGGAGGTGGAGTTCGTGCTGCCCGGACGCGACGGCATGGTTCAGCCGATGTCTGCGGGCGGCGGCAGCCGCAACCGGCGTTGACAAGCAGCGACGGTCGGCCGATAAAACCGGCGGCTACGGGCGGCGGCGGCTCAGAGCCACTTCTTGAATTTGAAGAACCAGTAGGTAAGACCCGACAGACCGAGCATAAGGCCTATCGCCCACAGATAGCCGTAGTGCCAGTCCAGCTCGGGCATGAATTTGAAGTTCATGCCGTACATGCTCGCCACAAGCGTCGCGGGCATGAAGATGACGGCAGCCACCGAAAATATCTTGACTATCTCGTTCTGCTCGATGTTGATAAGACCCAGTGCAGCATCCTGAATATAGTCCAGACGCTGGAAGCTGAAATCGGCGTGGCTGATAAGCGAGTTGACGTCCTTTATCATCAGTTGCAGGCGCGGATAGATATCGTTCGGGAAGCGTTCGCTGCGCAGGATGCTCGACAGCACGCGCTGCCGGTCGAAGATATTCTCGCGCAGCAACATGGTGTTCTCCTGCAAGGCGTTGATGCGGTAGAGCACCTCCTTGTCGATCTTCTCGCCGGCATTGATGTCGCGGCTGAGCGAGGCGACCTGCTTGCCTACCATTTCGACCAGGTCGGCATCGAAGTCGATCCTTACCTCCAACAGCGATATGAGTATGTGGTAGCCCGTCGAGTAGCTGCGATAGTTCATCTGCAAACGCTTCTCCGCCTCGCGGAAGGTGCGGAACTCGGCCTGACGCATCGACACCAGCACACCCTCGTTGGAGATGATGAACGAGACGGGCTCGACGGTAAAGGTATCGCCGCGCGGGATGAAGAAGTTGGAGTTGGAGATAATGGCGTTCTCGGTCTCGGAATACTTCGACGTCGACTCGATCTCCTCGACCTGCTGCCGGGTTTGCAGGCTTATCTCCATGAAATTCTCGACCGATTTCTGCTCCTTGATCGAGGGCTGCATAAGGTCGATCCACAGTATGTCGTCGTAGCCCAACTCGTCGAACAGATCGGGGTCGGCGTTACGAATGATCTTGTTGTATTGTTTGAGATAGATTGTTATCATCTTGTCTCCTCCCTGAGTTTTAACGGTTTGTCGATTTCAACTCACGACCCGCGGCCGGGTCGCATCGGCATCCCCAGCACGGGATGCCCGTCGGAAGGCGTGGGTCATGCCCACCTCAATAGGATCGGGGGACGATGCGGATGCCGGCGTCCCAGAACTTTTTCAGCGCGCGGTGCTTCTCCTCGTCGAGCATGAAGTCGATGTTGCGCGTAAGATAATCGTATGCGCCCAGGCCGTTGTCGCAGCCGACATATCGCGACTGGACGACCGCCTCGTAGATGCGCTCGACACCGAACGTAAGCGAACGCTCCAAGGCGTCGGTTATCTCATAGGATGTTCCCTTGCGCGCTACCCACAGCGCAAATGCGAAGGGCAGACGAGTCAGTGCGCGCCACTCCGCGGCAAGATCGTAGCTGTAACGGAAGCGTCCTTCACTCTCGAACACCTTGTCGCCGATCAGAAGAAAGGCGTCGCCCGCAGCCGGACGGTCGAGCAGCGAGTAGTCGGCAAGATGCAGCCACTCGGGCGAGATGTTCCACTTGTATTTGGCCAGATAGCCCGTCAGTTGTACCGATGTGCGCGAATGCGAGTCGAGCCAGATGCGCCTAACATCGGCAATGGGGCTGTCGGAGACAACGACGACCGTTCTGACGGCACCCGAAGCACCTATGCAATAGTCGGTAACGATATCGGTCATCGGAAGATCGGGGACCACGGCAGCAGGCAGAAGCGCTATATCGACCTCGCCCGACATATAAGCCGCGGCGCACTGCGCGGGAGGAAGCAATCGAAGATCGGCACGAAGGCTACCCTCGTGCTCGATACCGTATATGAACGGTATCGTATTGAGATACGACACAGCGGCTATACGCGGAATGGTGGCCATCGTCCATAGATTTACGTTTCGATTTACAATTCGACGACAAATGTACTCTTTTTTTCGCAGACGGACAAAAATTATGCGCGGTTTATACACACGTCCTGCAAGGCATGCCGCCTGACGCCCCGCGCAGAACGGAATAATTATGCAGTATTCCGATTTCGCGTGTCGGGCATCGACCAAAGAGCATACTGTATTACACACAATTATGCGGCAGCTGGGAACAACGTCCCGATTCAATGCGAAAAAATTTTCGCAACGAGCCGTTAGGAACAAAAATTTTTATATGTATATTTGACTCGGCAAAATGCAAGCAAACTTGCCTTTGCGCTCGCTTATTCGTATATTTGTCATAGTCACAACAGAACGATGAACGGAAATAACACATACGGCCGATACAGGATCGCCGAATTATTCGGGGGGGGGGGAGAATTACCCTTATCATCCGCTAACCGTTCATAGCTCTACACCAAAGAGATACACAGCAGCCGATCCGGCGCCGACAACGGCACCGGCCGGCGCATCATGCATATATATGCGACATATAAGCATTGTCGCATCCTCCTACGAAACGACATTACTTACCTATTTTTCAACCGGGAGCGGCTCGCGCCTCTCCCATAAAATCACGTATCAACCGAAATGAAAAAACTTCTGACTTTATGTCTGCTCCTCGGCGCTTTCGCCTGCAAGAGCGATGACGACAAACTCATGGTGCCGAAGATCGAGGCGACCGACATCGCCGTCGACGCAAAGGGCGGCGAGGGCGCCGTAGGCTACCGTCTGCTGAACGCCGCAGCGGGCGAAAAGGTGGAGGCGACAGCCGACGCCGACTGGATAACCGACATCGCCGTAGGCGACAACATCATCCGTTTCGAGGCCGCGGAGAACGACACGACCGAGAGCCGCCGAGCCGGCATGACGCTCAGCTATCGCGGCGCAGAGAGCCTGACGATAACCATTACGCAGGAGGCGTCGAACGCCGACTTCACGATCAAGATCAACTCGGTATCGCCCTACGGATGCAACGTTACCTATACGCCCGTGAACTACGACGGCGACTATCTGTTCCTCGTGGTGGAGAAATCGACGCTCGACAAGTACATGGGTCAGGACATGGAGGACTGGTATGCAGGCGACTACAACTATATAAAGTCGCTGGCCGACCGCAACGGCGTGACGATAGCCGACCTGATACCCGCAGCGCCGCAGATATTCGGCCGCTGGGGCGCAGCCGTTACCATGGACTACTCGACGCTGAAGATCGACACCGAATACTACGCCTACTGCTACGGCATCGACAGCGAGGGCAATCGCCTGACGGATATGTGCTACGCCAGCTTTACCACGGCGGTGGTCGATCCGGTCGACATGACATTCGAGGCGGAGATAACGCAGATAACCGACAAGGGAGCCAACATAGTCGTAACGCCGAGTCTGGCCGACGAGAATTACTTCTGGGTATATATCAGCGACTTCGACTTCTTCTCGAAGGCCGACAGCGACATCAACAAGGTCATGACGCTCTATATCCAGACCATGAAGTACGAGGAGAAGGAGTACGGCATAGCGATAGCCGACATCCTGCGCCGCGGCACCTCGCAGCTCAGCGCCGAGCAGCTGTGGAGCAACACGCTCTACCGCATAGTGGCATGGGGCATGGACGAGAAGGGCACGCCGACGACAATGGCCGTCGAGGCGGGACAGTTCACGACCCTGCCCTCGCAGTCGGCCGAGGAGTGCACGTTCGAGATATCGTGCCCCGAGATAAAGCAGATGGACATACTGATAAACGTCAAGCCGTCGAACCCCGAAACGCGCTACTACATAGCGCCCATAGACGAGGATATATGCTCGGGCTATAACGACGAGCAGATGGCACAGCGCATAATCAACATGGAGACGGAGCGCTTCAAACAGAACTTCTACGGCACGGGCGTCGACTGGTCGAATTTCGAATCGGTGTTCAGCGGCGAGCAGAGCCTCTGGGGACGCGACGACCTGTACTGGACATTCAAGCCCGACCACAACTACCGCATATTCGTATTCGGCGTCGACGCACAGGGCGTGCGCACCACCGACGTGGCACGGTTCGACCAGAAGACCGCACCGGCCGAGCAGTCGAGCATAACGTTCACGGTAGAGACCGTCGAGACCCAGTGGAACACGGCCACGTTCCGCATAACGCCGTCGAACGACACCGAATACTGGCTGCCGTTCCTGATCTACACCGAGGATCTGCAATACTACCGCCTCGCGAACGGGTCGCTGGACGCCAAGGCGCTCATGGCCGAAATCGACCACTACTACGACGATTCGACCAAGTACTACACCCACAAGGGCGAATGGACGGGTCCCATGTCGTGGGTATCGGATACCGACTACACGATGCTCGTATGCGGCTACGCCGGCACCAACAGCACGCAGTTCTACGAATACGAGTTCCACTCGCCCGAGATCCCCTTCGGCCGCAGCGAGGCAGACGTTACGGCGACATACGAGATGTTCGACGGCGCGGAGCTCATCGAGCTCGACCCGCAGAGGTGGCAGGGCGCCGAGGACGACTGCATAATGTATATCCGCTACACGCCCAACGACAAGGCCGCGCACTGGTACGGCGGCGTATGGAATGTGGTCGAGATGTACGAAACGGGCGTAGACTTCCTGCTGGCGCTGCTGCGCAACAAGGAGGCGTCGCATGTCGACCGTGCAACGGGCATGTACCGTCCGTGGTTCGGATATACGTGGAGCTTCTCTTACGTGGCCGAGGGCGAGGACGGCAACTTCGGCCAGTGGCACTACGAGGAGTTCACGCCCTACCGCGACGGCGTGATGAAGAATATGTCGGAGCCTTACGACTTCTGGTCGAAGCCGGCGGCCAACAGCGCCATACTGAGCGTGCCGAAGCGTGCGCAGGAGGCGGCCGTAAGGAGCGCCGAGGCAGCCATGCCGCGGCTGCATCTGGCAAGATAGACGGAGATTAGACGACAAACAACAAAAATAACTCACAATATGAAGAAGTTAAGTTTATCGACGACACTTGCCGCGCTGTTGCTGGCGGCAGTATCGTGCAGCAATGACGAACCCGAAATACCTATCGAGGAGCCGAAGATCGGCGCACCGGCCGAAGTGACGGTCGATTCGAAAGCGGGCACCGGCAAGATCGCCTACACGATCGCCAACCCAGTCGAGGGCGCACGCATAGAAGCGGAGACGACGGCCGCATGGATCGGCACTCCGGACTGCACGGTCGACGGCGAGATACGTTTTACGGTGGAGGCCAATGACGGCGACGCCCGCCGGGGCGAGATAACGCTGAGCTACCCCAAGGCAGCGACGGTAACGGTAGCCGTGCAGCAGACGGCGGCAGGCGAGGAGATCACGCCGTCGCTGAGCGAGCTGTCGTTCGCAACAGCGGGCGGCGAGATCGATGTCGAGGTGGCCAGCGGCCGCGCATGGACCCTCGAAGGGGAGTCGGAGTGGCTGACACCCTCGGCACGTGAGGGCGGCAACGGCGACAAGGTGACATTCAAGGCGGCCGAGAACAATGGCGACGATATAAGGCAGGCGCAATTCACGTTCGTATGCGGCACCAACCGTGTTGCCGTCACGGCCGTGCAGAGCTATGCCGAGCGCATGATCGTCGACAAGACCGAGTACGACATCGACCGCACGGCGCAGACGTTGGAGATACTCTTCAAAGCCAATGCGGAGGTACGCAGCTCGGTAGCCGAGGGTGCGGCATGGATACGCCCCGCCGCAACGACGAGCGCCATGCAGAGCAAGACGCTCTGCTTCGAGGTCGAGGCCAATGACGGCGATGCCCGCACGGCGGTAATCACGCTGACATGCGGCGATGTATCGGAGCGGATAACAGTACGTCAGCAGTCGGCCGACCTGCTCTCGAAGATCGTCGACGAGGGGCTGCGCGCATGGATCGCAGCCAGCTTCGACACCGACGGCGACGGCGTCCTGCTGCCGGCCGAGGCCGAAGCGGTAACCGAGATCGACTACTCCGAGGGCGCTGCTTCGGCCGAGGGCATAGAGATATTTCCCAACCTCGAAAAGCTCGAACTGCGCAATGCGACATTCACGCATATCGACCTCAGCAAGAACACCAGACTGCGCGAGATAGGGTTCAACAACGCGCGCGAAATGGAGTCGATCGACTTAGAGGGGTGCTCGGCCATAACGGCCGTCAACGTGGGTCTGTGCCCGAAGCTGACATCGATCGATCTGTCGAACATGCCGGCACTGACAGAGTTCATAGGTTACAGCAGCGGCCTCACGTCGCTCGACACATCGCACAACCCCTATCTGACGTTCCTGTCGGTATACGGATCGAAGGTCGTCGAGCTCGACCTGAGCGCCAACACCGAACTCGACTATCTGAGCGCCGGACAGAACGACATGACATCGATCGACCTGTCGCCCTGCCCACTGCTGACGCAGATATCGCTCAACGGCACCAAGAATCTGACGCAGCTGGATCTATCGCACAACCCGGCGATCAAGCAGATACGCGTCGACGAGTGCGACCTGAGGACGGTTGAGACCGACAATCTGCCCGATCTGGAATACATGTCGATAGACCGCAACAACCACCTCGAAAGGCTCGATATCTCGAAGAACCCGAAACTCAAAGAGCTCCACTCGATGTCGTATCCCGGTGACGGCGAGGGTACCTACACGCTCCGGCTGCTCCGCTCGCAGGATACGTCGGTGAGTCTCTGGCTGGGATATTGCTGCGTAAAAGAGTATGTAGACTGACCGATTATTCAGGGAGCACAGGCTCCTATGTACCACGACCGACGCGCTTATGCACGTCGGTCTTTTTTATGCCGCGACGAAGCATGCGCCATGCGGCAGCCGATTACGACAGAGCAATCACATTAAAATTTTGAACTTTTTTATACCGAGCAATCACATTTATAACAGCAGTTTACAAATTTCACCCCCGCTCGCAATAGCAAAAATTTGAACCCGCCTCTTGACAACGGCATTTCGACGCAGTATATTTGCACTGTCGAAAGTCGCCGCACCAGCGACCCAACCAATCGAAATACCGAGATATGCTCCGCCCGAAGACCGGCGGCCGATGTTATCGACATCTCGAACAACCGCAGCAAAACGGTTATCAACACTCATCTCCTGCACGATATCACGCTATTAGGCAAAACTGCCAAAACTTATCGACACGATATCGACGTGTTATCGACAACGACGGCAACTTAAATCTTCCGCAATATGAACAACAAACGTATCATCGATTCTCTGAGCCGGATATGCAGCGACAAGGGCTATCGGCTCGTCTGCGGCGCCAGGCACGAAGCCCTCGCCGAGAAGACCGCCCGCCGGTCGGCATGGCTGACGGTGCCGAAACTCAGCTCGGTAGAGGGGCGGAGCCACGGCCGCGCGAGATACTCGATCGAATTGCGACTCACGGACAGGACTCCGACGCACACGCGCAACGACATGGCCGCAATGTCGGACAGGCTCGAAAGCGATATGCTCGACATATTCGCCGAGCTGTCGCGAAGCACGTTCGTCGCGCTGGTAGACAAGCTCGCGGTCGCCCCCGCCTTCGGTACGCTACGCCCCGACATCGGCACCTCGGCTGTGGCCGAAGCCGTAGTGGAGACGATATTTTGAAAGGCGCGGCTCCTGCCCTCCGAGCGGCTTATCAGCAGCACAATACAGAAGCAGGACGACAGGCTGTATTCGGCATACGATCCATTGTCGAGTGACAAGCAGAGGACGCAAAGGCGGCAATGTCTCGAAAAACTCCTAAAGAACCAAAAACCATTTTTCGTCAAATTGCTGCATATGCAACTCTGCGAGGGAGCGAGACGATGGGCTGTACTCGGCGTACTGCCCATTGTCGAGTGACAAGCAGAGGACGCAGATGCGGCAATGTCTCGAAAAACTCCCAAAGAACCAAAAACCATTTTTCGTCAAATTGCTGCATATGCAACTCTGCGAGGGAGCGAGACGATGGGCTGTACTCGGCGTACTGCCCATTGTCGAGTGACAAGCAGAGGACGCAGAGGCGGCGATTTCACGGAAAATCTCAAAGAATCATGAAATTCACAACAATACCCAACAACGGCAAGTCATGGAACGAGCCGCTCAGATACGCATTCGAATGCGGCACGGAGGTGCCGACGGATGTAGAGATAAAAATTACGGACGCTGCAACGGGCCAGACGATAGGCCGCAAAAAGCTATACGGGGTAACGGGCGGAGAGGTGGACATAGCCTCTTATCTGAGAGGATCGTTCGACCCGCAGCCGCGGCCGATGATAAAGACGGGGTTCGCAAAGGCCGCAGGAGGCATGGCCGTGGCGGTCACTGCGGCTGCGATAGCGCCGGGGGCAGGCAGCGGCGCAGACGACGCCGGACAGACGGATGCAAGCGCGACGGCGCCGGTGCGCAAATTCTTCCGCACGGAGTGCGACATGTCCCGCCCGGCGGTGTTGTCGCGCACGGGGCAGAAGCGGTCGATATCGCCCGACGAGATAGACATGATAACGCTCTATGCCGAGAGAGCGCTAACGGCCGAGGTGGAGATCGGGCAGAATGAGACGACGATGACCTTCGAGATCTCGATCGCGACCGGCGGGCTGCCGTGCGAGCTGTGCGTTTCGGCAATCGGCATGCAGCAGTCGACGGTGCGCATAGGCATAGAGCTGTTCGGCGACGATATGAAGATCGGGCACTTCGAATACGCCATAGCCGAAAGGCCGGCCGAGGGGCGGCGGCTGATGTGGTACAACCGCGAGGGCGGGTTGGAGTGCCATACCTTCGCCGTGGCGCGCACGCTGGCCGCCGAGGCCGAGGTCGCGACCGTAAAGACCGGCGGCGGCGTGTGGCGCCGTCTGGTCGAGGGGAGCCACAGAGTGCTTCTCGCCTCGGACTATCTGACGCGCGAGCGGTACGACATACTCCACGAAGTGCTATTCTCGCCCCACGTGTGGAGCCTCGACGGATTAGCGGCGGAGCCGGTCGAGATAGTCGCACGCAAGGCCGATTACCCGTCGCCGGCAGAGCCCGCCTATCTCGAAATGGAGCTGTCGGAGCCGTGGAAAGGAGGTGTGAGATGATCCGCGTGAAGATCGACGGCGTGGAGTGCGCACCCGTCCTCCCGCAGCGGCTCGCGCCGGACTACGACGCCGGCTCGCTGACCGATCCCGACTCGTGGCGCGAGGGACGTGCCGTGAAGCTCAGGCTGCCCTCGACGCCGGCAACAGACCGCCTGATGCGCCATGCCGACGACATATACGCCTCCGAGCGCTTCAATCTATCGCTCCACCGCGCCACGATCGAGGCCGACGGCACGGAGATATTCGGCGGCACGGCCACGCTCTCGGGCATAACGAGGGTCGGCCGCGAGACATTCTACGAGGTCACGGTGCGCGACGGCGGGGCCAAGTGGGCGCGCGACGCCGCCCGCACGATGCTGCGCGACACGGGCATCGACTTCACAGCCGTACTCGACAACCGCGGCATAGCGGCCACGTGGCAAGGCAGCAGCGACATGCGGATGCTGCCCGTCATACGCGACAGCTACTCGACAGACCCCGATGCCGCAGGGGTTCATCTGCCTCAGCAGACGCTGATGCCGCACGACTATCATCCGTTTCTGTCGATCGATGCCATAATGCGCTCGGTATTCGATCGTGCGGGATACGAGGTGCGCAGCGCATTCATGCAGGGCGAGCTGTTCCGCAGCCTCTGCATGAGCGGCGCCTACCCGTCGGTCGACACGGCGGCGGCACGCGCCAGAATGGACTTTCTGGCACGCCGCACCCGCACCACCACGGCCGTGGCCGACAGCGAGGGGATAGTATATGTCTGGGAGCCCGTAATGGCATCGAACATAGGGGCATTCGTCGACACTGTATCGCCCGGTGCCGTGAACGACGAGGGCGAGGCTATGGGCGACGTATTCTCGACGGGCGGCTGCATGACCTTTCCCGACGGACGTCCAGTGTTTCGCCCCGTGAGGGAGCTGGCCGTGGCATTCGAGTACTACATAAAGTACGCGACCGACTACCGCATAGCCTCGCGAACGCGTCTGGCGGGCTTCGACGCCATACATCTCGACGTGGGCTGCGACGTGGAGGTGGCGCTCGAAAACCCCTTCGCCGACCGCCGCGGCTCGCTGCGGCCGTCGTTCAGCTATCGCATAGTCGTCTTCGAACACGCCGAGGGCGACCGCTACCGCCTCGGCTCGCTCGCCTCGTTCGACACCCGCACGGCGCTATTCTCGACGCCCGACACGCTCGCCGGCGAGCCGCAGCTGACAGTATGCCGCAAAGGCGGCACGACATACGCCCCCTACACCGGCGACTGGGCCATATACGACGGATATATCGGTGAAACGGGGGTAAGGGATGTCGAGCTTACCGTGGTAACGCCGCCGCGCCGGTTTACGCCTACGTCGCCCGCGACATTCAACGCAATCTATTTCCACGGCGCCGAAGAGGGGCAGCGGCTCACGCTCTCGAACCGCTGCCGGCTGCGGCCCCTGTTCGCGGCGCAGGCCGGATACGGGTCGGTCGCGACATTCGCCGATGCGGCGTGCCACCGCATCAGCCAGTTGCAGATCGTCGAGGCCGTGCGCCAGATGTTCAACTTGCAGATATTCTGCGACAACAGCCGAAAGAGAGTCTACATCGAGCCCTACGACCGGTTCTTCGACCGCCCCGAAGTCGACTGGCGCGGGCGGCAGATAGCCGGTTCGGAGCAGCGGTGGCACGACACGATGCTTGACCGGCACGAACGCCGGACGTGGCGTTATGCCCAGGGCGACGGCGTAGCGGGACGCTTCGAGGCCGAAACCGGCGCGACGTTGGGCAGCTGGACATTTCTCACAAAGGGCTACGGCACGCTGCTGGGCGACGAGGTGCAGACCAACCCCGTATTCGCGCCGAGCGTGTCGCAAAGCTCGCAGCTGAGGGCGGCACCGGCAGCCGCACTGCTTCGCGTGGGCGACCGCGATGCCGACGACCGGGAGCAGGGCTTCACGCCGCGCATAGTGATATACAAGGGGTTGGCGCGGCTGCCGTCGGGGCAGACATGGACGCAGACAGGCGGCGCGCAATACCCTCTTGCGGCGTTCCACTTCGCGGGGGACGAGCTCAACGAGGGCTTCACGCTCTGCTTCGAGGACCGCGACGGGCTGACGGGGCTGCACCGCCACTACGACGGCATGCTTGCCGCCGAAGCCGCACGGCAGACGCTGGTATGCGACATACGGCTCGAACCCTCGGAGTATGCCGATCTGTTCGACCTCGAATCGGGCGGGGCGGACATACGCTCGACATTCCGCCTGCGGGCAGGCGACGAGTCGTCGCTCTTCACGCTGCGCGCCGTCGAGAGATACGACCCCGAAAGCCGCACGGCACGCTGCCGCTTCATGCGCACGATGCGCGACTGAATCCGCAAAACCTAAATTACGAACCATGAATACCAAAATCGAAATCACGAACAATGCCGACCGCTCGTCGATCGATATCGAGGGCACGATAGGCATGCCCGAACAGTGGCAGTTCGACGACCCGGCCGACCGCGTGGCCACCTACGACCGTTTCCGCGAACAGGTGGCCGCCATAGCCGCCTTGGGATGCCGGCATATCGACGTCAACATCCGCTCCACGGGCGGCGACGTGAACGACGCACTGCTCATATACGAGGCTCTGCGCGCGACGGGCGCCGAGATAACCACCTGCTGCTACGGCTACACGGCCTCGGCCGCGACGATCATCGCGCAGGCAGCCTCCGAGGGGTGCCGCCTCATAGCGCCCTCGTCGCTATACCTGGTGCACAACTCGCTGTGCGCGGCCGAAGGCAATGCCCTCGATCTGGAAATCGAAGCCGACCTGCTGCACCGCACCGACGAACGCATTGCATCGCTCTACGCCGAGAGGTCGGGGCGCGACGCCGAGACCTTCCGCCGGCTTATGGCGGAGAACGGAGGCCGAGGCCGCTGGCTCTCGCCCCAGCAGGCCGTAGAGGCGGGACTGGTCGACCGCATAGCGGAGCGCCGAGGCGATACGCCGCCCTGCAACCGCGAGAGCATAGACGACGCACGCCGTCCGCAGCGGGGCGTACTCTCGCTGCTCAGAGCCCTGCTGCCCGGACGCGAAGCGCGTCCCGAGACGGAGGACCTCAACATAACGCACCCGCCCGCCGACAACGCCGAGCCGCTGCCGCCCCTGCCCGAAGCCTCGGCGGCAAGCGCCGCACACCGCTCCGCCGCAGCGCTCGACCAGGGGCAGCGCGCGGTGGAGGCGACACGCGTCTGCGAGTGCGAGGATCCGTCGCTGGGCGAGGGTACCCGCTCGCCCAACAACGAGGCGTACGCCCGCGACGCCCGCAGCCTATCCCAACGGCATATAAACCCCTGACCGATCACAAATAATCAAACCGGCCTCTCCTCGACGCCGGCTGCGGAGCCGAATCCCTTCGGGCTGCACCGGGACGAAGGGGAGGCATCTAAAAACCAATCTTACTATGGGACTTATCGAAAACCCCAAGACCTACACGGGTCGCGATCTCGAAACGATCTTTTTCCGCCCGATGCTCACGGGCGACAACGCCGAGCAGATAGGCATACGCGTACTCTACAACATGCCCGTGCCCACGACCATACAGATGTGGAGCCCGGCAGGCGACATCCTCAAACCCTACTCGTCGGGCTGGACGGGCGGCGACTCGGCCACACGCAAGCAGAAGACGATAACTATGCAGAAGATCAAGGCCGAGACGGGCTATTCGGCCTCGGACTACTTCTCGCAGGTGTACGAGCTGATAACCGGCCGCCCCGACGTCAACATGGACGACCTGTCGGGCACCGAGCTGGAAAAGGCCGAGACGGAGATGTTCCGCGCGGCGATCGCCGAGAGCCTGCGCGCGACGATGTGGGTGGGCGACATGGCCGACACGGCTTCGCCGTTGAACAAGTTCGACGGCTTCATGGCACTGATACGCAACTACAACGCCTTCATGGACTTCCCCATGGTGGACTTTACCGAACGGCAGCTCACGTCCGAGACGGTGGTCGACCTGCTGGACGAGATGTGGCGCACGGCGCCCCCGATCCTCAAATCGATGAAGGGCGAGGGCAATCTCGCATACTTCGTCACCACGGACGTCATCGATTGCTACGAGCGATATCTCGACCGAATGGGTGCCGACGGCGCCTACAACGACCTCACATCGGGACGCCGCACGCTCTCTTACCACGGCATACCGCTGGTCGACATCAACGTATCGCAGTATCTGTCCAAGACACAGTTCCACACATCGTTCTGCCTGCTCACAGACCGGCGCAACCTGACTCTGGCGGTCAACACGTCGGACTACCCCGGCACCGAGGTGCGCATGTGGTACAACCCCGACGAGATGGAGAACCGCCAGAGAGCCGTATTCATGGTCGGGTGCGAGATACTGGACGAGGATCTGCTGGTAAGGGTCGATTTCGTATAGCGCCATGACGTTCGTAAAACCGACGGGAGGAGTAGCCGCCGTGGCGCTCCTCCCGGCTTCGGCGCTCGGGCGGATCGCAGAGACGGCCGCGGGAATCGCCGTCGGGACGTCGGCCGCACGCACCGAGCTGCCTCTGATAGACGACATGTCGCGCTTCGACGAGAGGCTGCGCCTGCGCCACGGGCTGCAAAGCGTCGTACACAGGCTCACTGTGGCGATGCCCGAAGAGGAGTATGCCTCGCGCCGATACGACGCACTGCTCTCGCGTGCTGCGCGGGAGGGTGTCGCGGCGCGCATAACCATGCTCTCGGGACGCATCCTGTGGGCCGGATGCTCGGAGCGCTTCGCCGCCGAGCGGGCGTTGCGGCTGAAAGGCACCGAGGTCGACAACGGGCAGTCGCCCGGCGAGCGCGGCAGAGTCGTATTAACGTTCGAGGGCGAGGACTGCACCTTCGCCCGCGAGGAAAACGCAACAGGTAATGGATAAGAAGAAGATACCCGTGCGCGTCGCGACGCCGGCGGCACGCACCGAACCGCTGCTCGGGCAGAGCGGCGGCGGCACGGCGGCCGCGAGCGAACGCTACTGGCGCTGGGGCGACGACAACATGCTGCCATACGCTCTGGCGCAGATAGCGCGGCGCTCGACCACGCACCGCCGCATAATAAACGACAAGGCCGACTACATAGCCGGCAAGGGCTTCGCCTTCGACGGCGACTCTCAGCAGCTCGCGCATCTGGTCGCCCGCGCCAACGGCGAGGGAGACTCGCTGCGCTCGGTCATAGCGCGTCTGGCATTCGACGAGGCGTTGTTCGGCAACGCCTTTCTCGAAGCTGTAACCGACCGCAAGCGGTCGTTTCTGTCGCTCTATCATCAGGATGCGTCGCGATGCCGCATAGCCAAGGACTCGCGCCACGTCATCCTGCACCACGACTGGGCGTCGTTCTCAGCCGCGGCGGCACGCACGCTGCCGCTATATCCGCTCTTCGAGGAGCAGGAGGACGGCACGCTGCGCACCGTGGTGCACTACATGGACTACGAACCGATGTTCAGCCACTACGGCGTACCGCCATACATAGCCGGCCTGAACGTGGCGGCCATAGCCTACAAGACCGACCGCTGGAACATAGCGCGCATCGACAACTCGTTTCAGCTCTCGGGCGTGATGATGCTCGACGGAGGCGTGGACAGCGAGCAGGAGGCCGACCGCATAGTGCGCGCCGCAGAGCAGAAGTTCGGCGGCAACCCCGGACAGGTAATGTTCGTGCTGCGCGACAGCAGCGACGGCGACAACTCGCGCTTCATACCGATCGACACCACCAACGACGGCGACTGGCGCTCGCTGCACGAGCAGGCGACGGCCGACATCGTCGTAGCCCACTCGTGGTTCCGCTCGCTGAGCGGTCTGGACTACTCGTCGGGATTCAGTACCGAACGCATACTGCACGAGTACGAGGTGGCGCTGAACACCGTCATCCTCTCCGAGCAGCAGGAGCTCATGGAGCCCGTTAAGGCGCTGATAGGCGAGGTGCTGGGCATCGACTGCTCGTCGTTGCAGATCGTCAACCGTCCGCCGACACGCTCCAAGCCGATCTACATGCGGGTGTGGGAGGCGCGCAAGGCCGACGGTCTGGACTACGACCCCGACGACCCGGAGCAGCAGTACTACCTCTCGCAGATAACCAAGTACAACGTAAGAAGAATTGATTAGCCGGCCGGGCAGGCACAATGGCGGTCGCACCGCCGGCAGGCAAAAAAACTGCAATGCAATGATTACACTATCGACACCCGCCGAGGTCGCGGCCTCGGCATTCTCCGCGGCGGAATACATCCCCGAGGAGGCGATAACGGAAGCCGACATCGCGGCAGCCGAAAGACACAGCATAATCCCCGTGACGGGGCGGGCGCTATACGAGCGGCTCGCCGCGGGCGGATATCCGACTCTGTGCGAAGAGTTCGTCAAACCCGCGCTGGCGGCCTCTGTAAGGGTCGCCGTCCAGCCGCTGCTGGCCGTCAGGTGCGGCGCATGCGGAATCGTGACGCCGCGCTCGGATAGCATCGAGCCGGCCGACGCCAAGCAGCGCGGCGAGGTAATGCGGGCGCTCAGGCGACGGGCGTCGGAGCTGCTGCGAAGACTGTCGGAGGAGTTGGAGCGCAGCGCGGCGGCCTACCCCGAGTACGACTCCCGCGACAACATTCTGAACAGATGCACGATATATGGAGACATTGTTCAGACTCATTAGCGGGGCTACGGCCGCAGCTGCGGCGTTCCTGCTGCCCGTGGCGCCGCTGCTGGCTGCGGCAGTAGCGTTCGTCGCGGCCGACTTCCTGTCGGGCATCGCGGCCTCGCGCGCCGAGTCGCGGCGCCGAGGCCGGCAGTGGCGATTCGAGAGCCGTCTGGCATGGCGCACGGTGGTCAAGTTGGGCTTCGTGGCCGCGGCCGTGGTAATGGCGCACACGATAGACTGCTGCATGCCCGACTTCATGAACATACAGTTCGCCAGATTATTCACGGGCTTCACGTGCGGCGTCGAGCTGTGGTCGTTTCTCGAAAACGCCGCCGTCGTAAGCCGCGCGCCCCTGTTCCGACGTCTGGGGGTATATGTAGACAACAAACTCAAACGATATGAAGACAAGCAGAGGAATCCGGAATCGTAATCCGGGCAACATCCGCCGCTCCGGCGGACACTACAAGGGAGAGGTGGTACCGAGCGGCGACAGCGAATTCAAGCAGTTCGAGACTATGGCATGGGGTTATCGCGCCATGTTCGTGCTGCTCGACGGCTATGCCCGCCGCCACGGCCGCAACACGATACGCACGATGATCGAGCGCTACGCCCCCTCGTGCGAGAACAACACGCGGGCGTACATATCCACCGTAGCGGCACTCTCGGGGATCGGGTGCGACGATGTGCTCGACACGCGCTCGATGGAGATGATGACGGCCGTCGTGGCGGCCATGTCGCGCGTGGAGAACGGCATGCCGGCCGACATGCGGCAGGTCGAGGAGGGCTGGCGGCTCTACGTCGGAGGGTAGAGACGGCGATAAAGCGAGGGCGGGACGAATATTTTGTCCCGCTTTTTGATATATACCGACATAATTTTCTATCTTCGACTTAGCCGAAGATACTTCGCCTCGGAAAAAATGCAAGCGAGCTTGCTTTTTTCTCTCGGCTTATTCGAACTTTGACTGCGTCGAAGATACTCCGCCTCGGAAAAAATGCAAGCGAGCTTGCTTTTTTCTCTCGGCTTATTCGTATCTTTGCACATTGCAAACCCGTATGACGCAGCAGCCGACAAAGCGCGGCCGGGCAGACGGGAGAACGAATGCTTAAAAACGACAAGGATGAACAAGAGGGTACTCATAACGGGCGGCGCGGGATACATCGGTTCGCACACGGCAGTGGAGCTGCTCGGTGCGGGATACGATGTGGTCATAGCCGACAACCTGTCGAACAGCGACATAAGCAGCATAGAGGGCATACGCAGCATAACGGGGCGCGATGTCGATTTCGTCGAGGTCGACTGCTGCGACCGCGAGGCCTTCGCACGGGTATTCGAGCGCTACGAGTTCGACTCGGCCATACACTTCGCCGCATCGAAGGCCGTAGGCGAGTCGGTATCGGAGCCGCTGAAATACTACCGCAACAACCTCCTCTCGCTGATAAATCTCGTGGACCTGATGCGCGAGTACGGCCGCCGCAACATAGTCTTCTCGTCGTCGGCCACGGTATACGGCGAGGCGGAGCAGCTGCCCGTGACGGAGCTCACGCCGCGCAAGAGCGCGACATCGCCCTACGGCAACACCAAGCAGATATGCGAAGACATACTGCGCGACTCGGTGGCGGCCTACGGCACGCTCAACGGCATATCGCTCAGATATTTCAACCCGATGGGGGCGCATCCGTCGGCACTCATAGGCGAGCTGCCGCGCGGGGTGCCCAACAATCTGGTTCCGTTCATCACGCAGACGGCGGCGGGAGTCAGGGAGTGTCTGAGCATATTCGGCGACGACTACCCCACACCCGACGGCTCGTGCATACGCGACTACATCGACATCGTGGATCTGGCGCGGGCGCACGTAGCGGCCATAGAGCGCATGACCGGCGGCAGGAGCAAGAGCAGTTATGAGATATTCAACATCGGCACCGGCCGCGGGGTATCGGTAAAAGAGCTCGTCGAGGCATTCGAGCGCGTCAACGGCGTGAAGGTAAACCGCAGGACGGCACCCAAGAGAGCGGGCGACATAGCCGCGATATGGGCAGACACGACGCTGGCCGGCGAGGAGCTGGGCTGGAAGGCCGAGCGGTCGATCGAGCAGACGCTCGATGCGGCATGGCGCTGGGAGAAGCGCATACGCGGATTGAAATAAGCGACCGGCAGGCGCACGGGGACAGAAGACACAATAAAACCCCACGCCGCAGCGTTGCACTGTTTGAAATGGATATAATATACGTCAGATGAAACGATTGATTACACTCATACTGCTTGCGGCCTTCATAGCGCAGCCGGCAGATGCGCGCAGACGCGAGACGCCCGAGGAGGCGGCCAAGAAGATGCGTAGTTATTCGGGCTGGGAGATAGGCGCGAGCGGCAGGGTCAACTTCATATTCTACGAGTTGCAGCGCATGAAGATCGCCTCGGAGGATCCGGTAAGCGCATACCGCATACCCAAAAAGCAGCTCGTCGGCGGGCAGATAACGTTCAACGCGGGACGTTTTCTCGACAACCACTGGAAGATAGGCATCGAGACCGGCATACAGATACAGTATAACGGACCGGTGGTACCGATATACGCCACGGCGCACTACTACTACGGCAAGCGCAAGAACTGTCTGTTCAACTACCTCAACGCCGGTACCAATATACTCTTCGAGCACGGCCCGAGAATGGGCGGCACGTTCGGCGCGGGCGGCGGATACCGCCTCAGGGTCAAGGACAGCGACATGAACATCGATCTTATGATCGGCTACCAGCTCTCGATGCTCAGCCCCCGTCCGGTGGTCAACGGCAACTTCGCATTCGACCGCAAGGACATAAGCTACAAGGCATTGAACCAAATGGCCTATTTCGGAATAGGTGTCACATTCTGACAAACGGACTTTCCAGCGGCTCAGGCCGCATCGATAACTTTCGGCGACGCCGCCCTGCGCAACATGCGACGGGGCGGTTTCATTTTGTGCCTGCGGCTTTGCAGCAGGCCGTCTGACGGCTCTACCGCCGAAAACGCGGAGTGATGTCCTCCGCCGTGCCGTCCGCGAGTATGCGGTACATGCGCTGGTTGGTAGTCTCGGATGCAAGACCGCCCAGCGACTCGACCCAGCCGCCCAACTTTATATAGTCGAACGCACGGCGGTCGATAAGATCGGGCAAAACATCCCGTCCCGAGTACCACGCCACGGCCAGCGCAGGACACAGCCGCCGTATCTCGCGCGCGGCATGCTCGACCTCGGCGGGCGCGGCGTCGCCGCCCATAAGGGCGACGCATGTCACACGACTGCCGTAACGCGCGAGCAGCGCCGCCAAAGCGTCGTCGTCGAGCGGATCGCCGACATCCTCCCTCAGATGCGGGCTGTGGCAGCCCGGGCACCGCAGCGGACAGCCCGTAAGGTTGACGGCGAGCGTCGTATGGTCGGGCACCTCGGCGAATACTATGTCGTAATTCCAGAACTTCAACATAGCTCTACTCGGCCTTGGCATAGTGGCGGCGCGAGGCCTCCTGCTGCCGCGCGGCGGAGAAATTCGACACGCGCTTCATATAGCCGATAACGCGCGTGAGATAGTCGAGATGCTCCGAGCCGCAGGCGGGGCAGTGTTTCAGATAGCGCTTGTCGATATGGCCGCAGTCGTTGCAGACCGTATTGGGAATATTGAACGTAAAGTAGTTGCACCCCTCGGCCGCAGCCACGCGCAGCAGGTGGCGGTACTGCTCCTTCGACAGATGATCTTCGAGATTCATGTGCAGCGCCGAGCCACCCGTGAGATGCTCGATATACTTGCGGCCGTGCAGGCGGAACTTGTCGACGATGTTGAGCGATTCGTCCTCCACGACGTAGAAATAGGAGTTGTAGCAGTCGCGCGGCACGGCGTAACCGTCCTCGCGGTCCCACTTGGCATGCTTGACGCCGACATTCTCGGCCGGGATCATCTCGCAGTTGAACATCAGCTCCTTGGTGCGGTACTTCTTGTTGCAGCGCTCGATGAGCCCCAGCACCTGCTGCACGAAGTCGGCATAGGCGTCGTTGTCGTCGATCCTCAGACCGAGGAACTCGGCCGCCTCGACAAGGCCGTTGACGCCTATGGTCAGATACTGGCGTGCGAGGTTGATGTAGCCCGCGTCGAACAGAGGCAGCATGCCCTTGGCCTGCAACTCTTTGAGATTCTCGTTATAGGCCGTCTGCACCTTATGCACCAGATCGACGATCTCTTCCAGGAACGTAAGATAGTGCATACCGTTTTTGGCGGCATACTGGATGCAACGGTTGAGGTTGACCGTAAGCACGCTCTTGGAGCCGGTCGACACGCCTCCCGCACCCAGCGTATAGCTGAACCCGTTGTCCTGTATCTCGTTGCGCAGGCGGCAGCATGACGAGAGCGAGTCGGCATTGTCGCTGATGTAGGTAAAGAACGAGTGGCCGGCGGCATACATTTCGGCCGTGATGTCTCCCCATTCGCGGTCTTTGACGTCGCCGTTTTCGGTCAGCAGAGCCATAGTCTCGACCGGAAACGTCAGCACCGTTTTCAGGCGCTCGGCGTTGAACCACGTCATGAAGCGGCGCTGCAACCACGACAGCGACTCCCAGTCGGGTCGCGAGCCGTCGGGGAAGCGAAATTCGCCGAAGAGCGATTCGAAGTAATAGCGGTCGTAATAGGCTATATTCCAGAATACGGCCTGAAAGTTACGCGCACCGGTGGGCTGGTTGATCGAGTAGACGATCTGCTCGAAGCAGTCGGTTATGACCTTGTCTATGGTGCGGCGCTTGGACGAGAGATCGACGATCTTATCGGCATGTTTGAAGTAGTCAGCCCCGTACTCCTGAGCCACGAAGTAGTTCATATACATAAGGAACTCGGGCGTGGCGCAGGCGCCCGACAGCATCGACGAGACGATGAAGACCATGTTGACGAAGCCGCCGCAGAAGGATTTGAGGTTGGTCGGCCGCGTCGAGTTGCCGCCCACCGACAGAGTACCGCCCAGCAGCCACGGATACATCGTTATAGAGGCGCAGTAATTGGCCATGGATGTCTCGTCGTTCTTGTAGATGAAGTGGTTGTTGAGCAGATACATATATCTGTCCGAAAGCTCCTTGCCGTACATGGCTTTGAGACGGTCGGTCAGCAGGCGGCGGTTGAGGCGGATGAAGTTCTGCTTGGGCAGCTCGCCGATGAGCGTGGCTATGTTCTTGTTCTCGACGTTGGCGTTGGCGTCGTACTTCGAGCCGCTGGCGGGGTTCGACGCATCGCAGTAGTTTATCAGGAAGTCGAGTTTCTCGCGGTCGTCGCGCTCCTCGGAGTGCTTCTGGCGATAGAGCATATAGCTCTTGGCCACGGCGTAGTAACGCTCGGCCATGAGCGCGACCTCGACCTGATTCTGAATCTCCTCGACGCTCATGCCGTCCGAGACGTGCACGCGGCTGAGGATCTGCGTCAGGTCCTCGTCGGTGGCGTAGCCGCCCACGGACAGGAACGCCTTTCTGACTGCGCGCTTGATCTTCTCGACCGAAAACGGTTTGCGCTTGCCGTCGCGCTTGACGATGTAAATCTCCGAAATACCCATATCGTTAAATTTTTTATTCGATACGAAGCGGTCCCCCGACACGTGCCGGAGAGGTATGCTGTCGCTCGCTGAGTGATTAATAGTATGTATCGCGCCGCCGCTCCAAATCCCGAGAACGGACACCGCTGCCGACAAGGCAGGTCTTCTGACTCGCTCCCGTTGCGCGCCTTCCCGTCGTAGACAGTGGCAAAAGAGTGCACAACTCTTATCGGAGCTTACAGCTACGGGCATAGTTCCTGAGTCTCACAGGATTCCCTTTTAATTCCCGGGTCGGCCGACGCCGGCCGGAAGCCTTGTTCGCAAACAAAGGTATGAATAATCGTGCTAACGGCAAACGCCGCGGCGATATTTTATAAACAAAAAATAGACAATGCCGGGCAGGGCACGCCGCACCGCCATATCGGTCGGGCCTAACGCGCATGGCAGGCTTGCCCGGCCGTGCCGTGGCGCGGAAAAGGCCGGGAGGATTTCAGCCGGACGGTCGACGCCGGCAGCGCTACCTGCCGCCGAGGGGGTCGAGACGGAATATGCGCTCGGCCGTAAGCGACGTGGCGGCGGCCACCTCGTCGGGCGCAAGCCCCTTGACGGCGGCGACCTTCTCGCAGATATATGTCAGGTAGGAAGACTCGTTGCGTCGGCCGCGCAGAGGCTCGGGCGTAAGATACGGAGAGTCGGTTTCGAGCACCATTTCGTCGAGAGCAATGGCGCGCACAGCCTCGTCGAGGCGTCCGTTGCGGAATGTCGCAACGCCGCCTATGCCGAAAACGAAATCGCCGCACGCGCGAAGCGTGCGATAGAGATCTGGGTCGGCCGAGAATGCGTGGAATATGCCGCGAAGCCCGCGGCCGCGGTAGGCGCGTATCACGTCCGTCATTCGCTCCCACGCCGAGCGCGTATGTATGACAACGGGCAGGTCGTACTGCAATGCCAACTCGATCTGCGCATGCAGAGACTCGGTCTGCTCCGTAAGATAGGCATCGCTCCAATAGAGATCGAGCCCCGTTTCGCCTATGCCGTAGAGACGCTCGACGGGCGGCTCGCGCAGCAGGCGCTCGACGGCGTCCAGCTCGTCGCGCCAGCGGGGGTTGTCGTTGACCGAAGTCGGATGCAGCCCCGCCATAGGCAGACAGAGAGATGGATGACGGCGCGCGAGGTCGAACATCCTCCCGCGGCTCCCGGAGTCGATATCGGGCAGCATGATGCGCCCGACACCTGCGGCCTTGCAACGCTCGATGACCGCATCGCGATCGTCGTCGAAAGCCTCGTCGTATATGTGAGAGTGGGTATCGATAAGGTACATAACGGTTATAATTTTTCGTATCGGCGTCCCGGCAGGCAGCGCACGACGCCCTTCAATTCGAGCTGCATGAGCAGCTGCGACAGCTCGCCCACCGAGAGTGACGAGGCATCCGCGAGACGTTGCAAATCGAGCGTATCGTCGTCGGCGAAGCAACTCAACAGCATCGCTTCGGCCGCCGTAAGTGCAGCAGCTTCCGCTCCTCGCGAAGAGCGTAAGGAGTCGGTCTGCCACCCCAACTCCTCGATTATGTCGTCGGCCGTCATCACAAGACGCGCCTTATTGTTGCGGATAAGATTGTTCGTGCCGCGCGAGGCGGTATCCGTCGCCCGGCCGGGCAGCGCCATTACCGTGCGGCCGTAGGAGTCGGCGATAGCCGCCGTCGACAGCGAACCGCCCGAAGCGGGCGACTCCACCACCACGAGCCCTGCGCCGAGGGCTGCGACGATTCGGTTGCGGGCAAGGAAATAGGAGCCGTTCTGGCGCGTCTGCGAGTGCAGCTCGCTCACTATCGCACCGCCCGACGAGACGATATCTTCGGCCAGACGCCGGTGCGGCGCAGGCGTGACATCGGGCAGAGCGTTGGCTACGACGGCAACCGTCTTCGCTCCGTAGGCGAGCGCGGCGCGGTGGCATGCGGCATCGACGCCGTAGGCAAGACCGCTCACGACCGACAGATCGCCCAGACGCGAGCAGAGCCCCTCGACCAGCATCTGACACATGCGTTGGCCTGTGGGCGTGATCTCGCGCGTACCTACCATAGAGAGTGTCCGGCACGAAAGCGCCCCGACGCTGCCGCGTACATATATCACGTGGGGATAATCGGGCGTAAGCCGCATGGGCTGAGGATAGTCGGGATCGGTAGAGGCCACGGCCTTTATGGCATGACGACGGCAATAGTCGGCTTCGCGCTCGGCCTGCCGCAGCGCCTCGCGGCGGACGATGCGGCGTGCGACATCCTCGCGAAGATGCGCCCCGGCCACCAGCTCCTCCTGCGAGGCGGAGAATATTCTCACGGCGGTGCCGAAGTGCTCCAACAGGTGCACGGCGCCGCGCACGCCCAGCCCGGGCGTCATGGTAAGGGCTATGTCGAAGATATCCATATCGTATTACAGGCCGATCGGATGATAAAGATAGCGATATATATCGAAACCGGCAAATATCGGGCGGCGATTCCTCTGCGGAGCATAAAAGAGCCCGGCTCGGCCGCGATATAATATAGTATCGCGGCAGGGACTGGCTCTTGTCGCAATGGTGCGCTACTCGATGTCACGGACGCATCCGACGCAGTTGGCATCCGCTCCCGCGAGAGTGCCAGACCGTTGGCGGAGTAGCGGCGAAAACAGCGGATGCAACAGCCGCCTTTCGGGGTATATATTATACCGCCACGATTGGGCTGCGACTCGGGAGGCTGCTTCTCTTCGTTTATAGCCGGCCGCACATATCTTTTCGCAGCTCCTGCCCGACATTTCAAACTGTCGGCATTAACAGAGAGAGTCGGGCCTGCTATGTATTGCGCGGCAAAGAACGGATACGCCCCAAATAACGTCTGAGCAATGCCGGCAGCAAGCTCCCGGCGGACTATGCCGGGACAAGGTTGGAGAGGGGGGGGGCAGATATTCGACAGCGCACTATGCCGGAAAAGGCGAAAGAGAGAAGGAAGGGCGGAAATATACGACAAAAAAACAGCCCCCTGAAAGGAGGCTGTCCGATAACAGAGTGTATGTCGAATTACTTCTGACGTGCAGCGTAAGAGATCTTATTGGCCTGAGCCTTACGAAGCTCCTGCTTGACGTCGGTTACGATACCCATAGTAGAGTTCTCATCGACACGAAGATTGACCGTAAGTTTAGAGCGTTCCGCCTCATCGCGACGCTCGACCTCCGACGCGATGAAATCGCGAATGGCGGCCGTCGACTGGAAAGAGTCGTTGAGCTGGATGCGGGGAGCCGAACCGGCGACGTTCTGCTGGTCGAGCGGAACACCCACATAGATGCTTATCAGATTCTTCTTGTCGAGTTTCGTAATTTCGGTAGCTTGCGGCAGAACATTGGTCACGATCACATCCTTCTCACGCATCGAAGTCGACACCATGAAGAAGAACAGAATCATGAAGATAACATCGGGAAGTGACGATGTCGAAAGTTTGGGCACCTCTTTCTTGCCCTTCTTAGCCATTACTGCCATAACTTACTTCTTCTTAGTTTGATCGTTAGGCTCGGCCTCCGAAATTCTCATCGGCACGAGCTTTGAAATAACGGTACGCTCATCGCTATCCAGCTCGTCGAACGGACGCTTGAACATCTTCTGCGAGTAGTCCTCGCGGATGTCGTTGAAAGCGTGCGTAAGCTCGTTCTGAACATCGATATAGACCTTGTACTGAGTCTCCTTATCGGCCTTCAACGATACGACGCCCTCACTCATGGGATAGGTCTGGCCGTTGATAAGCGTGTCCTTCTTGTCCGAGCGGTCGGGGCTTTGCAGGAAGGTTTTGGTCTCCTGCGAGAGCTTAGACTCGTTCGTCATCCTGTTTCTAATCAAATCGGCAGCCGTATACTCAGCTTCGTCAACGAGGATACGTCCTCCCTTAGATATGCTGACTTTAAGCACGTTACGCTCATTGACATCAGTATTGTCCTTTTGTTTCTCAGCGTCTACCCAAGGAGGCAGCACGCGTGTCATACCGGTGTCGACGTCCATCGTAGTGGCAACCAAGAAGAATATCAACAACAAGAAAGCAATATCCGCCATCGAACTGGCGTTGATCTCGTCGACTTTTCTTTTCTTCTTTTCCATTGCTCACATTACGATTTGAACAGGCTCGATGCCCATGAATATACAGATGCCAGAGCTGCGCCGGCGATAGCAACATACGTCACGAGAACGCTCGTATCCGATATCAGATACTGCCATGCCTTGAAAGACTCCTTCTTGCCTGCGACCTCGTAGCCGAGCTGCTCGCCGCCGGCATCGAGCAGGAACTTGCCGTCAGCCCAGCCGTGAGACGTAGCCACGAGATATGCTCCGCCGATGACCACGACGATCACTACCACCGAGATCAGCGACTTGACCAGACCCGTAGGATTCTGGACCTTGTTGAGTACGGCAGCGAACAATGCGCCCGCGATCGCGAAGATCAACAGGAAATAACCCCAGTAGAGGTTGTAGCTCACAGCGCTCTTCAACCCGTCGGGTACGGCGCTCAGTCCCTCTTCGGCGATCCGGTCGACCATATCGTCGGGTGCCTTGCTGCCCTCCATGATGGCGTAGGCCAACAGCAGGACGGTAACGGCGCTGCAAACGATCAGTATTATTTTATGTAAATTTTTCATGGATTATACTATTTGTTAAATAGGTCGGATTATTTCTTGCTGTATGCGGTAAGCATGTCTACCAACGTGATAGAGGTATCCTCCAACGTGTTGACCTGCGAGTCGATCTTCGAGAGGATGTAGTTGTAGAACAGCTGCAAGATAACGGCAGAAATAAGACCCATGAGGGTGGTAAGAAGGGCGACCTTGATACCGCCGGCAACGACGTCCGGAGAGATCGTCTTCTGAACCTGGATCGTATCGAATGCCTGGATCATACCGACGACGGTACCCATGAATCCCAACGACGGAGACAGAGCGATGAACAGACCGATCCACGTCAGACCAGACTCCATGTTACCCTGCTGAACCGAACCGTAAGATACGACGGCCTTCTCGACAGCCTCCAAGCCCTGATCGTAGCGCATCAGACCCTGATAGTAGATAGAAGCGACGGGACCGCGCGTGTTGCGGCAGTACTCCTTGGCAGCCTCGACGCCCTTCTCGTTGAGCAGCTTCTCGACGTTGGCGACGAACTTCTTGGTATTGATCTGTGCGAAGGTAAGGTAGAGTATGCGCTCGATAGCGATGGCAAGACCGAATACCAAGCACAACAGCACCGGAAGCATCCACTCCCAACCGCCTTCGAGGAACTTCTTCATAAGAGCGAAGTGCATGGGCTCGCCTTCGAGAGTCTCGGCAGATGCGGCAACGTTCGTCGTGGTCGTCTCGACAGCCTCATCGACGACCTGCTCGGTAGCGTTGTCCTGTGCGGGAGCGGCTTCGGGCTCCTCCTGAGCATAAGCAGCGCCGAAAGTCATCGCAGCAGCTGCCAGAACCAAAAATAATTTTTTCATAGTTGTTTTTAATAATTAGAATTTGTAATTTTTAGTTGTTGTTATCTTATCTCGTTTTTCAGTTAATAGTTTCGCCTGCCGATACCCTGCATGCGGCCGACGACCGAACGCCCCGAAAAAAAAACGGCAAACGGACATCGCGACGCATACACAATTTATTTTCAATCAATTACCGGCCGCAAGGCGCATCCCGAGGTTTCCGTCGGTTCGCATTACGGACATTTTACAGTGCGAAATATACGAATAAATTTTCATTCGTGCAACGCTTCATTCGCTAAATTCGCCGCGCAGGGGGCGGCGCATCATGTCGAGGGTCTGCTCCAACGACAAATTTTTGCCCAAAACGTACATCAGTTTCGCCGCAGCCGCCTCGGTGGTCATGTCGTGTCCCGACACTACGCCCAGACGTTGCAGCCTGAGTCCCGTTTCGTAGAGGTGCATGGCGACAGCGCCGTCCTTGCACTGAGAGATATTGACCACGACGGTGCCGCGCGCAAGCGTCTCGGCGAGCAGATCGGTGCACCACGAAGCCGTAGGGGCATTGCCCGCACCAAAGGTTTCGAGCACTACGCCGCGCGCCCCGCTGTCGAGAAGCATCGATCTCAGTGCGCGGCGGCTGATGCCGGGAAAGAGCTTGACGACGATTACCTCGTCGCTCATGCGCTCGGCGATGCGCAGCTCCCCGCCGCCGTCGGAGAAGTCGCCGACGGCCGCAAAGTCGTAGTGTATGTTCACTCCCACTTCGGCCAGCGCGGGATAGTTGTACGAGCGGAATGCGTTGAGCTCCTCGGCGCTCTGCTTGGTAGTGCGGTTGCCGCGGAACAGCCGGTTCTGGAAATAGAGCGCCACCTCCGGCACGAGCGGCCGGCCGTCGGGCGCCGAGGCGCCTGCGATCTCGATCGCCGTGATAAGGTTCTCGCGGCCGTCGGTGCGCAGTATGCCGATCGGAATCTGACTGCCGGTGAAGATCACCGGCTTGGCCAGATTTTCGAGCATGAAGCTCAGGGCCGAAGCCGTATAGGACATGGTGTCGGTGCCGTGCAGCACCACGAAGCCGTCGTAGTCGGCATAGTTGTCGCGGATGATGCGCGCCAGATCGATCCAGTTGTCGATCGAGACGTTCGACGAGTCGATTGGCGGGGTCAGCGTCAGCACCTCGATATCGACATTGAGCCGTTTGAGCGAGGGAAATTCGTCGTATATGCCGCTGAAATCGAAAGGCACCAGTGCACCGGTCTGCTCGTCGGTCTTCATGCCGATCGTACCGCCGGTATAGATTATCAGAATAGATGATTTCATATCAATGTCGTTTATGCGGCCTCGCCGCGTAGTACAAAGATACGATTAAGCCGAGGGAAAAACAAATTTATTTGATTTTTACCGAGGCGAAGTATCTTCGGCGAAGCCAGAGATGAGGAGTGTAGAGTGTAATTCGGAACGTGGATATGCTGCCCGAATGCTTTGCAGCCCGAACGGCCGTAGTTACGGCTTACGCCGTTATACAATCCTGACCCCACCCCAACCCCTCCCTCGGGAGGGGCTTGTGTCGCGCGCCGGGTGGAGCCCGCGAGCGGTCTGCAAACAATTAGATTTGCATCCGCATGAAGTTTTCGTCTGCAACAGCGAGGCCTGGCTGCGCGAATAAGATGAGCCTCAGGACTTAGGCCGGCATATACGATATCCGCATGTTTTGCCTATCGGTCTGTCGTGGCTGCGGTGCAAGGTCATAAAGACGATATCGACGCGTATTGAGCAATCGGGATTGACAAAAGGACTTACAATGCCGCAACGACAAAATACCCTCCGGCACCGCCGACCGATCCGCCTTTCTCGACGCGGCGGTTATGCCGTCGGCCATGGCTTCGGGGAGTTGAAGCCGCACAGCCTCGACGCTCGGAAGCCGGCGGCCGGGTATATGCAGCCGCCGAGAATATATATCGTATAATAGTACCGGCCGCGAACTGTCGCGGCCGGTACTATTTGCAGGCGATGGCGCAGTCCCTATCTGTTCATATAAAGGTTGACCGTCACGGGCGAATCGGCCACTTCGACCGGCCGGCGGCATGCCGTGCCCGAGGCATCCTCGTAGAGCAGCGTATAGGTGCGGTTCTTCTCCACCAGAAGCGTGAGGAAATCGTTCATATCGCGCTGCGGATCGGCCGTGCGGCCGCCGCCGATCTGCTCCTCGCCGCAGAATATGTCGACATTGGCCGCCACGCGGTCGGCCGAATGCTGCGTATGGCCGCTGTCGCGGAACATGGCTATGCGCAGTGCTACGTGACGCCCGTCGGCAGCCTTGGAGTCCTCGACCCGGGCACAGACATCGACATAACGCTGCGTGACGTCGATGCCGTGCACCTCGCGCGACTGCTCGCTCCACACCATAGGAAACCAGTCGCCCGTAGGCATGAACGAGACGGCATACACGGCATGGTCGCGGTCGCCCGCCGTGGCGCGTCCGGCATCCGAGAGGAACCATGTGCGATCCAGCGCGCGCGGCGGCGCATACTCGGTAAAATACCAGCGGCCATCGATCATAACCTCCGTCCAGCTGTGGTTGCCGCGGTCATCGTGCCATGCGGCCGTACCGGCGAAGCGAGCCGGGATGCCCACCGAGCGCAGCGCATCGACCAGCAGGATCGACAGACCCGTGCACGAAGCCATGTGCTGGCGCATCGACTCAGAGGGGCTTTGGTTGGTCTTCTCGCGCAGGGTGTTGTACTCTACGTCGACCGTCGAGGCTATGCAGGCGTTGACCGCCTCGACGGCGCTGCGCATATCGGCGCACCGGTCGGCAACGGGGGCGAAGCGTGCGAACATATCCTCGCGCCACGAGTCTCGCACCTCGTCGACCACGGCATAAGGCAGCACCTCGTTGAAAAATACCGAGTCGGGCAGCGCCGCGCACCACGCATATCTCTCGCGGGCACGGTAGGCCAGATCGATGTTCTCGGCAAGCAGCGCGAGCGACATGGTGTCGCGGTCGCCGCGCGGCATGTTGGCCACCAGAAAGGCAGCGCCCTCGCGACGCTCTGCGGGCAGCGCACGCAGCAGCGAGTCGAGAGCCTCGCGCCGAGGCGACGACGACAGCGCCTCGTCGAGCGGGGCATGGTAGCTTTCGGGAATACCTTCGGGATAGGTGTTGCGCTCCGCGGCACAAGCCGCGAGCGAAGCTGCCGCAAGCAGCGTAATCAGTCTCTTCATATACGTGATACGTTTTCGATTATCGACAATATGCTGTTTTCGTCGGCCTCGGCCAACATGTATTCGTCCCTGCCGCCGCCCATATCTATGTCGGCGCAACGCCAGCGCATGGGGCTGGGATAGCTGCGCCGCGCACTGAAATGGAGCGCATCGACCCCCGCCGAGGCTATCCGTGCGGCATTCGAGGCGTTGACGCCGCAGCCGGCCATGATCTCGATACGGCCGCGCGCAATGTCGAGCGCACGCCGCAGGTCGTCGAGTCCCTCCAAGGCCGTGGGGCGTCCGCCCGAGGTAAGTATGCGCGTGCAGCCGCAGCGAGCGACATCGTCGACCGAACGCAGATAGTCGCGCGAGACATCTATCGCACGGTGGAACGTAGTCTGCATAGGCGCAGCCGCCTCGACAAGACGCGCCGTGCGCTCGACGTCGACATAGCCGTCGGCCGTCAAAAGACCGAACACGACGCTGTCGGCACCCGCCTGCCGCGCGAGCTCTATCTCGCGGAGCATCTGCTCGTACTCACGGTCGGTATAGAGAAAATCGCCGCCGCGCGGACGTATCATCACACTGAGCGAGTATCCTCCCGCCTCGCGTGCCATGGCAACGGCCGCAGCCGAGGGTGTGGTGCCGCCCTCGGAGGGCGACGAGCAGAGTTCGACGCGGTCGACGCCCGTGCGCGCCGCTATGCGGCAAGCCTCGATGGAATATGCACAGAGTTCGTATGTCATAAAAAACGTTTTAGCTTTTAGTAAAGTTCCTATGCTGCCCGATTGTTTTGCATCCCGGACGGCCGTTGTTACGGCTTACGCCGTTGTACAATTCTGACCCCACCCAATCCCCCTCCCTGAGGGAGGGGGATTGGGTGTGTTCGCAATTCTTATCAGCGTATTACGCTGTCCGAGAGCCTTTGCGATGCTTGGCCGCATGCATACGCCGCCCGAATGCTTTACACCCCGAACGGACGTAGCTACGGCTTGCGCCGTTGTACAGATTATACCCTCCATCTAAATCTCCCTCCTCGGGAGGGAGACTTGCTGTCGCTCGTTGCACTCGCTTCTGGTGGAGCCAGAGGCCTGTCTGCCAAAAACCGGATTGCAGCCCGGCTGCAATCGACGTCTCCCCTTTTGGGCTTCGGTCGTATTACGCCGCCAGTGCCGTTACCGAGATCGTATCCGTCCTCTGGAATATCCCGCCGGCTCTTAACATATTGCGCGGAGCTTCGCAGCTATCCGCAACTGCTTAGGGCTGAGCCTGCAATATGTCGTAGAACCGGCGAAACCGATCGTGCGCCGCACTTTACCGCATATATCGCAAAGCGAATATAATAAAAATTACTCTACTGCGAGTTATTTTCCGGCCGTGTCGTCACGCTCGACGATGCGGCAGCGGGTCGATGCGTTGCGGCCGCACCGTGTCGGGTAGTACATCAGCTCGGCGCGCGCGGCCTCGACGGCATACGAGCCCGCATATCGCGGCACAAGATCGACCGTGAAGGTGTGCCGCCCGCGCGGCAGCCGCGTGCAGAATATCGACGTGCGCTCCATATAGCGCTCGCGATAGGTCTCGTAGCGCGAGCGAGGCTGCTCCGAGGCATAGGCCATACCCGCAGGGATCGGTATCTCGATCATGACATAGTCGGCATCAGCCTCGACATCGATCCGGGCTTCGAGCCGCACTGATCGCCCCTCCTCCAAGGGCTGCGCCTCGCCCGAGGAGGCATCGACCAGACGCGTGTCGACGGCAAAGCCCTCGGACGCGGGTGCGGGGTTCTCCTCGCGCCTGCGCTGCCATGCCGTGAAGAAGATCGGCGAGATGCCGTCGGAGACGACCTCCGTCACGCTGCCAGCCTCACGCGCAAGCCTTACGGGAAACTCGTCGTAGCGGCGGCCGTCGATCTCGACCGAAGCTCCCGAAGCGGTACTGTCGGCGGCGAGCATGTCGTCGAGAAGCGTCGCGACAACGCGCGAGCCCAGATAGGTGTTCAGGCGCCCCTCTTCGCCGCAGAGAGAGAGCAGATAGGCGCGCACGGCGGCCATATCGGCCTTGCTGCCGCCAGAATCGCGCAGCAGGGAGTATGCCGTCAGCGTAGCCTCGACATCGTCGTCGGCAGGGCATCTTAGCAGCCACGACGGACGGTAGACGCCCCAGTGCAGCATGCCGGTCATCGTGCGCCGGGCGCGCGAAAGGATCGAGTCGACATCGACCGACACTGACAGACCGCAGTCGCGGGCGACGCTCAGCCCTTGAAGCCACACGCCCACGGTGGTATCGCGCACGCTCAAAGCGGCTTCTGCGAAGCGTCGGCAGTCGGCATTGCCGTCGAGGCGTCGCACGGCGGCTATCGCCCGCAGCATATCCGCAGCGGCGGCACCCTCCCCGTCCCGACCGACGACGATGCGGTCGAGACGCCCTATCATGGCATCGGCCAGCTGTCGGCGGCTCCACCGCACCTTGTAGCCCGCACTCTCGGCCTGGGCGAGGGCGTCGACCACATGCCGCGTGATCCACATCTCGCCCGCAGAGCCGCTCCACCAGCCCCACAGGCCGTCTGCGTCGCGGCGCTTGTCGTCGACCAGACGGTCGATTATGCGGCGCACGTCGTGCCCGTCGTCGAAGCGTATGCCGCGCGCCTTGCAAATGCGCTCGTGCGCCAGATGCGCCAGCAGCTTCGAGGCGAGCTGCTCGTTGCAGTCGTAAGGATAATCCGTCAGGCGCCCGATCTGTGCCGAGAGGCACTCGATGCCCGAGGCATCGGCATATATCGTGACATCGCCCCACTCGGCCGACGACTCGAAGCGGCGGGCGAGGGTATCGGCGATGATCTCGAAGCGACCGCGTGTGACGAGCGTACCGCGCGGCAGTATGGGTATCGAGCGCCGCTCGCCGTCGGTAAAGCCGTCGTCGGTCGAGAGTCGATAGACCACCGATATGCTGTCGCCGGAGGCTGCCGCAAGCGGTATGCGGTCGACGCTGCTCTTGTCCAGCAAGATACGCTCGGAAGAGATATCGCCTGCATCTATCGTCCGCTCGACGGCGACCGTATCGCCCGTATGGTTGGTCATGCGGCCGAATGCGGTAAGCGTATCGCCTACGAGGGCGAAGCGCGGCATCGAGAGCCGTGCGCTCAGCGGCATGAACGAACGCACCGAGAGTCTGCGGTGTGCCGTCGCGCGACGCCTGCCCACGGCGACGAAGTCGGCATTCCAGGCCGTTATGTCGTCGGGATAGGTCACTTCGAAGCGCACGCGGCCGTCGGCATCGGTCGTAAGCGACGGCTGCCAGAAAGCGTCGTCGCGGAAGTCGGCACGCAGCGATCCGCCCTCGCGCCACCCTTCGGGCATATCGGCGGCCGACGACGACGATCGAGTCTCGACGACGACAACTCCGCCTGCGGCACGCGAGCCGTAGAGCCTTTCGGCCGATTCGTTGCTAAGCATGGAGATCGACACGATGTCATCGGCAGCCAGATCCGACAGCGCACCATTGTAGGGCACTCCGTCGACTACGATCATCGGCTCGGCCGCATCGGCCGTCTCCTCCTCGGCGATCCGGCCTGCTCCTCTGACTTTAACACCATTTGCAGCACCCGTCAATGCCGTCTTGCGCGTCGTTCCGTAGGCTACGACACACACCTCTTCGAGCGCCGTCGAAGACTCCTGCAATACGACATTATAGTCATAGCCGCGTCGCAGCTGCACGACGAAGCTCTCATATCCCAGGAAATCGACCGTGAGCATGGCCGCCCCGTCGACATACGGCATGCGGAAGCGGCCGTCGATATCGGACGTTACCGCATGCTCGCCTGCTCTGACCACAGCACCTATAACAGGCTCGCCCTCATTGTCCGTTACCCTGCCGGTAACCACATCGGCGGCAAGGTTGAGAGAGTTGCAAACACCTACATCCGAGGCGGCGAACGCTCCGCCGCGCGGCCGCAGACGTCTGCGGGGCGCATCGATTGCAGGCATAGCGATCTCGACGGCACGCCGCAGCGCAGAGAGTGCCGAGAGCGCATGTTCATCGGGCGGTGCGGCAGCGGCCTTATCCATGCGCAGGCAGTTGTCGCCGCGGGGGCGCAAATCGATATGGGCCGTCACGCAGGTAGTATCGCGCATGATGACGTCGATGCGGCAGCGTCCCGCCGGAAGCCCCGCAATGCGACGGGTACGGCCGTAATAGAGAGAGTGCAGACCGGCAGAGTCGGAGATAGCTATGACGAACCGGTCGCCCGGATGCCCGCGGCTGTCGACGAAGCTGAGCGTCAACCGGCAGTCGCCCTCGGTCGTATCGCGCCGCAGGATACGTCCGTCATAGATACCGATGGTGTGGCACAGATCCTCGACGAACTTGTCGTGAATCCCCTCGACACTCTCGGCGCGGCGCCTGAAATCGGTCGAGGGCGCATCCGCGGACATATGTTTTCCGACGACATTATCCGCCCACTGCGTGCGGCTCTGCCAGCTGCCGCCTATACGGTAGGTATATCCCGGCTCCGCCGCGAAGTCGGCCAGAGGCACCGTATCGATCATAAGACGCGCCACGCCGCCGTCATCGAGCGCACCGCAGCGATAAGGAACGGCGCCGACACGATGCGGAGGACGATAATAACGCCCGTAACCCGGACGTCCGCCGTAACCCAGCGGATAGACTGCATCGCCCGAGAGCAGTGCGGCGGGCAGCCCCGAGAGGATGCGCCGCGTGCCGTTGACACTGTCTGCAAGAGCTACCGAACCGAAGTTATCCTCTACGAGGATCATATTCCTCTCCACCAGCAGGCGCTCCTCGTCGGTCAGCACTCCGCGCAGCGTCGGGGGACGCATCGCGACCTCGACTCTGAGCCTCACGGCAGAGTCGGGCGAGACGACATCGGCCGAGCGCGACGCATCGACCGACAGCACCGTCATGCACCCCTCGGCGATATCGATCGCATCGACCTCGACCGAGCGGTCGCGCAGGAGCATACCGAGACGGTGGCGCCCCGGAGCTACGCGCAGAGGGCGCATTTCGCCCGCGGCAGCCAGATAGCACGGCTCGCCGTCGAGCCGGATGATCTCCACGGGCTGCACTTCGCCACGGCAGACGGCGAACGGAAGCAGCTGCGTCGTGCCGCCGCCGGAGGGCATCGCACACCTGTATATTACCGAATCGGGGTAGAGGAATCGGTAATACTCTATCGAGTCGAGCCCCAGGCGCTCGCGCCAGCGGCCGTAGTCGAGGGTTATGCTCCCCGGCTGCGAGAAGCGAGCCCATAGATCGTATCCGCGCGGCGAGAAGTCGCGCGCGACATGCTGTCGATCGTAGGACGGTATGGATACGGCGTCTTCGCCGAACTTCGAGGTGCGCGCCCACGCCGTTATGTCGGCACCGCGGACGGGGCGCCCGCGGCGGTCGCTGACCCGCGCTTCGACCGTGACGCTCTTTCCGGGATAGACCGTCCCGGGCGTCTCGACGTCGAGCGTAAGCCGCTTGTCGATATACGGCAGCGAGCGGTGCGTCATGTATGTTTCGTCGCCGACGGTCCATGCCGCCTGCAACGCATAACCCTTGCGCGAGCGGTCGAGGCGCGCTATGACGGGTGCAGTGCCGTAGCCGCGGTCGACGATACGTCCTCCGCGACGGAGCGTATACCAAACAGGTATCGCAGCCGGGTTGTCGAACGCGACGATTATGCTGTCGCCCTCGCGGCGCAAATCGCAACCGACAGCCGTGCTGGCATACTCCGAGCAATCCGCCTCGGCCGAGACATCCCCCGACGAAACACGGTAGCTCTCGGCCACGGCAACGATCGGAGCACGCCACGGCAGATCGACCGAGTCGCGCACGACGATCCGATCCGACGCCGTGAAGGCCTCGACAAGGGCTCGCCCACCGACGCTGCGACCCTCTTCGAACATGCGTGCCGACAACATGCCGCGCTCGACAGAGAGGCTTATCGTGCGACGGCGGCGGTCCATATCTATCAGGCAGCTGACCTTATGACGTTCGTTCGCCGCATCGAGCAGCGTACACTCTATCTCGTACGGCAGCGAAGCGCCCTCGACGAATGCCGAGTCGGGAATCGCTATACGCATTGTGCGTCCCCCGTTCCATGCCGCACGATGATGCCACACCGTATCGGGGATGAAGACCGCATCCACGACATGCTCCACGCTGCCGCCGCGCCTGCGCATAACGAGCTCGACATGCGAATCGTATACGGCCATACCGTTCTCGTCGGAGGCCGCAAGGTCGAGATATACGGGCTCGCGGCGGAAATAACGCTCCTTATCGGTCGAAGCGGAGAATAAGATCGATGCCAGATCGTAATCCTCGTATCGGAAACCGCCGCCGACCCGAGCGTCAGCGCCGCTCTGCGTCACAAGCGACAGACGGCACTTGGTGTCGAGACGCAGGCCGAGCGACTCCGTCAGAACGAACTCGCCGCTGTAAAAACCGTCGCGGTAGGGCGTCAGACGCATGATAGTCGTATCGCACCCCGGTGCGGTAAGCCTGACCGCCGCATCGCGCCGGCACGGCCGGCCGCGGCGGGTCATATAGGCCTTGAAACGAACCGTATCGCCGGGGCGGTAGCGCGGCTTGGAAAAGACCACGAAACCATCGCTCCGCGGCGTGCGGACCGTATACGAGCGTCCGAACAACGAGCGGAACCAGCGCTTGGTACCGTGCCACATACGTCGGAAAAAGCCCTCCTCGTCGTACCGATAGACATCCTTGTCGGCCTCGAAAAAGTGCATCACGCCGCCGTTGTCGACCTCGACCGAACACTCCTGCCCGATGCGGGCGGCGGTATATGTCCGGGTATCCTCGTCGAAGCGCATGCGGCGACCGTCGCAACGTACTTCGGCCGTCGGTATCACGCGGCCGAGCGTATCGGTCAACAGCAGCCTTACATTCTCGTCGTCGACCAGGAGCGCACGCAGATCGTCGACCGTATGTATCCGCCACGAGAGCGACGCACCTTCGGCACGCACCACGACATAGTTGCCCCTGTCGAGCGCAGGCAAAGCATCGAAAGCATCATATGAGCCGACATAGCGGCTCAGCATATCGTGCGTCAGCGGCTCCTCGTCGGCCAGCGCACGCATATCGTCGGCCGTAAGGCGGTATACCTCGACCACGGCCGAGCCGTGCAAGCTCTTTTCAAGAGGCCGTCCCGCCCGGGCCGCGACCGCGAGCGTCAGCAATAGCAGAACAATAACCGATCGCTTCATAATATATACGATTACGACAACGACAGGATCATCGCCGGTCGTCGTCAGGGTTGATAATATATGCTATATCACTCGCCGCACTGCGTCTCCTCCTCGGTACGGCAGCCGCAGAAATGCATGCGCTCGCGCGCGACCTTCTCGGAAAAGACGAAATAGACGACCTCCGCCTCGGTCGCCGTGCGTCCCTCGCAGTCGAGGATCTCGACACCCACGCCGACAAGGTTGCGCCTGCGGGATACGATGCGGGCGCGCAACTCGATCTCTCCCTGCGAGACGAGTATGGGACGGTGGTAGCGCATTTCGAGCCTGGATGTCACGCCGGCGGTCTGCAACTTGCGGAACACGACCCAGCTCGCGATCTCGTCGGCCAGAGCGGCCTGTATGCCGCCGTGCAGCGTATCGACCCACCCCTCGTATTCGGCGCGCGGCAGCCAACGGCTGACGATGTAGTCGCCCTCCTCGTAAAACTCCATTCTCAGACCCGAGGCATTGTGCGGGGCGCAGCCGTAACACCCGTACCCCTCCATGCCGCTCCACGGATTGACGATCCTCTTCATAGACATGCGTTTTTACAAAGATAGTCTACTTTGCCCGATATTGCGCATGCAGAGGGCAAAAAAACGACTACCCGCATGCTCGGCCGAGCATGCGGGCAGTCGTTTGTCGGAAGTATATATCCCGGGCGAGACGCCGCGGAGATCAGTCGCGGACGGGTCGCACGGATAGTCCGTAGGAGTTGTTGGTACCGACGTTGACCGCGATCGTACCGTTGGGACGGGCAGAAGTAGGATCGACGGGACGGCAGTCGATATAGAAGATCATACAGCTGTTGCCGCTCTTGGTATATACCGATGTGGTCACGAACGTAAGGTCGGCATGCGCAGGCCACGACGTATCTTTCAAGTCGTCGGGAGCGCCGTCGTAGCCCATGTCGCGAAGACCGGTCGAGGGAAAGAATATCTTGGGCTCTCCGCCGCCGTCGACAAGCGACAGCTTCCAGCCGATGATGCGGCCGCCCTCGCCGCGGACATACTCCAAATCGTTGGCACGCTCGATCATGTCGACGCCAGCATACTTCGCAAGCTGAGAGAAGGCATTCGGCGTCGGGACATGATAGCCCGCAGGGCATGGATCGTAGATGCTCTTGGCGACATCGGCATCGTTGACCGGATCGGCGTGCGACAGCGCAGAAGCCTTTTCCAAAGCCTCCAAAGTGAGTTGCTGGCCTGACGATTGTCCGGTATGGCACAGCTGGGCATTCCAATAATTGATGATCGTCCTTATGGCATAAGGAGCATTGGTACCGTCGTGCCAATGGCGTCTGAGGAACTGAGTCTCCCCATACATATCGCTGCCGGTATGGCCGTGCATGAAGAACATATAGGGATTACGTATACCATCGCCCAGCGTAACGCCCGACACGCCGGGGCAGAACTCGTAGGCGCCCTTGTAATAGGGCTTGTTTATCATGTTGTAGTGCGTGTCCTCGCCGGCCTCGGCGACAACCTGCGGATTGTAAATGCCGGGCAGCATCGGGTCCTTGCGCCCCCACTGGTAGTAGGTGTTGTCGCCGGCCATTGACTCTATGATCTCGGGCTGCGGGAAAGCCTTGTCGATCGCGACGGTCTTCTTCGTTCCGTCGGGCAGGGTAAATGTGAAGCGCAGTTTGATGCTGCGTGCCGAATCGCCCTTGCGGGGATCGCAGTAACCGAGATTGCACGGCGAGAAGAGGTAGTCCTTGCCGCCGTCGGCACCTTTGGAGTGCGTCGGCAGATCGGCCGTACCGTCCCACCTGTAATAGGTTGCCCATATATGCCAGCTCCACAGTATCGCACCCTCCGCATTGCGAACGGCGATAACGGCGTTGCCCTGCGTAAGCGTCTCTCGGTCGACGCGGAACACGATGCGGTCGCCGTCGAGCTTGATGTCGGTTACCAGATCGGGGGCATCCTGCCATACCAGCACGGCATCGGCCGCACCTTGTATTTCGGGCGAGGAGATCGGCAGATTGTCGTGGCCGACAAACGAGGTCAGCGTTCTGGTCGTCTCGTCGTCGGGTACGCCGTCGAAGAGATAGGCCGACGGATTGACTCCGCCGTCGGCGCCGCGGGCATTGCCGTAAAAGAGCGGAATGCTGTAATAACCGTGGTCGTCGACAATATAGCAGTTGGCCGTCTCGCCTCCGCGCGACAGGTCGTAGGGCGCCTCGGCGGTACCCTTGCCGGCCTCGGTCAGAAGACCGTTGTCGATGAAGGGCTTGCGGGCTGCGGTGTATGCCGGCTGCGCAGCAGTACGAAAACGACCCGACACGGGCGTATCGGCCGAAGCATCGGCATCGGGAGCCTTGTCGGCGAGCCACTCGGCCTTGCTCCATGTCGTACCGCCGTCGGTCGAACAGTCGACGGTAAACGGTGCGCTCAGAGCCACCGGATCATAGCCCTTTTGCACGACATTGACGTATGCGGCCAGATCGGTCGGGAGCAGTCCGTTGAGATGCACTTCGGCCGCAGTCCGGCTCAGCACCGCCTTAGGCTCGAAGACGATGCCGCTCGACGATACGGAGTACACGATCTTCTTTCCCATAGGCCAGCTCATGCCGCTCAGATCGGCCGTAAGCACCCTCGCCACGCCGGTCAGATCGTCGGTAAAGGCGATCGACAGCTTGGCATCCTTAGGCAGGGTCTGCGGAATCATCATCAGTGTGAGCTCGCCGTCGGCGATCGTCGTGCCGGAATCCACGTAAATATTGTCTTTATCGGCCAGCACGGCGGACAGATCGAACGTGAATGAACGAACGCCCGACGCATCCCACTTATCGCTTCCGATAGAGTGAGTGCCGGTGCCGTATACGCCCGAAAAGGTCACCTTCGTGACTTTGCCCGTAAGCATCTTGTCGCCCGCGGAGATCGTCACGGCCGTGAGCACATGGCCGAACGAGAGCGTGGCAGGGGTCTTGCCGCTGCCGGCGCAGTCGGCCGTCGCGGTCATCAGGTCGATCTGCTTCTTCACGTCGGCAGGCACCGTATAAGAGATTATAGGCGCTCCCGGCTGACGCATCTCGCTGATGCTTATGGCCGAAGCTGCGGCCTTGTCTGTCGCGTGGGGTGCATAGGCATGGAAGCGGATAGTGCCGCTGCCGGGCCACTGCACCTCGTTCTTAGGCTTCCAGACATCGCCCGAGACCGACACGTATTCGTTGTGCATGAGGTTGGGCGAGAGCTTGTCGTCGGCCGTCGCGGACGGATAGCACGTCGCCGAGACACCGAACGACGAATGGAAGTTTCCGATGCCGGTAATCGGGCTGACGCGTGTGGCAGGCGCGTTGTCCTCCGCTTCGAGACTCTGCTCGAACACATGTAGATATGTCTGCTCGCCGTCGGCATCCAACGGCAATATGGCAGCCAGCCTGCGCCCGTCGCCGGCACCGTCCGCCGACGTATCGCCACCCGACCATGCCGACGCACCGGCAACCCGGAAAGATACGCCCGACGTGACGACCGGTCTGTCGATCGCGTCGTCGTAGCGGCTGCACGACGCAGCCGCAAGGCACACGAGCGACAATGCCGCTGCAAATCTGTATGCAATTCGTCTGTTCATCGGAATCGAAAATCAAACATGATATAGACGGAAAGGCTGCCCGACCCCGACGGGTCGGGAAAGCCTGTGGCAGAAGCGGATTAGTGCATGCCGACGTTACCCTCGGTCCACTCGTCGTCAGCACCCCACACATCGACCTTGACCTTGAACGATATGGGGTTGTCGAGCACCGCATCGCCGATCTTCTTGCCGTCGGGCAGCGTCTGTATATACTTGAACTCTCCGTTCGACGAGGGCAGCGAAGCTACGATATCGGCCGTGGGAGGATAGATGCCGGCACCGCTGTGCGCACCGCAGAACTCCAACGTATAGACATATTTCTTACCCATTTTCCATTCGGTGTCGATCGGAACGCAGGTATAGCCATACTCGTTCTCGTCGAAATTTTTGGTATAGGGGAACATCTGGTGGATGTGCTTGCCGTCCTCGATCTTGATGCCGTCGTCGGTACCGCCGTCGTGGATCGTACCTTCATGCACGGCCTCCACGCGGCACAGCAGGACGATGTATGCGCCCTTGGCTGCATTGACCTCCTTGTCGGTAGAAGCCAGATCCCACTTGTCGAGTTTCTGGGGCAGCAGCATAAGCGACGAGTTGGCGTTGTTGACGCTCAGCAGAGGACGGTCGGCCGAATGCAACTCGACACCATCGGAGAACTCGTAACCGTAGACGGTCTTGGTGGCGTCGTCTGCGAAATTGTTCCAAGACCATGCACTCTTGTCGGTATCGAATGCCAGCGTGTTAGACGACTTGACGTTGACGATCCATGCACCCTTGATGAAGACTTTCTTGTTGCCCGAAGTACCCTTCTTGGCGTATACGCCGACATGGCAGAGAGCGTGCTTGAACGTAACGTCGATCGAGGTTCCGTTGCTGCGCTCGGCATTGGTGTAGGCGACCAGCACATCCTGCTGGACGGCTCCGTCGTTCTTGTTCGCCGCGTCGGCAGACTTCTTGGGCGAGTAATTGGCGATGTTCTGGTTCGCATAGTTCATCGTAACGCCGGTAAGGTCGGCGGGATAATAGGCCCACGTCTTGATCGAGGGCACGTCAGAGGGCCAGTATACCTGAGCGCCGTCGAGCGCCCAGAGGTTTTCGACCGTCTGCGACTTCTTGGCGGTCATGTTATCGATCAGCGGGGTCTCGTAGATATCGCCGTTGTGCGATACAGAGTGCGCATGCACCTTGAAGTCGCCCAGAGTCGACAGTACGACCTCGGTGGCACGTGTCGGACCGCCGACGCTGGCGTTGAAACCGATCTCGGCACCCTGATTGACCTGCTCGGTAAAGTCGTTCGAACACGATGCGGCAATCAACATTGCCGACAAAGCGATTAGATTGATTCTCCTGTTCATTGTTTCAGATTTTTAATTCATATAATTTCTTACCTACTTTTTGCATATATGGCGGCATCATCCCATTTCGATGTCTTCGCGCTCCTCGTCGACCCAGTCCTCGATGCCCGGCGCCATGCCGGCCGAGTCGGGGTCGGGCAGGCGCAGACCCTCGATCACGATTTCGATGTGCCGCGGATCCTCCGCCTCGTGCATGCTGGCGGTAACATCGAAATTGTAGTAGTACTTGTTCGACGTGTATACCGTGAGCTTGTGTATATCGATACGGTCGGGGCAGTGGCCGAACACGCACAGCTCGCCCGAGAGCTCCGTTTCGCCCGTGCGCGTGAGCGCAAACGGCATCATAACGGGATCGCCAGACGCCCGTCCGGCGCCCGGGAGGTAGGTCTCGGCAAGACCGGTAAGCACGGCGCTCAGCTCGATCTCGTCGGTCAGGTTCTCCACACCCTTTATTTTAAGCGATATGTCGATCGTCGACTCGCTCGGCTTAAAACCTATGCGCTGTCCCTCGACACCGGGCAGCACGGTCAGCCCCTCGGCGCTGTCGCTCCACAGCGTCTCGGGAGCCTCCCGCACGGGATCGTCCGTCGGACTCGGCGTCGAACGGTCGGAATAGATGCCCATAGGCGAGAGCAGCGACGTCTCCTGAGTATATATCTCATATGTATCGAAGGTCGTACCGCGCGACGAAAGCACCGCCGATGCGCCGTTATGGCATACGGCACGATAGCTGCCGGCGGGGATGCGTATCACGCCGCCCGCACGGTCCGTAAACTCCACGCGGCGCACGCCCTGACCTCCGTCGGTCGGGAACAGGCACAGCACCATGGTCGAGGGCTGGGCCGAGGGCGCGAGCGACCAGTCGAAATCGACGCGCAGATCGACCATGTGGGTATGGTCGTAGCACAGATCCTTATGCCGGCACGATGCGGCGAGCATGATCGCCGCCGCTACCGATATCTTGACAACAGTCATCAGCAACGCTCTCATCGGGCACCTCCTTTCGTACGGTTGTTACCGCCTATGATCCATACAAGAGATATGCCCGCCTTGGTCGGACCGAACCAGTTGAGACGGCGCGTCGCCTGCCAGACATAGCATTCGTCCATAGGCTCGTACTCCTTGTAGCGGCCGCCGAAGTAACCGACGCCGATCGAGAAATCGAGATTCAGACAGCGTCCCAGCGGCAGAGAGTAGCCGTACTCGATACCGCCGCCGAAGCTCATGCCGTCGCTCTGGCGCCCATTGCCCGAGAACTCGAAGTCGTAGGTCAGGCCCTGTCCGTAGACACCGACATGATGTCCAGAGAACGGTTTGTCGCCGAAGTAACGCCGCAGGCCAATTTCGGCGCCGTAGCATCTCCAATAGCGGTGTTTCGAGTTGCGGCTCCACCATGCGTGCATCCAGTCGGCCGATATCGTCCAGCGGTGTGCGAACGAGTATTCGAGGCCTATGTTGGGTATGAGCGCCGCATCGTAGAGCAGATTGGTTCTCAGGGCGAAACGGGGATTGCGAGCGCTCTGCGCAAGAGCGGTCGAGAGTATCGGCTCCCCGGTCGCGAGCACAGCACCGCCCTGAGCCGGCAGGGCCTCGTGCGTATCTACGGCGGTCGCCGGCGACGACGGCTGCGGCTGCGTCGCGACGGTCTCACACGACGGCGCTTCCACCTGAGGGTCGGACGAGACGGCAAGCGCAAGGTCGCACTCCGAATCGCCGCCAGCATCGACCAGGTCGTTTATGCGGGGGGGGGTCGGAAGATCGTCCGGCACGGTTTCGAAATTGCAGACTACCGTATATAAATTGCCGCTTCGCAGAGCGGGGAATATGTTTCGGTACATGTATTCGTAAGCACGACCGCCGTGCAGCATGCCCAGACGCCGCTTGCGGCCGTCGACGACCTTACCGTCGCGGCATATCCATTCGGGAGTGGTGCGCAACACATGCAGCACCTCGTCGCGATAGGGCATGTCGGAGCGCTCGACCAGCTCTTCGAGCCTCTCCCAGTCGACGCCGACGGCGTCTATGGCAAACAGCGAATCGGGCAGCGATGTATTCTCGCTGAGATAACGGGCGATATTGGCAGCACGCTTGCGTGCCAGCACGGCATTGCTTTTGGCCAAGCCGTCGGGCGAAGCCGAACCCCTGATGCGTATGCCGGTAATTACGGCCTCGGAGTCGGTGCCGAGCCGCAGCAGCGACTCCGACAGGCGCTCCATTTCGGAGCGGTTGTCGCCGAACGAAAGATCTATGACGGAGTATCCGCGTTCGAACTCGACGGACACGTGCAACGTGTCGCTACGCATATTCTGTGCGGCGGCGACGTTCAGCGAAAATAACAACAGACAGACAAAACAGTATCCCAATCTCATAAATTATCGTGCTCCATAATTTTAGAATCATCCATAAGGCACATGTCTGCAAGACTATGAGTGCATGTAGGCTGACTATATGAATGAAGATATACTACCGTTTCAGCGGTCAAAGGTACAAAACATTATTTTTTTTAACGAAAAATGCGAACAAAAATCATGTCTGCATAAATACGAAAAGCTATTTTCTGCTGTTTCTCAATAAAAATAACATGCTGCCCGGAGAACTTCCGATTCGTAAGACGGCAGGGCGGCGCAAATCCGCACGGACGCCCGGAAGCCCGAATGTCCTTACAAAGCCCTTATGCGCTCGAATGTCTTTTGCAAGAGAGCCTTGCCGCGCACGAGCCGCAGAGAGTCGGAGCTGCCGCGGCTGCCGACGATCATATCCGAGGTGCAGTCGTAAACGGTCGCACCCGAAGAGTCGATGATGCCGAAGCCGTCGTTGAATGTCCAGTAGCCGAAGCGCGAAGCACCGCCGCGCGACAGGTCGCGGCTGAACGGGAAGTCGTCGTGCGACAGCGACATCTGCCCCAGAAGCGTCGCCGCAAGGTCTGTCTGCGAGGCATAATCCCCGACCACGAGCGGCCGCCGCACGGCACCGCCGAGCCACAGCATAGGTATATGGTGGCGCTCGGGCGAGTTGTATGCTATATCGGAGGGGTATTGATATCCGTGGTCGGGCACCAGTATAAGCAGCAGATCGTCCCACGCCCGGCTCGCACGCAGACGCTCGACCATACGGCCTATGACATCGTCGGTAAAGGCGAAGGCATTGAGCCGCTCGTCGGACAATCTCCGGCAGGGCACCTCGAAGGGCTCGTGGGACGAGAGCGTCAGCCAGACGTCGAGCCGCGGCTGGCCGTCCGAGGCCGACCCGACGATGCGGTCGACGACATACTCCATGACGGCATCGTCGGCATAGCCCCACTTGGAGCGTGTGCCGAGCTGGGGCATCGAGCTCTGGTCCGCCACCTCGTCGAAGCCCGTGGAGAAGAGATAAGCCCGCGTATTGGTAAAGTTGGCGTCGCCGCCATAGAAGAATCGCGTGGCGTAACCCGCCTCGGCGGCGAGAGTGCGGGCTATCGAGGGCAGAGCCGAAGCCTTGCGCACATCCTTCATTATCGACATCTGCGGCTGCGCCGGAAAGCCGCTCAGCAGCGCTACCGTGCCGCGGTCGGTGCGGAACGACGAGGCGTACAGGTTCTCGAAGCGGATGCTCTCGCCGGCCAGACGCGCGAGGTTGGGCGCCACCGGCTCCCCGTCGCACACGGCATCGGTTATCGTGCGTCCGAAGCCCTCCATTATGACCACCACGACATGAGGTCTCGGGGTAACGAGCCAGCCGCCGGCATCGGCCGCGAGCGAATCGGCATCGGTCAAACGTGCGGCATCGGCAGCCGCACCGGCGCGCATCGCCTCGGAGAAGAGACGTTCGGCCTGCTCCTCGCCGAAGAAGCGGTAACGGTCGTATTCGTCGCCGCCGAAGAGTGTCGACATGAACGAAAACGTGGGGTTGACGGCCGCATGGTTGAGAAACATCTCCTTACTGAAATAGACCTTGCTTACATTTGCCGTCGCGGGCGACAGCCCGCCGCGTATGACAACGAACAACAGGGCGGCCGAGAGCAGCAGCACCGATGCCGACGATATGCGGCGCCGCGGCCTTTCGGAGGGCATCAGATACCTGCATATGACCGCATAGACGAAGATCATGGCCGCCGACATCGCCAGATAGCATACGACGGCCGCAACCGTCTGACCTACCGTAAGGCTGGCCAGCATCTCGGCTGGCGAGTAGACGAGTATCTGAGAGTCGATGCGAGTCTGCCAGTATTCGTACAGACCGGCATCGGCAGTGAATATCCACGAGACGAACAGCGAGACGAAAACCAGCCACGCCATGACGATACGGCGCACGATGCGACCGCCGCGGCGACCCAGATCGGCGCATGCACCCGCAAGCATGGCCAGCAGCGGCACCGACGTCACGTATCCGGCCGTCGAAGCATCCAACCGCAGGCCGAAGACGAACGTCCGCAATATGTCGCCCGCGCCGAACATACCGCTCTGCGCATGATAATAGAGCAGCCACACGCCGCGCTGCACGACGAAAAAGAGTATCGTCGCGACAAATACGCATGCTATGAATATCAATCGTCGTTTCATGAATATATCGATATACGTCCGGGAGATCTATCCCTCCGGACGGGGATGTTTTTTCCGTGAAATCGCCGCCTCTGCGTCCTCTGCTCGTCGCTCGGCAATGAGCAGTACGCAGAGTACAGCCCATCGTTTCGCACCCTCGCAGAGTTGCTCATGCAGCAATATGACGAAAAAGCAGTATTATGCAACGCAAGCGATGTCAAGACGGACGGGACATACAAGAGGTATTTCCCGTTCGGCGTGACGAGTGCGCGGAAGCAGAATGCCGTGTTTCACGGAAAACTTACAAAGAACCTAACCATATTTTGCGTCAAAAGCAATCAGTTGCAACGCAACGACGGAGGGAGACGATGCGGCATACTGGCGTATTCCGCATTGTCGAACGACGAGGCGCGGAAGCAAATGGTTGCTTTTCAAAAAAATGCTACAAAGAGCCAAACTGCTTTTTCGTCAAAAACGGTATTATGCAACGCAAGCGATGTCGAGACGGACGGGACATACAAGAGGTATTTCCCGTTCGGCGAGACGAGTGCGCGGAAGCAGAATGCCGTTTTTCACGGAAAAGAAAATCAGAGCTTTTCGCCATATGCAAGATCCCCCGCATCGCCCAGGCCGGGGACGATATAGGAGCGCGAGGTCAACTCCTCGTCGACGGCGGCGCACCAGAGGGTGCACTTCTGCTCGGAGGTGTGTTGAAGAACGTAGTCGACACCCTGTTCGCTGGCTATGACGGAGGCGAAATGGGTGTGGGCGGGTTCGCCGCCGCGCTGGATCAGAGCCTCGTAGGCGAGGATGAGGGAGCTGCCGGTGGCAAGCATGGGATCGACCAGCAGGAGCGTCTTGCCCTCCAACGAGCCGCACGAGATATACTCGACCTTGACGGTAAAGGAGCCGTCGGCCTTGCTCTTGCGGTAGGCCGATACGAAGGCGTTCTGGGCATCGTCGAAGTAGTTGAGAAAACCTTGGTGGAAAGGCAGTCCCGCACGCAGGATAGTCGCTATGACTATGGTGTCGTCGATAGATTCGACCGACGCCTCGCCCAGCGGAGTCTCGACGATGCGGCTGCGGTAGTTCAGCTCCTTCGATATCTCATAGGCAGATATCTCGGCTATGCGTTCGAGGTTGCGGCGGAAACGCATCGAATCGGTCTGCACCCTCTTGTCGCGCAGTTCGCCGATGAATTTGTTGAGAATAGTGTTCTTACTGTTGAGAATATGCAACATGGTCTATCGTTTGGTTTTGGTTGTCGTCGGTCGTCAATAGAGGAAGTTGTTGAACGGATAGCGTCCGGCGTGTATCTCGCGCACCATGCCGTAGAGATCGGAACGCAGGCGGTCTATGCCCTGACGCTCGCGCGCCGAGATGAAGATGCACGGGGTATTGGCGCGTGCTATCCAGCTGCGGCGCAGCTCGTCGAGCGAGATGTTCTCGCGCGTGGGCGGTGTGAGGTCGTCCTCCTCCTTGGGGGTATAGCTGTAAGCGTCGATCTTGTTGAATACCAAAAAAGTCGGCTTGTCGCCGGCGCCTATGTCGCGCAGGGTCTGCTTGACGACGTTGATCTGTTCCTCGAAGCCCTTGTGCGATATGTCGACCACATGCAGCAGCAGGTCGGCCTCGCGCACCTCGTCGAGGGTCGACTTGAACGACTCGATAAGCTCGGTGGGCAGCTTGCGTATGAAACCGACGGTATCGGACATCAGGAACGGCAGGTTGTCGAAGACCACCTTGCGCACGGTCGTGTCGAGCGTGGCGAAGAGCTTGTTCTCGGCAAAGACCTCGCTTTTCGAGAGCAGATTCATCAGCGTCGACTTGCCGACGTTGGTATAGCCAACCAGCGCCACACGCACCATGGAGCCGCGGTTGGAGCGCTGCACCGACATCTGGCGGTCGATCTTTTTAAGCTCCTCCTTCAACTTCGATATGCGCGTGCGCACTATGCGGCGGTCGGTCTCGATCTCGCGCTCGCCGGCGCCTCCTCGCGTACCCGTCGCACCCCTCTGGCGTTCGAGGTGGGTCCACATGCCCGTCAGTCGCGGCAGAAGATATTCGTACTGCGCCAGCTCGACCTGCGTCTTGGCGTATGCCGTGCGGGCGCGCGAGCGGAATATGTCGAGAATAAGACGCGTGCGGTCGAGGATGCGGCACGGCAGCGCCTTTTCGATATTGCGCGTCTGCGCAGGCGACAGCTCGTCGTCGAATATGGCCACGCCGATCTCGTTGTCGGCACAGTACGCGGCTATCTCTTCGAGCTTGCCGGGGCCTACATATATCTTCGACGATGGTTGCGGCAGCCGCTGCGTGAAGCGGCGCACGGTCTCAATGTCGGCCGTCTCGGCCAGAAACTCCAACTCGTCGAGAAACTCCGTCGTGCGTTCGACCGACTCCGAGTCGCGCACCACGGCCACGAGCACGGCCCGCTCGGGGCGGATGCACTCCTCGGCCGGAGCCGCGGGTTGCCGTTTATCGTTATTTGTCATCTGCGAATGAATAATCTTTCGGGTTATACTTATAAAAAAGGGTATCCGTCAAAAAGGATACCCTCGTTATATCGTCAGACGACGGATCAGTTCTGAATGCGGAATATGACGGGCAGCGTGTAGGTACAACGAACAGGTTTGTTACGCTGGCGTCCCGGCTCCCACTTCGGAGACTTCTGCAATACGGCGATAGCCGCATCCGAGAGGCTCTTGTCGGGAGTTTGCAGCACCTGGAAATTCGACAGCTTGCCCGTAGGCTCGACGACGAACTTGATGATGACGTTACCCTGAATGCCGGTCTCCTGTGCGATCTGGGGATAACGCACGGTATTCTGTACCCATGCGCGGAACTTTTCGAGTCCTCCGCCCTGGAACTTGGGCATGACCTCGGCATTGACGAAGATCTCCTCCTCCTCGATCTCCTCCTCCTTCTCCTCGATGACGATATCGAGATCGTCGAAGTCGTCGCTCTCGTCGATGAAGGTAATGTTGCTGTCGATCTTCTTATCGTTCGAGACGATGTTCAGCACGTCGGTAATGACCTGAATCTGCGTCTGCTGCGGAGGGGGCGGAGGCGTATCGTCCTGACGCGTAACGTCGATCTCCTCCATCTCGATGACTTCGGCAACGATCTTGTTGACCTTGATCTTGTTGTCGGACTTGTGATACCAGAACGCGAGCGCCATAACGGCCAGAGCTATCACCAAACCGATTTCGGTAAAGAGCACCTTCTTGTTCTGCAAATCCGCCTTGGGTGATTTTTTAATCTCCATTTATGAATAATTTTTAGTTTTAGTTACGTCAAATCGGGCGGGGATGAAATCCTTTCGACGTTTTCCGCGCCTCGGCAAAACCGATATAAGTTCGGCTCTGCGCCCGGCTTAACGAAACCGTTGAATTTCTTTCGACGATTTCCCGCCTCGGCATAGCCCGAACAAGTTCGGCTCTGCACCCGGCTTAACGAAACCGTTGAATTTCTTTCGACGATTTCCCGCCTCGGCATAGCCCGAACAAGTTCGGCTCTGCGCTCGGCTTAACGAAATCGTTGGGATATATCCGCACTCCGCTATGCAAATATAGATATAAATTTTCAAAAAATCGTATAGGCATGCGAAAAATCTTCATTTTTCAACTAATTTTGCAGGTAGTTAAATCGGACGGAGTTTGGAAAGCGCGAAACATATTCTCTACGGAATGAGCCTCGACGAGCTCAGAGCACTGTGTGCGGAGATGTCGATGCCGCGCTTCGCGGCCGCTCAGACGGCGCGCTGGCTCTACCGCCGCTTCGTCGATTCGTTCGACCGGATGACCGACCTGTCGGCGGCCTCGCGCGCACTGCTGGCCGAGCGCTGCTCGACCGGACTCAGAGCACCCGAGAGGGTAAGCGTATCGGCCGACGGCACGCGCAAATATCTCTACCGCACGCTCGAAGGAGCGTACGTCGAGTCGGCCTACATACCCGACGGCGACCGCGCCACGCTCTGCGTATCGTCGCAGGCGGGGTGCCGCATGGGGTGCCGCTTCTGCGCCACGGGGCGTCAGGGGCTGCAACACTCGCTCGCCGCCCCGGACATACTCAACCAGATAGTCTCGCTGCCCGAGCGCGACACTCTTACCAACATCGTGTACATGGGCATGGGCGAGCCTCTCGACAACATCGAGGAGGTGCTGCGCTCGCTCGATGCGCTGACATCGGAGTGGGGCATGGGGTGGTCGCCCACGCGCATTACGGTCTCGACGGCCGGCGTGGCCCCGAATCTCGAACGGCTGCTCGACAAATCGCGCGTCAATCTGGCCGTGTCGCTGCACAACCCCTTTTCGGAAGAGCGGGCGCAGATCATGCCCGTCGAGAAGGCGTGGCCGATACGCGAGGTAACGGACATACTGCGCCGATACGACTTCACGCACCAGCGCCGCGTGTCGTTCGAGTATATAGTCATGGAGGGGCTGAACGACTCGCCGCGCCATGTCAGGGAGCTTTGCCGGCTTTTGGACGGCATCAAGTGCAGGATCAACCTCATACGTTTCCACCGCATACCAGACTCGCCCTACTTCTCGCCCCCTCACGAGCGGATGCTCGGCTTCCGCGACGCGCTGACCGCACGCGGCATACATACCACAATACGCCGTTCGCGCGGAGAGGACATAGAGGCCGCATGCGGCCTGCTCTCGACCGCTGCGACACGGACATCAGGCAAGACAACCAAAACCCGATCATAATGAAAAGAACCATTCTCGCGGCCGTCGCCGTGCTGCTCGCACTCGCCGCCGACGCCGCAGCCCGCAGCATCGAGCTGCAATCGCCCGACGGGTGCACGAAGGTTACCGTCGTCTGCGACGAAGCGCTGTATTGGAGCGTCGAGCGAGGCGGCGAAACGCTGCTGGCGCCCTCGGCCATAGCGTTGCAGACCGACCGCGGCGTCTGGGGCGAGAAGCCCCGCCCGACCGGCATAAAGCGTATGTCAGAGAACAAGTCGATACCCTCGCCTTTATACCGGCAGTCGCATGTCGCAGACATATATAACGCCGCCGTAATAGACTTCGGCCGCGGAAGAGATCGCTTCACGGTCGAGTTCCGCGCCTACGACGACGGCGTATGCTACCGCTTCGTCGACAAGGGCGGCCGCGGGGCATACAGAGTAACGGGCGAAACGGCCGAATTCCGCTTCGACGGCGACCGGACGGCATACATACCCTATGTCAATGCCAAGAAGGATGCCACATCCGACTACCGAACGCAGTTCTATACGTCGTTCGAGAACACATACAGCAAGACGACACTGACGGCAATCAACCCCGACCGTCTGATATTCGCACCCGTAGCGGTCGAATCGAAGGGCGGTGTGAAGCTCTGCATCACGGAGTCCGACTTGGAGGATTATCCGGGTATGTTTCTCTCGAACGGCGATAGCGACTGCTCATTGGAGGCTGTCTTCGCCCCCGAACCGGACCAGGTGCGGCAGGGCGGCCACAACATGTTGCAGGGCGAGGTGGTAAGCCGCAAGCCGTGGCTGGTCGAGGTGGAGGGTGCGCGCACCTTCCCGTGGCGCGTGGTGGCCATAGCCGACCAGGATCGTCAGCTGGCCGACTGCGACATCGTGTGGCGTCTGGCCTCGGAGTGTCGTCTGGACGATATATCGTGGATCGAACCGGGCAAGGTGGCTTGGGACTGGTGGAACGCATGGGGCGTCTACGGCGTCGACTTCCGCTCGGGAGTCAACAACGATACATATAAATATTATATAGACTTCGCAGCACGGACGGGCGTCGAGTATGTAATCCTAGACGAGGGTTGGAGCGTCAAGGGTGCTGCCGACCTCAGGCAGGTAGTACCCGAAATAGATCTCAGAATGCTCATCGACTACGCCTCGGAGCGCGGCGTGGGCATCATACTCTGGGCGGGGTACTGGGCGCTCGACCGCGACATCGAGGGGGTATGCCGCCACTTCTCGCAAATGGGCGTCAAGGGATTCAAGGTCGACTTCATGGACCGCGACGACTGCCGCATGGTGCGCTTCTGCTACGATGTTGCGCGCACGGCAGCACGATACCGCCTGCTGGTCGACTTCCACGGCACATACAAGCCCACCGGCCTGTCGCGGACATACCCCAACGTGGTAAACTACGAGGGTGTGCACGGGCTCGAACAGATGAAGTGGAGCAAGCCGTCGGTGGATCAGGTAACCTACGACGTAACGATACCATTCATCCGCGCACTGGCCGGGCCTATGGACTACACGCAGGGCGCCATGCGCAACGCCGCGCAGGGACGCTACCACCCCGTCAACGACTTCCCGATGAGTCAGGGCACGCGCTGTCATCAAATAGCGATGTATGCCGTATACGACTCGCCGCTGAATATGTTGTGCGACTCGCCGACGGCATATATGGCCGAGCGCGAATGCGCCGACTTCATAGCCTCGGTGCCGACCGTGTGGGATTCGACCGAATGCGTCGACGGCCGCATAGGCGAGTATGTAGTAATGGTGCGCCGCAAGGGCGACAAGACCTATATCGCCGGACTCAACGGCCGCGAGGCACGCACGATAGACCTCGAACAGCTGCTGCCGCAGTATGCCGGCGCCGAGATCGAAACGATGTTTGCCGACGGAGCCAATGCCGACCGCTTCGGCGAGGACTACCGCTCGACGCGGGGCGGCAAGCTGCCCGCAACCGTGGACATGGCTCCCGGCGGAGGGTTTATAATAAGGTTGTAGAGACCCGTTCCGCACCCGGCTTCGAAGCAGACTTCCGGCGCCGCATATGCAGGCGACGACAATACAATGCCGCCCGTACTCCTCTTAGGCAGGAGTACGGGCGGCGTTGTCGGTAGCGCAGGCCGGAACGCTCTATCGCGAGGCGATGCCCAGAACGCCCTCGCTCGACTTGCACCATTGGTCTTGCGCGCGGAGGGTCTGTTCGATGATGTCGCGCACGGCGCCGTGACCGCCGTTGTACTCCGACACGTAACGCGACGCCTCGATGACCTCGGAGCAGGCGTCGGCCGGGCAGACGGGCACGCCTACGCGGCGCATGCAGTCCAGATCGGGGATGTCGTCGCCCATGTAGATTACCTGGTCGGGGTCGAGAGCGCTGTCGGCCAGAAATTCGTCTATGGCAGCGATCTTGTTCATGCAGTTGAGATACATGCGCGTAACGCCCAGCATCTCCAAACGCCGGCGCAGCATATCGCCGCGGCCGCCCGAGATGACGCACACCTTGTATCCGCAGCGTATGGCGTATGCTATCGCATAGCCGTCCTGAGCATGGTAGCGGCGCACGAAATCGCCGTCGGGCGTCGGTATTATGCCGCCGTCGGTCATCACGCCGTCGACATCCAGCACGAATGCCCTGACGCGAGCTATGTCCTCTTTGAAGTTTCCCATATACTTTCAGTTATATCCTTGTAAATCTTTTGTCTGAGCGGGTCGGCGGCCAGCATGGCCTCGTGAGCGGCGCATACGCTGCGGTCGTCGCGCACGGCGGGTCCGGTCTGCACGTCGTCGGGCGAAGAGACGGCGGCGGCCTTGGCGGCCGTCTCGATTATCAGCGGCTTCAACACGTCGAACGACATGCCCTCGCGCTCGACGATCTTCGCACCGATACCGTATAGATGGTTGGGGAAGTTGTTGACCACAACGCCGGCCAGATGTATGACGCGGCGGCGGTCGGAGTCGGCATAGTCGACCTGCGTCGAGAGCATCCTCGCCAGCGTGAAGAGCCGCTCGCGCGTAGTTTCGTTCTCAGCCTCGATGAATATCGGAACGTGCGAAAGGTCGATGCGGCGCCCGGCAGAGAAGCTCTGCAAGGCGTAGAGTATGCCGCGGTTGCGGATCTTCGCCGGCAGAGTCTGCAACGACACGCTGCCGGCCGTATGGACCACTATCGCATCGTCGGGAAAGGGCAGACGCTCGGCAACCTCGGCGATAGCCTTGTCGCTGACGGCTATTATATATATGTCGGCCTCGGCCAGCTGCTCGGGACGGTCGGTGGTGGATGTAGACGTGAGCGAAGCGATGCGCATGCCGCGCACGGGGTTGCGGGCGAATATCTGCCGCAGCTCAGCCCCGCCGCACGAGGCGAGCATGACGGCGTACGACTCGGCGACATTGCCGCTGCCGACGATAACGACGCTGACGGCCTTGCCGTCGGGCAGCAGGGGGCGCAGGTTGCGGCGCCGTTCGCTGTCGAAACGCACCATATTCTGCAAGGCGAACGACAGTTCGCAGCCCGCAAGAACGATCTGCCACGACACCTGCAACCATACGATGAACAGCGGCAGAGCCGCAAAGCTGCCGTATATGGCATTGTATGACGTCATATAGCCCTGCACGTAGACATAGCCCCACTGCCACAGCGAGAGCGCGATGCCGGCAGCGATACCGGCGCGCCACGCGTTGGATGTGCGCACGGCCGTATGGGGTATATACTTGTACAGCAGTGTCGTGGCAAGACATGCGACGGCCAGCGACAACGCCCTCGTCAGCAGGAAGTGGGTATGCGAATCGAGCCCGATCGAAGTAAAAGCGTTATAGGCTATCGATGTCGACAGAGCCCACAGCGGCGGCACGATCAGCGCCACGGCCAGATAGGCCGGGTAGCGGAACATGAGTTTGCGGCGGCGCGGCACCTCCCAGATGCTGTTGAACGAAGCCTCGACCGAGTCGAATACGCGGAACACGGCCCACAGCAGCGTCACGGCACCGAATCCGGCCAGCACGCCCGAGTGGAAGTTGTCGGCGGCGTTGCCGGCGAAATCGATTACCATATCCAGCTCGGCGCGGGAGTCGGGAAAGAGCTTGTAGAGGCTCAGTATCATGGGGCGCAGGCCGCCCAAGGCTCGCACTATGACGAACGCCAGGGCCAAAACCGGTATCACGGCAAAGGTCGAATAGAGTGTCAGCGCAGCGCTCTGCATGATCGTGCGGTGGGTATTCATGCCGCGAAGCGTATAGAACAGCAGCTTATAGGCGCTGACCAGAGTACGCGTCGCGGCACCCGACAGCTCGCCGCGCTCCAAGCGGAACACGGTGTCGGTAAAGAATCTCCGTATGCGACCGTAGAGTTTTTTCATAATCTGTCCGATAGCTGTTCGAGGCGGATGACCCATGTCTCGCCGCCGATCGTCGTGAAGGCCAGACGCACGTCGCCTCCCTCGCGCAGGCCGGCCGCACGCCGTATCGCCTCGACCGACAGGCGGCAGTCGCGTTTGAGCACCTCGACACCCGCGCCGCGATACTCGCGCCTCAACTCCCGCGGGCGGTAGCGCTCGATCGATACGATCCGGTCGATACGCCCCAAAACCGCCCTGCCGGGCAGCTCGCGGCAAAAGGCATATCCGTCGCGGCTCCACATCTCCGCTATACCCGAGAGCGAGCGCAGCGCGGCGCGCGACTTCTGCAACGCCACGTCGGGGGTTATCATATAACGCCACAGACCGCCGGCGAAGCTCTCCCCGCTCACGGCGCAGTGCAGCTCGTCGCGCGAGAAGCTCTCCTCGCCAAGCCCGAGCGCCACGGCATGCAGCGTATCGCATTCGGCACCGGTATATATATCGACCTCCTTGCACTCGCCCCCGAGCGAGACGACCTCGACCGTGCAGGGCGAAAAGAGCCTGAACGCCTCGTCGCAGTCGAACAGCGGCGAACACTTGACCGCCACGCGCGGCGCCAGGCGGCGCAGGGCGGGCATAAGGGCTATGATGTCGGGCGAGCAATCCTCCATGCGGACGAGCTTGCGCCCCTCGGCCGAACGGCGGTCGGGATCGACGAATATCCAGTCGAAGCGCTCGCCGCACGCAGCGACGAAGTGCTCGGCAGAATCCTCGACCACGGCAACGTTATCTATGCCGAGCCGCGAGAAGTTCTCACGGGCTACGGCCGCGAGCGTCGCGTCGCGCTCGACCGCTACCACCTGCGCGAAGCGTCGCGCGAGAGCTGCGGCATCGACCCCCAGACCGCACGTAAGATCGAGCACGCGACCGCCGCAGAGCGGCTTGCGCGCGGCGCAGGCCTCGCTCGACGACTGCTCGAAGGCCAGCGGCGGCAGGATGCAGCGGGCGCGATACATAGCGGGCAGCTTCTCGCGCGCCCGCTGCAAGTACTTGACCTGCGTAGCCACCCTCGCGGCATGGGCTATGCGGCCGTCGAGAGCGATGTCAGTGGGTCGGCGGTCGAGGTTATCCTCGACGGCACGGCGCACAGGCTCCGAGAGCAGCACATCAAGATCGGACATAGTCATCATATCGCGGCAAAGTTACCCTTTTTTTTCGATCCGCACTCCAACAGAGCAGAGTAATCGCCGCAAAGAGTGCGTATACGGCAAATACCGCGCCCGCACCCATGCGCCACTCCGCAACGCCCCAAGCGGCAGCCCACCTAACGACGGCATTCTGCGCTTCGGCTGCGAACGATGCCGCAATGGCCGGCGCAGCAGCCGCCCACCCGGCCGGCATCACGACGGCAGTCAGAGCAGCCACAACGACGACAGCGGCCGAGACCATAATGGCAGGCGAGACGACGATGCCGCTCCACGCCATATAGCCGAACTCGTGCGATATGACGGGCATCGTCCACAGCGTCGCCGCGACACCGACGGCAACGGTCGAGAGAATGGCGTCGACGGCGCGATATCCGGTGCGAAGACGACGGGCGAGGGGCACGCCCCACAGCAGAATGCCCGTCACGGCGAGCATCGACAGCCGGAATCCCGTATCCCACAAGTACGACGAGTCGAAGACGAGCATGACGAAGGCCGTGGCCGACAATGCGTTGAGCGAGACATACGAGGACGAGAATATACGCGAGAGCTGGAATATCGAGAACATCACGGCCGCTCTGACCACGCTCGCCGGCAGGCCGCACATTGCGGCGAAGAGCCATATCGCCGCGACACCCAAGATCTTGCGCAGGATATGTCCGCCGTGAAACAGCGCCAGCCACGCCAACAGCATATCGACAGCCGCGGCCACAAGCCCCAGATGCAGCCCCGACACGGCCAGCACGTGCGCCGTACCCGAACGTGAATACATCCGCTTCAGCTCCTCGTCGAGGGCGTCGCGCGAGCCGGTGGCCATGGCCTGCACAACGGCGCCGCCGCGCCCCTCGATGCCCGTGGCGCGCAGACACTCTACGGCACGGCGCTGCAAGGTGGAGGTCGCATCGCCGCAGCGGGCGACGATATCGGCTTCGGAGAGCGACAGAGCTCCGACATAGCCCCGGCGTCGCATGCTGCGGGCGTAGTCGGCATGGCGAGAGATACGCTCCCGAAGCGGTGCCACGACCGTAAGCCGGTCGCCTGCGGCAACGGAATCGCACCGCAGCCACAGCACGACGCGCTCGTCGGCCGTCATGACGCTGCCGCCCTCCGACCAGGCCGCGATGCGTCCCCGCGCCGCAGAGTAACCCTCGCGCGGCCGAGGCTCGGTATCGACGTCGACGGCCATCGCAAGGCTCCTGCCGTAAGGCACCGTCGAGCGCACCTCGTGCAGTGCAGGCAGCATGGCGCCCAGCGCAAAGAGCGACGCAGCGGCATGAAGAAGTGCTACGGGACGGCTGCGGCACAGATACATGCAGAGGCACCCGACAGCGAAACCGGCCGCGAGCAGCCACAACGGCAGCTCGAACCACCCGTCGAACAGAATGCCGGCGACAAGCGGCACGAGCGCGAGGCACATCGGCATAGAGCCCAAACGCTTGCGGGCGAGCGAGAAATCGAGCGGCATAATCAAATAAAATATTCGAATCGAGTATAAATATAAGATTATTTTCGTAGCGGATTCGATTTTTCTCACGAAAAATTTTGCGGGGGGGGGAATTTCCTATATTTGCAAAAGAATCGTTTTCGTCAGGTCGAGCGCACAGACCCGACAGCCGAAAGCGAAGACAACAACTTAAATAACACGACTATGAAACAGATCTTTTCACATCTCATCGCCGCGACGGCGCTGATGCTCGCGGCATGCACCGGCGACAATGCCGAGGGCGGCTCGAAGCAGCCCGGCGGCGGCAACCCGGAGGGAATCGTCGCGGTAAAAGAGGCGCAGACGCACGAGGGCGAAGCCACCGTACTGACAGACGATATGATATGCGGGCTCGTAGTAGAGACACAGCAGCTCCTCCTGGCCGATGGGGTCGAGCCGGGCGAAGTGCTCGACGAGGGGGATATCGTAGTATTCATGCTCGACGGACGCGAGCTGCTGCGCATGCCGTTCGTGCGCGAAATGCCGCAGAGCAAGGAGCAGCGCGTATTGTATGCCCACTTCGACAGCGCTTACGGCTATATGTACTTCATACTCGGCGGTCTGAGCGACGAGGCGTGGAGGATGTTGGTCGACCATTTGGCAGCGACGGGACGTATCGTAGAACTGCCGCAGGCACCCGAGCAGCCCGCCGACCCCGACAACGGCTACGTAGACTGTCGCACGCACCTTTCGCCGTGGGAGGATACGGGAGAGATAGCCCTCGTGCGCCTGCCGCTGACAAAAATAGTATCGGACATAAAGCCCAACCGCCTGTATGCGATACGCGATGCCGCAACGCTGGCGGCAATAGCGGCTACGGACGCCGATATAGACTTCGACACCCATACGGTGCTGGCCGTGAGGCTGGTTACACCCAACGGCATTCATGCCGTAGAGTCGGGGCTCGACCGCACGGAGGAGGGATATACATACCGCGTCGAAGCCAAGACCGACTGCACCGAGGTAATCGGCGACGAGATGCTGTTCGTCGCGGCCCGCATCGATGCGGATGCCCGGATAGAGTTCCTGCTCGAACCACAGCTGCCCGCCTGCTACTATGAGTGACACGATCATCCATACCCGCCGGCTCACTCTGCGCCCGTGGCGCGAGTCGGATGCCGAGGCGCTATACCGATATGCCAAGGACCCGGCCGTGGGCACTCCGGCCGGGTGGCCTGCGCACCGCTCGGCAGCAGAGAGCCTCGACGTGATCCGCACCGTATTCTCCGCACCGGAGGTATATGCCGTAGTCCCGAAGCCCTCGGACGAGCCGGTCGGCAGCTGCGGCATAATGACCGGCGATACGCTGCATAGCGCCTGCATGGGCTCCGACGATGCCGAGATCGGATACTGGATCGCCGTTCCGTACTGGGGGCAGGGGATGATCCCCGAAGCCGTCGACGCACTTATCGACCGCTGCTTCCGCCATCTCGGCCGCACGACCGTATGGATCGGATATTACGACGGCAACGACAAGTCGCGCCGCGTAGCCGAAAAGTGCGGTTTCGAATACCACCACACCGCTCCGCCGGCGCCCTCGCCGCTGGGAGACATTCGCACCGAACACTTCATGCGCCTTACCAAGGAGCGTTACGAGCGTTCGAGACGATGACCGCCGGCCGTCGCGACGACCGTCAGAACCTCAGACCGAAGCTAAGGCCGACACCGGCATACGGTTGCGGCCCCTCGGGCGTGATGCCGTAACCGACCTGCGCGCCGAGCACGATGCCCCACCTTTTGCGCGTTGCGACGCGGCGCGTGTCGGTTATGATCTGCCGGCTGTCGTAGCATTCGATGCTCAGCAGTTTCGGCCGCCACCCCTCGACCACGGCACGATAGCGATCGGTGCGATACTCCACTTGCTCGATAGGCATCTCGACACGCACCGTGTCCCGAAGCATGAGCGAATCGACCCTGACCAGATAACAAGTGTCGACGCGCACGAAGGTGCGCCACCTGTCGACGGGCACCGTGTCGCGCACCGTATCGCGGACAACGATCGTGTCGCGACGCACATCGTCCGCACAACACTCTCGGCGGCCGACGCTGCGGCCGGCAAGAAACGAAATCGAGACAAGCAGCAACGGCATCAGTGCCACCGCAGTCAATAGAAGGAGTCTTTTCATGAAAAAGGAGTTTAGCGCCTGCAAACTTAAACTCCCGTTGCGTCAATATCTGACACGATCGCAACTATCCGATCCGCCTGTTCAGCGGGCGATCGGCATCGACGCAGAGACAGATGAAACCCGCAAATTCTTTAAAGTTTTTAAAACTCTTTAAAGAAATTTTAAAGATCAACGGAGCAGCTCCTCGAATCTTTTACTACGTATATACATGCGTTTCACTCTGTTGACAGCAACGACATCGACATACCCCAATTCTACCAATCTGTCGAGATCGCCCTTCGCTGTCGGATATGACACATTCATACGCACCTTGATTTCTTTTACCGAAAACGATATATCGGGCGTGTCGTTATACCACTTTATGATCTGCGCTTGACGCGCGTTGATATTGCCCAGCCGGAAAATATCGGAGGTCTGCTGCCGCTCGTCGATCTTGCGCTGAATATACTTTCTGAGTGCTCCGTAAGCCTGGCTTATGGCATGCAGATGATACGCGATGAAATACCCGAGATCGTTATCGTCGCACTCGGTATATAGATATGCCTTTTCATACTTACGCTTGCTCCGGCCTATGATAAGCGATATGGAAAGGTATTCGGTCAGCCAATATCCCCGACGAAGCATATACCAATAGAAGACGGCTCTGGCGGTACGTCCGTTACCGTCGACGAACGGGTGGATGAATGCGATCAGAAAGTGTATTATGACCCCCTTGATGATCGGATGAACGAATACGCCGTTGAAATCGTCATCGTTGAAAAGACCGCAAATGGCCTCGATCAACCCCTCCACCTGTGTGCAGTCCGGCGGCGTATGAATGGTTTCGTGCGTGATGCCGTCTTCGACCACAACATTGTTGTCGGTGCGGAATCGCCCTTCATCGCTGCTGTCCTCCAATGTCTTATAAGTCATAAGACGATGAATGTGCAGCAGAGCCTCCTTTGTGAATTTGTCCTGCCGGTGGTCGAGAATATAGCGTATCGTCTCGTAGTTGTTGTGGATCATCTGCTCGCCCCGGTTACGCGGCGATATCGACTTGCGAAGCATCTCCTTGGCGAGTCTGCGAGTAGTCGAGGCACCCTCCATTTTACTCGACGCGATAGCCTCCTCCATGTTGGAGTTGACAAGATAGCGGTTCTTGTCGGCATCGGGTATAAAACTTTGGGTACCGAGATAGCCGCCGAGGCTCATGTCGAACTCGTGGCACATCTGCTGCATGGTATCCGTCGCATAAAACTTAAAGCGGTATGGCCCGATCTCCAATATTCGGGAGAACATACGCGACAGCTTCACGCATGCCCACAGCTCCTGCGGGGAAACATCGGCCGAAGCGGCTCTGTATTTGACATCAGTCCAATACAGATATTGCCGGTTGATTTCATCGACGGCCTCGGCGACAGCCGCATTGAAGCTAAGGCGCAACGCCTTGTCGAAATCCTCTTTTCTGATTTTGGGCGGACACTCTATCATAATCATATCGGTTTGAGGTATTGCAAATGTAGTGAAAAAGTTAAAAATTCTTTAAAGTTTTGAAAACTCTTTAAAGAAAGTTTAACGAATCGGAGGTCCCAATAAACGACAATCTACACTATAAAAACATGCAATACAATGATTTAACCTTACAATAAATTAAAATAAGAAAAATAGCCTGCACAGAAAAATCCCCGATTTTAGATAATACGGCATAACAAGTGCAGGGCATCGGCAAAGCACAAAAGAAAAGAGGTCATCTTCGAAAGGACGACCTCGGTACTTGTGAGCTGTTGATGAGGCTTGAACTCACGACCTCTTCCTTACCAAGGAAGTGCTCTACCACTGAGCTACAACAGCATTATCAATGCCCCCTCAAAAGGGAGTGTGCAAAAGTAATCAAGAATTTTGAATCCACCAAATTTTTCGCGACTTAAATGGTCTCCCACATAGTCGATTCCTCCGAAAACGGCAATCAATCCGGCTCAACGGCTGGCAGAGCCGGCAGAACAGTTATAAAAAACAGGTTGTACCCTGCGCTCCGGGCGAAGCGGAGCGCAGGCATAAGCATGCGAAGAGCTCGTGCCGGCAGCAAGCTCACTCGACATGTCCGTGCGAGAAGGCATGCGTCAGACGGCCAAGCAGCCGCGAGAGGTAAGCCGAGATCGCATCGCGGGCGACCAGTGCCGTAACGGCGGCAAGGATCAGCATTATGCCGCAGGCTATGCGCGGCGTCATGCTCTCGCCGAAGACGAATATGCCGACCACGATCGCCGTCAGAGGCTCCAACGCACCCAGCACGGCTGTCGGCGTGGAGCCGATACAGCGTATCGCACGCGAGATGCAGACGAACGACAGTGTCGTCGGAAAGAGCGCGAGTCCCAGCAGATTGCCCCACATCGCGGCTCCGTGCGGCATAACGAGACCGCCGCCGGCGAGCGACCTGACGGCAAAGAGCAGAAGGCCGAACGACAGCACGTAGAACGTCATCTTCTGCGGAGGAATAGCTCCGACGCGCGATTTGTTGACACCGACAATATATAGTGCATAGGCCAGTGCCGACACCATGACCAGCAGCGTGCCGTGCAGGCTCAGCGGAAGGCCGTCGCCGCTGCGGCAGAGCAGCGCTATGCCGCCCACGGAGGCAGCCAGACACAGCACCGAGAGCGGCGATATTCGCTCGCCGTAGCGCAGCGCCATTATCGCCGCGACCATAACGGGATAGACAAACAGCATCGTAGAGGCTATGCCGGCATCCATGTAGCGGAAACTCTCGAACAGCGTCAGCGACGATAACGACGCCAGAAGCCCCATGGCGGCAAGCCCGGGCAGCCGGTCTCGACGCACGCTCAGCGAGCCGCCGCCGAGCCGAACGAGCGCCCACAGCATAGGCAATGCCAGCAGATAACGGAACAGCAGCATAGAATCCGCATCCATGCCCATATCGTAGAGCGGCAATGCGAACAGCGGATTGGTACCGTACGATACGGCCGCGACGGCACCGAGAAGATAACCCTTGAAACTCGTCTTCATAGCTCGAATCATTTCGGGAGCAAATATAATCAAACGCGGACATAGTTGTCCACGCCGAAGACATATTATAACGCCGCAGTGCAGAAGCGGCAATTCACTTCGGGAGGCGGCTGCGCGCCGCTACCGGCAAATCCGCGGCACGACCGTTACGGCCGCAGCACCGTTACGGTCGGCGGCTCGCATTAGTAATAGCCGCACGTCTCACGCAGCAGCCGGAGATGTTTTGCATGTTTTTTGAACCGGCAAAACGAAATTCGTAAAAAACGGTAATTATGAACAACGAAACTTATGAAAAGGCCGAGTATGCGATTCGCCGCTGGTGGCTCGTTCTGCTTACGGGACTGCTGTCGACGGCTGTCGGCATAATCGTATTGATAAACCCTGCGTCGAGCTACTTCGCATTTTCGCTGTGGCTGGGCATAGCGATATTCGTAAGCGGCGTGATGATGCTCACGGTAAGCCTTTCGTCGCGCAACGTGATCGTACGACGCGGCTGGATCATCGCAGCGGGAGTGATAGATATCATAGTCGGCATCGTGCTGATGTTCAACATAGCGCTCTCGGCGGCGATGCTGCCCGTGCTGCTCGGCGCATGGATACTCTACCGAGGAGTGTCGATGCTGGCGCACGGAATCGATTTGAGGAGTTACAACGTCCGCGACGCGGGGTGGGTTATTTTCGGCGCAGTGCTGATGATCGCCATCTCCTTATGCGTGTTGTGGCGCCCTCAATCGTTCGGAGTCGATATCGTAGTATTGTTCATCGGCATGGCATTCATCATATTCGGACTGTCGGAGATAGCGCTCTCCTACCGCCTGTACGATGTTCATCGCCGAGCCCGCGAACTGCGTGCCGAGCATTGACGCCCGGCCGGATACGGCCTCGAACACTTCACAGGACTGCCCAAGTAAATCCGGGCAGTCCTTTTTTTTTATATCGGTCACATTTTACGCCCGGCCGTCCTTGCCGGCTGAAAGGATTATGTCCGTCATGTCGCATATCGTGATCCGCACTTGCTTTTATCGGCCGAAACGGTTATATTTGCAAGTATGAAAAAGAGTCTCTTTACGGCGCTTCTGGCCATACTGGGTATTGCCGGCGCCACCACAGCACAGACAACGGTCTTTCCCCGGCCGCAATATATCGAGACGGCCGACGGAGAGTACGTCGTGACGGCATCGACTGCGATCGTGGCCGAAGTGAGTACGACGGCACCGGCAGAGCGTTTCTCGGAGGATATGCGCGTATTCTTTCCAGAGGCCAAACGCCCGATGAAGATCGCGCGGCACGGCAAGGGCATCAAGTTACGCGAGGACCCGTGCATAGCGGCCGAAGGGTATGAAATGACCGTCACGCCACGCGAGATAACCATAACGGGCGGCTCCGAGGCGGGCGTATACTACGGCTTGCAGACTCTGCGCCAGATGATCGTGACGGGAAACGGCCGGGTGCCGTGCTGCTTCATAGCCGACGAACCCGCATTCGCATATCGCGGCGCGATGCTCGACGTATGCCGCCATTTCTTTACGGTCGAGCAGGTCAAGCGCTATATAGATATCTTGGCCGCACACAAGCTCAACCGCTTCCACTGGCACCTGACTGACGATCAGGGCTGGCGCATCGAGATCGAGCGCTACCCCGAGCTGACCGTCAAAGGCGGCACGCGCAAACAGACGCTCGTAGGCCACGGCAGCAACTCCGACCGGTACGACGGCACGCCGCACGGAGGATTCTATACCAAGGAGCAGATACGCGAAGTCATAGACTACGCCGCAGCCAGATACATAACCGTCATTCCCGAGATCGAGATGCCGGGCCATGCACTGGCCGCCATGGCGGCATACCCGTGGCTCGGCTGCCGCGGAGCGGACTATCCCTACGAGGTGTGGACGCGCTGGGGCATCACGCCCGAAGTGATGTGTGCCGGACGCGAGACGACATACGAGTTCCTCGAAAACGTGCTCACGGAGGTCATCGAGCTCTTCCCGTCGGAGTATATACATATAGGTGGCGACGAGAGTCCGCGCGACCGCTGGAAAGAGTGCGAACACTGTCAGGCATTTATCAGCGAGCATGGGCTGGACGGCGAAGACGGCTTGCAGGGTTATCTGGTCAACCGCATCGAAAAATGGCTTATGGCGCACGGTCGCAAGATGATAGGCTGGGACGAGATCCTCGGCTGCGGCATATCGCAAACGGCCAACATCATGTCGTGGCGCGGCGCCAAAGGCGGCATAGCGGCTGCCAAGCGCGGCAACGACGTCATCATGACACCCAGCTCGCACTGCTACTTCGACAGCTACCAGACGCGCGAGCGCGTCGGCGAGCCGCTTGCCATAGGCCGCCACGTGCCCGTCGAAAAGGTATATGCGTTCGACCCATACGACAAGCTCGAAGCGGACGAGAGAAGACACATCCTCGGTGTACAGTGCAATATGTGGACAGAATATATCGCCGACTTCGATCATCTGCAAAGGATGCTGCTGCCGCGACTGGCCGCGATATGCGAGGTGCAGTGGGCTGCCGACCGCCGCGATGCCGCTACGCTTCGCGAGCGCATGGAGGTGCTGAGGCGCTTCTACGACGCATGCGGGTATCCCTACGCGCCGTACTTCTTCGAAGGCAAAGAATAACAAATCCTCGACTTCACGCGTTGAGGGCCGTTCGGCGAATGCCGGGCGGCTTTTTTATTGTACGCACACATGGCGCAGCATTTCAATCCGTTACCCGCAGGCTGGCGAAAGATTAAACATCGTAGCCGACGAGGCGTATTTACAAACAAAGTTAAAAATGGCAACCCTATAATTATCGGATAATCAATGATGATGCAAATCGAAATTCTGCAAAATAATCCGCATTTTATTTTGATTTATAGAAAATTGGACATATATTTGCATAAGAACATTCAGGAAACGCCAAATTACAATCTAATATTTTAGCCTATGAGACAGCTATCCAACCTCCATTTCCGGCTAATGTCGATATTGTTGTTGTCGGCAGCATGTACCCGCGAGTACACCCCTCTACCGCAGCAGCCGGAGCTGTACAACGACGCGGATTCATACTCCGTTACGGTCGAGGAGGCCTTGCAGAATCTCGACGCAGAGCTGGCCGTGCTGTACGAAGGGGATGAGACCCGCTCAGGCAGCACACGCAGGCTGGTAAGGTCGGTGCGGAGCATAGGCTATGACGATCTGTTACCTGCGACCAGATCGGAAGAGCGTCCCGCCGATGTCGAGGATCTGCTCTATCTGGTAGAGTTCGCCGACGGGTGCGGCTCCGCCGTACTCGGAGCCGACCGGCGTGTGGAATCGGTCTTCGCCGTACTCGACGAAACCGTACTCTCTCCCGCCGACTTCGCCGCCGCACCCACCGAAGGGGAGTGCGAAACCGAGGAGGAGTTGCGCGGTTTCATCGCCACGCTCATAGCCGACGAAGCCGTGGCGCAGGCGATCACATTCCCCTCTCCCGGAGATTCGACAGGCTTTACCCGACCGCACCCCATATATATTACCGAAGGCCCCGACCAAGACATCCTCGTCATTGCCCGTCAAGCTCCGCTGCTGCGGACAAAGTGGGATCAATCGGAATCTCCGTATAACGACATGTGCGGCAAGAAATATGACCTGTCAGGAGTATTAAAACAAAATCCGGCCGGCTGTGTTCCTATTGCTGTTGCCCAAATAATCTACAATAATAACAAACCGTTTAGGCTGAGCATAGGAGATGATTCATTCGACAGATGGCTGCTCTCCGGCTGTGAATACGGCCATATTCCAAGCTACAATTCAAGAGTCGAGGTCGCAAGATTCATTTACAAATGCGGAATCTATATGGGTGCAAATTATCAAACAAATCTGACGACCGCTACCAGTGGTGATGCCTTTCGACTATTTAAGCATGTTGGGTACACCTCCGTACAATCATATAATATGTCACTAAGCGTTGTAGAAGATATGATATATAATAAAAAATTACCACTATATATTTCCGGAGTGCAAGCAGGTAAAAGCGTTGGTCATGCATGGATTATAGACGGAGTAAATTTTTATGATATACGAGACTGGCTTGTAAAATATGCTCCACCGAAAGATCTGAATTCCAGCCAGCGCGGAGAAGAGATATCGCGAGAATTGCTAAGTTCGACCCCTGTACGAAAAGTTCACTGCAATATGGGATGGGGCGGACTGTGTGACGGATATTATACTTATAACGTATTCAATACAACCAAGCCATTAGACCCCGAAGATATAGACTTATCCGTCGGAGATAAACCAGGCAATAATGTTTCTAATTACAACAGTAATTTTTATCTAATATCCTATAATTTACCTCAATAACCAAACCAACAAAAAAAACATTTATTATGAAACGTATGTTACTTTTGGTCGCAATATGCTTAGCGGGATTGCAGGCATGCGACAATACCGAACAGAAACAGCTGACACCGATTGAAACGGAAATCTTGGAAATCGAAGGACTTATTGCATCGCAGGCAGAAACAGGGTTCGACGAACAGGAACTTTTGAGCGACATTAAAGCAGGAACGCTAACTAAAACTTCATATTTCCATTACAAAAATGGAGAACTAGTGCAATCATCTTACGATAATTACATCGGATCTCAATGGGATGCTCCATATATATTCTTAGATGATGGCACTTGCCGGCATTGTTGTGGATTCCCGGATCCGATCAATCCATACAAGTATATTAATTACGCTTGGCAATATAATCAGGAGACAAAATCTATCGAGACGAGGTTGTATAACTTTGAAGACAAATTTTCTGCAAAGGTACTTTATTACAACAAAGAGTCGGGTAAACTGATTCTCGAAGGAAACTTTTGCGACTGTATCGGCGTATATGGTGGAGGCGAACCGGTTGCGGATTATTCAAGAATGACATTCCATATAGATTTGGATCCTGAAACTCGGGAAGAATATTTGAATAAATATTGCAATGAATATAAATAGACAATAACAGAGCTAAGTTTTTTCGGATCGGATCAGAGGAGAGGGTTGCCTATTTGTGGCAGCCCTCTCCAATTTTATTTATTTCATACAAAATATTTTGCAAAACGAATGTAAAATATTATATTTGCAAAGAGACATAAACAGAGTCTCAACAGCACCAATTATCAAAACTAAAAACTACAAGATCATGAAACGAGCATTACTTTTGGTCGCAATATGCTTGGCGGGATTGCAGGCATGCGACAATAACGAACAAGAGCAGCTAACGCCGCAAGAGCAAGAGCTTATGGAAATCGACTATTTGATTGCTTCTCAGACAGTAAGCGGCTTTGATGAACAGGCATTACTCAATGATTTGAAAAATGGTATAATGATACCTGTATCAAAGTACCAATTATACCCCAATGGAGAACTATGCTTGTATTATCCATTAGACTGCGTTTACAGGCCTACTCCAATGGCATTCTTCGATGACGGCACATGTCAGGAATTTTATGCCTGCAATCCGGTTGCCTGTAAAGAAATTGTGCCAGATGATGAAACCATATACCCGGAATATTTTTGTTACTGTCATAATGATTATACTTGGGAATATAATCCTGCAACCAAGTCTCTGCTAACGCAGAATATATATTACAAAAACAGCTCTGCAAAGATTATGTATTATGACAGTGTTACGCATAAATTAATAATAAAAGGTAACTTATGTACATACAATGACCCCTCTACTTACATGTTGGCAATATGCTACATAGATACCAATTCAAATATTCGCGATACATACCTTACCAAATATAATATGTCATATTTGGATTATTTAAGACTGCTTGACACATTATAAATAGACAATAGCAGAGCTAAGTTTTTTTTCGGATCGGATCAGAGGAGAGGGTTGCCTATTTGTGGCAGCCCTCTCCAATTTTATTTATTTAATACAAAATATTTTGCAAAACGAATGTAAAATATTATATTTGCGAACGAGACGTAAACAGAGTCTCAACAGCACCAATTATCAAAACTAAAAACTACAAGATCATGAAACGAGCATTACTTTTGGTCGCAATATGCTTGGCAGGATTGCAGGCATGCGACAATACCGGGCAGGAACAGCTGACACCGATTGAAACGGAAATCTTGGAAATCGAAGGGCTTATTGCCTCGCAGGCAGAAACAGGGTTCGACGAACAGGAACTTTTGAGCGACATTAAAGCAGGAACGCTAACTAAAACTTCATATTTCCATTACAAAAATGGAGAAATAGTGCAATCATCTTACGATAATTACATCGGATCTCAATGGGATGCTCCATATGTATTCTTAGATGATGGCACTTGCCGGCATTGTTGTGGATTCCCGGATCCGATCAATCCATACAAGTATATTAATTACGCTTGGCAATATAATCAGGAGACAAAATCTATCGAGACGAGGTTGTATAACTTTGAAGACAAATTTTCTGCAAAGGTACTTTATTACAACAAAGAGTCGGGTAAACTGATTCTCGAAGGAAACTTTTGCGACTGTATCGGCGTATATGGTGGAGGCGAACCGGTTGCGGATTATTCAAGAATGACATTCCATATAGATTTGGATCCTGAAACTCGGGAAGAATATTTGAATAAATATTGCAATGAATATAAATAGACAATAACAGAGCTAAGTTTTTTTCGGATCGGATCAGAGGAGAGGGCTGCCATAAGTAGGCAGCCTTCTCCAATTTTATTTATTTCATACAAAATATTTTGCAAAATGAATGTAAAATATTATATTTGCAAAGAGACATAAACAGTGTCTCAACAGCACCAATTATCAAAACTAAAAACTACAAGATCATGAAACGAGCATTACTTTTGGTCGCAATATGCTTGGCTGGATTGCAGGCATGCGACAATATCGAGCAGGAGCAACTGACTCCTATGGAAATCGAGATTTTGGAGATCGACGATCTTATTGCCTCGCAGGCAGAGACAGGGTTCGACGAACAGGAACTTTTGAACGACCTTAAAACAGGGACAATAAATGAAACAGCTTATTTCCAGTACAAAAATGGCAAGTTGGTTCAATCATCATACGATGATATAGACGGTAAAGTCATACCCCACTATATTTTCTTATCCGACGGAACATGCCGTAAATGCTTCATACAAGGTGCATTCTCCAACATATTAGGGACAAGCTTTGCATATATTAATTTCGATTGGAAATATAATCCGCAGACGAAATCGATCGAGACGAAATTTAATGAACTGGACGGCGAATTCTCTTTCTCGGCAAAGGTACTTTACTATAACAAAGAATCAGGAAAACTGATTCTCGAAGGAAACCTTTGCGACTGTATCGGCGTATATGGTGGAGGCGAACCGGTTGCGGATTATTCAAGAATGACATTCCATATAGATTTGAATCCTGAAACACGAGAAGATTATTTGACTAATTATAGAATGTACTCAATACTCAAAAAATAATAGACAACAACAGAGCTAAGTTTTTTCGGATCGGATCAGAGGAGAGGGCTGCCATAAGTAGGCAGCCTTCTCCAATTTTATTTATTTCATACAAAATATTTTGCAAAATAAATGTAAAATATTATATTTGCGAACGAGACGTAAACAGAGTCTCGATAGCACCAATTATCAACATTAAAACTACATGACCATGAAACGAGTATTACTGTTGGTCGCAATATGCTTAGCGGGATTGCAGGCATGCGACAATACCGGGCAGGAACAGCTGACACCGATTGAAACGGAAATCTTGGAAATCGAAGGGCTTATTGCCTCGCAGGCAGAAACGGGCTTCGACGAGCAGGCTCTGTTAAGCGATCTGAAATCCGGGACTGTAATTAAGACAGCTCTCTTCAATTATAAAAACGGAGAATTCGTTATATCATCATTTGATTACGACGATCCGTCGAGGGGTTGGAAGGGCGTAAATTGGCATTGTAATATTCTTTTCTTAGAAGATGGAAATTGCCGGGAATGCAAACAAAGTATAATGCCTAACCAACATGATTTTTATAACAATTATGATTGGAGATATAACCCTCAAACAAAGAGCATAGATACTAAATTTTGTTGGGTCGACTGGGATCATGAAGAATTTTCTTTTTCCGCAAAAGTATTTTACTATGATAAAAAGTCCGGCAAGCTAATCCTCGGAGGGAACTTATGCAATTGCTTATCTGCGGTCTACGGAGGCGGAGAGCCAGTCGCAGATTATTCGTTAATGACATTCCACATAGATTTGAATACTGCAACGCGGGAAGAGTGTATGACTAAATACTCCGATAAATTGGATTAATCGAGAAAGCAGAGTCAAGTTTTCTCGGATCGGAGGAGAGGGCTGCCATAAGTAGGCAGCCTTATCCAATTTTCTCCATAAAATATAAAACACTTATATATAATATATATTTCCGCCGGCTTCCGGGCTCACACGAAGCCCTACCCGAGAAGAGGAGGGGGGGGGAGGAGAGAAGGGGCAGACTTGCAAACAGAGCGTAACGCCGCGAGTGGCAGCCTGCCGAAAGGAGAAGCGGAAAACGGGGAATGGGGAGCGAAATAAGGATCGAAAAACGGAAAGCGGGAAACAAGAGAGAGAAAAACGAAGATCGAAAAACAGGAAGCGAAACACGAAAAGGAAACCGATATAGATATAATATTAGTTACCAATTATCATCGCGTACATGAAAGACATCGGCCGATTGGCAGCAGGTACATTTCCGTTCGGGCACTGCTGCCCGGTTAAAAGCATGTCCGACTTCGCACGCGCCATTGCATTTCGTTAGACCATACTCCGCTTTACCGCTTGCAGACATAATATCCTACTGTCGGCAAGCGAGGATGCAGACCGCATGAACTGCGCGGCAAAACGCTATCGAATACATCGCTTCCGAAATGCGCAAGCCGCGATCCCGGCATGCCCGAAGACCTGGGCAGCAGCAGCGGCAAGCTCGGTTTATGCTGCATAATTGCATATTAATGCCGATATGCAGCATATAAGGGGAGTTGCATATGCAAAAAAAATAATCTATTGCACACAATACGAAAGATTACGCAACCGCAACGAAATCAAATATTTTGCAAGCCTCCAAATCTAAAAAGCGAATTGCATAAAACAAAATGTTGAAAAATATCTAAAAAAATCATCCCGATTTATTTTGCATGGGGGAGGGAATTTATGTACCTTGTAGTGTCACTTCTAAAAAACTTATGTATTATGAAGAGAAAACTACTCTATCTGTGTCTGTCGACAATGGCGCTATTCGCCGCCTCATGCGACAAGGATCCGAACGAAAATCCCAAAGGAGCAATCGTTCTTGCCCAAGGACAAGAATCTCGATTGACTGTCGAGAGCTCGGCATCCCAAGCCACGATCGCCTTCAAGGCAACTCTCGACTGGTCTGTCGAGCTCGCATCCGACGACTGGATCGACGTTGCGCCGCAGAGCGGCAAGGCGGGGGACTGCACTCTGACAGTGACTATAAAGGAAAACGCAGACAGCGAGTCCCGAAACACAGCATTCGATATAGTTTGCTCAAATGCGCGTCAGCCGATCGAAATCGTACAGGCCGGCCACGAGGATGACGGCGAATATGTACATATCCCCGACCTGGTATTCAACGCATACTGCATAAACAACTTCGACAAGGATCGCGACGGCAAGCTGTCGCTGGCCGAGGCCGAAGCCATAACCGAAATAGATTGCAGCAATCAGGGTATCAGCTCGCTTACCGGCATCGAGAAGATGACAAACCTGCGCTCGATCAACTGCCGCTACAACACCATAAACGGCGTGATGTCATTCGCCGGCATGACGCAGCTCGAAACCGTGATCTGCGACCACAACCTATTCGAGAAACTCGATTTCAGCGGTTGTACCGCACTCAAATCGGTTACGGCCAACGACAACTATAAGATTGCCGACGACGGCTATACGTCGATATTCTCGCTCGAAGAGATCGACCTTACGGGCTGTTCGGCACTCGAAGAGATCGACCTGACCGACAATATCCTGACCGAACTCGACGTAACGGACTGCGTGAACATGCGTTCGCTGAACTGCCGCTACAACCGCATAAAATCGCTCGATGTGAGCAAATGTACCAAACTCAGGGAACTGAGCTGCCGCACCAACCAGCTCTCGGGCATCCTCGACGTAAGCAAGTGCCCCGAGCTAACCTATCTGGCGTGTTACGAGACCAAACTATCGGGCATAAATCTTACGGGATGCGCCGAACTGGTAAAATTGGAGGCATACCACACCGACATCGAGTCGATCGATCTGTCGAACTGCACCAAGTTGGAACATCTGTCGATATTCAGTACATATCTGCATTCGATAGACGTGAGCGCATGTCCCGAGCTGGTGGAACTGGACATAGCATTCATAGGCAACATCGACCGTCTCGACCTATCGAACAACCATAAGCTCGTGACACTGTCGGCCAATAGCAATAGCATTGCGCAGATCGATCTCAGCCCCTGCCCGCTGCTCCAAACCGCAAAGCTGGACAATAACCGTATAACCGACATCGACACTTCGGGACTCGGCGCATTGACCATCCTGTCGCTGAACAACAACCAGATCGAAAGCATCGACCTGTCGACCAACAGTGCATTGTCGCAGATATCCATCAACAGCAACCGACTGACATCGCTCGATGTCGAGGCATGCCCCGACATTCTGCACATCAATGCTGCGGACAACCGTATAGCCTCGTTCGCGTGCCGGAATTGCGCCGTTCTACGCTATATCGACTTGGAAAACAACCAACTCGAAAGTCTCGACCTGACTGTAAACAAAAATCTGGTCGAGATTTATCTGGGCAACAACAGGCTGACTAACATCGACATGCGCGGTCTCGGCGCATTGGTCGCATGCGAGCTCTTCTCCAACCAATTGGAACGACTCGATCTTTCGGGCGCCGCATCGCTCGACGAGCTGCACATCTACAACAACAAACTCGCCTACCAGAGTTTCTACGGTCTGCGCTCCCTGCGCTACGTCGACATTCGCAACAACTGCGTCAAGTCGCTCGACCTGAGCGGCAACACCGCCATGAATTTCCTGTTCGCCACCGAGAATCCTTCACTCGAAACAGTGCATATCAGCGAAGGCGCAGCATACAGCGCGCTCGAAGTAGCCGAGAATGTCAAGATATACTACCGCGTCGCGAGAGAGTATAACGACGTAGGCGGCACGAGCTGGGGCGATGACGAAGTCGATCCCTGGAAGAAATGAACGAACGCATTATGATTAAACATTAAAAAGACCCTAACATGAAATCGACATACAAATTATTGCCGGCTGCGATGCTCTCTCTGGCAGCATGCAGCACACCGGCAGACGACGACATACAGCCCGCAACGCGCACCGTCACGGTCAACCTCGTCCCACAGACACGCACTACGATAGGATACGAAGGCTCGGACGTATCGCACCTCGAATGGTGCGACGGCGACAATATCGCCTACGCGACCGATATTGCAGGCGACACGTTCCGAAAGGCAATCGTCTCAGCAAACGCATTCAAGGCCGAGATACCCTCTAATGCGACATCCGACAACACGATCGTAGCACTGTGGCCTGTGGCCGAAAACGTCGGCAAGACGCTTGCAGAGGCCACGGTAAGCCTTGCCGCCGAGTCGACACAGACGGGCGAGAAGAGCGGATTCGACGGCAGCCTGCTGCCCATGTACGCCCGCGCAGAGATCGTCGACGGCAATATCGACGCCGAATACTGCACTATGGCCTCGGTGGTACGCTTCGCCGTCAAGAACGGTTCGCAGCCCGGCGAGGTGCTGAAATCAGTTACCCTTGCGACCGACCAGAATATCGTCGGCAGTTTCCACGTCGACCCCACATCGGACAAGGGCTTTGCTTTCAGCGGCGAGTCGAACAGCGTAACGGCAAACATCACGGCACCCGAAGGAAAGATCGCGACGCTGGACGAAGGCGAAACGCGATATGCATACGCAGTCGTTCCGAAAGGCTCATACACGGGGGTTACCGTAACCGTCCGCACCGACCTGGATACATACGTATTCCCGGACGGAGCCATGGATCTCTCGCGCGAAGACCGTGCGCTGTGGCGCGTCGAGCTGGACCTGACCGCCTCGACGCAACTGCCGCCCGAGCAATATTTCACACGTATTTCGAGCGCCGACGAGATAACCGACGACGGCACTTACCTGATCGTAACGGCCGAAGCACCGTACTATACGCCCGGCGCTCCGTCCAAGAGCGATATATCTTACCTGACTCACGAACCGGTCACGGTAACGGACAAAGGCATCCTTAAAGATGAAAGCACGCTCATCTTCGCGTGGAACATACATAAGGATCCGGCTACCGGGGCATACGAATTTTACAGCCCCTATAATGAAAAATACATCAGGGTGCCCAACAGTTCGAGCCGCAACTATGCGCATATATACCTCAGACCAGAGTCTACATACAAGGATCCGGGAGGAGACTACCTGTTCAATATCGATCCGGGTTCGGGCACGACCATAGCGCACCGCAACACGCAAGAGAATACCGAAATGTCCGGCGCCGGTCTGAAATTCTACTCTTCGGGCTCTACCAAGATGTTCTGCGTATGCCGCACCGTATGCGGCGATGCGGCGCACGACGTCGACATCTACAAGCTGCGCGACTAATACCGCAGACTGCTGCGCAACGGCGGCCTATGCCGCTGCACTAATGACAATCGCCCGGGAAAGATTCCCGGGCGATTCGTTTAGCGAACGGCGGACTGCATGCCGGCGTGCACCGCACGCACCAGACAAAGCCGCAACGGCGAACAGCCTACTCCTGCCTCGGCGAGTCGCCGCGCACAACCGCAACCGTATCGGCCGCAGGGACTGTGTCCATATCCGAGCGCGCTTCCACAGCAGCAGCGCCCGAGAACAGCACCGAGCAATACTCGCCCCTGTGCAACACCGTAAAGACGATGACTGCAACGACCGCTGCGGCGAACAATAATCCTATAATCCTCTTAATCATGTTTCGACTGTTGTTTATCTGCCGTCTGCGCAGCTGCGGCAGCTCTGCCCGAACTCCGCTTGCGCGACAGCTCCTCGACGGCACGACGCGCCACGGGATCGACGGCATATATGTTGGCATAGAATCCCACATCCTCCAACGGCGTGTTGCGGCCTATGTATGCGCGCAGCTGCGCCTCGATAAGATTTCGCGACACGGCAATGTCGCGGTAATCGGGCTCGACGCCGCGGGCGCGGGCGTAAGCGACGAAGTCCCCGATAAGATCGTACCCCGACAACATCTCGTCGAGCTCCTCGACCGTGCGGATCGAGTTGATCTTCTCGCGATGGCGGTCGCTGAAATCGAGCGTATAGCGATATAGTATATTTCGCCCCCAGACCTCGGTATAGTATCGCGACATGCCGGTCGTATCCATCGGAACGAATATATCGGGCATGATACCGCCGCCGCCGTATACGGTACGTCCCCCGGGCGTGGTATAGCGCAGCGAGTCGGCGAAACGGATCGAATCGGCCGAGAAGAACTCGTTATTGTAGAATCGGTTGACCATATCCATACGGTACGACTCCTCGTCGCCGTTGACATAAGGCTTCTGTATAGATCGCCCCGTCGGGGTATAGTAACGCGCCACGGTAAGACGCACGGCCGAGCCGTCGTCGAACGGTATCTGATTCTGCACCAACCCCTTGCCGAAGGTGCGGCGACCTATGATAAGGCCGCGGTCGTTGTCCTGCAACGCTCCGGCCAGAATCTCGCTCGACGATGCGCTCCCCTCGTCCACCAACACGGCCAGATCGACGTCCGTCGCACGGCCGAGCCCGTTGCTGAACTCCTTGTTGCGATGCCGCCTCCGATCTTCGGTGTAGACTATAAGACGCCCCTCGGGCAGAAATTCGTTGGCTATCATTATCGCCTGATCCAGAAAGCCGCCCGTATTACCCCTCAGGTCGAGTATCAGACGCTTCATGCCCTCGCCGCGCAGACGTGCCAGCGCCCTAAGCAGCTCGACATGCGACGTGCGCGAGAACTGCGCCAGACGCACGTAACCGATATGACGCTTGCGGTCGAGCATAAACGCCGCATCGATGCTGTGCAGCTCTATGGCATCGCGCACGACCTCTATCTCGACCTCGTCGCCGATGCCCTGACGGCTTATCGACAGACGCACGTGCGAACCGCGCGGTCCGCGCAGACGCTTTACGATATCCTCCTGCGGTATGTCGCGCCCTGCCACGAGCGAGTCGTCGATACGCATGATACGGTCGCCGGCACGCACTCCCGCGCGGTCGCTCGGCCCCTTGGGAATGACGTTCATGACAATGACCGTATCGGTGGCCGCATTGAACACTACGCCTATGCCGTCGAACTCGCCGTCGAGCGATTCGTTGACCTCATCGAACTCCTCGGCCGGAATATATACCGAGTGGGGGTCGAGCTGGTACAGCAGCTCCGGTATGACCTTCTCGTATATCGAGTCGAGCGCAACGGGGTCGACATAGTAATTCTCTATGCAGTCGATCGTCTGCAACAGCTTGTCGTCGGCATACACGCCCTCGGGCAGCCACCCGTCCTCGGACGAGGGCATCATCAGCCGCTGCATGACGGCATTGCGGCGCATCTGGTTGTCTGCGCCGATCTTTATGCCGAAGCCTATGCCCGCCACGGCGGTCAATGCCAGCAGCACGGGCACCCAGACTATATATTTCGGGGTTTTGGACATCGCTTGTCTATTTACGTAACGCCGCGGGCTACTTGTTCTTGAAAGTATATGTAAGACCCACGCTCAGCATAGTCTGCATCTGCAAACGGCTGCGCTCGGCATCGTTGTAGTAGAGCTGGAAATAGATCTGCGTCGAGAGGAATTTCGAGGCCTTTATGTCGATCGTATTCTCCCAGCGCACCGTGGGCAGCACATGACGATACTTATCCTTCTCGGGCGTGGGGACGAAGTTCTGGCTGCTCGATATGTCGGTTATCCAACCGTAGAACGAGAATGCCGTAGAGCGGTAGCGGAGCCAGCCGTTCTTGCCCCATGTACGGTCGAAGTCGAGCTGCACAGAGAAACCTCCCTCGTACTTCGACGTCTTGCCCTCCTTGACGCCGTAGCGGTTCGACACCGAATCGTCCTCGACATATACCGCACTGAGGGCTATCGGTGCGAGGTTGACCTTCAGCGGGAACCTCTCCGAGGGCAGCGTATAGGTAAAACCGCCCGAGATGTCGAGATATCCCGGAGCCATGAAGTTGGAGATCGGAGCCTTAGAATTGCGCTTGTCGGTGCGTGCCGAATAACCCTCGGCAAACTGTGTACGGAACTTGATGATAGTACCGTATGACCAATTCTTGGTCATCTTCCACTGCGGCGAGGTAGATATCGAGATCTCGTCGACGTTCTTGAACCATACGCCCTCCTCATACTTAGCGCCGGCCTCATCCGTGAACTCGGCCTTCATGCGGTTGTAGCCGAATTTGGCCACGGCCGCCGTGGTTATCGAAAAGGCGCCTTTGGTAAATACGTGCTTGAAGTTGACGTTGGCGAGAATCGCTATCGCATTATCGCCGCTCGCCTGCCACGACTCGCTGAACGCCGTGAGCGAACCTTGCAGGTTCGACGTGAACTCCAATGCGTTGCGCTCCTTGCGGATAGCGGCGCGCTCGGCACGGTAACGCGCCTCAGAGTAGTAGTCGGCGCCCACCTGCTGGGTCTTGATATCGTTCTCGAAAACCCGATCCCGCTTGTCTGTCCTCACATCCTCGACCGACACCTGTGCCGCAACGCGCCCCGTGACGCACACGGCCGCGGCAGCCAAAACAACCAAATATCTTCTCATATAACCTGACCTTCGATTTTGATTTACGTTCATTCTCATGCACCGTCTCTTCGTATGGGCATCATACGAATAAATTCGGCTCTGCAAAGATAGCAATTTCGCCTAAAATAGCTACCTTTGTCGAAGCTATAAAATCTTCTAACGTACAATAATCGGACACAATGAAATATTTCGGAGCACATGTCAGCGCCTCGGGCGGATTGGAAAACGCCCCGCGCAACGCACGGGCTATCGGCGCGACGGCATTCGCATTATTTACCAAAAACCAGCGGCAATGGCACGCTCCCGCCCTTACCGCGGCACAGATCGAGGCATTCGGCAAGGCATGCGCCGAGGAGGGGTACACCCCCCGGCAGATACTGCCGCACGACAGCTACCTGATCAACCTCGGCCACCCCGAGCGCGAAGCCCTCGAAAAGTCGCGGGCATCGTTCCTCGACGAGATGAAGCGCTGCGAGGCGCTGGGACTCGACCGCCTCAACTTCCACCCGGGCAGCCACTTGCAAAAAATTACGCAGATACAGTCGCTCGACCGCATCGCCGAGTCGATCAACATAGCGCTCGACGCGACACGCGGCGTTACGGCCGTTATCGAAAACACTGCGGGACAAGGCTCCAACCTCGGCTTCGCATTCGAGCAGCTGGCCTATATCATCGACCGCGTCGAGGATAAGTCGAGAGTAGGGTTCTGCATCGACACCTGCCACGCCTTCGCCGCCGGCTACGACCTGAGCTCCGCCGAGGCATGCGAGCGCACCTTCGCCCTGATCGACAGCGCGGTGGGTCTTCGCTACCTCCGCGGCATGCACCTCAACGATGCGACCAAACCGCTCGGCAGCCGCGTCGATCGTCACATGCCCCTCGGCGACGGCCATATCGGCTGGACGTGCTTCGAATGGATCGCCTCCGACAAACGTTTCGACGACATTCCTCTGATCCTGGAAACCCCCGTCGAAGAGCGCTGGCCGGACGAAATCGCCCGCCTGAAACAATTCGCAGGAGTGTAACCTAAACCGGCGATCCCGATTACAGGATCGCCAGTTTGCCAAACAGACACCTCCTATTATCAGTTCCGCATTAAACATCTACTCCTCTATCGGCTTGACAGGCAGCAAAAAAAAACGAGAGCATGTATGTTTTCTGCGACTTCCGCCATTGGCGTTTCAACGTTCTTGTGCATATTCACCGATACGAATATGGAGTAACTAAAAACAATACCGCACACAAGTGAGGCATGGAAATCACATCTCTGTTCTTTGCGGGCGATGACGCTCCGCCGTCGGGACACACGGCCGGTCGGCGGGCATCGGCCCTGCGGTGGGATATCACGACAATACGGCGCAGGCGGGCGGAGGAAGGCCGAGGCGCGCGTGCAATGATAAAAAGGCGCACGGGCGGGATGCCGGCTCTTTTTTACAGTCGGGCGGTATACTTCGGCACGACATTTCGAAAAATTGAGTAACTTTGCCGCGCAAAGTTTTATGCGGCGGTATGCACCGCCGTCGGGCGGCGCGGCAGAGATCCGGAATGTCAGGCATCATGGATCGGCAAACGGATAAAAGCTCTAATAAATATTTATAAAACAACAACATTATGTTCGCAATCGACAATTACGATTTCAAAGGCAAGCGCGCGATCATCCGCGTCGACTTCAACGTACCCCTCGACGCCGAGGGCAAGGTAACGGACGACACGCGTATACGCGCGGCCATTCCCACGATCAAGAAGGTTTTGGAGAAGGGCGGCTCTGTAATACTGATGTCGCATCTGGGACGTCCCAAGAAGAACAACGACATGAAATTCTCGTTGGAGCAGATCATACCCGCTATCGAGGCTCGTCTGGGCGTCGAGGTAAAGTTCGCCGGCGACTGCATCGGCGACAAGGCTGCGCAGATGGCCGCAGCGTTGAAGCCCGGCGAGGTCATGCTGCTCGAAAATCTGCGTTTCTACGCCGAGGAGGAGGGCAAGCCCCGCGGTCTTGCCGAGGATGCCACCGACGAGCAGAAGGCCGAGGCCAAAGCTGCCGTTAAGGCTTCGCAGAAGGAGTTCGTCAAGCGTCTGGCCTCGTATGCCGACTGCTACATCAACGACGCATTCGGCACGGCGCACCGCCGCCACGCCTCGACGGCCATAATTGCCGACTTCTTCCCCAACGACAAGATGTTCGGCTACGTAATGGAGAACGAGTTGAAGGCTATCGACGGCGTGATGCAGAATCCGCAGCGCCCCTTCTGCGCCATAATAGGCGGCTCTAAGGTATCGACCAAGATAACTATCATCGAGAAACTTATGGAGAAGGTCGACTCGATCATCATCGGCGGCGGCATGACCTACACCTTCGCTGCGGCTCAGGGCGGCAAGGTCGGCAACTCGATCTGCGAGCCCGACATGTTCCCCGTAGCTCTCGACATCCTAAAAAAGGCCGAGCAGAAGGGCATCAAGATCGTAACGTCTCCCGACGCGCTGATAGCCGACGCATTCTCGGCCGAGGCCAACACCAAGGAGGCTCCCGCCAACGACATCCCTGACAACTGGGAGGGCGTCGACATCGCCTCGGAGGGCAAGAAGGCATTCCGCGACCATATACTCTCGTGCAAGACCATACTGTGGAACGGCCCTGTGGGCGTGTTCGAGATCGACAAGTTCGCAACGGGTTCGAAGGCCGTGGCTGAGGCCATAGCCGAAGCTACCGAGAAGGGTGCGTACTCGCTCATCGGCGGCGGCGACTCGGTTGCCTGCATCAACAAGTTCGGTCTGGCCGACAAGGTGTCGTACGTCTCGACAGGCGGCGGCGCACTGCTCGAATACATGGAGGGCAAGGAGCTGCCCGGCGTAGCAGCAATCCGCAAATAACAGCCGACGGAACAGCCTCACGGGCGGGCGCTCGCCGTCCGCCCAAATTTCAAGGATGAAGAAAACAACAGCAATCATGAAAAAGACCGTTTACATACTTATGGCGACACTCGCTATGACTTCGTGCGGTTCGGGCTCGAAAAAGAGCGGAGCCGACGCAACCGTCGTCCCGGCGATCGACACGACCAACTTCGACCGTTCGATAGCTCTGAACGACGACTTCTACCAGTGGGCCACGGGCGGCTGGCAGGCCAAGAACCCACTCAAACCGGAGTACTCGCGCTACGGCTGCTTCGACGTGCTGCGCGAGAACAACGAGATCCGCATCAACGAGCTGTTCAGCCGCATGACCGAGCAGCAGACGGCCGAGGGCAGCGTGGAGCGCAAGATCGTCGACCTCTATAAAATGGGACTCGACCAAGAGCGTCTCGACCGCGAGGGCGCCGAGCCGATACGCGCCGAGGTAGAGAAGATCCTCGCAATGGAGGATCGCGCCGCGCTGACGGCATATCTCTCGACGCTGCACACCGACGGCATATCGTCATTCTTCGGATGCTATCCCGAAGCCGATCTGGCCGACAGCAACAACCAGATCCTCTACATCGAGCAGGGCGGCCTGGGCATGGGCAACCGCGACTACTACCTCGACCAGGAGAATGCTGCCATAAAGGCGGCCTACGCCGAGTATCTGAAAAAGATACTGACCCTCGCAGGCATCGAGGGCGATACGGATGCGATCGTGACAAAGACCGTTGCCATAGAGGACGACATAGCCTCGAAGTCGTGGTCCAACGTCGAGATGCGCGACGTGCAGCGCGGATACAACCCCTTCACGCTCGAAGAGTTGCAGGCGCGTTACGACGCTATCGACTGGCGTGCGTATTTCGACACTCTGGGCGTAGGCGAGTTCCACCACCTCGTCGTGGGTCAGCCCTCGGCACTGGACAACGTGAACCGCATACTCAAAGAGACCCCCGTCGAGGATCTGCGCGCATACGTGGCGGCACACTACGTCGCCGATGCGGCACCGTACCTGAGCGAGGATTTCGCCGTGGCCAACTTCGAGTTCTTCGGCAAGACCATGTCGGGCAGCAAGGAGATACGTCCGCGCTGGAAGCGTGCCATGTCTGTGCCCAACTCGATACTCTCGGAGGCCGTGGGCAAGATGTACGTCGAGAAGTACTTCCCCGAGAGCGACAAGGAGCGCGTACTGGAAATGGTCAAGAACCTGCAAACGGCTCTGGGCGAGCACATCGCGGCGCTCGACTGGATGGGCGAGCAGACCAAGGCGCGTGCACAGGAAAAGCTGGCTACCTTTACCGTGAAGATAGGCTATCCCGACAAGTGGAAGGACTACTCGACTCTTGCGATCGATCCCGAGAAGTCGTACTGGCATAACATCGTCGAGGCGAACCGCTGGTATACGGCCGACCAGATGTCGGAGGTAGGCAAGCCCGTCGACCGCACCAAGTGGTACATGTCGCCGCAGACGGTCAACGCATACTACAACCCCACGACCAACGAAATATGCTTCCCGGCAGCCATTCTGCAACCGCCGTTCTACAACTCGAACGCCGACGATGCCGTTAACTACGGTGCCATAGGCGTAGTGATCGGTCACGAGATGACCCACGGTTTCGACGATCAGGGCAGCCAGTTCGACAAGGATGGCAACATGAACGACTGGTGGACGGCCGAGGACCGCAAGGCCTTCGAGCAGAAGACGGCCGTGCTGGTAGATCAGTTCGACGAGATCGAGATCCTGCCCGGCATACACGCCAACGGCAAGCTCTCGCTGGGCGAGAACATCGCCGATCAGGGCGGTCTGCGCGTAGCCTACACCGCCATGAAGAACTCGTGGAACGGAGAGAAGCCCGAGGGTGCCGACGGTTTCACGCCCGAGCAGCGCTTCTACATCTCTTATGCGACGCTCTGGGGACAGAACATCACCGATCAGGAGAAGGAGCGACTGACGAAGCTCGACGTGCACTCGCTCGGCCGCAACCGCGTGAATGTCACGCTGCGCAACATAGCGACATTCCTGGATGCGTTCTCGATAAAGGACGGCGCAATGTACCGTCCCGAAGAGGAGCGAATAATAATCTGGTAGCGGAGCTGCCGGCCGCATATACGGTGCCGGCAGGACAGCGCGAGCGTCGCAGCCGTTGCAGCGGCTTGCGCCGCTATACGGTCCTTACCCCTATCCCCTCCAATACGGAGGAGATAGGGGTTTTTATCAATACTCAGGCCGCCGCAACGGCCTGCGCGCCGGTTATGCTCATCCTCCCTCGGGAGGGTGTTTCGTCATACGCCGCACGTGATTTGGGCGGTGGCCGCAAGCGCATCTCCTGCTGCGATGATGCCGGCTGCGTATGCGCGCATGGCGGCATGCGAATATATCTACGCCTATACTTTCGTGGGGTGTCTGCGGCTTTGCAGACACCCCTTTCTCCATATTTCCCGCCGAAAAAACAGATGATTAAATCCGACCGCCGTAACATTTTCGTCATAAAAGCATTGACATTGCGAAAAAAAATATTATATTTGTATACAAACCTAAACATCGACAACCATGATTAAACGAACGATCGCCCTACTGACTGCCGCAGTTATCTGCATGCACTCTTTCGCCGCCGACGGCAACAAGTCCGGCAACCCCGACCCTGCATCGCGCTCGGGATTCAGCGTCCGCGCCGGCATCGGCCTGACCGCTACCAGAGGCAACGCAAATCTCAATTCTACCGCCTGCGCATGGGATATCGGAGCGATGTACGAATGGAGATTCGCCAAACGCTGGGGCTTTGAGACGGGACTCGCGCTCGCACACAAGGGCGGCGCATACAGATTCGACAGCGACGAAAGCATCGTGCTGCGCATGCACTATCTCGAACTGCCGGCACGGTTGCGCCTGCACTGCCCGCTCGGCCCGGTCGACATATCGCCGTATATCGGCGCGTTTTACGGCTATGCAGTCAGCGGCCGCCTGTATATAAAGGATGAGTACGGCGGCGATTACGAAAACGTATGCCGCGGCGAAAACAACGAGATAAAGCGCTCCGACGCCGGTCTGACGCTCGGTTGCGGCGTAACGTTCAAAAACGGTATATATATCGGCCTCAACGCCGAAATAGGACTGCTCAATATCGATACGTCCGAACAAGACTATTACTATCCCATAGCCGTCGACAGCCGTGCATATTACGGAAAATCCGGCAACCCGGACAAATACTTTCCCTATTCGGTCTCGCTGCAAGTCGGCTTCCGCTTCTGACGACCTACAACCGAGCCGCAAACTACTACGACAGCAAACCTGCCTTACGACGCCGGCAGAGTGATATCGATAAGCGACGCCATTGAACCGTTATTTCCCCAATTGGAAGCAGTTGAAAGAGGAGTTGAATGAATTTATCGTGTAATTTGTACGGCCTGTATTACAAATATATGACAAACTAAAACCGCGTTACATTAATCTGCAACGCGGTTTTGGCGAGGTCTGAAGCGTACGCCATAAAAATTAATTGATATTAATCTGTATTTATCTTATTTAATTTGTATTTCAGTATATTATGCGAATATCTTATTAATTGCGAGGTCTGGAAATTTTAGAAAATTTCGCTGATGCCGTACAAATGCCGTACAAATTTCTATCTTTGCAGCAGAAATAAAATTTGTCGCATATGGCAACTTTCGCATATCGTATTCGCACGACGAAGAAAAGCACGCTGACAAAAGTGTATCTTCGTTTCAATGTCGACCGGCATACTTCATTCTATGCCGAATCTCAATATGTCGTGTGGGCGGATGCTTGGGACAACAAAAAGCAAGCTGTTAAAAGCCGCTATGCCTTTACTGATGATTTCACCGAGCAGCAGGGGCGTGAACTAATGAAGAACCTGTCGGAGCTGCGCAGTTTCATTCTCGGCGAAATGGCGAAAGACCCGGAGCATGCAATGACGAAAACGAAGCTGGAAAAGATCGTTTACAGCTTCCATCATCCGCGCAGCGCATCCGGCGGCCGCAATATACGCAACAGAGAATCATTGACCGATTATATAGCCCGTTATACGCGCGAAATGGAGGACGGCACAAGGCTCAATATCCACAAGCTGCGCTACGGGGCGTCGACAATCAAGAACTATAAAGGGTTTATCATTCAGTTCGACGAGTTCTGCAAAGCAAAACGAAAGCGGTTCGACTTCGGCGATATCGACCTGAAATTCTACGACGATTTCGTGGCGTGGTTTACGGCGAAGGATTATTCGATCAACACCATCGGTCGCCATGTCAAGGAGTTGAAAATAATCATGCGGGCAGCGCGCGAAGAGGGACTGCACGACAATGGCTTGATTGAGAGCCGCAAATTCCGTGTACTGACTGCCGATGTCGAGAATATCTATCTGACCGAATCGGAGATTCGAGCTATTGCCGACCTTGATTTGTCACACAATAAGCACAAGGATATTGCCCGTGATATATTCTTGGTCGGTTGCTATACGGCACAGCGATTCAGCGACTACTCGACCATCAACGAAGGCAACATCCGCACGCTGGAAAGCGGGCAGCGGGTCATCGACCTCAAACAGCAGAAGACGGGCAATCACGTCGTCATTCCCGTCCGTCCCGAATTGCAGGCGATACTGGACAAGCATGAAAACCGGCTACCGAAGTCCTACGAACAGAAAGTAAACAAATTCATCAAGGAGGTCGCACGCGAAGCGGGTATTACGGAGAAAATCGAAGTTTCATACGTCGATAACGGGGAAAAGAAGACGCATCTGGTCGATAAATGCGACTTGGCAAAGACCCACACGGCTCGCCGCAGCGGAGCAACGAACATGTATCTGGCGGGCATTCCGACCATCGCCATCATGAAAATCACGGGCCACAAGACCGAAAAGGAGTTCATGAAATACATCAAGATTACCGAAGAGCAGACCGCCATGGAGTTGATGAATCATCCGTATTTCAGCGGCAGGTAATTCGAAATGTTACCGCCGTAAAATTTACCGCGGTAACAAAATGTCAAACAAATTCCGGCATGGACGGTTGTTGCTCCTATTATTCGCAAATAAATTGTAACTTTACAGAAAATTATAAATATATGACGGTTGAGGAACTGACAAACATACTCGATTCATTACTGAATCTACCTGCGGAAACGGAGGTGGTGGAGTTCAAGAGAGCCGAACGCAATTTCGATGATCGGGATTTGGGGCAATACTTCTCGGCATTGAGCAACGAAGCCAACCTGAAAGGCGTGTCGCGCGCATGGCTGGTTTTCGGCGTGGAGAATCATACGCACGAGGTTGTCGGCAGCCAATACAAGAATAGCCGTCCGGCGCTCGATGCGATGAAGAAAAAGATCGCCGACCAGACTACGGGTAGGCATACGTTCGTCGAGATACATGAATTGCGGTACAAGAACGGCAAAAGAGTTGTGATGTTCGAAATACCGCCCGCTCCGCAGGGTATTCCCATAGACTATCAAGGTCATTATTACGGTCGTGACGGAGAATCCTTGCAGGCGTTGAGTATGGACAAAATCGAGAGAATAAGAAATCAAGCCAAATTGAAAGACTGGAGTGCGGAGATAATCGAAGACGCTTCATTGGAAGATCTGGATTCGGCGGCTATTAGCAAGGCAAGAGAGCTATACACGAACGCCCATAAGGACAAGGCCGACGAGATTGCATCGTGGGACGACACGACTTTTCTGAACAAGGCGAAAATCACGATTCGGGGCAAGATCACCAATACAGCCATCGTATTGCTCGGCAAAGAGGAGAGCGAGCATCTGATCTCCCCCGCGGTCGCCAAAATCAAATGGATTCTGCGCGGACAGGATAATATCGAGCGCGATTACATGATTGCCTCCTGCCCGTTCATTTTGGCCGTCGACAGAATATACGACAAGATTCGCAATCTGAAATACCGCTACATCAATCCGGAATATAAAACACTCTTTCCCGAAGAGATCGACACCTACGAGCCGTATGTCATTCGCGAGGCATTGAACAACGCCATCGCCCATCAGGATTATACGCTCGGCGGTCAGATCAATGTGGTGGAATACGACGATAAGTTGGTATTTTCAAATAAAGGGTCGTTCATTCCGGGCAATATCGAACGAGTGCTCGTCAGTGATGCTCCCGAGGAGCGATACAGAAATCAATTTTTGGTAGCGGCCATGGTTGGTTTGAAAATGGTCGATACGATCGGCAGCGGCATTCGCAAGATGTACAACTACCAAAGACAGCGACTGTTCCCTCTGCCGGATTATAATTTGGCCGACAATCGCGTCGAAGTTACCATAACGGGTAAAATTCTCGATATGAACTACGCCAATATTCTGGCGGGAAATAGTGAGTTGAACCTGCTCGACATCGAGCTGCTGAACCGTGTGCAGCTGGGGAAACCGTTATCCGATGACGAGATCGTCCGATTGAGAAGCAAACATTTGATTGAAGGCCGCAAGCCCAAAGTCTATATCGCGAAACATATCGCCCAAAAGGTCGGACAAAAAATAGAATATTCGGAGCATAAAGGACTTGGAAATAAAAGTTGCGAAGAGTTTTTGATGACGGCATTGCACGATCACAACTCGTTGTCGCGCAAAGAAATCGACAAACTACTATGGAATCTCCTTTCCGACCTGCTTACTGACAGACAGAAAAAAGATAAGATTACGAATCTTTTGGCAAAATTAAAGAGGCAGGGCAAGATAAGAAATGAATCGCAAGGCCCGAATTCTGATTGGTTTATTGTTTAATTTTTACACGCTTTTACACGCTTTTTTACATGCTTATTTCTTTTTACGTTTCGTTTATATGCTGTGTATTAGTCGGTTAAAAGCGTGTAAAAATGTTTGGGTAGAGAGAAAATATACCCCCCCCCTAAAAAAAATATAGATAATGCCTCGTCGTCGCAAAATAGAAATCAAAGCCTCCGAACTGGCATGTTTCGACACGTTGGTTGAGGCATTGCGTTCCCGGCCGGAGTTTGCGGACTTCGCCCCGACAAGTCTGCGTGTGTGGGCATACGAGAGCCATGAGCAACAACTGAAAAACGTGGATAAGGCGCTTCAGCATCTTGACCGCTGGCTATATATCCGCAAGGACAAAAACGAGTTGCCGGCATTCGACGGCGGGCGGCTGATGAACAAAAAGGAGTTGGCCGCCGCATTGGGCATCACTCGTCCGACACTCTACCGTTGGTTGAGCAGCAAGTGGTTCGAGGGCTGTCGTGACGAACGGATGTCTCGGGATGAATATTACTCTTCATCGGCTGTTCGCGAAGCGCTGCAAAGGTATCTTGACAGAGAACAAAGCGAATAACGCTTAAAAACCTCCAACCGTTTTGCAGGGAGCACGAATCGTTGCTCCCTGTTTTTTTATGATTTTTTAATCACTTTACACGCTGGGATTTTATGGCGCAAATCTCCGCAATTTATGGAAATCCTCCTTCGAAAAACGGAATAATTGACATCGTATGTCTTCGATGTGTCTCCACCTTGTAACACAATTACTTATTTTAGTTAGTTCCGATGAACTCATTCCTTTGCAGCGTTAAATCGCAAGAATTATGGCAAAGGAAATCTATCTGAACGGCATGACTGCCGACCAACTCTCGGAGATGATTCGGGAGTCCCTGCGCGACGAGCTGCAACGGCTGCGTCCCATACATCCGAAAACCGACACGAAGTATCTCACGCGGCACGAAACCGCCTGCCGTCTGCGCATCTCGCTCGTGACGCTCACCGACTGGGTGAATCGCGGTAAAATCTGCGCCCACAAAATCGGCGGGCGTGTCCTGTTTCGCGACAGCGACGTCGAAGCGGCTTTGAACCGAATCGTCCCCATTAAATAATCCAGTGAAAGAATAAATATTCTTCTTCTCACTGAAAATAAATTGCTATGAAAACGATTCAAGCTATCAAATGCCTTTCGATTCGTGCCTACCTCGCCGAACGTGGCTTGCAACCGACCAAAGACAATCCGCGATACGGACTTTATCTTTTACCGCTGCGCGAAGAACGGACGCCGAGTTTCAAGGTGGATTATGTGCAGAACCTATGGTATGACTTCGGACTTGGCGAGGGTGGTTCGATTATCGACCTTGTAATGCGATTGGAACGGTGCGATTTCGCGCAAGCCGTCCGGCTCCTCGGCAGCGGTGAGAGAACACCGATGGTTATTCCCTTGCCGTTGCCGGTTCCACCGACCGTCCCAGCGCTCCGCTTGCTTTCCGACATGCCGCTCCGCCATCCGACATTGGTCGGCTATCTCTCGTCGCGAGGAATCGACCCGGATATGGCTTTCGGCTATTGCCGAGAGGTGCACTATGCAATCAAAGGCAGGGAGTATTTCGCGGTTGGATTCCGCAACGATGCCGGAGGATGGGAACTGCGCTCCGAACGTTTCAAGGGCGGCGTATCGCCCAAACATATTACGACAATTGACAACCGTTCCGATACTGTCCTCGCATTCGAGGGATTTATGGATTTCCTCTCCTATCTCTCGATGGAAAAGCAATTGCAAACCGATGCCGCAGTTCTGAACTCGGTTGTCAACCTGCCGAAAGCGATTCCGTCTCTCGACCGGCATGCGACGATTCATACGTTTTTCGACAACGACGAAGCCGGTTGCAGAGCGACGGCCGAGTTGAAACGGCTATGCCCGAACAGCACCGTCATCGATCGGTCGCACCTTTATCGGGAGCATAAGGATTTGAACGAGTTTTGGCAGGCAAAGCAGTCTCGACCGCATATTGCTCCCAAACGCAAGCGAGGTATGAAAATGTAAGAAGGCAAGTTTGTGTTTTTGTCAGCCAAAAACTCGCCTTGCGGCTCTCATCCCGCTGGTCTAAACTCCTAACTATCGAATCCATGAAACACCCCAAGCATACGGGCGGACGCCCGCCACTGAGCAAAGCCCGAAAACAGGAATACCGCATAACCCTCCGTCTCGATACGGAGCATAAACTACGCTTGCAAGCATTGGCCCGTGCCGCCGGACGACCGCGCACGGAAGTCCTCCGCCAGCTGATTGCTGCCGGTCGTGTACGCGAGCGTCTGCGCCGTGAACATCTCGACTTCATGTCCCAGCTCAAAGGCATGGCCCGCAACCTGAACCAACTCACCCGCCTCGCCCATGCAAAAGGATTTACGGGGATAGTGTCCCGACATGCGGCTATTGTCGTGGACATTGAGGCTTTGTTAAAGAATCTTCGCGATGATCGGTAAAATTATCGCCGGATCGTCATTCGCCGGAACGGTCGGATATGTGATAAAAGAGCAATCGCGTATTCTCGATGCCGAAGGCATTACTCCGCCGAATGTTCGGGAGATGGTGCAGGATTTCAAAGACCAAACCTTACTGAATCCACGTATCAAGAATACCGTTGGGCATATCTCCCTTTCGTTTTCATCGAAGGATGCGCCGCGCATGACCGATACGCTGATGACACAGATTGCCAAAGAGTATATGCAGCGCATGGGGATTACCGACACGCAATACCTGCTGGTGCGTCATCTCGACCAACCGCATCCGCACTGTCATTTGGTCTATAATCGGGTAGGAAACAACGGGCAAACCATATCGGACAAAAACATCAAAATCCGCAATGCCAAGGTTTGCCGTGCGCTGACTGAGAAATACGGATTGCACCTTGCGCAGGGCAAAGAATCGGTGCGTCGGGAACGCATGCGGGAACCGGACAAAACGAAGTACGAAATATACGACGCAATCAAAGCTGTACTACCTCAGTCCCGAAGCTGGGAAGAGTTAGAAAAGCATCTAAAAGCGCAAAGTATTAGTATGCGCTACAAATATTGCGGTTCGACCAATCAAAAGCAAGGAGTGCTGTTCAGCAAAAACGGATTCGAGTTCTCAGGCTCGAAGATAGACCGGCAATTCAGCTACTCGAAGCTGAACCGACACTTTGCACAGGCTCAGCTGCAAACCCGATATCGGACGACGCTCGCAAAGGGATTCCATGCAGCCATAGGCAATTATCGGTGGGCATACACCGATCTATTCGGCAATATCGGCAGAAGCGGGAATAAGGGCCAAGCGAATGCCGGTTCGATAAACTTCGGAGGCAATATCGGAACATTGCCATTGCCGCCCAACGATTCGCCTGTCGGATTATCTGCGGCCCAACTACAACGCAAACCCGGCGAAAGCCCTGAAGAACATATTGCTCGCATTACGGCACTGCTCAACACCGCTGCCGAGGCGATGGCAATAGTCGCGATGGAGCGGAAACGCAAGCTGCGAGACCGAAAAGCAAACAAATCAAAAATGAAATTATAACCCTAAAACAAGCAGCAATGAAAGAAAACAATATGATGTCTTATGAAATGTACGAAGACTTCAAGGAGACAATGGTAAAGACGATCAAAACTGAACTATTGGCAAAGCATAATCAAACGACCGATACGGATTTGCCGCAACTCATACACTCGGAACACAAACATAGCAGAGAAGCGATAGCCCAGCTTGCTGGACGATTAGAAAGCATCGAGCAAAGCAATATAAAGACCCAAACTGGAATAGATAGCCTGCAAACAGCTGTCGAAGCAATCGAAATCCCGGCAGAACTGCCGCCGAGAATCGTGCACCACAGAATATCGCTCGCCATCGAATCGAAAGGAGTATGCTGGGCGATGATAGGAATGATGACGGCAATCGTACTGCTGTGTACGATGCTGTATTGGACCGCAAAACCCAATTACGACCGCATCGACAACGACCTGAAATACCGCTATATCAAAATGAAAGGCGAAGCGCAACCCGACCGCATTGCCGAGCTGGAAGAAATATTCGAGTTACACCGCGACAACGCAAAAATCCGACAAATAAAAAGAGATGTCGAAGAGTACGAACGAACCATACAACGCAAGGTGCAGTTAGAAGAACAAGCGAGGCTCAAAGAATGGGAAGCAGAGAAACTCGACAACAAAGCGGCCAAATTGAGAGGAGAATAAATCTCCTCTTTTTATTTACAACGAATTTTGTTACCTTTGTTATATTAATATTTTATATAAATGGCAACTTTTATCGACATACTAAATAAATTCCGCAAGGAATCTTTTTCGCAGAAAGACAAAGGGTTCCGTTTTGAGCGCTTGATGCAGGCTTATTTGAAGACAACGGCGCTTTATATTCATCTTTTCGAAGAGGTGTGGTTGTGGAGTGAATTTCCGCATCATGATCAATTTGGCGGTAAGGATACTGGAATTGATCTTGTCGCAAAAACATATACGGGAGATTATTGGGCGATACAATGCAAGTGCTACGCGGCGGATAGTTATATTGATAAACCATCTGTGGATTCCTTTTTGGCTACCTCTGGACGAAGTTTCGGGAGCAATGGAGAGTCGAAGGCATTCTCTCAACGATTGTGGATTTCGACCACGAACAAATGGAATGCAACAGCCGAGCAAACTATTAAAAACCAAAATCCACCGGTTACTCGTCTCAATCTGATCGACCTCGACAATGATGCGGTGGATTGGGATGCTCTCGAAAAAGGCGTGTTCGGAGCCTCTGCCAGAACTGCCCAGTTCACTATATTAGACCATCAGAAAACAGCAATCGATAAAACACACGAGTATTTCCAGATTGAAGGAAACAACCGGGGTAAGCTGATTATGGCTTGCGGAACGGGTAAGACATTTACTTCGTTAAAAATTGCCGAGAATGAAACAGAAAACAATGGTTTGATCTTGTTCCTTGTCCCGTCTATCGCTCTGTTGGGCCAGACGCTGCGTGTGTGGAAAGCGCAATCGGCACAACCGCTTGAAGCCGTGTGTATTTGTTCTGATGCACAGGTAACAAAGCAGGTGGCAAAGAATGATGATAGTTCGACTTTTGGCACAATAGACCTTGCATTGCCTGCAACAACCGATATTCACGCCATTGTTCGCCAGTTGCGATATTTGCGAGGCAAGCAACAAGGAATGACGGTTGTGTTCTCGACCTACCAATCTATCGAGGTTGTATCCAAAGCCCAACACAAACTATTGGAAGAAACCGACGATGAGTATGGTAAATTCGACCTCATTATATGCGACGAAGCACATCGTACTACGGGTGTTACACTAAAAGACGAGAACGAAAGTGCGTTCGTAAAGGTTCATGACAACGACTTTCTGAAAGCCGATAAGCGAATCTATATGACCGCGACACCGCGTCTGTACACCGATGCGATGAAGGACAAGGCCAAGCAGAGCGATGCTGTTTTGTGTTCAATGGATGACAAATCGATGTACGGCGATGAAATTTATCGGATTGGCTTCGGTGAAGCGGTCGATAAGAAGCTGCTTACAGACTACAAGGTGCTGATTCTGGCGGTCGGCGACAAGGATATTACACCGGCGCTACGCAATGTACTGACGAGTGAGGACGGCACAATCGAAACGGACGATGCTGCGAAATTTGTCGGCTGCATCAATGCGCTTTCAAAACGGGTGTTGGGAGATGAAGGGCTGGTTAAGGATGCCGACCCGCTCCCGATGCGTCGTGCAGTGGCGTTCTGTCAGAATATCAAGAAGTCGAAAGAGACGGCAGAGATATTCTCATCTTGCAAGGAGAGTTATATGGCAGATGTTCCCGAAGATGAGAAGTTGCAATTGGTCGATGTCGCCGCCCGCCACGTGGACGGCACGATGTCGGCAACAGCGAGGGATGCGGCTCTGATGTGGCTTAAAGAGCAGCCCGAAAACGAACGGGAGTGCCGTATGCTGACCAATGCGCGCTGCTTGTCAGAGGGTGTTGATGTGCCGTCGCTGGATGCGGTGGTGTTTGTATCGGCCAAAAACTCGCAAGTCGATGTAGTGCAGTCTGTGGGGCGTGTAATGCGCCGCAGCGAGGGCAAGCAATACGGCTATATCATTATCCCTGTTGTCGTTCCTGCCGATGTCGAAGGCGACAAGGTGCTGGAAAATCATCCGAACTTCAAAGTCGTGTGGACGGTGTTGAACGCATTGCGCGCTCATGATGACCGTTTCAATGCGGAAGTAAACAAAATAGAACTATCTAAAAAGAAACCGAAAAACATTATCTTCGGAGGTGTCGGTGGTAGCGGAGATGACAATAGCACCGGCGACGGAACGCCTAAAAAGAGTGCCGTGCAGGTTATGGCCGAACAGTTGGCGCTGTCGTTCGACGAATTGCAGAATGTCTTTTATGCCAAGCTGGTTACGAAAGTCGGCACGAAACGCTACTGGGAGCAGTGGGCACGCGATATTGCCCAAATAGCCGAACAGCATATCGAACGCATACGCCAGCTTATATCCGACAACGACCGCCACCGCAAAGCTTTCCAGCAGTTGATGCGAGGTTTGCGTCGCAATATCAATCCGAACCTGTCGGAACATGATGCTATCGAGATGCTGTCGCAGCACATTATTACGCGACCGGTGTTCGAAGCTCTGTTCGAAAACTACGAGTTTGCAAAGAACAATCCTGTATCGAAATCGATGCAGCAAATGCTCAATTTGCTGGATGACGAAGCCAAGACGGAAGAGGAGCACGAGAAACTGCAAAAGTTCTACGACTATGTACGCACTACGGTCGGCAATATTGAGGATGCGGCAGGCCGTCAGCGTATAATAGTCGAGCTGTACGACAAATTTTTCAAGACGGCATCGCCGAAGACGGTCGAGAAGCTGGGCATCGTCTATACTCCCGTCGAGGTCGTGGATTTCATCATCCGTTCGGTCGGATTTATCATTCAGAAGGAGTTCGGGCGCACCCTCTCCGACGAGAATGTACATATCCTCGACCCGTTCACCGGCACGGGAACATTCATTACACGGCTGTTGCAGAGCGGTCTGATTGGCCGCGATGCGCTGGAACGCAAATATCGCAGTGAAATCCATGCGAACGAGATTGTGCTGATGGCCTATTATATCGCATCCATCAACATCGAAAATGTCTATCATGATCTGATGGGAGCCAATGCGGAATATCGTTCTTTCGACGGTATCTGCCTGACCGATACATTCCAGCTGGGCGAGGAAGCGTCGGAAGAAAATCTCTATTCCGAGCAGTTCCCGATTAACTCAAAACGAGTGATCGAACAAAAGAAGAAACGGATAACCGTCATCGTCGGCAATCCGCCCTATTCCATCGGTCAGAAATCGGCCAACGACAATGCACAGAACCAGACATACAAGACTCTTGAGTCCCGCATCGAAAACACCTATGTCGCCCAATCGACAGCCGCCCTCAACAAATCGGCTTACGATAGTTATATCAAGGCTTTCCGCTGGGCATCGGACCGGATCGACGATAAAGACGGCGGCGTAATAGGCTTTGTCACTAACGGCGCATGGCTCGACGCCAATGGATTGGACGGCATGAGAAAGTGCCTTGAAAAGGAATTTTCATCCGTTTATGTATTCAATCTGCGAGGCAACCAACGAACCAGCGGTGAATTATCCCGCAAAGAAGGCGGTAAAATTTTCGGTTCGGGGTCCCGCACACCGATTGCCATAACCATATTGGTCAAGCGGCCCAAAGAGGCGAATCAGAAAGCACGGATATTCTATCGTGATATCGGCGATTATCTGTCGAGAGAGGATAAATTGCGCATAATTCGCAATCTGACGGATATAAGCAATCCGGCGATGCTGTGGTCGGCTATCGTACCCAACGAACACGGCGACTGGCTCAACAAGCGCAGCGAATTGTTCAAACTCTACACCCCGCTGGAGCCTGAAAAGAAATTCAATCAGAAATCAAAAACAGTTTTCAATACATTCGCTATTGGGTTGGCATCCAATAGAGACACATGGGTTTACAATTTTTCCAAGCAGGCGGTCGGAAAAAACATGAGTGCAATGATCAATTTCTATAATCGACAGCAGCACGCATATCAACAAGCCATAAAACAAAATCCCGATTTGTCGGTAGAGGATTTTATCGATACGGACCCGACAAAAATCAGCTGGACAAGATCTTTACGTAATAGCATTAGAAAAAAACAGGATTATGTTTTTTCGGATGAAAAATTACGTATTGGGATTTATCGTCCATTCCAAAAACAATATTTGTACTTTGCATCGGAATTCAATGAGGCTATTGGATTAAGTCCCAAACTATTTCCTACACCCAAACACGAAAATCTGGTGATTTGCGTTTCAGGTGTCGGTGCAAGCAAAGATTTTTCAGTATTGATAACCGATTTGATCCCATGTTTGGACATGGTAGAAAAATCGCAATGTTTCCCGCTCTATTGGTATGATGACAGCACGGCGGATATTACCGACTTGTTCTCCTCGCCTCAGAACGAAGCGGACAGATATGTGCGTCGCGATGGAGTAACCGACTGGATTCTTTCGACAGCCCGCAAGCAATACGGCAGCAAGGTCGGCAAAGAGGATATTTTCTATTACGTCTACGGCATTCTGCATTCGCCCGAATATCGTACCGCTTTTGCCTCCGACCTCAAAAAATCATTGCCTCGGCTTCCGTTGGTAGATTCTGCTGATGATTTTTGGGCATTCAGCAAAGCCGGCCGTGCTCTTGCCGAGCTCCACCTCAACTACGAGACGGTCGAGCCGTACAAAGGTTGTCTGCTGGTATATGGCGCAAATACCAATCGGGGCGATGGCATGAACTATCGTGTCGAGAAGATGCGTTTCGGCAAACTCGACAGCAAAACGCCCGACAAGACGAAGATACATTACAACCAGCATATCACTGTCGAGGGCATTCCATTGGAGGCATACGATTATGTAGTAAACGGCAAATCTGCAATAGAGTGGATAATGGAGCGTTACGCGGTTGCCGTAAACAAAGACAGCGGCATCCGCAACGACCCGAACGATTGGGCTGCGGGACATAACGACGAAAAATATATTCTCAATCTGCTGTTGCGCATCATTACCGTTTCGCTCGAAACGATGAAAATTGTATATACTTTACCGAAACTTAAATTTGAGGAGTAAAATATAATTTAAATATCATGGTTAAGAAAATCGTATTTTTCAATCACAAGGGTGGTGTAAGCAAAACCACATCGACCTTTAATATTGGATGGAAACTTGCCGAAATCGGTCATAAAGTTTTGCTCGTTGATGCAGACCCTCAATGTAATCTTACTTCTGTATTTTTAGGAGGGAAATTCGATGAATATTATGATGATTCGGCAACATGTAGAAACAACATAATGGATGGTGTGCGTCCTGCTTTTGCCGGTACGCCAGATCCGATTAGGGCTATAGATTGCCCCAATCATGGACTAAACCAGAATCTATACCTTCTTCCCGGACATATGAACTTATCGGAATATGATCCGCAATTAACATTTGCAATTAATGCACCTGTAACCTTAACTGCCATGCAAAATTTGCCGGGTTCATTTAATCAATTAATCGTAAACATTGCAGAAAAATATGATATTGAATATGTTCTTATAGATTTGAACCCAGGATTAAGCACCTTAAACCAAATTTTATTTGTTTCAAGTGATGCCTTTATTATTCCAGCTAATCCTGATATATTTTGTGTAATGGCCATAAAGAGTTTGTCTCGCATCTTGCCGCAATGGATAAACTGGAAAAATGCCAACATCTATAATTTTGCACACGCTACTTATCCGATGCCCCAAGGCACTCCCATTTTTATTGGTGAAATAATTCAACGATTTAATATCCGAAGAGGAGTTGCAGCCGCTATTTATAGGCCGTTAATTGATACCATTAAATTAACTATTAGAGATTTTCTCATTCCGGCTCTTTCTCAAGTCTCGATGACTTTCCCTGTAGAAAAGTACCAAGATGCTCATATTTCTGATGATTTCTGTTTAGCAGAAATTAAAGATTTTGCAACATTAGGTCAGAAATATCAAGAAACAGGGATCCCTGTTTTCGCAATTCCCGACGACAAATTAGGTGCGACTGGCATTGTTAGAGGCCAATTAATTGAAGGTAGAAGAACTTTTAATGAACAGTTTACTGCAATGGCAAATAATATTACATCTCTTCTGAATTAGCATGAAAGATACGATTAAGACTTTCAATGTATGTATCTGTGATATGCAGAAAACGCGAGGGTTTTATGTTTTTTTAAGAGATCATTATAAAATAGCACCTGCCGAATTAACCGATTTATTACGTTCTGAATTGGTAAATCTGGTAAGCGCTATGGATCGTTTTATTCATGAATTTGTTCGTATTGGAATTATTAATTCATATACAAGTCAATTGCCTCAAACTGATAAATGTAAGTCAATTCCTATAAAGTTGTCAACTCTGAATAAAGTAATAGAGTGTCAATCAAGGAAGAATCCGCCGACATGCAATGAAGAAACAGCAGAATATTGGATAAATAATGAAATCAAGATTATTTTGAGATCAATGTCTTTTCAAAAAATAGACAAAATTAAAGACGCATTAAGTTATATCTGGAATCTGGATCATAAGATTCCTGCTATAATGGATAAAATGCACTATCCATTTCCCGAAGCTTCTTCTAATGCAAATCAAAAATTTCTTGAGAAAAAAAATAGACCTTATAGTTACTCGAAGAAATCAAATAGTTCATGAGGCTGACTATGATATTTCCGTCAACTCCAAGCAAACAATAGATGTTAATTGGTTAGATGATACTATCTTATTTGTAAAAGAGTTTGTTTATTCAATATATGAGAATATTTCTGGTGACAGTTCCTACGAAAGATTATAATAGACACGAGCCCCCCCCAAAAAATAGATTTTGTTTTTATTGAATCGAACTTCGAATTAGCACTTGCCGTACAAATACCGTACAAACCAAAAAGAGAACCGCGTTGTAGGTTGCTACAACGCGGTTCTTGTGAGGTCTGAAGCGGATTCGAACCGCTGTACAAGGTTTTGCAGACCTTTGCCTAGCCACTCGGCCATCAGACCAAAAGATACGTTGCATATCGCTTTGATGACAAAGGCTTATCGAAAGTCGACAAGCATCGTATCGGAGTGCAAATATAGACATATTTCCCGAATTTGCAAAAAATAATTCGAGATTGTTCATATTACTTCCCCCTTTTCTTCGCATCGGCCAAGCCTGCATCTGCTCAGCCATATGCTCACATCGGCCGAAACATCCATTCGAAGTGCCCCCTCATTCGACTCGGCCAGGTCCGCACACGCTCGGCTCCGCATTCGGCAGAGAACAGCCGCTCTATATCTGCTTGCGGCATGCCGCCTTGCACCTGTGACGATCTTACCCTGCAAAACACAGCCGCCGCCCGAGCAATAATACCGACTCGACGCAACACGCATAGCGATGTAATCGGCGGCGTATATACATTCGGCAGCGCAATGTCGCTGCACGCGTCACGCCGCAGGCGGGCATAGCAGCAATCCGGCCATAACGTCGGGAGATCACACATCGGCAGACTGCGCCCACCCCTTTATCGGCAGCCGTAAAGGGCAAAAAATAATCCGGACGGCCATCACATCCGACAGCCGCCCGGAAAAACATAATCCGGAAACCGCCCGACCTTATATAAAAGCCGTCGGGCGAGTCGGTGGAGAGCCCTGCCAAGCCAAACAGCCAGCCGGCCACCCGCCCCGTTATCCGATTCGCTTGCGGCTTATCAGCAGCTGCGCGATCTGCACGGCATTCAGGGCAGCGCCCTTGCGGATCTGGTCGGCCACGCACCAGAACGAGATGCCATTGGGCGATGTCAGATCTTTTCGGATACGACCCACATATACCGGATCGCAGCCCGAGGCCATAAGCGGCATGGGGTATCTCTTCTCGGCCGGAGAGTCGACGAGCACCACACCCTCGCTCGCGGCAAAGGCGTTCCGCACCTCCTCCACCGACAGCTCGCGCTCGGTCTCCACCCACACGGCCTCCGAGTGAGCGCGCAGCACGGGCACGCGCACGCAGGTCGCCGACACCATAACATCGGAGTGCATGATCTTGCGCGTCTCGTTGAACATCTTCATCTCCTCCTTGGTGTAGTCGTTTTCCATGAAGACGTCGATATGCGGTATAAGATTGTATGCCAACTGGTATGCGAACTTATCCACTGTCGGACGCTCGCCCCTCACGATCTGACCGTGCTGCTGCTCCAATTCGTAGATGCCGTGCGCACCGGCGCCGCTGGCCGACTGGTAGGTAGCCACATGCACGCGCCGAATATGCGACAGCCGCTCTATGGCCGCCAGTGCGACGACCATCTGTATCGTCGTGCAGTTGGGGTTGGCGATGATGCGGCGCGGTGCGTCGAAAGCGTCGTCGGGGTTGACTTCGGGCACCACCAGCGGCACATCGTCGTCCATGCGGAACGCACTCGAATTATCGATCATGACAGCGCCATGGCGCGTGATCGTCCCGGCATATTCGCGCGAGACGCCCGCACCGGCCGAGACCAATGCAATATCCACACCGCTGAAATCCGACTCGTGCGACAACTCCTCGACCTCGATCTCGCAACCCCGAAATGTGTATTTGTGTCCGGCGCTGCGACACGACCCGAACAGCCGCAGACGGTCGATAGCCATGTCGCGGCTCTGCAATATATTCAAAAACTCCTGTCCCACGGCGCCGCTCGCGCCCACTATTGCTATTGTCATAACTCTATATCTTATAAATCCAGGTCATCAGAAAAACTCCTCCTCCTCGAAGTCGAACGTCGTGGTCGAGTCGGAGCCGTCGTCGGCGATATCCATAGGACAGTCGTAATCGGGCACCTCGTCCGACGGTGTAAAGCGGTCGCTGCGGTGCACGCCCAGCGTGCCGTCGGCAAAGACCCGCGTCAGGAACTCGCCCGCCACGGGCAGCGCCATAGAGGCGCCCTCGCCGCCCGAGCGCAGATGGATGCTGTTCTCCTCGCCGCCGACCCACGTACTCATCACAAGATTGGGCAGCACGCACATGAACCACGCATCGACGTTGTCGTTCGTCGTACCGGTCTTCGCTGCCATTTCTACATCCGAGAACCCGTATACGTAACGCATGCGTCCGGCCGTACCCATTGTCACGACCCTCTGCATCATCGTTATCATCGTGTATGCCACACGCTTGGATATGGCATCGTGCGACTTGGGCGTGAAGGTGGCCAGCACGTTGCCCTGATTGTCCTCGATTCGCGTGACGAATATCGGGTCGATCCTCACGCCCTCGTTGGCGTATGTCGAGTATGCGCCCGCCATTTCGAACGGGTTGCTCTCGTAGGAGCCCAGACACAGCGCCGGCACGGGGTCTATGTATCCGCGAATGCCCATGTTGTGTATGAACTGCGCCACGGCCTCGGGCTGCTTGGCCTGCTTCATGATCCACGCCGAATAGTTGTTGCGGCTTCGCGCCAGACCCCAGTACAAGGGATGCGAACCGACATACTCGACCTTGCCCGCCTCCTTGGGCGACCAGACGCCCGACGGCGTCTCGATCGACACGGGGCGGTTGGGCACGATCGTGCAGGGCGTAAGTCCGAGGTGGTCTATGGCGAAGGTGTAGATGAACGGCTTGGCCGTCGAGCCCACCTGACGCCGGCCCTGCTTGGCGGCATCGTACTTGAAATACTTGTAGTCGGGACCGCCGACGTAAGCCCTCACATACCCCGAATGCGGATCGATAGCCACGAAGCCGGCACGCTGTATGGCCTTGTGGTGCACGACCGAGTCGCGCGGGGTAATGATCGTGTCGCGCACGCCGCGGAAGGTAAAGATCTTCATCGAGCGCGGCTGCGAGAATGCGGCGAGTATCTCCTTCTCGTCGATGCCCTCACGCGCCATGTTGCGCCAACGGTCGGACTGCCGCATCGCCGAGAGTATCATGCGGTCGGCCTGCTCCTTGGTCTTTCCCACGAATATGCTCTTGGTCGCACGTATCTGCGCGTCCATCTTCTTCTGCACCTCGATCATCTGCTTGGCTACGGCCTGCTCGGCATAGCGCTGCATCTTCGAGTCGATCGTGGTATATATCTTCAAGCCGTCGCGGTATATGTCGTACTCCTCGCCGTTGGCCTTGCGGTTCTTGTGGCACCAGCCGTAGAGCGGATTGTCGTTATACTCCTTCACAGCCTCGTTGTAGTCCCAATCGTTAAGGTAGTTGCGACGCTCGGGCTCGCGTGCCGTCATGGTCTGGCGCACCATTTCGCGGAAGTATGTCGCCGTACCCACGTTGTGCGACTCGGCCGCAGTGCGGTATCGCGTGAGATCGACCGGCAGGGCGCTCAGCGAGTCGCACACCGCACGGCTTATCGCCCCCGCATCGGCCAGACGCGACAGAACGAGGTTGCGCCTCTGACGCGCCTTCTCGTTAGGCTCTCCGGCACGCATCGGCGCGTATGTACCCGGCGCCTTGACCTGCCCGGCTATCAGTGCCGCCTGCTCGATCTTCAACTCCGAGGGCTCGCACCCGAAAAAGTTGTTGGCCGCCGACTTTATGCCGAAGTTGCTGTTGCTGAACTCCACCGTATTGAGATACATGGCCACGATCTCGGGCTTGGTGTAGTTGTGTTCGAGCTGCGTGGCTATGACATACTCCTGCGCCTTGGCCGTCAGCGTCGAGAGCTTGCCCGAGGGCAGGCGTCCGCTGTTACGCGTCTTGTAGAGGTTCTTTGCCAACTGCTGGGTAATGGTACTGCCGCCGCCCTGCTCCTTCTGACGCATCAGTATGGTCTTGAAGCCGGCGCGCGCCGTAGCCTTGAAGTCGATGCCCGAGTGGTCGAAGAAGCGTATATCCTCCGTAGCCACCAGCGCCGCCACGATCGGCGGCAGGGCATGGCCGTTGACGTTGAGTACGAGCGAGTCGTTCTCGGGGAAAAGCTCGTCGTAAGAGAGATGCGTGCGGTTCTCTATGAAATACGTGCCGAGCACCTCGCCGTCGGCCGAGTAGAGCTGTGTGGCAAGATTGGTCTTCGGATTCTCCAACTCCTCGAACGAAGGCATGGGACCGAACACCTCGAACTTGGCCAGCGTGAACAGCAGCACGGCCACGAATACGCCAAGCGCCGTGAGCGACCACATCGCAATGACGACATGTCGCTGCGTTATGCTCCTCAAACCCGTCGCGGCTCGTCCGGCCGAACTCTTTTTCTGTTGTTTGTCCATAGCGGTTTTATAATTTCGTCTATTCAATAATTCTATTCTTCACTCTTAAAACGGCAAACCGACGCCGAACGATACATAAAACCCTCCTTCGCTCGGCTGCCACAGCGATAGCGTAAGCGCCGTCGTGGCCGATGCCGGCGAGCTGAACAGGTTTATATCCAGCGATATGTCGCCGCCGAAAGAGTATATCTCATGCCAGTCGTGCAGCACCTTGACCTCCGATGCCGAGGGCCTCTGCGGCTTCTGGAAACGCGCATAATCGAAACCGAGGTTGAGCCTTATGCGCTTGAAATAGATGTAGCCCTGCCACCCGCCGTCGGGGTAACACAGCGGGAGCTGGTAGTTGACCGACAGCGCCGTGTAGTTGCGGTTCGTGATCTGCGACGAAGAGAAGCCGTGCGGCAGCAGCCGCGTCGACTTGAAAGCCATGCCCGAGAGCACGTACTCCGACGAGAATCCTCCGAGCGAGGTCTGATACGACGCTGCCAGCGTCAGCGAATGGTGGCGTGCGAAGCCCGGCGTATAGAGTTTGGCATAACCCACGATGAGATTGCCGAAGTGCCCGTTGTCGGGATTTATCGCATGGTTCACGCTCAGCACCACGCCCCACGGCGATACGAAGTCGCGCGGCGCACGGCGCTTCATATCGGAGAAGGCTATGCTCGACGTGAGCTTGTGTATACCGTCCGAGTAGCCTATCACGGCCATGTTGGTTACCTTGCCGTGTTCGACGTTGAGCCGTCCGACGTTGGCCACCAGACCGTTGGAGTAGTTCCACCCGGTCGCCAGCGTCAGCTGGCGCGTGTGGGAACCGCGGTCGAAGAGCAGCGGCAGTGCCAGCCCCACGTCCACCGAGTAGTACTTGCCGATCTTGGGCGGCAGCGGAAATTCGAGCTCGTGACGGTCTACGTTATACGAGTATACGGGATATATATTCTGATGTCCTCCGTAAGTGCCGCTTAGCGTAAGATTCAGCCCAAGACCGTAATACCGCCACGTGCCCTTGAACACCGAACCCTCCGAGCGGTTCCAGCCCCAGGTCAGGAAACCTTCGGAGGTAGACAGCAGATTTTGCGACATCACCGTCGCACCCAGATTGAACGATATGTTAGACTCCTCGGTTATCGAATAGGGATCGAACGACACGGGCGCCCAGCTGTGTATGTTGAAGGCATGGGTAAAACGCGAGAAGCGCCGCGAGCGTCTTTGTCCCGACGCTATCTCCGCCGCCGCGTCGAACCGCACGGTATCGAGGTTGACCACAGGCCACCGCTCGGCATGGGGCAGCATGACATTGCGCGGCGCCGCGGCATGCGGCACTTCGACGCGGGTCGAGTCCACCGCCTGCATCACGGGCAGATAACCGCGCACGTCGTAGGAGGTGGCCACCACACGCCCCTGCCCCGCGGGCGAGGGCTGGAACGACCCGTAGCGCGATGTCGACAGACGGTATTCGCGCCGCTCGGCCAGATCGTAGCAGTGCAGCTCGTCGCGACCCGAGGCTATCGAGCCGAAGTAGAGGCGGCCGCCGCCTGCGCGAAGATCGCTCAGCGTCGTATACGACGGGCGTGTCACGCGGCGCAGCGAGTCGCCCTCGACGGCCGATATGCACATGCCGTCGTCATCGGTTACAATGGCGTAAAGACGCTCCGTCGCATCGTCCCACGCCAGCGAATGTATCTCCTTGTCGAACGGCACCGGCATGCGTCTCTCGCCGTCGCGCGTCGAGGTTACCACGTAGTAGGTTCCGTCGGGCGTATACTCCGCCCATGCCATGTCGTCGCCGCGCATAGGTGTCGGATACAACACGTTGCGACGGCGCTTGACCGTCTTTGCCGTAGGGCGCTCGGCCAGCAGATCGACATAGCACAGCCGCGACGACACCTTCTCCTCGAAGAGCGTGCTGCGCCTGTATTCGGTCCACCACACCATGCCCGTCGACGAGAGCGCAGGCCGCGTCGAGAGCGAACCCGTGCGCGCCAGACGGCGCTCGGCTCCGGTCAGCGTATCTATCATTACCAGCTCCGAGGGCGTGTCGAGATCCTCTTTGAGGGCGATCACGCGCCCGTCGTCGCACATCTGCGGCCACGAATATACCGTATGGCTCCGCGGCTCGGCCACGGGCAGCGGCACGGTCGTCTGCTCGACGTCGGCGCATGCCTGCCAGTGGGGCACAAGCTCGTCGAACGTATCCTGCAACAGGCCGAAACTGGTGCGGCCGAAGAGTTTTTTCAGCACCCAGTCCGACGAGATTATCATATACGGACGACGCGAGGTAAGCCATGCTACGCGGTCGCCCATGACCTCGCCGTAACGCGAGTAACCGCCGCGGCATATCAGGTAGCCGAGGCTGTAATGGTCGGGGATATAATCCCTGAACGAGCCGCAGAACCACTTGTCCTTGTTGGGAAAGCGCCCCAAGACATCGCCGTAGGCGCGATAGGGCATCGTGAAACTCGGTTGCAGGCCGCGGCCGAATGTCGACATCTCGGTCTCCGACATTACCGCATCGCCCTCGATCATCCACAGCGGCATGAATACGAGTCCTACGGTCGAACTCTGCTGCCCGAACAGATAGCTCAGGATCTTCACCACGCCGCGGTTGAGGTTGTTATACTGCACGGCATGGCGGTACTCGTGCGCCACGAGCTGCTTCTGCCACGGCATGGAGTAGCTCGCGACGGCGGGCGTCGAGAGAAACTCTATTCGCTTGGGCAGCCACATCACAAGGCCGTTCGCTCGAAAATTCATCGGATGTATGACCAGCGGGATCGACATCTGCCGGTGGCGGTAACCGAACGATATGTCGCCGCAGACGGCATCCATATAGTGCATCGTCCGGCGCGCTATGCGCTCGGCCGTATCGGGATATACGATGCGGTAGTCCTCGCCGCGAAGCGACCGCCACGACAACGAAGCGGGATCGGCGCCCCAACTGTAATACTGAGCATCGGCACTCTGCTGCACGCACACGGCGCACAGCACGGCACATAGTATGATCGAAAGACGCTTCATGCAGACGGGTCTCGGCTCGGCCGATAATCGGCTATTATCGTGCAAAGTTACTAAAAAATAACGAAAACCCTATATATTCGGTACGCTTTATAAGCCCGCTCCGTGGGCGACAATGCTGCCGCTATCGCTCCTCGCCCGCGGCAAGGCGCATGTGCAGTATCGGAAAATCGTTGCCCTGAGCATCCGAGCCGCTGCGTCCCGCCACCCGGAAACCCATGCGCTCGTAAAAGGCGCGCGCCGCAGGATTCTGTTCATCGACATCGACCGAATCGACACCCCAACGCCAGACGGTCATGCCCACGAGCCGGCGCCCGAGACCGCACCCGAACAACGCCGGATCGACGAACAGCATCTCTATCTTCTCCGCCTCGACGCCCATAAACGCCGCCGGACGTCCGGCGCGCTCCACGACCGTCAGTCGCGCCGCACCGGCTATGGCCGCCCGCACGGCCGGCACCAGCCTCTCAATATCCTCATCCGTCAGAAAAGCGTGGCTCCGCGCGACCGACTCGCGCCACAACGCAACCACCCCCCCCCGACGAGCCTGTCGTCCCTTCGGGGATCGACCCTGAACACCGTATCATCCATAAACATATCACGAAAAACGCCCCGCATGCGGAGCCTTAACAGATTATCGACGGCGAAATATACGACGAGTTTACGAAACGGATTCGATTTTTTCGTATATTTGGCTGCGCCGAATATACTCCGGCACGACAAATTGCAGAAAAAATTTGCTTTTGCCCTCGCCTATTCGTATATTTGCCGATGTAACGATTTGATTTACAATCGCAATACGCAACTCCGGGACGGCTAACCCTCTGGGGGGGGGAGTTACGGTCTGCGAGGCGGCTGACTGTCGGCGAATCGGCTTACGCATTTTAACTAAAACAAACAACGAGTCATCCAATGGACAATATTCTGACTATCGAAAACGTCTCCAAGAGCTACACGGGACACGTGGCGCTGGACGACGTATCGCTGGCTGTGCCACGCGGTTCGATCTACGGACTGTTAGGCCCCAACGGCGCGGGCAAGACGACCCTCATCAGGGTAATCAACCGCATCACTATACCCGACTGCGGCCGCGTGCTGCTCGACGGCAAGCCCATCGCAGTCGAAGACATATACCGCATCGGCTACATGCCCGAGGAGAGGGGACTCTACAAGAAGATGCGCGTGGGCGATCAGGCAATATTCTTCGCCCGCATCAAAGGCATGTCCAAGGCCGACGCCGCAAAGCGGCTGCACGCATGGTTCGAGCGGCTGGGAATCGACGAGTGGTGGTCGCGCAAGGTCGAGGATCTGTCCAAAGGCATGGCGCAGAAGGTGCAGTTCATCTCGACCGTGGTGCACGAGCCCAAGCTGCTCATCTTCGACGAACCCTTCTCGGGATTCGACCCGATCAACGCCAACCTGCTCAAAGAGGAGATTCTGGGTCTGCGCGACCGCGGAGCAACCGTGATATTCTCGACCCACAACATGGCCTCGGTCGAGGAGATATGCGACCACATAACCCTTATCGACAAGTCGCACAACATCCTCTCGGGCTCGGTCGACGAGATACGTCGCGCCGCCGGCGGCAACACCTTCACAGTCACGTTCAGCGGCGATGAGGAGCTGCTGCGGCGACAGCTCGACGGCCGCGTAACGATGCTGGGCGAGAGCTGCGGCCTGATCGGCGGATACACCCAGATCAAGATACACATACCCTCGGACGACGAGATACGCGGCGTCATATCGACCCTCAACGACAGCTGCCGCCTGCGCTCGTTTCAGGAGGTCATGCCGAGCATGAACGACATATTCATCCGTGCGGTCGAAAACCGTCTCTAAAACAATTCGAACAATGAACAAGACCATGCTTATAGTGATGCGCGAGTTTTCGGAGCGCGTCCGCAAGAAATCGTTTATCGTAACGACGATACTCATGCCCCTGATGATGATAGGTCTTATGGTGGCGCCGTCGCTGATAATGCTCTACGGCAAGGGCTCGACCAAGCGCGTGGTGGTCGTCGACAGCTCATCGCTCATCGCCGACCGTCTGGTATCGGGCGAGGAGCTCGTATTCGAAACGCTCGACCGCACCGACGTTGCCGGCGCCTGCGCCGAGTACGGCTCCGAAAGCGACGTATTCGCCATACTGGCTATCGACGACGACGTGATGACCAACCCTCGCGCCGTGCGACTTATAACCAACACCTCGTCGTCGATGACCGTCGAGGCTAACATTGCCTCGCAGATCGAGAAGATCATCGAACGCGAGAAGCTCAAATCATACGACATAGAGGACCTCGACCGCATCATGGCAGAAGTGGCCACCAGCATCGAGTTGCAGACGTACGAGAACAACGGCACGGGCGACGTCGATACCATGGAGTCCACCTCGTCCAACGTCAGCTATATCCTGGGACTGGTACTCGGCATGCTGCTCTACATGATAATAATCATCTACGGGCAAATGGTCATGACTTCGGTCATCGAGGAGAAGAACAGCCGCGTGATCGACGTCATGGTGTCGAGCTGCTCGCCGTTCCAGATCATGATGGGCAAGATATCGGGCATAGCGCTGGTGGCCGTCACGCAGATCGCGATATGGGCTGTTCTTATAATAGGCGCCAGCAAGTTCGTGCTGCCGGCACTCTTCCCGGCCGAAGTGATCCAGACGGGAGGCATGATGATGAGCGTGATCGGCACATTCTCCGATGCGGGCTACATAGCCATGCTCTTCGTATATGCGCTTCTGTTCATCCTCGGCGGATTCCTCTTTTACGCCTCGATGTTCGCTGCATCGGGCTCGTCGGTCGACTCGGTGCAGGACGCACAGCAGTTCAACACGATCATCATGCTTCCGATCATTCTGGCGATCATCGTCATGATGTCGGTCTTCAACGACCCCAACAGCGATATGGTGTTCTGGTTCTCGATGATACCCTTTACCTCGCCCGTGGTAATGATGGCGCGCATACCGTTCAATATACCAGTATGGGAGATCGCGACCTCGCTGGCAGTGCTCTACGGCTCGTTCGTTGCAATGGTGTGGATCGCTGCCAAGATATACCGCGTCGGCATCTTCATGCACGGCAAGAAGCCCTCGTTCAAGGAGCTCTGGCAGTGGATAAGAACCAAATAGCAAGAGGGAATGGTAACTTGTGATTCTCTGTATCGTGCATACGCTGCCCGAATGCTTTGCAAAACCGGCGGCTATCGATACATTAATTTCATATTACGCATCGCCGATCGTCGAAAATTGCTATATTTGCAGCCGAATAGCAGGCGTTTATGGGGCTGCCGCATGTCGGCCGCTGAGTGACGCCGAAGGTAACATATTAAAAAACACAGCATTATGCAAACACTTCAAATCAACGGCACGGCACGTAACGACTTCGGTAAGAAGTATGCCAAGGCCGCACGCCGCGAGGGTATGGTACCCTGCGTGGTTTACGGTGGCGACAAGGAGGAGACCTTTACCGTATCGGCCAAAGACCTCAAACAGCTCATCTACACGCCCAACTCTTACATCGTCGAGCTGAACATCGACGGCAAGACGCAGAAGGCCGTAATGCGCGAGGTGCAGTTCCACCCCGTCCGCGAGCAGATCCTGCACATCGACTTCTACCGTCTGCAAGAGGGCAAGCCCGTAGCCATCACGCTTCCCGTGCGCCTTACCGGTAACGCCGAGGGCGTCAAGGTCGGCGGTAAGCTGGCTTTGGCCGCACGTAAGCTGACCGTCAAGGGTCTTGTCGAGAACATGCCCGACGAGATCACGGTAGACGTCACTCCGTTGAAAGTCGGCCAGACGATCTTCGTCGGCGACCTGAAACTCGATAATCTCACTTTCGTAACTCCCGCCACGACGGCAGTCTGCGCAGTCCGCGTAACGCGTGCTTCTCGCGGTGCCGCACAGCAGAAGTAATAACTGAGGTATGAAATATCTCGTTGTCGGGTTGGGCAACATCGGTTCCGAATATGCCGACACCCGTCACAACATAGGATTTCGTGTGTTGGACGCCCTTGCAGAGGCGTCCAACGCCTCTTTTACGACCGTCCGTTACGGCGCGCTGGCCGAGGTAAGACATAAGGGGCGCACGCTGCTGCTGCTCAAACCCTCGACCTATATGAACCTATCGGGAAAGGCCGTGCGCTACTGGCTGGATGCCGAACGCATACCTCGCGAGAATCTGCTCGTCGTCTCCGACGACATAGCGCTGCCGTTCGGAACGTTCCGCATGCGGCCGCAGGGCAGCGAAGGGGGGCACAACGGATTGAAAAACATTACCGAGCTGCTCGGCGGCAACAACTACGCGCGTCTGAGGTTCGGCATCGGAGGCGACTTCGCACGCGGACATCAGGTCGACTACGTGCTCGGACGCTTCTCCGACGAGGAGCTCGCGGCCATGCCCGAGCGTCTGAAACTGTTCGGCGATGCCATACTTTCGTTCGCCACCCTCGGCACGAGCCGCACTATGAATCTCTATAACGGGAAGTAAGGGAAAAGAAGAAGAACTCGCGACGCTTCGTGGCGTGGATACGCTGCCCCGATGCGTTGAAGAGCCGCGGCCGGTTGCTTCGGCTGACGCCGGACGAGAGATCCTCTCAATGCTTCGTGGCGTGGATACGCTGCCCGGATGCGTTGAAGAGCCGCGGCCGGTTGCTTCGGCTGACGCCGGACGAGAGATCCTCTCAATGCTTCGTGTCGTGGATACGCTGCCCGGATGCGTTGCAAAGCCTATGGCCGCAGTTACGGCTGACGCCGTTATACAGATTATACCCTCCCCCTAATCCCCCTCCTCGGAGGGGGGGGGAGAGATCCTCTCAATGCTTCGTGGCGTGGATACGCTGCCCGGATGCGTTGCAAAGCCTATGGCCGCAGTTACGGCTGACGCCGTTATACAGATTATACCCTCCCCCTAATCCCCCTCCTCGGAGGGGGACTTTTCGTTGCGCGGTGCGCGCTCCGGCCGGCGACGATTCGAAACATTCCGTCAAATCCGTTCGGGCGCACCCGGCAGCGGATCAGAAGCCGTAAAATGTTACGAATCATAATCTGCAAATCCAACAATTCGGCCTGCAACTCTTGTTTTCTCACGGAAAATACATATCTTTGTAACAGTTTATAATCGTAGCCGCCCCGAGGCGCAACGACTGTAACCCGAACGCAGTTACGAACAGAAATCGCAAGTAAAAGCGGCAATGGCGGTAAGGATCATCCGAAAAGTCGACGTCTCCTGCGGCAGGCATACGGCCGCCGGCAAGGGGATATAATCGCAACGCAAACGACATATCAACAACATAAAACTTTTAGACCATGTACGGAAAATTTCAGGAGTATTTGCAGCAGGAGCTCGAACAGATCAAGGCTGCCGGGCTGTATAAGAGCGAGCGTATAATCGAGTCGCCGCAGCGCGCCCAGATCGAGGTCGCGGGACGCGATGTTTTGAATTTCTGCGCCAACAACTATCTGGGTCTGTCTGACAACAAGCGTCTGGTGGAGGCTGCCAAGCGCGCTATGGACGAGCGCGGCTACGGCATGTCGTCCGTCAGATTCATCTGCGGCTGTCAGGATATCCACAAGCAGTTGGAGAAGGCCATAGCCGACTACTTCGGCACCGAGGATACGATCCTCTACGCCGCATGCTTCGACGCCAACGGCGGCGTGTTCGAGCCTCTGTTCACGGAGCAGGACGCAATCATCTCCGACTCTCTGAACCACGCCTCGATAATCGACGGCGTAAGACTCTGCAAGGCCGTGCGCTACCGCTATGCCAACGCCGACATGGCCGAATTGGAAGATTGCCTCAAACGCGCTCAGGCGCAGCGCTTCCGCATAATCTGCACCGACGGTGTATTCTCGATGGACGGCAACGCCGCTCCGCTCGACAAGATATGCGCTCTGGCCGAGAAGTACGACGCTCTGGTCATGGTCGACGAGTGCCACTCGGCCGGCGTACTCGGAGCCACCGGACGCGGCATTACCGAGCTGTACGATCTTCGCGGCAAGGTCGACATCCTGACCGGCACTCTGGGCAAGGCCTTCGGCGGCGCCGTGGGCGGATTTACCACCGGCCGCAAGGAGATCATCGACATGCTTCGCCAGCGCTCGCGCCCCTATCTGTTCTCCAACTCGCTGCCGCCCGCAGTCGTAGGCGCCGGTATCGAGATGTTCCGCATGCTCGAAGAGAGCAACGAGCTGCACGACCGCCTCGTAGCCAACGTCGAGCACTTCCGCACCAAGATGATCGCCGCAGGCTTCGACATCAAGCCCACGCAGTCGGCTATCTGCGCCGTGATGCTCTACGACGCGAAACTATCGCAGGACTTCGCCGCACGCTTGCAGCAGGAGGGCGTCTTCGTCACGGGATTCTACTATCCGGTGGTGCCGAAGGGACAGGCGCGCATACGCGTACAGGTATCGGCAGGCCATAGCGTCGAACAGCTCGACCGTTGCGTCGAGGCCTTCGTCAAGGTCGGCAAGGAACTTGGTGTATTGAAAGCGTAACGCCTCGCCGAAATGGACAACAACAAGCACGGGGCGATCGACAAGATCGACCGCAAGATATTGAAGTTCCTGATAAAGAACGCCCGCACGCCCTTTTTGGAGATAGCGCGCGAGTGCGGCGTGTCGGGAGCGGCCATACACCAGCGTATCAAGAAGCTCGAAAGCTCGGGCATAATCCTCGGCAGCCGCCTTATCGTCGACCCCAAGACGCTGGGATTCGACGTCTGCGCCTTCATCTCGATCCGCATACAGGATCCGATGTTGCAGTCGCAGACCGTAGGCGAGCTGAAGAAGATACCCGAAATCGTCGAGTGCCACTACATAACCGGCACATACAACATCATGATCAAGTTGTATTGTCTGGATAACGAACACCTTATGCGCACGATATTCGACCATGTACTGCGAATACCGGGCGTGTCCAACACCCAGACGTATATTTCGCTGAGCGAGACGTTCCAGCGTCAGGTATACGTCGACTGTCTGGCGGAGTAGTCCGACCGACGGCATGCGCCTCCTGTTCGCCCTTGCTGGAAGTACGCGAGTACTCCTCAGCAGGGGCGATGCGGGTTGCGGTGCATGGGTCGCGCCGAAAAGGCGCAAACATTACCTTCGGACGAATGCCCGCTGCATTCGGTCCGACGCAACAACGAAACACAGCAAAGTTATGTCGGTCATAAGACTTACCAAGGAGTTTACCTTCGAATCGGCGCACATGTTGGAGGGCTACGACGGCCCCTGCCGCGAAATACACGGCCACTCGTACCGGCTCTCGGTTACCGTCAAGGGCGAGCCGTCGGCAGACCCCATGTCGCCCAAGCAGGGCATGGTCATGGACTTCGGTCTGTTGAAGCGCATCGTCGGCGAGCAGATCGTCGACAAGATGGACCACGCTTTCGTCATGCGCGACACGTTGCAGAGCGAACAGCTGCATGCCGTGCTGAGCGAACGCTTTTCGAAGATCGTGCTGGTCGACTACCAGCCCACATGCGAAAACATGCTCGCCGACTTCGCCGAACGGCTGCTCGGAGCACTGCCCGACACCGTCGAGCTCCACTCCCTGCGACTGCACGAGACGGCCACGTCGTTCGCCGAGTGGTATGCCGAAGACAATTTTTGACGACGCCTGCGGGCGCAGCCGAACATCGCCTATGAAAAAACTGTTTCTGATCGACGCCTATGCGTTGATCTTCAAATATTATTACGCCTTCATGGGGCGTCCCATGCGCAACCGCGACGGCATGAACACTTCGGTCGTCTTCGGCTTCACGAAGTTTCTGCGCGACATCATACGCCGGGAACGACCCGACCTGCTCGGCGTGGCGTTCGACCCTCCGGGAGGCTCGTTCCGCCGACGCATATATCCCCTCTACAAGGCCAACCGCCCGGCCACGCCCGAGGATATCATAACCTCGGTGCCATACGTCAAGCGGCTGCTGGCGGCCATGTGCATACCCGTTTTGGAAGTAGAGGATTACGAGGCCGACGACGTGATCGGCACGCTGGCGCACAAGGGCGTCGCTGCGGGTTACGAAGTCTACATGGTAACCCCCGACAAGGACTACGGGCAGCTGGTCAGGGAACACTGCTCGATATACAAGCAGAAGGGCGAGGGCGTCGAGATAGTCGACGTCGAGGCCATACGCGCACACTACGGCTTCGACGATCCGGCACTGGTCAGCGACGTGCTCGCACTGTGGGGCGATGCGTCGGACAACATCCCCGGCGTGCCGGGCATAGGCGAGAAGGGTGCCGCGAAGCTGGTAGCCAAGTGGGGCGGCGTTGAAAACATCATCCTCAACGCCGAAGCCATAGGCGGCAAGACCGGACAGAGCATATCGTCGTGGGTCGATAACCTGCGCCGCGCCAAGGCGCTTACGCAGATCGTACTGGACGTGCCGATCGAATTTTCGGCCGAGAGCCTTACCATGTGCAGCCCCGACACGGCCGCGCTTCGCACGCTGTTCGCCGAGCTCAACTTCACATCTATGCTGCGCGACATCGACAACATCGCTCCCGCCGAACCCGACGCACCGGCCGACGATACGCCGCGCCAGCAGGCGCAGACGCAGCTGGCCGATATGGCGCGAGCCAAATCGGCTGCAAAGCGCAAGGCGGCGTTGCAGGGTCAGGGCGACCTGTTCTCGGCATCGGCTCCCGCCGAAACCGCCGTCGACAGCTCCGAGGCAGACCCCGACAGCGCTCGGGACCAGGCCGCCGAGCCGCAGCCCGTCATGGCCACAGCAGCCACCACTCCCCACGACTACCGAACGGTACGCACAGCCGGGGAGCTCGCCTCGCTGATCGACGAGTGGAGGCGCTGCGAAGAGATATGTTTCGATACCGAGACCACGGGTCTCGACCCCGTGAGCGACGCCATAATAGGCATATCGATAGCCGTCGAGCCGCACAAGGCATGGTACATACCCTTCGAGAGAGATACGCGGGAGGAGTTAGCTGAGCTGCTGCGCCCGCTTTTCGAGGACGAATCGGTGGCCAAGGTCGGCCAGAACATGAAGTTCGACATCATGATGCTGCGCCGCGCGGGCATCGAGGTGCGCGGCCGCAAGTACGACACGATGATAATGCACTATCTGCTCGATCCCGAATCGCGTCATAACATGGACTACCTCTCGGAGAGATACCTCAACTACTCGCCGATACCGATCGAAACCCTCATAGGCAAGGGTGCGCGGCGGCTGACTATGGATATGGTAGGGCTCGACCGTGTGGCCGAGTATGCCGCCGAGGACGCCGATGTCACGCTGCGGCTCAAACATGCGCTCTATCCCGAGCTGGCGGAGGCCTCGATGCTCGACCTGTACAGCCGCATCGAGGAGCCCATGATCGACACTCTGGCCGACATGGAGACGGCAGGCGTGAGGATCGACACCCGTTCGCTGGCCGACTACTCGGTCGAGCTGGGCGAGCTGCTGTCGCGGCTCGAAGAGCGGATACGCGCTCTGGCCGACGAGCCGGCGCTCAACATCAACTCGGCACGCCAGCTCGGCGAGGTGCTCTTCGCCAAGATGCGCATTACGGACAAGCCGAAGATGACGCGCACCAAGCAGTTCTCGACAGAGGAGGAGTACCTGCAAGGCTTCGCCCACGAACACGAGATCGTGCGCAAGGTGCTCGAATACCGCGGCGTGAAGAAGCTGCTGTCGACCTATGTCGATGCTCTGCCCGAGCTGGTCAATCCCCGCACCGGACGCATTCATACATCATATAATCAGGCCGTGACGGCCACCGGCAGGTTGTCGTCGACCAACCCCAACCTGCAAAACATACCTATCCGCGACGCTCTTGGCAAGCCCATACGCGCAGCCTTCGTCGCCGCCGATGAGGATCATCTGCTGCTGTCGGCCGATTACTCGCAGATCGAGCTGCGGCTCATGGCGCATCTGAGCGGCGACGATGCGCTTATCGAAGCCTTCGTCGAGGGTCGCGACATCCACGCCGCAACGGCGGCACGGCTCTACCGCAAGAACATCGACGAGGTTACCGACGACGAGCGGCGGCGGGCCAAGACCGCCAACTTCGGCATCATATACGGCATATCGGCATTCGGCCTGAGCCAGCGTCTCGACATACCGCGCAAGGAGGCCAAGGAGATAATCGACGGTTACTTCGCCTCGTATCCCGATGTCAAGCGCTATATGGACGAGGTGGTCGAGAAGGCCAAAGAGAGGGGCTATGTCGAGACTATATTCGGGCGGCGGCGCATCCTCTCCGACATCGACTCGCGCAACGCCGTAGCACGCTCGCTGGCCGAACGCAACGCCATAAACGCCCCCATACAGGGCTCGGCGGCCGATATAATGAAGATAGCGATGGTCGAGATACGACGCCGTTTCCTCGCGGAGGGTATACGCTCGCGCATGATACTGCAAGTGCACGACGAGGTGGTCGTCGACACGCTGCGCTCGGAGGTCGACGCCGTGCGCCGCATCGTTACCGAGGCCATGCAGGGTGCGGCACGGCTGCGCGTACCCCTTATCGCCGAGTGCGGCACGGGTGACAACTGGCTCGAAGCGCACTGACGCCGCGATTGCCGCACGAAGGGTTGCATGCGATGCAAATATGGAGTAACTTTGTACGATATAAAACATTCGATCTATGGAACAGGGCAAAAAAATAGGATTCTCCAAGATATTCTGGCCGTCGATGACAGCCGTGCTGATAGGCATGGTGCTGACGGCGGCAGTATGGATATTGATCGCCGCAGGCATCCTCTATTCGTTCGATGTAGAGCCGGTAAGGGTGCAGCAGGGCAGCGTTCTGGTCATCGACATGGCCGAGGATATAACCGACTCGCCCCGCATATCGCCCCTCACGGACTTCGACATGCAGACCCTTACCCCGCGCAAGACTCTCACGCTGCTCGAAGCCGTAGGCGCGATAGAGCATGCCGCAGGCGACGAGCGCATCGTCGGAATATGTATCAACCCCTCGGGCGGCGGTACGGCCTCGGCGGCCGTCGTGGAGGAGCTGCGCGCCGCCGTGGAGAGATTCAAACTCTCGGGCAAGTTCGTCGTGGCATACGCCGACTCCTATACGCAGGGGCAATACTACCTCGCCTCGGCGGCGGATCGCATATACGTACAGCCGCAGGGCGAAATCGACTGGCGCGGCATATCGTTTACCGTACCCTTCTTCCGCTCGCTGCTGGATCGTCTCGGCGTCAAGACTGAGGTGTTCCGACCCGCGGCATGCCCCTACAAGAGTGCCGTCGAGCCCTACGTCATGACACGCATGTCAGACGAGAACCGCAGCCAGATGACCGCTCTGGCAGAGTCGGCATGGAAGACTATCCTCGATCAGGTATCCGCTTCGCGAGGCATACCCGTCGAGAGGCTCGACGCCGCAGCCGACGACCTCTCGGCGATGATGCCGCAGCAGGCCGTGCGTCTGGGCATGATCGACGACACCATATACGAGGACGAGTTCGATACGCTTCTGGGTACGCTGGGTGCCGCAGCCGATAAGGACGGCAGCCATAGGCGCATACCTCTCGACCTATATATCTCGACTCTGGTTCAGCTCAACGGCTACTCCGAGAATACCATAGCACTCATCTACGCCGACGGACAGATCCTCGACGGCGACATGGAGTCCGACGGCTACGTCTTCGGCACCGCGCTGGCCTCTAAGCTGCGACGCGCACGCACCGATGCCGACATAAAGTCGGTCGTGCTGAGGGTCAACTCCCCCGGCGGCTCGGCACTCGCCTCCGACATCGTATGGCGCGAAATGGAGCTGCTGCGCCAGGTCAAGCCCGTCGTAGTCTCTATGGGCGAGTACGCCGCAAGCGGAGGATACTACATCTCGGCACCGGCCGACGTGATCGTTGCCGACCGTATGACCGTAACCGGCTCGATCGGCGTCTACGGCATCATGTTCGATCTGGGCAACGCCCTCTCGTCGAAGCTCGGCATAACATTCGACGGCGTGAAGACCAACCCCTCGGCCGACATGAGCATGCTGCGCGGCGTCGACGCCACCGAGCGCAAGGCCATAATGCGCGGCGTAGACCGCGTATACGATACCTTCACGCGCCTGGTCGCCGAGGGGCGCAACCTTCCCTTGGAGAGGGTCATGGAGATCGCCGGCGGCAAAGTGTGGAGCGGCAGCGACGCCGTGGAGATAGGCCTTGCCGACACCAACGGCGGTCTTAGCGAGGCTCTGGCCATAGCGGCCGACAAGGCAGGCATCGCAGACGACTACTCGATATACGAGTTCCGCATGCCGCCCTCGCCTCTGGAAACGTGGATAGAGCTGCTTACATCGACGGCCGTCGAGGCGGCCGGCCTCGACATGTCTGACATGAGGCGTGCGGGCATGGTGCGCGATATGATCGTCGAGAATCCGTTCCTGGCCACCGACCGCGGCATACAGACACTCATGCCGCTGAATATAAAACTGATGAATCTAAGATAAAGCAATATGACTAACGAATCGATCGAAAAGGTTCTCAAAGGCATAGTCCACCCCGAAACGGGCGAGAACATAGTCGACAGCGGCTTCGTCGAACGCGCCGAGGCCGGTACCGAAGGCAACATATCGGTCACTCTGCGCTTCGCCAAGACGCGCGACCCCTTTGCCGAGAAGATACGCCGGCATGTCGAAGAGGCGCTCTCGACGGCATTCCCGCAGAGCCGTACAATGGTTATCGTCAAGGAGGCGGCACCAAAACCGCGCCGTCGCGAACAACCCACCACCACAGCACGCATACGCAACATCGTCGCCGTAGCCTCGGGCAAGGGCGGCGTGGGCAAGTCGACCGTCGCGGCCAATCTGGCCGTCGCACTGCGCGACATGGGTTATAACGTAGGTATCCTCGACGCCGACATATACGGTCCGTCGCAACCCAAGATGTTCGGCTGCGAGGGCTACGTACCCGATGCCGAGAAGCGCGACGGCAACGACTATATCGTACCGGCGCAGCGTCAGGGCATCGAGATCATGTCGATAGGGTTCTTCATCGACCCCAAGGACGCCCTTATGTGGCGCGGCGCTATGGCCGTCAACGCCCTGCACCAGCTGATTCACCAGACGGCCTGGGGCGAGCTGGACTATCTGCTGATCGACCTGCCCCCCGGAACGGGCGACATACATCTGTCGATAATATCCGAAGTCAAGATTACCGGCGCGGTAATCGTCTCTACACCACAGCAGGTGGCGGTGGCCGACGTGGTGCGCGGTGTCGAGATGTTCCGTCATCCGCAGGTAGGCGTTCCGGTATGGGGCGTTATCGAAAACATGGCGTGGTTTACACCCGACGAGCTGCCCGACAACCGCTACTATATCTTCGGCCGCGGCGGCGCGGAGCGTTACGCCGCCGGCGCAGGCATCGACCTTCTGGCACAAATACCGATCATACAGTCTATTATGGAGGGCAGCGACGAGGGTCGCCCGGCAGCGGGCTTCGATCCGCGCGTCGAACCTTACTACGGAGAGGCTGCGCGTCGCATTGTTGAAAAGTCTGCAAAAGAGTGTTGACAGAGTGACGGTAAAAAGTCGATAAGATTTAACAATCCACATTTGCATTTCGAGAACGGCCGCAGTATATACGGCCGTTTTCCATTTCCAAATTTTATATCGTTTTTTTGCGTCGCGACTTAATAACCGCTATCGGGCGCCGATTGTTGATAAAAACCTGCTGTCGATTTGTCGATAACATATTTCAACAAATATAGACATCTTTTGCGATCCCAATATAATCATGTATAAATAAACATATTACAAAAACATTAAAAATAAAACTGTCGACATCAACTGTCAATAATTTTTCCATTCTCCTACTTACCGACATTATCGACAGCGTTTATTATTATTATTAACTTTTATTAAAATTAAGTATTAAAGAAAAAATAAAAATCATACGTCGATAACTTTCTCCCGGCAGCCTGCGTTTCGTCTGCGGCACATAACCGCCTCGGCAGATTGCAAACCCTCCTCTGGGTCCGCACTCCTATTACGACTCGACTGCGCAGCCCGTAATCCCGCTCGTTTCCACTTGGGCGCATATCGGTACCATTTTCTTTCCGGCGCTCTTAAAACGCCTCTTTCGCACCTTTTACGTCATCGTCCCGCGCCATGCTGCCGCCGCTGCATATCGATAAAAAAAGCCCCTCTCCTTTCGGCGGTGGGCTTTTCCGTTCCGTTCGAGTATACGGGGCTTGTCTGTTAAATCCTCTCTAATCGTTTCGTGGCATGACGAATCCTATCGACCTTCGCAGCGGCGTCGAGGGTGCGGTAAGGAAATTCTCGACCGTAAAGTTCATCTCGAAGCGTTCGAGCCCTATGGGTTTCTTGTTGTCGAGTCCGTAGATCGCGATGGTCGTGCGTTCGAACGGATATATGGTCATATCGCGCGGAAAGACTATCTTTTCGCTGCCGGCGGCCTTTTTCAACACGAGGGGCACCGAGCTGCGGTTGACGACCGTGAGCGTTACCTTTTTCGGCGCATACCTTATGTCTGATATCTCGAACATCGCATCGAACACTCCGCCCAGCAACTCCTCGCTGCCGTAGAGCCTCTCCTCTGCCAGCACGGCCGTGCGGCGGTTGTCGAGCGCTTCGCGTACACTCTCCGACGTGCGTTCGCGTGCGAATATCAGCGTTACGGGGCGATGTTTGCCATGCAGATAGTCGATGTCGAGAAAGAGCGGATTGTGGGCGTCGGTACCGCTGCATATGGCGCAGCCGTACTCTATGGCCCAGCGGTGCGCTTCTGGCGAATAACCGCAGAAGGAGTTGTAGATCTCTATGGCGCGCATGAATCCCTCGGCGTGGAGCTGCGTGTGCTCCGGATGCCACTTCGTTTCGTTCTGCGCCTGAGCTGTAATCTAATTATTTGCAGACCGGCTGCGTTCTCTACCCGGAGCGCGCACGGCGCGCGAGATCAAGTCACCTCCGAGGAGGGGATTTACGCCGTGTCGCTACGCGACTTATGCGTCGTGACTGCTTTTGCGGCTCGGCAATTCGCAAGCGATTGTCCTCGCCTGTTGAAGCAGTAAGGGGAGGGTATAATCTATAAAACGGCGGCAGCCGTAGTTACGACCGCCGGACTTGCAAAACATTTGGACAGCGGATATACTATGCTAATTACTGCAATGTGCTCTAATCCTCCCCCCGCAAGGCGGGGGATTTAGGGAGTTGGTACAAATTGTACAACGTCGCAAGCCGTAGCAACCAACCGTCGGATTTGTAAAACAATAAGGTAAAGAATCCGCGCACCCAGACGTTTTAGAGTTGCTAATAATGCAGCCCCTTCGGGCCGAATATCGCGTATCCGAAATTGAATGTCAGATAGAGATTGCGCCAGTTGTCGAAGCCGTATTTCGTCATCGAGAGACTTACCGGACCCGCACCGGTGTTGTATACTACCGACAGGTCGGACATGTAGTGCATGATCGAATCCTCGAACTTGTCGCGGAGCATGGCATAGACGCTCAGTCGCAGGTAGAGGCGGTTTATGATCTTTACCGTCGGCATGATGCCTGCGCCGACATATCTGTCGGCATGGAACTGCGGCATGTAGATCATGCGCGAGTGCAGCAGCGGCGAGTATTGCGGTGCCGATATGGTAGTGGCCTCGGGCGAGTCGAGCGACGAGTGGTTGGTGTATACTCCTTCTACCGAGTATCCGCACGAGAAGCGTCCGTTGCGCGAGACGTCGAAATACTGCTCCCACGACGCCTTGACGCCCCACCACTGGCGTATGTCGTCGATATAGTCCTCGTCGGTGGGTAGTATCAGCTCGTTGCGCGAGTCTCGCTCGTCGCGGCCGTAGACGTATATTCCCGAGAAGTTGAGGCGCGATCCGGTCGTAGGATATAGTATCTTGTCGAGCGAGGTGCGTTCGATCGCTATCTTGGGCGAGAGATATGTGAAGTGGGTGTACTGGCGCGACTTGTAATTCGACATGTCGTATCCGTAGGAGTTGCGTCCCATGTTTATCATGAAGTCGAATACGCTCTTTCGCGTCGGCGCCACGCCCACGCCGAACGAGAGGAAACTCTCCTTGGCCTTTATCTCCTCGGCGTTGTCGACTTCGGTAAGGTTGCCGAAATTGCCGTGCAGAGTGTTGGTTATGTTGAAGTTGTACGAGTAGTCGAAGAATACCGGATTGCGCGACATCGTGACGGTGCGCCCCTTCAATCGTATCATGGTGTAGATCGGACCGAGCAGCATATCGAGATTGGCCTGCTGCAACACCCGTCCCCACGACTGATAATCGACGCCTATGTATCCGAGGTTGAATGCCGTCGACGATATGTTTCCGCCGAAGTGGAGCGTGAGGCTGGGTTTGAGATTCAGCGGCAGCGTCATGTCGAAGCGCCGCGTCGAGTCGTCGAACTCCATTTTGGGGAATCTTCCCGTCAGCGATGTGTTGGCCAGCAATAACATATAGTGGTCTGTAACATCGCCGAACGACAGTTGCGACATGTCGCTGCCCCTCTTGCGGTCGATCATCATGAATCGGTCGACCATCTGCTGCTGTCGCCGGCCTATGCCCTCGGTGCGTACCGACTGCGTGACGAGCTCGGGGCACCGCGCCTTGAACCGGTCGCGTCGCGCGGCGACCTCATCGGCGGCCGTGCGGCGACCGATCATCGCCTCGATCCGCGGCATCATCTGCTTGGCATCGGCATATCCCAGATCGATGACGTAACGCCCCTGCGAGAAGTCGAGCGTCGATATGTCGACCGCGCGCTTTATCATCAGCGACCTATCTTCGGGCATGTCGTAGTCGGTGGGCATCGTGGCCAGTGTCATGGCCTGATCTATTACTGATACATTCTCGTCTATGGGTTCGTCGTCCTTGCCGCAGCGTGCGCCCAGAATTATGTCGGGGTGGAAGGCGTTGTCGAGCGTGCGCCACGGGAAGTTGTCGTACAGACCACCGTCGCAGAGTATCATCGAGTCGATCTCGACAGGCGGGAAGACCACCGGTATGGCCATCGACGCGCGCACGGCGAGTGCCAGATCGCCCGATTTGAGCTCGACGGCGCGGTGGCGGTTGACGTCGGTGGCCATGCAGCGGAAGGGCACCATTAGCTTATCGAAGTCGCCGCGGCAGGCGACGCTCGCCGGCTTGAAGAGTTGCAGCAGCGCCATGTCTATCTGCGAGGTGTTTATCATCGAGCGCGGTATGTTGAGTCGCTTGCGTCCCGAGTTGAGCTTCATGTCGCGGTCGGTCGACAGCATGATGTTGAGCATGCCGTGCATGCGGTCGCGGTCGCGATAGTAGTAGTAATACTTGTCGTCGATGCGCCCCGAGACCCACTTCTCGGGTTGTCCCGAGAGTACGATGTTCTCCATTTCGTCGGGCGAGTATCCCGCAGCGTAGAGTGCTGCCACTATGGCTCCGATAGATGTTCCCGCGATGCAGTCTATCGGGATGCCGTGCTCTTCCAGTGCGCGTATCACGCCGATATGATACAGTCCTTTCGCTCCGCCGCCGCTCAGTACCAGACCGACGCTCTGCGAGCTGGCGATGCTCGGAGCGAGGAGCGAAAAGATCATAAACGCGACGAAAATTCTTCTCATATCATATTTTTTTGATACCTTTGTAACGTAATATATACATTGCAAATGTAATGTTTTTCGACAAAACGACAAGTAGATTATACCATGACAGACAGAATTAACGATCTTTTGACCCGCATAGAGTCATTCGCTCCCGCTACGGCCGCTCAGGTCGAGGAGTTCCGCATAGCTCTGCTGGGCAAAAAGGGCGAGATAGCGGCGCTGATGGATGAGTTCAAGGGAGTTGCTCCCGAGCTCAAACGCGAGCTGGGGCAGAAACTCAACCGTTTGAAGAGTGCGGCCGTGTCGCGTATCGAGGAGTTGAAGAGCACGGTCGGCGCCCGGGAGGATGCCGGCTCGGCCCGAATCGACGACATGACGCGTCCGGGCAGCGACGGACATATCGGCTCGCGCCACCCCATATCGCTCGTGAAAAACCGCATCGTCGAGATATTCTCGCGACTGGGTTATACGGTGGCCGACGGACCCGAGATCGAGGACGACTGGCATGTCTTCTCGGCTCTGAACTTTCCGCCCGAACATCCGGCGCGCGACATGCAGGATACGTTCTTCATCGAGAAGAATCCCGACGTGGTGCTGCGCACCCATACCTCGTCCATTCAGGTCAGAACTATGGAGCGCCAGAAGCCGCCTATCCGCGTGATATGCCCCGGCCGCGTATTCCGCAACGAGGCCATATCGTATCGTGCGCACTGCATATTCCACCAGATCGAGGGTCTCTATATCGACCGCAACGTCTCGTTCGCCGACATGAAGCAGTCGATCCTCTACTTCGCCAAGGAGCTCTTCGGCGAGAAGACCGAGATTCGCATGCGCCCCTCGTATTTCCCCTTTACCGAGCCTTCGGCCGAGGTCGACGTTTCGTGCAGCATCTGCGGCGGCAAGGGCTGCGGCGTATGCAAGGGCACGGGCTGGTTGGAGATCATGGGCTGCGGTATGGTCGACCCCAATGTGTTGGAGGCCAACGGTATCGACCCCAACGAGTATTCGGGATTCGCCTTTGGTATGGGTATTGAGCGCATAGCCATGCTCAAATACGGCGTGGGCGACCTGCGTCTCTATTTCGAAAACGACGTCAGATTCCTCAACCAGTTCGATAGCGCATTGTAGTGCGCTTCGCAGCTGCCTGCGGGCAGCGGGAGGTACTGAGTATCGTAACGGCGCACGAAGCGAATATCTGTATCGACGACGGGTGGAAAGAGTTTTGAAACATATCTGCATCGCGATCGTTGCGGTCGTGTTTCTGAGCGGGTTCGCAACATACGGCCGACCCGCCCGGAAAGCTCGCGAACACCTATCTGCGAACAATGATCGACGAACCGAATACCCCGATTCTCTGCGCCTTACGTATCTTTACATAGACGGTATCGAAGCGCTCGACATAGCCGGCGACACGCTGCTCGCCGAGCGGTTGTGGCGGCAGGCCGTAGCCGAGGATTCGACCTACGCGCCGGCGTTGTACCGCCTCGCGCAGCTCACGGCCGCGAGGGGCGATACGAAGGGTGCCGCCGCTCTGGCTGCGAGGGTATATCGTGCCGACTCCGCCGACAGGTGGTATGCGCAACTCTATGCCCGTGCACTGCTCTCCGAGGGCAGCTATGCCGAGGCGCTGCCGCTTTACCGGCGTCTTACGGCTATCGATCCGCACGATCCCGACAACTACCGTATTCTGGCCCTGCTGTATGCACGCATGCAGCTGCCGTTTTCGGCCATTGCCACGCTCGATACGGCGCAGATGCGCTTCGGCCGTCATCGCGAGCTTAGCGACATGAAGCAGCAGCTGCTCTTCACGACCGGACAGTTCGAGAAGGCCGTTACGGAGGGGCGTCGCATGGTCGAGAGTTTTCCCTACGACGTCGAGTCGTATATATCTCTGAGCGAAGCCTATTCGGCTACGGGCAGGGATTCGCTGGCTCATGCCGCGCTGAACGATGCCTTGAAGATCGATTCGACCGATCTCAATGTATGGCAGGCTCTGGGGCACTTCTACGAGCAGCGTCGACGTTACCGCGACTACCTCGCCGTCGAGCGTCGTCTGTTCGCCGACGACCGCATACCGCTCTCCAAGAAGATAGAACGTTTCGATCGGCTGACATCCAATGTCGATTTCTACCGCGAACACTATTTCCGCATCAACGATCTGGCCTCGACGCTGGCCGTGCGCTATCCCCAGAGCAGGGATGTCGTGGCGCTCTACGGGCGTCATCTGACGGCCACGGGCAATATCGATCATGCGTTGGAGTACTACAAGCGTCATCTCGACGACGAGAATCCCGATCTCGAGCTATACATGGCCGTCATCCAGATCGAGTCGTATCTGCAACATACCGACTCCATGTCGCACTACCTCGACCGTGCCCTGCGGCTCTTCCCCGACAATGCGGCGTTGCTTGCCGACATGGGACATCTGAAAGGCATCGAGGAGCGATACGACGAGGCTGTCGCCAGCTACCGCGAGGCGCTTCGCTTCGCCGACAACGATACGCTGCGCGGCGAGCTGTGGGGTTATATAGGCGACGCATACCACATGAAGGGCGACATGCGCCGCACGTGGCGTGCCTACGACCGTTCGCTGTCGTACTATCCCGACAACGCCTCGGTAATGAACAACTACGCCTATTTTCTGACGTTGGAGAATCGCAGTCTGGACCGTGCGCTCGACATGGCCGAGAGGGTAATGAAGATCGAAGGCTCGAATCCGACTTTCATCGATACCTACGCATGGGTGCTATACAAGATAGGCCGTCTCGACGAGGCCAAGCGCGCCATGCAGCAGGCCCTTTCGCTCGATACCCGCCGAAGCGCCGATCTGGCGGCGCATTACGGCGACATACTCTGGGATCTGGGCGAGACGTTCATGGCCGAAACATACTGGCAGCGAGCCGTCGAACGGGGCTTCGACGCCGAGCGTATGAAGACTCACGTCGAGCAGATGAAACAACGATTCTCAGACGAGGATAAACGATAGACCGACATGACCCGTAAAACCGTATTACTGACCCGATTGTTATTGTTCTCTGCGGTGTGTGCCGCTCTGTTGGCAGGCGGCGGAGCCTATGCGCAGAAGTCCGGCGGCAAGGCCAAAAGCTCGGGCGCCGTCGACAGGCAGCGAGCCAAGGTCGAGAGTTTCCGTCGCGATCTGGAAGAGTGCAAGCGCCGCATGAAGCAGATAGCAGCCTCGAAGTCGTCGGCCTCGAAGCAGATCGACGAGCTGCGCACGCAGATGAACCTGCGCAACGGTCTTATACGCGAGACTCAGGCCGAAGCCTCCTTGCTGCGCCGCGAGATCGAGACTAACGACTCGCTTGTCACGGTGTTGGGCGGAGAGCTGCAACGCAACCGCGAGCTCTATGCCGAAATGGTGCGCGAGGCGTGGCGCAACTACCGGCAGAACAACTATACTACATATCTCTTTTCGTCCGACGGCGTGGGCGATGCCGTGCGTCGCGCCGCCAATATCCGCCGCATCGCCGAGCTCAGAGCGCAGCGTGCCTCGCAAATCGAGCAGGAGGAGCAGGAGCTGGCCGAGTACCGCGCCGTCCTGAACCGCCGCAAACACGAGTTGGATTCGGTCGAGATATCGCTCGCCTCGCAACGCAATGCCCTGCAAGGCGATATATCCGAGCTGCGTCGCAAGATAGGCTCTCTTTCGGCCAAGGAGAAGAAGACCATTGCCGAGCGCAACGACAAGCAGAAGCGTCTCGACGGCGCCATAGCCGAGTTGCAGCGTCTGACGCGCGGCAACAAGGTCGGCGACGACTTCTCGGCCAAGACCTCCAACCTCAATCTACCCGTGGTCGGAGGCTCTGTCAGCCGCTACCGCAACAATATGGCCGACATAAAGGGCAAGCCCGGCGCCAAGGTCGTGACCATATACGACGGCAAGGTGGTGCGTGTGGAGAAGGATATAACCAACCACTACTCGGTCTTCGTGGCTCACGGCGGTTACATATCGACTTATGTGCATCTGAGCGACGTGTGCGTCGCATACGGCGACAAGATAACGAGAAATCAGCAGATAGGCACGATCGGCATCGGCATCGACGACAACGGCCGCGAGAGCGCATTCATGCACTTCGCCATATACGACCGCACGGGTGCCAAGATGAGCGCTGCCAACTGTTTCAAAAAATAGCTGCTATGGCAATAAGATTCTATAACGAGGGCACCGATTACCGCTTTCCGGCCAAGCGCATCGTCACGCGCTGGCTGCGTGAAGTGGCCGCCGCCGAGGGGTATCGGATAGGAGATATCAACTATATATTCTGTTCGTCGGAATACCACCGCGACATCAACCGGCAGTTTCTCGGCCACGATTACTTTACCGACGTGATTACGTTCGACGAGAGCGACCGGCGCGAGAGCCGCATCGTGGGCGGCGAGGTCTATATCGACGTGGATACGGTCATCGACAACGCACGTATCTATCGCGCTATTCCGACTACCGAGATGCGGCGCGTGGTGGTTCACGGCCTGCTGCATCTGTGCGGTCAGCGCGACAAGTCCGCCTCGGCATCCGTGATGATGCGCCGCAAGGAGAACCGCTATCTGAAATCGTTGAACCGCATGCTCTGCGACCCGCGAAATGACGATTAGCTACGATATCATAGTCATCGGTGCGGGACATGCCGGCTGCGAAGCCGCCTCGGCCGCAGCACGCATGGGTTCGCGCACGCTGCTGCTGACGATGGATATGGCCAAGATTGCCGACATGTCGTGCAATCCGGCCATAGGAGGCGTTGCCAAAGGTCAGATCGTCAGAGAGATCGATGCTCTGGGCGGCATGACGGGACGCATCGCCGACCTTACCTCCGTCCAGTTCCGCATGCTCAACCGCTCGAAGGGAGCCGCCATGTGGAGCCCGCGCGCGCAGTGCGACAAGCGCGAGTTCTCGCAGCAGTGGAGACGCACGCTCGAAAACACCGTAAACCTCTATATTTGGCAGGATGCCGCCACGGAGATACTCTTCGATACCTCGGATGCCGGACGCCGCGTAAAGGGCGTAAAAACGCGCATGGGCGTCGAGTTCGAGTGCCGTGCCGTCATCCTTACCGCAGGTACGTTCCTCGCGGGCGAAATGTATTGCGGAGGATCGCATGCCGAGGGCGGTCGTGCGGGCGACGCAGCCTCGACGGGCATTACCGAGTCGCTCGTCGCCATAGGCTTCGAGGCCGGCAGAATGAAGACCGGCACGCCGGCGCGTCTCGATGCGCGTACCATAAACTTCGAGATTTTAGAGCCGCAATGGGGAGACGAGAATCCGTCTAAATTCTCGTTCGATCCTGATATACAGCCAGTTAAGAATCAACTACCGTGCTTTCTCGTACATACCTCGGCACAAGTGCACGACATTCTGCGCGGCGGCTTCGACCGTTCGCCCTTGTTCGACGGCACTATCCGCGGTATAGGACCGCGCTATTGTCCCAGCATCGAGGATAAGCTGCGTACATTCGCCGACCGCGACTCGCACCAGCTCTTTCTCGAACCCGAGGGACGCAGCACCAACGAATACTACCTCAACGGCTTTTCGTCGTCGCTGCCGTGGGAGGTGCAGTTGGAGGCGCTGCACGGCATACGCGGCTTCGAGGATCTGCATATCTATCGTCCGGGTTACGCTATCGAGTACGATTACTTTCCTCCTACGCAGCTGCACCATTCGCTGGCGACGAAGCTCGTCGACAACCTTTTTTTCGCCGGCCAGATCAACGGTACGACGGGTTACGAGGAGGCTGCGGCGCAGGGTCTTGTCGCAGGCATCAATGCCCACCGCATGCTTGCCGGTAGGGCTCCTTTCGTCCTTGCGCGTGACCAGGCCTATATAGGTGTTCTTATCGACGACCTCGTAACCAAAGGTGTCGACGAACCGTACCGCATGTTTACCTCGCGTGCCGAGTACCGCATCCTGCTGCGGCAGGACAATGCCGATATGCGACTTACCGAAAAAGGCTACGAATTGGGTCTTGTCAGCGAGAGAATGCACCGTATTTTCCTCGAAAAAAAATCGTCCGTAGAATCGCTTGTACGATTCCTGCGCGAGCAGAGCATCAAAGCAGGCGAAATCGACGACTATTTGAAATCGATCTCTTCGGAGCCTATGACGCAAGGCCGACGCATCTACGACATCGTCTTGCGTAGCGATGTCCATATTTCGGATCTGGCAAGGGTTGTTCCCAAACTGCAAAGATATCTTCTCGATAACGCCGTCTCTGCCGAGGCTGTCGAACAGGCCGAGATCGAAATCAAGTATCATGGCTATATCGAACGTGAGAAGTTCATCGCACAAAAGCTCCACCGGCTCGAAAACATCTCCATTCCTGCCGACTTCGATTTTACCTCACTCAACTCCCTCACTATCGAGGCGCGTCAGAAACTATCCCGCATCCGTCCTCTTACTATCGGGCAGGCTTCACGCATACCTGGGGTTTCGCCGGCGGATATTAATGTATTATTGATCAAGTTCGGCCGGTAATTTTTCGTGAAAAGCAATCATTTGCTTCCGCGCCTCGTCGTTCGACAATGTGGAATACGTCAAGTATGCCACATCGTCTCTCTCCGTCGTTGCGTTGCAACTAATTGCTTTTGACGAAAAATTGGCTATTGATTTGGCTGTGCTTTTCTTTATAAGAGGCATTCTACTGCCGCGCACTCAATCTCCCGAACGGGTAGTACAGACGTAAGTCCCGTTCGGGAGATTTTCGTTATCGTTCATTTCATCCACTTTTTCTCGCTGCGGCAAAGCCAAAATAAATTTCGTTTTGCCCATTCGGCTAAACGAAAAAGATGTAAAAAACAATTGATGAAATTTTTTCATGAAATAGCCGTGTCTGCGTCCTCCGCTTGTCGCTCGGCAATGAGCACAGTACGCCGAGTACAGTCCAACGCCTCGCTCGGTCGCAGAGTTGCATATACAGCAGTTTGACGAAAAATAGGGTTTTTGTTCATTTTTTATTATAATCGGCATTCTATTGCCGCGTTCTCAATCTCGCGAACGAGATTGTAGGTCGAGTATATCATATCTGCCCATCCATTTCTGACGGCATGTTATGGGGTTACTTATCGCTATTCAACGATTTTGGGACGTATGTTTTCAACTATTGTCCATACGAGATCTCTGCAATGCTCTAAATAATAAAAGCCTGTTCCACGTGGAACAGGCTTTTATTGTCGATAGATAGCGATATTATAACTCTACCTCTACATTCCAGTTGTACTTATCCTCTGCACGGCCATACTGGATGTCCTGCAAAGTATCGTACATCTTCTGGCAGTATTTGCCTACCTCGGTGCCGTAGTCGTATACTTTCTTTGTGTCGAGATCATAGATCGAACCGACGGGCGAAATTACGGCAGCCGTACCGCAAGCACCGCACTCCTCGAATGTCGAGAGCTCTTCGAGTGCTACGGGGCGCTCCTGTACCTCCAATCCGAGATCGAGAGCGATCTGACGAAGGCTCTTGTTGGTAATAGAGGGCAGGATAGATGTACTCTTGGGTGTGATATAGCAGCCCTGGCGGATGCCGAAGAAGTTGGCAGCGCCGAACTCCTCGATGAACTCGTGCTTTGCTGAGTCGAGGAACAGCACGTTCGAGTAGCCTTCGCGGTGTGCGCGCTCGCCCGAGAAAATGCTCGATGCGTAGTTGCCGCCGACCTTTACGTCGCCTGTTCCACGTGGAGCAGCACGGTCCTGCTCTCTGTCGATAACGGCCTTGATAGGCTTCATACCCTCCTTGAAGTAGGGACCTACCGGCGAGCAGAATACGATGAAGTCGGCTTCGTCGACGGCCTTGACGCCGAGACATGCTTTCGAGCCTATCAACATCGGTCGCAGATAGAGCGATGCGCCCGTGCCGTAGGGGGGAATGTAGTCGGCGTTGAGCTTGACGAGCTCCTTGCATGCCTCGACGAACATCTCTACCGAAGGCATGGGCAGGCAAAGACGTTCTGCCGATGAGATCATGCGCTTGGCATTCTCCTCGGGGCGGAACAGACGAACCTTGCCGTCCACGCCGCGGAATGCCTTCAATCCTTCGAATATCTCCAAACCGTAATGCAGGCAGGCGGCAGAGATGTGCATGCGCATATACTCGTCGTCGGTTGCCTCCATTGCGCCCCACTTGCCGTCGGCATAGTGGAAGCGTACATTGTAAGCCGTCTTGTAGTAGTTGAAACCGAGCTTACCCCATTCGATGTTTTCCATAGTTTAATCAGTTGAGTTTTAAGGTGTTTATTGTTTCAGGTTTATCCTATCATCGCTCCGCTGTTGACCCCTTGCTCGGGCTGCAACAGCACCAGTCGTCCCGTTGCATCCTCGGCCATGAGGATCATCCCGTTGGATGTTATGCCCTTTATCTCGCGCGGTGCGAGGTTGACCAGAACGAGTATCTGACGGCCTACCAGCTCCTCGGGAGTATAGTGCTCGGCTATGCCCGACACTATCGTGCGTTTGTCTATACCGGTATCGATCGTGAGCTTCAGCAGCTTTTTGGTCTTGGCGACCTTCTCGGCCGCGAGAATGGTCGATACACGGATATCCATGCGCTGGAAGTCGTCGAACGAAACCGTCTCTTTCTGTTCGGTAACATTGTTAGCCGCCTCGGCCGCTGCATTGGCCGCACGCGCCGCCTCCAACTTGTCGAGCTGGCGCTGTATGGCATCGTCCTCGATCTTCTCGAAAAGCAGTTCCGGCTCGCCGATTCGGTGTCCGGCCTCGATGAGCGTCTCCGATCCGAGCAAGTCCCAGTTCAAAGGCTTGATATCGAGCATCTTGACTATCTTGGCTGCGCTGAACGGCATGAACGGTTCGATCGCTATCGACAGGTCGGCCGTGAGCTGCAATGCTATGTTGAGTATGGTCTTTACGCGCTCGTGATCGGTCTTTACGACCTTCCACGGCTCCGTGTCGGCCAGATACTTGTTGCCTATGCGGGCGTAGGTCATGGCATCCTTCAACGCCTCGCGGAAGTGGTATGTCTCGATGTTGCGTTCGAGCGATGCGCGTATCTGCGCCACCTCGTCGAGCGTCTGACGGTCGTAGTCCGTCAGCTGGCCGCATGCGGGCACCGCACCGTCGTAGTACTTCTTCGTGAGCACGAGCGCACGGTTGACGAAGTTGCCCAGCACGGCCACCAGCTCGCTGTTGTTGCGCGACTGGAAGTCTTTCCACGTGAAGTCGTTATCCTTGGTTTCGGGGGCGTTGGCGCACAATACGTAGCGCAGCACATCCTCCTTGCCCGGGAAGTCGTCGAGATACTCGTGCAGCCATACGGCCCAGTTGCGCGACGTCGAGATCTTGTCGCCTTCGAGGTTGAGAAACTCGTTTGCCGGAACGTTGTCGGGCAGCACGAAGCCTCCGTGCGCCTTCAACATCGACGGGAATACTATGCAGTGGAAGACGATGTTGTCCTTGCCGATGAAGTGCACCATCTTCGTGTCGTCCGAGCACCAGTACTTCTGCCAGTCGGGCGTAAGGTCCTTCGTGGCCGATATATATCCTATCGGGGCATCGAACCACACGTAGAGCACCTTGCCCTCGGCCCCCTCTACGGGCACGGGTATGCCCCAGTCCAGATCGCGGCTCACGGCACGCGGCTGCAAGCCCATGTCGATCCAGCTCTTGCACTGTCCGTAGACGTTGCTGCGCCACTCGCGATGCGATTCGAGGATCCAGTCGCGCAGGAACGGTTCGTATCGATCCAGCGGCAGATACCAGTGTTTGGTCTCGCGCTTGACGGGTACCGAACCCGATACGGCGCTGTGGGGGTCGATCAGCTCGTCGGGCGAGAGGGTCGAGCCGCACTTCTCGCACTGGTCGCCGTAGGCGCGGTCGTTGCCGCAGTGCGGGCATGTGCCTACTATATAGCGGTCGGCAAGAAAGGTCTGCGTATCCTCGTCATAATACTGCATCGATGTCTTTTCGATGAACTTGCCCTCGTCGTAGAGCTTGCGGAAGAAATCCGACGCCGTCGTGCGGTGCGTCGGCGACGAGGTGCGCGAATATATGTCGAAGGCTATGCCCAGACGTTCGAACGACGATTTTATGATCGAGTGGTAGCGGTCGACGATCTGCTGCGGCGTGACACCCTCCTTGCGCGCCTTGATCGTTATGGGCACGCCGTGTTCGTCGCTGCCGCATACCGATATGACGTCGGCTCCGCGGAGCCTCAGATAACGCGTATATATGTCCGAAGGTATGTAGACGCCTGCCAGATGACCTATATGTACCGGTCCGTTGGCATAGGGCAGCGCCGATGTAACCAGATAACGTTTATACTCTTTTGCCATATATGATATAATATTACTAATTTGCCTCAAAATTAATAATTTTTATCGTAAATGAAAAATAAACGTTAACGATTCGTAACCGCTTCTTCGGCGAATTATCTTCCGTATTTCTCGCGGCGGCGGCAATGGCCGGTCGAGCCCTCTGCGGCGAGGCCGACGGGAAGGCATCGTTCGGGCAGGCCGTGTGCCGTGTGTCCGGCATGCCGTGATGTGTGGGTGTAGCGACCGCCCGCAGAGGAGTGTCGGCCGTGCGCTAAAACAGCTCCTGCTGGTCGATATCGTGGTTGAACGTAAGACGATGATACGGCGAGAGGCCGTGCCGGCGTATGGCGAGTCTGTGGTCGCGCGTCGGATAACCCTTGTTCTTCGACCAGCCGTATACCGGATACTCCCGGTCTAAGCGGCGCATATACTCGTCGCGGTGGGTCTTGGCCAGCACCGAGGCGGCTGCTATGTCGGCATAGCGGCCGTCGCCCTTGACTATGCAGCGGAACGGTATCTGCGACGCGGTGTTGAATCGGTTGCCGTCTATGACCAGAAATCCCGGCACGACCGACAGCCGTGCTACGGCTGCATTCATCGCCTCGATCGAGGCATTGAGGATGTTTATCTTGTCGATCCTTTCGGCCGTTACCTCGCTTACCGCCCATGCCACCGCTTCGCGCTCTATGATCTCGCGCAGCATGTCGCGACGACGTTCGGTCATCTGTTTCGAGTCGTTCAGGAGAGGGTGGCTGAAATCCGGCGGCAGGATTACCGCCGCGGCGAATACCGAGCCGGCCAGACATCCGCGCCCGGCCTCGTCGCATCCCGCCTCTATGGTCTCTCTCTGGTAGCAATTGTCCAACATCGGAGGACAAAATTAAGAAATATTCCGACTTATCTCCGTTTTTTCGTACATTTGTTCCGATTAAAAATCTCGACAGTACCTATATGTTTTTGGATGCAGCACGTCAGAAATTTCCGCAGGCCAGTCTCATACTGCTTTTAACGGCCGTATGCGCCGTTGCGGAGTCGTCTGGGGCGGATGTGCCGCCGCTCTGTCAGGAGGGTTATATCGAGCCTCTGAGGCGTTTCGCGGATGCTTTCCAGAGCGCCAGACCTACACTGTCGATGATTGCGGCCACGCTGTTGCTGCTCTACTCCGGGCTGTCGCTCGGCCGCGCCGCGCTGCGCCGCTATCTCTATCCGGCGCATACGCTGGTCGGAATACCTCTTGCAGGCATCCTCGTCATGGGCTTCGGCCTTACCGAGTGGTATCTGTCGTCGGCCGTCGTGCTTACGCTCGTCTGTATGACCTTGAAGCGGCTCTACGACTGCTTTATAGTCGAACAGCCTGTCGCACTGATCTTTCCCGCCATGACGGCGCTTGGGTGCACGCCGCTGCTGCATGCCCCTATGACGGCTCTGGTCGTGCTGCTTATTCCGCTGCTGCTGCTCTGCCGCGTGCCGCTGCGCAGCTCGCTCGCGGCGGTGGTCGGGGCGGTGCTGCCGACATTCGTCGTGAGCTATGCCGTGTGGGCGGGCGGAGGCGATTTCAGCTCGACGGGCTGCGATCTGTGGCACGCCATGCTCGCCGACTCTGACTGCGATATGCGGAGCTATGTTACCGTGCCGCGGCTGATTCTGTTCGGCTCGGCGCTCTTTACATTGACATGTTCGATGCTGCTCTACCGTGCCGACAAATTCGCCGTCGGAGTCGCCGCCCGCAAGACGTGGAGCTTCTCTATCGGCATCGTCGTGCTTCTCTTCGCCCTCTTCGCTCTTCTGCCCTCCGTCACACCGCTCTCTGTGAGCGTTGCTGCCGTCGTTTCGTCTACGCTCATGCCCATGATGTATGTGCGCATGGAGCATTATCTGAGTACGTTTATCTTCTGGACCATGGCCGCAGCCGCGCTGTGGTCGTTCTGCATATGATGCTGACAAAGCCTTTCGGAGGCTCGTAATGAGCAAATAATCTTTTCGGTTCAAATATTGACGTATTCGGATAATATTTCGGATGTTACAATATTTTTTTAATTTTTTATTGTACATTTGCGGAAACTAAAACACCTTAGGATCCGTGAATATATTTACGACACATCGTCCGGAAATAACCAAGATCGTTTGCAGTTCTCCGACCGGGAAGAACAGATCTTTTTGCGACGAATACGCCGTAGGGTATGTCTCTCGCGGAGTATTCAGTCTGTATGACTGCCTGTCCGAACGTCAGGTCTGCATTCCTGCCGGCCATGTCTATATGTTGGCGCCGTGCGAAAATATCGTCGAAGCGCTTCCAGACGAGCTCGGGCTGTTCGAGCAGACTGTCATACGCTTTTCGCTCGATGATCTCAAATCGATAATCATGGGAGTGGGTGTCGGCAGCGGACAGCACTCGGTCGTGGACTATATCGCGAGGGTTATGCGCTGCATTTATATGATAAAGCCCGCCGACGATTCGATCCGTCATCTCTTTCCGTCGCACGACAAGGACGAGGCGACCGGCACTGTCGACGACTATCTGCGGATTTCGCTCGTCGTCTGCTTCCTGACGCGCGACGACGAGAATGTGGTCCGGTTCGAGATCAGCGACAATGCGAGCCTCGACATCACGCGTTTCGAGAGTGCCGTATACGCCAACATCTATACCAACCTTTCGCTGGAAGAGATATCGTCTAAGCTGTGTCTGTCGATCTCCTCTTTCAAGCGCAAGTTCCGTCGCAGTTTCCACTGCCCGCCGCACAAATGGTTTCTCGAAAAGCGCATGGCGCGTGCCCGCGGAATGGTGCTTGCCACCGACATGAGCATTTCGCAGATCGGGCAGGCGTGCGGTTTTACCAATCAGTCCCACTTCATCAAGCTGTTCAAGCGATTCTTCGGCTCTACGCCGACGGTCTATCGCCGCGAGCATTGCGGCGCTCATCCCGGGAGTGCGGGATACAAGGTCAAGATCGAGGCCGAGGTGTGACAAGCGTCCGACTGCATCAGAGGCGATCTGCGCATGCCCCGATAACGCGTCCCGAATCTGACCCCGCATTGATTGGGATTATACATCAATATTCCATAATATTTCAATCTCCGCGGCGATATCTTCGCCACCCGGTTCGACCGTAAATCCGCTCGCTGCTGCGGACGGTTACGCCCTTGGCACCCCGACGGCTTTCGGAGCGCCGGTGCCGGCTGCGCCTCGTTACCTATCTATATGTATGTTAAGATACGCCGCCCGCTGCGCTTTGCAGCGGTTGCCGCGCAGGCCTGCTGCCACACCGTAATACCGTGAAGCGCCGGCTTCGGGAGCGTATATGATCAGGGTTATGATCCAAGCGTATATAAAAAAATAAGGGAGGTTCATTGCGGAATCTCCCTCGGTAGGTTAGTTAGGTTAATGAGAATGTGGGAGAGTATGTCGATCCCACGTTTGTAGTACAAATTTACAAAAAAATTTCATAACCGGCAAGCGATTCCCGACATTTTTTCGGAATCGCACCGGCGCAGCGGGGTTTTTATTTCAAAATTTGGAAAACACCCCCGCCCGTTTATAATAGCGTCGTATATATAGTCTGTCGGCGGCCGCCGAATATCATAAGACCGCCGACAGATCGCCGCCTCCGGCAGCCGGCCGGAAACCCGCTGCCGTGCCTCGCAGATGAAAAATGCGGCGGAGCATTGCGCTTCGCCGCATTATATGCGTGCAGACCCTGTAAGCCGAGTTCTGTACTCCGCCGTGCGGAGCCTCTATCATTTATCTACAACTGCGATCTCTCGCAGCTTCCAGCAACCTACCCCTCGACATCGGACGAGCAACCCTTAATTGTCGATATACATGGTCTTGCAACCCACGAGGCGTACTGCCGAGGAGTATCGCTACCCTCGCGGTGGGCTCTTACCCCGCCTTTTCACCCTTACCTCCTCAGAGGCGGTCATTCTCTGTTACGCTACTATACCCTCACGGACATCAAGTCGTTAGCTTGCGTGGCGCTCTGTGTTGCTCGGACTTTCCTCCCCCGCCTTGCGGCGGCAGCGATAGAGCGTGTCTGCACGGTGCAAATATACGCATTTTTTCTCATCCCGCCGCGCTGCGGCCGAAAGCCCGGCCGGGCGCAAGCGCGCCGCTTCCTCTACCGCGACTGCTCGGGCTTTATGTCTTTCACGCGCAGCTGCGTGCTGACCGTGCCGCGATAGTGGTTCTCGACGATCTGATAGCACACCGACACGGGGCGTCCCGAGCGCACCCACTCGTAGTGCGTGGGCTGCTGAAAGGCTATTGCCGGAATCGTCGTGTATGGCTTCTGACGCTGCATGAGATCCATTCTCAGGTGGTCGCATTCGGCGCCTACGAGCTTCGCGTCGCCGCGGTTGCTCGCGCCGCGCGTCATGAACACCGGCGCCGAGTTACCCGGCCCGAAGGGCTGGAAGCGGTTCAGCTGGCGGTGGAAGTCGCCCGTAATGTCCGAGAACAGCAGCTCGCTGTCGATATCTACCTGCGGCACGAGTATGGCCGGGTCTATATTGCGCTCCACATAGTCGTTGAAGCGTTCGGTAAACTTCTCGACATTCTCCTCGCGCATGGTAAGACCCGCGGCGTACATGTGGCCGCCGAAGTTTTCCAGAAGATCGGAGCACGACTCGACCGCCTGGTAGAGGTCGAATCCCGGCACCGAGCGCGCCGAGCCCGTTACCAGCCCGTTGCTCTTGGTCAGCACCACCGTCGGGCGGTAGTAGCTCTCGATCAGGCGCGATGCTACGATGCCGACGATGCCCTTCATCCACTTCGGATTGTAGATTACCGTGCTCTTCATGCTCTTCATCTGCGGGTGCGACTCGATGAAGTCGTGCGCCTGCTGCGTCACGCTGCGGTCGATGCTCTTGCGGTCTTGGTTGAACGAGTCGATCACGCTGCCGAATTTCTGAGCCTCGCGCTCGTTACCCTCGATCAGCAGACTCACGGCGGCATGACCGCCCGAGGGAGAAGCGTTTTCGTCGTCCTCGTCCATGCGCATGCGCCCTGCGGCGTTTATGCGCGGACCGATCTTGAAGACGATGTCGTCGATGGTTATGTCGTGGCCTTCCAGACCGCAAATCTTTATTATGGACAGCAGCCCCTTCGACGGCGTCGAGTTGAGCTTGCGCAGCCCGTAATAGGCCAGTATGCGGTTCTCGTCGACCAGCGGAACTATGTCCGAGGCGATGCTCACTACCAGCAGATCGAGCAGATGTTCGATCTTCGAGAACGGTATGCGGTTCTTGCGGGCATAAGCCTCGACGAGCTTGAACCCGACGCCGCAGCCCGACAACTCGTCGAACGGGTAGTTGCAGTCGGTGCGTTTCGGATCGAGAACAGCCACTGCCGCCGGTATCTCGTCGGCAGGGAGATGATGGTCGCAGATGATGAAATCCACGCCCCTTTCCTTTGCATAGGCAACCTTCTCTACGGCCTTAATGCCGCAATCCAGCGCTATGACCAGCTTTACGCCCTTGCGCACGGCGTGGTCGATGCTGCGGATCGATATGCCGTAACCGTCGACATATCGGTCGGGAATGTAGAACGACAGATTCTTGTGTCCTATCTGGCTCAGAAACTTGTATACGAGCGATACGGCCGTAGTGCCGTCCACATCGTAGTCGCCGTATATCATCACCTTCTCGTGATTGCGCACGGCCTGCTCCACGCGCTCCACCGCCCGGTCCATATCCTTCATAAGGAAGGGATCGTGCAGGTCGGAGAGCTGCGGAGTGAAGAACTTCTTCGCCTTCTCCACGGTGTCTATGCCTCTTTGTACAAGCAGGTTCGCAAGAACGGGGGACATGCCGAGGCGTGAAGCAAGCTGCTCCACCGCCCGCGGATCGCCCTGCGGCCTTACGACCCATCTCTTCTCTATGGGCATAATACTTAATTTTTATATATTTCAACATTCAAATTTTCACTTAATCGGTTAACGAACGCCGGTTTTATGTCGTCGACGTTCAGCATGCGTCCTATCTCCTGCACGATCGATGTCGTGCCGCGGTCCGAAAAGCCGCACGGATTGATATTCAGAAACCAGCGCAAATCGGTTGCCACATTGAGCGCCAGACCGTGCATCGTCACTGCATGCGACGCCTTGACGCCCACGGCGCACAGTTTTCTGAGCCGCGGCTGCTCGCCGATCCATACTCCCGAGGCACCCTCACAGCGGTGCGCCTCGATCCCGTAGTCGGCCGCGAGGTCTATTACCGTCTGCTCCAATGCGTCTATATATGAGCGTATGCCCAGCCCCAGGCGCCCCAGGTCGACGATCGGGTAACATACCAACTGCCCAGGCCCGTGGAAGGTTATGTCGCCGCCGCGGTCGATATGGTAAAGCTCCGCGCCGAGCCAGGCCAGACGCTCCTCGCTGCAAAGCATGTTGTCCTGCTTGCCGCTCTTGCCCAGAGTGTACACGGCCGGATGCTCGACCAGCAGTATGGTGCCGGCTTCGCCTGCGGGCTGCATGCCCGCGGCTTTGGCAGCGCACAACGCATCGAACAGTGACCGTTGGAGTTTCCAACAGTCGCCGTAAGCCATTATGCCCAGATCTCTCAGCTCAGCTCTCATACTCGTCCCACAGCTTCCAAAGCGGCGTCAGCCAGATACGACGACCGCACCAGTGGTGCGCTCGCGCAGTAGCTGAAACCCATTTCGAGAGCTTTGAGACGGTACCATTCAAACTTTTCGGGAGTGATATACGCCGCAACGGGGTGGTGCTCCTTGGTAGGTTGAAGATATTGACCTATGGTAACTATCCGCACACCTGCCTTGTGCAGGTCTTCGAGTGCCGACAGCACCTCCTCATCGCTCTCGCCCAAGCCGACCATAAGGCCGCTTTTGGCGATCGTCCCGCTTCGGGCTATGTGGCGCAGCGCAGCCAGCGACGTGGCGTATTTCGCGCGCGAACGCACCTCGGGGGTCAATCGCTCGACGGTTTCGATGTTGTGCCCGACGATGTCGGGCTTCGACGCCAGCACGATGTCTATCGACTCCGCTCGGGCGTCCATATCGGAAATAAGGAGCTCAATGGTTGTGTCGGGATTCTCTCTGCGGATGGCCTCGACCGTGCGCGCCCAGTGGCGGGCGCCGGCATCGGGCAGGTCGTCACGCGTGACGGATGTTACGACGACATGTTTCAGGTGCATCAGCTTGACGCTGCGCGCAACGTTGTCCGGCTCCTGCTCGTCCAGAGGCAGAGGCCGACCCGTGCGCGTGGCGCAAAACCTGCAACTGCGGGTGCATATATCGCCCATGATCATGAAAGTAGCCGTTCGCCGGCTCCAACACTCCGCCTTGTTGGGGCACATTCCGCTGCTGCATATGGTATGCAGCGAGTGTCCCTCGACGATACGCTCCACCTCTGCGGATGTCTCGTCGCTGCGAAGTCTGATCTTCAACCAATCCGGTTTTCTCAGTACGATGTGTTTGTCATGCACCTTCGGCATTTAAGTTCATTATTTTTCCAATTAGCGCAAATATACGAAAAAATTCGAATAACCCCGGCCCCGCTTCGTAAAAATATTTCCAGCCCGCCACTGCCGCACGCTTTGTCGTCTGATCCACACCCGTTTGCGTCTGCGATAAAAAAGCGGCACGGACGATCCGCATGGGATCGTCCGTGCTCGCTGTGCCGGAGTGCCGGCGTCTTTGCGGTCTATTCGAGGAAAAACATGCACATGCGCGAGTTGTGATAGGGGCATTTCCAGAAGCCGGCCTTGTCGTCGCTGCGGTTGATGCTGCCGTCGCCGCGGATGCTCCACCACCATTCGCCGCCCTGGCCGTCGATAAGGTGCCGCTTTATGTAGCTCCATGCCGCCAGCGAGCGGTCGAGAGCCTCCTGGTCGCCGAATGCCTGCCACAGGTTGTAGTACCCCACCACGCACTCGGCCTCCACCCACCAGTGGCGGTCGGTGTCGCTGTGCCCCGTGGCCGCGTCGGATTCGTATATCATGCTGCCGTCGCTCTGCAACCCCTCGGCTGCCGCGGCGGCTATGCGCCGTGCCAGCGCGCCGAAGCGGTCGACCGTCTCCGCGTCGCCCACTGTTGTCGCCGCCTCGTAGAGCAGCCACGACGCCTCGATGTCGTGTCCGAACGATACGATCCGGCTTGTGGGGTGCCATTGCTCGTCGAAGAACAGACGCAGATGACCCGTCGCCGGATCGACTATATGCCGCTCGAAGGTATCGAGCAGCGAGCGTACGCTTTCGACGAGCTCCTCGTTGCGCCATACGCGCAACAGATTGGTATACGGCTCGATTATATGCAGATGCGTGTTCATCGACTTGCAGTCGTTGCGGTCCTTGGCTGACAGACGCATATCCTCTATGGGCTGCCAGTCGCGCGTAGCCGCCTCGATATAGCCTCCGCAGCGGCGGTCGCGGCTGCGGGTCTCGATGTCGTCGTAGAGCGCCACGGCATATCGCAGCGCCTCCCGATCGCCCGTGGCGCGGACATATTCGCTCAGCCCGTAGAGGGCGAAGCCGAGGGCATAGAACTGCTTGCGGGTGTCGAGCGGCCGCCCCTCGGCGTCGAGCGACCAGTATACGCCGCCGAACTGCGTGTCGTAGAAGCGGTCTATCAGATACCGTTCGGCGCGCGTCGCGGCCGCGAGGTAATCCTCGCGACCCGTTATGCGGTATGCGGCCGAAAAGGCCCACAGTATGCGGGCGTTGAGTATCGCCCCTTTGGGTGCGTCGGCATCGACAGCGCCGTCGCCGCCGATGCGGCCGTAGAAGCCTCCACGCTCGCTGTCGACCATTCTGTCGAGCCAGAACGAGAGTATGTTGTCCTGCAACACGGAGAGCATCTCCGCCTGTAAAGCCTTCTTATCGAACATCCTCTCCGCGTTTTAGTTTCAACTCTGCCTGTATCTCGGTCATACGTCTGTCGCTCAGGGGATAGAGCGACATTACCAGCGCTCCGAGCAGACATGCCAGCGCCGGAATCCAACTCATCAGCGAACGCAGACCCTCTATCGCGCTGCCGCTCTGTACGATCTCGGCCGCTGCGGCGGACTCCTGCCCCGGCACGATATATCCGTATGCGGCCAGCAGCCACAGCACGAACGAGCCGCCGAATGCGCCTCCGAACTTCTGAGCCATCGACGACGACGAGAATATGAGACCCACCGAGCTGTTGCCGTTGCGCAGCTCCGAGTAGTCGGCCACATCGGCGAACATCGACCACACCAGCGGCAGCGTGACGCCTGCACCGACCGATATCACGGCCTGCAACAGCAGCATCAGCCAGTAGCTCGCGGCACCCTCGCCCGACAGCGGATAGAAGGCCGCCGTGAAGATGCCGGCCGTGAGTATGGCCGCTATGTATGCGTTTTTCTTGCCTATGCGTCGTGCCAGAGGCACGGCCAGCACCACGCCCAGCATGTTGGCTATCTCGCCCACCGACAGGAATATCGCGCACGAAATCAGCAGACTGTGGCCGAAGATGCTCCCCATGAAGCTGTCGCCGTCGATATAGTCGGCGAAGTAGTATGCCGCCGCGCCGCCGCGAATCGAGTTGAACAGCAGCACGCATATCGACACGCCGAGCAGGATCCACCACGGCGCGTTGCGCAGCAGCGCCCTGATGTCGCGTCCCACGCTCGACTCCTGCTCGATGCCTGCGTCGCGGCTGTCGACGTTGACGCGCTCGCGCGTCAGCATGAACGACAGCAGGAAGAAGCCGAAGCATATCGCCGCGATGACTATCATCGCCGTCTGCCATGCCGCCGGGTCGGAGGGCATGTTCAATCCCCCTTGCGAGGCTGTCGCGGCGTCGTTGCCGAACAGCCGGCAGAGCGGCTCGAACATTGCCACGGCGATGAAGCTGCCGCCGTAGGCGAAGAACATGCGGTAGGAAGAGAATACGTTGCGCTCCCTCTGGTCGGCGCTCATCACGCCCAGCATGGCGCCGTAGGGCACGTTTATGGCCGTGTAGACGGTCATCATGAGGATGTAGGTGCAGTATGCCCACACCAGCTTGCCCGTATAGCCGAATGCCGGCGTAGTGAATGTCAGCACGCCCGCCACGGCGAACGGCAGCGCCACCCACAGCAGATATGGCCGGTACTTGCCCCAGCGCGTCTTGGTGCGGTCGGCCAGAATGCCCATCAGAGGATCCGATACGGCGTCCCACAGCTTGGTTATCAGCAGCAGCCAGCCGGCATCGGCGAGCGACAGCCCGAAGACGTTCGAGTAGAAGAACGGCAGATAGTAGGTAAATATCTTCCAGAACATCGACGAGGACAGGTCGCCGAATCCGTAGCCTATTTTTTCGCTCAGCCGTGCCATTACTTTCCGCGGTTTTTGTCGATCATCTCGACGATCGTCCTTACCGAAGCGCCCGTGGTCAGGCCGTCGGCGGGGGTGTTGAGGCAGTAGTCCACCAGACGCTCGACGCTCGACTCGGCCACGTGCATGCGCGTGTCGCTCGATGCGTAATATATCAGTACGCGGCCGTCGGGCTCGACGATCCAGCCGTTCGAGAATACGACGTTGCCCACGTCGCCTATGAACTCGTCGCCCTGCGGCGCGAGGAAGTATCCGCCAGGCTCGGCCGTGACGCGCGATGGGTCGTCCAGTGCCGTCATGTACATGTAGAGCACGTAGCGCAGTCCCCATGCGCAGTTCCTTACGCCGTGCGCCAGATGCAGCCAGCCCTGCGGCGTCTTGATCGGGTGCGGGCCCTCGCCGTTCTTGGTCTCCTTTATGGTGTGGTAGCGGCGGGTGTTGATTATCTTCTCGTCGCCTATGACGGCATTCTCCATGTCGTCGACCAGCGCCCAGCCTATGCCGCCGCCGCTGCCCGTGTCGATGAAGCCGTCGGCCGGCCGCGTGTAGAGCGCATATTTGCCATCCACGAACTCGGGGTGCAGCACTACGTTGCGCTGCTGGCTCGCCGAGCGTATGTCGGGCAGACGCTCCCATGTTTTCAGGTCGCGGGTGCGTACTACGCCAGCCGCGGCCGTTGCGGCCGACAGGTCGTCCTCGGCCGTGTGGTCCTTGCGCTCGACGCAGAATATGCCGTATATCCAGCCGTCCTCGTGACGCGTCAGACGCATGTCGTATACGTTCGTGGCCGGCTCGCCCCACTCGGGCAGCGTTATCGGGTAGTCCCAGAAGCGCCAGCCGCTGATGCCGTCAGCGCTCTCGGCCACGGCGAAGAACGACTTGCGGTCGACGCCCTCGACGCGCACCACCATCAGGTGGCGGCCGTCGAGCAATATGGCCCCGGCGTTGAATGCGGCGTTGATTCCGATGCGCTCCAACAGCAGCGGATTGCTCTGCTGCGATAGATCGTAGCGCCACTCCAACGGCACGTGCGCCGCTGTCAGGACAGGATTACTGTAACGTCGGTATACTCCGTTCGACTCCTCGACGGGAGAATTGGGGCGGGCTAACAACTCCTCGTGTCTCTTTCTCAAAAGCTCGACCTTTTCTTCGAATGTCATATTGTTGCTTGTCTATTGGGTTTATCGTTAATTTTGTTCTGTCTGGCGGAAATCGGGCAGATCGTCGCGCGAGAGGACTGCCTCCGATGCGAACGCACGCTTCCACCATGCTATCGTGGCGTGCCGGTGGGCGTATGCCGACGTGTAGTCGTTGTCGTAGTCGTACCACGGCATGAAGTAGCTCCACTTCGCGCCGGCCTCCCACTGCGAGGCGATGTCGGCCACGTTGCCCATTTCGCTCAGCGTTATCATCTTGTGCGGGAATGCCTTGACGATCGTATTCCACTGCGAAGCGATATCCGGTACCGATGTCATGTCGTACAGGTCGCGGCCTATGATGTCGACATATTCGTCGCCCGGGTAGAAATCGATATCCTTGGTCTGCGTCGTCCACACCCAAATGAGGTTGCGCAGGCCGCGCTCGCGGAAGTAGTCGAACATCGTGCGCCACAGAGCCACGTATGTCTCTGCGCCGTCGTATCCCCACCAGAACCACGCCTTGCCGCCCGGGTATTCGTAGGTGTTGCCGGCCGCTTCGTGCATCGGCCGCCAGATGACGGGTATGCCCTGCTCTTGAAGCAACAGCAGCATGTCGGCCATTTTCGTCAGATCGGCCTTCATCCGAGCATTCTCCCACGTGCCCTCTTTAAGGGCGTTTCCGGCGCGGAATGTCGTCTCGTCCGGGGTGCATGTTACCTCGCCGGCGGCTGCCGACTGCGACTTGGGCACGTTCCAGTGCCAGCATGCCGAGACGAGACCTCCCGCCTGCCACCAGTCCTTTACGATGCCGATGTCTGTATAGTCGATCCAATTCGAGGGCGACGAAGCCAGATGAATGTAGTCGAATGTGGCTATTGCCGGATACTTGCCCGTCCACTTCTCGATCCAGTCGATCTCATCGGTGTTCCATGCTACCTTGGCTATGGCCGACGAGAGGGTTTTGTGGCCGTATTGCTGCCACAGATAGTCGTAGACTCTCTGCGCCCGGGGCATGGCATCGGCCGTAACGAGCGTCTTTGCAGGCTCCGTCGGCGGCGTATAGGGCTTGTCGACCGTGCGGAAGCGTACCGTGATCGTCTCGGAGGGGGCGCCGGTCGACTTGTCGGCCAGCGTTCCTGCCGCAAGATGCAGCGTGTAGTCGGTCTGGTATTCGAGCTGTCCGTATGAAATCGTCGCGCTGCGGTTCTGCACCTTGATCTCGACCGGGGCTTCGGGCGTAAGGCCCACGCCCGAGGCGTCGGCCAGCGTTACGGGGCGTTCGAAGACGATCTCGATGCACCCCGGCTCGATAGCGATGTCCGTCGCACCCGATACGGGCGACTGCGACTCCACGCGCGGCGTTACCGGTTGCGGCGTATCGGACGTATCGCCGCACGAGCAGGCAGCCGTACATAGTACTGCCGCTGTCGCTAATGATAATGCGAAATGTCTGTTCATGTTTCAGCCTGTTGTTTTGTCCCGACCGTCGCGGGCGCGACGTTTGCCGCGCCCGGCCGGGCGGTGTTTGCTATTTGAGCGACAGACGCAGGTTGTCGATCGCGATGCCTGCGGGGAACGGACCTCCGTAGATGCCGTTGGTGCCCGCCGAGCAGTCCAGTGCGCCCGACAGCGACAGCGCGTCGACCGTCACGGTAATCCACTTGCCGCCGGTGCTTTCGGGGAAGAGTCCCGCACCGACCCAGTTCCAGTTGTCGCCCAGTACGATCTGCATCTGAGCCTGCGAAGCGCCCGCTGTGCCGTCGGCTATGCGCACGTCGTACTTGACCACGTAGAGCGAGGCATCCTCGACTACGGGCGCGGGGGCGCCGTCGGCCTGGTGGTTGCAGTTCACGAGCCAGTTCTCGGCGGCCGACTCGGTCGACTCGATGTAGTGGTTGCCGGCTTCGTCTTCGAGGACGTTGCCCACGCCGCCCCACGAGCCGTCGAACGAACCGTTGTGGTTGCCGTGCTCCTCATAGTCGACCAGCATCAGATCGGTAAAGTATACTGGTTCGGTCGACGAGGTCTGCCACGTGACGTAGATCTTCTTTATGTCGAGCGCATAGCCAACGACGTTGAGGCCGCCGGCCCATATCAGGTCGAAGTCCTCCTGCGTGAGACGGATCGAGTATGTCGTGTCGTCGGCCTGCATCTCCACCACGCCCCATTCGTTGCCGGGGAACGAGGGCGGCATCGAGCCGTTGGCCAGCAGTTTGAGCTGCCAGTAGGTGCTCGCCGCGGTGTCGCACGCGAAGTCGAAGTTGAGCGTAGCGCCTACGGCTATCTTGCGCCACAGCGACTGGTCGTAGATATGTACGCCGGCATTCCAGTCCCATGCTGTGCCCAGCGAGGCGCTGCCCTCCCAGATGACCGTAGTGGCTATGGCGCCGCGGATCTCGATCGTCTGCGGCGAGGTCTCCTCCTCGCCCGTGGTAAGGCGGAATGTCATGGGATAGCTGCCCGTCTCGACGTTCGACGGTATGAGGAACGACATCTCGGTATCCTCGCGCTTGGTGTACGACGTTACTTTCGCCTCGCCGAAGAGGATCGCTTCGATCATGTTGAAGTTCGAACCCGTGATCGTTATCTCGTCGCCTATGGCCGCGCTGTCGGGAGCCGAGTTTACGACGACGAAGCTGTCGTAGGTAAAGTGCACCTCGTCGGTCGGCTCGACCTTCACGCCGTTCTGCTGCGCGAGGGTTATCCTGCCCGACTGCGATGTGTTGCCCGTGGTTATTACGATCGATGTCTCAGTCGCGGTAAACTCGTGCGCCGCGCCGTTGATCTTCACTTCGGTTATCAGGTCGAGATCGCTGCCCGTAACCGTGATCTGCCCTCCGGCCACCAGCTCGGTGGGCGATACGGCGGCAACCTCGGCCTTGACGAGCTCTACGGCCTCGGTCTCGACCGTCGTGCCGTTCGCCAGCGTGAGCGTCAGCGCGCCGTCTACGGCCGTTGCGGGTATCGCAGCCGTGAGCGAGCCGCTCTCGGCGTCGTAGTCGAATGCGGCTTCGGCCGAGGCGAACGACAGGGCGGTCACCAGATCGAGATCCTTGCCCGATACCGTCACTTCGCTGCCGGCCTTGAAGCGGTCGGCGGCCTCGACCCTAAGGCCGGTGGGGAGGGTCAGCGTCAGAGCATCCTCGCTCTCGGTCTCGACGCCGGCATACGATACGGCCCTGATCTTGCCGTCGGTGGCCGTCGCCGGAACCTCTACGCGTACCGACTTGCGGTCTACGACCTCGACGGCATCCGTCTTGGAGCCGTCGGCGAACGTCACGCTCTCGATCAGATCGACGTCACTGCCCGTTATCGTGATCTTCTCGCCGGCCTTGACGGTCAGCGGAGCCACCTTCTCTATTACGGGCTGGCGCACGACGATCTCGTTTTCGGAGTATACGTTGATGCCCTCGGCGTCGGCGATCTTGATGCTGCCGCTCAGCGCCTGTTTCGGCACGCGCACCACGATGCGGTGGCGGTCGATCGATACGATCATCTCCTCGTCGTCGGCGGCCACGTCGGCATTGCCGGCAAACGATACCGTCGCAACATTATAGAGGTAGTCGCCGTCGATGGTTATCTCGTCGCCCGAGCGTACCGACTCTACGCCCTCGCCCATGGATACGGTGGGAGGGGCGAATGTCTCGACATACACGATCTCCGAGGCCGATACGATAGTCTTGCCGCCGGCCAGTTCCAGCGTCAGACGCCCCGCCGCAGCCTCGTAGGGCACCACCACGCGTATCTTCTCATCGGAGATGCGCTCTATGTCCGTGACGCGTATCGACTCGGGGAATATCACCGCCTGCACGTTTTGCAGGTTCTTGCCGATTATGGTCATGTCGCCGCGGCGGTTGACCTTCGGGCCGAAGGCTTCGAGCACTGTGGCGCCCTTGTCGGTGCCGTCCCACGGGAACTCGTTGTCTTCGCTGCATGAAGCCAGCGTAAACGCTCCCGCCAGCACCAATGCCATGTTTATAAGTTTTCTTTTCATAAGACTCTGACTGTTGTTTATTGACGCACTATGCGGAAGTTGTCGATGTAGACGCTGATTGGCGTGCCGGCGTTGGCCTCGTCGGCCAGTCCGCCGAAGAAGAATATGTAGAAGTTGCCCATATCGCCGCGCGAGAGCGTGCGGTCGTTGACCGTCTCCTCCTTGTCGACCTTGAAGTCGCTCAGCGGAATGGTCACGGTAGTCCACTCGCCCTTGACGACCGAATCGTCGGCGAAGGGTTTCCAGTGGTACTGCGCCTCCTCGCCGTCGATCGAGAAGGTGTTGTACTGTCCTGCGAACCACATCGAAGCCCACAAATCGCTCCATGCGTTGATGCGGCACTCGAATTTGAGCGCATACTCGGCCGGATCGGCGTCGAGCGGCAGCAGGGGCTGGCGGCTCGTGCCGTCTTCGAGCACGTTGTTGAAGAAGAGCGCCAGACCCGACGTGTTCCAGTTCCAGGCGGCGGCCGAGCCGGTCAGCTCGATGTAGCTGCCGTCGATGCTCTCCTCGTCGTCATGCACATATGCGCCCGAATAGCTCCATCCGTCCCATACGGCTACGTTCTCGCAGTCGATGAACATGCCGGTACTCTCCCTGTACGAGAATTTGGTCATGCCGATGCCGTACTCGCCCTCGACCGATATGGTGCCTTCGAGTGCTCCGTCGGGTACGACGACCGTTATCGACGACGAGTCGAACGACTTGATCTGGGCGGTCTTGCCGCCGGGGAATGTCACGTCGAAGGTGTTGCTCTCTTCGTAGGGGAAGAGATAGCTGCCGTAGAGCGTCATCTCCGAGCCGGCCTTGGCCCACTCGCACGAGGTGCCCGTGATGAAGGGCACGGGGATGTCGACGGCGAAGTCATATACGCAGATGTTGCCCTTGCCCGTTTTCAGGGTCATCGTGTTCGTGATCTCGGTGGGCATTACCGCCGGCACGTTGCAGATGATCGAGTGTTCGGTAACGAGCGTGGGGTTGAGCTCGGCCCTCACGTCGTTGAAGAATATCTCAACTACGCCCTCCAAGCCGCTGCCGATAATGGCTATCGTCTCGCCCATGGGGCTGCTTTCGAGCAGCTTGTCGGCCAGCGCGGGGTCGGTCGGACGTATGTATTTGATCGACGGCGTGGCGTCGCTCTGCGGGTCGTTGACATTTCTGTCCTCGCATCCCGCCTGAGTCAGCATCGCAGCGGCCGCCGCGACGAGCATCAAACTCTTGAATATGCTTTTCATGATGTTGTTCGTTTTTTTGTGTTATTCTGCATAGTAGTCGACCGCCTCGCCGTTGAGGATCGGGGCCTTCGTCACCACGTCGGCGGGCAGCGCTATTTCGAGGTTGCGCTCCGTAAGGACTATGGCTGCGGCGCGGTTCGACGTGTCGATATTGCTGCCCGTGCCTACGTCGGTATATACCTCCTGATCGACGCGCGTATACCACTGGCGCGTGTAGTACTCGCGGCCGGGCTTGTTCATGGCCTCGTACTGGTTGGCCTCGGTGGCGTCGGGGTAGTCCTTGTTGTACTTCTCCCAGTTGAACACCCATATCTTGTCGCGATACATGGTGTTGATGTAGTCGAGAGCGGCCTGTGCCGAGAGATACGACAGGCGCTGTATGTCGAACCAGTTGATTCCCTCGAATGCGAACTCCTTGCGGCGCTCTTTAAGCAGGTCGGTGTAGCTCAGCGACTCCACCGTATAGCCGGCATCCGAGTCGCCTCCGCGGTTCAGCACCTCGTTTATGTAGCCTATGGCCTCGGCGTCGGTAAGCGTGGCCGAAAGGTCACCTGCCAGACACGCCTCGGCGTAGACGAAGTATACGTCGGCCGTGCGCAGCAGGTAGAGGTTGTTGGAGCCGTCCTGCATGGTGCCGATGTTGACACCGCCGTTCGAGTTGATTATATACTTCTTGATATGCGCCAGACCCTCGTTCGGAGCCTCGGTCGTAAGGTCCGACGACGTGTTGCGGTATACGTATCCGCCTGAGAAGTCAACCTCTCCGTTGCCGTAGTAGTCGCTCTCGCCCACGGCCAGCGTGGGATATACGTCGCCCGACTGCATGTATGTCCAGCGGCGGCGTCCGTCGGCCGGATGCTCCTCGAAGGCCTCCTGCAACGACAGCGTGGGTGCCTTGCCCGCGCCCCAGCAGCTTACGCCGGTCAGCACGCCGTTGCGTCCCCACTCCACCGAGCGGCTGTTGCCGTAGCCGTAGCCGCCCGTGATGCACTGCACGGCGATAAGCGTCTCGGATGTGTTTTCGGGCGTTATCTCAAACAGCTCCGAGAAGTTGCGGTGCAGCGCCGGACCGTTGGTAATTACCTCCTTGGCATAGCTCTTGGCCAGCTCGAAGTAGTCCTGCGTGTCGTCCTCGTATCCGCCGTTGTTCTTCTCGTAGCATGCCCGCGTGAGGCATACTTTGGCCATAAGACCCTTGGCCGACCAGCGGTCGACGCGGCCGCTCTCCGAATCCTGCTCGGGCAGCATCTCTATGGCGCGCTCCAAATCCTCGTATATGAAGCGGTAGAGCGAGCGCTGCGTGGCGCGCGGCACGTATATGTCCTGCGTGTTGCCCGATGTGATGAGCTTCTCGGCGTCGGTTATTATAGGAACCTCGTGCCAGTACTCGGTCAGTATGTAGTATGCCAGCGCACGGAACAGATAGGCTTCGCCCAGTGCGTTCTCGATGACCTTTTCGGATACGCCGTTGGCGCGTGCCGCCTCGGGCATGTCGTGTATTACCGAGTTGGCGTAAGAGACCACGTTGTAGAGTCCCTGCCAGCCCGCGTTGGAATACTGGTTGTTGTCGGTTACGGTGTTCAGATAGAACTGACCCTCGTCCGAGTAGGTGTAGAACAGGTCGCCCGAGAGCATGTCGCCGCCCATGTACTGGAAGCGGCACGTGAAGTCGAACCATACCGAGCCGTAGAGCGATGCGGTGTTGGCGCGCACGGCCTCGGGGCTGTTGTAGTAATTCTCCTTTACCAGCGAGTCCTGAGGATCGACCGTAAGGAAGTTCTCGCAGCCGGTAGCCAGAAGCGCTGCCGATGCCGCTAATATCTTGAATATGTTTTTCATCTTTTTCATTGCTGACGGGGTATTAGAAACCGATATTCAGACCGACGATATACATGCGGGGTGTCGGGTAGCGTCCCATATCGTAGTTCTGCATGCCTGCCGACTGGTTGAACGCACCGATCTCGGGGTCGTAGCCCGAGTAGTTGGTCCACGTGTAGAGGTTCTGCAACGTCACGTAGAGTTTCAGGCTCTGTATCGAGGCCTTCTGCAACCAGCGGCGCGGGAAGTTGTAGGCCAGCGTTACATTCTGTATGCGCAGATAGGTGCCGTCCTCCAACCAGCGGTCGCTCATGCGGCGGTTGCCGTTGATGTCGTTGGGGGCGAAGCGGGGCGCCACGGCCGTGGCCGGGTTGGCCAGATAGTCGTTGCCCAGCTCGTCGGTCGCGATCAGCGCGCGGTCGGCCATGCGTGCCGACTGGTTGTCCCACGAGCTGCTGAGCGACTCGACGCGGTAGCGTGCTATGTTGAGGATGTCGCCGCCGACAACGCCGTTCAGACCTACGGTCAGCTCCCAGTTCTTATAGTTGAACGTGTTGGTCCAGCCGTAAGTGAAGTCGGGGTTGGGGTCGCCGATGATCGACTGGTCGGCCGCATCTATCGAGCCGCTGTCGTCGAGGTCCTTGAATTTGATATCGCCCGTATATACGCCGTTCATCTTGTTGTACAGGTTCTTGCCGGGGTTGTTGCCGTCCTCGACCTGCACGGCGTGCTGCAATACGTCCTCCTCGTTCTGGAAATAGCCCTCGGTCGTGTATCCGTAGAATACGCCTATGGGCTGGCCTACCTTGATGAGCGATGCGGTCTTGAACGCCGCTCCGAAGTATACGTCTACGCCGTTGTAGATGACCTGCGAGTCGTCGTTGAGGCCGAGCACCTCGTTGCGGTTGACCGATACGATGATGTTCGAATTCCACGTGAAGTCGGGACGCTCTACCGGCACGAGGTTAAGCGCGATATCTACGCCGCGGTTGCGCACCTTGCCGATGTTGGCGTAGGGGGCTTGGATCTTGTTGCCCATGTACGAGGGCGTCGACACCTGCAACAGCAGATCTTTCGTGTCCTTCTGGTAGAGATCTACCGAGAGCGATATGCGGTTGTTTATCATGCCGAAGTCTACACCCAGGTTGTACTGCTCCGATGCCTCCCATTTGAGGTTGGCATTGGAGATGTTCGAGGGTATGTACGACGAGTTGGCGCCGGGGAAGGGCGAGAGCATCGTCTGCATCGTCGATCCGTACTTGTACGTTCCGATGTTGTCGTTGCCCACCAGACCGTAGCCAAGACGCAGTTTCAGGTTCGACAGCACCTCCGAGTCGCGCAGGAACTGCTCGTTGGAGATACGCCATGCGAAGGCCGCCGAGGGGAAGAAGCCCCACTTGTTGCTGGGGCCGAACTTCGACGAGGCATCGGCGCGGAACGTAGCCGTCAGCAGGTAGCGCTCGTCGTAGTTGTAGTTGAGGCGGGCGAATGCCGATACCTTGGTCGTCTTGTCTTTCCAGCCGCTGTTCGAACCGAACACGCCGTCCGACGTGATGACCGTTATATCGTCGCTCGACAGACCCTGCTTGATGAGCGTCGTGCCGTCCCATGCGCTCTTCTGCGCCTCGAATCCGGCCATTACCGAGATGTTGTGCTTCTCGGCGAATGTCTTGTTATAGGTGGCGTATGCCTTCCATATCCAGAATATCGAGTGGTCGCGGCGGCTCATGATCTGGTTGATCTTGCTCGTGGCCTGACCGAAGTCGTAGCGCGGCATGAAGCTGTCGTTCTTGTTGTCCGACAGGTCGAAGCCGAACTCGGTGCGTATGTTCAGCCCCTCGACGGGATCGATTTGCAGATAGAAGTTGCCCATCGTGCGGTTGCGCGAGAGGGTGTTGGTCTGCGATTCGGCCTGCCACAGAGGGTTGTAGGCCGACGAAGCGTAGGTCGAGGTGGGTGTGGCGAACTCTCCGTTGAAGTCGTACACGGGCACCGAGGGCATCATCGACAGTGCGCCCATGATTACGCCGTCGTTGCCGTCCTGACGCGTTATGGTCTCGTCGGTGTGGGTAAAGGCGAGCGAACCGCCTGCGCGCAGCCACTTGTTGATCTGGCCGTCGCCGTTGAAGCGGGCGTTGTAACGCTCGAATCCCGAGCCGTATATCGTACCGTCCTGCGACATGTAGCCTCCCGAGCCTGCGAACTGGAACTTGTCCGTACCGCCCGAGAACGACACCGAGTGCGAGTGCGTGAATGCCGTGCGGAATATCTCATCCTGCCAGTCGGTTCCGTCGCCCAGAATCGTGGGGTCGAGCAGCGAGTCGTCGACCTGTATCGAGGGATACATATCGGCTATCTCTTTCTGGAAACGGGCATACTGCGGCAGGTTCATCATCTCGATTTTTCTGCCCTGCTGCTGCCATGCGGCATAGCCGTCGTAGTTGAGCTTCATCTGCCCCTTTTCGCCGCGGCGCGTGGTTATTATCACTACGCCGTTGGCGCCGGCCGAACCGTATATGGCCGTTGCCGAGGCATCCTTCAACACGTCCATCGACACGATGTCCGACGGAGCGATCGTCGAGAGGGGGTTGACCTTGGTCTGACCGCCCGTGCCGCCTGCCCAGTCGAAGCCGCCGATATCGTTGCCGTCGCCCGAGAAAGGTATGCCGTCGATCACGTACAGAGGCTCGTTGGACGAGGTAATCGACGAGGCGCCGCGCACGCGGATCGAGGCCGCACCGCCCGGAGCGCCCGAGTTCTGCGTTACCTGCACGCCGGCCACGCGTCCCTGCAACATCTGGTCGGCATTGGTTATGGCCGATGTTTTCAGCTTCTCGGCCGAGATCGATGCGATCGAACCGGTCAGGTCGGAGCGCTTCTGCACGCCGTAACCGACCACGACCACCTCGTCGATCGACTCGCTCTCTTCGGCCAGAGCCACGTCCACGACGGTCATGCTCTTGTTGACCTGTCTGGTCTCGTTCCTGTAACCGAGGAACGAGTACACGAGCGTCGCCTCGCCGGCCGAGCGTACCGTAATCGAGTACGTGCCGTCGATGTTGGTCGACACGCCGTTGCTGGTACCCTGCTCACTGATGCTGACACCCGGCATGGGTTGCCCGTCGGCGGCCGATGTCACCGTGCCGCTGATGCGATAACCCTGAGCCATCGCGGCTACGCTCAGAAAGAGCGCAACCACCGTTGATGTAAATTTGTTCATAGGTGTAATTTTAGTTGTTTGGGATAATTTGTTTCATATTCTTGCGGTTGTGTTTGCTGTGTTTTGTCGATATGTGTGGTTTCGGATCGTCCGCCGGGCTGACTCAGCGTGTCGTATGCTCGTCGAAAAACTCGCTGCGGGCGCGCCACCAGCCCTCCTCGCGCTCGACGTGGTGGCCGCTGCGGGGAAATACCTCCCAGCGCTTTGCCGTGCGTATGTTGTTGTATCCCGCGAAGTTGGTGTGCGGCGGACATACGTCGTCCTGCAAGCCGAAGCCCATCAGCACGGGGCACCGGATATGTTCGACGAAGTTCTTGACGTCGAAATACGACAGCATGCGGTAGAGGCTGTCCCGGTCTATGCCGCGGCGTGCGGCCTCCTCCATCACTGGTGCCTTCGGCCATTCGACGATCTCGAAATAATCCGGAAAATCCGACAGGAACGGCACGAAGGGTGCTGCGGCCGCTACACGGCTGTCGAGCGAGGCTGCCACCAGCGTCAGCGCACCGCCCTGCGAGCCGCCCTCGACGAATATGTTGCGCGGATCGGTCTGCGGACGGCTCGCGACGAAGTCTATCGCCCGCACGGCATCCATGAATGCGCCGCGGTAGTAGTATGCGTCGCGGCTGCCGAGGTTGTGGCGTATCCAGTCGCCGTAGCTGTTCGTGGGCTTGTTGAGCCCCTGCCCGCGGTGCGAGAGCACGAACTCGGCCACGTCGCCGCGCGCGTCGGCCTCGGGGCAGTACGGCTCGGCACCGTAACCCATGTAGCACACTATGGCGGGCCACTGTCCGCGACCCTTGGGTACGACCCAGTATCCGCGTATGGTCTCTCCGCCCCACGAGCGCATCTCGACCGTATATACATCGCGCAGGCGTCCCGAGCGTGCGCGGTCGCGTTCGAGCCGGTATTCGGGAGCCACGGCGGCCAACTCGTCGAGCGTGCGCTGCCAGAATGGCCAGAAGTCGGCCTGCGCATCGCGCGGCGAGAGCACCTCGTCGGGTCTCACGCCGAAATTCCACGCCTCGCTCGTTTCGCTGTCGTCGAACAGCGTCGCGCGGTAGAATCCCGCCGGCAGCCCGCTCAGGCGGAACTGCACTGCCTCGGGCGCGCCGGCAGCGATAGAGTAGCTCTGGCTCATGGCGCATACGGCAGCACCCTTGTCCGTCTCCACCCTCAGCTCCACTACGCCCGTCGCCGGCTGCTCGCCGGCCGTAAGCATGATGTTGAAGAATACTTCGCTCTGGTATATCCAGTCCTGCGTGCATGCCACCTTGCTTTCGACCAGGCCGCGCGCACCGGCCGTGCCCGAGCAGCATGCGGCCAGAATCAATAAGTGTAACAAGCGTTTCATATCGTGTGTTTTATCTCTTGGGTGCGAGACGGTAGAGCACCACGTCGTGCGAGGGTACGGTTACCGTCTTGGCCTTTTTTGTCGTCCCCTCGGCCGACTTTTTACCTTCGACCCACAGGTTCTCTATCTCGTATGTCATGGTCGAGAAGTCGGTCGAGAGCTTCGATACCTCCTCGTCGGTCCAGTCGAAGCGCGGCCAGTCGATCGTATAGGTTATATCCTCCTTGCCGCGGTTCAGCAGGCAGAATGCCCAGTGTCCCCCGGCGAGGGGTTTGAGCCATACTTCCAGATCGCCCTCGCGCATGAAGCGGTATCCCTGCACGCCCAGCGGGTCCTGATCGATGGCTATCACGCGGCCGTTGAGCAGTATCGATAGCGTCTTGGGGTCGACCGTGCGTATGTCGTTGCCCAGTATGAGCGGTGCCGAGAGCATGCACCACATCGTGAAGTGCGCACGATCCTCGTTGTGTGTCAGTCCGTTGCCCACTTCGAGCATGTCGGGGTCGTTCCAGTGGCCGGGGCCGGCGTAACGCCTCAGACCGGCCGTCATGTCGAGGATGTGCATCACGCTCCATGCGCGCCACGTGCCGTGTTCGAGCACCTCGTCGAACGAGCACCATATATCGCCCGTCGTGCGCCACGAGTGCGCCACGTCGGCAGCCCACTCCCACGGTTTGTTGTCGCCCCACTCGCACATCGAGAATAGTATCGGGCGTCCGGCGGCATAGAGGGCGTCGCGCATCAGCGTGTAGGCACCGCGCGCGTTGATGTTCTCGGTCTCGCACCAGTCGTATTTGAGATAGTCTACGCCCCAGCGCGCATACTGCAAGGCGTCCTGATACTCGTGGCCGAACGAGCCGAGGCGTCCGCCGCAGGTGTGGCGTCCGGCGTCGGAGTATATGCCCAGCTTCAATCCGCGCTCGTGCACGTAGTCGGCCAGCGCGGCTATGCCCGAGGGGAAGCGGTCGGCGTCGCACTGTATGAATCCGTCGGCATCGCGCTCCGCGGCGTGCCAGCAGTCGTCGAGGTTGATGTATACGTATCCTGCGGCGGCCAGACCCGTCTCCACCAGCGCATCGGCCGTCTCGCGCACCAGCTCCTCGTCGATGTCGCATGCGAATTTGTTCCACGAGTTCCAGCCCATTTGCGGCGTGAGCGCCAGCCCTTCGAACTTCTGCGCCTGGGCCGAGGCCATGCCTGCCGCGAGCGCCAGCGTCAATAACACTCTTTTCATACCTTATCTGTTTTCGTTCGTTTTCTGTTTGAGCGAGCTTATGACCAGCAGCGACCAGTCTTTCAGATCGTCTATGCCCCAGCCGCCTTCGGCCGGTGCCCCGTGGCGCAGCATCGAACATGTCTCCACCTTGTCCGAAAGCGACCATGCGATCCAGCCTATGTCGTTGCGTTCGGCCCACTGCATCCAGCGTCCCCACCACTCGTAGTTTACCTCGCCGCCACCGAGATGATCCATGGCTCCGCACTCCGATACGATCAGCGGCAGCCCCTTCGACAGGGCGTAGTCGCATCGCTCCATGTTCTCGGCACGGTGGGTGTCGGCGTAGAAGTGGAACGAGTATGCGATGTTGTCGTACCCCGTCAGCGGGTCGTCGGCCGCGATGTCGACGTCCTGGTCCCAGTGCGGAGAGCCTACTATGATGATGTTGTCGGGGTCTATCTCGCGTATCGCCGCTGCGACCCTCTCGGCGTATGCCTTGACTTCGCTCCACGTGTCGTTTTCGGGCTCGTTGTATATCTCGTATATCACATTGGCCTTGTCGCCCCAGCGGCGTGCCGCCTCGGTAAAGAAGCCGACGGCCTCCTCGGTGCGTATGTGGTGGCAGTGCCAGTCTATCACCACGTAGCAATCCTCCTCGATGCAGGCCTCGACGACGGTTTCGAGCGCACGCATAGCCCTTCGGGGGTTGGCCAGATAGCCGTCTCCCAGCTCTACGCTCACGGCAGCCCTTATCACGTCGGCTCCCCAGCTGCGGTGCAGCGTGCGGACTACGTCGGCATTGTAGTATCGGTCGGCGAAGTGGTGCCATGCCAGCGATACGCCGTGCAGCGGCCGCGGTTCGCCGCTTTCGGCGCCGACGATCTTGCCCGAGCGCACGGCCAGCGGCTCTGCGCCCATAATAGCGGTCGTGCCGGCGGACATTGCCGCCAGCAGAGCATACATATATATAATAAAGCGTTTCATATCTCGTCTTCGTTGTTTCGGTCTTTTTCGAGCTGTCGGTTGGCGCGTGCTATCGTGGCGAGGGTCGACTCGTCTGAGGCGAATACCGAATTGAGCCCCTGCTCCTCCTGCGCCGGGTCGCCCGTGTAGTCGTCGCCGCGCTGCCAGAAGATATGGTCGGAGGCCGGTTGCGCCTCGCCGCCCCAGCCCCAGATGTTGCAGCCGGCCAGTGCGCCCTGCCGGGCGGCTGCGCGGCATACGAGCGAGAATAGATGTTCGTAGTAGGCGTCGCGGCATACGGTCGGGGTGCCGGGCGCGAATCGCATGCCGTCGCGCGGAAAGCCGAACTCCTCTATTACCAGCGGTTTGCCCAACTCGCCGGCCAGTGCCTCGTGTTGTGCTATGTAGTCGTCGGTAAGCCTTATGGCCTCGGCCAGCTCGGCCTCCATGCCTTCGGGCGTTATCCAGCCCCAGTTGTAGGGCCATATATGGCAGTTGACGTATGCGATTTCGGGAAGCTCGTGTATTCTGCGGCACAGCTCCATATCCTGCTCGCAGCCGTGCCGGCCCTCCGAGCCGGTAGATATCATGTGGTTGGGGTCGAGGCTGCGTATCAGACGCGCCGTGCGTTCGATCCACCCGGCGAAAGCCTCTTTGTTGGAGTCGGAGAATGCGCGGGGCTCGTTGCCGATCTGCCACGAGAATATGGCCGGATCGTCCGCGTATGCCGTTCCGGTGTAACGGTTGGTGCGCGAGAGGATGAAGCGGACGTGGTCGTCGAATAGGCGTTGCGCCTCGTCCGAGCGGATGAACTCCTCGGCGTATGCCATGTATGCCGGCCAGCCGTCGATGCTCGGCACAGGCGCCTTGTCGCCGCGCGCCCACGCCAGATACTGCGTATAGCCGCCGCTCCACTCCCACGAGTTGTTCAGGTAGAGCACGGCCGTCATGTTGCGCCGTCCGAGCTCGGCCATGAGGTAGTCCAGTCCGTCGAGCAGCGCATCGTCGTATACGCCCGGTGCGGTCTGCAATGTCGGCTCGACCTTCGAGGGGATGCCGCGCTCGCCGTCGGCGCCGACGAGTATGCGCAGATTGTCGATGCCTACGTGCTGCATCGCGTCCAGCTCGCGCGCGAGGCGTTCGCGGTCGCCGCCCTCGCCCGTTGAGGCGAGTATTGCGCCGTACCAGAAGTTGGCGCCTATGAAGCGATAGGGCTTCGAGTCGCGGACGAAGTGCCCGTCGACGACGCAGGCGAAGCTGTTCCCGCTATTTTTGCGGGGGGGGGTATTCGTGCAGCCGACAGCCGCGAGGGCGGCGATTGCAACGGCTATGAGTGTCAGACGTTTCAAATGCGGGTGGTTTTTGGTTGAATTTCTCTCTCTGTTTTCTGCCTCTCGGCTGCGGCCGGTTTGCGGAAAACTGTCCGGCCTTATCCGTAATGCAAAATTACTATATATAAATACAGTATATTAATACTATTTTAACCCGCTGCAATACTAATTAGGCATCATTAAATTTTCGTTAACTTTTGTATTTTTTTATAAATTGCTGATCTTTGTGACGGTTGTAACTGGAAAGTATTATGAAAAGTCAAAATAGTACAAGCGAGGCTGGCGGAATAACCGTAATTTTGTACAGGCTTAAACAAATTTCAATACTATTTTTGCAATGAATCGTATCCTTGCCACTATCATCTTCTCGCCGCTGCTTGCGGCCGCATGCGCCGACAAGCCGGCCTGCGCATATAAATCATTGTGCGACAGCCAGGCCGATGCCGCCGCGACCGGATTGTTCGAAGCTCTCGACCGCTGCGCCTCGCGCGGGGTCATGCTCGGACATCAGGACGACTTGTCGTATGGCGTGGGGTGGGTCGATGCGGGCGACGGCCGCAGCGACGTGCGCGACGTGACGGGCGACTATCCCTCCCTTTTCGGCTGGGATCTGGGGCATCTCGAACTCGATTCGCTGCGCAACCTCGACGGTGTGCCGTTCGATGCCATGCGGCGCAACATGCTCTCGGTCGATCGTATGGGCGGTGTGAACGCCCTCTCGTGGCATCCGCGCAACCCGCTCACGGGCGGCGATGCGTGGGACGTGTCGTCGGCCGAAGTCGTATCGTCGATCATCTCCGGCGGGGCGCTGCACGACCGGTATATGGCTTGGATCGACCGTCTGGCCGACTTCCTTCTTAGCCTGCGCCGCGACGACGGCAGTCTCGCTCCGGTCATATTCCGCCCCTATCACGAGATGTCGGGCAGCTGGTTCTGGTGGGGCGCCGAGCTATGTTCCGACGATGATTATAAAGTGCTGTGGCGCGAGACGATCGACCGCCTGCGCAGCCGCGGCGTGCACAACATCGTCGTGGCCTATTCCATGGCCGACTATGCCGACGAGCGGCAGTTCGCAGCACGATACCCGGGCGACGACTATGTCGATATCGTAGGCTTCGACATCTACCAGTACGGGAGTGCCGACGAATTTCTCTCTCAGATGAAGACCAAGTCCGGGATTGCGCGCGCCTTCGCCGATAAGCACGACAAGCTCTGGGCGATATGCGAGTGCGGCTATGAGGGCATCCCGCAGAACGACTGGTTTACGGCCGTGCTGGCCGAGTATGCCTGCTCGACCGGATGCAGCCACCTGCTGCTGTGGCGCAATGCCCACGACCGCGAGGGGCACTTCTATGCGAGCTACCCCGGCCACGCCTCGGCCGAGGACATGCGCCGTTTCGCCTCGCGCGACGACGTGCTTATGCTCTCCGACTTCAAACGCATTGTACAATCCGCCGAAAGATGATAAGCTCGATCCTTACCGAGATACCGCCCGTCAGCCGCGAGGAGTGTTTCGCCGTGTTCGAACGACATAAGACCTCGTTCAACTTTCCGATCCACGTCCACTCGCTTTTCGAGCTGAACTATATCGAAAATGCCGCCGGCGCGCAGCGTATCGTCGGCGACCACACATCCGAGATCGACGACCTCGAACTGGTGCTCATCACGGGCCCCACGCTCGAACACGCATGGGTCAACCACAACTGCCGCTCCAACGACATATACGAGATAACGATACAGATGAGCGCCGATCTGTTCGAGGGCGGCATGTTCCGCAAGAAGCAGTTCCGCCTTATCGCCCGGATGCTCGAACGCGCCACGCACGGCATAGCCTTTTCGCGTCGCACCATTCTCAGCGCCAAGCCTTTGCTCGACGAGCTGCTGGCCTCTACCGACACCTTCAACTCCATGCTCATCTTACTGAGGCTGCTGCATACGCTCTCTTTGGACGGGAGCAGCGAGGTGCTTTCGCACCAGATGTTCTCCTCGGGCGTCACCCTCTACGACTCGCGCCGCGTGAAGCTGGTCATGGAGTATCTCGAACGCCATTACAGCGAACATATATCGCTCTCCACCGTTGCTGCGCTGGTCAATATGTCGACCTCCTCTTTCAGTCGCTTCATCAAGCTGCGCACCGGCAACAACTTCATCGACTGCCTCAACGAGATACGGGTAAGCGCCGTCGCGCGCCTGCTGGTCGACGAGCCTACCAACTCCGTCGCCGACATCGCCTATCGCTGCGGCTTCAACAACATCTCCAACTTCAACCGCATCTTCAAGCGCATGCGAGGCTTCACTCCCCAGCAATTCAGGGAGCAGTTTGTGAAGAAGCGTATAATAATCTGATTTTTCGTTTTTTTTCGTGAAAAGCGGCATTCTACCGCCGCGCCTTGTCGCTCGGCAATGGGCAGTACGCCAAGTACAGCCCATCGCCTCGCTCCTGCGTTGCGTTCATTCCATGCACTTTTTCTCGCCGCGGCAAAGCCGAAATAAATTTCGCTTTGCTCGTTCGGCTTAACGAAAAAGTTGTATAATACCGCTTTTGACGAAAAAAGAGTTATGGTGCTAAGACTGTTACCCTCAAAGAGTTGTATGATCTGCTCCTGCGTTATGGCTATCTCCCGATCTGACTTTCGTAATAGGCAATGCGTTCGCGGCAGACCTCTTCGACGACTTGTTTCAACTGCTCGACTTTCGGCTTTAACGCGTCGATATCTTCTTTCGTGACGATGAAATTCTTTTTGTTGTAGCGGGCTTCCAGATAGGCGCGCCGCAAAAGCTCGAACAGACGTTTCTCCTCCGCCGTATCTCGCGGAAACACTTTTACCAATTCCGGGGTATAACCTTTGCTCTTGTTGAGCAGAAATTTAAGATCATGTTCCTTATGACCGTAAAGAGCGTATACCAATACGACCGTCTTAATCAGACACTCTGCAACTTGATGTAAGTCGAAAGCGCAAAATTTATAATCCGGATGAGAATAATCTAACTCGAAGTGTTGAAAATGTCTTATTGCATCGAGGAATTTTTCGTCATAATATTCATTAGCTATTTCCTTGATTTTTGCATAATCCAATTCTTGGGGCGTCGCCAATTTATATTCTCCGGTATCATAAAGCAACACACCTTCGTTAATAGCATCGACATAAAAATAGCGCCCCTCGGATAAGGCATTATTCAGTTTGGAGATGCTTTCGCTTACAAGCTGCACCTTGGTAACTTCATGTTCCTCCTTGCCCTCTGCAAAGCGCTCGCGAATGCGGGTTTCCACATTGCCTTCGCTTTTGCCCAGCCGCTTTTTCGATACTACGAGCATATCGTAGTCGCTGTTGAACTCGATCATGCCGCCTCCGTAATCTTTCGTTACATCATGGCGGGCATAGGTGTTTTTAGCATAACTGCCGAATAGTATTATCATTCCGACATCCTGAATCTCTTCGCGGATCAATGCCGTGAGTTGATTCAAATCCTGCTGTACTAAGTCGGGCAAAAAGTCTATCGAGGTCTTCATATCCACAAAATTACGAAGATTTTTCCAATAAAGCATACCCGGGTTATATTTTATAACTATATTTGTGTTATGATTCCTTAAAATCGGTTTGTTGTATCGGGGCAACACAGGTTGTCCATGAACGAATCGAAGCACAACTATGATGCAAACATTAAGGAATTATCATAACTCGGCATAGCTGACGGACATAACATCATAAAGGGTAAACAACTCTTTATACCGTTAAGCAAACATAGGAACCTCTTTCGAGAGGGTTTGATTCAGGTATAATGGTTGTCAGTCCTTGTTATGTCCTGCTCGTTTTTTGCGGGCAGGGCGACAAGGCGCAGGACAGCTTCTGAATCGGGTTTCCTATGACCTGCTTAACGGGGCTGCTAATGCGCCCCTTTTTTATTTCCGCCGGTCGCATCTATATCCCGCTTGTTTACCCCGCATTCCGCTCCTCGCATATATTTTCGACGAAGCTCGTATCGGCATGTACGGGGACGGATATCGCACAACAGGCGATTAGCTTTTATTACGAAGGAAATCTGGTAATGTCCGCCCCGCCGCCGAACGGGCGGTGGGATATTCGATTCGGACAGACCCCGGTGCCGCAATGCCGGCCGAATCGGACGCAGAGGAAGTGAAGTAAAGTGAATCGCCGACATATCAAGACCCGATTCGAATGAGGGATATATGGACGCTTTGACGCAAGCAGCGGCAGCTGCACGATAGCCCGCAGCAGGCTGTGCAGCCACCGGAGGTGCGCACCGGAAACCTTACTTTGATCCGACGCGATTCAACGATGAAACTGTCGCGGCAACCGAGTATTTCCGATTGCGCACCTCGTTTTTTATTTTTCTGTGAAAAGCGGTATTCTACTGCCGCGCCTTGTCATTCGGCAATGGGCAGTACGCCGAGTACGGCTGATCGGCATGCTCCGTTGCAAGTGTGGCAACCAATCTCTTTTGACATGAAAGTTGCGGCGCTTAGAATGGTCTCCGTGAAATCGGCATTCTGCTGCCGCGCACTTCAATATGCCGGCTGATGCCCTGAATCGCCTGCTATTCCCTCCCGGAGCGCTTACCGCGCGCGACAAAAAGTCTCCCGCCTTGCAGGGGATTTACGCCGCGTCGCTACGCGACTTATGCGTCGTGACTGCTTTTGCGGCTCGGAAATTCGCAAGCGATTGCCCTTGCCTGTTGAAGCGGTTAGGGGGTGGGTATAAATTGTATAACGGCGTCAGCCGTAACAACAGCCGTCAACCTTGCAAAACATCCGGTCGGCGTATGCACGATCGGAAGCTTTGCGACATCCTCTCGGCATTCCTTCCTCCCTACCTGTATTTCTCTCCCCAGAGCTTGCGCATGCGTTCGTCGATGCGTGCCTCCTGCGCGTTGTCGGGATCGGGGGTGTAGAACTTGCGCCCCGAGAGCGATTCGGGCATGAACTCCTGCTCGACGAAGTGACCCGGGTAGTCGTGGGCGTACTTATAGTCGGCGCCATAGCCCAGCTCGGACATAAGCTCGGTCGGGGCGTTGCGCAGATGCAGCGGCACGGGGCGGTTGGTGGTGTCCTTGCTCACGAGTGCCAGGGCGTCGTTGATGGCCTTGTATGCCGAATTGCTCTTGGGGCTGGTGGCGAGGTATATGGTGGCTTCGGCCAGCGTGATGCGCGCCTCGGGCATGCCGATCTTGTGCACGGCGTCGAAGCAGGCATTGGCCAGCAGCAGTGCGTTGGGGTTGGCGAGTCCGATATCCTCGGAGGCGAGTATTACCAGCCGCCGCGCCAGGAAGCGCGGGTCTTCGCCCCCGGCGAGCATGCGCGCCAGATAGTATATGGCGGCATTGGGGTCGCTGCCGCGTACCGACTTGATGAATGCCGATATGACGTCGTAGTGCTGCTCGCCCTGCTTGTCGTAGAGGGCGATGTTCTGTTGCAGACACTCGGTCACGCGCTCGTCGTCGATTATAAGCTCGCCCTCCGTGGCGCCTGCCAGTATGTCGAGTATGTTGAGCAGCTTGCGGGCATCGCCGCCCGAGAAGCGGAACAGGGCGGCCGTCTCGCGGATCTCTACATGGCGCTTCGACAGCTCCTCGTCCTTCCCGACCGCGCGGTCGAGCAAAACTCTCAGGTCGCTCTCGTCGAGCGATTTGAGCACATATACCTGACAGCGGCTCAGCAGCGGCGATATGACCTCGAACGAGGGGTTCTCGGTGGTGGCGCCGATGAGCGTTACCACGCCCTGCTCGACGGCTCCCAACAGCGAATCCTGCTGCGACTTGTTGAAGCGGTGGATCTCGTCGATGAACAGAAATGCCGGACGGGCGTTGAACAGATGCTGGTTGCGTGCCTTCTCGATCACTTCGCGTACATCCTTCACGCCGCTGGTTACGGCCGACAGTGTGTAAAACGGGCGGTCGAGCTGCGAGGATATGATCTTGGCCAGCGTTGTCTTGCCTACGCCCGGAGGCCCCCACAGTATGAACGACGGTACGCTGCCCGTCGCCAGAAAGCGGCGGAACACACCGCCCTCGCCGACCAGATGTCGCTGACCTATATACTCGTCGAGCGTATGCGGCCGCAGCCGCTCTGCCAATGGAATCGTCGCCATACGTAAAATTGTCTTGGTGTTACGGTATTGAATTTATTATATTCTGTTATATCGCTTGATATAGGATAAAGCATATCTTTTATCGAATATGTTTTCACGATGGTATTTCATAAATCCTAACCGTTTGTCATTCAGGAAAGCCTTGCCGAGTCTTTGCTCGGATATGTATTCTTTGACGTCTTCGGGCAGAATGCTTGACGGGATAATGGTACCGTCATCGGCAAAAGTAATGTATCCGAGGTCGAATAGAGAGTCTATATTTTTACTTAACAGCAGCCCGTTGTTTGAATCGAACGCTTCATTTTCATCCGAGTATTGATACGGTTTGATATGACTTGCTATCAATACCGGATGAGAAATGCCCTCGACCATACATTTCGGCCGTTCGGCTTTATAGTATTGGGCGCTTTCATTTTCAAGTTCCGACTTGTAGATGCGTTGCAAATAAGAGTCTCTGCCTATTCTGACCCTCTCCTCTTCTGCTCCGAATAATCTTTCAGCATCGGTTTTGAAATATAGAATGCCATCGTGTTCTTTGATGTCGTCAAGTTTGCCTAACAGGTTTTTCAAGTGTCCGATCTGGTTGTATTTTCTTTCGATGAAACCTGCATCTTTTGCTATTCGATATATGTTTTGCAATTCGTCGAATGAAAGAAATCCCTCTGGATAATTATTTATGTTGATGAACATAAGTGCCGTCAATTCCTTGACGCTGATACTGCCCGTCTCTTCCAGAGTCTTCAAGAAAAAGTTAATTTGTCCTTGCCCGGAAGCGGGCTTTTCCATAGAATTGTTGAAATTCGAGAATTTATAGACGATCTTTGATAAGATGTTTCCTCTTTTTTTATCTGTTTTTGCTCTCGAATATTCCAACGCTTCCTGTCGGTATCCTTTCATTTCAGGATATAGAAAGCCGAGCTTGACTAACTGATTTATCATCTTTCTGACAGATGGAAATGTCACGTGCATTAGTGATGCCAGTTCCGATTGCAACATTTCATAGGCAGAATCGCAGCCGTATTTATCGAAGAATGCAATACAACAATGTAGGATATTTAAGAAATCGGCATTGTTCAAATCGGTCTTGGCAGCAGTATACTGCCAATACTCTTCATAGGTTTGGTTTTGTTTATTTGCCATAATTGTCGTTCTTTACACGAAACAGATATTCTATATCCTTTTGCTTCTTCTCCTTGCCTGTAACCTTGTATGCGTAAGGCATCTCGAATACCTCAACACTTTTAGCGAATTTATAAATGATCGACAAAAGCTCATCTTTTGCAGGCTTCGCTTTGCTATTGTAGCTCAGCATCCAATAACGGTATTTCTTCAATTTGCCGAACAGTTTTTCAAACATTTCCGAGATCGTGTCTTTCGACTGGAAGTTATTATCGAACGGCCTGCTTTTTTCCTCATTGATGTAAGAATCCAAAACACCGTAAAACCCGTGATAGTCATTCATTGTCCCTGCGTATGGAGGATCCATGTAAATAACATCCGCTGAGACTTTGTCAATTGCGTCGAACACATCTAAGTTGAGGGCTTTGTTTTCTTTCCTGTTGGAGAAAACCGCATTGTTATAAGCGGATAAATTGTCTTCAACGTGATATTTGAAAGACTTATTATGATAGGACCTCGATCGTTTGTAATGCTCATAACTGAATTTTTCATCTCGAAGTTGTTGTATTTTACTCCAATTTATCGTGAATCGTGAGTATGGCATTTTGCGTATCATGGCTCTGCGAATCAGCGAAAATGCCAGAGCTTTTTTATATTCATCGTTCAATGACTCTATATTATGTCTGAGCAAATCGAGAGTTTTGCATTCATCGGGGTAGTAATATGTGTTGGCATATTCGCGATACATAAATCCTTCAAACGGGACGCCCTGAAATAAGGTGTCGACATCTTTCTCGGTCAGGGTTATGTTATTATTCTCAATCCATGACTTCGCTAAAAAATAATTTATCCTTAGGATGTCATTGGAATATACGCACAGCCCCTTTTTCTTGGCAGCATAGCTTACGGAGGCGCCACCGGAAAATGCATCAAAAAATGTTTCCGCATTTTGGGGTATCAACGATACGATCCAATCGGCTATTTTTTCTTTGTTCCCGATATAGTTTACTTTCGGATACCCGTTCATAACATTTTTTTTACGGCTTGGGCAATACTCATTGCAAGTACCGGTGGAACGGAATTGCCTACCATTTGCTGTTGTTTTATTTTGCTGCCAAGAAACTCAAACGTATCCGGATAGGTTTGTATTGCCGCCAATTCCCTAACCGTCAACGCTCTGTTTTGCGAGTAGTGAAATACTTTCCTCATGTCGCCTGTTATACATATCGAAGGCTTGGAACTGTCGTATCTTATATATTTTCTTACATCTCCTTTCTGAGGGCGCAGCTCTTCCGGAATGTTATTTCGGTCTCCGCCATCCTTGACATAAGACATCTTTTCAAGCATTTGCGGCGTGTGCGACATCGCTTCGTGGTTGGGTATGTCGGATGATTGACCGCTTTCCAGGGGAGGAAACTTCTCTATCGCGTCTTTTATTGTAGGCGTGGGTCTCCCGGATATTTCAGGGAATACGATTGCGGAATCATCTCCTTTTATTTTCCCTATAAAAAGCACTCTATATCTTTTTTGAGGAACGCCATAGTCTGCCGCACAAACAATTTTTGATTCGACGTGGTATCCCAGATTATCAAAACAAGAAATGATTTCGTCGCGAGTCTCTCCGTTCAGCCGTGTATACAGTCGTGCCACGTTTTCCATTACAAAACACTTGGGACGAACGCTTTTGACAACCCTTACAAATTCGTTAAAAAGATAATTTCTGGGATCATCGAGAAATTTTCTTCCGATATGACCTGCCATACTGAACCCCTGACAAGGGGGGCCGCCTATAACGACATCTACTGATTTCCCCTGTGTCAATGTTTTTATCCTTTCCTCGGAAAGGTCTTTAATGTCACACTCGATCAAGAGGTGTTCGGGAAAATTGTGGCGGTATGTCTCGCAGATTTCCGGATCAAATTCTACCGAGAAAATATTATCATAACCTGCCATATCGAATCCCAGCGAGAATCCGCCGGATCCGGAAAATAAGTCTATGTATGTCGGTTTCGAGCCTGTTCTTTTCATGTTGTTAACAATCTCCGATTCTGGCGAACTTCTGGGCGCCGATTGCGGTACATATAATCCGATCTTGGTTTTGTGCCGCTTTACGGGCACTGTTTGCATTTACACAATTCGTATTTATCGTGTACCGCGCAGTTAAGCACAGCAAGCCTTGCCTGCCGGCGGCCGAGGCCGAACTATCGGGTGCATCGGCAAAGTTACCATATTTTCGTCGTTCGGGCAACTATCCGAGGCGGCGAATTGCAGCGGTATCCCGAAACTGCGTATGCGGCTGCCGTCGCGACGGCCGATATAAGTTTTTGTGCGGTCAATTATTTATTGTGTGCGGTTGGGCTTATAGCGAAGAAAAACCCTGCGGCAACCTGTGCCGCAGGGTATGCGTATAGATTTCGCTTATCGAAAAGCGGAATCGTATCAGATGTCGTTGTTGAGCTGCGGTATGTCGACCGAATGCTCGCGCTCGCCCAGAAGGTGTTCGGCGAAGTAGTCGGCCAGCTTCCAGAAGAAATACTCGTTCATCGAGCCGAAGCCGTGGTGCTGGCCGGGCAGGATGAGCATGTCGAAGCGCTTGTTGGCCTTGATAAGGGCGTCGACCACGCGTATCGTATTGCCCGGGTGGACGTTGTCGTCCATGTCGCCGTGCACCAACAGCAGGTGCCCTTTCAGGCGCGAGGCCAGCTCGGGGTTGGTCGATATCTTGTAGACGAACGTGGTGTCGCCGTTCTCGTCGATCTGCTCCTTGATGCCGTGGTGCTTCTCGCTCCACCAGCGGTTGTAGATGCGGTTGTCGTGGTTGCCGGCGCACGATACGGCCGCCTTGAAGAAGTCGGGATACATCAGTATGGCCGCCGTCGACATGAATCCGCCGCCCGAGTGGCCGTGTATGCCCACGCGGTCGATATCGATCCACGGGTAGCGTGCGGCGAGCTGCTGTGCGGCGACCACCTTGTCTTTGAGTCCGTAGTCGCGCAGATTTCCGTAGCCGTAGTTGTGGTACCACTTCGAGCGGTCGGGATGACCGCCGCGGTTGCCGACGGTAATGACGACGAAACCTATCTGCGCCAGACGGTCGATGCGGTTCATGTTGAGGCTCCACGAGGCGTCGACGGCCTCGGTCTGGGGGCCGGGATAAACATATTCGATTATGGGGTATCTCTTCGACGGGTCGAAGTCGTAGGGCTTGTACATCACGCCGTAGAGGTCCGTAACGCCGTCGGCGGCCTTGACGGTAAAGGGCTCGGGAAACTTGTAGCCTATCGCGAACAGCGGTTCGAGGTCGACCTTTTCCAGCTCGTCTATGCGGCGGCCGTCGGTCGAATAGAGGTCGGATGCGGGTGCGGTGTCTACGCGCGAGCAGGTGGCGGTAAAGAAGCGGCAGTCGTCCGACAGCGAGAACGAACCGTCGAAGCCCGCCCGGTCGAGACGTCGGAGTCCCGTGCCGTCGTAGTTGACGCGGTAGAGGTGGTTGTAGTAGGGATTTTCATCCTTGTCGTAACCCGTGGCCACGAAATATACGACCTTGCGGACGTCGTCCGTGGCGGCGATTTGGCTTACGTGCCAGTCGCCCGAGGTTATGGCGTTGCGCAGCTCGCCCTCCTTGGAGTAGAGGTAGAGGTGCGCCCAGCCCGTGCGCTCCGACCACTGGATAAGGTCCGAGCCGCCGTTGACCAGATGCGGATTGCGCGACTCGATCGAGGTGTTCATCTTCTCGCGCACCACGGTGCGGCATGTGTCGGCGCCGATCTCTACGGCACAGAGGTCGATGCGCTTTATGTCGCGGCTCTGTCGGAAGAAGTAGAAGCGGTCGTCGTCGCCGAGCCATACGCTGCGCTGCGGCTTTTCGTATGCGTCGGCGTGGCGCGCATTGCGCGGACATATCCATACGGTCTGGTCCTTGAACTCGCCGATCTCGATCTCGCGGCGCGACAGATCACGCATGTCGAAGAGTTCGAGGTGCGCCGCGGGGCTCTCCTCGCCGGGCATCTGGTACTTATAGCTCTGCAACTTGGGGCGCGGCTCCGAGAGTACGTCGATGACCCACAGGTTTTTGAGGCGCGATACGTCGTTGCGCACGACGGCGAAGCGCCGCGAGTCGGGCGACCAGTAGAGCGCTACGCCGTAACGCTGGGTGGAGTCGACCTGCTCGACGCTGTCCTCATACCAGCTGTACGAGAAGTCGGCCGTGCCGTCGCTCGTCAGACGATGTTCGACGACGGTCGAGTCCTTGGGATCCTTGCGCAGCTTCTCGACATCCTCGCGCGACATGTACCACAGGTTATAGCCCTTCTCGTATACGGCCGTGCTGCCGTCGGGCGATAGGTTTACCCAGTCGGGGTAGGCTTTCTCGCGGCTGTCGATCTGCGAGAGCTTGCCCGTCTGCATGTCATAGCTGAAATGGAACGTCTTATTTTTGCCGGCATCGGGGTCGGCCTTCCGCTCCTCGTCCGTAAGCTCGATCGAGGTGGGTATGTCGAAGAGCATGCAGCGGTCGTCGACAAGCTCCATGCGGCTCACGGGCAGATGCTCGGCATCGAACGGATCGCCAGTCAGGGCGGTTATCTCGGCCGCCAGACAGGCGTTGTCCCACAGAGGGGTGTTGGTGCCGCGCGCCGGATCGACCACGCGGTAGGAGATGCCGTCGGCGGTGCGCCATGCGTACCAGAAGCGGGACGAGGAGCGGAACCAGTTGGGCACCACGCGCGTCTGCGGTACCATGCGGTAAAGTTTGTTGGGCGAGAACCGCTCGGCCAGCGCATAGTTGGGGCGCGGCGTAAGGTCGGGTTTCTCCTGAGCGGGCGCGGATGCCGCGATGAGCATCGACGCCGTAAGTCCAATCAGCAGTCTTTTCATGACTCGGTTATATTATCGGTTTCGAAATTTGAACAAAGATAGCAATAAGCGAGAGCAAATGCAAGTTCACTTGCAATTTGCCGAGCGTGAGTATCTTCGGCGCAGTCAAAGATACTGAATTAGTCGGCGGGCGGAAATATGTGTTAGCTTGATTTTGCCGAGCGGGGCTTCTCCGTACTCCGGCGTGCGGGCCTAATCCCCGGCGATCTGTTATGCGATTGACATGTAAATTATTGACGTCGTGTGGCGACTTATTGCGGCTTTTTATTATTTTTGTAGTGATATTAACGCGAAATAGATAGGATAAAATTAGAAAGAAAAAGGTATAAGATTTTGACATATTAGTATTTGCGGCTGTTTCTTTCACAGAAAAACGACCAATTTTTATAAGCCTGAGAGGAATAAGCATGGTGAGTACACCCGCACCGGGTGTGTTCCTATGTCTTTCAGTTTGGGCTTGGGTGATTTGGTCGTTACCTTCTGTGAACTGAACGGGCTTGGTGCACACCTTTCTTGTACCAAGATCATCAAACCATTCATTAAATTCCTGCCTATGATGTAAACCACTTGTTATTATATACTCCGCCTGCATTTCTTCGCCAGAAAAAACGACCAATTTATTCTTAGCCCAGAGAAAGCGTTCGGGTGATGCACTCCGCTTCGATTTGTTGTGAGCCGGGGGGCTCCTTGTTGCACACGTCTCTATGTGAAATGCTTCGAGGAGTACGCTTCGTAGAATTTTCTCACATCAAAATCGAGTACACATGTATCAGAATTATGATGCGGCACTCTCGAAAACAATTATGTTTTTGAGGTTTCCGCTGATCGTGTCCGTCGTATTCATCCACGCCGGATTGGAGGGCGTCGTGATTGGAGGGAACGTTACGGTTCACGACGGACAGTTTCCGATATACGAATCGGTATATCATGTTATAACCAATGAATTAGCGCGTGTGTCGGTCCCGCTGTTTTTCTTTATCTCCGGCTTCCTGTTTTTCTACCGCACAGATTTTTCCATGAAGGCCTACGGCCAAAAACTGAAAAAACGCGTCCGCACCCTTTTGGTCCCGTATGTATTCTGGAATGCCGCAGCGCTTCTGGCGTTCGTTACAATTCAAATTTTCATGCCCTCTCTGACATCGGGCAACAATAAACCGATATTAGATTACGGCTTGCCGGACTATCTGGATCTATTTTGGGGACACCCTATCTCCTATCAGTTTTGGTTCATTCGGGATCTTATGGTAGTCGTCCTGGTTTCTCCGTTGGTATATTGGCTGCTGAAATTCGGTAAGGGTTATGCCGTAGCGATCCTCGGTGCATTATGGATATCGGGATTGCAGGTCGATATTCCGGGATTCGGCATAGTCGCCTTTTTCTTCTTTTCGTTCGGGGCGTGGTTCAGTATCAACAGGCGCAACTTCGCGGTCGATTTCAGCCGGTTCAGGTGTACGGCGAGTGTCGTCTACCCGATTCTGGTTGCGGCGAGCACTCTGCTGTGGCATCTGAATGTCGATGACCGCCAGATCGTTCACAATATCGGTATCATCGCAGGGCTGGTGCTTGTCGTCTCGTGGTCGGCGCATGGAATCATGACCGGCCGGCTGCGTGCCAATGCTTTCCTGGCGGATAGCTCGTTTTTTATCTTCGCCTATCACGGGATGCCGGCATTCTTCTTTGTTAAATTATATGTAACACTGCTGCGGCCTGCCAGCGAATCGGCGATGTTTGCAAGTTACCTGCTCATACCGCTCGTAACTATCGGTCTGGGAATCGCCATATATGTCGTTCTGAGGAGATATCTGCCTGCCTTTACGGCGTTTATTACCGGCGGTCGGTAGTCTGCGCCGCTCCGCCGCCCCGCCGAGATGACCGGGGCGGCGGACGGTTTCGCATCTGGTCGGCAGGCTGCATAACCGTTCGCAGCCTGCCGACCGTATTTTCGTGCGGCATGAATTTTTCTTGTTGCAGGCAGTGCTGTCGGGCGATAGCGGTATTATTTTGTTAAAAATAGGGCAATGGGGGTTGTAACCGTCAAAAAATGTATATATTTGCGCGGACTTTTAAGAGGACGCCCGACGGATTCGTCCGAGCGGAAAGAGCGTCCGGGTAATAAAGTAACAAAAAAATTTTTTTATGGGTTTATAACTACTAATATCTTATTTGCGAAATGGTGAAATCAAATTACATCATCGAGCTGACGAACGTGTCGAAGTCTTTCGGCGACAAGGTGGTTCTCGATGATGTCAGTTTGTCGGTAAAGCAGGGAGAATTTCTTACCATACTCGGTCCTTCGGGTTGCGGAAAAACCACTTTACTGCGTCTTTTGGCCGGATTCAATACGGCGTCAGAGGGTGAAATCAGAATCGGCGGCGAGGTAGTGACCGATACGCCACCGCATAAGCGACCGGTAAATACCGTGTTCCAGCGCTATGCCCTATTCCCGAATTACAACGTTTTCGACAACATCGCTTTCGGCCTGAAGCTCAAAGGCGTGGAGCGCAAGCAGATCGAGACACGCGTCAAACGCGCGTTGAAGATGGTCGGCATGACCGACTACGAGCACCGCGACGTGGACTCGCTCTCGGGCGGTCAGCAGCAGCGCGTGGCCATAGCGCGCGCCATTGTCAACCGTCCGCAGGTGCTTCTGCTGGACGAGCCGCTGGCTGCGCTCGATTTGAAGATGCGCAAGGACATGCAGATGGAGCTCAAAGAGATGCACCGCTCGCTGGGCATCACGTTCGTCTATGTGACGCACGATCAGGAGGAGGCGCTCACGCTTTCGGATACGATCGTCGTTATGAGCGAGGGGCGCATACAGCAGATCGGCACCCCTATGGACATATACAACGAGCCCTGCAACTCGTTCGTGGCAGACTTCATCGGCGAGAGCAACATCCTCAATGCCGTTATGGTGCGCGACCGTCTGGTGCGCTTCATGGGCAAGGAGTTCGAGTGCGTCGATACGGGCTTCGGCGAGGATGTGCCGGTCGACGTGGTAATTCGCCCCGAGGACGTTTACATCATTGCGCAGAGATCGTCGGCGATGTTTACGGGAACAGTCCGTTCGTGTACGTTCAAAGGCGTGCACTACGAGATGTTCGTCGATACGCCCGACGGATATGAGATAATGATACAGGACTACAACCGCTTCGAGGTAGGCACCGAGGTGGGCATGATAGTCAAGCCGTCGGACATCCATGTCATGCGCAAGGAGCGCGTGTGCAACACGTTGGAGGGCGTGATGAAGGATGCGACGCATGTCGAGATGCTCGGCGGGGTGTTCGAGTGCACACCGGCAGAGGGCGTCGAGGCTGGCGAGAAGGTGCGTGTCGAGGTCGATTTCGGCGACGTGGAGCTTACCGACGACTCGTCGGACGGCACCGTCGGCGGCACGATACGCTTCATACTCTACAAGGGCGACCGTTTCCATTTGACCGTGCGCACCGAAGAGGGAATCAACATATATGCGGATACTCACGACGTGTGGGAGGATCTGGACGAGGTAGGCATAAAGATTCGTCCCCAGTCTCTGCGCATAAGTCGTATGCAATAGCGGCTAAGCCTTATGGGAAGACTTTTTCGCCTCTTCGGCAGGAGGAGCAACTGGGCGTTGCCCTATGCCGTGTTTCTCGTGATCTTCGTGGTGCTGCCGCTGCTTCTGATCGTGCTCTACGCCTTTCAGGATGCCGAGGGCAACTTCACGCTGGAAAATTTCGTGCATTTCTTCAACCAGCCCGAGGTAATACGCACGTTCGTATACTCGGTGGGTATAGCGTTCGTCACCACGGCGATATGTCTGCTGCTGGGCTATCCGGCGGCCTACATCATGAGCCGCATGCGCAGCAACTCGGCCGTCATAGTGGTCATGCTGTTCATCCTGCCCATGTGGATCAACATGCTGATCCGCACTATGGCCACCGTGACGCTGTTCGACTTTCTGAAAATGCCGCTGGGTCAGGGTGCGCTTGTATTCGGTATGGTCTACAACTATCTGCCATTTATGATCTATCCTATATACAACGTGTTGCAGAAGATGGACCACAACCTGATCGAGGCGGCCGAGGATCTGGGCGCCAAGCCGCGTCAGGTCTTCGCGCGCGTGGTGCTGCCGCTGTCGATGCCCGGCGTGATGAGCGGCGTGATGATGGTGTTCCTGCCTACGATATCGACCTTCGCTCTGGCCGAGATGCTCACGCTGAACAAGATACGTCTGTTCGGTACGGTCATTCAGGAGAATATCAACAACACGATGTGGAACTACGGCGCTGCGCTGTCGTTCATAATGTTGATAATCATCGGCATAACATCGATATTTACCTACCGTTCGAAAGACGGCAACCTTAACGATACGGGACTTATATGATGAAACGCATCCTCTCGCGCGGCTATCTGCTGCTGCTGCTGGCGTTGCTCTACGCCCCGATTATCGTCATAGCGGTGTTTTCGTTTACCGAGGCCAAGGTTATGGGCAACTGGACGGGATTCTCGACCGGAATCTACGAGCAGCTCTTCTCGGGTAAGAGCGTCATGATCATGAAGTCGGTCGAGAACACGCTGCTCATAGCTCTCATCGCCGCCGCCGTGGCCACGCTGCTGGGCGGCATAGCGGCCATCGGCATCTACAACATGCGGCACCGTCAGCGCCGCATGATACAGTTCGTCAACAACATCCCGATGCTCAACCCCGACATCATCACCGGTGTGTCGCTGTTCGTGCTGTTCGTCTTCATGGGCTTCACGCAGGGCTATACCACCGTGATTCTGGCGCACGTGACCTTCTGTACGCCCTACGTCGTGCTGAGCGTCATGCCGCGACTGATGCAGATGAACCCCAATATATACGAGGCTGCGCTCGATCTGGGCGCCACGCCGTTTCAGGCGCTCAGGCGCGTGGTTATGCCCGAGATACGTTCGGGCATGATATCGGGTTTCATACTGTCGTTCACGCTGTCGATAGACGACTTCGCCGTCACGTACTTCACGAAGGGCAGCATAGGTCTGGAAACCATATCGACGCAGATATACGCCGATTCGCGCAAGGGCGGACTGTCGCCCGAGTGGAGGGCGCTATCGACGATAATCTTTCTGGCCGTATTGTTGCTGCTGCTTGTAATCAACTATCGGACGATGAAGCACGCCCACAACCGACAGTCGGCCATACGTGCCAAGTAGGCGGTGTGTCGAGGTGTGCCGAACGAGCTCCGGAGCAGTATAAGGTGTAAACCCTTTTTATTAATCATAACTTTTATATTTTTTATCACGTAAAATGAAGAAAAACTTTCGTTTGCAGGCTATTGCAGCCGTCGTCGGCGCTGTGTGCGTCGCTTTGCTCAGCTCGTGCGGGGGGTATCCGCGCGAGAACACGCTCAAAATCTATAATTGGAGCGACTATATCGACGAGGAGCTGATAGCCGAGTTTGAGGAGTGGTACCAGCAACAGACCGGCGAAGAGGTACATGTGGTCTACCAGTTGTTCGATATCAACGAAGTGATGCTGTCGAAGATCGAGAAGGGTCAGGAGGACTTCGATCTGGTGTGTCCGTCGGACTATATAATAGAGCGTATGCTGTCGCATGATCTGGCGCTGCCGATCTTCGACGACGAGTTCCGCTCGTTCCCCGATTCGATAAACTATATAGGCAACGTGTCGCCATATATCCGCGGCCTGTTCTCCAAGCTGGTAATGCCCGACGGCAAGAACCCCAACGACTACTCGGTGGGCTACATGTGGGGCACCACCGGCATCCTTTACAATACGAAACACGTCTCGCCGTCGGAGGTGGATTCGTGGTCGGCGCTCTATAACCCCAAGTTCCGTGACAAGATGTTCATCAAGGACGCCTTCCGCGACGTATACTCTCCGATGTTGATCTACGCCACGACCATGGAGATGCGCAAGCGCGGCGAGCTGGCCGAGGACGAGTATCTGTCGCAGGAGCAGATCGAGCAGCTGATGTTCGACTCGTCGGACGAGTCGATAGCGCTGGTGGAGGAGTATCTCAAACGCCTCAGCCCCTACGTTGCGGGTTGGGAGGCCGATTTCGGCAAGGAGATGATGACGCGCGAGAAGGCGTGGATCAACCTGCAATGGAGCGGCGATGCGGCATGGTCGATGATGGAGGCCGAGGATGTAGGCGTGGGTCTCTACTACTCGGTGCCGCGCGAGGGCAGCAACGTGTGGTTCGACGGTTGGGTAATACCCAAGTATGCCAAGAACGTCAAGGCCGCGCGCTATTTCATCGACTTCATGTGCCGTCCCGACAACGCCGTGCGCAATATGGAGGCTACGGGCTATGTCAGCGTGATCGGAACCGAGGAGGTGCTCGATGCCATGCGCGACGACGAGCTGCCGACGGTGTGCGATCTGTCGTATTTCTTCGTCGACGACGAGGGTCGTGCGATCGAGGGCACGGACAGCCTGCGCATCAACGAGATCATGTATCCCGACCGTTCGGTGGTCGAGCGCTGCGCGATGATGCACGACAGCGGCGACCGCACCGAGGCGCTGCTGGATATGTGGTCGCGTGTAAAGAGCATGTAATAGACGATACCGTCCGGCAGCGGCGGCATGCCCGTGGGGCGTATGCGGGGTGCACCCGGCGCACGACCGAAGTCTCCCTCACGGGGAGGGGCTATGAGTTGCGGAGCGGCTGCGGGTCTGCTGCGGCTGCCGGAATAATAAAAACTAATCGATTTACACTTACGATAAATGAAAACTATCATATTGGCGGCTGCGGCCGCATGCCTGTGCTGGACGGTCTCGGCACAGCAGACTACGACAACTACGACCACGACTACCGCGACTACGATCGTGGCGGCTGATGATGCAGGGCAGGAATCCGACGGTGGAAGCGGCTTTGAGTGGAGCGTAGGCGTCGACCTCAATTCGAACTACGTATGGCGCGGTTACGACCAGAGCGCCAACGGCAAATTCTTCAATCTGAACATACAGCCCTGCGTGACGCTCGGCTACAAGGGATTGTGGCTCGAACTCTGGGACACGAACGCATTCAACGGCAGCTACAACGAGTTCGACATTACGCTCGGGTATACTATCGGCGGCTTCGAGATCTCGGTCAGCGACTACTATTTCGATTTTGAAAGCCCCTATTTCTCAGACTATAACGCCTCGCACAGCCTTTGCGCGACGGTCAGCTATACGCTCAGCGAGCGCATTCCGCTCAAACTGTCGTGGAGCACGACGCTCGCCGGCGAGGACTTCCACGACAACGGCAAGCGCGCCTACTCGTCGTATGTCGAGCTGAGCTATGCCCACACCTTCGACAAGCTGTTCGACGTCGAGGCGGCGGTGGGTGCGTCGCCCTTCAAGGCGCCCTACTGGTGCTATGACGACGAGGGTTTCGTGCCCGACGGCTTTACCTTTACCAACCTCGAACTGGGACTGAGCCGCGAGTTCGAGATCGGTTGTGCTACGCTGCCCGTGAGCCTGCGTTACATCTACAACCCCTTCATACACCGCAGCTACGGCGTGCTGAGCGTCGGCGTCAGCTTCGGCAATTAGCCGTGCGGCGTCCCCATGCGGGGGATGAAATATGCGCTTCGGAGTCCGTTCGGGCTCCGAAGCGTTTGTTTTGCACGGGATTTGCACTGCGGCCGACGGCAAACGGAATTGCGCATATTATCTGCGGCTCAGAGGCCGATATGCGAGAAGGGCAGAACATCGGTAAATCGTGTATTTGCTATTTAGTAGTATTGTGGTAAATTTGTATCGCAAAGATTGCCGACGAACGTTCGACGAGGGATATGAACAGCGTTTTCGTTATGCCGACGGCAAAGCCGGACATCTGCCGCATGCCGCGGCAAGAGCTGATGCCGGACTAATATGATGCGATATGACAGCTAAACTGAATGACAGGACGCGGCAGCTGATGATAGAGCTGCTTTTCGCCGAGCAGTGCTCGTGCGTAGTCAGGCGCGGCGACAGCATCGAGCTGAGGCGCGGCCGCGGCGTGAAGGATCTGCACGAGCTGCTCAGCGACGGGCGCGGAATGCTGCGCGGCGCTTTCGTAGCCGACAAGGTCGTGGGCAAGGGTGCTGCGGCGCTGATGATCGCGGGCGGCGTGGAGGAGCTGTTCGCCGATGTAGTGAGCGCCGATGCCTTGGAGCTGCTCAACCGCTACGGGATGCGCGTGAGCTATACTGTCGCCGTGCCGCATATCATCAACCGCGCCGGCACGGGGCGCTGCCCCGTCGAGCTGCTCTGCGAGGGCTTGCATACGGTCGAGGAGTGCCTGCCGCTTATAGACGGTTTCGTCGAATCGCTCAATGAACGCAATACGGATGAGAAGTAATCTTGCAGCCGCCCTCGCGGCGTTATCGCTATCGCTGCCGGCAGCGGCCTCGGAGCCTGCCGACACATTGCCCCTGAGGCGTATACACCAGATCGGGGAGGTCGTAGTGACCGGTACGCGCAACCGCACCGACATACGGCATCTGCCCATGACCGTCTCGGTCGTGGGGCGCGGAACGATCGAGCGGACGATGCAGCCCTCGCTGCTGCCCGTGCTGACCGAGCAGGTGCCCGGATTGTTCACTACGGCGCGCGGCGTAATGGGTTACGGTGTCTCGGGCGGTGCTGCCGGAGGCATATCGCTGCGCGGTCTGAGCGGCGGCAGCGCCCGCATGATGGTGCTTATCGACGGTCATCCGCAATATTCGGGTATCTTCGGCCACCCGATAGCCGACGCCTACCAGACGATGCTGGCCGATCGGGTCGAGGTGCTGCGGGGCCCCGCCTCGGTGCTTTACGGCTCCAACGCCATGGGAGGCGTTGTGAATATCGTCACGCGCAAGATGCATGCCGACGGCGTGCACACCGATCTGCATGCCGGTTACGGCTCCTACAACACGCTCGAAACCGAGCTCACGAACCGCGTGCGTGCCGGGCGATTCACGTCGGTGGTCAGCGGTTCGTACAACCGCACGGACGGTCATCGCGACGACATGAGCTTCGAGCAGTACGGCGGTTATGCAAAGCTGGGCTACGAGATCGCCCGGCACTGGACTGCGAGCGCCGATGCCAACGTAACGCACTTCAACGCCTCCTGCCCGGGCCCCGTGTGGGCGCCGCTCGTCGACGGCGACCAACGCATTACGCGCGGCGTGGCGTCGCTGGCCTTCGCGAACGAGTACGAACGCACCTCGGGCGCGCTGAGTCTGTTTTACAACTGGGGCAGACACCGGATCAACGACGGCTATACGCCGAGCACGGGAGAGTCGCCGCAACAGGGGCGCTTCAACTCGCGCGACGATATGACGGGCGTGTCGGTATACCAGAGCATGCGTCTGTTCGAGGGCGGCCGCCTTACGCTGGGCTTCGACTGGTTCCGTTACGGCGGCAGGGCGTGGACGGAGTATGTCGCGGGCGAGCAGGCCGGTACGAGCCGCGATATTGTCGACAAACACGAGGACGAGCTGGCCGGATATATCGACCTGCGCCAGCATGTAACGCGCTGGCTTACGATCGATGCGGGCATTCGTCTGGACAGCCACTCGCGCGTGGGTGAGGAGTGGGTGCCGCAGGCGGGGCTGGCGTTTCATCTGCCGCATGCCGTCGAGTTGAAGGCTTCGGTCTCGAAGGGATTCCGCTATCCGATCATACGCGAGATGTATATGTTCGGTGCGGCCAACCCCGATCTGGCGCCCGAATCGATGTGGAACTACGAGATAGCCCTCTCGCAGCTGCTCGCGGGCGGCAGGGTATCCTATGGGGTCAACATCTTCTATATCGACGGCAAGAACCTTATACAGACGCTGCCCAACCCCTCTGGCAGCGGCATGCTCAACCAAAATTCGGGGCGTGTGGAGAATTGCGGCGTCGAGGTGCAGGCGGCATGGCGCGTAAGCGACGCGTGGTCGGTCGATGCCAACTACGGCTTTCTGCACATGGAGCACCCCGTTATCGCCGCACCCGAGCACAAGCTGCATGTCGGAGCCGGCTTTTCGAAGGGGCGCTGGTCGGTGTCGTCGGGCGTGCAGTACATAGCGGGGCTCTATACCTCGGTGTCGCCTGCCGCTACCGAGCACTTCGTCCTGTGGAACGTGCGCGCGTCGCTGCGTGTGGCACGCAGAGTAGATTTATGGGTGCGCGGCGAGAACCTGCTGGCCGTGCGATACGAGATAAATGCCGGATACCCGATGCCGCGCGCTACGGTCTTCGGCGGAGCGAACGTACATTTTTAACGATAGGAGCCGCAGTGCGGACTCTGTGCGGACGGCTTGGCCATGCCGGGCGGAGGGGCGGTAAAACGGCCTGCCGGAGATGCCCGTTCGACGGATTGCTGTAAGAAGAACACACTTTAATAACGTATGATAATGAAAACTACTGAACTTAAACTCTACCGATTGGAGTTGGGCGATGTCAGAACGTGGCTCGCCGCCGCGGCTTTCGTCGCCGGTAACATCATCCTGCCGCAACTGCTGCATCTGCTGCCCGGGGGCGGAGTGCGCTTTCTGCCGATATACTTCTTTACGCTTGTGGGCGCCTACAAGTACGGTTGGCGTGCGGGGCTGCTGACGGCACTCATATCGCCGATGCTCAACTCGCTGCTGTTCGGCATGCCTGCCGTCGGGGCGCTGCCCGTCATCCTCTGCAAGTCGACGCTGCTGGCGCTCGCCGCGGGCTACGCGGCATCGCGCTTCGGCCGCGTGTCGATGCCGCTGCTGGCGCTGGTCGTGATATTCTACCAGAGCCTGGGCTCGCTCTTCGAATGGGCGTGGACGGGTTCGGCCGCAGCCGCATTGCAGGATGTCCGCATCGGTGCGTGGGGCATGGCCTTGCAGGTGGTCGCAGGCTGGGCGGTAATAAGATATCTGTTGCGTAAATAGAGTGCCATGACGAAAAAATTGGGTTTCGGGTGCATGCGTCTGCCGCTGGCCGACGCTGCCGATCAGCGTGCCGTCGACATGGCTGCCGTGGAGCGTATGTTCGACCGCTTCATCGAGCGGGGCTTTACCTATTTCGATACGGCATACATGTATCACGACTTCCATAGCGAGGAGGTGGTGCGCGAGGCTCTGGTGCGGCGCCACCGCCGCGACGAGTATACGCTGGCCTCGAAGCTGCCGACGATGTTTCTCAAAGAGGAGGGCGACCAAGAGCGCATCTTCGACGAGCAGCTGGCCAAGTGCGGCGTCGACTTTTTCGACTACTATCTGCTGCACAACCTCGGCGTGGGCAACTACCGCAAGGTGGAGCGCTTCGACAGCTTCGGCTTCGTCGCGCGCATGAAGGCCGAGGGCAGGATACGTCATATCGGATTCTCGTTCCACGATTCGGCCGAGCTTCTCGACCGCATCCTCACGGAGCATCCCGAGACGGAGTTCGTGCAGTTGCAGATCAACTATCTCGACTGGGAGAACGAGACGATCCAGTCGCGCAAGTGCTACGAAGTGGCGCGGCGCCACGGCAAGCCGATCGTCGTTATGGAGCCGCTCAAAGGGGGCACGCTCGCCGCGCTGCCGGCCGAGGCCGAGAGTATTCTGCGCGGGGTGCGTCCCGACCTGTCGCCCGCATCGTGGGGAATACGCTACGCCGCGTCGTTGGAGGGTGTCATGACGGTGCTAAGCGGTATGTCGTCGCCCGAGCAGTTGGACGACAACATTTCGTTCATGGAGCGCTTCGAGCCGCTGTCCGAGGCCGAGTGTCGGGCTGTCGGGAGCGTGGTCGACATCATGCGTAGCGCGATAGCCATACAGTGTACGGCGTGCCGTTATTGTGTCGACGGCTGTCCTAAAAACATCGCCATACCCGACTGCTTCGCCCTCTACAATGCCGAGCGCCAGGCGGTCAACAAGGGTTTTTCGATACAGAAGACCTACTACTATAACCTTGTCGCGACCCACGGCCGCGCCTCGGAGTGCATCGGCTGCCGCAAGTGCGAGCAGAGCTGCCCGCAGCATCTGCCGATAGTCGATTATCTCAAACGCGTAGCCGAGGCGTTGGAGTAGCTTGCCTCATGCTTCTGCACTGAAAAAAAGGCAGCACGCACGGTCGCGGGCTGCCTTTTTCAGTTTTGTCGCAGTGCTGTTATTTGAAGAACTTGTACTGGAATATCAACAGATATACGACCGCTACCGAGATGTAGGCGTCGGCGACGTTGAACACCGCACCGAAGAAATAGCCGTCGGAGCTGACCAGAAAGCGGAGCATCGACGGAACGCTCTCCCACTTGAACAGCGGGAAGTAGAACATGTCGACCACCTTGCCCGTCAGAAAGCCCGCGTTCTGCTCGTCAAACAGCAGTCCGTAAAACGTGCTGTCGGCCATGTTGCCTATCGCGCCCGCCAGAATCAGCGTCGCGCCTGCCAGCACGCCTTTCGGGGCGTCAGGCTTGCGCAGCAGATAACGGATGCCGTATATCACAAGGCCGATCATCGCAAGGCGGAATACGCTCAGGACGATCTTGCCCCAGTCGATGCTGCCGCCCGACGAGAGCTGCATGCCGAATGCGAATCCGTTGTTCTCGATATGGCACAGACGGAACCAGTCGAAGACCTCGATCTGGCCGCCGAGCGGAATATTATAGTGCACGAGCAGTTTGACGATCTGGTCGATGGCTACCAGGGCTACGACCCAGAGGGCGATTTTGTATGACGTGGGGGTGTTACTCAACTTCATTATATACAGTGTTTTATGTCGGTGTGTGCCGGCCGGCACGGATGCCGGTTCAAATTTTTTGCAATAAATTTGAGACAAATGTACGAAATTTTGAAAAAAAACACTACTTTTGTCCCACGAAACGATGCCCAGGTGGCGAAATGGTAGACGCGCTCGTTTCAGGTGCGAGTGCTTAACGGCATGTAGGTTCGAGTCCTATCCTGGGCACAATCCCCGTCGAAAGATATTTCGGCGGGGATTTGCTTTTTGTGTCGGTGCCCGTTTCGATTAGCTTTTCATAATTCGGTTGACCCTATCTTGTTCCGGTAGGATGCCGGAGGTGCCCTTGCGCCGAACTCCGTTCGTGATATTTCGGTTTATGCTGCCAGCATCTTGCTGGGGCCGGATATCGGGGATCGGTTTTCTGTGCCTATGATATATTTGTATACGGAGAGATGCTATTGGCGTCGGGGCTCCACCCGAAGCGAGCAGTGCGTTCGAGAAAAAGCCACACCCTCGGGAGGGGCTTTACGGTGTGGTCAGGATTGTATGACGACGCAACGGTCGCAGTCGCTGCCGGATATATAATATCGTGGTAGCATATACCTGCTACCAAGCCCTACCCGGGTAATGCTTTTTGCATCCGGGCTCTACTCGGAGCGCGCACGGCGCGCGACAAAAACCCCTCCCGAGGGAGGGGTTGGGGTGGGGTCAGATTTGTATAACGGCGTCAGCCGTAGCAACGACCGGCAGGCTTATACGCTGGCCGAGCAAGGTATACACGACCCGAGGTGCAGGGAGGTTCTCTCCCATAACGGCGTCAGCCGTAGCAACGACCGGCAGGCTTATACTACGGTCAAGCAGGGTATCCACGACCCGGGGTGCTATAACATTCGGACATCATATACACTATCCCGAGTCTTATGAGGCTTCCGGTTCGCTATTTCAGACGGAACTTAGCGCGGGCGCGGATATCGGCCGACGAGGATCCTGCGAGAGCTTCGAACTCGCCGCTCTCGGCCACCCATTCCCCCTTTCTGTCGTCGTAGTAGCTCAAAGCCGAGCTGTCGACGGTAAAGGTCACGGTGCGAGTCTGTCCCGGTTCGAGCGATATCTTCTCGAAGCCCTTCAACTCCTTTACGGGGCGCGGCAGCGACGACTGCGGATCGGCTATGTAGAGCTGTACGACCTCGGAGCCGCGGCGCCCGCCCGTGTTTGTAATGTCGATCGAGAGCGTGAGCGTCTCGCCGGCGCCTATGCTCTTGCGGTCGGCGCGCAGCTTGCCGTATTCGAATGTCGTGTAGCTCAGACCGTGACCGAAGGGGAACAGCACCTCGGTGCCGTTATGCTCGTAGCCGCGGTAGCCGACGAAGATTCCCTCGTGGTAGTATGTCTTGCCGTCGTTGGGGAACTTGGCCGAAAGCGCGTGCGCAGGCACGTCCTGCAAACGCACGGGGAATGTGAACGGCAGCTTGCCGCTCGGCGTCACGTCGCCGAAGAGCACGTCGGCCAGGGCGTTGCCCGCCTCCGAGCCCAGATACCATGTCTGGACTATGGCATCGGCGCCACCCACCCACGGCATAGCGACGGCGTTGCCGCTAACGAGCGCTACGACCAGACGGTCGGTCGCTCCGGCCAGCGCCTCTATCACACGATCCTGACCGTAGGGCAGGTCGAGCGACAGACGGTCGGTGCCCTCCGAGTCCTGATTGGCGCTCTTGTTGAGTCCGCCGACGAAGATCGTGTAGTCGGCGTTGCGGGCGGCCTCGACGGCTTCGGCTATAAGCTCCTGCTCGGAGCGGCTGTCGGCGAGATTCTGCCCCGTTTCGACACCGTTGTAGCTGCCCGTGGTGTCGCCTACGTATCCGCGGGCGTATACCACTTCGGCGCCGCAGGCGGCGGCACGGGCGGCAATGCCCTCCAACGGCGAACACTCGTGCTTGACCTTCAACGACGACGAGCCGCCGCCTACGGTCATCATCTTGACGGCATTCTCGCCTATGACGGCTATGCGGATGCCGCGGCGCGATGATATCGGCAGCGTGCCGCGCTCGTTGCGCAGCAGTACGATGCCCTCGCCGCCGATGCGGCGTGCGGCTGCGGTCTGCTCCTCGCTGCACATCGCGCCGAAGGGCTTGTCGGTATTCATCGCCGTGCGGAATATGAGGCGCAGCACGCGTCGCACCTTGTCGTCGAGCTCGCGCTCGGTCAGGCGTCCCGCGAGTATGGCGTCGCGGTAGGGCGTGGCCATGAAGTATTCGTCGTAGGCGTTGCCGGCACCTTCGGTAAGGCCGTCGGTCCATGTGCCGTATTCGATGTCGAGACCTCCCGTGACGGCCTCGTCGGTCGAGTGGGTGCCGCCCCAGTCCGATACGACGGCGCCGTCGAAGCCCCATTCGCCTTTGAGTATGTGGTTGAGCAGACGGTCGTTATGGCAGCCGTGCACGCCGCGGTAGAGGTTGTACGATCCCATGATGCTCCATGCGCCGCCTTCGACGACGGCCTTGCGGAATGCGGGCAGGTATATCTCGTAGAGCGCGCGGTCGTCGAGATCGATGTCGACCGTGTGGCGGTGCGTCTCCTCGTTGTTGAGCGCATAGTGCTTGACGCAGGCGGCCACGCCCTGCTTCTGTACCTCGCGGATGTAGGGCACGGCCATCTCGCCGGCAAGGTAGGGGTCCTCGCCCATGTACTCGAAGTTGCGGCCTCCGAGAGGCGTGCGGTATATGTTGACGCCGGGGCCGAGCAGCACGTCCTTCTCGCGGTAGCGCGCCTCGGCGCCTATCGAGCGGCCGTAGAGCGCCGCCATGTCGCGGTTCCAAGTCGCGGCCAGGGCCGTGAGCGCGGGATAGGCCGTGCACGAGTCGTTGGTCCAGCCGGCCTGCTCCCACTCGTCCCACAGCACCTCGGGACGTATGCCGTGCGGGCCGTCGGTGCACCACAGCTCGGGGATGCCCAGACGCGGCACGCCGGGCGACGAGAATTTCGACTGGGCGTGGATCATGGCTATCTTTTCGTCGAGCGTCATTCTCGACAGTGCGTCCTCGATGCGCTCCTCGATTCGGGCGGAGGTGTCGAGATAGACAGGTCTCTGCTGTGCCTCGGCGAGCGACGGAGCGAGCGCGACGGCGCATAGCAGGACGGTTTTCAGAAGTTTTACAGGCATAATGTTCAATATTTTGTTGGTAATATTCAGTCGTCGAACGAGCGGCGCTCTTCGGGCGTAAGCGTCATGCGAGGCTCGTCGTAAGAGAGCGTTACGGTCCGGGTGTGTGCCGGGTAAGATGTGCGCCGGGGCAGTGACGTGCGGGCAGGGTCGATGCCGTCGGCGAGTTGCAGCGCGGCACGCAGCGCGATGTCTCCCTCGGCATCGCCCCAGTCGGCCGTGGCCAGCGGGTAGTAGCGCTGCGAGGCGTCGCCCAGGCCGCTCCTGACATCTACGTCGGGCAGCAGGCCGCCGCCGTAGTCGTTGAAGCCTTCGGCGTTGAAGTTGAGGAATGTGACGGGTGCATACTCGTACTGCACGCCGCCCACGGTGCGCCGCGTGACATCCATGCCGCAGTTCTTGCCGCGTGTGCGCGTACCGACCAGCTTCACGTCGATGCCCAGACCGCGCAGGCCTACCACGAGCATCTCGCTCGCCGAGGCCGTGGCGTCGGAGGCGATGACCGTGAGCCGCTCGATGTCGAGCGGACGGTCGGTCTTGGCTATGCGGCATATCGTCGGCGAGGGGTCGGCCGTATTGAGCGGGTTGCGGCGCAGCTCGGCGTATACCTGACCCTCGTAGCGCGCTCCGAGCAGCCGGCTCGCGAGCATGGTGCTGGTCGAGACCGAACCTCCGCCGTTGCACCTCAGATCGAGTATCATATCGTCGAGGCGCTGTGCGGCCAGATAGTCGAGCGCGTCTGATAGCTGCTGCTCGAAGCCCGAGTCGAAAGACGCGTATGCCAGATAGCCTACGCGCCTGCCTGTCGCGGGCGAGTCGATCGTCTTGCAGCAGAGAACGGGATTCTCGCGGTAGGTGTCGCGGTGCAGCGTTACGGTAGATGTCCGGTCGCTGCCGGTGTGCAGGACGGTTATCGACATCGACTCGCGCGAGGAGCCTTGCAGCGCGGCATACAGCTCCGCGTAGTTGTTGCGGTCGACCGGCCGGCCGTCGCAGCCCGAGATGATGTCGGCGCGGCGCAGCCCCGCCTCGGCTGCCGGCGAGTCTTCGTAGACATACTCCACCGTGAAGAGCAGCTTGTCGTTGTCGGTTACCAGAACCGTGCTGCACAGCTCGATGCCGAAGCCTGCGGCCGAGCCCTCGGCGCGCGTGCCGTCGGCAATCTTGCGTATGTAGGAGTAGGGCGTGCGTGTGCCCGACGAGTTGATATAGCCGTCGTCGGTGTTGGTCGTAAGCGACAGCAGCGACTGCCGCAGATACTTGTCGAAGGGCAGCGAGCGGTCAAAGCGCTTCTGCTTGGCGCGCACCTCGTCGAGCCAGTAGTATTCGCCTGCAAGGCGCATGTCGATATATGCGATGATCTCGCTCGACGAGCCGCCTTGGGTGCTGTTGCGGTCGATCGAGGGCGACTTGCCGCATGCGGCTGAAAGGAGCAGTGCGGCAGCTGTGGCGACGTATCTTAGGGTTGCGGTCATGGCTTGGCTGTCTTGTCTTTGTTCGTGCGGTAGGCGCATATGTCGGCTATGCCGCAGTCGCCGCACTTGGGCGCGCGTGCCGTGCAGACGTAGCGGCCGTGCAGTATGAGCCAGTGGTGCGCTATGGGCAGCAGATGTTTCGGAAAGCCCTTTTCGAGCTGCAACTCGGTCTGCAACGGCGTCTTGGCATTGCGGCTGAGGCCTATGCGCGCCGCCACGCGGAATACGTGCGTGTCGACCGGCATAACCTCCTTCTGCCAAATTACGGCTCCGACGACATTGGCCGTCTTGCGGCCTACGCCCGGCAGGCGTTGCAGCTGATCGAGATCGCTCGGGACCACGCCGCCGAACTCCGCCACGAGCATGCGTGCCATGCCGGCCAGGTTCTTCGCCTTGTTGTTGGGGTAGGATATGCTGCGGATATAGGGGTATATCTCCTCGGCCGTTGCGGCGGCCATGGCCTCTGCCGTGGGAAAGGCCGCGAAGAGTGCGGGCGTGGTCATGTTGACCCGCTTGTCGGTGCACTGCGCCGAGAGTATCACGGCCACTAACAGCTGAAAGGGGTCGGTATACTCCAACTCGCTCTCGGCCACGGGCATCGCCTTCGAGAAGTACTCTACGACGGCGGCGTATCTCTGTGGTGTGGTCATCGGGTTATAGTTTGGTTAGTTTGGCGAATTTGGCCAGCAGGGTCTTCTCTCCCCACTCGTCGAACGAGACTACGACCTTGTGGTCGGTGGTTAGCTGCTCGATGCGCACGACGGTGCCTGCGCCGAACTTGGGGTGCGAGACGCGCTCCGAGACGGCATAGGCGCAGCTGCCGGCGGGCTGGGAGCTTATGCCGCCCTGCTCGGTGGGGCGTATGCCGACGCTGCGCATGCCTGCGCGCGTCGGGTCGATAGGCCGCGGCTGGGATACGATCTCGGGCGAGGGGCGCATCGGCTTGCGCTCGGCCGCTCCGGCAGCGGCGTTGCGGGGCTCGGCGCTGCGGCTGTTGCGGTAGCGTACGTCGTAGTGGCGCCGCATGCGCTCGGCTGCCGATTCGCGTTTGTCCTCATCGCCGCCGCGACGCAGCATGTCGTCCCAGCGGTTTTTGGGGCGCAGCTCCTCGTCGCCTACTTCGGAGTCGATGAACACCGGGTCGATCTCCGACAGAAAGCGGCTCGGACGCGTGAACTCGGTCTGACCCCAGCGGAAACGCATCTCGGCATAGGAGAGCATGGCTTCGCTCTTGGCGCGCGTCAGAGCCACGTAGAACAGACGCCGCTCCTCCTCCAACCCCTCGACCGACTCGACTGCCATTTGCGAGGGAAAGAGGTTGTCCTCCATGCCGACTATATATACGTACTTGTATTCGAGTCCCTTGGCCGAGTGTACGGTCATAAGCGTGACCTTGCTCTGGTCGGCATCGTCGGAGTTGTCCTGGTCGGTCAGCAGCATGACGCTCTGCAACCACTCGTCGACGGTGGCCGTCTCGAACGGCTCGCGGTCGCCGGCGCGTATCTCGGCGTCGCGCTGCTCGGCGAAGGCCTGCATCGTGTTGAGCAGCTCCTCGATATTGTCTATGGCCGAGGCCGATTCGGGGGTGTTCTCGGCACGCAGAGCCGTGAGCATGCCCGAGCGCGAGGCCACCTCCATGCCGAAGTCGTAGAGCCCCTTTTCGCTGCGCAGCGAGGCCAGCGAACGAATCATCGATACGAAGTCGGCGACCTTGCGCGCTATGGTGCGCTCCACGGCGTCGGAGGCAGGCTGCGAGGTCAGCTCGTCGACCGCCTCCCACATCGACACGCCGCGTGCCGCGGCCGCCTGCGCTATGCGCATGACCGTCGTGTCGCCTATGCCACGGGCAGGGTAGTTGACGATACGCTTGAAGGCCTCGTCGTCGCGAGGGTTTATCACCAGGCGAATATAGCCCAGCATGTCGCGTATCTCCTTGTGGTCGAAGAACGAGTTGCCCTTGTATATGCGGTAGGGCACGCCCTTGCGCCGCAGCGCCTCCTCGATGCTCTGCGACTGGGCGTTGGTGCGGTACAGCACGGCCACGTCGCTCCACTCGTCGCCCGAGGAGCGTATCTTGTCGCGTATGGCCGAGACGACCATTTCGGCCTCCTCGCGGTCGGTGTAGGCCTTCACGAGACGGATCTTCTCGCCCTTGTCGCCGGCCGAGAAGCAGGTCTTCTTCATGCGGCGCGAGTTGTGGGCTATGAGCGAGTTGGCGGCGTCGACGATAGTCTGCGTCGAGCGGTAGTTCTGTTCGAGCTTGTAGACGTGCGCGCCGGGATAGTCGTTGCGGAACGAGAGTATGTTCTCGATCTTGGCACCGCGGAACGAATAGATGCTCTGCGCGTCGTCGCCCACGACGCATATATTGCCGTGCAGCTGCGACAGTCGGCGTATGATGTTGTACTGCGCATAGTTGGTGTCCTGATACTCGTCCACCAGAATATACTCGAACAACTGCTGGTAGCGCTCCGTAACTTCCGGAAAGTCTCTCAGCAGGATGCTCGTCTGCAACAGCAGATCGTCGAAGTCCATGGCGCCGTTGCGCTTGGCGCGCTGGCAGTAGAGATTGTATATGTTGCCCGTTTCGGGCCGCTGCGCCTGCCTGTCTTCGGCGGCGTAGATCGTATTGGCGATGTAGGCGCCCGATGTGACCAGACAGTTCTTGGCCATGGATATGCGCGAGGCTATCGGCCCCGGCTTGTACTTCTCGTCGGGCAGGTTGAGCTCCTTTACGATTGTCTTGATGAGGTTCTTGACATCGTTGGGCTCGTATATGGTAAAGGTCTGCGGGTATCCCAGCAGCTCGGCGTTCTCGCGCAGAATGCGGGCGAAGACCGAGTGGAACGTACCCATGCGTATATAACGCGCGCTGCTGCCGACGATCTGCTCGATACGCTGACGCATCTCGGCCGCAGCCTTGTTGGTAAATGTAAGAGCCAGAATCGAATGCGGGTCGACACCCTGTTCGAGCATGTAGGCTATGCGCGAAGTGAGCACGCGCGTCTTGCCCGACCCCGCGCCGGCTATGATGAGCGAGGCTCCGCGGAAGTCGGTAACGGCCTGCCGCTGAGCGTCGTTGAGTCCTGTAAGTAAATCCTGCACCGTATATATGTATTAATTAGGGACAAAATTAGACACGAAAAACGCTTTTATGAAATATTTGACTGAAAAATTTCCTAATTTTGCAATAACTTTGCTCGTGCGAGCGTTTTAGCTTTGCCTGCGCGGGTGCGCGACGGCCGGCCGTTCGACGCCGTGTCCGTCATGTGGTAGTGGAAGAATGATAAACAAAATATATTTCTGAATGGAAGTGATTAACATCAAGGAGCTTAACGAACATATCGAGAGCCAGAGCGTATTTGTCGACACGCTGCGTGCGCAAATCAAACGCGTCATCGTCGGTCAGAGTCATCTGGTCGACACGTTGCTTATAGGACTGCTGTCGGACGGACACATCCTGCTTGAAGGCGTGCCAGGACTGGCCAAGACACTGGCCATAACGACGCTGGCGAAGGCCGTCGACGCCGATTTCGCCCGCATACAGTTCACGCCCGACCTGCTGCCGGCCGACCTGCTGGGTACGCTGATCTATTCGCAGAAGAACGAGGATTTTACGGTGCGCAAGGGCCCCGTATTCGCCAACTTCATTCTGGCCGACGAGATCAACCGCGCCCCGGCCAAGGTGCAGTCGGCGCTGTTGGAGGCGATGCAGGAGCATCAGGTAACTATCGGCGACGAGACCTATCCGCTGCCCGAGCCGTTTCTGGTGCTGGCCACGCAGAACCCGTTGGAGCAGGAGGGCACCTATCCGCTGCCCGAGGCGCAGGTAGACCGCTTCATGCTCAAAGCCAAGATATCCTACCCCAAGCGCATGGAGGAGCTCGACATCATCCGCATGAACCTTTCGGGCGAGGGCATGCCCGCCGTGGAGAGGGTCATCACGCCGGCCGACATAATGCGTGCGCGCAAGGTCGTCGAGCAGGTGTATATGGACGAGAAGATCGAGAAGTATATCATAGACATAATTTTCGCCACGCGCGAGCCGGGCGAGTACAAGCTCGACCGCCTGCAACCGCTGATCGCTTACGGCGGCTCGCCGCGTGCGAGCATCGCTCTTGCCAAGGCCGCACGCGCCTATGCCTTCATCTCGCGCCGCGGATACGTCATTCCGGAGGATGTCCGCGCCGTATGCCACGACGTGCTGCGCCACCGCATAGGCCTTACCTACGAGGCCGAGGCCGAGAATATAACCTCCGAGCAGATCATAACCGATATACTGAACAACGTCATCGTGCCGTAATGCAGCTGACCGAGAACGATATACTGAGTCGCGTACGCAAGATCGAGATCAAGACGCGAGGATTGTCGGACGAGATATTCGCCGGCAAGTACCACACGGCCTTCCGCGGCCGCGGCATGTCGTTCGCCGAGGTCAGGGAGTATCGTGCCGGCGACGACGTGCGCGATATCGACTGGAATGTCACGGCGCGCGCACGCAAACCCCATATCAAGGTATACGAGGAGGAGCGCGAGCTGACGATGATGCTCGCCGTCGACGTGTCGGCTTCGCGCACGTTCGGCTCGACCGAGTACTCCAAGCAGAACGTCATGACCGAGATCGCCGCGACGCTGGCCTTCTCGGCATCGAAGAACAACGACAAGGTCGGCTGCATATTCTTCTCGGACCGCATCGAGAAGTTCATCCCGCCCAAGAAGGGCAAGAGTCATATCCTGACCATAATACGCGAGCTCGTGGGCTTCCGCCCCGAGTCCCGCGGCACCGCTCTCTCGCAGGCCCTGAGCTTTCTGGCGGGCGTGCAGAAGAAGCGCTGCACGACCTTCCTGCTGTCGGACTTCCTCGACTCGGAGGCCGACATTCCGCTTCTGGACGATGCGTTGAAGATAGCCTCGGCGCGCCACGACATAGTGGGCATACGGGTTACGGACGAGCGCGAAGCCTCGCTGCCCGACGTGGGCATAATCGAGATGCGCGATTCGGAGACCGGCCGCCGCGTATGGCTCGACACTTCGTCGCGCCGCGTGAGGGAGCATTGGGCCGAGAGCTGGCGCAGAGGCAGCGAGAGGACGATGCAGATGCTGCGCCACCACCGTGTGGATGCGGCCGAGATAACCACGGGCGGCGACTATGTGGCCGAACTGATTAAACTTTTCAAACAGCGATGAAGACTATCCGTATAGCTGCCGGCGCTCTGTCCGCACTGCTCTGCTCGGTTGCGGCCGCATGGGGCGAACCGCCCAGAATCGAGGCGCGCTTCGAGCCGGATTCGATCGAGGTGGGCGACATGTTCGACTATGTGATCGACATAGACAAGGATCTGGTGCAGTCGCTCGGGCTGCCCGACTTCGGGTCGCAGCAGGGCGAGGAGTCGGCATTCGAGCTGGTCGAGGAGTTTGCGGCCGACACGCTGCTGGTCGACGGCCGCCACCTGCGTCTGAGAAAGCGATACCGTCTGGCGGCGTTCGATACGGGCGAGGTCGATCTGCTGCCGGCGATAACCTACTACGACAAGAACATCGACGGCGACACGATATACGCGCCCGACACCATAACGCTGCACATAGCCTCCTACGAGGATCTCGACACGCTGCTGTTCCTGCGGGCCGACACGGCGACGATGAGCGTCAAGGTCGACTCGACGCTGGTAATGGACAAGCTGCGCCGCACGGGCGTCGAGCGGCAGAAGCAGATGCCGTTCCGTTTCCGCGAGATACAGGACTATGTGATCTACGGCGCCATAGCGCTGGTGCTGCTGGCGCTGGCCGTGTGGCTTGGCATCGTGCTCTGGCGCCGCTACGGCCGTAAGATAGGCCGCGTGTTGAAGCCCTTGCCGCCGCTGCCGCCGCACGTGGTGGCCAACAAGGCGCTCGAAGAGCTGCACAACCGCAAGCTCTGGCAGAACGGCAAATATAAGCTATACTATACCTCCCTTACCACGATCCTGAGGCAGTATATCGTCTCGCGTTTCGGCGTTGGAGCGTTGGAGATGACCTCCGACGAGATACTCGCGGCGCTCGCGGGTGCGGAGGATATTCCGGCCAAGAGCATGATGGAGCTGAGCGTCGTGCTGCGGCAGGCCGATATGGTAAAGTTCGCCAAGGCCGAGCCCGATGCCGAGCAGAACGAGCAGAATTATCTGCGTGCCTACTACTTCGTCGAGGAGACCAAGCGTGTCGAGCAGACGTCGGTCGAGGGCAAGCAGGATATTACCATTGAGACTAAAATCGACGATTAGAGGATGAAACGCTTAATATATGTTTGTGTCGCGCTGCTGGTCATATCGGGCGTCGGCAACGACCTCGGGGCTCAGTATCTGCCCGAGCGGCGTGCGGTGCGCAAAGGCAACCGACAGTTCGAGCGGCACAACTACAAGAACAGCATAGACCGTTACGTCGAGGCGCTCGATGCCGATTCGACATGTTACGAGGCCCTCTATAATCTGGGCAACGCCTATTATCAGGCCAATCTGCACCGCGACAAGAACCCCAACAACTCGTTCCACTGGCGCGATGCCGACTCGATATTCGAGCGCATAGGATACGATACGCTGCTGGGGCGCGAGCGTCGCGCCGAGGCGTTGCGCAATCTGGGCGAGAGCCGTTTGACGCAGCAGCGATTCGAGGAGGCGTTGAAGGCGTTGAAGGAGTCGTTGAAACTCAACCCCTCCGACGCCGAGACCAAGTACGACTATATGCTCGCCAAGCGTATCGTCGACCAGCAGCGGCAGCAGCAACAGAATCAACAGGATCAGAATCAGAACCAAGATCGGAACGGCGGCGGTGGCGGCAACGGCGGCGGACAGAACGACCGCAACAACGACAACAACGACTCTGGCGATAATAAAAATGACGACGATAAGGGCGGCGGCGACAAGCCCGATGATAACAAGCCCGACGAAAATAAGTCCGATGACAAAAATGACGGCAACGGAGAGGGCGACAAGCCCGATGACCGTAGCAACGACGACCGTAACGGGGATGACGATAAGGACGACCGTAACGGCAACGGCGGGGACGACAGCGAGCGTGATCGCGGCGGCGAGAGCCCCGAGAGGCAGAAGAGCGGCATGAGCCGCGAGGAGCAGCAGCGCATGCTCGATGCCGTGCAGGCCGAGGAGGACAAGACGCAGGACAAGCTCAAAGAGAAGGGCAAGGGCGTGGTCGTAAGAGGTAAAAAGAATTGGTAATGAATTTCGCGAATCCCAACATACTGTGGCTGCTGGCGGTCATACCGCTGCTGGCGGCATATTATATATGGCAGTCGCGCAAGGGCGGTGCGGCGATCGTCATATCGACTCTCGCGGGTGCCGCGGGCGCTCCGCGCACGCTGCGCTACTGGCTGCGGCACGTGCCTGTCGCGTTGCGTCTGGCGGCGCTGGCGGCGCTCATCGTGGCATTGGCGCGCCCAAGAGACGTGAGCCACAATGTCGAAAGCTCGACAGAGGGTATCGATATCGTGCTGGCGATAGATATCTCGGGCTCGATGCTCGCGCGCGACTTCAAGCCCGACCGCATCACGGCCGCCAAGCAGATAGCCGGAGAGTTCGTAGCCGACCGCTTCGGTGACCGGATAGGCGTGGTGGCGTTCGCCGGCGAGGCCTTCACGCAGTGCCCTCTTACGAGCGACCAGAACACCGTGCAGACGCTCCTTTCGCGCCTGCGCAGCGGCGTGATAGACGACGGTACGGCCATAGGCAACGGCCTTGCGACATCCATAAACCGACTCAGGGAGAGCGGCTCGAAATCCAAAGTCGTCATCCTGCTTACCGACGGCGTGAACAATGCCGGCCAGATATCGCCGGCCATGGCCTCGAAGATAGCCTACGATCAGGGGATAAAGGTCTATACGGTCGGCGTGGGCAAGCGCGGCAAGGCGCCCTATCCCATGATCGACATGTTCGGCAACCAGTCTTTCGCCATGGCCGACGTGGAGATCGACGAGGAGCTGCTGCGCTCGATCGCCGCCGAGACGGGCGGCGAGTATTTCCGTGCCGAGAACAACGATGCGCTCAAAAGCATATACGATCATATCGATACTTTGGAAAAGAGCAAGGTCGAGGTGGTGCACAGCACCCTATATACCGAGCTTTTCGGCCGCTGGATTGTGCTCGCCCTGCTGCTTCTGGCGGTGGAGTTGTTTTTGAGTAACTTTATTTTGAGGAGGATACCGTAATGTTTCGATTCGCCGAACCCCAGTGGCTGTACGCTCTTACGGCCATACCTTTGATACTGCTCGTATTCTGGCTGTCGCAGAGGGCCAAGACGCGCCGTCTGGCGCGCTTCGGCAACTGCTCGACGCTCGCTGCGCTGATGCCCGACCGCTCGCCCCTGCGCGAATGGATCAAGACGGGTGTGCTGTGCGCCGCTCTGGGGCTTGTCATCGTTGCCGCCGCACGGCCGCAGGTAGGCTCGCGCCTTCGCGAAGTGGAGGTCGAGGGGCGCGAGATGATGTTTGTCGTCGACGTCTCCAACTCGATGTCGGCCGACGACGTCAAACCCTCGCGCATAGAGAGGACCAAGCATGCCATAGGGCAGCTCTTGGAGCGGCTCGCCGACGACCGCATAGGCGTGATCGTATTCGCCGGCGAAGCTCAGGTGCAGCTGCCGATAACCTCCGACTACAAAATGGCGCAATCTTTCGTCAGGCGCATATCGCCCTCTATGATCGCCGATCAGGGCACCGACATAGGTGCGGCATTGGAGTTGGCGCAGCTGTCGTTTTCGAGCGATACGCACCGCAGCGACTCGCGCGTGATAATACTTATAACCGACGGCGAGACCCACGATGAGCGGAGCCTCGAAGCCGCACGCGCCGCGGCCGGGCAGGGCATACGCATATGCACGATCGGTATAGGTACGCCCGAGGGCGTGCTGCTCTCGATCGACGGCGAGTATGTCAAGGACGACGAGGGGCAGATGGTGGTTACGAAGCTCAACGAGGAGCTTCTGTCCGATATAGCCGCCGAGACGGACGGCATATACGCACGCTCGACCAACCGTTCGTTCGGTCTGGACGAGATCATGGCGCAGCTGGATGCCATGCAGGGCAGCGAGCTTACTCTACGGTCGTTCGCCGAGTTCGACGAACAGTATCAATATTTTCTTGCGGCCGGTATTTTGCTGCTGGTCATAGAGATGCTCGTTCTCGGCCGCCGCAATCCGCTGCTGCGCGGAATATCGCTTTTCGGCCGTCGCGACGAACCCGACTCCGAGTGATGTCGGCGCCGCACAGCCGCAGGCCCTACCGCTCTACCGTGACGGAGAATATGTCGTGACGGTCGAGCGCGAGCCAGTATCCTATCGCCAGATCGCGTACATACTGCCAGTATTCGGGCGTGTCGGCGCCGTAGAGCTCCACGCCGCGGCGGCAGTCGCGACGTATGCGGTCGGCATACTCCTCTTTGAGCGATATGCGTATGGTGTCGTCCTTGAAGCGGAATGTAGCCTCGGGGCGCGGCGTGTCGGTGTCGGCGATAGTTATCAGCCCGTGGCCGAGAGTCGAGCCGGTGGCGGTCTGCAATCCGTCGTTCAGGCAGCTTACGGGCGGCTGCGATCCCGCCATGCTCACTACCTCGAAGTCGTCGACGCCGATATCGAACCACTCGCGGGCGCGTATTCCCATTTTCACTCCTATGGTGGCATAGATGCCCAGATGACCGTGCAGCTCGTTGGTCAGCACGGCGGCTCGCCATTCGTTGCTGCCGTGGCGCCGCAGCGCCTCGTCGATGATAGGCTTCACGTCGTCGGCATAGAGCGCCTCCTCGGTCGGAAAGCCGTAGAGCACGCGGCTCTCGGCATCGGGACGGCCGCGCAGTATTTCCAGCAGAGCCTCTTCGACCGTGCTGCGGTCGACATCGTCTGCGAGCGTGTAAAGCGTGACGCTGCCTGCGGCGGGGTGTGCGGCGAGCAGCTCGGGGCGGAACAGCAGAAGCAGCGTCTGCTCGTCCCAGTGGCATAGGTGGTGCCTGTCGATCAGTTCGGACAGAGGCTCGCACAGGTGCGATGCGCATATGCGCCCGGCATAGCGCGAGGGTATGTCTGCGACAGACTCGATGAAGGTGCGGCGCACCGGCAGCTCGCGTCCGCCGGCCGAGACGATGTCGATGCGGATGCCGCAGCCGAGCAGATGCCGCGCCGCCTCGGGGTCGGCCTCGTAGTTGGCGCCCCGTCCTGTCGTCTTATCGTCGTACCATACCACGCGTTCGATGCGCGGCATCAGCTCCGGATAGCGTGTGGCGAGGTCGCAGAGGTTGGTAAGCGCGCCCAGAGCGAGGATCGTGACGGGCTCCGACTCCCGCTCTATGGTGCGGCGCATAAGCTCGACGGCGGGCGTGAAGGTGCGGCTTTCGCACTGTTGTCCCCAGTCGACGCGCTCGGAGCGGCTGCGCCAGCGCGGTGCCGGCTTGCAGACAGCCCGCCCTTCGCCCACGGGGATGCCTTCGTGATAAAACTCTTCGAGCATGGCCGCGACGCATTGCGCCGTGCGCCGCGGACTCTGAGCGCCGTCGGAGCTGACTACGGCCATGACCTCGGCGCGGTTGTCCGAGAGCAGCATGCACAGCGTGCGCAGATCGTCGGCCGCACCGTCGGTGTCGACTATTACGTGGAATAACGCCTTGCCCGAGTGCGCCGATGCTCCGACCGCGAGCAATACTGTTGCAGCTGCGGCCGCAAGTCTTTGAAGTGATGTTTTCATGATATGTCGTCTTTTTTTTCTGCGCTGTGTCCTGCTGCAATTACAGTGCCTATACCTAATGTATTACGAGCGGTGCGACCGGTTCGGGGCATGCGGGATGCGACGGCCTTGCATCTCTGCCGGCCGCAGCTACGGCTTGTGCCGTTTTACAAATTGTACTCCACCCCGAACCCCTCCCTCGGGAGGGGCTTTTGTCGCTCGCTCCACTCGCTCCGGGTGCGTGAATTTTGTATTTTATGTCCGACTTGCCTTGGCTCGGCAAAATACAAGTAAACTTGCTTTTGCCCTCGCTTATACGTATCTTTGACTTCGTCGAAGATACTTCGCCTCAACAAAATTGCAAACAAGTTTGCTTTTGTTTTCGGCTTATACGTACTCTGGCTTCGCCGAAGATACTGCCGCTCGGCAAAATACAAGTAAACTTGCTTTTGCCCTCGCTTATACGTATCTTTGCCCTATGAAGATATCGAAGAAGACAAGCATAGGCGAAAACCTGTTCTACACGTTCGTGTGGGCGGCGATATTTCTCGTGCCGATACTCAACTCGCAGCTGATGTCGGAGCTGCACATCAACTTCAACAACGTCGTTATATCGTGGGGAAAGATAGCTCCCTATTTCGTGGTCTTCCTGCTGAACAACTGGCTGCTGGCACCGCAGCTGCTGCTGCGCAACAAGCGCGTGTGGTATATCGCTGCCATACTGGTCATGCTGGCGGCGATATTCGGCGGAATACAGGCGTGGAACTACCGTTACTGGCAGACGATAGAGGTGTTGCAGTACAAGGCGTCGTTCTCCGATTTGGAGTGGTATTGGAACGTGGTTCTGGGTGTGTTGATGGTCGGCACCAACTCCATGATAAAGCTCTATTATAGGGCGCTGGAAACCGAGCAGCGCATGCTCGTCATGCACCGCCATAACATGCAGGCGCAGATGGATTATCTGAAATACCAGATCAATCCCCACTTCTTCATGAACACGCTTAACAACATACACGCCATGATCGACTTCGACTCGCAGACTGCCAAAAGGTGCGTCATCGAGCTATCGAAGATGATGCGTTACGTGCTCTACGACACCGACAGCGACCGCACCACGCTTGACAAGGAGATACAATTCGTGGGCAACTACATAGAGCTGATGCGGATACGTTATGTCGACGATGTAGACATACGTTTCGAACACCCCTCTGCGACGGTGGCTCGCGGGGTGGTCGTGCCGCCGCTGCTGCTTATCGTCTTCGTCGAGAATGCCTTCAAGCACGGCGTGAGCTACGATGCTCCGTCATTCATACATATCGATATAAGTCTGGCGGGGGGAGAGCTGCGCTACCGTGTGGTCAACAGCCGCCACAAGAGGCAGGAGAAGCGCGGCGGCGTGGGGCTGGAAAACGTGCGCAAGCGTCTTTCGCTGCTCTTCGGCAAGCGTCATACGCTTGCGATAGATACCTCGCGCGAGGATGTATATGAAATCAACCTTTCAATACCGGTAAAGAATCATGGTTAGGTGCGTTGCAGTAGACGACGAGCCTCTGGCTCTGCGTCAGATAAAGGAGTATATAGCACGGACCCCGTCGCTCGAACTGGTGGCTGCATGCCGCAGCGCTTCGCAGGCGCGCGACGTGCTCGACCGGGAGGATGCGGATCTGCTGTTCGTCGATATCGACATGCCCGATCAGAACGGTCTCGACTTCGTAGGTTCGCTCGACGGGTTCCGCTTCGTGATATTCACGACCGCCTACTCGGAATTTGCCATAGACGGCTTCAAGCTCAATGCGATAGACTACCTGCTCAAACCGTTCGGCTATGACGAGTTTCTTAAAGCCGTCGATAAGGCCGTGTCGCTCAAAGAGCTTATCGAGCGCAGCCGCAGCGCCGATGAGGCTCGGCAGGAGGAGGCTGCGGTGGAGGATCGCGAGTTTCTCTCGGTCAGGGCAGACTATCGCACCATGCTGGTGCGCATAAGTGACATAGTGTATTTGGAGAGCGTAGGCGAATACGTGCGTCTGCATATCGCCGGCTCGTCGCCCATAGTGACGCTGTTTCGTCTGAAAAACATGGAGACGACGCTGCCCGCCGACAGCTTCATGCGGGTACACCGCTCCTACATAGTCAACCTTAGACGCATCACGGGTTATGCCAAGGGGCGTATCTACTTCGACGGCGACGAGTATGTCCCTCTGGGCGAGAAGTACAGGGAGCAGTTTCTGAAATACATAGACAAGTAGGAGTCGCCGTCTTCCTGCCGCTGCATTAGGGCGCCGCATATAGCGCCGCGTGCGCGACTGTACGGGCGTAGCGTAAACGACCCCCGCCGGAGCAGAGTCCGGCGGGGGTCGTTCTTTCGGGTCGCCTTTCGGCCGGTCTTTCGTCGTGCGAGGCTACAATCCCTTTATGTATTCGTCTATGGCTCTGGCAGCGCGTCGTCCGGCGCCCATGGCGAGGATGACCGTTGCGGCACCAGTGACCGTATCGCCTCCGGCGAAGACGCCCTTGCGCGTGGTGGCTCCCGACTCGTCGGCCTCGATGCAGCCGCGGCGGTTGACGGCCAGACCCTCGGTCGTGGAGGCTATCAGCGGGTTGGGCGAGGTGCCCAGCGCCATTATCACTACGTCGCACTCGATCTCGAAGTCCGACCCCTCGACCGTCACGGGCGAGCGGCGGCCGCTCGCATCCGGCTCGCCCAGAGTCATCTCGACGCACGAGATGCCCTTGACCCAGCCTCTCTCGTCGGCGATGATGCGTGTAGGGTTGGTCAGCATGCGGAACTCGATGCCCTCCTCGCGTGCATGGTGCACCTCCTCGCGACGTGCGGGCAGCTCGGCCTCGCTGCGCCGGTAGACGATGACCGCCTCGGCACCCAGACGCTTGGCCGTGCGCACGGCGTCCATGGCGACGTTGCCGCCGCCAACCACAACGGCACGCCTGCCCACGAAGACGGGCGTGTCCGAACTCTCCGAATCGTATGCCCCCATGAGGTTCACGCGCGTGAGGAACTCGTTGGCTGAGAATACGCCGTTGAGGTTCTCTCCCTCGATGCCCATGAAGCGCGGCAGACCTGCGCCCGAGCCGACGAAAACAGCGTCGTAGCCCTCCTTGTCGAGCAGGTCGTCGATCGTCAGCGTGCGGCCTATGATTACGTCGGTCTCGAACTCGACGCCCAGACGGCGCAGCGAGTCTATCTCGCGCTCGACGATCTTATCTTTCGGCAGACGGAACTCCGGTATGCCGTATACCAGTACGCCGCCCAACTTGTGCAGCGCCTCGAAGACCTTCACTTCGTAGCCCATTGCCGCAAGGTCGCTCGCGCAGGCCAGAGCCGACGGGCCGCTGCCTACGACGGCCACGCGGCGGCCGTTAGATTCTGGCCGTTCGACGGCGGCTGGTGCGTTGGCGATTTTCCAGTCGCCGACATATCGTTCGAGCTTGCCGATAGCGACCGGCTCGAACTTGACGCCTAACACGCACGAGCCCTCGCACTGCGTCTCCTGCGGACATACGCGGCCGCAGATGCTCGGCAGCAGCGAGTCCTTGGATATGATCTCGGAGGCCGCCTGCTCGTCGCCGCGGGCGACGGCCGCGATGAAGTCGGGTATGGCGATGCCTACCGGACATGCCGCCACGCATCGCGGATTCTTGCAGTTGAGACAGCGGCTCGCTTCGAGCATAGCCTCGTCGCGGTCGTAGCCGTAACATACCTCTTCGAAGTTGGTCGCCCGCACTGCGGGTGCCTGTTCGCGCACCTCGACGCGCGGTATTCTATTCGCCATAACAGTTGCATTTATGTTTCTCCAATGCGTTGCGCTCGTGGGTGCGATACATCGCCTGACGGCGCATGGCCTCGTCGAAGTCCACCTCGTAACCGTCGAACTCGGGTCCGTCGACACACGTGAAGAGCATGCGTCCGCCCACGCTCACGCGGCATGCGCCGCACATGCCCGTGCCGTCGACCATAAGCGCGTTGAGCGAGACGGTCGTCGGCAGCGAATAGCTGCGTGCGGTCATCGTGACGAACTTCATCATTATCATCGGGCCTATGGCCACGCACTCGTCGTAGTGCTCGCCGCGGGTCTCGATAAGCTCCTTCATCAGCGCCGTGACCATGCCGTGAAAGCCTTCGGAGCCGTCGTCGGTGGCTATATGCAGGCACTCGGCCGCCTGACGCATCAGGTCGGTATAGATCAGCATATCGCGCGTCTTGGCGCCGATTATCACGTCGCACCTTACACCGTGCTCCGACAGCCACTTGACCTGCGGGTAGACCGGTGCGGCGCCGACACCGCCGGCCACGAACAGCCAGCGCCTGCTGCGCAGCTCGTCGAGCGGCATCGTGACGAAGTCCGACGGCCGTCCGAGCGGACCGGCGAAGTCGGCCAGCGACTCGCCCACGCCCAGAGCGCAGATCTTACGAGTAGACAGACCTATGGTCTGGATGACGATCGTGACACTGCCTTCGGCTGCGTCGTAGTCGGCGATCGTCAGGGGGATTCGTTCGCCCCCTTGGTCGGCGCGCACTATGACGAACTGGCCGGGCAGGGCTGCCCGCGCCACTCGCGGCGCCGAAATACGCATCAGCCATATACTCTCGGCCAGCATGCGTTTCTCTAAAATTTCGAACATCTTTTACTGTTTCTTCAAATTTATCTCTCCGCTAATCTATTATAGCGTTTACTCTTATCGTGTGCATCGGGTGCGCGGGATCGTTCGTAATGACGAATACGCGCGAGACGAACGCCCCCTCGCGTGCCGCCTGCGACGGCGAGAAGGTTACCGTGATGCTGCCGCTGCCGCCGGCGGGGATCATAAGTCCGCCTTCGGGGCGGCACCTCACGGCGGCGATGTTGCTCTCTGCCTTGCGGACGATCAGAGGCGCCTGCCCCGTGTTGCGTATCTCGACGCGCTGCGAGATGATGCCGGAGTCTGCGGCGACATGTCCGAACCTGACTATCGTCGAAGGCAGCTGGGCCTTGGGCGATGCCGTGTCGACCGCCTCGTCGAAGTTGTCGACGGCGATGGCCTGCGTGGTCAGAAGCGTTTCCGAGGGTATGCCGTCGACCACCATTGTCAGGGCATCGCGCATCGTGCCGTAGCGCGAGCTGTTCTCCGCCAGACGGTAACGCAATACGATGTCGCCCGTCTGTCCTGCGGCCAGCAGCTCGTCGTACTCGATTTGCAGGGCGCCGGAGGTCTCCACGGGCGCGAGCCTTACGAGCACCGGATGATCCGAGCGGTTGACGCAGCCTATGCGGGTCTCGACGCTCTTGCCGTGCTCGACGTATGCGAACGCATGGAAATTGCTCTCCAACCTTACGCCGCCGCCCATGTCGAACGGATATATCTCTTCGAGGCTCTTCTGCCGCGGCAGTACGCGGCCGACGATCTTCAAGCGTATATCCTCGTCCGAATCCGAAACCCTGACCGCAATGCTGCGGTCGATGCGTCCCGGCCGGTTCATCGGGTCGTAGCGTATCTCCAACTCGAAGCGTCCGTCAGGCTGTATCGGCCGTCGGTCGTAGCGCGGCGTCGTGCATCCGCACGAAGTCATGACCTCGACTACCGCCAGCGGTTTGTCGGATGTGTTGACCGCCTCGAAGCGGCATGTGACCGCTCCGCCGTCCTCGCGCACCTCGCCGTAGTCGAAGGTGGCGGCAGAGAACCGTAATGCACTCTGCGCCTGAACGCCCGCGAAGGCGAGCAGCGCGAGAGGCAAGAGGCAGATATATGGTATGCTTCGTATCTTCATCGAGTACAAAGTTACACTAATTTATATTTTTTGCGATTTTTTTGTCTAAAATTTTGCAGAATTAAAAATATGGCGTATATTTGCAGTCCAGAAACGGAAAGGTTCTTTCACAATGCCTGAATAGCTCAGTTGGTTAGAGCACATGACTGTTAATCATGGGGTCCTAGGTTCAAGTCCTTGTTCAGGCGCATTTGCGCGAGGGTTGCAAGATAGAGTCCGATATCCGAAAGGAGTCGTCGGCTGAGGCCTTGCAGTCCCGAGCCATTTTTACGGGAGCTTAGCTCAGCTGGTTCAGAGCGTCTGCCTTACAAGCAGAGGGTCGGGGGTTCGAATCCCTCAGCTCCCACTCTTATATCAACCGCTTACGGTAACGCAGGCGGTTTTTTTGTGAGATACAAGGGAGCATAGCTCAGTTGGTTTAGAGCGCCTGCTCGACAAGCAGGAGGTCTGCGGTTCAAATCCGCATGTTCCCACACCGGACAAACGACAGCGACAGATAAAATCTGTCGCTTTTTTTTGTGCTTCGCGGGGCGTGAAAATCAATTATCGTCCCGCTTCGCACCAATTCGCTTCACTTCGTTCGCATGTCGTTTGTCGGCATGTAACGGTGGATTATTATATTTGCGGTTGCAGGGTGGGATTGATATTCGATTTCAGCGGTCGCCCTGCGAGTGCTTCGCACTTCAAATCCGCAAGATTTTGCGATACGCCGATCGGTAGCGGTAGATATGATTTGTCGTTATCCGCAGCAATCTTGTGTGAAAAATAAGGAAAAAACGGTCATAGTCTTGCGGGAACGATTTATTTATTCTATATTTGCATCCGCAATAAGCGATAAGGGAGCTTAGCTCAGCTGGTTCAGAGCGTCTGCCTTACAAGCAGAGGGTCGGGGGTTCGAATCCCTCAGCTCCCACAAGCAAACGACGGCGACAGATAAAATCTGTCGCTTTTTTTTGTGCTTCGCGCAAGGTATGAAAATCAATTTTCGTCCCGCTTAGCACAAATGCGCTTCACTTCGTTCGCATGTCGTTTGTGTGTCGTGGTGCTGGTAATTCTGTTGTTTGGGGTTGCGAGAATAGTGTATATCGATTTCAGCGGTATTCTCGCTCCGGCTTCGCCGGTCGAATCCCTCAGCTCCCACAAGCAAACGACGGCGACAGATTTTATCTGTCGCTTTTTTTTGTGCTTCGCGCGAGGTATGGAAATCAATTTTCGTCCCGCTTAGCACAAATGCGCTTCACTTCGTTCGCATGTCGTTTGTGTGTCGTGGTGCTGGTAATTCTGTTGTTTGGGGTTGCGAGAATAGTGTATATCGATTTCAGCGGTATTCTCGCTCCGGCTTCGCCGGTCGAATCCCTCAGCTCCCACAAGCAAACGACGGCGACAGATTTTATCTGTCGCTTTTTTTGTGCTTCGCGCGAGGTATGGAAATCAATTTTCGTCCCGCTTAGCACAAATGCGCTTCACTGCGTTCGCATGTCGTTTGTGCTTTGCGCCGTTTGGCCGTGATTTGTCTGTATCGATTATTGCGGCATTGTGTCCGGTGTCAAACTTTCAAGGCGGTAATTTCGCGTTGCAGGGCGTCGAGGAAGCGGGCGGCGTGGGCGCCGTCCATCTGGGTGTGGTGGAACTGGAAAGAGATACGGAGCGTTGTCCTGAAAAGTCGGCGGCGGTATCTGCCCCATATCAGAAATGGGTTGTTGAAGATGCCGCTGTACATGCCGACTGCGCCGTCGATCTCGCATTGAGTCAAGGCGGAGGTGCCGATGACCATGCTTTCGGCAAGATCATGATTGGCGCACGTCTCGGCGACCTGCCGTGTAAGGCGCAGATAGTCGTCGTTGAAGCGTCGCAGATCGTTCGAGAAGGGGATGTCGCACGAGCTGACCTCGCCCTGTCGGTTGGCGACGATAGTGTTTACGGCGATCGTGTCGTAAAGCATAAGTCTGCCGTCGACGGGCAGCATGTGGAACTCCGCGATGTCGTTTGCGGCGCGGCCGATGCACCAGCACATAAGCATATTGAACTTGATCTTTTTTCTGCGGCTCAGGCGCACGAGGTGCGATACGTCGAGCGTCTTGAAGAGCGTTACCATAGGCATCGGCGCCTGCATCCACATCTCGAATGCGTAAGCGCGTGATGTCTGTGTGGGGTCGACTGCATGTTTCATAGCTTGTCATTTATTTGTTTGCCCGCAAAGATAGCTCAATCGCTCCACACGGTATAGAATATTTTCGACAAGCCGGGATGCAAAATACGGCATCATGCGCGGTCGTCGAACAGACTCGAATTGCGGTATGCGACCCTCGACAGTGCGGCGGGGGTATAGCCGCTCAGCCGGCGGCACTCGCGTGTGAAGTGCGACTGGTCGGAATATCCGCTCGCATGCGCCGCAGCGGCAAGCGAGGGCATATGGCTGCGGTCGCTCATTAGTGCGAGAGCCCTCTGGAAGCGTACTATGCCGGCATACTGCTTGGGATTCATCCCCACCAGGGCGTTGAATATGCGCTCGAACTGCTTCATGCAGAGACATGCGTCTCGGGCGAGCTGCCCGACCGTCGTCTGCGGCGCAGCGAACAGTGTTCGTACAGCCTTGTCTATTCTATCGAGGTTGAGTGCCGTAATGTCGTGCCGACTGCTGTCGGAGAGCGTGGCGGCAGCCTGTCGGAGGAGCCACTTCTCGACGGCGGCGATGCCGTGGCCGTCGTCGGATTCGATCGTCCGCACGGCCAGCTCGTCGAGGCTTCTGTTGTCTAAGTCGCGGCCGTCGATCTCGCGATCGTATAGTTCCGAAGAGGGGATGCCGAGAAACAGACTCGATGTATGCGGGCGGAACACTACCGCAATCATCTCGGTATTGCCGTCGGAGCGGAGATGCGCCGCGAAGTCGGTCTGGCCGCTTACGGTCAAAGGGTGCTGCGAGGCGTTCAGCTCGGGGACGTAGAGAGGCGTGCGTCTATGGAATAACAGCTGCATGCAGCCCACGGGAAATGTAAGTGCGTTTGCAGGCCGGTCGCAACGCATTGTATAGTAGTATCTTATGTATGGGCGCAGCGCATGGCAGGGTGCGTGCAGCGTGAAGCGGACGTCGTTCATGCTGCGAAGATACGATATTTATCGAGATGATTTACCGCTATGCGAAAAGAGGGCGCAGACCGAAGTCGCAGCCCTCTTGCATATCGCCGAAATCATGGGTCTAACGCATGTTCTCGTTGAAGAAGCGCTCCATTTCGTCGAACGGAATAGCACCCGTATTGTCGTACAGGTCGACATGGCTGGCGCCCGGGATGATGCTCAGATGCTTGTTGTCGCCTCTCAGTCTCTTGAATGCGTCTTCGCTGAAATAGCGTGAATGAGCTTTTTCGCCGTGGATCAGGAGCACTGCGCTGCGTATCTCGTCGCTGTAAGCGAGGATCGGGGCGTTGAGGAACGAGAGTGCCGAGGTCTTGTTCCAACCGCTGTTGGAGTTGAGCGAGCGCTCGTGGTAGCCGCGCGGCGTCTTGTAGTATGCGTAGTAGTCCCTGACGAACTGCGGCGCGTCGTCGGGCAGCGGGTCGACGACGCCTCCGGCGAGCTCGCAGGCACCGTTGCGATAGTCCTCTGTGCGCTGCGCGCTCAGCGCACGGCGCATGCGGTAGCGCTCGTCGGAGGTCATCGTGTCGAAGTATCCGTTGGCCGTGCAGCGGCTTATGTCGTACATCGTCGCGGCGACCGTGGCCCTGATGCGTGTGTCGACGGCGGCGGCATTGAGGGCGAATCCTCCCCAGCCGCATATGCCGATGATGCCGATGCGCCCGGGATCGACTTCGGGCATTGTCGAGAGCAGGTCTACCGCTGCGCTGAAATCCTCGGTACTGATGTCGGGAGAGGCCACGTAGCGCGGCTCGCCGCCGCTCTCGCCCGTGAACGAGGGGTCGAATGCCAGTGTCACGAAGCCGCGCCGTGCCATAGTCTGGGCATACAGCCCCGACGCCTGCTCCTTGACCGCTCCGAATGGTCCGCTGACGGCTATGGCGGGCAGTCGGCCGGCGGTGTTCCTGGGCATGTAGAGATCGGCCGCGAGCGTTATGCCGTAACGGTTGCGGAACGTTACCTTGCGGTGGTCGACCTCGTCGCTTTGAGGGAATGTCTTGTCCCAATGCTGCGTAAGTGCAGGATGCGTAGTATTCATATCGTCTTTCGCGTTGTCGCCTGTCGCGCCCGTGCAGGCCGTAATGGCGGCGATGCAGGCGGAGAGTGCGTATTTAATGATTTCGGTTTTCATATTCGTCGTATTATCTAATGGAGTTGCCGGCCTTGTATGCGAGCCCGAGTGCGTTGTGCCCCTCGATATCGCCCGCATCGTCGACGCCTCCGGCGAAGACGGTGCCCGCGAGACGAGCCTTGGCGAAGCAGTCGATCCAGCCTGTAAGACCTGCTACGGCGCGCTCGGGCGTCGACGGGGAGTTTTCGGCGGCCGACGTGAGCATGTATATGTCGCGGAACCGGTAGTCGGACGAGTAGAGCGGATTGGCGCGGTCGAGAAGCGTTTTGAGCTGCCCGCTCATCCCGTAGTAGTAGATCGGCGTAGAGAAGGCTATCGCATCCGCTTCGCGCATGCGTTCCGCTATGGCGGGTGCATCGTCGGCTATCGCGCAGCGTTGCGTGCGCAGACAGGCAAGGCACCCCTTGCAGAAGCGGATATCCTTCTCTTTGAGCGTGACCTTTTCGACTCTGTTGCCCGCATCGGCCGCGCCTCGTGCGAATGCGTCGGCCAGTGCCTCCGAGTTGCTGTTTGCCCGGAGGCTCGATGATATTACCAAAACTGTTTTCATACCTCGTTTGTTTGTTTCAGTGCGACATCCGCCTGCCGCAGCATAGCCCGGGACGGCGATGCCCGCGTCCGGTTTGATGGCAGTGACGGACTTCGTTTACGGATGCAAAGGTAAGCACGATTTCTTTTGCCGACTTTGCTGTGAGGCTCAAATATCTTTTCCTGAAAGATCGACATCATTTTTTTTCGAACCGCATGTCGCCGGTATTATGATTAGTCGACGAAAAGTATAATTTTGTTCTTTTGGTAATATGGGGGCAGTGCCAGTTCCCGCAGTAGATGATGGGTGTTTGAGTTATTGTTAAAAACGTTGATAATTAAGTTTATATATAATTATCGATAAGCTATGATTATTTTATTGGGAATATTATAAGCAAAAAATATCGATAATGTGCCGGAAAGCCCTCGGCGCATGCAAAAAAGATGCACATATATATTGTGTTTGAAAAAAAATGCGTATCTTTGCAGGCAATTTTCAGGTAATGGAAATTGAAGCAGTTAACAAAAATTAAAGGACAAAAACGTTTTAAGAAATGCCGACTATTCAACAGTTAGTTAGAAACGGTCGAGTAAGCGCGGTTGACAAGAGCAAGTCGCCCGCACTCGCAGCGTGTCCTCAGCGCCGCGGAGTCTGCACTCGTGTGTACACGACGACTCCCAAGAAGCCGAACTCGGCTATGCGTAAGGTAGCACGTGTAAGATTGACCAATGGCAAGGAGGTCAACGCCTATATCCCCGGAGAGGGCCACAACTTGCAGGAGCACTCGATCGTGCTCGTCCGCGGAGGTCGTGTAAAGGACCTGCCGGGTGTTCGTTATCATCTGGTGCGCGGTGCGCTCGACTCGGCCGGTGTGGACGGTCGTCGCCAGCGTCGTTCGAAGTACGGTGCCAAGCGCCCGAAGGCGGGAAAGACTCCGGCAAAGAAGTAATCACAACGAAATTTAATTTAGCAAACGACAATGAGAAAAGCTAAGCCAAGAAAGCGAATTCTACTTCCAGATCCCAAGTTCAACGACGTGGAGGTTACACGTTTCGTTAACAACCTTATGCTGGATGGAAAGAAGAGTATTGCTTACACCATTTTCTACGATGCACTGGATCTGGTGGGCAAGAAGATGAAGGATGCTGATAAATCTCCTTTGGAGGTCTGGAAACAGGCTCTCGAGAATATCACGCCCCAAGTCGAGGTAAAATCGAAGCGTATCGGTGGCGCGACGTTCCAGGTTCCGACGGAGGTTCGTCCCGAGCGCAAAGTTTCGATTTCTATGAAAAACCTTGTCCTTTATTCACGCAAGCGTTCGGGCAAGTCTATGGCCGAGAAACTCTCAGCAGAGATAGTGGATGCCTTCAACCAGCAGGGTGCCGCCTTCAAGCGTAAGGAGGAGATGCACCGCATGGCAGAGGCCAACAAGGCGTTCGCACATTTCAGATTCTAAAACAGATAAGGTTAGATGGCTACAAGAGATTTGCATTTTACGCGTAATATCGGTATCATGGCTCACATCGATGCCGGTAAGACTACCACCTCGGAGCGTATACTTTTCTACACGGGTAAGACCCATAAGATCGGTGAGGTTCACGAAGGCGGTGCAACTATGGACTGGATGGTTCAGGAGCAGGAGCGCGGTATTACCATTACTTCGGCTGCTACCACTGCATTCTGGCAGTACAAGGGCCAGACCTATCAGATCAACCTTATCGACACCCCGGGACACGTCGACTTTACCGTGGAGGTGGAGCGTTCGCTGCGCGTTCTGGACGGTGCCGTCGCGACGTTCTGCGCCGTGGGCGGTGTCGAGCCTCAGTCGGAGACCGTATGGCGTCAGGCCGACAAGTACAACGTCCCCCGTATCGGCTACGTCAACAAGATGGACCGCACGGGTGCCGACTTTTTGGCCGTATGTTCGCAGATCAAGGAGCACTTCGGTGCTACGGCTCTGCCCGTCGTACTGCCTATCGGTGCCGAGGACAAGTTCGAGGGTCTGGTAGACCTTATATATAATAACGCGATCTACTACTTCGACGACAAAACCGTACGCGACAACTTCGAGTTGCGCGAGATCCCCGCGAGCATGAAAGCCGAGGCTGCCGAGTGGCGTGCAAAGCTCATCGAGGAGGTCGCTGCCACTGACGATGCGCTTATGGAGAAGTTCTTCGAGGATCCCGATTCGATCACACCCGAGGAGCTTATCGCCGCTATCCGCACTGCTACGATCGGCATGAAGCTCGTGCCGATGATGTGCGGTTCGTCGTTCCACAACAAGGGCGTACAGAAGCTGCTCGACTATATCATTGCATTCCTGCCCTCGCCCATGGACGTAGCTGCCGTAGAGGGTGTTAATCCCAAGACCGAGCAGACCGAGATCCGTCATTCGGACGAGAACGAGCCTTTCTGCGGTCTGGCGTTCAAGATCGCCACCGACCCGTTCGTGGGTCGTCTGGCATTCGTGCGCGTATACTCGGGCAAGCTCGATGCAGGTTCGTATGTGCTGAACGCACGCAGCGGCAAGCGCGAGCGCATCAGCCGTATATACCAGATGCACGCCAACAAGCAGAATCCTATGGAGACCGTAGGTGCGGGCGATATCTGCGCCGCAGTAGGTTTCAAGGAGATTCATACCGGCGATACGCTCTGCGCCGAGAATGCGCCGATCGTATTGGAGCAGATGACATTCCCCGAGCCGGTTATCGGTCTGGCCGTCGAGCCCAAGACCCAGAAGGATCTCGACAAGCTGGGTATCGCGCTGGCCAAGCTGGCTGAGGAGGACCCGACCTTCACGGTACGCACCGACGAGGAGAGCGGTCAGACGATCATCAGCGGTATGGGCGAGTTGCACCTCGATATCATCGTCGACCGTCTGCGTCGCGAGTTCGGCGTCGAGATCAATCAGGGCGCTCCGCAGGTCAACTACAAGGAGGCTCTTACCCAGACGGTTCAGCATCGTGAGGTATTCAAGAAGCAGACCGGCGGTCGCGGTAAGTTCGCCGACATCATATTCGAGATCGGTCCCGCCGACGAGGGCGTTACCGGCTTGCAGTTCATCGATGAGGTCAAGGGCGGTAACATCCCCAAGGAGTATATCCCCGCAGTACAGAAGGGCTTCGACTCGGCTATGGCCAACGGTGCCCTTGCAGGTTACTCGATCGACTCGATGAAGATTACGTTGAAGGACGGTTCGTTCCACCCCGTCGACTCGGATCAGCTCTCGTTCGAGATCTGCGCCCGCAACGGTTTCCGTGTCGCAGCTCCCAAGGCCGGTTCGGTCATCATGGAGCCGGTAATGAACGTCGAGGTCGTTACGCCCGAGGAGAACATGGGCGATATCATCGGCGACTTGAACAAGCGTCGCGGCCAGATCCAGGGCATGGAGTCTAAGGGTACGGCGCGTGTGGTCAAGGCCAAGGTTCCCCTGTCGGAGATGTTCGGCTACGTGACCGTGTTGCGTACCATCTCTTCGGGTCGTGCAACGTCGTCGATGGAGTTCTCGCACTTCGAGGAGGTCCCCGCCAACCTGGCTAAGGAGATCATCGAGAAGTCGAACGGCAAACGTAAGGATATGGAGTAAAATAAAAAGACAATATGAATCAGAAAATCAGAATCAGATTAAAGTCTTTCGATCATAACCTCGTCGACAAATCGGCAGAGAAGATCGTCAAGACGGTAAAGGCTACCGATGCCATGGTCAGCGGTCCGGTGCCTCTGCCTACACGCAAGCAGATTTTTACGGTTAACCGCTCGACGTTCGTCAACAAGAAGGCTCGCGAGCAGTTCCAGCTCTGCACTTTCAAGCGTATAATCGATATCTACTCTTCGACGCCGAAGACCATCGACGCACTGATGAAGTTGGAGCTTCCGTCGGGTGTGGAGGTAGAGATCAAGGTTTGATAAAACAATCGGTTCGGGTATGGGCGACCTTCCGGGTCGCCCCGCTGCCGGACAACACCTATAATATATAGGTATATATAAAATTCACTAAACAACAAACGTAATTAGACAGTACAATGTCAGGACTAATTGGAAAAAAAATCGGAATGACTTCCGTTTACAGTGCCGAGGGTAAGAACATACCATGCACTGTTATCGAGGCTGGTCCGTGTGTGGTTACGCAAATCAAGACCGTCGAGAAAGATGCTTATGAGGCGGTTCAGGTTGCCTATGACGACAAGAGTGAAAAGCACACCAGCAACAGTTTGTTAGGACACTTCAAGAAGGCGGGCACTACTCCCAAGCGCAAGCTGGCCGAGTTCAAGGAGATGCCGGAAGTGACCCTCGGTCAGACCCTCACGGTCGACATGTTCTCGGAGGAGGACTGGGTAGACGTAACAGGGATCTCTAAGGGTAAAGGTTTCCAGGGCGTCGTAAAGCGCCACGGCTTTGCCGGTGTCGGCGGCCAGACTCACGGTCAGCACAACCGTCAGCGTAAGCCCGGTTCGCTGGGTGCATCGTCGTATCCCTCGCGCGTATTCCCCGGAAAACGCCTGCCGGGACAGATGGGCGGCGAGACCGTAAAGGTTCTCAACCTCAAAGTTTTGAAAGTTATCCCCGAGAACAACCTCATCCTCGTGAAGGGTTCGATTCCGGGAGCGAAAGGGTCTTATTTAACAATAGAGAAGTAGTATGGAATTAGCTGTATTGAACACACAAGGAAAAGAGACCGGTCGTAAGGTAGTCCTTTCTGACGCAGTCTTTGGCGTGGAGGCTAATGACCACGCTATTTATCTCGACGTTAAGCAGTTCTTGGCAGATCAACGTCAGGGTACCCACAAGGCGAAGCAGCGTAACGAGGTCGCAGGTTCGACCCGCAAGCTCAAACGTCAGAAGGGTACGGGCGGTGCCCGTTGCGGCAGCATCAAGTCGCCGCTGTTCCCGGGCGGCGGTCGTATCTTCGGTCCGGTGCCCCGCGATTACAGCTTCAAGCTCAACAAGAAGCTCAAACAGCTGGCTCGCCGCAGCGCTCTGACCTACAAGGCTCAGGCAGGCGTTATCAGCGTCGTCGAGAGCATGACGCTCGAAGCTCCGAAAACCAAGTCGGTGATAGCGATGGCAAAGGCGCTCGGCGTCGATGACAAGAAGGTGCTGGTCGTTCTGCCCGAGGGCAACGTCAATTTCCAGCTCTCTTGCCGCAATATTCCGTCGGTGAAACCCATTCTGGCTCAGAATCTCAACACCTACGAGGTGATGAATGCTTCGGCACTGGTTCTGGTCGAGGGTGCGGAACAAGTAATAAATGTAATGTTAGCTTAAAATACTCAAAGAGATGGAAGTAATCATTAAGCCTATTTTGACCGAGAAGATGACGATTCAGGGCGAGAAACTGAACCGCTACGGTTTTATCGTTGACATAAGAGCTAACAAGTTGCAGATCCGCAATGCGGTGGAGCAGATGTACAATGTCACCGTTACGGACGTCAACACTATCAACTACATGGGTAAGCAGAAGAGCCGTTACACGAAGGCCGGTTTGCTTGTAGGCCGCACCAACAACTTCAAGAAGGCTATCGTCACCTTGAAATCGGGCGACCAGATCGATTTTTACAGTAACATCTAAACTTTAAGAAGAGATGGCAGTAAGAAAATTTAAACCGGTAACGCCCGGAACAAGACATAAGATTATAGGTACGTTCGACGAGATCACCGCGTCGACGCCCGAGAAGTCGCTGCTTAGCCCGAAAAAGAGCACCGGCGGTCGTAACAACACCGGTAAGATGACTGTACGCTACATCGGCGGCGGTCACAAGCAGATGTATCGTAAAGTCGATTTCAAGCGTGCGAAGGACGGCATGGCCGCTACCGTGAAGACTATCGAGTACGACCCGAACCGTACGGCTCGTATCGCACTGATAGTCTATGCAGACGGTCAGAAGAGCTATATCCTCGCCCCCAACGGCTTGCAGGTCGGCCAGACGGTCATCAGCGGCGCGGGCGTGGCTCCCGAGGTCGGCAACACGCTGTTCCTGTCGGAGATTCCGCTCGGTACCGTAATCCACAATATCGAACTCTACCCCGGTCAGGGTGCCGCAATGGCTCGTTCGGCCGGTTCGTATGCTCAGCTTTTGGCACGCGAAGGTAAATTCGCGATAATCAAGTTGCCCTCAGGCGAGACTCGTATGGTACTCGTAACTTGCCGTGCTACGGTGGGTGTGGTTTCGAATGTCGACCATAACCTCGAAAGCTCGGGTAAGGCAGGTCGCAAACGTTGGCTCGGTCGTCGTCCGAGAAACCGCGGTGTCGTTATGAACCCGGTGGATCACCCGATGGGTGGTGGCGAAGGACGTGCCTCGGGTGGTCACCCGCGTTCGCGCAAGGGATTGTTGGCTAAGGGTTATAAGACTCGTAACCCGAAGAAGACAACCTCTAAGTTTATTATTTCAAGAAAGAAAAAATAATTAAATAGAGTACATAATGAGCCGTTCATTAAAAAAAGGACCATTCATCGACCCCAAGCTCGAAGCCAAGGTCGTCGCTCAGGCCGAGAGTAACAAGAAGAATGTCATCAAGACATGGTCGAGAGCAAGCATGATTTCGCCTGACTTCGTAGGTCAGACGATCGCTGTCCACAACGGAAATAAGTTTATTCCCGTTTACGTAACTGAGAACATGGTCGGTCACAAACTCGGCGAGTTCGCCCCGACGCGTAACTTCCGTGGTCATGCGGGTAACAAGAAAAAATAGTTAGACAATGGGAGCAAGAAAAGCAAAGATGGCCGAGAAGTTCAAGGCCGAGAAGAAGCAGAAAGCTATCGCTATTATGCGTGATTGCCCTACCTCTCCGCGCAAGATGCGTCTGGTGGCCGACATCATTCGCGGCGTAGAGATCAATAAAGCATTGGGTATACTCCGTTACTCGAAGAAGGAGGCATCGATAAGAATGGAGCGTCTTCTGAAATCGGCTATCGCCAACTGGGAGGCCAAGAACGAGGGCGAGCGTCTGGAAGACGTACAGCTCTGCGTAAAGGAGGTCTTCGTCGACGGCGGCCGCATATTGAAGCGTATACAGCCCGCGCCTCAGGGTCGCGCACACCGTATCCGCAAGCGTTCGAACCACGTCACGCTCGTAGTAGATAAAATGGTAACCGCAGAAAACAAGTAATCAAATGGGACAGAAAGTAAATCCAATAGCAAACCGTCTTGGCATCATCAAAGGTTGGGATTCCAACTGGTTCGGTGGTAAGGATTTCTCAGAGAAATTGGTTGAAGACGTAAAGATCCGCAAGTACTTGAACGTCCGTTTGGCTAAGGCAAGTATTTCTAAGATTATCATCGAGCGCACGTTGAAGCTCGTTACGGTAACCATCTCTACCGCACGTCCGGGTATCATCATCGGCAAGGGCGGCCAGGAGGTCGACAAGCTCAAAGAGGAGTTGAAGAAGCTTACCGGCAAGGAGGTGCAGATCAATATCTTCGAGGTCAAGCGTCCCGAGGTGGATGCCGTTATCGTGGCCAACAATATCGCCCGCCAGTTGGAGGGACGCGTGTCTTACCGCCGTGCTATCAAGACCTCTATCGCATCGACGATGCGTATGGGTGCCGAGGGTATCAAGGTACAGATCTCGGGTCGTGTAGGCGGTGCCGAGATGGCGCGCAGCGAGACGATCAAGGAGGGCCGTATTCCGTTGCATACGTTCCGTGCCGACGTGGACTATTACCTGGCCGAGGCTTTGACCAAGGTGGGTATCCTCGGTATCAAGGTATGGATCTGCCACGGCATCGTTTACGGCAAGCGCGATCTGTTCGAGATAGCCGCAGGCGCATCGGCGCATGCAGGCAACGCTCAGGCGCAGCAGGGACGCGGCGGACGTCGCGACGGCCAGCGCAAGAGACGCAACAACAATAACAACAAGTAGTGACCTTATAAAGCGAAAAAACTATGTTACAGCCGAAAAAGACTAAATTCAGAAGAATGCAGAAGGGTCGTATGAAGGGTTTCGCTCAAAGAGGAAACCAACTTGCATACGGTTCTTTCGGAATCAAAGCTCTTGAATCGACGTGGATTACCGGTCGTCAGATCGAGGCGGCACGTCAGGCCATCACGCGTTACATGAAGCGTGAGGGTCAGATCTGGATCCGCATCTTCCCCGATAAGCCTATCACCAAGAAGCCGGCCGAGGTACGTATGGGTAAGGGTAAAGGTAATCCGGAAGGATTCGTTGCCCCCGTTACCCCCGGTCGTATTCTCTTCGAGGCAGAGGGCGTACCTATGGAGATTGCACAGGAGGCACTCCGTCTGGGAGCTCAGAAGTTGCCTATCACAACTAAGTTTATTGTACGACGCGACTACGTCGAAACATCACTTTAAGAGCTTAAAAGATTATGAAAAGTGCTGAAATAAAGGATATGTCGGTGCAGGATCTGCAAGAGCGCATCGCAGCTGAGAAGGCCAATCTTACTCAGTTGAAGGTGCAGCATGCGGTCTCGCCCGTCGAGAATCCCTCGTTGATAAAGAAATCCCGCAGAGACATTGCGCGTATGCTGACAATCCTGCGTCAAAAGAACTCTAAATGTTAATTACCACTATGGAAAGAAATCTTAGAAAAGAGCGTATCGGCTTGGTTGTCAGCAACAAGATGGAGAAGACCATTGTGGTTGCGGTAGCGCGTAAGGTTAAGCACCCCATCTACGGCAAGTTCGTCAACAAGACTACCAAGTTCGTGGCCGAGTGCACCGACCAGACCGTCAAGGAGGGCGATACCGTTCGCATTATGGAGACCCGTCCGCTGAGCAAAACGAAGCGTTGGAGATTAGTACAAATTATTGAAAGAGCTAAGTAATTATGATACAGCAAGAAAGTAGACTCGTGGTGGCCGATAACAGCGGCGCGAAAGAGGTGCTCTGCATTCGCGTGCTTGGCGGTACGAAGCGTCGCTATGCATCTATCGGCGATAAGATCGTTGTAGCTGTCAAGAGCGCGTCTCCATCGGGCGATGTCAAGAAGGGTGCCGTTTCGAAGGCGGTAGTAGTCAGAACAAAGAAGGAGATCCGCCGTGCCAACGGTTCGTATATTCGTTTCGACGACAATGCCGTGGTACTCCTTAATAATCAGGGTGAGATCAGAGGTACCCGTATCTTCGGTCCGGTCGCTCGCGAGTTGCGCGACCAGTACATGAAGATCATATCGCTGGCTCCCGAGGTATTGTAATCAGTAAAACAGATTGTAAATATGTCAGTTAAGTTACATATTAAGAAAGGAGACATGGTTTACGTCAACGCCGGCGACAGCCGCGGCCAGCAGGGTAAGGTGCTGAGCGTCGATCCCGCCAAGCAGCGTGCTGTGGTCGAGGGCGTGAACATGTGCAAGAAGGCTACCAAGCCCAGCAGCCAGAATCCTCAGGGCGGTCTGCAAGAGAAGGAGGCTCCCATACATATCTCTAATCTGCAACCGATCGATCCCAAGAGCGGCAAGCCCACTCGTATCGGTCGCAAGGCGGATGCAAAAGGTAAATTAGTTCGTTACGCTAAAAAGTCAGGAGAGGAGATCAAATAATGGCATACGTACCTACACTTAAAACGGAATACAGGGAGCGCATCGTCGCCGCCCTTATGAAGGAGTTCGGTTACAAGAGCGTAATGCAGTGTCCGAGACTCGAAAAGATCGTCGTGAACCAGGGTATGGGCCAGGCCGTTGCCGACAAGAAGCTCATCGACGTAGCGCAGGAGGAGTTGACCCGCATCACGGGTCAGAAGGCCGTGCAGACCAAGTCTCGCAAGGATATCTCTAACTTCAAGCTGCGTAAGGGTATGCCTATCGGCGTGCGCGTGACGCTGCGTCAGAACCGTATGTACGAGTTCTTGGAGCGTCTGATCGCCGTGGCTCTGCCGCGTATCCGCGACTTCAAGGGTATCAACGAGAAGTTCGACGGTCAGGGCAACTACACTCTGGGTATTACCGAGCAGATCATCTTCCCCGAGATCGATATCGACAAGATCACGAAGATCTTCGGTATGGAGATTACGTTCGTTACCACGGCTGCAACCGATCAGGAGGCATATGCCCTTCTGCGCGAGTTCGGTCTTCCTTTTAAGAACGCTAAAAAGAACCAGTAACCTATGGCAAAAGAGTCAATGAAAGCACGCGAGGTAAAGCGTGAGAAGCTTGCGAACCGATATGCTCACAAGCGCGAGGAGATTGCCGCCAAGGTGAAGGCGGGCGAGATGGATCACGAGGAGGCTTGGATCGCACTGTCGAAGCTGCCGCGCAACTCCAATCCCATTCGCCAGCACAACCGCTGCAAGATTACCGGCCGTCCGAAGGGCTACATCCGCCAGTTCGGTATCAGCCGTATCCAGTTCCGTGAGATGGCCTCTAACGGCTTGATCCCGGGCGTGAAGAAGGCGAGCTGGTAGTCGATTGCCGCGCCCGTGGTACGGCGTGCGGCTAAGGTATGGAGATTATCTGCCGAAGGGCTCGCAGCCTTTCGGCGGATAACGATACCGACCGATCCGCGTTTATGCCGTCTCCTGCATGGAGGGGGCGGATGTCGGTTGCGGCCGGACAAACCGAGGGAGACACTCCGAGAGTGCGTCGCATGGCGACAAGCTCGTCCGTGGCAGGAGAGGGATATGACCCGCCTGAAACGGGTAAGAGGTCGAACCTTATACGGGTGCGGGATCGCGGTATCTTGCTGCTCGAAACGGAGGAAAGTGCCGTCAACGGACGGTAACTTCTCTGTGGAGACGGAGAGAAACGATTCGGCATTTGGTAAACATCCCGAAGATGCGCCTGTGCGGCGATCGGCGGGGCTATGTGTCCGAATAGGGCGCATATGCCTTGCGATCAGCGTGTTGCATCGATTGCCGGGATAAATCCATACGAATGAATGTTGGTTCTGCACGGAGCCGACATTTGTCGTTGGAGCGCAATCGAGGTAACTTGCTAAAAATTAGCCGCCGAGGGTTTGGCTGATTCGGAAATTTTACGTATATTTGCACGCTTTCGGCGCGTCTGCGCGCGTATGCGACAGAGGCACCGGGAGTTGCAAAGGATAAAACAAATTTATTAATTTTTAATTTTTAATTCATTATGACGGATCCAATAGCGGATTTTCTGACCAGAATTAGAAACGCGGTGAAAGCCAACCATAAGGTGGTTGAAGCTCCCGGCTCAAAAATTAAGCGTGAGATCACGAAGATTCTCTACGAGCAGGGCTACATTCTGGCCTACAAGTTCGATGTAGACGAGAAGGGTCATCCCTCGATCAAGATCGCATTGAAGTTCGACGCTGCCACGAAGGTAAGCGCGATCAAAAACCTCAAACGCGTCAGCCGCCCCGGTCTGCGCCGCTACTCTTCGGTGGACGAAATGCCCCGAGTACAGAACGGTCTGGGTATCGCTATCCTCTCGACGTCGAAGGGCATCATGACCGATGCCGCCGCCCGCAGAGAGAATGTCGGAGGCGAGGTGCTGTGCTACATCTGGTAGTAGCAGGACGAGTGAAGAAATTTCAAAACCAAAAACAATTACAACAACATGTCAAGAATTGGTAAATTACCTGTAATCTTGCCCGCCGGCGTTACCGTCACGGTTTCGGCCGACAATACGGTAAGCGTGAAAGGGCCACTTGGGACACTGAGCCAGAAGGTTGACTCGGATATCAAAGTTGAAGTTGGAACGCATGTCGAGAAGGAGACCGAGAAGGAGGTTCCCGCAGTCATCGTTACCCGTCCTACGAACCAGCCCCGTCATCGTTCGCTGCACGGTCTGTATCGTGCGCTGATAAACAACATGGTCGTCGGCGTATCGAAGGGTTACGAGATCAAGCAGGAGCTGGTCGGCGTCGGCTACAAGGCCGAGGTCAAGGGCAACATCCTCGAAATGAGTTTGGGTTATTCGCACGACACGGCGCTTATGCTGCCCGCAGAGGTTACGGCGACGGCCGTTACCGAAAAGAAGGGTAACCCCATCGTAACGTTGAAGAGCATCGACAAGCAGCTCATCGGTCAGGTGGCTGCCAAGATCCGCTCATTGCGTAAGCCGGAGCCTTACAAGGGCAAGGGTATCAAGTTCGTCGGCGAGCAGATCCGTCGCAAGGCAGGCAAGTCGGCAGGTGCTAAATAGTAATAAGTCAAGATTATGTCATTGAATAAGATAGAAAGAAGAGCGAGAATCAAGATGCGTATCCGCAAGATCGTTAGCGGTACGCCGTCTCAGCCTCGAATGACTGTATTCCGTAGCAACAAGCAGATCTACGTACAGTTTATAGACGACCTTGCAGGCACGACCTTGGCAACGGCATCTTCGCTGGACAAGGAGATCGTCGCCGAAACGGCCGGTAAGAACAAGTGCGAGGTGGCAGCGCTGGTAGGCAAGCTGGCGGCCGCACGCGCAACCGAGAAGGGTATTTCGACGGTGGCTTTCGACCGTAACGGTTACCTCTATCACGGACGAGTTAAAATGTTGGCTGACGCCGCACGCGAAGGCGGCCTTAAATTCTAATCGATTATGTCAAATACTAACATAAAAAGAGTACGCACGAGCGATCTGGAATTGAAGGATCGCCTTGTAGCCATCAACCGTGTCACGAAGGTTACCAAGGGTGGTCGTACATTCAGCTTCTCGGCCATCGTCGTAGTAGGTAACGAGAACGGTGTCGTAGGTTACGGCCTGGGTAAAGCTTCGGAGGTTCAGTCGGCCATTTCGAAGGGTATCGAGGACGCGAAGAAGAATTTGGTTAAGATCCCCGTGCTGAACGGTACTATTCCTCACAAGCAGGAGATGCGCTTCGGCGGTTCTCTGGTCATGATCCGTCCGGCAGCTCCCGGTACCGGTATCATCGCCGGCGGTGCCATGCGTGCCGTCTTGGAGTCGGCCGGTGTGAAGAACGTGCTGGCTAAGAGCAAGGGCTCGTCGAACCCTCACAACCTCGTCAAGGCCACTATCGGCGCCCTGTGCGAGCTGCGTGACGCGCGTTCGGTCGCTCAGGCACGCGGCATTTCGCTCAATCAGGTGTTTAACGGTTAATACTCAAAGAATCTATGGCAACATTGAAAATAACGCAGGTCAAGAGCCGCATAGGCGCTTCGGCGCAGCAGCGCAAGAACCTCGATGCTTTGGGTCTTCGCAAGATTAACCAGAGCGTGGAGCACAGCGATTCGGCTATCGTAAAGGGTATGTTGGAGCGCGTAAAGCACCTCGTAAGAGTCGAGGAGGTAAAATAAGTCTAATCGGAAAAGTACAAATTGATAATGGAACTTCATAATCTTAAACCCGCCAAAGGTGCAAACCACCACGACAAACGTGTGGGTCGCGGTGCAGGTTCGGGTCACGGCGGTTATTCGACACGAGGTCTGAAAGGTGCCAAGTCGCGTTCAGGTTACTCACGCAAGCTGGGCTTCGAGGGCGGTCAGATGCCGTTGCAGCGTCGTCTGCCGAAATTCGGCTTCACGAACTTGAAGCGTGTCGAGTACAAGCCTATCAACCTGTCGACGTTGGAGGAGCTCGCATCGAAGAACAACCTCTCGGAGGTTACGATGGAGACTCTGGTCGCTGCCGGCTTCGTATCGGGCAACGACAAGGTGAAGATTCTGGGCAACGGTACGCTCACGCGTCAGTTGACTGTTAAGGCCAACGCCTTTTCCAAGAGCGCCGAGGCAGCCATTACGGCAGCCGGCGGCAGCGTGGAGAAGTTGTAGCCGTCATTGCAGGTGCCGTCGGGTCCGTTGCGGTCTCTCGGCCGGAGGCCGGTGAGAGTGAGATGCGCTTATAATATATAGGTGCGGCCTGTGTGGAGGAGGCTGACGACATAGAGGACGGTAACAGTACCCGCGACCATGCAACGAAACAGTTTTTAGAATCAGTAAAACCTATTTTTTATGAACAAATATCTAATTGTTGGTATCATCGTAGTAGTAATCATCGCACTGCTCGCCACCAACAAGAAACTTGTAGAGACGCTCAAAAACATATATAAGATCGAAGAGCTCCGCAAGCGTATCCTCTTCACGCTCGGCCTTCTGCTTATATATCGTTTGGGTAGTTTTGTGGTGCTGCCCGGTGTAAACCATGAAGCACTCAAAGCGTTCACGGAGTCGTTCGCTACCGGCGAGAATGCCAACAACCTCATGGGTCTGTTGAATATCTTCTCGGGCGGTGCGTTCTCGCAGGCTTCGATCTTCGCGCTGGGTGTCATGCCTTACATCACGGCCTCGATCATCATACAGTTGATGGGAATCATGGTTCCCTACTTCCGTAAGATGCAGAAGGAGGGCGAAAGCGGCCGCCGCAAGATGAATCAGTGGACTCGTTTCCTTACGATCGCCGTTCTGATCCTGCAAGCTCCGGCATATCTGAAAACTCAGATCCCGGGCAATGCGATCATTCCCGAAGGCGGTTTCGTCCTGACCTCGACGATCATCCTCATCGCCGGCACTATGTTTATCATGTGGCTGGGCGAGAAGATTACCGACAAGGGTATAGGCAACGGTATCTCGCTGATTATCATGATCGGTATCGTGGCGCGTCTGCCGCATGCCTTCTTGCAGGAGATAATGGTCAAATTAGACGGCCACGGCGGCAGCCTTATCATGCTCATCGTCGAGCTGGTATTCCTCGCTCTGGTCTTCATGATGACTATCGCTCTGGTGCAGGCCGTGCGCAAGATTCCGGTTCAGTATGCCAAGCGTATCGTAGGTAACAAGCAGTACGGCGGTGTACGTCAGTACATCCCCTTGAAGCTCAATGCCGCCAACGTGATGCCTATCATCTTCGCTCAGGCGTTGATGTTCATTCCGGCGCTCATCTCGAAGGACGGAGCATTTACCGACATTCAGGGCTTCTGGTACAACTTCACGCTTGCAGTCTTGGTCATCGCGTTTACCTATTTCTACACCGCGATCATCATGAATCCTCAAATGATGGCTGACGAAATGAAGCGCAACGGAGGCTTCATCCCCGGCGTTAAACCCGGCAAGAGCACCGTTACTTACATCGACAACATCATGACGAGAATTACCCTCCCCGGCTCTATCTTCCTCGCTGTCGTGACCATTCTTCCGGCTCTGGCGATGAAGATCGGCGTTCAGCCCTCGTTCGCATATTTCTATGGCGGTACGTCGTTGCTGATTATGGTAGGTGTCGTTCTCGACACTCTGAAGCAGATTGAGAGCTACCTTCTGATGCGTCACTACGACGGTCTGATGAAGACCGGCCGCATACAGGGTCGCTATTAATGTTTACTGTGAGAGTTTCGTTAAGAAGATGATATACTTAAAGACCGAAGACGAGATAGAGTTGCTCCGCGAGAACAACATTCTGGTAAGCCGCACGCTTGCCGAGGTGGGGCGCCATTGCAAGCCCGGCGTTACGACGCGCGAGCTGAACGATCTGGCCGAAGCCTACATGCGTTCGCACGGAGCGACTCCCGCTTGTCTCGGTTACGAAGGCTATCCTGCCGCGACTTGTATTTCGGTCAACGAGCAGGTGGTACACGGAATACCTTCGGATTACGTCATAAAGGAGGGCGACATCGTGTCGGTCGATTTTTGTACGTTTATGAAGGGGTTTGTTGGTGATTCGGCATATACGTTTGCCGTGGGAGAGGTCGGCGATGATGTAAAACGACTTCTGGACGTTACCAAAGAGGCTCTTTATAGAGGTACGGCACAGGCCAAGGCGGGTAATCGCATAGGCGACATATCCGCGGCAGTGCAGGAGTACGCCGAAAGTTTCGGCTACGGAGTAGTGCGCGAATTGGAGGGACACGGTATCGGGCGCCGTATGCACGAGCAGCCCGGTGTACCCAATTACGGCGCACGCGGCAGAGGACCGTTGTTGAAAGAGGGAATGGTAATCTGCATCGAACCGATGATTACGATGGGCAACCGCGCCGTGGTCTTCGAACGCGACGGCTGGACGGTCAGAACACGCGACCGCAAGCCTGCGGCTCACTTCGAGTTCGCGGTGGCCATACGCAAGTCGGGACCCGACATACTGACGGATTTCAGTATCATCGAACAGGCACTTAACTCATAACAATACTCTATGGCAAAACAAACTGCTATCGAAAGGGACGGAACCATCATCGAGGCGTTGTCTAACGCGATGTTTCGTGTGGAACTGGATAACGGACACGTTATCACCGCCCATATCTCGGGTAAGATGCGCATGCACTACATCAAGATCCTGCCCGGGGATAAAGTTAAGGTGGAGATGACTCCTTACGATCTTAGTAAGGGGCGCATATCTTTCAGGTACAAATAATTTAGATTGCTTGAAAAATTATGAAAGTAAGAGCATCGATCAAAAAGAGAAGCGAAGATTGCAAGATAGTACGCCGTAAGGGCAAGTTGTACGTCATCTGCAAGAAGAACCCTAAGTTCAAGATGCGTCAGGGATGATCTTTTAGTTCGAAATTATTGAAAATTAAAGAGAAACAAATTTTATGGCACGTATAGTAGGTGTTGATTTACCAAAAAATAAGCGCGGCGAGATAGGCCTGACCTATATCTACGGTATAGGCCGCAGCACTGCGCGCAAGATTCTCGATGGCGTGGGCGTAAGCTACGACATCAAGGTTGAGAACTGGACCGACGAGCAGGTCGGTGCTATCCGTAACATGATCGCCGAGATGGGCATCAAGGTCGAGGGCGAGTGCCGCTCGATGGTTCAGCTCAACATCAAGCGTCTTATGGATATCGGTTGCTATCGCGGTATCCGCCACCGTTTGGGTCTTCCCGTTCGCGGTCAGAGCACGAAGAACAACGCTCGCACGCGCAAGGGTAAGAAGAAGACAGTAGCAAACAAGAAAAAGGCAACTAAGTAATATCGGAGAGTTATGGCAAAGAAAACTGGAACAGTTAAGAAAAAGGTTGTCAAGGTCGGTGCTCAGGGCATGGCTTTCGTACACTCGACTTTCAACAACGTTATCGTGACGATCACCAACGAGGTGGGCGAGGTCATCAGCTGGTCGTCGGCCGGTAAGATGGGCTTCCGCGGTTCTAAGAAGAACACTCCCTATGCTGCACAGACGGCTGCTGCCGACTGCGCCAAGGTTGCTTACGACATGGGTTTGCGTAAGGTTAAGGTTTATGTAAAGGGTCCGGGTCAGGGCAGAGAGTCTGCCGTGCGTACGATCCACGGCGCCGGCATCGAGGTAATGGAGATCATCGATGTCACTCCGCTGCCGCACAACGGCTGCCGTGCTCCCAACCGTCGCCGCGTCTAATCGCGTCGATCGTGGGACTAACATAACTCATTTGATTTTACGAAAGAATTAACATTAAAAAACTATGGCAAGATATATAGGACCAAAATCGAAAATCGCCAGAAGATTCGGCGAGGCTATTTACGGTGCGGATAAAGTGCTCGAAAAGCGCAACTTCCCTCCCGGACAGCACGGTCTTGCTCGCAAGCGTAAGAAGAACTCGGAGTACGGAGAGCAGCTCGGCGAGAAGCAGAAGGCCAAGTACACTTACGGTATCTTGGAGAAGCAGTTCGCCCGCACCTACGAGGCTGCTGCCCGCATGGGCGGTATCACGGGTGAGAACCTGCTGAAACTCTTGGAGTGCCGTCTGGACAACGTCGTATACCGTTTGGGTATCGCTCCGACGCGTGCTGCCGCACGTCAGCTCGTGTCGCACCGTCACATCTGCGTCAACGGCAACGTTGTGAACGTTCCGTCGTATTCGCTGAGCGTGGGCGACGTGGTATCGGTTCGCGAGAAGTCTAAGTCTTTGGAGGTCATCGTATCTTCTCTTTCGGGTGCGTCGCGCAGCCGTTATGCGTGGTTGGAGTGGGACAACGCTTCGATGAGCGGTAAGTTCCTGCAAACTCCCGAGCGCGAGGAGATCCCCGAGAACATCAAGGAGCAGCTGATCGTCAACCTGTACTCTAAGTAGTGGTTAAACAACAAATTCGATATTATGGCAATATTAGCATTCCAAAAGCCTGAAAAGGTAATCATGCTCGAATCGACCTCTTCGTTCGGAAAGTTCGAATTCCGTCCGTTGGAGCCCGGCTTCGGCATGACCGTCGGAAACGCTTTGCGCCGTGTGCTGCTCTCTTCGTTGGAGGGTTATGCTATCACGACCGTAAAGGTTGCCGGCGTGAACAATGAGTTTGCCGCTATCCCCGGTGTGATGGAGGGTATGATCGAGATCATACTCAACCTCAAACAGGTCCGTTTCATCCGCACGGTCGACAATCAGGAGGCCGAGAAGGTCTCGATCAACATTGCGGGCGTTACCGAACTTACGGCAGGTTATATCTCGAACTACCTTTCATTCTTCAAGGTCTTGAACCCGGAGCTGGTAATTTGCCATCTTGCTCCCGGCACTAAGATGCAGATGACCATTACTATCGGTAAGGGTCGCGGTTATGTGCCGTCGGAGGAGAACGCTCCTGCGGAGAAAGATGTCGACACGCTTCCGATCGATTCGATCTTCACGCCTATCAAGAACGTGAAATACTCTATCGAGGACTACCGTGTCGAGCAGAAGACCGACTATGAAAAATTGAATTTGGAGATCACTACCGACGGCTCTATCCATCCGAAAGAGGCGTTGAAAGAGGCCGCTAAGATTCTTATCCAGCACTTCATGCTCTTCTCGGACGAGAAGATCACTCTCGACATGGAGGAGACGGGCGGTGTCGAGGAGTTCGACGAGAACATCCTCCACATGCGTCAGCTGCTGAAAACGAAGCTGGCCGATCAGGACCTCAGCGTGCGCGCTCTGAACTGCCTGAAAGCTGCCGATGTCGACACGGTGGGAGATCTGGTCAAGCTCAACCGCAACGAGCTGTTGAAGTTCCGCAACTTCGGCAAGAAATCGCTCACGGAGCTCGACGAGTTGCTCGCTTCGCTGAACCTCAAATTCGGTATGGACGTATCTATCTACAAACTTGATAAAGATTAATTATGAGACACAATAAAAATTTTAATCATCTTGGCAGACAGGCCGGCCACCGCAAGGCAATGCTTTCGAATATGGCCTCGTCGCTCATCCTGCACAAGCGCATCTCGACGACCGTCGCCAAGGCCAAGGCCGTTCAGCAGTTCATCGAGCCGCTGGCGACAAGATCGAAGGAGGACACCACTCATTCGCGCCGTGTAGTATTCTCGTACTTGAAGCAGAAGGAGGCCGTTACGGAGCTGTTCCGTACGATCGCCCCCAAGATCGGCGAGCGTCCGGGCGGTTATACCCGTATCCTGAAAACGGGCTTCCGTCTTGGTGACGGTGCCGACATGTGCATCATCGAGTTCGTCGATTTCAACGATACCTATACTTTCGGCAAGGCCGCTTCGGAGGATGCCGCAAAGAGCAAGACGCGTCGTTCGCGCCGCTCGTCGGCCAAGAAGACCGACGCCGTCGAGGATGCCGAGGTCGTAGGCGAAAAGAAGCCCGCAGCCAAGAAGACTGCCGCTCCCAAAGCGCCTAAGGCCGCTGCCGCCAAGGCTGCCGCACCCAAGGTTGCGAAGAAGACCAATGTAGGAAAGAAGATGTAAATTCTTTTTTTCGTGAAAAGCGGCATTCTGCTGCCGTGCACTCAATCTCCCGAACGGGACGTACACCAGTACTACCCGTCGGGAGATTTTTGTTTGCGTGGTATAATACCGCTTTTGACGAAAATCTTTTCAGTGAAAAGTCATCATTTGCGTCCGCGCCTTGTCGCTTGTCAATGGGCAGTACGCCAAGTACAGCCCCTCGCCTCGCTCCTGCGTTGCGTTGCAACTAACACCTTTTGACAAAAAAACTTTTCCGTGAAATTGCCGCATCTGCTTCCTCTGCTCGTCGCTCGACAATGTGGAATACGCCAGTATGCCACATCGCCTCGCTCTGTCGCAGAGTTGCATATACAACAATTTGACGAAAGATCCGTGAAAAGTCATCATTTGCATCCGCGCTTCGCTCAAACCAGCCATTAGCGTCAGCTCAATTATCGGGACAAACGAGACGCCCGCCAAGTACTACCTGTCTGCCCCGTTTCATGCCGGCACTGCTGCCGGCACCTTTCGATGAAATCGAGTCATTGTTATAGCCGGTTTCCAAGAATAGCAGGATTCTTTCTCTGCCCCGTCCCATATATGCACACGCTACGATCGTCTACCGTTATTTTGCCGGGGATTTCCGCTTTTATTGCCGAGTGCAAATCGGATTTATTCTGGCTATACCGGACTAATAAAAAGGCGCGTTAGCGGAATAATTGCTATCGACGAAATAATACTGCGACGCTTATGGCGTATAATACGACGTTCTGCTGCCATACCTCTGTCGTTCCGACCGGAAGGTGTCGGCGACGGACAATGCACGTATGTCGCGGGTTCCGGCCTTATCGCTGCCTGAGAGCTTTGAAAAGCTATTTCGGGTAAGAGCGGTTGTGTGTCTTTATCGTTACAAAAGCCGGTTTGACGATAGCAGGACAAGTAGCCGACTATATAGCCGGCTGCATTGAAGAATAAAAATATGTCGTACCGAAGATCTCGGTACGACATATTGCATGGGCTTGCTCGTGGCTGGCGCCGTAGGTATTGTCCGTGACGTTGCGTGCGTCGCATGTATTTCTCGTGGCGTGGTATGCGTCGCATGTATTGTCCGTCGCGTGCGTCGCATGTATTGTCCGTCGCGTGCGTCGCAGGTTTCGCTATTCGCTGGCGGCAGGTCGCAGAATGACTGTCGTATGCAGGGGCAGATCGCTGTCGGCGAGATCGCCGATGATGAACACGATCTTGATCTCCTCGGTAATCCTTTCGGCTGCGAGCTGTATGGGAATATGCAATATACGACCTTTCATCGTTACACCGTCGCCATATAGCGGCAGCGTGAAGTGCTCTCCTTCGACAGCGGTGCTAAGTGACTTGCGACCGATACCAAGGGTATCGGGAGATAGATGTCATCTTCATTTAATAGATACATTCCAGATCGAACGACTCCGTTTGCGGTGTTATTTCGACGATCGTCTGCTCGTCGCAAAAAGCATAGCGCGCCCCCGCGGGCTGTTCGTTTTTATCCTTATCGCATCCGACAAATGTCGCGGCTGCTCGATAGAATGTAATTACGACGGAGGCGTAGGACGTAATCCGGAAATCTGCATAGCGTTTTTTCGGAGCTGCCCGGTTCGCTGCCGTGTGCTTTGACGCGCTTAGGCAACGCCGGTCTTGGGTGCGATCCGTGGTTGCGGGAGACGGCCGAAAGCGATGATCGGATGCAAAAGAAAAACTCCCGTGCGGAGTGCGTCCGTGCGGGAGTTCGGGCATGCGGCAGCCGGCAGCTGCCGTTTGCGATAGGTTACTTGCGTGCCTCCTTCGCTTCGATACACTCCGTCGCGTGAGGTACGCGCATAAGACGTTCCTTCGGAATCAGCTTGCCTGTGGTCTTGCAGATGCCGTATGTCTTGTTCTGGATTCGTACGAGCGCCATTTCGAGGTTGCGGATGAACTTGACCTGACGTGCGGCCAGACGTCCGTACTCCTCTTTCGACAGCGTCGTGGCACCCTCTTCGAGTACTTTGAACGTAGGCGAAGAGTCCTCCGTATCATTGGCGTTGGTCGTTGCCGAACGCAACATCTCGTAGTCGGCGCGTGCCGAAGCCAACTTCTGCTCTATTAGCGCGCGGAACTCTTCGAGCTCGGCATCGCTGTATCTGTTTCTCTCTTCTGCCATAATTCAATAAATTTGTCGGTATTCATATCCTCGTCTCCCTTTTCCGGAGCTCCGTCTCTCGGATCGGCGACGCTGCACCTGCACCGGCCGACGGGTCATCCTCTGTTTAATCCCCCCCCCTTCCGCGAAGGAGGGGGAATTGTCTTTCAAAGGTCGAGTCGTATATAATTACCTTTTGTTAAAGTAAAGATAAACAATATTTATCAAATATCCAAATCGTTCGGCGCGTCGTCGTTAAGAAAGACGCGTCACGGCGATCTTCACGGGCTCGTCGTCGACATCCGAGTCGACCACGAAGCTGCCGGCAGGCGTATCGGTACATTTCACGCCGACGGCGAGCGTCTGCGATGCGATGTAGTCGGCGAACTGTTCGACGGCGCCCTCGGTAAGCGCAGTGCGCTCGATCTCGACGTCGATCTTGTCCGTGACTTCGAATCCCGACTCCTTGCGGATATTTTGAATGCGGTTTATCAATTCCCGCGCCACGCCCTCACGACGGAGCTCCTCGGTAACGGTAATGTCGAGTGCGACGGTCAGGCGTCCTTCTGAGGTAACGAGCCAGCCGGGCATATCCTCCGACGTGATCTCGTAGTCGGCAGGTGTCGTTACCACCTTCTCGCCGGCTATGTCGAGCACTGTCTCGGCGTCGCGTTCTACGGCCGCGATCTGCTCCTGCGTGAAGCCGGCCACCAGAGCCGCGATCTGCTTCATGTACTTGCCGTACTTGGGACCGAGGGCCTTGAAGTTGGGCTTGATACGCTTTGTTATCACGCCCGTCGTGTCGCTTATAAGCTCGATCTGCTTGACGTTCACTTCGTTCATTACGAGCGTCTTGACAGCTTCGATGCGCTCGGCTGTGGCGTGATCGAGTACCGGTATGAGAATCTTTGTAAGCGGCTGGCGTACCTTGATATTGACCTTGCGGCGCAGTGCCAGCACCATAGACGATACTCTCTGCGCGAGCGACATCATCTCCTCCAACTCGGCGTCGATCAACGCCTTGTCCGCCTCGGGGAATGAAGCCAGATGCACCGACTCGTCGGTGTGGCGGCCGCTGACGGCGTTCAGATCGGTAAATATGCGGTCTGAGATGAACGGTGCGATAGGTGCTGCGAGCATGGCTACGGTTTCCAGACAGGTGTAGAGCGTCTGGTATGCCGCGAGCTTGTCGCGCGTGAGGCCTCCGCCCCAGAAACGCTTGCGGTTCAGGCGCACGTACCAGTTCGACAGGTTTTCCGAGACGAAGTCCTGTATCATGCGTGCCGCGGGCGTCGGGTCGTAATTCTCCAACGATGCGGTCACGTTGTCGACCAGCGTGTTGAGCAGCGATATTATCCAGCGGTCTATCTCTGGGCGCTCGGCAACGGGTACCTGCTCCTCGCGTCCCGTGAAGCCGTCGACATTGGCATAGAGCGCGAAGAACGAGTATGTGTTGTAGAGCGTGCCGAAGAACTTGCGGCGGCACTCGTCGACGCCTGCGGGGTCGAATTTGAGGTTGTCCCACGGCTGCGAGTTGCTTATCATGTACCAGCGTGCCGCGTCGGCGCCGTAGGTGTCGAGTATCTCGAACGGATCGACGGCATTGCCCAGACGCTTCGACATCTTGTTGCCGTTCTTGTCGAGCACCAGACCGTTCGATATGATGTTCTTGAATGCCACCGAGTCGAATAGCATCGTGGCTATGGCGTGCAGCGTGAAGAACCAGCCGCGCGTCTGGTCGACGCCCTCGGCGATGAAGTCGGCCGGGTATACCTCGCTGAAACCGTCGGCATTCTCGAACGGATAGTGCAGCTGCGCATAGGGCATCGCGCCCGAGTCGAACCATACGTCGATAAGGTCGCTTTCGCGGTGCATCGGCTCGCCCTTCGACGAGATGAGCACTATGCGGTCGACATAGGGACGGTGCAGGTCTATGACATCGGTCGAGTAATTCTCCTTCGACATGTCGCCCACGCGGAATGCCTTGTAGGGGTTCTCCGTCATCAGACCGGCCTCGACCGAGCGGTCTATCTCCGATATCAGCTCCTCGATCGAGCCTATGCACTTCATCTCCGAGTGGTCCTCCGTCGCCCATATCGGCAGCGGCGTACCCCAGAAGCGCGAGCGCGACAGGTTCCAGTCCACCAGACCCTCCAACCACTTGCCGAAGCGTCCCGTGCCGGTCGACTCGGGGTGCCATGCTATCGTGCGGTTGAGCTCTATCATGCGCTCTTTGAGCGCCGTGGTGCGGATGAACCACGAGTCGAGAGGATAGTACAGCACCGGCTTGTCGGTGCGCCAGCAGTGCGGATACGAGTGTACGTGCTTCTCGATCTTGAAGACCTTGTTCTCGGCTTTCAGCATGACCGATATGTCTATGTCGAGCGTCGAGTCGCTCTCGGCCAGCGTCTCGTCGTATGCGTTCTTGACGTAACGTCCGGCATACTCGGCGTAGCGCCCGGCGTCGACATTGGTCTGGACGAACTTCTCGTCGAGATCCTCGATCGGGTAGAAGCGGCCGCGGCGGTCGACCATGGGCTGGTTCTTGCCGGCCTTGTCGACCACGAAGAGCGGAGCGATGCCCGCCTGACGTGCCACGCGGTCGTCGTCGGCACCGAATGTCGGCGCGATGTGGACTATACCCGTACCGTCGGCCACCGAAACGTAGTCGCCGCCGATGACGCGGAACGCATCGCCTGCGGGCTTGATCCAGTCGATCAGCTGCTCGTACTCCACACCCGCCAGCTCGCGGCCGCGCCATGTCCTGCCGTCGACGGTGTAGGTGCCCTCCATCTTCTTGGTAAAGAGTGTCGGCACGAGCGCCGAGGCCATTATGACGGTCTGCTGCGCATCTGTATAGGGGTTGCGGCACTTGACGCGTACATACTCGATGTCGGGTCCCACGGCCAGCGCTGTATTCGACGGCAGCGTCCACGGGGTAGTGGTCCATGCGAGGAAGTAGAGCTCGCCCTCGGCGCCGTCGAACAGCTCCTCGCTGCGCTCGTTGCGCACGATGCGGAACTGCGCGGTGCAGGTCGTATCCTTGACGTCGCGGTAGCAGCCGGGCTGGTTCAGCTCGTGGGTCGACAGACCCGTGCCTGCGGCCGGCGAGTAGGGCTGTATGGTGTAGCCCTTGTAGAGCAGACCCTTGTCGAAGAGCTGCTTCAACAGATACCACAACGTCTCGATATACTTGTTGTCGTATGTGATGTACGGGTCGTCCATGTTGACCCAGTAGCCCATGCGGCGCGTTAGGTTCTCCCATACGTCGGTAAACTCCATTACGGCCTCGCGGCATGTGCGGTTGTACTCCTCGATCGAGATCTTGCGGCCTATGTCCTCCTTGGTTATGCCTAACTTCTTCTCCACGCCCAACTCGACCGGAAGGCCGTGGGTGTCCCAGCCGGCCTTGCGGTGTACCAGATAACCCTGCTGCGTCTTGAAGCGGCAGAATATATCCTTTATCGTGCGCGCCATGACATGGTGGATTCCCGGCAGGCCGTTGGCCGAGGGGGGACCCTCGTAGAACACGAATGCGGGATGTCCCTCGCGCGTGGTTATACTCTTGTGGAAGGTGTCGTTGCGTGTCCAGCGTTCGAGCACTTCGCTCGCTACTGCGGACAGGTCGAGACCCTTGTATTCGTTGAACTTCATACTCTTTCGTCTCTTTCTGCCTTGCGGCCGGTTGATAATGCGTTGCGTCGGGTTGCGGGGGTTACTCCTCCTCTTCGTCGCTCTCCTCCTCCTTCATGGTGGTGTAGACGTTGGTCACGTCGTCGTCCTCTTCGAGGTGCTCGATGAGCTTGTTTACCGACTCGCGCTCCTCAGCCGTCAGCTCCTTTGTATCGGTCGGTATTCTTACCGACTCGCCCGATACCAGCTCGTAGCCGTTGTCCTCGATCCATTTCTGTATCGCGCCGAACGACTCGTAGGGGGCATATACCGTTACTTCGCTCTGCTCGGGGTAGAACTCGTCGACGCCCAGATCGATCATCTCCAATTCGAGCTCCTCCAAGTCGACGCCTTCGGCGGGCTTGAACTTGAATACGCACTTGTGCTCGAACATGAAGCCCACCGAGCCCGACGTGCCGAGCGTTCCGCCGTACTTGTTGAAGTACATGCGCACGCTGGCCACCGTGCGGTTGGTGTTGTCGGTAGCCGTCTCGACCAGCACCGCAATGCCGTGAGGTCCGTATCCCTCGTAGATTACCTCCTTGTAGTCGGCGGCATCCTTGTCGGTGGCGCGCTTGATTGCACGCTCGACATTCTCCTTGGGCATGTTCTCGGCCTTGGCGTTCTGCATGAGCAGTCTCAGGCGCAGGTTGCTCGACGGATCGGGTCCCGATGCCTTGACCGCCATTTCGATCTCCTTGCCTATCTTGGTAAACGTGCGCGCCATGTGACCCCAGCGCTTCATCTTTCTCGCCTTGCGATATTCAAATGCTCTTCCCATATTATTAGTTGTTATTCAGATATTTTATGCGTTTTGTAGGTTCTGCCCATGCCGCCCTCTTTCCGGCAGCCCGCGGCGCTCGCCGCGACAGGGCATGCCCGGCTGCAAAAATAATAAAAAATAGCGTAACGGACAGCCTTTTCCGGCGATAAAATGCAGCCCGCAGAATGCGGCAAGGCCGCCCGCGACAGTCGTCGGGCGGCCTTGCATCGCTGTGCGGCGCAGTGCGCGTTACTTTATCGTCAGCTCGTCGAGCAGCCAGCGGGCTCCGGCGAACTTGTCGATCGTAAAGAGCACGTAGCGGATGTCGACGGCTATGGTGCGTTGCAGCTCCGGCTCGAAGGCCACGTCGCCCGACATGGCTTCCCAGTTGCCGTCGAATGCCAGACCGATCAGCTCTCCGCGGCTGTTCAGCACGGGCGAGCCCGAGTTGCCTCCCGTGATGTCGCAGTTGGCCAGGAAGGCCACCGGCAGACGGCCGTCGCGGTCGGCATAGCGGCCGTAGTCGCGTGCGGCGTGCAGCTCTTTCAGGCGCTCGGGTACGGTAAACTCGACGGGGTTAGACGGATCCTCCTTGGCTATTACGCCGTCGAGGGTCGTGTAGTACTTGTAGGTTATGCCGTCGGCAGGGTTGTAGGGCAATACCTGACCGTATGTAAGACGCAGCGTGAAGTTGGCATCCGACGCCCACGCCTTGTCGGGCTGCATGCGCATCAGGCCGGCTATGTAGCGGCGGTGCCCCTCGTCGTATATCTTGCGCAGCGGCGCGAGCTGTGCGTAGAGGGCCGTATATACCTCGTCGATCGAGGCGGCGAGCACGACGGCCGGGTCGGCCGATATATCCTCCTTGCTTTCGATAGCGGCGCAGAAGCCCTCGAACGAAGTGAACTTCGAGTTGTCGTAGAGATAGTCGACGTATGCGTCCGAGTCGCCGCCGAAGCGGGCGTCGATCATCTCGGCGTATACCGACGGCAGCTCCGATACGTTCTCGCGGAATATGCGCAGCATGCGTTTGGCCACGGCGCGGTCCACCTCGGCGTTGTAGTCCTTGTAGAAGTTGGACAATGCCTCGCGGTGTCTATCGGTAAACTCCTCTCCTTCGAGCGCCTGTGCCGTGGCTGCGGCGCGGATGAGCTCTATGGCGCCGTACATGGCCTCGCTTACATACTGCATTCTGGCCGACAGGTCGCGTGTCTGAGCGGTATAACGCTCGATCATGGGCAGAGCCTCCGTGAAACGCTCCTCGGGCAGGGTGTTGGCGGCAGCCCAGGCCGAGAAGGCCTCCTCCTGAGCGAGCTTCTTCGAGCGGACGTCGAGTTTCTCGATGCCGCGCGACATACCGATCGAGTTCTTCCAGTAGTTCGACGACTGGGCGTACTTGGCGGCGTACTGTATGCGTATCGCCTGATCCTTGTCCATGAACGAACGCAGTATCTTCTGACGCTCGCCGCGTATGTATATGCGCTGCGGGTTGGATACTTCGAGCATGTCGTCGATCTCGTAAGAGGTCATGTAGCGCTGCGTCGAGCCGGGGAATCCCATTATCATGGCGAAGTCGCCCTCGTCGTATCCTTTCAGCGATATGTCGAGCCAGCGCTCGGCCTTGTAGGGCACGTTGTCCTTAGAGTATGCCGCCGGACGGTTGTCCTTGCCGGCATATACGCGGAATATCGAGAAGTCGCCCGTGTGGCGCGGCCACATCCAGTTGTCCGTGTCGCCGCCGAACTTGCCTATCGACGAGGGCGGGGTACCCACCAGACGCACGTCGGTATATACCTCGTAGACGAATGCGAAGAACTGGTTGTTGCCGAAGAAGCTCGGCACGATGATCTCCATGCCGGGATACTGCGCTTCGAGCTCTTTGGTCAGGGCGGCGATGTTCTGCTCCGCGATAGCCATATACTCATCCTCGCCGGCGATCGACGGGATGTTGCCGATGACATCGGGCGTAACGTCGATTATGTGACGCACGAATCTCACTTTCAGACCCGGTGCGGGCAGCTCGCCCTCGCGGTTCTCGGCCCAGAATCCGTCGGCCAGATAGTCGTGGTCGACCGACGAGAGCTGCTGGATCGACGAATAGCCGCAGTGGTGGTTGGTAAAGAGCAGGCCGTCGGGCGAAACGATCTCGCCGGTGCAGCCGCCGCCGAATACGACGATCGCATCCTTCAACGAGCTCTTGTCGGCCGAGTAGATGTCGTCGGCCGAGAGGCGGCAGCCCTTGGCGCGCATCTGTTTGATGTTCATCTTTTTGATGTAGGGCAGCAGCCACATGCCCTCGTCGGCTGCTGCCGAGAGCGTGATCCCGACGGCCGAGAGGATAAGAAACAGTTTTTTCATATACGGGTTTTTTAAGAATTTGTCGCTTATGGCAAAGATACGTTTTTTTCGACGATTATATTGCGCTTGTGGCCTATTAATTTCTCGACGTGACGCCGGCCGCGCTCTTCGCGACCGGCTCGCTTGACTGAATGCGGCTGCACGCGGACTGGGAGAACGGCTCCGCATGCGCAACCTGCATGCGCCGCGAGGACGGCCGCGGAGGGTAAGCGAAATCGGGGCAGACGGCCGGTACTCGTCGTACGTTCCGTTTGCCCCGATGATTCGATGCGTGCGGCCTAATGCCGCTTGCCGATAAGTATCAGACGGTCATAACCTCTTTCTCCTTCTTCTCGACAGCCGTGTCGACCGTCTTCGAGAACTTCTCCAACAGCTTCTGGCTCTGTGCCTCGCCGTCCTTTGACTCGTCCTCCGACATGCCTTCCTTCTGCGCCTTCTTGAACGCCTCGACAGCATCGCGGCGTGCGTTGCGCAGGCTTATGCGTGCCGTCTCGGCCTCGGCGCGGACGCTCTTGACGATCTCGCGGCGGCGCTCCTCGGTAAGGGGCGGTATCGACAGACGTATCTGCTCGCCGTTGTTCGACGGCGTGAGGCCTATATTCGAGTCGATTATCGCCTTCTCGATCATGCGTATCATATTCTTGTCCCACGGCTGTATGAGCACGGTCTTGGCGTCGGGTACGGTAACGCTCGCAACGCCCGATACGGGGGTCTGCGAACCGTAGTAGTCGACCATAACGCCGTTGAGGACATTGACCGACGCCTTGCCGGCGCGGATGTTCAGCAGCTCCTCTTCGAGGTGGTCTATCGCACGCTGCATGCGATCGGTGGCTTCGCCTAAAATGGTTTTGGTATCCATAATCACATCTTTCCGTTTATGTTGTTTGCATTGTCTATTTGAGTGCTTCGTCGATCTTGCGTATCATCTCGCCGAAGTCGGCCTCGTCGTAACCTACCGATACGTATATCACGCGGCCGTCGGCGCCGATAAGGAAGTTGCGCGGTATGTAGTTGGTGGCATACTTGCGGAATATCGACTGGTCGGCATCCAGGCCGACGGGGAATGTATAGCCCGTCTTATCGATGAAGCGCTCGACCGTCTCGCGTCTCTCGCCGCGCGATACGGGCAGCATGACGAAATCCTTGCCCGCGAAGCGGTCGAGGATCTCCGCCTGCACGTGCGACAGCTCCTCGCGGCAGGGCGGGCACCATGTAGCCCAGAAGTTAAGCAGCACGACCTTGCCGCGCAGCGACGAGAGGACTATGCGCTCGCCGTCGAGCATCTCGACGCGGAAATCGGGCGCCATGTCTCCCGCGCGCACCAGCGTCGACTCTATTATCGCGCGGTCGGCCTGCTCGGTCGGGCGCTGCGCCGCGGCCGAAGCGCCTGCCGGCGTGGGCCAGAGGATTATCATTATCACGATTGCGATGAGCAATACGAGCATCAGTAGCAGCTGTATCGTGCTGCCGCGTTTACGTCTTCTGCGAATAGCCATTGTTCGATATTTTTTATTGTGTGACAAGCGTTCCTATGCGCTCGCCCGCCAGCACGCGTTCGAGATTGCCCTCCGTGTCCATGTCGAATACGATGATGTCCAGTCCGTTCTCGCGGCAGAGCGTGAATGCGGTCTGGTCCATGACCTTCAATCGTCGGTCGATGACCTCGTCGAACGTGATGCGGTCGAAGCGCTCGGCCGCGGGATCTTTCTCGGGGTCGGCCGTGTATATGCCGTCCACGCGCGTCCCCTTGAACATTACCTCGGCCTCGATCTCGATACCACGCAAAGCCGATGCCGTATCGGTCGAGAAGTAGGGGTTCGACGTGCCGCCGCCTATGATTACGACATATCCCTGTTGCAGCAGTTCCAAGGCACGCGCCTTAGAGTAGTATTCGCCGATAGGCTCCATGCGTATCGATGTCAGCACCTTGGCCTTTACGCCTGCGCTCTCCAACGCCGACTGCAACGCCAGAGAGTTGATTATTGTGGCGAGCATGCCCATCTGGTCGCCCTTGACGCGGTCGAAGCCGCGCCCTGCGCCCTGCAAGCCGCGGAATATGTTGCCGCCGCCGATCACTATTCCGATCTCGACGCCGGCCGACTGTACTCGTTTTATCTGTTCGGCATACGACGAGAGCACCTCCGTCGAGAGTCCGAAGCCGCGGTCGCCCTGCAACGACTCGCCGCTGAGTTTGAGCAGGATTCTATGATATTGCATACGATTCGTATTATTTGTGCGAAGATACTAAAAAATCGCTAATTCGGATCGTTTGTATCGTATTTGTTAAATTATTCTGCGGCGGCCGATGCGCTGTTGCGATTATTTTATATATTTGTCGAATCATGTCTTGTGCAGAGTACAAATATCTATATGCGGTCGATACACCGGCCGATCTGAAAAGGCTGACCGTGGCGCAACTGGGCGACTATTGCGCCGAGCTGAGACGCTATATCGTCGAGTGCTGTTCGCGCAACCCGGGTCATCTGGCTTCGAGCCTCGGCGTCGTTGAGCTCACGGTGGCTCTCCACTACGTATACGATACGCCCGACGACAAGATAGTGTGGGATGTCGGACATCAGGCATACGCCCACAAGATAATTACCGCACGTCGCGATGCGTTTCTGTCGAACCGCAAGCTGGGCGGCATCAGCGGCTTTCCGCGCATGGCCGAGAGCGAGTACGACGCCTTCGGCGCGGGACACTCGTCGGTCAGCATCTCGGCTGCGTTCGGCATGGCCAAGGCCGCCGATCTGAGGGGCGAGAAGCGCAGCGTGGTGGCCGTCATAGGCGACGGCGCTATGACAGGCGGACTGGCTTTCGAGGGGCTCAACAACGCCGGCGCATGTCCGCGCAGCGATATCCTGGTCATACTCAACGACAACAACATGGCCATCGACAAGGCCACCGGAGCGCTCGAACGTTATCTCGTGAGGGTCTCCACCTCGTCGTCGTACAACCGCTTCAAGAACAGGCTTTGGCGCGTGCTGGGCAAGGTGCCGCCTCTGTTGCGCATGATGCAGAAGACGGGCAATGCCGTCAAGCAGGGGCTGTTGCAGAACAGCAATCTGTTCGAGAGCCTCGATTTCAGATATTTCGGACAGATCGACGGCCACGACATCGCCGAATTGGTGCGCACGCTGCGCAACTTGAAACGCATCAAGGGTCCCAAGCTGCTGCATATCAAGACGGTCAAGGGCAAGGGTTATACCCCTGCCGAGAGCGACCAGTCGACATGGCATGCTCCGGGACGCTTCGACCCCAAAACCGGTGTGCGAATCGCCTCGGCGCACGGCGCGGCACGATATCAGGATGTCTTCGGACAGACGCTGCTCGATCTGGCGCGCATCGATGCGCGCGTGGTGGGCATCACTCCGGCCATGCCGTCGGGCTGTTCGATGAATATCATGATGCGCGAGATGCCCGAGCGCTGTTTCGACGTGGGCATAGCCGAGGGACATGCCGTGACGTTCTCGGCCGGACTGGCTGCGTCGGGCATGCGTCCGTTCTGCAATATATATTCGTCCTTCATGCAGCGTGCCTACGATAATGTCATCCACGACGTGGCGTTGCAGCGCTTGCCCGTTGTGATGTGCATCGACCGCGGAGGTCTGGTCGGCGAGGACGGCGCCACGCACCACGGTGCGTTCGATCTCGCCTACTTCGGCTGCGTGCCGGGTCTTACTATCGCCGCACCGCGCAACGAGTGGGAGCTCAGGCAGATGATGTACACGGCGCTGCATACCGATACCCCGAGCGTGATCCGCTATCCGCGCGGCACGGGCGAGGGCGTCGAGTGGCGCGATACCCCATTCGAGATGTTGGAGCCGGGGCGCGGCGAGATGCTGCGCGACGGCCGCGACGTGGCCGTTATAGCCGTCGGCACGATGTGCGGCAGGGCGCTGCGAGCAGCCGAAAAGTCGTCGCGCAGCGTTGCGGTGTATTCGTTGAGGTACGTCAAGCCGCTCGACGAGGAGCTTATAGAGAGCATCGGCCGCCGTTTCGACCGTATCGTTACCGTCGAGGACGGCATCCTGCGCGGAGGCGTGGGCGAGGCCGTCATAGCGTCGCTGGCGCGCAAGGGGCTGCACCCCGAGGTGCGCATGCTCGGCATCGACGACAAATTCGTAGAGCACGGCACCCCTGCCGAGCTCTACGCCCTGTGCGGCTACGACGAGGAGGGCATATCCGCCGCGATAGAGAGTCTTTACAAGTAACGCCGTTGCCTTTATCCGTACAGACCGCACCCCTGCCGAAATCCTTTTCGGCAGGGGTGTAGTTTTTGTCGTTGTTCGAAATGGTATTGTTTTCCGGGATTGTCCCGCTGCTCGGCACTCTGACGCAGCCGCAACACCGGTAATTATACGCCCGGGCATGTCGGCCGTTATAATCCGCTCGTCGCGCTGCTCCCCGAACGTTCCGGCCGTCGGTTTTGGCCGCTCAGTACTCGCCGCGCAGCGTCCCGGATGCCCGCCATTCACGCAGCGTTCCGAATGCCCCGGACGCTGTACCTGCCTCTTTGTATCCCGAAGCTACTCGCGGATTCGCAGGCGCAAATGCAATCCGAGCGCAAACCGACCACAAGCCAAGCGCCGCTGCAAACCGGCCGCCGCAGCTACAATACATCCTTGCCTGCAACCTCAGCCCGTGCGGCCGGCTATTTCTCGTCGATCCAGATAAGCGGCGCACCCGTTGCGGCGATCTGGTCGTCGGTCAGCTCGATGCCTACGATGCCGACGCAGTAGGGCGCCACTTCGTACGGCTGGTATTCGAGCAGCAGTCCCGTGTCGGTAATCCTTACCGCCGAGGGCACGTATGCCGTTTCGGGCGTGGTCCCGAACAGCTCCTCGCCGTATTCGGCATTGAGGCGCTCCGAGATAAGCTGCCGCACGGCGGGCGCCCACTCGTCCTCGCCCAGATATCCGAACTCGTAGCGCTGTCCGGTGGTCAGATCGTAGCAGTCGTACTCGACCGATCCGAGCCCGTGCGCGCCGCCCGTATATATATAGTATGATGTCTGGTAGCAGAGTATTGTCCCGCCGCGCGTGGTCTCGCAATTCTGCAATGCCGAGAACTGGTATGTAAAGCTGTGCGACAGCTCCTCGTCGCAACATACGTATTCGCCCGCCAGCCGCTCGACCATAGCGTCGAAGTCGGCTTGCAGATCGGCCGTGGCCTCGGCTCCGAAGATGCGTTCGCGGTTGGCGCGCTCGATAGCCGTCAATACGGTGCTGTCGTCGGCATTCGTTATGCGGCAATATGCTGCCGTGACCGTATAGGGCGACGGCTCGGCCGCCTCGGCGCTGAACTCGACGGTCTCGATCGACGGTGCTACGGTCTTTTCGCCTCTGTCGCAGCCCGCGGCAAGCAATGCCGCCGCCACTGCGCTCATCATGACAATGCGTTTCATACTCTTCAATCTGATGTTCATGTTAATACTCCTTTTTCCGGCTCCGATGCGCCTCCTGCGGGCTTCGGAGGCCGAAAAACTCATACCGTAAAGGTATATAAAAAAACGGTCTGTCGAGATCTTTTGCAATTTTTTTTGCAAATAATTTTGGAGATTAAAAAAAAAGTCTTACCTTTGCATCACGATCATTGAGGTGGATTCATCTAAGGGCTAGGATACGTGCCTCTCACGCACGACATAGGGGTTCGAATCCCCTATCCACTACAAATCGAAGCAGGACCGAACAAGTCCTGCTTTTCTTTTTTTTGCGTATGGTCGGTTTCTCTTGCATGGCAGGTTTTTCTCGTATGACCGGTTTTTCGCGCACGACCGCCCGCCTACACGACTGTATGACTGCATGGCCGCATGACTCTTCGGTCGCACGGCCGGTCGCCTCTGCCGGCTCTCAATAGAGCATTATATCGAGTGCCTCTCCCCGGCACTCTATCTTCACGGTGTGGCCGTCCGTCAGCCGCAAGTGCACCGCCAGCTCTATGTCGCGGTATTCGCTCCAAAACCCGTACTCGGCATCGTACCGCCACGGCTCGTATATATGCCCCTGGCCATCGCGCCGCGTCAGCTCGACGACCTCCGCTATATCCTCCGACATGTTCATCCTGCCGCCGGCTGTCTCTATGCTCAGATTCATCTTGTCGAACGGCGCTTGCGCCAGACTTATGTCTATGCGCTCCGTTGAGGTCTCGCCCGTCTGCGTGTCGACCTTGTGGTAATATCGCAAGCGCGCCTCGGCAGGCCATTGCGGGTAACTCCCATGGTCGGGGTGCAGGAACATCGACTCGGCGAACAGCGCGAACTCGTTTATATATTCCGCCTCGTTGCTCTGCGGATCATCGGTGCAGCTGCCCAAAATCATGCAGTACGCAAACCGTATCGCGGTGCTCGTCTCTCGGTCGATGCTTATGCGGCCGTCGGCCACTGGCCCCGTTTCGGAATATCCAGCTGGCTTCTTGGGGGTGGGGTCGTCTGTTTTGCCGCACGACCGCAACGCTGCGAGCGACAGCATACATAGTGTAATAAAGAACAATTTTTTCATATTTCGGTAGGTGTTATATCGGTTGTTGCCTCTTATTTATATACAACTTTTGTCTGTGAAAGTTGCTATTATGCCCGGTATCATCCGTCGGCGCTTGCCGCTCGGTTATGCGAATATAGCAATAATTTATTTGATTTCCGCCTAACTCCTTGCCATAATGTCGGCGCCTTGCAAAAAAACGAGGTGCGCAAACGGAAATACTCGGTTGCCGCGACAGTTTTATCGTTGAATCGCGTCGGATCAAAGTAAGGTTTCCGGTGCGCACCTCCGGTGGCTGCACGGCCTGCTGCGGGCTATCGTGCAGCTGCCGCTGCTTGCGTCAAAGCGTCCATATATCCCTCATTCGAATCGGGTCTTGATATGTCGGCGATCCACTTTACTTTACTTCACTCCTCTCCCTCTGCGCCGCGCCGCCGGTCTGCTGCTGCTGCGGCAGGGGCTACGCTCTGCGCTCGATTCGGCCGGCATTGCGGCGCCGGGAGTCTGTCCGCATCGAATATCCCGCCGCCCGTTCGGCGGCGGGGCGGACATTACCAGATTTCCTTTGTAATAAAAGCTAATCGCCTGTTGTGCGATATCCGTCCCCGTACATGCCTATACGAGCTTCGTCGAAAATATATGCGAGGGGCGGAATGCGGGGTAAACAAGCGGGATATAGATGCGACCGGCGGAAATAAAAAAGGGGCGCGGTGTCAACTTCTCATTGCCGGTCTTGGGAACCTTGATTCAGAAGCTGTCCTGCGCCTTGTCGCCCTGCCCGCAAAAAACGAGCAGGACATAACAAGGACTGACAACCAATATACCTGAATCAAACAACCCCCTAAGAGGCTCCCAAGTTCGCAATGAGGTATAAAGAGTTGTTTACCCTTTATGATGTTATGTCCGTCGGCTATGCCGAGTCGATAATTCTATTTGTCATTTGCATCGTAATTGCGATAATTTGTTCCCGAACGACTTATGTCGCTCCAATACAACCAATGTCGCATGATACATTTTCAAAATAATAAACAAATATAGGGATATTTATTCATTATACAACTCTCGAACATGTGTTTTTGGAAAAATCTTCATAATTTTGTGGATATGAAGAGCTCGATAGACTTTTTGCCCGAACATATCCAAAACGATCTTCGCCGACTGGTCGGACTGATCCGCGAGGAGATACAGGATGTAATGATGATTATCCTGTATGGAAGCTATGCCAAAAATACTTATGTAATACATGATATCCGACTCGCGCCAAACGGAGAAATTACCGAGTATCATAGCGATTACGATATAATGGTAATAACCAGAAAGCGACTGGGCGAAAGAGAGGGAACTGTCGAGGCACGTATTCGCAGCAGATTCGCCGACGGGAAGCACGAGAATGATATCACAAAAGTGCAGCTCGTAAGCGAGAGTATTTCCAAATTGAACAACGCACTGTCCGAGGGGCGTTATTTCTATGTCGATGCCGTTAACGAGGGTATTATACTCTATGACTCAGGCGAATGTAAACTTGCGACTCCCCGAGAACTGAATTTTTCGGAGATCAAACGCATGGCTGAGGACTACTATAAAAGAACCCTGAAAAAGGCGGAGCGGTTTCTATATCATGCTCGGATAGATTATCGGGATAAAGAGTATGTAGAATGCGCTTTTTTTCTGCATCAAGCAACGGAATATCTATTAAAGGCCATTCCATTGGCGTATATTCTTTATAGGAATAAAGAGCACGATCTTGAATTTTTATTGGATAAATGTAAGTCGCATACGAATGAATTGGCCGATATATTTCCTCGCAAAATCGTACGAGAAAAATATGTTTTCGACCAATTATGCAGGGCTTATGTAGATGCCCGCTATAATGATGAGTTTGTTGTGGTTCAAGATGATGTCGATTATCTTATACCCAAAATCGAACATTTGAAAGAGGTCGTCGAAAAGGTATGTCGCGAACGCATCGCTTTCTACAACAGCCAAATCGAGAAACAATCTTGACCCGGAAGCAAGTCATGTAGCTTTTCGGGCGGCGCAATGTGCGCACCGTGCGGCACGACCAGTCCCGGAAATGGTATTGTTCTATCGTTGATGTGGTGGCCGTTATGGCCGACAGCCACGATCCTCGCAAATATTGGAGCGTACTGAACACGCCTTAAAAAAAACGGCAGCGAGTTGGCTACAAATTGTAGTCGACTGAAAATGCTTGTCGCCGCCGGAAAGGCGCATCATGCTTCTCGACGGAAAAAACCGTGGCAGACGGGGTGTACATAGAGTACTGCCCGTCTGCCACGATGATAGGGTAGACGCCGTCGGCGTCTTATGCGTGAGGGATTAGAGCGCGAGCAGGCCGTTGACCTTGCGCACAGCCTCGGCCGAAGCCTCGAACTTGCTCTGCTCCTCCTTGGTAAGGTCGATCGGAACGATCTTCTCGATACCCTTGCGGCCGATTACGGCCGGTACGCCGATGCAGATGTCGCTCTGGCCGTACTCGCCGTCGAGCATGCAGCTGCACGGGATGATGCGCTTCTCGTCTTTGAGGATCGACTCCACGACCGAAGCTGCCGCCGCGCCGGGTGCATACCACGCCGAAGTGCCCAGAAGACCCGTGAGCGTAGCGCCGCCCACCATAGTGTCGGCAACGACCTGCGCCATCTTCTTCTTCGAGATGAACTTCTCGGCCGGAACGCCCTTGATCGAGGCCTTCGATGCGAGCGGGATCATCGTCGTGTCGCCGTGACCGCCGATAACCATACCCTCGATATCCTGGATATGGCAGCCCGAAGCCTTCGACAGGTAGCAGCGGAAACGCGACGAGTCGAGCGCGCCGCCCATGCCGATGATGCGGCTCTTGGGCAGGCCGGTGGCCTTATGCGTGAGGTAGGTCATGGTATCCATAGGGTTCGATACGATGATGAATATCGCGCGGGGCGAATATTTCAGAGCCTCGCCTACGACGCTGCGGACGATATTGGCGTTGGTGCCGATAAGCTCCTCGCGCGTCATGCCCGGCTTGCGCGGTATACCCGACGTCACGACGACGACATCCGAGCCGGCCGTCTGCTTGTAGTCGTTGGTAACACCCGTGAGCTTGGTCTTGAAATCCATGGTGGCCGATGCCTGGAACATATCGAGCATCTTGCCCTCAGAGAGTCCCTGCTTGATATCGATCAGCACTACCTCGCTGGCTACCTCGCGGCATGCCAGAACGTTGGCACACGTCGCACCTACTGCGCCGGCGCCTATAACAGTAACTTTTGACATTGGTTTCTTTATTTATTGTTGAATCCTTTTCTTATCCTATCAGAGTCTCGTATGCCGCAGCGTCGAGCAGTGCGTCGGCCTCGGCCGGATCGCTCATCCTGACCTTTACGAGCCAGCCCTCGCCGTATGCGTCGCGGTTGACCAGCGACGGATCGGCCTCGACGGCCTCGTTGAACTCGATGACCTCGCCGCCCACGGGCAGGAAGGCGTCGCTGACGGTCTTGACGGCCTCGATCGAGCCGAATACTTCGTTTGCTGCAAGCGTCTCGCCCACGGTGGGAACGTCGACGAACACGATGTCGCCCAACTCGCTCTGTGCGAAATCGGTAATGCCGATAACGGCTACATCTCCCTCTACACGGCACCACTCGTGGTCGTTAGAGTACTTCAATCCAGCAGGTACATTTGCCATAGTTTCGATTGTTTATCCTGTTAAAAATTCATGTTTGCACAGACAATGCGCAACCCTGTCGCCGACAGGCTGCGCTTACCGATTACAAATATACGTGTTAATTTTATAACAATGCAATTTTTACCGAAATTTTTTACCGCATGCCCTTTCCGGCCGGTGCACGCTGCGTGCCGACTTGCGGCGGGCAGGGGCTGCGGCGGCGCTCGGTGCGGCGGCATGCGATACGGGACGGACACTGATGTGCCAGCCCCGCATGGCGAATTATATTCGGCTTATGGTTTTACTTTGTCGATATGGTCTCGTCACGGGCGGAGTCCGGACGGGTTCGGCGCTGCCTTCGGCGCGACGCATGCGCTTCAATCCTTGAATCCTATGACGACGATCTCTTCGGCGCTGTTCTTCTTGACGACTGTCGTCTGGCCGGCGGTCGTCTTGCCGCCCGAAGTGCCGAACGAGGCCGAAGTCCTGAACGAGACGGGAACCATATGCGTCGTGCGCACGGCCTTGCCGTCGTTTCGTCCCGGCTCCCAGCGCGGCGAGAGCTTCATAACGCGTATGACCTCGGATGAGAGGATCTCGTGGGGCGAACGCATTATTTCGAGCGTCGACGGCTCGATGCTGCCGTCGGTGCCGATGATGAACTTTATCAATACGGTGCCGCCGATGCCCGCCTCTATCGCTTCGGCCGGGTAGCGTATCTGCTGCATGAGCCACTGCCGGAATGTCTCGATATTGCCGCCGAGAAAGGTCGGCATCTGCTCGACATTGTCATACACTTCCGCCTGCCGGTTTTTGAGCTCGATGACGACCACGCCGTTGCTCGTGTCGCCCAGATGCTCGTACTCGCGCAGCGCGTCTGGGTCTTTCAATATCGTCATCGACTCGATGCTGCCGGCGTCTATCGTCGACAGATCGTCGATCGCCTTGCCGTCGACTATGCAGAGGAACTTCTGCGATTGAGGCGCGGGAGTCTCGCCGCTGCAATTTTGTATTACAAGTGCGTCTGGTGCCATCCTCTGCGCCTCGGCCGCAGTCGCGTCAGCGCTGCCCCCCCCCTTGACAATGATGATTTTCGGTTCGGTCTGTTGTGCCGTGGCTGCCGTGAGCGTCATGGCTGCTGCTGCGACGGCGATCAAAATTCTCGGTGTTTTCATAATCGTGTCGATTTAGGTTTTTTGTTGTTGCAAAGCTATGCAATATTCGTCTTACGGCGAAGCGATGCGGGTTAAAGAGTGTTAACCGAAATGTTAAATAATGTTAAAACCCTCGACGGCCCTGCCGCACGCCGGGCGCATGAGGCGGAAAATTAGTATCTTTGTCGTAAAAGATTCAGGATGATGAAAAAGTCGCGTTTCCGAGCGGTATTCATATTGGCCGTCTTATCGATGTCGGTGCTGACGGCCGTCGAGGCGTGGTGGGTCTGGCGCATGTACGACGACCAGCGCACCTCGCTCCTGCGCCGCGTGAGCGACATATTCGACTCGATGATCTACCGTCACGGCATTCTCTCTCCCGCGCCCGACGGCAGCAGCCGTCTTACGCCCGGCATGCTCGACCGCCTCGCCGCAGCCGTTGACGACGAGTTTTCGTCTGCCGGTATCGATCTGGGCTTCGGTATCGAGGTGCTCGCGGCCGCCGGGGCCGAATCCGTGGCCGTCATGCGCAGCGCCGATGCGCCGGCGCTTACCGACCCTGTGCGGTTCGATCGTCAGGCCTGTCCGCTCGTGCTGCGTCTGTCGGTCGACAACCCGCGGCCGATGATCTTCGGCGGCATGCGGTGGATACTGCTCGCCTCGGCCGGCATCGTCGTGCTGCTTGCGGCTACGTTCCTCTATATTCTGCACACTCTGTTCCGCGCCAAGAGCCTCGAAATGATGCGGCGCGATCTGACGCATAACATAACCCACGAGTTGAAGACGCCCATAGCCGTGGCATACGCCTCGTGCGACGCGCTGCGCAGCATGCCCGACATGGCGCGCGACGACGCTGTGCGCGGGGAGTATCTCGACATGGTGCTGTCGCAGCTCTCGTCGCTCTCGCAAATGGTAGAGCAGATATTGCAGGCGTCGCTCGACGAGGGCGGACGGGCGCCGTTGCAGCTGACCGAATGCTACCTCGGACCGCTTGTCGACTCTCTGATGCGCGAGATGAATATGAAGTACGCCTCGAAGCGCATCGCGTGGCATGTCGACGTCGGGCAGGATGTTGCGGTGGCGGCCGATCGGTTTCTGCTTACGGGCATCCTGGCCAATCTTATCGACAACGCCGTCAAGTATTCGTCCCGAGAACCGAATATAGGCATCGAGGCGTCGGTCGGGAACGGCATCGTGACGATACGTATCCGGGACGACGGCTGCGGCATCCCGCAGCGCGACCGGCGCCGCATATTCGAGAAGTTCTACCGCATCCCGCGCGGCGACAGACACGATACCAGGGGCTACGGTCTGGGGCTCTACTTCGTCGCCACGGCCGTAGCGCGCCACGGCGGCAGCGTCGAGGCCGGCGGCGCGCATGGGGGCGGATCGATATTCACAGTAAAACTACCGCGTTATGGACGAGACGAATAGACCTTTGATTCTGGTTGTCGAGGACGAGCCGATGCTCGCCCGCATAGTGTGCGACGCGCTGCGTCAGTCGGGATACGACGCCGCCTCGGCGCCCGACGGGGAGCGCGGGCTGGCCATGTTCTCAGAGCTGCGGCCGGCGCTGGTCGTGACCGACGTGATGATGCCGCGCAGCGACGGCTTCCGCCTGACGCGCCGCATACGCTCCGTCGACCGCGAGGTGCCTATACTCTTTCTGTCGGCGCGCTCGTCGTCGGACGATGTGGTCGAGGGTTTCGCCTCGGGCGGCGACGACTATCTGCGCAAGCCCTTCGCCATGAACGAGCTGCTGGCGCGTATCGAGGCGCTTCTGAGGCGGCGCGAAGGCCGCCGGCCGGCCGGGAAGGTATATGCCGTGGGCGACTACACCTTCGATGCCGAGCGGTGGATGCTCAGCCGCGGGCAGGAGCGCACCAAGCTCTCGGCGCGCGAGGCGGCCATACTGGCCATGCTCGTCGAGGGCGGCGACGGCATCGTCGAAAATTCGCGTATCCTGGGCGAGATCTGGGGCGACGACAGCTACTATGCCCAGCGCAGCCTCAATGTCTACGTCACGCGTCTTAGACACCGTCTGGCTGCCGACCGCCGCATCGAGATCGTCTCGGTGCGCAATGTCGGTTACAGGCTCTCGGTGCGCCGCGCTTAGCCCTCCCGGACGACGGGGGCGGATAGTTGGCTACGAAAGTTGCAATGTCGGCAAAAAATCGTAACTTTGTGAGTTATTTGTCGCATTTTACGCAAACAAAACATTCGATCATATATGGAGTACAATTTCAAGCGGATCGAGTCGGAGTGGCAGCGCCGCTGGCGCGAGGAGGGCACCTACAACGTCGAGGTCGACGAGTCGCGCCCCAAGTTCTATGTTCTGGACATGTTCCCCTATCCGTCGGGTGCGGGGCTGCATGTCGGTCATCCGCTCGGTTATATCGCATCAGACATCTATTCGCGTTACAAACGACAGTCGGGCTTCAACGTGCTGCACCCTATGGGCTACGACGCATTCGGCCTGCCGGCCGAGCAGTATGCCATACAGACCGGCCAGCACCCCGCCCTGACCACCGAGCAGAACATAGCCCGCTACCGCGAGCAGCTCGACAAGATCGGTTTCAGCTTCGACTGGCGCCGCGAGGTGCGCACGTGCGATCCCGAGTACTACCGCTGGACGCAGTGGGCCTTTGCCGAGATGTTCGGCCACTACTACGACAACACGGTGCAGCGTGCCGAGCCTATCGGGAAGCTCGTTGCGCATTTGGAGGCGCACGGCACCGAGGGGCTCGATGCGGCGCAGACGGCGGCACTCTCGTTCACGGCGGCCGAGTGGGCGGCTATGGATGAGCGCGAGAGGGAGCAGGCGTTGCAGAACTGGCGTCTGGCGTTCCGTGCCGACACGCAGGTCAACTGGTGCGAGGCGCTGGGCACGGTGCTGGCCAACGACGAGGTTAAGGACGGACTGTCGGTGCGCGGCGGTTATCCCGTGGTGCAGAAGCGAATGAAGCAGTGGCAGCTGCGCGTGACGGCATACGCACAGCGCATGCTCGACGGCTTGGATACGCTCGAATGGAGCGACTCTCTGAAAGAGATACAGCGCAACTGGATCGGCCGCTCGGTCGGTGCGCAGGTATTCTTCGATATAGAGGGCTCGGAGCGTAAGTTGGAGGTATTCACGACGCGTCCCGATACGATCTACGGCGTGACGTTCATGGTCATCGCACCCGAGCACGAGTGGGTCGGCGAGCTGACGACCAATGCCGCCCGCGCAGACGTCGAGCAGTACGTCGCCCAATCGAAGCTGCGCTCGGAGCGCGAGCGTATCGCCGAGACGCGGCGCGTGAGCGGCGTGGCTACGGGTTCGTATGCCGTAAACCCCTTTACCGGCCGCCGCATCCCGATCTATATCTCGGACTATGTACTGGCAGGATACGGTACCGGCGCCATTATGGCCGTGCCGGCGCACGACTCGCGCGACTACGCCTTCGCGCGCCACTTCGGTTTGGAGATCGTGCCGGTGGTCGAGGGCGGCGATATCGAGAAGGAGTCGTACGACGCCAAGTCGGGACGACTCATCAACTCCGACATGCTCGACGGCATGGATGTAAAGGAGGCTATCGAATACATGTTCGCCGAGATCGAGCGCCGCGGGTTGGGCAAACGCCTTGTCAACTACCGCCTGCGCGACGCCATATTCTCGCGCCAGCGCTACTGGGGCGAGCCGTTCCCGATCTACTATAAGGACGACGTGGCACACGTGCTGCCGCTCGATAAGCTGCCGTTGACGCTGCCCGCGATCGACAACTTCGGCCCCACGGCCGAGGGCGAGCCGCCTCTGGCGCGCGTCGATGGTTGGCACACGCCCGAGGGCTATCCCTACGAGCTGTCGACGATGCCGGGCTTCGCAGGCTCGTCGGCCTACTATCTGCGATACATGGACCCGCACAACGGCGAGGCCCTTGTCGGCCGCCGCGCCGACGAGTACTGGCGCAACGTCGATCTCTATGTTGGAGGTATCGAGCATGCTACGGGACACCTTATGTACTCGCGCTTCTGGAATATGTTCCTCTACGATCTGGGACATGTCTGCGAGCCGGAGCCGTTCCGCAAGCTGGTCAACCAGGGTATGATACAGGGTCGCTCCAACTTCGTCTACCGTATCGTGGGCACCAACCGGTTCGTGTCGCTCAACTTGAAGGAGCAGTACAAGACGCAGGAGATACATGTCGATGTCAATATCGTCCGCAACGATATTCTCGACACGGAGGCTTTCCGCCGCTGGCGACCCGAGTTCGCCGACGCCGAGTTCATCCTCGAAGACGGGCGTTATGTCTGCGGCTGGGGCATCGAGAAGATGTCCAAGTCGATGTACAACGTGGTCAACCCCGATTATATAGTCGACAAGTACGGCGCCGATACGCTGCGTATGTACGAGATGTTCCTCGGCCCGTTGGAGCAGTCCAAGCCTTGGGATACCAACGGCATCGACGGTGTGCATAAATTCCTGCGCCGCCTCTGGTCGAAGTTCTATTCGCGCGAGGGCGGGCTGATCGTAAGCGACGAGGAGCCTACGCGCGCCGAGTTGAAGACCCTCCACAAGACCATAAAGAAGGTAAGGGAGGATATCGAGAACTTCTCGTTCAACACATCGGTCGCGGCTTTCATGATATGTCTCAACGAGTTGGGCGACTGCTCCAAGCGTGCTGTGTTGGAGCCGCTTACGGCACTCATCGCACCCTTCGCGCCCCACATGGCCGAGGAGCTGTGGCACGTGCTGGGTCACGACACGACCGTCTGCGACGCGCCTTATCCCGTCTGCGACGAGTCGTATCTTATAGAGGATTCGTTCGAGTATCCAGTCATGGTCAACGGCAAACTCCGCTTCAAGCAGGAGTATCCTCTCTCGACCTCTGCCGCCGATATTCAGGCCGACATCGTCAAGGCCGAGGGTACTCAGCGCTGGTTGGAGGGCCGCGCCCCGAAGAAGATCATCGTCGTGCCGGGCAAGATCATCAATATCGTCGTCTGACCTTTATAGATTTTCCTTATAGCAATTACGGGCTGCCTGCGATCGCGGACAGCCCGTAACTTTTTTTAGCCGTATGACGGATGTCGGCATTTATACTATTTCGATTTGCGATAAATAAAACTTATGCAGACTCCCGCTCCGGCAGCCTGCCTGCCCGACATGTCCGAAGTCGTTGAGGATATATTTATCGTTTATCGAAACTCATGCGATTATGGAATAGGCGGTATCTTCTGAAACCTTTGCACCGTGACTATATGCGTCCGTCCTGCATAATATTCCGGGAGCGTATGCACGTCTCCAAGCCCAATCCTGGCAAACACTGATTGCATTCGGTCCCACCCGGGCAGAAACGGTATTTGGATTCGGACTCTACCCCGGACATACGGTATTTGCATTCTTACTCCACCGGAGCGCGCAATGCGTGCGACCGAAGTCCCCCTCCCAAGGAGGGGGATTAGGGGGTTGGTAAAAATTGTATAACGGCGCGAGCCGTCATAACAGCTGTAATAATTGCAATGCCCCCCCCCGGGTGGTGTAAAACGAGCCCGAGTAAACCGAGATTCTCTCTTAGAGCGGCGCGAGCTGTTGTAACAGCCGTAATACATGCAAAGCACCCGGGCGGCGTATGCGCGATCCCGGGCAATCCGCGATACTCTCCTGCATCGGCGCAGTCGCAACTACGGCCGGCTTGTTCGAGAACATCCGGCCGTAGGTGGTGTGCGTTTGCCTGTCGTCTGCTGCGTCTTAATAATTCTCAATTACCGTCTCCAAATGCTTTTTCCAGATCAGGGCGGCGCCGCCGAGTATGGCTACGTTCTTGTCCTGTATGCCGCTCAGAAGCAGCTTTACCTTGCCTTTGAATACGGTCATCATGTTCTCCTCCATGTAGCGGAAGGTCGGTTTGAGGATGAAGTCGCCCGAGTAGGCCAGACCGCCGAAGAGGATGAACGCCTCGGGCGAGGTTATGGCCATAAGGTCGGCCAGTGCCGCGCCGAGCGTGCGTCCCGTGCGCTCGAAAGCCTCCAAGGCTATGGGGTCGTTCTTGGCTGCCGCCTCCGACAGCATCTTGGCCTCGAACTTCTCGTAGGGTATGCCGCGCAGCTCGCTCTCGCATGTCATCGTTGACATCAGCTCGAATGCCGTGCGCTTGATGCCCGTGGCCGATACGTATGTTTCAAGACAGCCGCGGCGTCCGCAGCCGCACTGGCGGCCGGTCTGCCGGCTGTCGACGGCAACATGGCCGAACTCTCCGGCGAAGCCGTCGTGTCCGTATATCATCTCGCCGTTGCTGACGATGCCCGAGCCGAGTCCCGTGCCCAGCGTAATCATCACGAAGTCCTTCATGCCGCGTGCGTTGCCGAATACCATTTCGCCTATGGCGGCGGCGTTCGCGTCGTTGGTAACCATTATCTTGACGCCGGGGAAGTGCTTCGACATGTCGGCGACAAATTCGAATGTGCGGATCTTGTCGGGGCGAGGGTCGTTGACATCCTCGAAGCGCCAGAGGTTGGCCGGCGTCTCGATCTTGCCCGTATGGATGTTGGCGTTGGGTGCGCCGACGCCGATGCCGATCAGCTCGCAGTCCTCCCGCGTGGCTATCAGCTCCTTCATGGCTGAGGCCAGAGCCTCGACGTAGGGTTTGTAGTCGTCGTAGAATTTGTATTTGTCGGTAGATATTTTACTCTCGGCGATCACGTTGCCGTCCTCGTCGACCAGACCGAAAGCCGTATTGGTACCGCCTATGTCGATACCCATTGCGAGTTTTTTCATCATCGTAGTTTTAGCTGTTTGTTAAATCTGGTCAAAGTTAGCGAAATAATTTCTATTTATGCAATTTTTTTGCTACTTTTGAACCGATAACGAATTTGTCCCGAGGGGACTGAAAGCCCATGCTTTACACGAACGAACAAATGCTCGACCTTTTCGAAGGTTACCTTTCTCAGGCGGAGACTCCGGCCGAGCCGGAGCTGCTCTACTCTCCCATAGTATACTCCATGTCGGGCGGCGGCAAGCGTCTGCGCCCGCTGCTGCTGCTGCTGACGGCACAGGCCTTCGGCGGCGATGCGTCGGCGGTTATGCCCGCGGCCGTGGCCGTCGAGGTATTCCACAACTTCACGCTGCTGCACGACGATATAATGGACAACGCCGACATGCGTCGCGGCAAGCCCTCGGTCTACAAGCGCTGGGGCGCCAACGTGGCCATACTCTCGGGCGACGCTATGATGATCTGCGCCTATAAGACGCTCTCGAAGATAAGTCCCGACAAGCTGCCGCGCGTGGTGGATATGTTCAGCTCCATGGCCTTGCAGGTGTGCGAGGGACAGCAGTACGACATGGACTTCGAGAAGAAGCGCAAGGTGTCGGTGGTGGACTACATACAGATGATCGAGAGCAAGACATCGGCGCTGCTGTCGGGCGCCGCGACCATAGGCGCCGTGCTGGCCGATGCCGGCGAGGAGGATGTCAGACGCATACACCGTTTCGCCACCGAGCTGGGTCTGGCGTTCCAGTTGCAGGACGACCTGCTCGACAGCTACGGCGACGTGATGCTGGGCAAGAAGATCGGCGGCGACATATTGGAGGGCAAGCAGACCTACCTTATGGTGCAGGCGATGAGCCTGGCCTCGGAGCCGCAGCGCGAGATACTGCGCACGACGCACTCGGACGCCTCGCTTACCGACGGCGAGAAGATAGAGCGCGTGCGCGCCGTCTACGACTCGCTGGGCGTGGCGCGCATGACCGAGCAGCAGATATCGCTGCGGTTCGAGCGCGCGTTGGGTGTGCTTGATACGCTGTCGATCGGGGCCGACAGACGCGAGCCGCTGGCCGAGTTCGCCCGCAACCTTATGGGACGCAAGAGATAGATGAGACGCAGCGATATAGAGATCATGGCGCCGGTCGGCTCTTACGAGTCGCTGCACGCCGCCATTGCCGCCGGAGCGGACTCGGTCTACTTCGGCGTCGAGCAGCTCAATATGCGGGCCGCCTCGTCGGTCAACTTCACTCTCGACGACCTGCACGAGATAGTGTCGGTGGCGCATGCCGCCGGCGTTAAGACCTACCTTACGGTCAACATAGTCATCTACGACGACGAGCTGGCGACGATGCAGAGCATCATCGACTGTGCCCGCCGCGAGGGCGTCGATGCCATAATAGCCGCCGACATGGCCGCCGTGCTCTATGCCCGGCGCGTGGGCATGGAGGTGCATATGTCCACCCAGAGCAACGTATCGAATACCGAGGCGGTAAAGTTCTTCTCGCAGTGGGCCGACGTCATGGTGCTGGCGCGCGAGCTGACGCTCGAACAGATATCGCGCATATCGCGCGAGATAGATGAAAACGACATCTGCGGCCCGTCGGGTGAGCGGGTGCGTATCGAGATGTTCGCTCACGGCGCGATGTGCATGTCGATCTCGGGGCGGTGCTATCTGAGCGAACACGAGTCGCACAACTCGGCCAACCGGGGCGCCTGCCGCCAGATATGCCGCCGCAAGTATACCATAGCCGACAAGGATACGGGGCAGATGCTCGATATCGACGGGCAGTATGTCCTCTCGCCCAAGGATCTGTGCACGATAGACTTCCTCGACCGCTTCCTCGACGCCGGCGTCAGGGTGTTGAAGATCGAGGGGCGCGCCAGAGGCGGCGAATATGTCAAGCGCACGGTCGAGTGCTATAACGAGGCGCTCCTTATGATCGAGCGCGGCGAGTATGATCCCGAATCGGCCGCTGCGCTGAAAGAGCGTCTTGCGACGGTCTTCAACCGCGAGTTCTGGGGCGGCTACTATGCCGGTGCCGCTGCGGTCGAACACAGCCTGCGCTACGGCTCGTCGGCGACGCTGAAAAAGGTGTATATGGGTCGCGTCACCAACTACTTCAAGCGCATAGGCGTGGCCGAGGTGCAGGTCGAGGCTTGCGAGGTGGACGAGGGCGACCGTCTGCTCTTTATGGGCGGGAAGACGGGTGTCGTGGAGCAGCGTGCCGAGGGTATGCTGCGCGACGAGAAGCCGGCCGTCCGCGCCGTGCAGGGCGATTGCATTTCGTTGAGGACCGCGGGCGAGGTGCGCCGCGGCGACAAGGTATACAAGGAGGTCGAGAGATGAAGCGGCTCGCGTCATTGCTCGTGTCGATGACGGCGGCTGCGGCGGCTGCGGCGCAGCATATCCCCGAGGAGTGTCTGCGTGCGTGCGACTCGCTGGGCGAGGGGTGCCGGCAGGCGCTGGTGGTGCTGGCGGGCGAGGGGTGCGACTGCGATATATTCTTCATGCGGCGCGACGGGCAGTGGCGGTGCATGAGCCAGGTGCGCGGCGCGACGGGGCGCAGCGGCGTCATAGACGCCCGGCTCAAACGCGAGGGCGACGGCGCTACCCCTGCGGGCGTCTATCCTCTCAGGCGCGGACTGTGGCGCGAGGCCGATGTCGGGACGCTGTTCCCGATGGAGATATACGACGAGCGATACCTTTGGGTCGACGATCCGGAGTCGGAGATGTACAATACGCTGCTGCGCGATGCCGGCGACCAGTGGAGCGGCCGCGGCGAGCGTCTGTCGCAGGTAGGCGAGCCGTACCGCTATATCGTGGTGGTGGAGTATAATACCGACCCCGTGGCAGGAGGTGCCGGCAGCGCGATATTCGTGCATGCGTGGCGCGACGAGGGACGACCGACGGCGGGCTGCGTGGCCATGCCGGCCGATGACATGCGGCGGCTCGTGGAGTGGCTCGACCCCTCGCTCAGGCCGCATATCGTCATAACGAGATACGATGACAACGTTAAAACATATAACCATGTTCAGTAAACAGACCTATATCGCACGGCGCGCCGAGTTGCGCCGCCGTATCGGCAGCGGCCTTATCCTGCTGCCCGGCAATGCCAATACGCCGAACAACTATCCCAACAACGCATACTACTTCCGTCAGGACTCGACGTTCCGCTACTTCTTCGGCCTTAACGTGCCGTCGGTAGCGGGTGTGATCGATGCCGACTCGGGCGAGGAGATGCTCTTCGGCGACGACTTCACGGTCGAGGATATCATATGGACGGGACCGCAGCCCACGCTGCGCGAAATGGCCGCCGAGGCGGGCGTGCAGAAGACGCATGCCATGAAGGAGCTGGCCGGCGTGCTGCGTGCGGCCATAGCGCTGAACCGCACGGTGCACTATCTGCCGCCATATCGCGGCGAGACGAAGATAATGCTCTCCGAGCTGCTGGGCATACGGCTGTCGATGCTGCACGAGCGCAAGTCGCTCGATCTGATGTTCGCCGTGGCGGAGATGCGCGAGCGCAAGAGCGCCGAGGAGATCGAGGCCTTGGAGCGCGCCTTCCAAATAGGCTACCGCATGCACACCACGGCCATGAAGATGTGCCGTGCGGGCGTGGTCGAGCGCGAGATAGCCGGCGCGATCGAGGGCATCGCCAAGTCTTACGGTCAGGGCGTGTCGTTCCCGTCGATCGTCTCGCAGCACGGCGAGACGCTGCACAATCTCAACTGCGACGGCGTGCTGACCGACGGCCGTCTGCTGCTGGTCGATGCCGGCGGCGAGTCGGTCGAGGGTTACTGCTCGGACCATACGCGTACTTATCCCGTCAGCGGCCGCTTTACCGAGCGCCAGAGAGAGATATACGAGATCGCCCTCGGCGCCCACGACGGCATGCTCGACATCGTAAAGCCTGGCATGATGTATCGCGACATACACCGCGCCTGCTACTTGTCGCTGGCCGAGGGGCTCCGACAGGCGGGTCTGATACGCTCGTCGGCCGAGACGGCCGTCGATGCCGGTGCCATGTATCTCTTCATGCCTCACGGCCTGGCGCACGGCATGGGCATGGACGTGCACGATCTGGAAAACATAGGCGAGCGTTCGTTCGACTTCTCGACGATCAGCGAGCGTGCCGAGCGTTCGGCCACCTGCATCTACCGCTCTGCATGGCGCGTCGGGGAGGGCACGGTAATGTCGGACGAACCGGGCATATACTTCATTCCGGCGCTTATCGACAAGAGCCGCGCCGAGGGACTCTACAAGGGTATAGTAGACTACGATGCGCTCGACGCCTACCGCGATTTCGGCGGCATCCGCATCGAGGACGACATACTGGTCACGGCGGACGGCTGCCGCTTCATAGGCGACAAGCTGCTGCCCGTGACGGTCGACGAGTTGGAGGCGGTAGTAGGCAAATAAACATATGGCCAGCGGGACGATCATACTCTTTCCCACCGAAATGGAGGCTGCGCCGCTGCGCCGTCTCAGACCCGATGCCCGGATCGCGATATGCGGTGTGGGCATGGCAGCCTGTGCCGCCGCCGTGGCGGCGCTGCTGCCGCAACTCGACTGCGGGCAGAGGCTGATCCTTGCGGGCATAGCGGGCGCCTACGGCGAGCGTGCGGCCGTCGGCGAGGCGGTCGAGGTCGTATGCGAGCGCACGGCCGAGCTGCCCGGGCGCTTCGTCGGCGAGTACAGGCCGACGGGCGTCGCCACCGGACTGCGGGGCGTTGCGTCGAATACGGTGCACGGCCACGGCTGCGAGGCGGGCGAGGCTTCGATAGAGAATATGGAGGGCGCGGCCTTCTTCGCCGTGTGCCGGGCGGCCGGGGTCTGCTGTGCGGAGATACGCGCTGTGTCGAACCGTGTCGGCGACGACTTTTCGCTCTGGCGCATCGACGAGGCTCTGGCGGCATTGACCGCCGCGCTGGCCGATACGATTTGAGATATAATAAAAAATATTCGACTATGGATAGCAAAAAACTTTTCTGGCTCTATCTCGGAGGCGTCGTGCTGGCCGTGGTGTGCCTGTGGTTGGTATGGCATTTTTTCAGCGATCAGATTCTCTGGGCACTGGGTTGGCTGGTGGTATTCGGTCTGGTGTTCGGTGCCGGCTGGGTGCTGGGACGTTTCGGCCGTCGCAAGGCCGACGCGCAGCAGGCGGCCAGAAAGCGGTAGCGTATCGTTATGGATAGCAACTGCTTGAAACTCCGCATATCGCCTTGTCCCAACGACACCTTCATGTTCGATGCGATGATCCATTCGCGCATCGATACCGAGGGACTGTCGTTCGACGTGGAGTTTTACGACATAGAGGAGCTCAATGCCGGCGCTCTGGCCGGCGGGTGCGACGTAACGAAGATCAGCACGGCGCTGCTGCCTGCGCTCGGCTCGCGTTACGAGCTGCTCGACAGCGGCTCGGCGCTGGGACGCGGCAACGGCCCGCTCATGGTGCGCCGCAAGGGCGACACCGCACCGATAAGACGTATCGCCGTGCCGGGGCTGCATACGACGGCCGATGCGCTCGTCGGACGTCTGTTCCCCGAGATCGGCGAGCGCGTGCCGATGCTCTTCTGCGATATTGCCGCGGCCGTCGAGCGGGGAGAGTTCGATGCCGGGGTGTTGATCCACGAGGGGCGTTTCGTATATGCGCGCCGCAATCTCGATCTGGTGGCCGATCTGGGGCAGGAGTGGGAGCGCCGCACGGGGCTGCCGCTGCCGCTGGGCTCGATCGTCGCCTCGACGTCGCTCAGCGGCGATATGCGCCGGCGTATAGAGCGCGTTCTCGCCCGCAGCATCGAGTATGCGTTTGGGCATCCGGCCGCCTCGCGCGAGTTCGTCCGCGAACATGCCCAAGAGCTCGACGACGATGTAATAGACCGACACATAGCTCTGTTCGTCAACGACTTCTCGGTATCGCTCTCGCAGCAGGGACGGCGTGCCGTCGAGGCTCTTACGGGCATGAAATGTGTTTGAGCGGAGTCAAAACACGTATGACAGCTAAAAATGTTTTGCTATGAAGAAGATGATTGTCTGTTTTGCTGCGGCGGGAGCGATTATGGCTGCCTGCGGCGGTGCGAAGGAGAGGACTGCCGTCGTCGCGGACGACGCTGCGGTTGTCGAGTTTAGGGATTTCGGCGCCGAGCCGACCGTGATAGATATCGAGCGGTATACGCTGGCCAACGACAACTTCCGCACGGCGCTGTGGACGGGCGGCAACTTGCAGCTTACGCTGATGTCGATTCCGGCAGGCGGCCAGGTGGGGTTGGAGTGCCACGACGGCATAGACCAGTTCCTGCGCGTGGAGAGCGGCTGCGGCAGGGTAGAGATGGGGGACAGCCGCGAGCGGCTGGACTTCGTGCGCGAGGCGGGCGAGGATTTCGCGATCATCGTGCCGGCCGGCAAGTGGCACAACATTATCAATACGGGCGATGCACCTCTGAAATTATACTCGATTTACGCACCGGCCGAGCATGCGCACGGCACTGTACACCGCACCTACGAGGAGGCCATGCAGGCCGAAGCCGAGCACGGCCATGCGGTCGTGATGTAACGGGTGTCCGGCAACGGCGTGTCCCGAGGGCCGGTCGGCCGAATAGTGCTTTTACGATTACGGGGCTCTATGGCAAGTCCTGTATTCAGAATCTAACCCCCGCCGGAGCGTATGCCGGCGGGGGCTACTATTTCTGCGGCTCGCTCGACAGCCGCTGCTTTCGATAGCGTGAAGCTGTCCGACCGACATCGCTCGTTGTACGCTGTTTGCAGACCGCATGCCTCAGACTGCGGGACGGGCGCACATATCGCAAACCGCCGTGGCGCTTGCACGTGAAAGCGGCGGACGCGCAGCGGGGCTGTCCGAGAGAATGCCGGACAGCCCCGCTGTCATTTTGTCTGTCTGCCGTCGCGTGCAAACGACTATCCGTCGGAGTGATCGTCATGCATGCCGCTTTGCGCGGGTTTGCTCGCCCGGGCGGGCGGTTGCGTTTCGCCCTAAAACGGGCAGCCTCGCCGGAGCTGACTATCGCCTGCGGAACTCCGAGCAGACGACGGCCGTGGCGACGGCTACGTTGAGCGACTCCGAGCCGCGGCGGTCGGCAGGGTAGGGCGGTATGAAGAGCCGTTGCGAGACGCGGGCGGCGCATGCGTCGCTTATGCCGCGCCCCTCGTTGCCCATGACGATGATGCCGTTGCGGCTCAGTGCAGAGGTGTATATGTCTTCGCCGTCGAGGAATGTACCGTAGACGGGAATGCCTCCGGTGCGGGCATCGGAGAGCACCCCGACGATATCGGTGTAGTGCACCGCCACGCGGATTATGGCGCCCATCGTCGCCTGCACGACCTTGGGGTTGAAGCAGTCGGCGCAATCCTGAGAGCAGACCACGTTGCGGATGCCCCACCAGTCGGCCAGACGTATTATCGTGCCGAGGTTGCCGGGGTTCTGCACGCCGTCGAGTACGAGCGTGAGCGAGTCGGCAAGAGCCGCGGTATCGAGCCGCACCTGCGGCTTCTCGACCACGGCCAGCACGTCGGATGCCGTTTTGAGCATCGACATGCGCTCCATATCCTTTGCCGGGACGATCTCGGCCTCGGGGAATTGCGGACTGGCTGCCACGGCGTAGAGATGCCGTATGCGCATGGGCGAGGCGCGCAGCTCGCCAACGAGTTTCGCGCCCTCGGCGACGAACAATCCCCTCGCATCCCTCTCGCGCTTGTCGGCGAGCAGGCGCACGGCCTGTATTTCGGCTTTCGTCATTTTGTTTTCTCTATTTGAAACGTCTCTCCCTCGGCGGCTATCCCGGTGCGCGGAAACAACTCGCGGCACTCCTCCAACAGCTGCATGCGATCCTTGTAGCGCGACGAGAAGTGACCGATGATAAGTCTGCCGGCCTCGGCCGCGAGCGCTGCGCGTGCCGCCTCGACGGTGGTCGAATGTCCCCTGTCGTGCGCCTCGCGGCGCTGGGCGGCGGCGTATGTCGTCTCGTGATACATCAGGTCGACCCCGTGCGCCAGCTTGGCCGCGCGCGCGGAGTAGTTGGTGTCCGACAGATAGACATACGAGCGCGGCCGGTGCGGCCGGTATGTCAGCTCGGCATTGGGTATCGTCTGTCCCGAGGGCAGGAGTATATCCTCGCCGCGCTTGGCCGCGACGATATCCGTTATGCCGAGCCCGTATTTCGCTATCTTGAACTTGTCGACGTTGAGCTCGGGCGGCTTCTCGCGGAACAGATAGCCCGAGGCCGGCACGCGGTGGCGCAGCGGTATGCTCCATACTTCGAGCCTGCGGTTCTCGAACAGCAGCTCGTGCCTCGTCGTATCGACGCGGTGCCATACCACCTCGTAGGGCAGGTCGGGGGCGAAGTAACGCGCGTGGCACTCCAATATCTCGCCCATGGGCGCCGGGGCGTATATGTCGAGCGGCGTGCGCTTGCCGTACAGCCCGAGTGTGGCGATGAGCGGAAAGAGCCCGTATACGTGGTCGCCGTGCAGGTGCGAGATGAACACGCCGCGCAGGCGCAGCGGGTTGACCCCGTAGCGCGCCAGCTGCTGCTGCGCACCCTCGCCCGCGTCGATCAGATAGTACTGCTCGTCGAAATCGACCACCTGCGACGACGGGTGGCTGCCCGCCGTAGGCTTGGCCGAGGCGTTGCCGAGTATGGTAACCGAAAAGCCCAATCCGTCAACGTTTGTATTTTATGAATGTCGCCATGAGCGTATGCGATATGGTCTGCTCCTTGCGTGTGGTCGACGTGCGTGTGATCGAACCGTCGATGCCCTCTTTGCTCTCTTCGGTGGTCTTGTATACGGGGTCGGAGACGTCGCGTCTTATTCCCTCGAAGACCACCGCATCGGCACCGACCTCGCGCGCCCGCTGCTCGATCGCCGCCTGAGCATCCTCGACCGTACCCATGAACCCCGGCGAGGCGTCGATATGCCCCATGGTCGTGTAGTCGCAGGGCACGTCTTTCCAGTCGAACCACAGATCGATAGCATCCACCGCCGGATACGATTTGCCGATGTAGGATACCGACGCGCCGCACGCCGTAAGCAGCACGGCGGTCGTCATTGCCGTAAAAAAGCGCTTCATAATATTATGGGTTTATATTATAGGTTTCTCCGTTTCTATTGCGCGAGCAGGAATCTCTCGCAGTCGAGTGCTGCCACGCAGCCCGAACCGGCAGCCGTCACGGCCTGACGGTACGACGGGTCTTTCACGTCGCCCGCGGCGAATACGCCCTCGACGCTGGTCTTCGACGTCGCGCCCTCGACCTTGATATAGCCCTCGGCATCGAGCGCGAGCTGACCCTTGAAAACGTCGGTGTTGGGGTGGTGTCCTATGGCCAGGAAGAAGCCCGTGATGTCGATCGTGCGCTCCTCGCCCGTGGCGCTGTGGCGGAGTCGTGCTCCCGTCACGCCGTTCTCGTCGCCGAGCACCTCGGCCGTGTTCTGCTCGAACAGAACCTCGATGTTGGAGGTCGAGAAGACGCGCTCCTGCATCGCCTTCGAGGCGCGCAGATAGGGCTTGCGGACGATCATGTATACCTTGCGGCAGAGCGACGCCAGATAGGTGGCCTCCTCGCATGCCGTGTCGCCGCCGCCGACCACGGCGACATCCTGACGGCGGTAGAAGAAGCCGTCGCACGTGGCGCATGCGCTCACGCCCATGCCGCGGAAACGGCTCTCGGATTCGAGTCCGAGGTAGCGTGCCGAGGCTCCTGTGGCGACGATCATCGCCTCGGCCTCGATCTCATGCTCGCCGTCGATCCTGACGCGGAACGGACGGCTGCTCAGATCGACCTCGGTAACGATGCCGCGGCGTATGTCGGCGCCGAAGCGCTGTGCCTGACGGCGCAGGTCGTCCATCATCTGCGTGCCGTCGACACCCTCGGGATAACCCGGGAAGTTCTCGATCTGGGTGGTCGTGGTAAGCTGTCCTCCCGGCTCGATACCCTCGTAGAGTACGGGCGAGAGATTTGCGCGTGAGGCGTATATGGCAGCCGTGAAGCCCGCAGGGCCGCTGCCGACGATAAGACATCTGATGTGTTCCATAGTCGTTTTATTTTTTGAGTTAATATTCTCGTTTCTATTATGCTCTTTGCCGCCGGCAGCCGTTTCGGCCGCCCCTCGGCTCGGCGCATCGGTTACAGTTCTATGTCGCATTGTTCGCGTTCGCGCCACGGGTCGAGCTGCGCGCCCGAGTAGTCGAAGCGTGCCCAACGGCTGCCCCGGGCTACCCACGAGCGGCCGCTTTGCACGTCGTACTCCACTATGTCGTACTGTGCGGGGATTATCTCGCGTCCCGTTTTGTCGATCAGCCCCATTAGCCCGTCGAACCGCTGCACCGCGGCGCGCCCCTCGCGGAAGTCGTCCGCCCAGAAGTACTCGGGCTCTATTACCGTGCGGCCGCATGCGTCGACGAAGCCGTAGGCACCGTCGCGAAAGATGCGCGCACGCTCCTCGAACATATTGCCTACGCGGTCGCGGCTGCCTTTGTCCGCGGCTCCGGCGGCGTATGCGCGCGTCGTATCGCTGAGGCAGGTGCATGGCGGCAGGGCATTGTCTGAGATGTATCTGCCTATCTCGGCCAGCGCCTTATCGTCGCCGCCCGCGCCGCGTGTGGCGTAGTGCGGTCTTATGGCGTGCATGATGCCGTCGTCCGATATGACGATATTGTCTGCGTTGAGGTTGTTGTGGCTTATGTCGGCGCGCCGGAGCCTTTGTGCCAGATCGTCGAGTGCGGCTTGCAGCCGGTCGGCGTCTAAGCCTGCGACGGCCTCCGAGAGCCGGGTCGCGGAGGGCAGAAGCTCGGCTATGGCGTCGCAGCGGCTGCCCGTGGCGGCATCGACGAGTATCTCGTCGCGCAGTATGCGGTACGAGGCCATGCTCTCGCCCGGCAGCGACCGCAAGACGGCGGCCGCGCGCTCGGCACGCTCTATGGCGCGCAGCGATATCGGGGCGCTCAGCAGCCACTCCCTCCCGCGCCACGACATGCGGCAGTCGGCCGTGAGCGTCGAACGGCATATCGCGGCATCATCCGCCATGCGGGCGTCGGAGAGCTGCCCGAGCCATTGGGCGGGGTTGAGGACGGCGCGTCGGAAGTCGACTATCGTGCAGAGCTTCATTGCTTTCAGTATATATTGTTTACGCTTCGCGAGCCTATATCCAGGACAGACAGGAGCTGTGCCGCCGAGGCGTTGTATGCCATGCCGCGCATGGGCGGCATGCCGAGGGCGCCCGTAAGAGAGCGTATCCCCTCGACGAAGGGCTCGGGCATCGTGCTCGACATATCGTAGAGGAGTTGCGAATAGCGATCCTCGCCGCACTCGCTCCGGCTCGACGGAAACAGTATGCTGCGTCGCGAGGAGTCGGTCGAAAGGTGTATGTTTATCAGCAGCGTCTCTCCGTCGGCAGTGCCGGTGCGGCGTATCTGCGAGGCCATGTCGCACAGGTCGTCGTAGTCGCCGTCGCTGCTTTCGCCGTCCGTGATGTTGAATACGACGGGCGGGAAGCTCTCTGCGTTCTCTGCTCGCGAGCACCACTCGTCCACTATGTCGCGCACGGTAAGCAGAGCCTCGTACATCGGGGTCAGTCCGCCGGCCGCCGGCTCTATCCAGCGGTGCAGGTCGAAGCCGACTATGGCGTGGCTGCCGTCGGGCAGCCTCTGGTCGAACTCCATGCGTCTGAGAGGCGGCATGGCGCGGCTCAGGGCATCGACCGCCACGGCGAAGTCCTCGTGCGGCGCAGGCAGCATGGATCTTACCCCGTCGCCCGAGTATCCGACCACGGCTATGTCGTAGTAGTTGCGGCAGACGCCGCCCCGGCGCGCCCGCTCTATGAGCTCGTCTATCGTATAGTCGGTAACCAGCGCGACGGCCTCGGCCTTGGACATGGGCATGCCGTTGAAGACGATACGCTCGCGCATCGAACCCGAGCAGTCGATTGCCAGAACGAATGCCGTGCGGTGGAGGTGGGTTATGGGCTGGCTGTACATCGTGGAGAGGGTCAGAGTCCGCGGACGTTTTTATAATCGGCGCGACGTACCTCGTCGTCGCGGTAGTCGTAGCCGTAGCCTATCGACATCTCCTCGCCGCAGTCGCGTCTGAGGTCGGCGTCGGTCTGCTCGCGCATCGAACGGATGATGTTCTCCGACGAGGATACCGTATCGGCTATCTCCTCGGGCGTGGGCCGGTGCCCCAGCAGCGAGCTCAGAAGCGCCAGCGCATAGTCGCAGGCGTAGCTGCGGTAGTTGTCGGCGAAGGCTTGCAGACGCTCGTCGATCTGCTCCAACGACGTTATGCGTCCCGCTTCGAGATCGTCGAGAAGCCTATCGGCCGTGCCCCGCGTGATGTACTGTCCCGCAGCATCGATCCACTCGTCGGCGCCGGTGTTGTCCGGACTCGGAACGGCGTTGTCGAGCATGCGTCCTATCGAGGCGGCTATGGCGCGGTTGTAGAGCTTTATGCCGCGGACGAGCATCGTCGACTTGATCGTGGTGCGGTTGTAGCGGTATATGTCGGCCTTGGGGTCGCCGTCGCGTAACGAGTTGAGGCGGTCGACGCCGCGCACCATCATGCCCGTAAGAAAGGGGTTGAACTCGTCGAAGTCTATCCTGTCGCGGCGGAGCGTGCGACGGTCTCTCTTGCACCATTTCTCTATGTCGCGCACGGTGCCGTAGCTGGTAAGGTTCATCGCCGGCATCAGCATCGAACCTCCGTCGCTCTCGATAAGATACGAGAAGGGCATCTCGTGCGTGTCGTGGTGGTGCGAGTGTCGGCCTATGACGACGGTAAAGGCACCCTCGATAGCGGGCGACATTATATAGGCGCCGCTGCCGAACTTGCAGCCGCGCGGATGTATCGACTGGTGTACGGCTCCGCTCTTGAACAGGTGGTTCGACTGGTTGGAGCCGCTGCCGGCGTTGAAGAAGGAGAACATGCCCGCGATAAGCAGCGACGACTTGTGGTGCGAGACGGTGTACGGTCCGGCGAAGATCGAGGCGGCCTCGCCGTTCTCGCAGTGCGAGCCGGCGAAGAAGAGCGAGTCGACGGCCGTGAAGCCCTTGTCGAGCGTGCAGGCCTCGCCCACGAAGCAGCGCTCGACGACGGCGCCGCCGCCTACGTGCGAATGCTCGTCGAAGATGAACTCCGAAGCTTTGACGTCGACGCCGACGTATGCCCCGGCCGCTACGGTTCCGCATTCGAGGCTCGACGCCCCCTCGATCGCGGCGCCGCGGCCTATGCGCACCTCGCGGATGAATTTTACGTTGGAGATGCGTGCCCCCTCGCCCACCGAGCCCATGTCGTCGGCACGGCTCTCGGCATATCGGTCGACCAGACGTTCGATCGCCTGCACGGCATCGGGGCGGTGGCGGTATACGGCGGCTATGTATGCCGTCTGGGCGCTCATCGTATCGAACATGGCCACGGCGCGCCCGCCGTTTTCATTGATCGCGGCTACGCGCACCGCATTGCCGAACGAGCTGCGCCGGCGGCACTCCATGCGTCCGACCGACTCGACGACGGCATCGGAGGCTATGCGGTAGCGCGACAGGGTGGAGTCAACCACTCGTGCGCGGGAGCCGATCTCGACCCTGCCCTCGAAGCGGCAGCATGCCACCTGCGACGGCGAGAAGTCCTCGGCGACGAGAATTTCGTTCCAGTCGTCGGCCGTGGTTCCGGTCGCCGTCATCGCCGCTATTTCGGCGGGTGTCGTATGTCTTAGTTTTTGCATCGGTCGAGATGTTTGCGATATGGCTTGTTATCGTGCAAAAATAGTACTTTTTCGCCAATATTCAAAACTCGTACTCCACATCTCCGTCGAGCGTCACCGTGCAGCGCCGGCCGCCCGACTCGGCACGGGCGCGACCGCCGCTGAGCGGTTTTATGCTGTCGAAGCGCGAGCACTCCATAAGCGATCTGCCGGTGCAGGAGATGAAGTGCCGGCAGCCGCCAAGCTCGACGAGCGCCGTGCCCTCCGTAGGCTCGAAGCCGCTGTCGTATAGCGGCGGAATGACCCACTCTCCGCGGCGTATGTAGCCCCAGCCGAAGCGGCCGTGTTCGAGCGTTGCGCCGTCGAAGCCTCGGGCGGGGTCGGCGGGGTCGCTAAGTGCGATGCTTAACAGCTGAGCCAGTGCGGGCAGCGATGCCGTGGGCGACGAGAGCAGGCGCGCTATGCGGTAATGTGAGGCGTCGCCGCTGCGGGCGAGGATATGCTCTGCCCGGTGCAGCTTCGGGTCGCGCCCCGCGACGGCCAGAGCCGGCGAGAACATGCGCCCCTCGCCGTCGGTCATCTGGGCAGCTGCGGCAGGGTCGGCTGCCGCGAGGGCGAGCATAGTCGAGATGAGTGCGGCGGGGTAGTCGTCGATCCGCTTGTCGTACATGTCGGCCGTGCGCGAGGGGTGCTGATAGTCGGGCGTCCCCGTTTCGACGGCACGGCAGCCCGCATACCCGGGCAGATAGGCCGCATCCCAGTCTACCGGCGTCATGCCACGGGACGAGCAGACGATGTTCTCGGGTTTCAGATCGCCGTGGGCGCGCTCCGAGGCCAGCAGCCCGAGCGCCAGCGAATCGAAGTCGCGGCTCAGGCGCAAGAGCGCCATGCGGTCGGCGGCGGCATCCCTCATCGCCTCGTCGAGCGTGCGTCCCTCGACCCACTCCGCAAGGACTATGTCTATCCAGCTGCCGTGTCCCGAGATGTCGTAGACGAACAACTCCGCGGGCAGATAGCTCTCGCCGTAAATGGCGGCCAGCCGCTGCTTGGGGCGCGTGTAGCACTTCATGGCGTAGGTGCGGCGGTCGCCGGCAAGACGCACTCTGACCACGACGGCGTTATTGCCCGGTCGGATAGCCATGCGGCCGTCGGCGTCGTGGCACACGGTGGGGCGGGGCAGCGTGCGGCAGACGATCTGCCGGCTGCCGAGCGTAGCAAGTATCTGTGATATGCAGATCGACATGGCCTATCTATACGGAAAAGCGACAAAAGCCTGTGCCTTTGCCGCTCGAAACATATCGTCTGCCGATTACTTTCCGCAACCGCAGTCGCAGTCATGCTCGCCGTGGCACTCGTGCTCGCCATTGCACTCGTGCTCGCCGTCGCAACCTCCGTCGCAGTCGTGGCATCCGCAACCGCAGCCGCCCTTGGCGGCGAGATCCTCGGGCGTCACGTCGCGCACCGAGACTACCTCCACCTCGAAATCGAGCGTCTTGCCCGCCATGGGGTGGTTGAAGTCCATTACCACGCTCTCGTCCTTGACCTCCTTGACAAGACCCATCATGTGGTTGCCCTGAGCGTCGCTCATCGGGATCTGGCTGCCGACGAAGAGTATCTCCTCGGCGACCTTGCCGTCCATCATGAATACGGTCTTGGGGAGCTCGACCACCGCCTCGGCTATGGTCTCGCCGTAGCCGTCCTTGGGTTCGAGCGTGAAGGCCACCTTCTCACCCGGCTCCTTGCCCATTATGGCGGCTTCGAACTTGGGCAGCAGCATGCCCGTGCCGCAGATAAATTCGAGGGGTTTGCCCGGTTGAGACTGATCGGCTATCTTGCCGTCGACGGTAAGGCGGTAGTCTACCGCAACCATCTTGTTCGCTTCTACTTTCATTGAATACGATTTAAGTGTTATTACAATTCGTTTCCGGCCGTCGTGCCGCCCGGCGAAGCATTGCGGCTGCCGGCGCCCGGTTCGGACCGTGCGGGAAGCGGCTCGCTCCCCGCACCTGTCCTGAGTATTTTATCGCGTCGACCGTTACTCGGTGCAGCGGCATACCAGATTGCGGTCGCCGTAGCCGTTGTCGATCTTCGAGACGTAGGGGAAGAACTTCGCCGCGGCGATCCACTCCAAGGGGAATGCGGCCTGACGGCGCGAGTAGGGGTGCGGCCACTCGCCGGCAAGCTCCACCGAGGTGTGCGGCGCGTTGACCACGACGTTGTCGGCCTCGCCCGAGGCGGCTGCGGCCTCGCACTCGCGCTTTATGGCTACGAGCGACTCGATGAAGCGGTCCATTTCGGCCTTCGATTCGCTCTCGGTGGGCTCGACCATGAGCGTCTCGTGTACGGGGAACGAGAGCGTGGGCGCATGGAAGCCGTAGTCCATAAGGCGGTGGGCGATGTCGCCGCAGTCGATGTTATAGTCGTGCTTGAACATCGTCAGATCGAGGATCATCTCGTGACCCACGCGTCCGGTCTCGCCCGAGTAGTAGGTGCGGAACTCGTCTTTGAGGGCCGTCGACATATAGTTGGCGTTGACTATGGCCATCTCGGTCGAGCGGCGCAGACCCTCCTCGCCGAGCATGCGTATGTAGCCGTAGGTTATGGGCAGCAGCATGGCCGAGCCCCACGGCGACGCCGAGACGGCCGTGATGCCCTCCTCGCCTCCGGTCTCGACGATCGGGTGCGACGGCAGAAACTTGACCAGATGCTCCGCGACGCAGACCGGACCCACGCCCGGACCGCCGCCGCCGTGGGGCATGGCGAAGGTCTTGTGCAGGTTAAGGTGGCATACGTCGGCTCCGATATAGCCGGGGTTGGTAAGACCGACCTGTGCGTTCATGTTGGCGCCGTCCATGTATACCTGTCCTCCGGCGTCGTGTACGGCGTCGACGATGTCGCGTATGCGGCTCTCGAACACGCCGTGCGTCGAGGGATAGGTTACCATAAGGCCGCACAGCTCCGAACCGTACTCCTCGGCCTTGGCTTTCAGGTCGTCGACGTCGATGTTGCCGTTGACGTCGCAGGCGACCGTGACGATCTTCATGCCGGCCATGGCTGCCGAGGCGGGGTTGGTGCCGTGCGCCGACGCCGGGATCAGGATCACGTTGCGGTAGCCCTGGCCGCGGCTCTGGTGCCATGCGCGGATTATCATAAGGCCGGTGTACTCGCCTGCGGCGCCCGAGTTGGGCATCAGCGTGCAGCCCGCGAAGCCGGTAATGGTGGCCAGATAACCCTCCAACGAGGCTATCAGCTCGCGGTAGCCCTCGGCCTGGTCGGCCGGCACGAGCGGGTGCATATCCTGGAAGCCCGCCAGCGACAGCGGCTGCATCAGCGCTGCGGCGTTGAGCTTCATGGTGCACGAGCCGAGCGATATCATGGAGTTCATGAGCGAGATGTCGCGCATTTCGAGACGCTTGATATAGCGCATCATCTCCGTCTCGGTGCGGTACGAGCGGAAGACGCTCTCGGTGAGGATCTCCGAGCGGCGCACCAGAGCCTCGTCAATGGCGGCCTGCTGCGTGCGCTTGATGCTCTTGGGTTTGCGGCCTGCCGCCTCGGCGAATATATCGGCTACGGTTTGCAGGTCGTCGTCGGTGGTAAGCTCGTCGAACGAGATGTGTACGCGCTCGTCCGAGGGGTAGTGGAAGTTGACGCCGCGCGACAGTGCTATGCTCTGTATCACAGCGGCCTCGGCCTCGACCTCGATCGTATCGAATACGGCCTTGGTCGTTACCTCGTATCCCATGCCCCGCAACGCCTCGGCTGCGGTCAGGGCTGCCGTGTGTGCCGTCATGGCGGCGCGGCGCAGACCTTCGGCGCCGTTGTAGACGCAGTAGAAGCCCGCCATCGATGCCATGAGAGCCTGCGCGGTGCAGATGTTCGATGTGGCCTTCTCGCGCTTGATATGCTGTTCGCGCATCTGCAACGACATGCGCAGAGCCCTGTTGCCCAGGCGGTCGACCGAAACGCCTATGATGCGGCCGGGCATCTGGCGCTTATAGCTATCGCGCGTGGCCATGTAGCCGGCGCTCGGGCCTCCGAAGCCCATAGGGCATCCCAGACGCTGCGATGTGCCGACGGCTATGTCGGCGCCCCACTCGGCGGGCGATTTCAGCAGTGCGAGCGACAGCAGGTCGGCCACGGCCGTGACGGTCGCTCCGGCGGTGTGCGCCGCCTCGGCGAATGCGCCGTAGTCGCGCACCTCGCCGTCGGCTGCCGGGTACTGCACTATGGCGCCGAACTCCTTGCCCGTGAAGGCATATGTCGAGTAGTCGTCGCGGATGATCTCGATGCCGAACGGCTCGCTGCGCGTAAGCAGCACGTCGAAGGTCTGGGGATATATGTTACGGTCGACGAAGAGCTGGTTGCGACCCTCCTTGACGGCCTGACGCGAGCGCAGGGCGAACATCATCAGCATGGCCTCGGCTGCGGCCGTAGCCTCGTCCAGAAGCGAGCAGTTGGCCACCTCCATGCCCGTGAGCGAGAGTATGGCTGTCTGGAAGTTGAGAAGCGCCTCCAAGCGTCCCTGCGATATCTCGGCCTGATAGGGCGTGTAGGATGTATACCATGCCGGATTCTCGAAGACGTTGCGCGAGACGACGGCCGGAACGGCCGTAGGATAGTAGCCCATGCCGATGAACGAGCGCAGGCGGCGGTTCTTGGCGGCTATGGCGGTTATATGCTGGGCGTACTCCCATTCGGTCATCGGCTCGGGCAGACGCAGCGGCTGTTTGAGTCGGATCGACTGGGGGATGACCTGAGAGATGAGCTCCTCGACGGAATCGACTCCGATTGTCGAGAGCATCGAACGAAGATCGTCGGGATTGTTCAGACCGGTGTGACGGTCGACGAACCTGTCAAAGTTTTCCATAGGTTTATTCGGGTTTTGTTGTGATTCAGTATTTGAACGAGCTGCCGCCGATGAACTCTCTCAGAAGCGACGTGGGCGGTATCTCGTCGGGTTCGACCGGGATGAAGTTGTCGAGGAACTTCAACAGCCGGCGTGCCTCGGCGTACTCGGGATCGGTGTCGGGCACCTCGCGCAATATAGGTTCGGCCTTGGCGCGCAGCACCGATATTTCATAGAAGAGCGACGAGTTGAACATCACGTCGGCATTCTCCTGATAGGGGAATATGTGGCGCTCCTCGCCCCGCCGCACGCTGGGCCAGCGCTGCAAGGTGGGCAGCGCCTTGTAGCCGCGCGTCGAGTTGTCGCGTATCAGACGGCGCAGCAGGCGGTTGTCGGTGGTCGATATGCGCGAGTAGTTGTCCATGGCCACCGATGTGAAGCACGATATGTATATCTTGAATTTGGCGGCATCGGGTATCGACGGCGTAAGCCGCGGGTTCAGGCCGTGTATGCCCTCCATTATGAGTATCGAGCGGTCGTTGAGCGCCAGCGGCTTGTCGTGCCACTGCCGCTTGCCCGATATGAAGTCGTAGCGCGGGATCTCGACGCTCCGGCCGTCGAACAGACGTGCGAGGTGGTCGTTGAGCGTTTCGAGGTCGATCGCCTCCAACGCCTCGAAGTCGTACTCTCCGCTCGCGTCGCGCGGTGTCTTGTCGCGTTCGACGAAGTAGTCGTCGAGCGATATGAGCACAGGATCGAGCCCGAGTATTCTGAGCTGTATGCCCAGCCGCTTCGAGAAGGTCGTCTTGCCGCTCGACGAGGGGCCGGAGATCAGCACCATGCGCGTGCCCTGCGACGAATTGGCCTGCTGTATCGAGGCCGCTATGGCTGCTATCTTGTTCTCGTGGAACGCCTCGGCGATCTTTATCAGCTCGCTGCCGTCGCCCGCGAGGATCTTGCCGTTGAGCTCGCCCACGGTCGGCACGCCCATTATGTCGATCCACATCTGGTACTCGTGGAATATGTCGAACATCTTGTCGAGCTGCACCGACGAGGATACGTCGTCGGGGTCGTCGTGCCGCGGCAGAGCCACGTAAAAGCCGTTGTAGTAGCGTGTCAGGGCGAACGAGCGTATGTAGCCCGTCGAGGGCGCGAGCGAGCCGTAGAAGTAACCCGCCGTGTCGCCCATGCGGTGTACGGTGCTGTACAGCCGCGGACGCGTGTCGAGCAGCGCTATGCGGTCGTCGAAGCCGAAGCGCTCGTACTCCTGCCGCAGCTCCGCGGTAAGGCAGCGCGAGCGGATGATCGGTATATCCTCCTCCACGATGCTGCGCATGCGCCGCTCGATGCTCTCCAACTGGGTCTGCGACAGCTCGTCGCTGTCGTCGAACTCGCAGTAGAAGCCGCTGCCGAGCGTATGTCTTATATGGAGTTTGCGTCTCTCGTGCCAGATGTCGCCCACGGCCTTTTGCAGGATGAACGATATGGTGCGCTGGTAGACGCGGTAGCCCTCGAAGTGGGAGATGTCGATGAATTCGACCGTGACGGGCGTATATATCTTGTAGTGAAGCTCCTTGAAGCGGTTGTTGACATATGCCGCCAGATAGGGACGGACGGTCTGTCGGCCGACCGTGAGCGATATCTCGGCGAGCGACGTACCCATTGCGACCTCCTTTACGGAGGAGTCGTTGACACAGACGACCTTGATTTTGTCTCCCATAAAATTTAACTCAAACAGTGTGTAAAGATAATAAATTTTTGTATTTTTGAGCGAAACAACATCGAATTATTATGAGAAAACTTTTATTCGTAGTCGTCGCCTGCGCGCTTTCGCTCGCTGCGGCTCAGTGGCGCCGTTCGGACTCGTGCCCGGCCGCCGACGGGCAGCACATATATATCGTAACCACCAACGATATTCACTCCGCTCTGGATAATGTTCCCCGTCTGGCTTCGCTGGTAAAGCAATATCGTGCCAAAGGCGACGTGCTGCTGGTCGATTCGGGCGACCGCTGCTCGGGACATACCTTCGTCGACGACGCTCCGATGCCGGGCGCGTCGATCGTCTCGCTGATGAATAGGCTGGGTTACGACGCGGCGACGCTGGGCAACCACGAGTTCGACTACGGCATGGAGCATTTGGCCGACTTGTTCGATCTTTACGACTTCGAAATAGTCTGCGCCAACCTCGCGGCCGACGATGCGGCGCGCTTCGGGAAACTCTCCGCCGGCTGCGTCTTCGAACGCGGGGGCGTGAAGATAGCATTCGCGGGCGTCGTCGACACCGAGATGATAAACGAAGGCCGTATCACCCCCGCAGGCAAGAGCGCTGCGTTCCGCGGCGCGAAGTTCTCGCCGGCGCGCGAGACGGCCGCACGCGTCGTCGACAGCCTTGCCCGCGACAACGATTTCGTCGTGCTGCTCTCGCACATGGGCAACAAGACCGACTCGCTGCTGGCGCTGTCGTCGCCCTCGTGCCGCTGGATCGCCTCGGGACACAGCCACGACCGCCGCGCCACGGATGTCGGCGGCATACATATCTCGCAGAACGCCAAGTCGCTCAGATATGTTACGGTGGCCGACCTTACAGTCCGCGGCGGGCGTATCGTATCGGTCGACTACGAGCAGCTGCCGGTGTCGGAGTTCGAACCCGATCCCGAGTATGTCGAGGCCGTCGCACGTATTCGCGCCGCCATGCCCGAGATGTTCGATACGGTGGGACGCGCCGAATACGAGGCGACGAAGGACGGTGTGGCCAACCTTTTCGTCGAGGCGCTTGCCGGCCACGACTACGACGGATTCCGCCCCGAGGTAACCGTTTATCACTTCGGCGGTGTGCGCATAGGCGGCATCCCCGCGGGGGATATTCCGCGCTGGCTGATCTACGACTCGGATATATTCCGCTCGACGGTCTTTATCGGCGAGATGACGCGCTCTGAGTTGGAGTGCCTCGTGAAGACCAAATACAACTCGCAGGGCGCCGACGGCGGCAAGGATAAGGAGTCGCACTATGTGTATCTGCGCTCCGACGTGCCGTACAGGATCGACACGCTGCCGGGTGGCGATGCGGAGCGGGTGGTATTCCCGACGCTCGACGACGGCCGCAAGTATCGCGTGGCGATGTGCAACTATGTCGCCGAGGAGTATGTCGACAATTACGAGGGGTTGAAAGGCGTCGTCGATATGAGGAATACCGGTATTCCCGTGCGCGATCTGCTGCTCGAACGCCTTGCCGCCTCGGCGGACGGCTATCGCCCCGATAACCGGATAAAACAGTACGAAGCGAGTAGCGAAGCCGGTAATTATTAGGGTGTGTATGCGCTGCACGAGAGCCTTTTCTATGCTTGGATGCGTGTATACGTCGTCCGGATGTTCTGCAAGTCTGTCGGCCGTAGTTACGGCTTACGCCGTTGTACAATCCTGACCCCACCCCAACCCCACCCTCGGGAGGGGAGTAGGAGACCTTGCGGAGCTTGACAGCGTGGTTACGCTGACCGAGCGTCTTGCAAGTCCGACGGTTGTAGTTACGGCTTGCGCCGTGATACAGATTGTACCCACCCTCTAAATCTCCCTCCTCGGGAGGGAGACTTGCAGTCGCGCGCTGTGCGCGCTCCGGGTGGAGATCGGAAAGCCTTGGGGATAGGTTGTATTGGGCTTGGGTCGATGTATACGCTGCCCGGGCGTCTTGCAGGTCTTCTGGTCTTAGTTATGGCTTGCGCCGTGATACAGATTGTACCCACCCTCTAAATCTCCCTCCTCGGGAGGGAGACTTGCAGTCGCGCGCTGTACGCGCTCCGGGTGGAGATCGGAAAGCCTTGGGGATAGGTTGTATTGGGCTTGGGTCGATGTATACGCTGCCCGGGCGTCTTGCAGGTCTTCTGGTCTTAGTTATGGCTTGCGCCGTGATACAGATTGTACCCACCCTCTAAATCTCCCTCCTCGGGAGGGAGACTTGCAGTCGCGCGCTGTGCGCGCTCCGGGTGGAGATCGGAAAGCCTTGGGGATAGTTTGTATTGGGCTCGGGTCGATGTATGTGCTGCCCGGGCGTCTTGCAAGTCTTCTGGTCTTAGTTATGGCTTGCGCCGTGATACAGATTGTACCCACCCTCTAAATCTCCCTCCTCGGGAGGGAGACTTGCAGTCGCGCGCTGTGCGCGCTCCGGGTGGAGATCGGAAAGCCTTGGGGATAGTTTGTATTGGGCTCGGGTCGATGTATGTGCTGCCCGGGCGTCTTGCAAGTCTTCTGGTCTTAGCTACGGCTTACGCCGTGATACAGATTATGCCCACCCTCTAAATCTCCCTCCTCGGGAGGGAGACTTGCTGTCGCGCGGTGCGCGCTCCGATTGGAACCCGCAGACAAATGGTGTTTAACCGGATAGGGCGCAGGAGCGTACATACGATTGGCCGGGCGTCTTGCAAGTCCGACGTTCGTGTTCGCCGCGGGCGGTCAGCGCGATTTTCTTACGAGACGCAGCGAGTGGGGTGTGGTCTGTTTGATGAGTATGTCGTCCGAGAAGGCGTAGCGGCGGTATAGCTCGTCGGTGTAGGAGCGTATGGTCAACAGCTCGATGCCCTCGGTCTTGTCTACGTCGAAGCCCTCGCCGCGCAGCTCGCCGACAGCCTCGTCGATATGCCACGACGAATCGACGCACATATAGAGGTTGATAGCCGAATTGTGTATCAGGTTGGTCTTTATGCGGTAATTCTCGAATGTCGAGAATACGGTGGCGAACTTCTCTTCCAGCACGAACGACAGGTCGCGCGAGTGTAGGCGGAGCAGCACCTGATCGCGTTTGAGGATCAGGATCGGCTCCTCCACGCGCGGAGCGTCGACGCAGATTACCGAGCCGGCGCGGCTCTTGTCGAGGAATGGCCTCACGTAGAGCGGTATGTTTTTGTTCTGCAACGGCTTTATGGTCTTGGGGTGGATTATCTGGGCGCCGCTGTAAGCCAGCTCTATCGTGTCGATATAGTTCAGCCGGTCGATCTTGCGCGAGTCGGGGAATATCTTCGGGTCGGCGTTGAGGATGCCGTCGACATCCTTCCATACGGTCATCGACTCGGCATCTATGACCGAGGCCACGACGGCCGCCGAGTAGTCCGAGCCCTCGCGCCCGAGCGTAGCGGTGGTGCCGTCGGGTGCGCCGCCGATGAAGCCCTGACCGACGAACAGCCGCTTCTCGCTCTGCTTCATGGCGCGCGTGAGGCGGTAGGCCGTGGCTTCGAGGTTGACGTCGGCATCCTTGTGGCGCTGCGCCGTGAGGAACGTCTGCCGCATGTCGATCCAGCAGTTCTCGACCCCCTCGCGGGCGAGATACTCCGAGACGATAGTGGTTGATATCAGCTCGCCGAAAGCCACTATCGTGTCGTACCACAACTCGGCGTCGGCCGTGCGGTAGATCGTGTTGCGCACGGTGTTGCACAGCTGCTCGAAGAGCAGCTCGACACGCATGATCTTGGTCGGCGCGCCGTACAGATCGTCGATTATGCGCTTGTGATAATCCCTTATCCCGGCCACGCGTTCGAGCGCCGTATCGGGCTCGTGCCGCTGCATGGCCTCGAAGACGCGCTCCAAGGCGTTCGTAGTCTTGCCCATGGCCGATACGATGATGAACAGCTCGCTCTCGGGGCGTACTATGTCGAGCAGGTTTCTTACGCCGTCGGCGTCCTTGACCGAGGCGCCGCCGAATTTATAGACTTTCATTCGAATGGTATTATAGTCTGACAAATTTACAAAAAATCTTCGAAACGGCCGGCCGCGTCGAAATTTTATCTACCTTTGAACGGACTAAAACGATACTATAATATGTTCGAACAGGAGAAACAGATCATCGAGCAGGCGTGGGAGCGGCGCGAGCTGCTTGCCGGCGAGGATGTGCGCGAGGCGATACGCCGCACCGTGGCGGCCGTCGATGCGGGAGAGCTGCGATGCGCCGAACCCGTCGACGTCGAGCGCAGCCTGTGGCAGGTCAACGAGTGGGTCAAGAAGGCGATAATCATGTATTTCCCGATTCAGCCGATGCGTACCATGCGCGGCGGCGAGTTGGAGTGGTACGACAAAATGGAGCTCAAACACGACTACGAGCGTCTCGGCGTGCGCGTCGTGCCGCAGGCCGTGGCGCGCTACGGCGCCTATATCGCTCCGGGGGCGATACTCATGCCCTCGTATGTCAATATCGGCGCATGGGTCGGCACGGGCACCATGGTCGACACGTGGGCTACGGTGGGTTCGTGTGCACAGATAGGCTGCGGCGTGCATCTGAGCGGCGGCGTAGGCATAGGCGGGGTGTTGGAGCCCGTGCAGGCCGCGCCGGTAATCATCGAGGACAACTGCTTCATCGGCTCGCGCTCGATAGTGGTCGAGGGTGCGCACGTATGTCGCGAGGCGGTGCTCGGGTCGAACACGGTCATTACCGGGTCGACACATATAATCGACGTGACGGGCAGCGAGCCGGTCGAGTACAAGGGTTATGTGCCGCCGCGCTCGGTGGTCGTTTCCGGCACCTACACGCGCCGCTTCCCTGCCGGCGAATACGGCGTGCAGTGCGCTCTTATCATAGGACGCCGAAAGGAGTCGACCGACAAGAAGACGTCGCTCAACGACGCTCTGCGCGACTTCCGCATAGCCTGACGCGGCAGGCCGCAAGAGATAACGGGGAGGTTCCTTAGCGAAGGAGCCTCCCCGTTGCATTCGGTGTATACGGAACGCTATTTCTTGACCTCGGCCTTGATTTTGAGCTTGGCCAGAGCCTTTACCAGCGCGTTGTCGTCGGTCTTGACGGGATCGTAGGTAATGGTAACGGTCTGTGTCGGAACGTCGACCTTGACCTCTTTGACGCCCTTCTCGTAGGGGATCGTGTTGTCGATCTTCTTTGCGCAGTGGGGGCAGTCGATGTCGGTTGCGAATACCGTCGTCACGGTCTTTTTCTCGGCCTTTTTCTGCTGTGCCGAAGCGATGCCTATGCCCAGCAGGGACACGAGGCAGAGTACGATGATTTTTTTCATGACAATATGTTTTATGATGAATGTTAATAAATGTTGAGGCGCAGACCTATATAGAATTTACGCCCCATGAGGGGACCCCATACCACCGACGAGTTGAAGCCGGGAGAGTAGGGTGCCGACGCACCGAGTATGGCGTCGTGCTGCATGTAGTTGGCGATGTTCTCGCAGCCGGCGTAGAGCGTGAGGTTGCTGGCGCGGTAGCTTACCTGCGCATAGAACATCGGATATGACGGCGAGAGATGCTCCTGCGAGAGGTCGCCGTCGAGCGAGGGCAGACGCATCGGGCCGTTGTACTGCGCCGTGGCATCGAAGGTCCAGCGTCCTATGGCATACTGCACGTTCAGCAGACCCTTGTAGCGCGATGTGAGCGGACGCTCTACGGCGATCTTCTCGCCGCCGCGGTCGAGCGTGATGCGCGAGTTGGTGTAGCGGAACGTGGCGAACAGGTCGAGTCCGCGAACGGGCGTCCAGTTGAAGTCGACCTGATAGTTGTCCGTGTAGGACTTGTCTTTGGAGTTGTAGACGAGTATCTCGTTCGACGCATTCTCCTGATCGAAGATCATCGTGTTGAAGAAGTGCGAACGGAAGTAGTCGAAGCTGATCGTGGCCTGATCGTCCTCGGCCAGACGGAACGTCTGCGACAGGCTGCCGCCGAATGTCACGGCCGACTCCATGTCGTCGCCGCCATTGAGAAGGTTGTCGGCAAGCCGTATCGTGCGCGAGGTGGTCATGACCCAGATGTTGTCCGTGATGAGGTTTACGCGGCGGTAGCCCATACCTGCCGAGGCGCGCAGCGTCGTGCGCGGCGTGATGCTCCAACGCAGATGCGAGCGCGGCGTGAGCAGCATGCGGTCCTTGGCGTTGTGTATGTAGTAGTCGCCGCCGACGGCCGAGTAGTCGGCACGCATGCCCACCACCAGCGAGAACTTATCCTTGATCGAATAGGTGTATTCGGCATATACGCCCGGCTCGGAGATCGTCCCCTCGCCCGTGAGCGACCATGCGGGCATGACCGTCTTGTCGGCCACGCGGAAGGTGTGGTAGTCGTTGTCGAGCATGCGCACGTGCGCCGATGCGCCCACGTTGAGAGACGAGCGCAGCGAGAAGTAGTGGGCATACATGAGGTTGAACGACACGGCATTCTCTACGACGTCGGCCGTATTCAGACCGAAATAGGAGTCGGTCGAGTAGTTGTCGTAGTCGAGGATCATCGCCAGATTGTTCTGCACGGCGTCGGCCTCGTCGCCGCCGAATGCCTGCTCGGCGCCGATAGGTATGCCGACCTTCATGTAGGCGTTTATGTCGCGGTTGTGTATCTTCGAGCCGTATATGGGCGTGTCGGTGGTAGCGCTCGGCAGCATCTGGTCGCGCATCGAGTTGCGGTAGTTCATCTGTCCGCCCAGACGCTGCTCGTCGACGACCTTCCAGCCCCAGCGGATCTGCGTGCCGCCCTCGGTCTGGTACAGCCATTTGTTCGCCACGTTGATCTGGTTGGCCTTGGGCATGTCGACGAAGCCGTCGTCGTTGTGGTCGTAGCGGCGCGTATCCATCGAGCCGTGGGCGAGGATGACCGTCGACAGACGCTTGTCGCGCGTGACGGGCAGTGCCGTCGAGAGGTTGATCTCGGGGCGCAGCTCGCTGTCGAAGTAGAGGTTGAGGAACAGCCGCTCGTCATCGGTGGGCTTGCGGTGTTCGAGGTTGATCTGTCCGGTTATGGCCTCGTGACCCGCCGTTACCGATGCCACGCCCTTGGATACCTGTATCGAGTTGAGCCACATGCCCGGTGTGTAGCTCAGACCGTAAGAGGCGCCCGCGCCCTGCATTATGGGGCGGTTCTCGTCGAGTATCTGCGTGTAGGTGCCGGCCAGACCGAGCATCTTGATCTGGCGCGCGCCCGATATGGCGTCGCTGTAACCGACCGTAACCGAAGCCGAGTTCTCGAACGACTCGGCCAGATTGCAGCAGGCCATTTTGCACAGTCCGGCGAACGAGATCTGCTCGTTGCGGGTTATGCCGCTCTGCTTGGCGTAGTTGCCCCGCTGGCGCGTTTCGATCATTACGGCGTCGATCGCCACCTCGTCGTCGGGCTGCATCTCGACCGTGAGGCCGCCGGTGTCGGCCGCAACGTCGATCTGCTGCGTCGTGTATCCTAAAAACTTAATGGTAAGCGTCGAGGAGGCGCTGTTGCGTGCGAGCGCGAAGCTGCCGTCCGCCAGACTGGTCGTGCCGCTCGTGGTGCCCTCCCATGAGATCGAGGCTCCGGGCAGTGCGCCTCCCGTCTGGGCGTCGATGACGCGGCCTGTGATATTTTGTGCCATGCCCGCAAGCGGGAACAGCAATAATGCAAGTATGGTTGATATTATTGTTTTCATGTTATCCGCTGATTGATTCAAGAGATAATAGTCGAATCTCTTTCGACCTTTTCTTCGCCTCGGCACGGCCCGAACGGGTTCGGCTCTGCGTGCGGCCGGACGAAGAATGCGCGGGAGGCCACATGCGGGCATCCTGCGACGACTCAAATCGATGCGGGAGGCGCCCGGAGCGATGCCGGGCATGCGTGCGACGCCAAGAGCGGCGGCGGCGATACCGGATAGTAGACGTGTCTTGCCGCGACAGGCGGCATGATGCTGTATTGCCGATTGTCGTCGGGCGTGCCGTATGCGGGCTGCATGAGCTGCATTCCCGTATTGTGGCTGTCGCTCTTAGTCGAGAGTTCTATATAGATGTCGGCCTGACGTGCGTGGACATGCTCGCAGCACGGCTCGGCGAACTCCTGCCCGTGGCATATGCAGTCGGCAGAGTGGTGTGCGTGGTTGTGGTGGCAGTGGTGGTCGCACAGCAGCGATGCGGCCGCAGTGCCTCCGCTTGCCGCCATATAGACGACGAGCATCAGCGAAGCCGCTATTTTTCTCAATCCTGCCATATCGATAACGTTACTGCTCCAACAAGCCGCACTCGGCGAGCTTATCGATCCAGCGGCGCGCGTCGTCGGAGGCCTTTCGGGCGTCGACGTCGTAGCGCTCGACCAGAAGCCTTGCCGCAGTCCCGGCGTCGAAATCCCTGCCCGCGAGCGACTGCCAGAGATAGAGCGAGGTGCTGTTCAGAGAGACGATGCGTGTCATCTCTCCGCCCGCCTGCCCCTGCATGATGACAACATGCTCGCCGGCCATTTCGCGTACCTTGTATTGCTCCTTGATCTTCATCGTATGCTCGCATACCTAATTTGTCACGCAAATATACTAAAAAAATACAAACCTCGCAAAAATTCATATGTTTACTCCCGTCCGGACAAAAAGCTGCGGGGCTGGTTCTGTGTTCTGGCCTATTCCTACATTGGCTTCGCCGAAGATACTTCGCCTCGGAAAAAATACGAGCGAGCTTGCTTTTTTCTCTCGGCTTATACGTATCTTTGGCTTCGCCGAAGATACTCATGCTCGGCAAATTGCATGCGAGCTTGCTTTTGTGTTGTGGCTTATACGTATCTTTGACTTCGTCGAAGATACTTCGCCTCGGCATAATCAAGCTAACGCTTGTTTCTGCTCTCGACTTTTCGTACTTTGGCTTCGTCGAAGATACTTCGCCTCGGAAAAAATGCAAGCGAGCTTGCTTTTTTCTCTCGGCTTATACGTATCTTTGTCCTATGGAACAATCCGTAGAGAACGGGGCTGGACGCTTGGAGCAGGTGTTGGAGAGGTGGTGGGGCTACAAGTCTTTCCGCCCGATGCAGCGCGAGATCGTCGAGTCGGTGCTGGCGGGGTGCGACACGCTCGCACTGATGCCCACCGGCGGCGGCAAGTCGCTGCTCTACCAGCTGCCGACGATGGCCGGCCAGGGTCTGTGCATAGTCGTCACGCCGCTCATCGCCCTTATGAAGGATCAGGTCGACCGCCTGCGTTCGCGCGGCATAGCCGCCGTGGCCGTCCATTCGGGCATGGATGCGCGCCGCATCGACATAGCGCTGGACAACTGCGCCTACGGCGACGTGAAGTTTCTCTATATCGCACCCGAGCGTCTGGCCACGGATACGTTCCGCCTGCGCTTGCAGCGCATGAATGTCGCGCTGCTGGCCGTCGACGAGGCGCACTGCATATCGCAGTGGGGCTACGACTTCCGACCCTCCTACCGCCGCATAGCCGAGATCAGGCGGCTGCTGCCGGGCGTGCCCGTGCTGGCGCTCACGGCATCGGCGACGGAGACTGTCGCGGCCGATATAATGGATTCGCTCTCTTTCGGCGAGCCGCGCATCATGCGCAGCAGTTTCGCCCGTCCCAACCTGTCTTATGTGGTCAGGCGCACCGAGGACAAGTTCGGTCAGCTCGTGCGCATGCTGTCGAGCGTCGCCGGCTCGGCCATAGTCTATATGCGGACGCGCGACGGCGTGGAGCAGCTTTGCGCGCAGCTTACGGCCGAGGGCGTCGGCGCGAGTTTCTATCACGGAGGTCTGCCGGGCGAGGAGCGCTCGATACGGCAGGAGGAGTGGACTTCGGGCAAGGTGCGTGTAATGGTGGCCACCAATGCCTTCGGCATGGGTATCGACAAGGCCGACGTGCGGCTCGTCGTCCACTACTCGATGTGCGACTCGCTCGAAGCGTACTATCAGGAGGCCGGCCGCGCAGGCCGCGACGGCCGCCGCAGCTATGCCGTGCTGCTCTGCTCGGCGGACGACCCCGACCGCATCGCCAAGCGCTTCGAGGCGGAGTTTCCTCCGATAGAGGATATAAAACGCGTCTACGAGCGTATATCGAACTATCTGCAAGTGGCCGTTGGCGACGGGCGCGGAGCCTCGTTCGTGTTCAACATCCACGACTTCTGCCGCCGCGAGCGGTTATACGCCGGGCGCGTGGTCGGGGCATTGAAGCTCTTGCAGCAGAACGGCTACATGACGCTGCTGGACGAGGACGACAATCCCGCGCGGCTGATGTTTACCGTCGGCCGCGACGACCTATACCGCCTGCATGCGGGTTCGGACCGCTACGATGCCGTGCTGAGGGCGATCCTGCGCCTCTACAACGGCGTCTTCTCGTCATTCCGTCCGATAGACGACAACCGCATAGCCGCAGCTGCGGGCTGCGATGTGCACTGCGTGCGCGAGACGCTCAAATCGCTGTGGCGCATGCACGTGATACGTTACATACCCTCGTCGCGTTCGCCGATGATACTCTTCGATACCGAGCGTCTGCCGACCGCCGACCTCTATATCGCCCCCGAAACCTATCGCCGCCGCTACGACATGATGCACGAACGCTTCTCGAACATGCTCCGCTATGCCGAGTCGGACGAGGAGTGCCGCAGTGTGGCGATAAGCCGCTACTTCGGCGAGCACGATGCTGCCCCGTGCGGCGTGTGCGACGTGTGTCTCGACCGCAGACATCGTGGCAGGCGAGGCGGCGAGTTGCCTGAGAAGATACTGTCGCTGCTGAAAATCAGGCCGATGCCCGTCCGTGAGCTGATCGATTCCGTGGGCGGAGATGCCCGCCGTGCGGCCGAAGCTGTCGACAAGTTGATCTCGGAGGGTAAAATTTCGCTCGGCGCGCAAGGAAAACTCGCGATAATTGAGTAAATTTGCCGATCGTATAATTTATGCTCGAATGACATTTCTCCCGACAATATCGAACGACGAAGTGGCCGCGCTGCCTACTGCGGAGTTTGCGGGACGCATAGTGGTCGTCGACGACGAGTCGAAGATCGAGGCCGCGTGCCGCGATCTGAGCTCGTGCACGGTCGTAGGCTTCGACACCGAGACGCGCCCTTCGTTCAAGGCCGGCGTGACCAACAAGGTGTCGCTGTTGCAGCTTTCGACACCCGAGACATGCTATCTGTTCCGTCTCAACCGCATTCGTCTCGACAACCGCATATTGAAGATCCTTACTACGAAGCGCATCGTCAAGGTCGGTGCCGACGTGGCGGGCGACATGCGTTCGCTGCATGTGCTGCGCTCGTTCCGCGAGCAGGGCTTCGTCGACTTGCAGCAGCTGGCTGCCGGCAGCGGCATCGAGGAGAAGAGCCTGCGCAAGCTGGCGGCCATAACCCTCGGGCTGCGCGTATCCAAGGCGCAGCGGCTGAGCAACTGGGAGGCCGCGACGCTGACCCCTCAGCAGATGATGTATGCCGCCGTCGACGCATGGATATGTATCGAGATACTGCGCCGCTTGGAGCGACGGGGCGATGATAAAAGAGGATAACAAGATTAAACCGATCTTATGGGACATATAACGGAAGACCGCGACGACGCCATTGCGCGCATATATCTCCGCCGCGGCAAGGAGGAGTCGCTGCTCAGGCGCCACCCGTGGATATTTTCGGGCGCGTTGGAGCGTATCGAGTGTGCGGGCGACGGCATCGCCGAGGGAGAGATCGTCGACGTATACACCTCGCGCGGCGAGTTCATCGCACGCGGCCATTACCAGATAGGCTCTATCGCCGTGCGCGTGCTGGCCTTCGAGCGAGTTGCGATCGATCGGGCATGGTGGTGCGGGCGCATCGGCGAGGCATACGCCCTGCGGCGCGCGCTGTCGCTGACGGACAACCCTTCGACCGACTGCTACCGTCTGGTGCACGGCGAGGGCGACTCGCTGCCGGGTCTGGTCGTCGACATATATGGTACGACGGCCGTCGTGCAGTGCCATTCGGTGGGCATGTACCGCTCGCGCAGCGTCATCGCCGATGCTATATGCGAATGCTACGACGGCAGGATCGAGGCCGTCTACGACAAGAGCTCGCAGACGTTGCCCTTCAAGGCCGATCTGGGCGCTGTCGACGGATATCTGCGCGGCCGTGCTGCGCAGATGCCGCTAACGGTCAGCGAGAACGGTCTGCTGTACAACGTCGACTGGGAGCACGGACAGAAGACGGGCTTCTTCCTCGACCAGCGGGTCAACCGCGATCTGGTGCGCCGCTATGCCCGCGGCCGCAACGTGCTCAACACGTTCTGCTATACGGGCGGATTTTCGGTCAACGCCTTTGCCGGCGGCGCGGCCGAGGTGTGCTCGATCGACTCGTCGGAGCGTGCCGTGCAGCTGGCCGAGAAGAACGTGAGACTCAACTTCGGCGACGGGGCGCGCCATACGGCGCTGGCCGTCGATGCCGTCGAGTATCTCAAATCGATCGGCGATCGTTACGACATGATAATCCTCGACCCGCCCGCCTTCGCCAAGCACCACAAGGTGCTGGGCAATGCGTTGCAGGGCTATAAGCGAATCAATGCGCGCGCTATGTCGCAGATCAGACCGGGCGGCATACTCTTTACCTTCTCCTGCTCGCAGGCCGTGAGCCGCGACCTGTTCCGCACGACCGTATTTTCGGCTGCGGCCATAGCGGGACGCCGGGTGCGCATACTGCATCAGCTCACGCAGCCGGCCGACCACCCGGTCAACATATACCACCCCGAGGGAGAATATCTCAAAGGACTGGTTCTCTACGTCGAATAACACAGAAAGAAAAGATAAAGCCTATGAAGAGATTTGTAACGGCCGTATCGTCGCTCGTGGCGGTTGCGGCATGTAGCGGCGGCGGCGAGGGCGTAGTGCTCGACGAGTTCGCGGCGGGCGAGACGGCAGCCAATGCCGAGGCGTTGTGCGACGAAATCGCGGCGGCCGCGAGTTACGACGAGTTCCGTGCCGCGCGTGCGAAGCTCGACGACTACCGCGAGGCCTATCGCACGCAGTTGGGCGGCGAGGCGTATACCGAATTTTTGGAGTTGTGCAAAGAGTCATTGAATATTTAATATTATGAAAACAAGATGTCTCATATCCGCAGCTGCGGCAGCGTCTCTGCTCCTTGCCTCGTGCGGCAGCGGAGTCAGGATAACCAAGCCTCTTGCAGATGCACAGAAGATCATCGACCGTGCGCATCTGGTCGAGACAGAGTCGGAGCTGCGCGAGCTCGAACGGCTCGCCAGCGACTACGAGCTGGCCTACCGGCGCAGCATAGACGGTGCGTCGGCCGAGCGTTTCAAGGCTCTTACGGCCGATGCTCTCGATGCTGCGGCGCTTGCTGTCGAGCGTAACCGCGAGCAGGCCGAGCACGATGCCGCACTCGGCGCCGAGCTGGATGCCGCTCTGGATGCTATCGACCGCGCATGGCGCTTGGATCTGACCACGCCCGACGAGGACGGCCGCATCGTCGAGGAGCTGGCCGGACGTGTCGCGGCGATCGATGCCGGCATCGGGGAGTTGCGCGAGCAGTACGCCCTGATCGACGAGAAGTTGGAGTCGGTCGACTATTACGACGACGATGCCGATGCGCAGTTGGAGCGCTATGCGGCCGAGCAGGAGCGCATAGAGAACCGTGTAGCGGAGTTGTCGCGCGAGCGCGAGGCCGTCGAGGACGAGATAACAATGTATACTTTGGCCTATCGCTTGCAGCGTGGACGGACATTCGTCCCCTCTTCGGAGATGTGTCCGGCGGAGGCTGCGGCCGATAACTGCGACGAGTGCCCCGATGCGCAGTAGCGGTCTTGTATCTGCGGCGGCGTGCATCGCAGTCGTGCTGGCGGCATGTGGCTGCCGGCATAGCGCAGCCGGCGGTGTCGCGAATGCCGGCGCCGAGCCTACGCCGAGCGAGTGCGCTGTCGGATTCAGGAGAGTATACGACTCGCTTACAGTGGCCTACGAATGTCTGTACGACTGTCGTCGCGAGGCTCTCTCTACGGTCGATGCTGCTCTGCGGCGCGAGAAGCTGGCTGCGGCCGACTCGCTCGGGGCGCTGTTGGCCGGGCGTTGCGGCGAGATGGAGTCGGCATGGCGTCGTGCCGCCGTCGAATACTATGATCGCGGCGACGGCTCCTTTACGGAGTTCTGCCGTGCGGCGGGTATAGACTCGGCAGCGCTCGACATCGGGCTGTGCCGTCGGGACAAGTAGAAAAAAGTCTGTTATGAAAAGGATATATCTATTGGGTGCTCTCGCCGCAGCGGCGTTGTGTCTGGCTTGCGGCTCTAAGGGCGGCGGCCGGCAGGGCGAAGCGGCGGGAGGATGCGGCGAGCTGTGCTGTGCGACGGACGACGGCGAGGCGGCTATCGAGGTGGCATACACCGATGTCGTGCCTGCCACGCCGCAGGAGGACGCACGCGCCTTCATGGCCGAGGCCGAGCGCATCGACCGTATGATAGAGCAGTGCGAGGCCTCGGGCGACGATGTTATGGTGCCGACTATTCAGGGGGCTGTCATAGAGCTGGACCGCCGAATAGTGGCCTACGCCCACGCCTATCTCGAACGCAGCGACGAGGAGTTCGAAACATTCTGCCGTCTTCTCGATGTCGATCCCGACCACATGCGCCGCGGTTTCGAATATTTCGGTCTGGAAAAAGGCGACGGCGGAGAGCAATAGGCCGGAGCGTCGTTGAGCCTGCCCGGATCTCGGCCGTCATAGGTGCGGCTCGGCAAAAGCGATCCGGAGCCTATGCGCGTAACTGGCGACAAATACGACACATGCTGTAAACACGAAAAGAGCATATCCGAAAGATATGCTCCTATATCGTTTTGGTTGCGGCAAAAGCCGATCTGCATCTACATCCGTGCGTTGCAGCGACGGATATTCGTAGTGTCCGTGAGGTGTTACCGATCCTCCGCACCGGCAGCGGCAACCGGCTCAATCTCCGTCGAAGCCTGCCCGGGCGGCTGTGCTTGCCTGCCCGCGCCTGCCTTTGCGGAATTAAGCGTACTTGAACGTCGACTCGTCCGAAACGGTCAGCTTCTTGCGACCCTTGGCGCGACGCGCTGCCAATACCTTGCGGCCGTTGGCGGTAGCCATTCTCTGACGGAATCCGTGCTTGTTGATTCTCTTACGGCGAGAAGGCTGATAAGTTCTTTTCATTGCCATAGTTGTATCGTTTTTTTATTGTTTATCCAAATATCAATCTCCGCAAAATGCTACTATGCGGAGTGCAAAGGTACAACGATTTTTCATAAATCCAAAAAAAAGTGGAAATAATGTCCGTTTCTCCGGCGATTTAGGCGGCACGGGCAAAAGCGTAGAGCTTAGCGGATGTTATAAAACGCCGGAGTACTCGGATCGTGTATACGCTGAAAACCTTGCTTTGTTTTTTGTAGCGTATAAGTTACCCGAGTGTTTTGTAAGTCCGTTGGTCTTTGCTACGGCTTACGCCGTTATACAAATATGACCCCGTCCCAACCCCTCCCTCGGGAGGGGCTTTTGTCGCGCGCTGTGCGCGCTCCGGGAGGAGGCTGCAAAGCATTGGGAATATCTTTTGGTGGGGCTTGGGTAGACTTGAAAACCATTTGGAGCTAAGGTGTGTTTATGCTGCCCTGTCGTCGTATAAATCCGCCGGCTGTTGCTACGGCTTACGCCGTTATACAAATATGACCCCGCCCCAACCCCTCCCTCGGGAGGGGCCTTTGTCGCGCGCAAGGCGCGCTCCGGAAGGAGGCCGCAAGCTATTCATAATTTTCGAGCATGTTTCTGCTCTCGACTGTTCGTACTTCGACTGCGCCGAAGATACTTTCGCTCGGCAAAATGCAAACAAGTTTGCTTTTGCTCTCGCTTATTGCTATCTTTGCACACTATATTACAGTTATGAAATTCGAACTCGAACATACGCTCTGCGACAGTCGCGCCCGTGCGGGTGTGCTGCACACCGACCACGGGGCGGTGCCCACGCCGATATTCATGCCCGTGGGCACGGCGGCCGCAATGAAGGGGATATTCCACCGCGACCTGAAAAGCGAGGCGCAGGCGCACATAATACTCGCCAATACCTACCACCTCTACCTGCGTCCCGGCATGGAGATAATCGAGCGCGCCGGAGGCGTGCACCGTTTCTCGACGTGGAACGGCCCGATGCTGACCGACAGCGGCGGCTTTCAGGTCTTTTCGCTGGCCGCATGCCGCAAACTCAAAGAGGAGGGCTGCCACTTCCGCTCGCATATCGACGGGTCGCGTCATCTGTTCACGCCCGAGAGCGTCATCGACACCGAGCGCACCATAGGCGCCGACATCATGATGGCGTTCGACGAGTGTCCTCCGGGCGATGCGCCGCGCGACTATGCGGCCAAGTCGCTGGCCATGACCGAGCGGTGGCTCGACCGCTGCTTCGACCGCTACCGACAGACGCAGCCCAAGTACGGCCATTATCAGGCTCTGTTCCCGATCGTGCAGGGGTGCTCGTATCCCGATCTCAGGGAGCGCGCCGCCCGCAACGTGCTGCAATACGATGCCGACGGATACGCCATAGGCGGTCTGGCCGTGGGCGAGCCTACCGACGTGATGTACTCGATGATCGAGGTGGTCAACGCCGTGCTGCCGACCGACCGTCCGCGCTACCTTATGGGCGTGGGCACGCCGATCAACATATTGGAGGGTATCGACCGCGGCGTGGATATGTTCGACTGCGTGATGCCGACGCGCAACGGCCGCAACGGCCAGCTCTTTACCTCGCAGGGCGTCATCAATATCCGCAACAAGAAGTGGGAGGACGACTTCTCGCCGATCGATCCCGAGGGTACGGCGTTCGTCGATACCGTATACACCAAGGCCTATCTGCACCACCTGGTGGTGTGCGGCGAGATGCTCGCAGCGCAGATAGCCTCGCTGCACAACGTGGCATTCTATCTGCGGCTTGTAAAGCAGGCGCGCGAACATATCGTCGCGGGCGACTTCAAGGCGTGGAAGGAGAGCATGATACCGCGCCTTGCGCGCAGACTATGACCTTAACAACACGGACTGAATGAAAAACAGACTGCTGCCGACAATCAAAGGCTACCGCATCCTCGACAGGTATATACTGGGCAAGTTTCTCAGTACGTATCTGTTCGGTCTGGCGATCATCATAGTCATCGTCGTGGTGTTCGACTATACGGAGAAGGTCGACGACTTTACCGAGACCAAGGCCTCGCTGCGCGGCATCGTCGTGGACTACTATCTGAATTTCATCCCATACTTCATCAACCAGTTCAGCGGCCTTTTCACGTTCATATCGGTCATATTCTTCACATCGAAGATGGCCTCGCAGACCGAGATCGTCGCCATATTGTCGGGCGGCGTGAGCTTCAACCGCTTCCTATGGCCCTATTTCATGGGTGCGACGGTCATCGCAGCCATAAGTTTCGCTCTGAGCCTATGGGTCATTCCCGTCTCGCAGCGCGACTGCGTGGAGTTTCAGCGCAAGCATATCAAGCGCAACATGACTCTCGCCTACGACCCCGACATATACCGCCAGATCGACGACGGCACGTATGCCTATGTGCGCGGATACTCGCCCAATCTGGAACGTATACCCTATTTCGCGATCGACCGCTTCGACGGCTCGTCGATGGTCGAGCAGCTCGATGCCGCGGGCGTCACGTTTGACCCCGAGACGCGGCGCTGGTCGGCACCGCGCTATACGATACGCCGTTTCGTCGACGGCGACGAGATATCGTTCAAGCAGTACCGCAACCTCGACACGCTGATTAACCTCGATGCCCGCGAGCTGGGACATGTCGAGTCGCTGATAAAGACCATGACCATAGGCGAGCTGAACGACTTTCTCGCGCAGCAGCGCAAGAAGGGCGCCGACGACGTATATATAATAGAGGTCGAGCGCCACGCCCGCTTCTCGTACCCCTTCTCGGCCATAATACTGACGCTGATCGGCGTATCGCTCTCCTCGCGCAAGGTGCGGGGCGGCATGGGATTCCATATCGGTATGGGCATCGCGCTCTGCTTCGCCTATATCATGTGCGGCCGCGTGTTCGAGCAGATCGCCATGAGCGGTTCGCTGCCGGCATGGTTCGGCGTATGGCTGCCCAACATCATATTCGCTGTCATAGCCGTAGTAATCTATTATAAAGCACCTAAATAAATGGAGAGTCTGTCGCAAATAGTCGATAAGGTGCGCCGTGCCGAACGCATCGACGCCGCGGAGGCCGTGCGTCTGTGGCGCGAGGCGCCGCTGTGGCTGCTGGGATCGTTGGCCGCGGAGCGCAAGCGCGCCGTCAGCGGCGACGAGGTATACTACAACCGCAACATACATATCGAGCCGTCGAACATCTGCGTCTTCGACTGCGAGTTCTGCTCGTTCCGCCGTGCGGAGGGCGATGCCGACGCATGGTCGCTGACGCTCGACCAGATCGAACAGCGTGCCCGCGAGGCCGCCGCGAGCGACCCGACGGAGGTGCATATCGTCGGGGGCGTGCATCCCGACCATGATCTGGACTTCTACTGCGAGGCCATACGGCGCGTAAGGCGTGCGCTGCCCTCGGCGGCTGTCAAGGCCTTTACGGCCGTCGAGCTGCTGTACATGATCCGCAAGGCGGGACTCTCGGTCGTGCGCGGGTTGGAGCGGCTGCGTGAGGCCGGCATGGAGGCCATCCCGGGCGGCGGCGCCGAGATATTCGACGAGCAGCTCCGCGAGCGTATATGTCCCGAAAAGGGTACGGCCGAGGAGTGGCTGGCCGTGCACCGCATAGCTCATCGCATGGGCATCCCGACCAACGCCACGATGCTCTACGGCCATGTCGAGACGATCGAACAGCGTGTCGACCATCTCGACCGCCTGCGCCGCTTGCAGGACGAGGCTCCGGGCTTCGACGCGTTCATTCCGCTGAAATACCGCAGCCGCCACAACCGCCTCTCGGAGGCCGGCGAGTGCAGCGTCGAGGAGGATCTGCGGACGATAGCCATGTGTCGTATATTCCTCGACAACATTCCGCATATCAAGGCCTACTGGGTCGCATACGGCAAGCCGACGGCCGAGCTGGCGCTCTCGTTCGGTGCCGACGATCTCGACGGCACGATCGACGACTCGACCAAGATTTACTCCATGGCCGGGGGCGACGAGCGTCCGTCGATGAGCGTAGCGCAGATCGAAGCCGTGATAGCCTCGGCGGGCATGCGCCCCGTCGAGCGCGATACGCACTACCGGCCTGTCGCGGCGAAACCGCGGCGTGAGACTGCACCGGTCGCCGGGAACACGGCTCCGCGCATCGGGCGCAAGGCCGCAGCCGAGCCTTCGGAAAAGGCCGTTGCGACGGCTCCTGCGAAGCCCTCTGCGCCCGCAGTTCCCTCTGCGTCCGCCGTTTTCCCCGCTCCCGCAGTCCCCGCGCCCGCGGCAGCTGCGCCTGCCGCACCGGCTCCCGCCCGCAGCACGGCCGCTATGCCGCGCCGCGAGCCGAACAACGAAAAGATACGAACCGACAATATGGAAAACATCGATCCGAAACCTCGCCGCCCGAGGCCCGGGCGGCCTGCACCGGCGCGCGCGAACAACACCCGTCGCGGCTTTCTCTCTAAGCTCGACGACATGCGCAGACGCTATCCCGTCGCGGCACACATTATATATATAGCACTGGCCATTCTCTGTCTGGTCATTATCCTCAGCTTCGGACTCGACTGGGGCACGCGCCACGGCAAGAGCATCGTGGTGCCCAACTTCGTCGGCATGGATATCTCGGAGGCCGAGCGCGAGGCCGAACGCATGGATCTGCGCATCGTCGTGCAGGACTCGATATTCGACTCCGACGTGGCCGGCGGCGTAGTGGTCGAGCAGCTGCCGCGCCACGGCGACAAGCGTTCCGTCGAGGTCAAGCCCGGCCGTAAGATATATCTGACGATCAACGCATACAACCGCCGCATGGTCACGGTGCCATACGTAGCTAAGCAGTCGCTGCGTCAGGCCAAGAACCAGTTGGAGCGTGCCGGCCTTACCATACGCGAGCTGATATACGAGCCCGATATGGTGGCTACCGACTACGTGCTGCGCGAGGAGATCAACGGACGTCAGATCATGGCGACTTCGACGCCCGTCAGCGTGCCCTACGGCACGGGCGTGACGCTCTATGTAAGCTACCAGTCGGGACGTGCGTCGCGCGTAGTGCCCAAGCTCATCGGCATGCGTCTGTCGCAGGCGCAGAGTACGTTGTGGGACAACGGCTTGAATGTGGGAAAGATAGAATACGACGCCAGCGTCAAGGATTTCAAGGATCGTCGCGAGGCCAAGGTATACAAGCAGTCGTTGCACCAGAATCAGGGCGCACGCCCCGGTGCGCGCGTATCGCTATGGCTGACCGTCGACGGCGAGTCCGTAAACAAGCATGCCAAAGCCTCCGAGGCCGAAGCGCTTCGCTACGAGCAGCAGCGACGCCGCGAGGATCAGGAGCTGGCCGACTCGATAGCACGCGCCAAGACCGTCGAGTCGCTCATGCAGGAGCTGTCGAACCAACCTGCCGAGTGATATGCTGTCGGAGGAGTTCGATATGACGGCACGCGCTGCCGCCGGGGCTGCGGACGGGGTTTCGCAGTGCGGCCGGGCGCAGAGCGGTGCGGGGGCCGGAGACGTTTGCGGGAGCATCGCCCCCGACGTGCAGGCCGACGAGGAGAGCGACGAGATGTTCGAACACTTCTCGATTGTGGTCGACAAGGGACAGTCGCTGCTGCGGTTGGACAAGTTTCTGACGTGCCGCATGGAGAATACGTCGCGCAACCGCATACAGGCGGCGGCCGACGGCGGCAACATTCTGGTCAACGGCAAGGCGGCCAAGTCGAGCTACAAGGTCAAGCCGCTCGACCGCATATCCATCGTCATGCCCTACCCGCGGCGCGAGTTGGAGATCGTCGCGGAGGATATTCCGCTCGACATCGTATACGAGGACGACGATCTTCTGATGGTCGACAAGGCCGCCGGCATGGTCGTGCACCCGGGCTTCGGCAATTATACGGGCACGCTGGTCAACGCTCTTACGTTCCACCTGCAACATCTGCCGATGTTCAGTCAGGGCGACATGCGCGCCGGACTGGTGCACCGCATCGACAAGAATACGTCGGGTCTGCTTGTGGTGGCCAAGAACGAGCGGGCGCACGTCTCGTTGGCAAAGCAGTTTTTCGACCATACGATCTACCGCCGTTACGTGGCGCTGGTGTGGGGCAATATCGAGCAGGACGAGGGTACGATCACGGGCAACATAGGCCGCAACCCCAAGGACAGGTTGCAGATGTGGGTCTTCGCCGACGGCTCGGAGGGCAAGCATGCCGTCACGCACTACCGCGTGCTGCGCCGTTACGGCTATGTGACGCTGGTCGAGTGCCGTCTCGAAACGGGGCGCACGCACCAGATACGCGTGCACTTCTCGTGGCAGGGGCATCCGCTGTTCAACGACGAGCGCTACGGCGGCGACCGCATACTTAAAGGTACCACGTTCCTTAAATACAAGCAGTTCATCGACAACTGCTTCCGCACTATGCCGCGCCATGCGCTGCATGCCCGCTCGCTGGGCTTCGTGCATCCGGCGACGCATCGCGAAGTAATGTTCGAGAGCCAGCTGCCCGAGGATTTCCGCCGTCTGATCGACAAGTGGGAGACCTACTCGTCGGCAGCATCTGGCGACTTGTCCGACGACGATCTGTAAACGCTACTGCAATGGCATTCTTACCGACGACAGTCAAAGAGATGCGCGAGCGCGGCTGGGACAGGGCTGATATCATCCTGTTCACGGGCGACGCATACATCGACCACCCGGCATTCGGCGCCGCTGTCATAGGACGCCTGCTCGAAGCCGAGGGCTATCGCGTCGCGATAGTGCCGCAGCCCAACTGGCGCGACGATCTGCGCGACTTTACGAAGCTGGGCGAGCCCCGTCTGTTCTTCGGCGTGACGGCCGGAGCTATGGATTCGATGGTCAACCACTATACGGCCAACCTGCGCCTGCGCAGCAACGACGCATACACGGCCGGCGGCGCGGCGGGATTCCGCCCCGACCGTGCGGTGGATACCTATACGCATATTCTGAAACGCCTTTTTCCGCATACGCCGGTGGTAATCGGCGGTATCGAGGCGTCGCTGCGCCGCCTGACCCATTACGACTATTGGAGCGACAGCCTGCGAGAGTCGATTCTTGCGACCAGCGGCGCCGATCTGTTGGTGTACGGCATGGGCGAGAAGGTCATGCCCGAGGTGGCGCGCGCCATGCACAACGGCTATAACGCGAAGCTGCTGCGCGGCATACGGCAGGTGGCGTTCATGGCCGACGGGGATTATGTCGCGCGGCTCGACCCCGCGACCACGGTGCGGCTCAATTCGTTCGAGCGCTGCCGTGACGACAGCCGCGCCTTCGGCGACAACTTCGTCGAGATAGAGACGCAGAGCAATATGATGGAGTGCCTGACGACGCTCGTCGAGCCCGTGGGCGGGCGCTATGTCGTGGTCACGCCGCCCAATACCACGCTTACGGGCGAGGAGCTCGACCGCTCGTTCGACCTGCCCTACGAACGTGCCCCGCATCCGCGCTACCGCAACCGCGGCGCGATTGCGGCATGGGAGATGATAAAGCACTCGGTCAACATACACCGCGGCTGCTTCGGCGGCTGCTCGTTCTGCACCATATCGGCGCATCAGGGCAAGTTCATCAACTCGCGCAGCGAGCGGTCGATACTCGCCGAGGTCGAGAAGATCGCGGCCATGCCCGACTTTCGCGGCTACATATCCGACGTGGGCGCCCCCTCGGCCAATATGTACCGCATGCGCGGCCGCAACGTCGAGGCATGCCGCAAGTGCCGCCGGCCTTCGTGCCTGCATCCGACGCTATGTCCCAACATGAACAACGACCACCGTCCGCTGCTCGACCTTTATCGCCGCATACGCGCGGTCAAGGGGGTAAAGAAGGCATTCATCGGCAGCGGCATACGCTACGATCTGTTCGACGACTCGCCATATCTCGAAACCGTCGTGAAATACCATACTTCGGGACGTCTGAAAGTCGCACCCGAGCATACCGAGCGCCATGTGCTCGATGCCATGCGCAAGCCGCCGTTCGAGATGTTCGAGCGTCTCAACGAGGAGTTTCGCTCGATATGCCGCCGCAACGATCTCAACTACCAGCTCATACCGTATTTCATATCGTCGCACCCCGCCTGCCGCGAGGCCGACATGCAGGCGCTGTCGCACAAGGTTCTGGGGCGTCTTCACTTCACGTTGGAGCAGGTGCAGGACCTTACGCCCACGCCCATGACCCTGTCGTCGGTAATGTTCTTTACGGGCGAGAATCCTTATACGCACGAGAAGGTATACGTGGCACGCACGCAGGAGCAAAAGCGCCGGCAGAAGTCCTATTTCTTCGATGAGCGTCCTGCGCCCGTAGGTGCGGCGCGGCAGAATGGTCGCTTCGCGCAGCGTCCGGCAGCCCGCGACGGTTCGCGCTGCGATAGCCCGCGCGGCTCTTCATGCGGCTCTTCACGCGGCCGGGAGCGCGACGAGCGGCGCGGCGGATCAGGGCGACGGAAACGATAGCGTGCGCGCGTCGAGATATCCGGCGGGGTAGGGCATGCCCCAGTTTCCCATGCTGCCGTTGGTTATCGACAGGCGCCATATCGTGAATATCTCGTCGGGCAACAGTCTGCGAGGCGGCGGTATGCGGATCACGACCGAAGACGAATCGCTTCGTATGCCGGCATGCTCATCTTCGATTCTCTCCCATTCGAGATATGGCGGATGCCACTCGATGATTGACATCGAGTCCGTCGTTTCGTAGCCGTTGTCCAAGAGTGTCGAGTCGCGGCGCTCGGGCATCTGTGCGGCCGCATGCAGCGTGAGGACTGTAAGGAGTATTCCCGATTTTGATCTGATCGATGTCATGGTTCGATGTTTTACCTTTCGGCGGCAACAAGCCTGCCATGTGCGGCATCGTATCGGACGAGTGCGGGCGGAATATTCGGTAACGGGAAGCTGAGGGGTAGTGAAGTGCAAAAAAAAATGAGGTCATCGGCGGTATTCGACGTTAAACGAGCACCGTTTTACGTCTTAGTAGCGAACCGTATTACAGAAATACCGTGCGCCACAACCTGCCGACATCCTCTCCAACCTAAAACTACTAACCTAAATGAACCTTAAAACTTCGTTGCAAAGATAGGGGATTTCATGTTACCGTGCAAATATTTTTATTAAAAAATCTCAATAAATTTGAAAAAGTTTTTAGATTAATCGCGTCTATCTGTGTAACACGCTGTGGTGTAGTGTTATATCAAAAGGGGGTTTTCGACGATGTTGGAATCCGCTAAATGTCTTAAAAGGTAAATAATCTGTCTTGTTTAGGAATTGCGGCGCGGGTGTGTTAAGGATCGTAACCGGATTGCGGCCGCCGTAAGGTGTCGATATGGCTTATGACGGTCGGAAATAGCGCCGAATGTTTTGGCGCATCGGCTAAAATGATTACATTTGTAGATACAAGCCGTCGCAGCGGTCGTCCTCTCTGCCGCCCTCTGCGCAGTGACGCCCTCTGCGACGGACAAATGATAGACGATATGAAGCACGAAAAACATACGATCGGTTTCGATGCCAAGCGGGCAAATGCCAACCGCACGGGGCTGGGCAATTACAGCCGCTTCGTCATAGATGCGCTGGCCGAGGCGTGCGGCGACAGAGCATATCTGAGGCTCTACATCCCCAAGCGCAAGGCCAATGCCGAGTTCGATGCGCTGACAGCGCGCGAGAATGTCGAATCGATGGTGCCGCGCGGCGGTATGTGGCAGCGGTTGTCGGCGCTGTGGCGCACGGTGCATGTGGCATCCGACGCCGCCTGCGACTCGGTGGCGCTCTTTCACGGTCTGAGCAACGAGCTGCCGCTGGGGCTGGCGCGAAGGTCGATACGCAGCGTGGTGACGATACACGACCTTATATTTCTGCGCTATCCGGCATACTACAAGTTCATCGACCGCAAGATTTACGAATGGAAATTCCGCTCGGCATGCCGCCGCGCCGACCGCATCATAGCTGTCAGCGAGTGCACCAAGCGCGATATAGTGAAGTTCTTCGGCATCGATCCCGACAAGATCGACGTCGTGTATCAGGGCTGCGATACGATGTTCGCCGAGCCGGTCACGGAGGAGCATCGCCAAAAGGCCGCGGCGCGCTACGCCCTGCCCGAGCGATATATACTCAACGTGGGTACGTTGGAGGAGCGCAAGAATCTTATGGCTATCGTCGAGGCGCTGGCGCTGCTGCCGCAGCATATTCATCTGGTGGCCGTGGGACGTGCTACGCCGTATCTCGACCGCGTGCGCAGGCGCATGGCCGAGTTAGGCGTTACTGACCGCGTGCATCTGCTCCACGACGTGGCCTACCGCGATCTGCCGGCCGTATACGCCACAGCGGATGTCTTCGTCTACCCTTCGCGCTTCGAGGGCTTCGGCATACCGATAATCGAGGCTCAGAGCATAGGCGTACCGGTTGTCGCCGCGACGGGCTCGTGCCTCGAAGAGGCCGGCGGCGATGCCGCTCTCTACGTCTCGCCCGATGACGTATGGGCGCTGGCCAATGCCGTCAAGGGCATCCTTGCGGACGTCGAGCTGCGGTGCAGCATGGTCGAGCGCGGCCGCGAACAGGTGCGCCGTTTCGACGCGCCCTGCATCGCACGCGATATAATGAAGTGTTACAAACATATTGGAATAGACCTTACCGATGAACTCCCGTAAACGCGATTTCAGCGTCGCACTGCTCATAACGACATACAACCGCCCCGATGCGCTGCATCTGGTGCTGAGTGCCGTAGCCGCCGGCACGGTCATGCCCGACGAGGTGCTCGTGGCCGACGACGGGTCGGACGACCGCACGCGAACGATGTTGGAGTCCTTCGGCCGCACGGCGCCCTTTACGCTCAGACATATCTGGCATGAGGATGACGGCTTCCGCGTCGGCGTGATCCGCAACAAGGCAATCGCCGCCGCCGAGAGCGACTATATCATACAGATCGACGGCGACATGCTGCCGCACCGCCGCTTCGTCGAAGACCACCTGCGGCTGGCGCGCCGCGGATACTTCATCGCCGGCGGCCGCATCCTGACCGATGAAGCCCTCACGCGACGTATGATCGAGCGCGGCGACATACGCGTTACGATGTGGCGCCGCGGGTTGGGCAACCGTCTAAACGCCCTGCGCCTGCCGTGTCTCTCGCCGCTATTCTACGGGGTGCACCCCGACAGTTTCTCGGTGCGCAGCTGCAATCTGGCCGTGTGGCGCGAGGATATGCTGCGCGTCAACGGCTATAACGAAGATATCGTGGGCTGGGGGCGCGAAGACAGCGAGCTGGCTCTCAGACTGATGAACTCGGGAGTGAAGAAGCGTGCCGCCAAGCTCGCGGCGCTGGCCTACCACCTTTGGCACAGAGAGGCGTCGCGCGCGTCGCTCTCGCGCAACGACACGATCCTCGACGAGGTAACGCGCCGCCGCTGCGTGCGTTGCGACAACGGGATATCCAGTCATCTGCGTTAGCGCGGCGGCTGCCGGAGCCCGCCGTCGATGCGCCCGGCCGCACAGCTGCCGCCGCCGCACGCCCCTTGCGGCGTGCGGCGCCGCTTTGTCTTCCCCTCCCCGATTTCCGATTTAGGCAACACTCCCGGCTGCCGCCGCCGTCGCCGCGCCTGCGGGGCAAATGACGATTTTTCCTTTTTTTATTATGTGTATTTCAGCTAAAAATCGTATCTTTGAGGGTTCCTATACGTTGTTTAAGGTAGGTTACGACAGGTAGCAACATAAAGATTTTATATATCAGGAAATGGAAAAAGTAACGAAAATCGTAGTCTTGGCCAAGCAGGTGCCCGACACGCGCAACGTGGGCAAGGATGCCATGACTCCGGAGGGTACGGTCAACCGTGCCGCTCTTGCCGCTATCTTCAATCCCGAAGATCTCAACGCACTCGAAATGGCTCTCCAAATGAAGGACCGCATCGAGGGCGCTACGGTACATGTGCTGACTATGGGCCCGCAGCGTGCCGCCGACATCATCCGCGAGGCTATGTTCCGCGGTGCCGACGGCGGTTATCTGCTCTCGGGCAGGGAGTTCGCCGGCTCGGATACGCTGGCCACGTCGTATGCTCTGTCGTGCGCACTGCGCAAGATCGAGCCTGACATCATCGTCGCAGGCCGTCAGGCTATCGACGGCGATACGGCGCAGGTGGGTCCGCAGGTGGCCGAGAAGCTCGGACTGCCGCAGATCACATACGCCGAGCAGCTGGTATCGATCGATGCCGGACAGATCGTCGTCAAGCGCCGTTTGGAGCGCGGCACCGAGGTCGTCTCGTCGCCGCTGCCCGCCGTCATTACCGTCAACTCGTCGGCCGGCGAGTGCCGCCCCCGCAATGCCAAGCGCGTGATGAAGTTCAAGTATGCGCTGGCAGGCTCGGAGCTGGCCGCAGCCGCCGAGGATACACGCGCATTCGTCGAGGCGCGCGAATACTTGCAGATCGTCGAGTTCGCCGCAGCCGATGTCGATCCCGATCCCGCACAGCTGGGTCTGTCGGGTTCGCCCACCAAGGTCAAGAAGATCGAGAACGTCGTGTTCCAGGCCAAGGAGGCCAAGTGCTATACGGCTGCCGATGCCGATATCGAATCGTTGATGGTTGAACTCATTTCGAGCCACACGCTCGGATAAAACATATTTGGAGGATAAGATATGAATAACGTATTTGTATATATCGAAGTCGAGGAGCAGACTATCGCCGACGTGAGTCTGGAACTGCTGACCAAGGGACGCGAGCTGGCCTCGACGCTCGGCGTCAAACTCGAAGCCGTGCTCTTCGGCCATAACGTCCGTTCGCTGGCTCCCGAGCTGGCCGCATACGGCGCCGATACGGTGTGGGTGGCCGACGACGAGATCTTCGCGCCGTTCCGCACGCTGCCCCACACGGCCGCACTGGTAGGCCTTATCGAGCAGCAGAAGCCGCAGATCGTCCTCTTCGGCGCTACGCCCGTGGGACGCGACTTCGCTCCGCGCGTGTCGTCGGCTCTGCACAGCGGTCTTACGGCCGACTGCACCGAGCTGGTCATCGGCGACCACAAGGATGCCAAGAGCGGCCGCGAGTACACCGATCTGCTGTACCAGATCCGTCCGGCCTTCGGCGGCAACATCATAGCCACGATCGTCAACCCCGACCACCGTCCCCAAATGGCGACCGTCCGCGAGGGCGTGATGCGCAAGGAGCCGCAGGCCACACCCGCCGCAGGCGAGGTGCGCGAGTTCGACTGGCGCCCTATGGTCAAGGATACCGATCTTGCCGTGCGCATCGTCGAGCGTTATATCGAGGAGCGCAAGATCGACATCAAGGGCGCTTCGATCATCGTTGCCGGCGGTTACGGCCTCGGTTCGAAGGAGAATTTCCGTCTGGTGCACGAGCTGGCCGACGTGCTGGGTGCCGAGGTGGGTGCCTCGCGCGCCGCTGTCGATGCCGGCTTTACCGAGCACGAGCGTCAGATAGGCCAGACCGGCGTCACTGTGCGTCCCAAGCTCTACATAGCTTGCGGCATATCGGGTCAGATACAGCATACGGCAGGTATGGACGGCTCGGCGATGATCGTATCGATCAACACCGACCCCGCCGCACCGATCTGCAAGATCGCCGACTATGCCATAACGGGCGACGTCAACGAGGTTATTCCCAAGATGATTAAGTATTACAAGCAAAATTCGAAGTAATGGCAAACTTTTTTTCAGATAACAAGGATTTACAGTATCATCTTTCGCATCCGCTGATGCGCAAGATCATCGAGCTCAAAGAGCGTAACTTCGCCGATGCCGCCGTCTACGACTACGCTCCGCAGAATGCGGAGGATGCTCTGGACTCGTACCGCCGCGTGCTCGACATCGTGGGCGAGGTCTGCGGCGAGGTCATCGCGGCCAATGCCGAGGAGGTCGACCACGAGGGTCCGCGCGTCGAGAACGACCATGTGGTCTATGCCGCGGGTACCGAGCGCAACATCGAGGCGTTGAAGGCCGCCGGTCTGAGCGGCATGACGCTGCCGCGCAAGTACGACGGTCTGAACATGCCCGTTACGTGCTTTGCGATGGCCAACGAAATGGTCGCACGCGCCGATGCCGGCTTCGAGAACATCTGGGGCTTGCAGGACTGCGCCGAGACTCTGAACGAGTTCGCCGACGAGGAGATCAAGCAGAAGTTCCTGCCGTGGGTATCGGCCGGCGCTACATGCGCCATGGACCTGACCGAGCCCGATGCGGGTTCGGATCTGGGTGCCGTCATGCTCAAAGCCACCTACGACGAGTCTGCCGGCCTATGGCGTCTCAATGGCGTCAAGCGCTTCATTACCAACGGCGACGGCGAGGTGTCGCTCGTGCTCGCCCGCTCTGAGGAGGGTACGTCGGATGCCCGCGGTCTGTCGATGTTCGTATACGACAAGCGCGACGGGGGAGTGAAGGTGCGCCGCATCGAGAACAAGCTCGGTATCAAGGGCTCGCCCACCTGCGAGCTGGTCTTTACCGACGCCCCCGCACTTCTTGTCGGCGACCGCAAAATGGGACTTATCAAATACGTCATGTCGCTCATGAACGCCGCACGTCTGGGTATCGCCGCACAGTCTACGGGTCTTTGCGAGGCAGCCTACCGCGAGGCGTTGAAGTATGCCGCCGAGCGCGAGCAGTTCGGCAAGCCGATCATCCGCTTCGCCGCCGTGTCGGAGATGCTCTCCAACATGGAGGCCAAGACGCTGGCTGCACGAGCGCTGCTCTACGAGACGGCGCGCTTCGTAGATATCTACAAGCAGTACAACCACATCTCGCACGAGCGTTCGTTGGAGTCCGACGAGCGTGCCGAGATGAAGTTCTACAACCGCCTTGCCGACGGCTTCACGCCGCTGGCCAAGATGTTCGCTTCGGAGTATGCCAATCAGGTGGCTTTCGATTCGATACAGATACACGGCGGCTCGGGCTTCATGAAGGACTACGCCTGCGAGCGTCTCTACCGCGATGCCCGCATCATGAACATATACGAGGGTACTACTCAGTTGCAGGTCGTGGCAGCTATCAACCACGTTACCAAGGGCACCTATCACGAGCAGATGCTCCGCTACGAGCAGGCTCTTTCGGGCGAGTGCGTGGCCGATATCGCGGCACGCCTGTCGGCTCTGCGCGGTACCTTCGAGCGTGCTGCCGACAAGGTCGAGAGCCTCGACAAGCAGACGCCCGGATTCAAGGATTTCCACGCACGCCGTCTGGTCGAGATCGCGGGTTATATCATCATGACCCATATTCTCGCGCGTCAGGCCGCCGAGTGCGAGGAGTATCTCCGTCCCGCCCGTATCTTCTGCAAGTATGCTTCCGCCAAGATCGCCGAGGCGGCAGCCTACATCGAGGAGTCGACGGTAGCGGATGTTGAGACTTTCAAGAAATAATTTTTTGTGAAAAGACGCTATTAGCGTTACCTCAATCATCGGGGCAAACGGGACGTACGCCAAGTACTACCCGTCTGCCCCGATTTCATGTCGGCGCCGTTGCCGGCGCCTTTCGACGAGAATATGGTAGCAGCTCGTGGTCGGTTTTTCGCGTGCGTTGGCACCGTCGGATGAATGGGCGGAACGCAGCCCGGTGAGAAGCCCGTATAATGCCGTGCGTAATAAAAACTCCCTCCCCGAAAATTCAGGGGAGGGAGTTTCGTATGACGGCGCAGGCTATGGCTGCCGCGGCCGATCGCATATATCCGTCGGGCGACCGGTATGCGCCCCGACATAGTCTATATCGGACTAAAATTCTACCGTCGGGGCGTTCTGCGAGCCTTCGTTGGCCTCGAACAGCGGCTTGCGGTCGAAGCCGAACATGCCGGCCAGAATGTTGGTCGGGAAGCGGCGGATAGAGCGGTTGTACTCCATGGCGGCCGTGTTGTAGTTCTGTCGCGCGACGCCTATGCGGTTCTCGGTGCCTTCGATTTGAGACTGAAATTCCAGGAAATTCTGGTTGGCTTTAAGGTCGGGGTAGCTCTCTGCGACGGCGATCAGACGTCCCAGTGCCGAGCCCACCTCGGCCTGTGCGCGCTGGTATTCGGCCAGTGTCTCGGGCGTCAGGTCGGCTACGTCGAGATTGATCGATGTGGCGCGCGTGCGGGCATCGGTAACCTCCGCGAGCGTGGCGCGCTCGTGCTGGGCGTAGCCCTTGACCGTGTTGACCAGGTTGGGGATCAGATCGGCGCGGCGCTGATACTGCGCCTCGACGTTAGACCACGCCGTGGCCACGCCCTCCTGCTTGTTTACGAGTCCGTTATAGGACGATATGCCCCATATTACCACTACTGCCACAATGGCCAGTACGATCCATAAAGTTTTGTTTTTCATACTATTGAATTTTAATATTGTTTTCGGCCGGCTTGACCGGCATCCAAGAGGCCTTAAACGCCCCGTGTAATATAAGCAGTATAATCATGCTTAGGGCTTGTATCGCCCCATGCGAAAATATCTCCGTAGTCCGGCGTCGACGAAACTACTGCATCGCACGTCGCTCGCTCGACGCTCAGACCATGATCCTCCCCTTTCGCAGCCATTGGCAGGGGTGTAAGGCTGATCGTTATTTTCCGACTCTTCGCACTACATCATTTCGCAGCGGCAAGCACCGTAGCACGATCGAAGGCGAATATACCGCCGCTAAATCCTCGTCTTCGGTCTGTCGACAGCTTTTTCATAGCAGGTTCGGTATTGGTCTGGCAAATTATGTTTGTCGGATATTCCGACTCTTCGGTCGCCTACCACCGTGAGCCGGCACCGCCTCCGCCGAATCCGCCGCCGCCGAATCCTCCGCCGATGCCTCCTGAGCGACCGCCGCCGAAACCGCCCATGCCGCCGAGCCACCACAGCCCGCCGCCCATGCCGCCTCCGCCTCCGCGGTCGTTGCGCGAGCGCCGCTTCTCGACATGGCCGCAGTTGGAACATACGTATGTCTTCTCGTGCGCCGTATAAGTGCGTGTGCGTTCGATGATCGCATCCGACTTGAACTTCAACGTGTGTCGTTTGCATACCGGGCACTTCGAGCGTCTGTACTCCGATATTATTGCCATGACCACCGGCAGCAGAACCAATATCAGCACGATCAGAATCGGCAGCCACAACGGTGCGTCATCCCTCTCGAAGTCGTCCGTGCCGCCCAGATCCAGCTCGCTGCCCGTTAGCCTCTTGTCGACGGCCTCCATGCCAGCGACCATGCCCGCCGAGTAGTCTCCCTCGCGGAAATATGGCAGCATATATTTGGTCTGTATGCGTTTGCATATCGCATCAGGCAGCACGCCTTCCAGACCGTAGCCCGTCATGAACCGTATCTCACGCCTCTCCTTGACAAGCAGTATGCCCAACCCGTTGTCCGCCTCCTTGCGGCCTACGCCCCATGACGAAAACAACTTGTATCCGAAGTCGAACATGTCGTCCGAGGCGATTCTATCCACCGCCACGACGGCTACCTGCGCTATGTTTCTGTGTCTTAGCTGGTAGCATATCGAATCTATTCGCGCTACCGCCTGCGGCGTCAGTATCCCGTCGGGGTTGGACACGAACTTGGTTCTGTCCGCCCTCTGCACATTAGGTATCTCGTCGACCCTGTATCCTCTTCTCGGTGCCCCCTCCGCCGATCCTATCATCCAGCAGGCCAGTACTCCGATCAATATGGTCGTTAATCTTTTCATATTGCCCAAAGTTAAATATAATTTTTAGACTATTGATTTGTTTAGTGGCAAAAACCTTTCCTTTTTCGTGAAAAGCGGCATTCTGCTGCCGCGCCTCGTCGCTCGGCAATGGGCAGTACGCCGAGTACAGCCCATCGCCTCGCTCCGTCGTTGCGTTGCATAATACGGCTTTTGACGAAAAACTTTTCCGTGAAAAGGTGCCATTTACTACGCCTCGTTCGCATGCGCCAATGGGACGTACACCAGTACTACCCATCGGCACATTCTTCACGTGCGGCTTGCAAATAACACCTTTTGACGAAAAATTGAGTTGTGTTCATTTGTGCTCGTTTCGTGAAAAGCGGCATTCTGCTGCCGCGCTCTCGTTTCGCCGAACTGCTATGCCGCTCTGAAATGTTATAATTAAAACTTATATAGCCTGCGGGTATTGAGATGCGATATCAAAAAAAGGCTATCGAATCGCGCAATGGTATAAGTCGATCCTATTGGTGCGGTTGTGGGGGAGGGTGTTGCACCGATTTTGTATTTGCGGGCGGTATGCGGTTAAGAGATTTTTTGACGGTTGCGGCGGCGGCGTTGTCGCTGTCGGCGGCGGATGCTGCACACGGTGCCCGGAGGACGGCCGATACGGTGGTTGTGCGGGATAGGTATTCGGCGTGCATTGCGCTGAGTGTCAGTGCGGGCAACCGCATAACGGTCGGGCGTCTGATGACATCGCACGGCAAGTCGTTCGCCGGGATACTCTTCGTCGGGGCGGGCACGGGCTTGGCTGTGGGCAGGGAGAGCGTCTACGATGCGGCCTCCGATTCGGAGCCTGCGGGGTATAGGCGCGAGCGTCTGCTAATGGTGCCGCTGTTCGTCGAGCTGAGGTGGCGTTTCCCGGAGGTGGGGCATGTAGACCTATATATGATTTCGCGTCTGGGTGCCGACTTCGGATTGCGGCGTGCGCACTCGATAGATGCCTGCGGGTCGCTCGGCGGCGGCATCGGCATAGGACGCATCGCCCTGACGATAGCTTACGACTATATGCGTCGCAGCGGCATGTTTACCGTTGGTGCTATGGTATGTTTTTGATATGGCGATATATCCGTTGTAAGGCGGGGGTAGGACGAGGATGCCCAGCGGCGGTCGCTGCGACGCGTAAGCGTCGTAGTCCGTGGCGGTCGTAATGCCGCATGCTGCATCTGCGGGGGCGGTCGTGCGGAGAATATGATCCGAACGGGTCACTTTTTTGACTCAATAATTGTAAATGGCCGTTCGGTTTCATATATTTGTGGATTGAATTGTATACGTTATGACGGATAACAGACTAAGGATAGGAATCACTCAGGGCGACACCAACGGTGTGGGCTGGGAGTTGATCCTCAAAATATTGTCGGACCAGCGCATACTCGAACTCTGCACGCCGGTGGTTTACGGTTCGCAGGCGGCGGCGGCTTACTATCGCCGCACGTTGAAGGATGCGGAGCCCGTCGAGTTCGTGGCATGCCGCACGGCGGACGATGCGCAGGCCGGACGCGCCAATCTTGTGGAGTGCGGGCAGAAGGAGCTTCGGATAACGCCCGGGCAGGAGAGCGAGGAGGGCGGCCGTGCTGCGGCCGATGCTCTCTTGCGTGCCGCGGATGACCTGAAAAACAGGCGTATAGATGCACTGGTAACCGCGCCGATCGACAAGCATGCTATTCGCAGCGAGGCGTTTCCCTATACCGGCCACACGGAGTTCCTGGCGGCCGTGTCGGGTGGCGAAGCGATGATGATAATGTGCAGCGACGTGCTGCGCGTGGGGCTCGTGACGATACATATACCCGTGTCGGAAGTGGCTGCGGCGATCGACAAGGAGTCGATAGTGCGCCGGATAATGCAGCTCAACGACTCGTTGAAGCGCGATTTCGGGGTGGTGGCGCCGCGCATAGCCGTCCTCTCGCTCAACCCCCATGCCGGAGACGGAGGTCTGCTGGGCGAGGAGGAGGCGTCGACGATAAAGCCCGCCATAGAGCAGGCATACGCCGACGGAGTGCTTTGCTTCGGTCCGCTGGCCGTTGACGGTCTGTTCGCCTCGGGCGCATACAAGAAGTACGATGCCATACTGGCGATGTATCACGATCAGGGGCTGGCACCGTTCAAGACGCTCTCGCCCGACGGCGTGAACTTTACCGCCTCGCTCGATACGGTGCGCACGTCGCCCGACCACGGCGTGGCATACGACATCGCAGGCCGCGGCATCGCCGATCCGCAGTCGATGCGCTCGGCCGTATATGCGGCGATAGACATCGTTGCGCGTCGCAGGGCCTACGCTGAGTGGAGCCGTTCGCCGCTCGAACACTTCGAGCGCGAGAAGGGCCGCGACGTATCGGTCAAGGATCTGCCCCAGAGCGAGGGCGAGCAGTGATAGCTGCGATAATGGGAAAAGGATGCTCCGACGCCGTATTCCGTCTCGTAATTGTGGAAGCGGCGAAGGAGGTCGAAATATTAACGTAAATAAAAGAAGTAATGATTAAAATTACATTTCCCGACGGCTCTGTAAGAGAGTATGCCGCGGGAACGACTGCCTATCAGGTTGCGGAGAGTATCAGCCCTCGTTTAGCTGCGGACGCTCTGGCTGCCGAGGTCAACGGCGCGACGGTGGACATGGGTCGCGCGATAGATGAAGATGCCGCCGTAAAGTTTTTCAAGTGGGACGATGCCGAGGGTAAGCACGCATTCTGGCACACGTCGTCGCACCTGCTGGCCGAGGCGCTCGAAGCGCTATATCCGGGCATCAAGTTCGGTATAGGTCCGGCCATAGAGAACGGTTTTTACTACGATGTCGATTCGCCCGTACCCATTACGGAGTCAGACCTTGCGACGATCGAGCAGAAGATGGTCGAGCTGGCGCGGCAGAAGGAGCCGCTGGTGCGCTCGGAGGTGTCGAAGGCCGATGCGTTGAAGACATTTACCGAGAAGGGCGACCAATATAAATGCGAATTGATAGCCGATCTGGCCGACGGTACCATATCGTTCTACACGAACGGTTCGTTTACCGACCTGTGCCGCGGTCCGCATATCCCCAACACTGGTTATATCAAGGCGTTGAAACTCACGTCGGTTGCCGGCGCATACTGGCGCGGCAACGAGAAGAACAAGATGCTGACGCGTATATACGGTATTTCTTTCCCCAAGAAGTCGATGCTCGACGAGTATCTGGCGATGTTGGAGGAGGCCAAGAAGCGCGACCACCGCAAGCTGGGCAAGGAGCTGGAACTCTTTACATTCTCTCAGAGAGTGGGTCAGGGTCTGCCGTTGTGGCTGCCCAAGGGCGCCGACCTGAGAGACCGCCTGGAACGCTTCCTGCGCCAGATACAGAAGGAGCACGGCTACCAGCAGGTCATCACGCCCCATATCGGCAACATCGAGCTTTACAAGACGTCGGGCCACTATGCCAAGTACGGCAAGGATTCGTTCCAGCCGATACATACGCCGATCGAGGGCGAGGAGTATATGCTCAAACCGATGAACTGCCCGCACCACTGCGAGATATATCGTTCCAAGCCGCGTTCGTACAAGGACCTTCCGGTGCGTCTGGCCGAATTCGGTACGGTATACCGCTACGAGCAGTCGGGCGAGCTGCACGGACTGACGCGCGTCAGATCGTTCACGCAGGACGACGCCCATCTCTTCGTGCGCCCCGACCAGCTGTTGGAGGAGTTCGAGAAGGTCATCGACATCGTGCTCTACATATTCCGCACGTTGAAGTTCGACAAGTATACGGCGCAGGTGTCGCTGCGCGACCCGAACAACCGCGAGAAGTATATCGGTTCGGACGAGAATTGGGATAAGGCTGAGAGTGCGATCATCGAGGCTGCGAGGAACAAGGGGCTGAATACGATCGTCGAGTACGGCGAGGCGGCATTCTACGGCCCGAAGCTCGACTTCATGGTCAAGGATGCGCTGGGACGCAGCTGGCAGCTGGGTACGATACAGGTCGACTACAATCTGCCGGAGCGTTTCGATCTGACGTACAAGGGTTCGGACGACAAGATGCACCGCCCGATAATGATCCACCGTGCGCCGTTCGGCTCGATGGAGCGTTTCGTGGCCGTGCTGCTCGAACATACGGCCGGCAAGTTCCCGTTGTGGCTGTCGCCCGATCAGGTCGTGGTGCTGCCCATATCGGAGAAGTATAACGACTATGCCGCCGAGGTGGCACGCGAGTTGAACATGGGCGATGTGCGTGCCCAGGTCGACGACCGTAACGAGAAGATAGGCCGCAAGATACGCGACAACGAGTTGAAGCGTATCCCCTATCTGCTGATCGTGGGCGAGAAGGAGGCCGCCGAGCGCAGCGTGTCGGTACGCGCGCAGGGCGAGGGCGACAAGGGACAGATGTCGATCGCGGAGTTCCGCGACTATCTGCTCGGTCTGGTTCGCAGCGAAGTGGAGGCCAATCGTCGATGATGCGTTTTAAGTGAAAATATCATAAACTAATATATCAATAATTTGGCAGGACAATTTCCATTCCGACCTCGCCCGCTGACCGGGCAGGGGAATAATCAGAACAACCAGAGAGATCCACGCGGACGTCGTCCGGTGGTGGAGAACCCGCATCGCATCAACGACCGTATCACGGCTCCGACCGTGCGTGTCGTGGGCGAGAACGTCGAACCCAATCTGGTGTTGCCCATTCGCGACGCATTGCGTTTGGCCGATGAGATGGAGCTGGATCTGATCGAGATCTCTCCCAAGGCCGATCCCCCCGTGTGCCGCATAGCCGATTACCAGAAGTTTCTCTATCAGCAGAAGAAGAAACAGAAGGAGATCAAGGCCAAGCAGACGAAGATCGTCATCAAGGAGATCCGTTTCGGTCCGCAGACCGACGATCATGACTACAACTTCAAGTTGAAGCATGCCGAGAACTTCCTCAAAGAGGGAGCTAAGGTCAAGGCTTACGTCTTCTTTCGCGGTCGTTCGATCGTCTTCAAGGAGCAGGGTGAGATTCTGCTGCTGCGCTTCGCCACCGACTTGGAGGAGTTCGCCAAGGTGGAGCTGATGCCTAAGCTCGACGGCAAGAAGATGAACATGATCCTCGCGCCGAAGGCCAAGAAGTAGTCGTCGAAAGCGGGAGCAGAGGCTCCCGATGATAGGTTGCGCCCCTGCCGCATTAGCGGCGGGGGCGTATTTTCTCTGAGGGTGGAGGATTTTTGCTGCGGGGCATTTCGTGGATTGGGGGGGGGAGTGGAGATCGTTTTTTTTCGGTGTTGAGACCGTCGAGTGGCAACGGGATAGGGATGTTTTGCGTGTGTGCGGGCATCTTTTCCTTTTTTCAGCGGACATCGTTTTTTGCGGTAAGGGCGGTAGGAGGGCGCGTGGAGATCGTTTTTCGGTGTGCTGGCAGTGAAACTTGTAGAGTCGGTTTTTCGATGTGCATACAGTGGAGTGTCAATGAAAATAGGGTTTTGCCCGGCGACCGGCTTTTGGAAGGGGACGTCGGGCATCTTTTTTTGGGGCGGCATAGTAGGTACGGTTTAGGCTCCGGGCTCGGCAGGACGAAAAGATTAGCCCTCGCGGGGTAGTGCTGCGAGGGCTAATCTGTCAATGGGTTATGCGGTTGCCGGTCTGTCGGATCGGTCGATGCACGCCGCTACCGGCGGTCGATGTGGGTAAAGCGGGCGGTAGTGCCGGCATCGGTTTGTGCTGCGGGCATAGTGCGCGGCGAGGGACGCATGGCGGAGCTGCGGTGCGTGCTGCTGCCGGTCTGCTCGCCGAGGCGGCGCAGTACGATATCCGACGTGGCGGCGTTGCGCATGGTCTGTCCCAGAAATACTGCCGGACGGTAGATGCCGTTGGAAAATTCGGGCCCTGCGTGGCATGCCTTGATCGTGATAGTATTGCCGTCGTCGGATATCTCGACCGGGAACGAAACCGGAGCGGTGTACATCTTGTCGAGATCGGCGCCGAAGAAGAGTATCGGAGAGTCCGACCAGCCGTATAGATAGACATGCTTGGATGTCGGAACGGTCACGCTGCCGTCGGCGGCCACCTCCAAGAAGAACTTGGGACCGAAGTCGCGGTAGGCGAGCGACTGGAAATCGCGCCAGTAAGAGGCGTAGTCGATAAGGTACTCGGCAGAGTAGTAGGGCATGGGGTCGGTGGCATAGTTGGTCTGGAACTGGTAGCCCTCGACGAGCAGGCGGTTGTAATCGCGATATCGGCTGCCTGCGCCGTCCGTGTCGGCGATCGTGATCTCGGCGCCCTCGATGCGCTGGGGATCTTTGTAGAGATCTACGTAGTCGTATGACAGGCTCCACTTGCCGGGCAGCAGCGCGAAGAGCTCCGACTCGACGCGTGCGGGCTTGGGCTCGGCCGAGGTGCGGGCGGCGGTGTGATCGACGACGGAGAGTTGTTCGGCGCTGACGGCGCATACGACGCAGGTATATTCGGTGTCGTACCACAGCTCGTCCATTTTCAGCGTAAGACCGCCGTCGGAGTTGGCCTGGGCGACCTGCTCGGCGGAAAGAGCCACGCCGCGCATGTCGATGAGCGACTCGTACGAGCCTCCGTTGTTGTCGAGCTCCTCTCGAACGTCGGCCGTGGGGGCGAAGGCGTATTTAATGGACTTGGTAAGGCCGGTCTTTATGTTGAGATCGAGGATCGTATGGGGCGCCTCGCCGGAGGGCTGCATGACGATGCCGACCTCGGGCGTGATACCGGTGGGCGCAGCGGTCGTGAAGATATTGTCGGAGATGAACGACTCGTTGCCCTCGTTGTCGATGACCACAAGACCGATCGTATATTCGGTCGCGGGGGTAAGATCGTCGTATGTCTCGTCGGCGGCAGCGGTGTAGAGACGTGCGCCGATCTGGGTTTCGTAGGCACGCTTGACGAGCGAGATCATCATCGACTCGCCGTAGTCGATGACCGAATCGTACCATGCCTTATCGCGCACATAGACATAATACTCGGCGATGTTGTCGTCGGGCGTAGTCGCGATACGTGCTGCGATAGATGTTATGTCGCTGACTTCTACCGTTATGCCGTGCTCGGAACGGGGTTTCTCGGGTGTCGTGAACTCGACGCGGTGCAGCACGTCGGTCAGCTTTTTGTCCTTGTCGCAGTATGCGGCGAAGACGATATACTCGCGGCCGGGCTTGACGCCTATCTCATAGGGGACGTCAAGGGCGTCGAAGTAGAGTTCGCCGTCTTTGAAGTCGACCGTCGTGTCGCCGTAGCCGCTCATGCCGAACATTTCGAGATATTGCTCGTCGGTGTAGCCGCTCATGTCGAGCAGCAGTTTGTCGATGTGCGAGAAGAGGAATGACCGTCCCTCCTCGGCACGGATGCGAAGCGAGAACGAATCGTATGTGACAGACTCTTCTAACAGCTCGATCAGAGGATCGACGGCGCTGGTGGTAAAGTCGAACTGCTTCACGTCACTCATCTCTCCGTCGGCGCTTGCGGCGGCGAAGAGCGTATATCGTGTCTCGGGAGCGAGTCCGTCGAGCGATATTTCGGCAGAGGTCGAGTCGAATTTGTTGACGTTTTGTGCGAAGAGCTCCCCGGCGCCTGGCTTCTGCATGTCGTCGGTAGTCTCGACGCATGTGTAGCAGTAGGCCGTGGCGATGTCGGTCGTGAGCTCGAAGCGGGCTGAGGTGGCCTCGATACCGATGCTCTCGATCTCCAATCGGGGTTTGGGCTTGGGCTCGGGAGGTGTGGGCTGCGGTTCGTCGTTCTCGCCGCATGCGAAGGCGAAGAGGGTAAGAGTGAGGTAGAGTAGAAGTTTTTTCATGACCGGATGTTTTTTCGGATGAGGGTTATATTATGCGGGGTATACATGCCTCGGCGGCACGAGAGAGAACAGTCCGAGAATATCGGAGAGTAGCTTGCAGTCGTGCGGGAGCCGATCGGTAGACGGCAGCCCGCTTATACAAAGATATGAATTTCCCCCTCCCCGGCAAATTTTTGCGACAGGAAAATCCGATGCCGGAATACAAAATATTGCATATTGCATAAAAAGATGCGGCGTATACCGCATCCTTTCATCGCGTGTAGGCACGTCGAATCTCTGCTTCATGTCGAGCCATGCGTCGCGGTTGCCGTTAAGCCATGAGAGGGGCGTATGCCAGAGTATGTCGTCGCGCCTGTCGCAGGGTATAAGCACTTCGGCGTCGAAGTAGTCGTATGCAGGCCGGCGGCAAAGTGAAAAACGTCGGAGCAGACCGTAAATAGCTGCAAGGAATAGGTGTGTGCAGGCGCCCGGTCTACGGCTCGTGGTGCGGCACAGTGCTGCGGGCGCGCTCGCGGTAGGCAGTGGGCGAGCAGCCGAAGTGTTTGGCGAATGCCCGGTGGAATGTCGAGATAGAGTTGAAGCCGGAGTTTTCGGCGATGATCTCCAACCGGTCGGACGACTCGACGAGCAGGCGGCTCGCATGTTCGATGCGCATGCGGTTGACGTATTCGTAGAAGGTCGCGCCGTTGGCACGGTTGAAGAACTGGCTTATGTAGGTGCGGTTCGTCGTTGCCATGGAGGCTATGTCGGAGAGTTTGAGCCGCGGGTTCAGGAATATGCGCTCCTCATGAAAGAGTTTGTGTATGCGCAGCGCCAAGGCGTCGGCATCATCGGCCGGAGGGTCGAAATTCCCATCCCATGTTCCGGCGTGATGTCTCCCCCCCCCTCTGCTCCGGGGCTGTTTTTCAGCTCGTCGATAACCGATAGGTGTTTATAGATGAAGAAGCAGACTAACATCCAGATAAGGAGCGTGCCGGCCATGTAGATGTTTTCGATATGGCGGTCGATGACCGAGCAGTTGATGATCCACAGACCGAGTATGGCGAAGAACGAGAATAGTATGATGCGCAGCCATTTTAGGTTGATGTTCTCGCCGTAGGAGAAGTTCTCTTTGAGCTGCTTGTGGTATCGAGGTATGTTGATCAGCGCCCAGACGGCGTAGCCGAAGCCGTAGACGGCCGCCCAGGCGACCTCGATGAAGTAAATGATTTCGATGCGGGTTGCGATGAGCAGCGCCGGCAGTATGACGAACGGCAGCAGGTGGACGGTCATCGTGCGCCGCGTAAGATATCCGGGGCGGCACAGCTCGATGAGGATGAATGCGTACAGCGGAACGGCGACCATGTCGACGGCGGTAATTGCGCCCCATGTTGCGGGGGCGGCGTAGAGCGACTCGTCGATGAAGAAGAGATCTTTGATCGACTGCATCCCGATGACGGTCATAAGTACCGTTACCAGCAGCGAAAGCCGTTCGCCGCTGCGATGGCGGAAAAGCAGCGCCATCATGAAGTAGAACATGATGCAGAGTCCGTATATGAAAAATGTTGCGGCGCTTGCCATTGCTCGTGTCGTTTGGGTCGTGTCGTTTGGGTCGTGTCGTTTGGGTCGTGTCGTTGCTTAGTCTCGGCGAAGCATGTTATCGCTTATCGACGATCGTCGTCGCCGGAATGTCGAATGCAAAGTTCGCTAAAATATCGATGACGCAAACAATCGGCGAATGGATTCGTGTGCCGGCAGCCGGCTTCGGCCGACAGCTGCGGTGGCTGGACGAGGCGTGCCTATATATTATAATATAGGTATAGCCGTCTCAGACGCGACGCACCGTTTGACTGACATGTGCCTTGCAGAGTATATGCTTCGAGATGCGCTGCGTGAGAGTCTGTGTGTGCGGCTCGGAATTATCGAGACGTATGTCGACCGTAAGCGTGATGCTGCCGGTTAGGAGCCACTCGATGTTGTATTCGGGCATGATGCGGTTGATAGCGCTTGCGAGGCGGTGCGGGATTCTGGTATTGCGTTTTTTGATGCGGTACAGGGTTCGGGGATCGGGCAGGCCGATCATGCGTGCCAGAGCGGCGGCCGAGATGTTCTGTTCTTCGAGAATAAGCGCAATGCGCTCCCAGCCGTGTTGCTCTTTGGATATGATGTTCATGGGGGAAAGTGTTGTGGGGATATCCGGCTCCTCGATATCGTAAATAATATTACAAACAGAAAGTGTGGAGTCGATTAGTTTTATTACAAAGCGGCTCTGGTAAAGCCTAATTCAATAAAACAATACCCCACACCGAGATGTATGTATCAAAAAGCATACACAACAACTTCGGTAGAGTGCTTGTATCGTTTATCTTGAATAGTTCGAAATTTACCAGATTCCTTTGTAAGATAAATGCCTAAACACTTTTCCTTAAAAAAATATGTCCGTCCCGATAGGAACGAGACAAAGATAAAAAATGTTTTCTAAAAATACAACACGCTTGCGGGGGTATTGTCTGACGACATATTATATGTAATCGAGCATAATCTATACGATTTATTTTACGGTTGACTGTGCAAATATAAATAAAATATTTTAATGTTGGATTCTGTTTTGTAAATATTATATTTGTTTATGCCGAGGTCATTCGATATATGACGATCTCCGGCAGGCGATGCCGGCAGTGCGAGCAGACGATTTCGCGGTTCGATAGGGATGATTCGGGCGTGTCTGGGCGGGTTGGTTCGATGGAAAATCGCGGTCATCGAAGGTTTCGCCGACTGTGCCGCACAATATTTCTGCCGGATTGGGCGGGCAGGAAAGGAATTGGATGCGGATTTTAGGGGCGGTCGGAAGCCTGGAATACAACAGTAGTGAAGCCATACCTATGTTATATGATATGGCTGCGGCGCGAGCAGCTTATAATGTCGAAAAATATGGCACGGAATTGGATCCTGATACCGGTTTTTGCCGAATTTGGCCGGCTGTTAAGCAATATTGGATTTAATATATTGGCTGTCAGTTATAAAGGTGTGTCGGTAACCCTTTGATCGCTGCTATCAAGGTAGACTGTAATGTTAAGTAAATGTAAAATATTTATGAAATTCTTAATTATTTTGATAAAATGTTTGCAGATTAAAAAATAAGCGCTACCTTTGCAACCGCTTTCAGAGATAAACGATCGACGAAGGCAGCGAACAGGTTCTTAAAAGTTTTTGAAAAAAAGTTTCCGAAAGATTTGGAAGTTTCGAAAATAACACTTACCTTTGCACCACTTTCCCTCAGTAATGAGAGAATGGTTGAAAGGTTCTTGAAAAACATTTTTGAAAAAAAAGTTCTGAAAAATTTGGAAGTTTCAAAAATAGTCCTTACCTTTGCACCGCTTTCGCTTACAAACGAAAGGCAAGGAGGATCTGAGAATCCTGCAAACGGAAAGTTCTGATGCAAATTAGAATAAGAGTTCTTTGAAGATATTGAGCAGCTAAAAGTTTAATCTTCTCGAAAGAGAAATTTCAAACAATACCTTTGAGATTAGAGCTGAGATTTATAAACAAAACATTTATACAATGGAGAGTTTGATCCTGGCTCAGGATGAACGCTAGCGGCAGGCTTAACACATGCAAGTCGAGGGGCAGCATGGGAGTAGCAATACTTCTGATGGCGACCGGCGCACGGGTGCGTAACGCGTATGCAACCTACCTGTAACAGGGGGATAACACTGAGAAATCGGTACTAATACCGCATAACACTGTGAGAGGCATCTCTTGTGGTTGAAAGTTTCGGCGGTTACAGATGGGCATGCGTTGTATTAGCTGGTTGGTAAGGTAACGGCTTACCAAGGCGACGATACATAGGGGGACTGAGAGGTTAACCCCCCACATTGGTACTGAGACACGGACCAAACTCCTACGGGAGGCAGCAGTGAGGAATATTGGTCAATGGACGGAAGTCTGAACCAGCCATGCCGCGTGCAGGAAGACGGCTCTATGAGTTGTAAACTGCTTTTGTACAAGGGTAAACCTGAATACGTGTATTCAGCTGAAAGTACTGTACGAATAAGGATCGGCTAACTCCGTGCCAGCAGCCGCGGTAATACGGAGGATCCAAGCGTTATCCGGATTTATTGGGTTTAAAGGGTGCGTAGGCGGATTGATAAGT
>CAJSYJ010000005.1 GCA_910574205.1 Bacteroidales bacterium
GTGCCTGAAGTTCGTGACCGCAAGGAGCGACCTAGGGCAAAACTAATGACTGGGGCTAAGTCGTAACAAGGTAGCCGTACCGGAAGGTGCGGCTGGAACACCTCCTTTCTGGAGCTTTACTTAAAGGTATTTAGCTGCTCGCACTTCAAAGGATGAAGGCAACATCGCTTAGGGCGTAGCGGAGCGAAACCGCAATGTTGTACTTGGCGATCGAGAGATTGCAACGTTCATTGACACGAATTGAGGATGAGATAGAGTCACGCGTTACAATAGGGGCGTGTGACGGTAAAAGAAAGTAAGTAAGGGCGTATGGGGGATGCCTAGGCTCTTGGAGGCGACGAAGGACGTGGTAAGCTGCGAAAAGCCGTGGGGATTAGCAAACGTGAATTGATCCGCGGATATCCGAATGGGACAACCCGTTAGGTAGAAGACCTAACACACCGGCAACGGTGAGCCAACCCTCTGAACTGAAACATCTAAGTAGGAGGAGGAAAAGAAAGAAACATCGATTTCCAAAGTAGCGGCGAGCGAAATGGAAATAGCCCAAACCGGTATTGTTACGGCAATATCGGGGTTGTAGGACTGCGAGGTTTGCGATGCGACGAATTGGAACGGCATGGAAATGTCGGCCGTAGAGGGTGAAAGCCCCGTACAGGTAAGTTAGCATCAAGATAGCAGTATCCTGAGTATGGCGGGACACGAGGAATCCTGTCAGAATCGGCCGGGACCACCCGGTAAGGCTAAATACTCCCAAGAGACCGATAGTGAACCAGTACTGTGAAGGAAAGGTGAAAAGAACCCCGGGAGGGGAGTGAAAAAGAACCTGAAACCATACGCTTACAACCTGTCGGAGCCACTTAGTGTGGTGACGGCGTGCCTATTGAATAATGAGCCTACGAGTTACTAATCACTAGCGAGGTTAAGTGCAAGGATGCACGGAGCCGAAGCGAAAGCGAGTCTGAATAGGGCGGTTAGTTAGTGGTTGTAGACGCGAAACCTTGCGATCTACCCTTGGTCAGGTTGAAGGTTGGGTAACACCAACTGGAGGACCGCACCAATAAACGTTGAAAAGTTTCTGGATGAACTGAGGGTAGGGGTGAAAGGCTAATCAAGCTGGGAAATAGCTCGTACTCCCCGAAATGCCTTTAGGGGCAGCGTTGTAATAAAGAGTCTACTGGAGGTAGAGCTACTGATTGGATGCGGGGGCTTCACCGCCTACCAAATCCTGACAAACTCCGAATGCCAGTAGTATGATTTACAGCAGTGAGCCACCGGGTGCTAATGTCCGGTGACAAAAGAGGAACAACTCAGACCAACAACTAAGGTCCCCAAGAATATGCTAAGTTGAACTAACGATGTTTTGTTGCAGAGACAGCTAGGATGTTAGCTTGGAAGCAGCTATTCATTCAAAGAGTGCGTAACAGCTCACTAGTCGAGCGACAGAGCGTGGATAATGAACGGGCATCAAGCATATNACCGAAGTTTTGGGCGCGAGAGCGCGGTAGGGGAGCATTCCATTCAGCGTCGAAGTCGGATCGTGAGATTCGGTGGAGCGTATGGAAAAGCAAATGTAGGCATAAGTAACGATAAAGCGGGCGAGAAACCCGCTCACCGCAAGACCAAGGTTTCCTGATCAACGCTAAACGGATCAGGGTTAGTCGGGACCTAAGGCTAAGCCGAACGGCGATGTCGATGGATAATCGGTTAATATTCCGATACTGACATACACCTCGATGGAGGGACGAAGGAACGTAAGTGGTGCGAACTGACGGAATAGTTCGTTAAAGAGTTTAGGTATATGGCAAGGTTAAGAGCTATGTCATGCTGAATCTCGACAGTACAGAGCGTCTTCGGACAATCTGATAATCCACCCAAGTCGACTTCCGAGAAAATCTTCTAAGTTATAGTGTATGTTACCCGTACCGTAAACCGACACAGGTGGTCGAGGAGAGTATCCTAAGGTGCTCGAGTGAATCACGGTTAAGGAACTAGGCAAATTAACCCCGTAACTTTGGGAAAAGGGGTCCCTACGCGAGTAGGGCGCAGCGAAGAGGTCCAGGCGACTGTTTATCAAAAACACAGGGCTCTGCAAATTCGAAAGAAGACGTATAGGGCCTGACACCTGCCCGGTGCTGGAAGGTTAAGAGGGGATGTCATCGCAAGAGAAGCATTGAATCGAAGCCCCAGTAAACGGCGGCCGTAACTATAACGGTCCTAAGGTAGCGAAATTCCTTGTCGGGTAAGTTCCGACCTGCACGAATGGTGTAACGATCTGGACACTGTCTCAACCGTGAGCTCGGTGAAATTGTAGTCCCGGTGAAGATGCCGGGTACCCGCAACGGGACGAAAAGACCCCGTGAACCTTTACTGCAGCTTAACGCTGAATTTGGGTACATGATGTGTAGGATAGGCAGGAGACTGCGAAGCGGGTACGCCAGTATTCGTGGAGTCGACGTTGAAATACTGCCCTTTGTGTATTTGAGTTCTAACCATGTGAATGGGACACCGTTTGGTGGGTAGTTTGACTGGGGTGGTCGCCTCCAAAAGCGTAACGGAGGCTTCCCAAGGTGCCCTCAGCACGAATGGTAACCGTGCGGAGAGTGCAATAGCATAAGGGCGCTTGACTGAGAGACATACAAGTCGAACAGGTACGAAAGTAGGGTATAGTGATCCGGTGGTTCTGTGTGGACTGGCCATCGCTCAAAGGATAAAAGGTACTCCGGGGATAACAGGCTGATCGCCGCCAAGAGCTCATATCGACGCGGCGGTTTGGCACCTCGATGTCGGCTCGTCACATCCTGGGGCTGGAGAAGGTCCCAAGGGTTCGGCTGTTCGCCGATTAAAGTGGCACGCGAGCTGGGTTCAGAACGTCGTGAGACAGTTCGGTCTCTATCTGTTGCGGGCGAAGGAAAATTGAGGAGTCCTGACTTTAGTACGAGAGGACCGAGTTGGACGAACCTCCGGTGTATCGGTTATGCTGCCAAGTGTACCGCCGAGTAGCCGCGTTCGGTTAGGATAAGCGCTGAAAGCATCTAAGCGCGAAGCCATCTCCAAGATAAGTTTTCCCTTGAGGGGCGTAGGAGACGACTACGTTGATAGGTTGCAGATGTAAAGACAGTAATGTCAAAGTCGAGCAATACTAATTACCCGAACGGCTTTCTTGAAAATTTCTATCTCATCTTCGAAGTGTCAAG
>CAJSYJ010000006.1 GCA_910574205.1 Bacteroidales bacterium
GGATTTAGATACTGTGATAAAATCCAAATCTTTTTGAGGAAAAATTGACCAATATCTGTATTTTTCTCAAAATGGCGTAAATTGCCATCTGATTCGCTACAATTATAAGTTACCCAAGACGCGTATTCGCTCTTGGGGGCGGTTTAGTCCGCCCCCGCCGCTCGGGCATCCCCTCCCAGAAGGAGAGAGGAATGTTTTTGTCGATAAAGTTGTAATTTTTCCCTGTCAAACGCTCGGTTTTGTGCAAAATTCAGCTTAAATTTGCGCATAGTTATGGAGGACGCATTCCGATATGGAATCGCCCATCCCGTGTAGGCCGAGTGTTATCACCGGCCTATTTTTTTATCTGTCAGTTTTTAGTGGAGTGTTCCGGGTAGTAAGGTTTCTTGGATTTGCAGACTGAATACATCAGAATCAGGAGTTTGCGCATGACGGCGACAAGGGCCACTTTCCCTGACGGATTGGATTTCTTAATCCGGTCATAGAACTCTCTCATCTTGGGATTGAAACGTATGGCAGACATCGCGCAGATGTAGAGCATGGATCGGATTGTCGAGTTTCCTTTCTTCGATATGTGGCGTTTTGGATCCTGCGGACCCGACTGACGGGCCACGACATCCAGACCGGCAAAAGAGACCACCTGCCGGTGATTGTTGAAGTTGGCGAAGCATCCGACCTCGGCAAGTATGGCGGAGGCAGTAGTCTGACCTATTCCCGGAATAGTAGTTGACAGTCTGACTGCTTCCTTGAATTGCTCGGATTTATCAATGAGATTCCGGATCTCGGTCTCGGCTTTGTATATGTTTTTATCAATATCATCAAGTGCGGCAGAGCATATCCTTACAGTCTTTTTGTCTGAGAAAGAGCTTACAGTAAGTGCTCCAAGCCGGTTCTTCAGCATCGTGCTGTGTTTTACCAGAGAGGTGCGCAGGCGGCACAATGACCGTATTGACGCAAACTGCTCATCCGGTGCCGCCCAATTCTTGAGCTTGCGATTCTCGCATCCGAGCATCGAGAGGATATAGGCATCGATTTTGTCGGTCTTAGTCTTGTATCCTTCGTATTTTGCGAAGTCCCTGACTCGGTTTGCCGGAACAACATGAACGGTCATCCCGAGTTTGGTAAGGTGCATTGCAAGAGCCTCGTAATATACACCTGTAGGCTCCATGACGAAACAAAGCGGATACCCTTTGAGGGACTCTTTACGCGTCCATCTGACGAACTGGTTGAATCCGTGCCTGTCATTGGTGAATTCTATCGGCGATGTGCTACATCCTTCTGCATCAAGCATGGACAGGCAGGCCATGAATGTCGATTTGGCGATATCTATACCCACGCACTGGCGGAAATAGACAGTTGGTTTAAATCTCAGTTGCATGTCAATTGGATTATTTGGTTATACAATCTGACTGTCAATAATCTTCGTCACCTTCACTCTTGGCAGAACTCAAGCTCGGTCAATCCGGCTTACGATACTTTGTCCAGGCTCTAAAGATATAAAAAAGGCAGCGGCGAAATCTAAATCACGGTATCTCCAGAGGAGGACAAAGTGGTTGATGGGCTCGCTGCCGATGGACAATCATTTTAGCAAAACTACAAACAATTATCCACCCGATGGACATCTCTCTTACTAGAAAAAAGTGCCAATCGCTATTGACACTGCAAAGGTAAGAG
>CAJSYJ010000007.1 GCA_910574205.1 Bacteroidales bacterium
TGTACGAATAAGGATCGGCTAACTCCGTGCCAGCAGCCGCGGTAATACGGAGGATCCAAGCGTTATCCGGATTTATTGGGTTTAAAGGGTGCGTAGGCGGATTGATAAGTTAGAGGTGAAATGTCCGAGCTCAACTCGGGAACTGCCTCTAATACTGTTGATCTAGAGAGTAGATGCGGTAGGCGGAATGTATGGTGTAGCGGTGAAATGCTTAGAGATCATACAGAACACCGATTGCGAAGGCAGCTTACCAATCTATATCTGACGTTGAGGCACGAAAGCGTGGGGAGCAAACAGGATTAGATACCCTGGTAGTCCACGCAGTAAACGATGATAGCTCGTTGTCGGCGATACACAGTCGGTGACTAAGAGAAATCGATAAGCTATCCACCTGGGGAGTACGTTCGCAAGAATGAAACTCAAAGGAATTGACGGGGGCCCGCACAAGCGGAGGAACATGTGGTTTAATTCGATGATACGCGAGGAACCTTACCCGGGCTTGAAAGTTAGTGACTGATCTGGAAACAGGTCTTCCCTTCGGGGCACGAAACTAGGTGCTGCATGGTTGTCGTCAGCTCGTGCCGTGAGGTGTCGGGTTAAGTCCCATAACGAGCGCAACCCCTACTGATAGTTGCCATCAGGTCAAGCTGGGCACTCTATCGGGACTGCCGGTGTAAGCCGGAGGAGGGTGGGGATGACGTCAAATCAGCACGGCCCTTACGTCCGGGGCGACACACGTGTTACAATGGTAGGTACAGAGGGCCGCTACCCAGCGATGGGGTGCAAATCTCGAAAGCCTATCTCAGTTCGGATTGGAGGCTGAAACTCGCCTCCATGAAGTTGGATTCGCTAGTAATCGCGCATCAGCCATGGCGCGGTGAATACGTTCCCGGGCCTTGTACACACCGCCCGTCAAGCCATGGGAGTTGGGGGTGCCTGAAGTTCGTGACCGCAAGGAGCGACCTAGGGCAAAACTAATGACTGGGGCTAAGTCGTAACAAGGTAGCCGTACCGGAAGGTGCGGCTGGAACACCTCCTTTCTGGAGAGTACGATTGCTTAACGACAGTATGATACTCTTTTTTCTCTCGGTTAACCGGTGATTTTATTATATTGGGGTTTCCCAGTGGATACAGTCCCGTAGCTCAGTTGGTTAGAGCACTACACTGATAATGTAGGGGTCTGCGGTTCAAGTCCGCACGGGACTACACCAATTTATGACTCGGGGGATTAGCTCAGTTGGCTAGAGCACCTGCTTTGCAAGCAGGGGGTCAAGGGTTCGACTCCCTTATCCTCCACCTGAGTCGAAGAGATTCGACTAACGTTCATTGACACGAATTGAGGATGAGATAGAGTCACGCGTTACAATAGGGGCGTGTGGCGATTAAAGAAAGTAAGTAAGGGCGTATGGGGGATGCCTAGGCTCTTGGAGGCGACGAAGGACGTGGTAAGCTGCGAAAAGCCGTGGGGATTAGCAAACGTGAATTGATCCGCGG
>CAJSYJ010000008.1 GCA_910574205.1 Bacteroidales bacterium
ACCCCTCCCTCGGGAGGGGCTTTTGTCGCGCGCGAAGCGCGCTCCGGGTGGAGCCCGAAATGTTCTGCGGTAGTTTTGGTTGGGGCTCGGGGGCGTGGATAGGTTGAGGTGCTCGCGGTACTTAGGTGCGTGTATGCGTTACCCGTATGTTTTGCAAGACCGCCGGCCGTTGTTACGGCTTACGCCGTTTTGCAGATCTGACCCCACCCCAAACCCCTCCCTCGGGAGGGGCTTTTGTCGCGCGCGAAGCGCGCTCCGGGTGGAGCCCGAAATGTTCTGCGGTAGTTTTGGTTGGGGCTCGGGGGCGTGGATAGGTTGAGGTGCTCG